>CAVZUA010000043.1:0-186338 GCA_963778385.1 uncultured Alphaproteobacteria bacterium | reverse complement strand
AAACCGCGATGTCTATATCGCGGCGGTGTTGACGATCGTGCGGGCCTACCGGCAATCCGGCGAGCTACATGTGACCTTGTGTCCCTTCCAGTCTATATGGGGAATACATCGAATTTGTCCGCAAACCGCTGGTCTGGCTGGGCTGCGAAGACCCCGCGCTATCCACCGATGATGTGCGCGCCGACGATCCTGTCCGCGAGGCGCTGCTGGCCGTGATGGCAAATTGGTACGCGGTCTTTGGTGACGATCCGATGGGCGTCGCGCGGTGGTCGAGCGGACGATCCCACGTGAAGGCTTTATCGACAGCGATATCGCTGCTCGTCGAACTGCGCGACGCGCTCAGAGCGGTGGCCGGTGACCGCAACGGCGGGGTCGAACAGCGTCAAGCTGGGATTGTGGCTGCACGAGAACATGGACCAGCCGCTTGCGGATATCTGCTTCAGAGGATGACGGGGCGGGCGGGTGCCAAGCGCTGGCGTGTGGTCCGCCCGGACGATGACGGGGCGTCAACCGGGGCGTCCAGCAACGGCGGCAGCGGTGGCCACCGCGAATACCTCGATACACGCGCCGACTACGGTCAGCCGCGCGGGCGGCGGGTGACTTGCTGCACTGACCGCGAGGACGGCGAAAGCCTCGACGGGTTGGATGGTGGTGGTGGTTGGGATGGTTCCTATAGACGCGTAGAAAAAAGACATCGAACTTTACATGAAGCTGACAATTGTGGTGGTGGTGGTTGGGGTTGCTCCCTGATAGACGCGTAGAAAAAAGACATGATGATATGTGTTTTTACATAGGGGGGCCGGGGGACACCCCAACCACCACCACCATGCCCACCAACCCTCGCGAGAGGCGGGTATAGAGCGGAAATAGTTCACTGGACAGGAGACCCCGAGGATGCGGCCCTCTGGTGAATACCGTGAAGCGTCGGCAAGGTTACTATCGGTGTTGGCTACCCATTGGGGTGACGATAAAGGGTTTGATGCGACAAGCATCGCCTGCCGTATTTTGGATATTGATCAGGGATTGGTTGACAAGCCGTCGAATGAGTTGTTTGCGGCGCTTGAGTTTCTGGGGGTGCGCAAGAAGCAGACTGGTGTAACGCCGGGATATCTGACGCAAGCGTCGCATAGCCGCATCCGCAAGTGGTTCGACCGTGTCGAGGGCGACTATATCGAGGGGATGGTGTTGGAGCGGGACGAATATGGCTGGTGCTTTGTCAAACAGGTGCCGCAATTTTGCTTGGTGCATTGAATGACCGAAGCCGAACAGGCAGCGGAACTTGGCGATATCCTCGACACGCTGGTCAAGTGGCGCGAGATACGCCGGGAGGCCCAGCTACGCCGGGAGGCGGCGGGCGAACCACCCCCGCCGCTGAACTATGTTGATTTCACCAAGCCGCCCGCGCCGATCTGGTTTGGCCGGATGAAGGAGGCCGCAAAAGACGGGGGTGCCGCGAGCCTGGACGCGTCGATCCGGAATGCGGCTGGCGGGCGTATGCCGAAGGGGGTCTGGCTAAGAGGCGATGCAATGACTGGTCACCCGGGCGTGCGGCGACTATGCCTACCGGCATGGGATTGTCGATCACTGCTGGGACGGCATCGGCACGGAACGCGGGGGCTATTGGTTCTGCTGAAAACAACGCTTTAGCCGGAAGTTAACCCGCTGAAGTCTCGCTGATGGGGTTAAGCAACTTTGCTGGATGCGGATTTTGACACAGCCGGCGGCGGGTACGGGTATAGCCGCAGGGAGCAGGAGCAGGGACCGCGACAGGCCCAGAAAAGCCGACGAAACGTCGCCGTCATCGCGCGCCTACGTGTGAGGAAAACCGAGATGTTGACGCCAGCCGCCCGCGCCGAATTTAGAACCCCCACCGGCCGCCTTGCCAAAGTGCCGGCGAGGGTTAGAAACCAGCCGGGACTGGATGCCGGCCGGATAGCAAGACTTCGTCATCGTGCCGAGAAGATGTCGAGAAAGAACAACGCCAGCTTTGCAACGATCTTCTTTGCCAAAGTTATCGCTGCTCTCTCCGAGCATGGTTACGTCAACATATCGATTAGACAAGTTATGCAACTGGCGCAGCAGGCGAACGAGATGCCGCCAGAACTCGCGCTGGCCTGCGGCTGCTTTATTGCGGCCCATCCGCCGGCTACGGACTTCCACGGGATGCAAACAGGCGATCAAGCTCGGCCAAGATCGGCGGGGTGCCCGCGCTGGTGCAACTTCACCGGCATTTATCATCGATCTGCCCCAGCGGAAGCGGGATGCCCTGCGGCGATCGAAGATGCCCAAGCTGACCAACCGGCCGGTCCTCTTGCCGCTGGCCGAGCGCGAGAAGCGCAAAGCAAGCCGCCGAGGCCGAGGCGAGGGCCGAGCAGCGGGAGGCTGCAGCTGGCTGCGCTCGAACGACTTTATCCGATCCGCCACCGCTTCAAGCCTTGGCAGGTCGAGTTCCTCGAATGTGTCGAGGCGTTGCGTAAATCTGGGTTTGGGATGGTTCCCTGGCAGGCTGAACAGATGCTTGAACTCGAGCGTGAGCAGCAGATGTCGGCGGCTTAGAGCGCTCGCTGCAAATAACGTCTCGCGGTTTCGCGAGACGTTCTCAGGATGGAAAACGAGCACTCCCAGTTCTATCGTGGATGGCCGGCCGAAGTATAACCCCAATCAAGGCGTTGCAGACGACGGCATGAAGACTTGCAATAATTTCTATCGTATTTCGGTGAATTAGAGCGAATATTGCCGCTTCGCTGGCTGGCGGTCTCGATGTCCTTTCCTTCCTCTCATTCCCGATCGACGGAAAAGCCCCCAGGAAGCCCGCTGAAGCGCCGAAAGGCGTTTTCGGCTGTCCCAGGCCAATGTGGACGCGTTAGCGCGCTCACGGGCCCGCCAGCGCCGGCCGCAGGGCCATCCGCGTCGATCCTATTGTCCGGTCCACCGGTCCAGTGGCGGCAGGGCGGCGGGATACTGCCGCCCCGGCTGTCGCACGTGCGACAGCCGCCCGGCGATCGACCGAGGCCCGGCCATGAGCTGACTTCTTCACCACCGAGAAGCTCGGGCCGCAGCAAGTCTCTACCCCCGAAGGATTTCTGATCATTCGCGCGGTGCCGCTCGCCAGGACCGGGCCTCAACTGCACAGCGATGAGGAAATCCCCATCCGAGGCGACGCACGCGGTCAAATCGTGATCGATCGCCTACCGGAAGACGTTTTCCATCCCGCGACGATCGCCAGCTCTGCAAGGCAAACCGGTAACGCTCGATCATCCCAGCGATGATGTCATCCCCCGAGAATTACCGCGATTTCGCGTGTGGGCATGTGATGAACCCACGTCGCGGCCTCGCTGCACAGAATAACCTCTTGTATCGGCGACCTCGTCATCAACGATCCCGAGGCGATTAAGGCGATCCGCAACAGCGAATTGCGCGAAGTCAGCGTTGGCTATAAGGCGAATTACGAGCAGATCGGCCCCGGTCGCGGCAGGCAACGAAATTTCCAGTGTAATCATCTTGCGTTGGTGCAGGACGGCCGCTGCGGCCCAGCCTGCCGCATTGGCGATCGAGCCTTTTATGCAAGGGATCAGCAAATGGATAATTTCGGCCCCAACGGGTCGCAACTTCGGCCGTTCCGCCTCCCGCGCAGTGCTGGCGCACCATCGCGCGACGCAGGCGCTGGCCAAGGCCAGGGCACGCAAGGCACCGCGAGGCGGCGGCACGCCGCGTAAAGCACCGCCGCCGTCAAAGCCCCCTGGTGCCAAGGCAGGCGGCTTTACTGTCGATGAAGGCGGCCATTCCTCCACAGGTCAACAATACCGCCACCCGTACACCCCATACAATCCGAACATCACCGATGAGGACCCGATCAACAGCGCGATCGGCGGGCTGAACAAGGTGCAGAAGTTCGGGGAGCACCTGCAAGGCAACGACCAAGAAGAAGCCCCCGAGGACGAGACCGGCTTAGGCGAAGTTATTGCCTCCTTGGACCCGCCGCCCGAGGGCATGACTTACATGCTGCAACAGCAGGAGGACGGCTCGATTGCCATCGTCTGCGTCGAAGATGACGGGGCCGATATGAACCAGAACGATGCCACCTATCGGCACAGCCTGGGCGATAGCGCCAACGTCAAGTTCTTCAAACGGCTCAACGGTATCCACCGCCGCCGCTGGTCAAAAACCCGAGATTGGAACAGCACCCAGCCGACCACGCTGTTCCGCCATAAGGCTTTGACCCGTGGCCAGCGCCTGGAGATGCAGGGGCCAAATTCATTCGGCACCTATGATGTTGTCCTCTTCGGCGGCACCTTTGACCTCACCGGTCCGGTGCCAATGGGGTCAGGCAGCAAGCAATCCCCCAACCCAGGCACTGGCTATCCTGCGCAAAGCTGGTCCGCCTCGCCCGGCAACCGTCCCGGCGAACGCAGCATTCACGAATTGGACGGCCAGATCAGCAGCCGCACAGGCGACAGCGCCCCCGCGATGTTGAAGGCGATGAACCGACGAAACGCCGAATTTTGGCGTCGCTCGGCCTAGCCACAACTTCGGACACTGTCGATGAGCAGCGCCACAGAACCCGTCTTTACCCCAGGTACTGCCTTGGTTCTCACCACTATCGAGAACGGGTTCCCGGCAAAGCGGGCTGTCGAGTTCTTATCTATGTCTAACGGAGGCCAGCAGGCTACGGTAAAATTTGGCCTCGAAACCTTCAACGTCCAGCTTGATCAGCTATCGCGCGCCGAGCCTCCTGGCCCGCCGGCTTTCCTGCGGAAGTGGTTCGAAGTTCCAAAGCCGCCGCAGCCGCCGAGCGAAGCGGATATCGACGCCAAGCTCGCCGAGCGCCGGCAACAGCTAGCCCAGGCGCACACACGCGCCAAGCTCGCGCAGGATCAACAAACCGCGTCCCGCTCGATCAGCCAAAGAGCCGATCGTGGGGTGGCCGAAGCCAAAGCCACGCTGGCGACGCTGGATGCGCACCAGCGCGCCGAGCAAGTCGCCTTCGAAGAGGCGATCCAGTTGGGCCGCCCGATCCCGCAGCGCGCCAACGGCCACGATGATCGCGGCTATCTGGTCCAGCGTCTCGCCGCCGCAGAGGCCGCACAGCAGCGCTTTGACCGCGAGACCACCGAAGCCACCACCGCGCTGTCGAATAGCCTCTCAGCGGTCCGCAGAGCGGCGGCAAACGTGGTTGCGGCGCTACTCGAAAGAGAGACTGAGAATTTACGCGCTGCGGAGCAAAGGGCCGCGCTGCTACGGGCCGAGTTAACTTCCGTAGCCGGCTGGTGGCCTTCAGCCGAGATTGGCGTCTTGAAGATCGACCGGGCGAGCGCGGCCTGCATCGAGGCCCCAGTGGCGTGGCGCGATCAGCCCGCCGTCCGCCAAAGTTCGGGCTTGATCAAGGAATGGCAGGGACTATTCGATCGGCTGGTGCAAGGCGATGTCGCGGCCGATTTCGACCTCCAGAAGGACTAGCAACCGATGCCGCTAAGCCCCGATGCGCCACCCTGGCCGGAAGGCACCGAGCCGCCGGCTATGTTCGAATACGCCACCGCCTCGCTGAGCGGCAGCGATCCTTATTCCGGCATCACGGCGGCGCTCAATGCCTGGGGCGCGGCTGGCTGGGCGCTGGTCGCGGTCGAAGGGCATTATCTGATCTTTCAGCGGCCGTATCCGGCAGGAGAGCCGGCCGCAGCGGCGGCACGGCCGCAATTGCGGCGCGGCTGATTTGTGATCCCGATCGCCTTTCGATGCCAGCCAGCAGCGTGTGGACGATCGGGGGTACGGGAGCATTGCCAGCGTTGGGGTCCCTCAAGCAATGGCACCGCATCCCGTAGAGGGCGGCCCGGCTGGGTGCAGATGATCTTTGACCGGTGCATCGAGCACAGCCGGGCCAGCCCGATCTAATCGCCAGCACACCGGTCCGCTTTCGGGCGCTGGTGATAAAGGCGGCCCTGGCTGCTGCGGTCTCGGCGGCCCGGCGGTCAGGGCCTGCCGATCCCATGTAGGCGGAACCTGTGTCCGCCCACATGGTGCCTGAGATGCTGCGCGACAAACAGGATGAGAGGGGCGCGTCAATCTGGATGAGAATGTCGCCGGATGCGTGACGGCAGGAGGGCGTAGCCCGAGTGACGTTGCGAATCCGGCGAACGGCGCGGCCCCGCAAGGGGGCGCGTTGGCTGGCGGTCGCGGCCGGCCGGATAGGAAGCAGGTTCTTCACGCTGATGAGGAACCGCCCCTTGCCCGGCCGCCACATCACCGACCACCAGATGAGGCTTTACATGAGTTTCCGCCAAACCGAGCCGCCGCTCATCGCCGCGGCCAAAGCCGGGTTCAGCGCCGCCACCGCCTATCGCATCGAGCAAGACCCGCGACTGCCCTCGCAAAAGAAAGCGCCGCGCGAGCGGCGACGACCAGACCCGTTGTTCGCGGTTTGGGACAGCGAAGTGGTGCCGCTGCTCAAGAGCGTCGCCGGGCCTGCGGCCGGTCGCCATCTTCGACGAGATCCGGCGGCGCCATCCCGAGATCGGCGCCGGCATCCGGCGCACGCTGGAGCGGCGCATCCGCACCTGGCGGGCGCTCAACGGTGCCGAGCAGGACGTCATCTTCCGACAGGAGCATCCGCCGGGCCGGCTCGGCTTGTCCGATTTTACCGACATGGGCGAGCGCGGCGTCAGCATCGCCGGCGCGCCGCTCGATCATCGGCTCTATCACTTCCGCCTGGCCTTCTCCGGCTGGGAGCATGCCCATGTCGTGCTCGGCGGCGAGAGCTTTGTGGCCTTGGCCGAGGGGCTGCAGAATGCGCTGTGGGCGCTCGGCCGCGCTCCCGTTGCAGCATCGCAGCGACAGTCTGTCGGCCGCCTTCCGCAATCTCGACGACGACGCGCGGCAGGATCAGACCCGCCGCTACGAGGCGCTGTGCGCCCATTACGGCATGGAGCCGACCCGCAACAACCGCGGCATCGCGCACGAGAATGGGTCGATCGAAAGCCCGCACGGCCATCTCAAGCAGGCGATCGAGGATGCGCTGCTGCTGCGCGGCTCGCGCGACTTCGATACGCTCGACGACTATCGCCGCTTCGTCGACGAGATCGTCGGGCGGCGCAATGCGCGGCAACCGCAAGCGGCTCGAGCTCGAGCGCCCGGCGCTGCAAGTCGCTGCCGGCGCGCCGGACGACGGACTACGAGGAGACCATCGTCACCGTCACCTCGAGCAGCGGCTTCGTCCTGCGCAAGGTGTTCTACTACGGTGCCCTCGCGCCTGATCGGCCATCGGCTGCGCGTGCGCCTTTACGACGATCGGCTCGAATGCTTCCTCGGCGCCACGCTCGCTGATGACGCTGCGGCGCGGCCGGGCGCATCCCAGTGGCAAGCACGGCCATGTCGTCGATTATCGGCACGTCATCCATGCCTTGCGCCGAAAGCCCATGGCGCTGCTCAACCTGGTCTATCGCGAGCAGCTCTTTCCGCGCCGCGCCTACCGGCGCGCGTTCGAAGCGCTGATCGCGGGCGACAGCGAGAAGCGGGCGTGCCGCATCATGGTCGGGCTGCTGGCGCTCGCCCATGATCGCGCCTGCGAGGCCGAACTCGCCGCCGCCATCGACGCTCGAGCTCGACGCCGGCAGATTGCCCGATCTCGATGCTTCTGGCCCGCCGCTTCATGCCCGATCCCGCCGCCATTCCCGACATCACCGTCGAGCTGGCGCCGCTCCATCTCTACGACGAACTCGGCACCGTCCGGCCTTTGATCCAAGTGTCAGGCGGCGCGGCATGAAGACCGCCAACGCCATCGACGCCGCCCGCGTCGAGCTGCTTCTGGCCGAACTGCGCTTGCCCGCGGTCAAGCTGGTGTGGGCCGAGCTCGCCGCCCAGGCCGACAAGGAAGGATGGCCGGCAGCCCGCTTCCTCGCGGCGCTTGCCGAGCACGAGATGGCCGAGCGCGCTCGCCGCCGCATCGAGCGCCATCTTGCCGAAGCCAGACTGCCGCCCGGCAAGACGCTCGACACCTTCGACTTCGAGGCCGTGCCAATGGTCAGCAAGGCCCAGGTCATGGCGCTTGGCCGCCGGCGACAGCTGGCTCGAGAAAGGCGCCAACTTGCTCATGTTCGGGCCGCCGGGCGGCGGAAAGAGCCATCTTGGCGGCAGCGCTCGGCTTCGCGCTCGTCGAGAACGGATGGCGCGTTCTGTTCACTCGCACGACCGATCTCGTCCAGCGGTCTGCAGGTCGCTCGCCGCGAACTCTCATCTCGAACCGGCCATCGCCAAGCTCGACAAATACCACCTGCTGATCCTCGACGACCTCGCCTACGTCACCAAGGATCAAGCCGAAACCAGCGTGCTGTTCGAGCTCATCGCCGCGCGCTACGAGCGGCGATCCTTGCTCGTCACCGCCAACCAGCCGTTCGGCGAATGGGGCAAGATCTTCCCCGACCAGGCGATGACGCTCGCCGTCGTCGATCGCCTCGTCCATCACGCCACCATCTTCGAGATGAACGTCGAGAGCTATCGCCGCCGCACCGCCCTCGATCGCAAACGCGGGCCTGGTCGCCCGCCAGTCCGCGCGACAATCGCCGCCAATGCCTGACTGTCGCGCCGCGACAATCAAAAACACCGCTACCTCTTGCGCGACAATCAAGCCGCGACAATCATGGGGCCGCCGCGACGCCGGGATTATCATCCTGATTGTCGCCGCCTTCTCATCCTGATCGACGCGCTACACCCGACCCGGTCGCAAGGGGTTCAGAGCGCGCGATTGTGCCGGTTGCTAAGACCGCGCGGCGTCGTGGAAAGGTCAACGGCGACTAGGCTGCGTGTTTCCTGAGGGTCGGCCCAGGCGCGCGGGTGTCGCACGGACTGCGACCCGCCGCACCGGCCGGCCTGCCCGAAAGGCAGACATCGGACGCTTAACTGCGCCTATAGCCCCGAGCCACTTGTCGGCCTCGTTCGAGTACGAAGAAGCAGAGAAATGATGCGGACGGGCGTGCCCGCTTACTGTTACGGGCGCAGCAAGGATCGCAGAAGGTTCCTTAGGAGGGGGTGCACCCCATCACCGTCAACACGCCGGCAAAGGGGTCTCTTGGGGGCTTGGCCGGCGGCTTCCACCATGCGAAGGAATTGGTCGCGGGTGACGCAGACCTGCCCGACCGGTTTGGCCGGCGGAAGGTACCTGCATCGTGAGCGTAAAGACGAACGACCTTGCGTCCTGCCCCTACGCTCCGGATGCTGCCGTCATGACGGTAGCTTTTACCAATCCCGGCATGCCGCAGCATTTCGGCATCCGCATTACGAGCGCCGAGAAGGACAAACTCGTCGGTGAACTCGATGCCGACCACCGACACGTCAACCGCGGCGGGCACGTACATGGCGGCACGCTCGCGGCTTTTGGCGACGATCTGGGCGGCACGCTGGCCGGCTTGAATATCGCGTCGGGCCTTCGGACCACAACCGTCGAATCGAAGATCAATATTCTACGCGCCTGCCCGCCGGGCCGGCTCACCGGTGTTTCCGTGCCGGTCCACATCGGGCGCCGCACGATCGTGCTGCAGACCTCTATCTACCGCGCTGACGGGAAACTTGCCGCGCTGATGACGCAAACGCAGATGGTGCTGCCGCGCGAACCCAGCGCAGAAAAGTAGAGCCACTTGCTGAGGGTAATCGCCCACGCGTGCTCCGGCCATATGCGAGTTCATTGTCCGTGAGGTTAGCGTTTCCTGTGCAGGTGCGGGGGCAAAGGCATGTGTGGCAACAGCCGCCCGGTTGGCGGTTGGGACCGCGAGTGGGCGTTCGGGATTGGCTCAAGACTTGGCGCGGCTGTCTCCGGGAACGCCGATGGTAACCCTGGAATCTCGCCTTCTATAAGGCAACCTTGCGATTGTGCCCAAAGCAACACCTCTTGCACGCTCGCAATTGTCCCAAATTGCGCATGGGCCTCCCCAATCCCAGCGTCCGCAATAGTTGACCAGTCATAAAAGCGGCGTCCGGTGCTTGAGTGGGCGTACGGAGGTTGGGCGTACCCGGATGCGTCCTCGCGGCGACCGATTTCCAATAGCTTTTCCGGAAGTCCAGGGGTCCGCGGGTCAAAGGAAATGACGGAGCGCGTGCCGTCGTGTGTCACCCGGATCGTTGGGCGGTCAGCCATGATGAAGCTCCGAGCCGCTGGCCGCACTGGCCCGGCAGACCAAATTCTTCCCGCGCAGATGGCGCAAATGCAATGGTGCTGCAAGGGCGGTGAAAATCACCGTCATGGCGCTGGCCGGGCTGTGGGAGAACTGGAAGTCCCCCGCCCACGACTTCGTAGAGGGTCTCGGCCATGCTTACCCAACATCGCGCGGGGCGATGGCAACCAAGATCAGGATCAACAGCACGAGCGCCACGCTCGTCAGGACCCGAGGTCCATCTGTCGGGCTGCCACGCATCGTCAAACATCGCGCGGCATCTGCAGGCCGGTCAATTGTCCCGCGTGATCTCGGTGTCTCCTGACTTCCAGAACTCCCTCTGCCGGATGCCCCAGAGACCCCAGCACGCGGATAGACAGCCAGGGAGCACCATCAGGAGCATTAGGGCAAAGGGGCAGTGGACCCATCCGCCCGGACAGGTGAGGCGGCGGCCGGTTGCGAATTGGACCGCCGCCTCCCGACCGCGATAGGGGTAGAGACCCCAGCGTGATCGAAAGCGATCTACCACAGCCACGCGCCGCCGGTTTTGATATGCATCAGCGATGGGAAGAAAGGGGGCGCTGTGGATATCGAAGTGAAACGCGTTGACACGCGGCGCGAGCGAGCGGCCGACCCGGCGCTGACCGCATTGCTAGCCCTGCAGTGCTTCATCCTCCTTGTAGCGGGACCCGTCGCTGCGACGGACCATTGGAGCGGACGTCTCGTCCTAGAGCTTTCTGTTTTGGGGTTCGCATTCCTCGTGTTTGTGATCGCTCGCGGGCCGGTCGCGACGACGATTGCGGTGCTGGCAATTGTTGCGGGCGTGGCAGCGGCAACATGGGAACTCTTCACGCTTTCGAAGGCGTCATCACTGCTCGGCGGGGTTGGAGGTCTCATCGCTGAAATGCTCGTCATCTATCTGCTGAGTCGCGCAGTGCTCGGCCCAGGCGAGATCACGAGGCATCGGGTGCTGGGCGCGATAGCGCTCTATCTCACCTTAGGCATGGCGTTCGCGGGTGCGTACCGCCTGTCGTCAGAGTTGATACCCGGCTCGCTGGCCAATGTCGCGTCCGATGCTCCGTTGCCGCAGCAGTACAGCGTGATGCTCTATTTCAGCTTCGTCACGCTGACATCCGTGGGGTATGGCGACATCGTGCCGGTGCAGCCGTTTGTGCGTGCCCTGACCAATCTGGAGGCAATCATCGGCCAGCTTTACCCAGCGACACTGCTAGCGCGCCTGGTCACGCTGGAACTTGAGGGACGGCGGCGCTGATAAAGCGGCTCGCGACGCACACGCCTCGCGCTCCGCCGGGTTCGAACCACCCTCGGCCGCGAGCACCGCAGTAAGGGCGTGAAACACCCCGGCGCACCAACTGTCGGGATAGTGCGCCGGGGCCGTTGGTACGCAGGTGAGCGCAGGCCCACCCGCCGGGGCCGTTGGTACGCAGGTGAGCGCAGGCCCACCGGCTGTGCGAACACCATCGCACCCACATGGTTTCACGGCGTAGCAATCCACGCACGGTCTCGTGATGTTCGAAGCGGGATGCACGGTGCTCGGCCTAACAAGAATGTGCTGCTCCTGCGAAGCCACCAGGGCTCGCAGGCACTCCAGCCGCCGAACGTATTAGTTCACATTGATTTGGATCAGTGTGTCAGTGGGTTGACGATGGCGAGACGTTCGCGATTTGGATTAGTGCGGTGGATTGTCGGGACGGACCTTTGTAATGGTCGTCGTCGACTGCGACGCGGGTGATTTCACAATCGAGGGACCGATGATCGCCCGTGGAACAAGGCGGTCGTCATCGCTGAAGCAGTAATGCCGCCACTGTCGCCCAATTTATACTCGAAAACACCCAGGTCATAGCACCGCTCGCCCATCCGCACCCTAGGGTCCGGGGGGTGCACTTGTGCAATCCAGTAACCTCTCCTCATCCACTGCGGCTGATCGCGGATGGATCGCTAATCTAAAGGAGAGCGTCAATGGAAAATAATCGTGAACGCCTAGAGCGATCAATTCAAGTGCCCGACGACGTATTGGATAAGATGATAACTGAGGAGGTTTTAGATCGTTTTCGATCAGGTGTAGGAAAAATATTGGTCCCGATAATGAAAGATGGCCGTACAGCGGGGCGTAAATGGGCGGTGGAAGACGCAAATTTTGAGCAACTTTGGAGAATGGCGGAATATTCGAGAAAAGATTATGCCAATCTCGATATGGTCTCAGATACTAGGCCGCTGTATTCATTTAGCGAACCAAGCCTCGGCGATATTATTGGCTATACGACCGACGAGACCCTGGAAGAGTTGATCGGGACAAATGCCGATGACGATCACCGAGACAAGATACGGGAGCTCTTAGAGTCCGCCCGAGAATCGGAGAGGTTGCATCATGCTCGGGCGAGGCGTCTTGAGAGTAGTTTGACACTGGCGATATAGAGCCAGGCGGTTGCGGTTTTGATGGCGGCCTCGAAGTCCTTGGCGAGACGACGATTTCGGTTGAGCCAGGCAAAAGTGCGCTCGACGACCCAGCGCCGGGGCAAGAGAACAAAGCCCTTGGCCGTATCGGACCGCTTGACGATTTCGAGGGTCCAGGCGCCGTGCCCGGCCAGGGCGTGGGCGAGTTTGTCGCCGGCGTAGGCGCCGTCGGCGAAGACATGGCGCAGCCAGGGATAGAGCCGGCGCGCCGCCTTCAGCACGGCCGGGGCGCCGTCGCGGTCTTGAACGTCGGCCGGGTGCACCACGGCCTTGACGAGAAAGCCGTTGGTGTCGGTGAGGACATGGCGCTTGCGGCCCTTGACCTTCTTGCCCGCGTCGTAGCCACGCGGCCCGCCGGCCTCGGTCGTCTTCACCGATTGGCTGTCGATCACCCCTGCGCTGGGGCTGGCCTCGCGCCCCATCGCCCGGCGCGCCGCCATGACCAGCGCATGGTTGATCCGCTCCCACGTGCCGTCGTCGCGCCAGCGATAGAAATAGCCCTGCACCGTCGAGACCGGCGGAAACTCTCGTGGCAGCAATGTCCAGGCGCACCCCGCCGACAAAATATACAGCACGGCATCGACGATGTGGCGCAAATCGACCTCCCGAGGACGACCCAGCCGACAACGCGTCGGCATAAAGCCCTCGATCAGCGCCCATTCCCCATCGGTCATGCTGCTTGAATACCCTCGTCCCTTGCGGCGATACTGCTGTCGGGTGATTTTAGTCCACATCTTGCGCTTCCGGTTCTGATTCACACCAAAACCGAATCACAAGTCACTGGAATCACCAAACTCATTTCCGGGCAGACACTTAGAACAATCGGGGTACCCGGCCTGGTTTGCCCTGGGGTTTATCCATGGTGCGGCTGAGGTCTTCGAAAGGGCCGCTGACCGACTGCATTGAGAGTGTGGCCCCGGGGTGTCATACCCCGGGGCCACGACATGGGCGCGTACATTGCACAACGTGCGAAAAGAAATGACAGCGCATGAGCGCCGGCGATTGCGGACCAAAAAGGAACTCGCAGTGGCTTTGGCTTCGAGTAAACTCAAATCATTTTACGATTTATGTATTCCGGATGATTTCCCGTGAGGTTTCGCTTACTGCGGCGGAGGCAGGTCGCGGGGACCAGCAGCCACGGCCGAAACTGCCGGCCAATCGGTCACGGCTCGTCGACGCGCCGTGCTCCGATGTCGAGCTCAACGCGACCACCGGCCGGAAGCATCGGTCGCCCTTGTGATTGAGCAGGAACCGCGGGTCGTTCGTGGTGCCGAATAGAATAAGCGAGCGCCACACCTCCGTCGTGAGGTGGGCGTAGCAAGTCGAACGCGGTCGTCTCGCACCGCGGTACATCGAATTGGTGAAGCATTGGAGCCGAACTGCCAACGTCGCCAGCGCGGTCGATTTTTCCGTGTCCTGCGTCTCGTTGATCAGCATCAGCCTCCCGTTGAACTTGACGCCGGGCTGTTGGACAGACGCACCGCGGCAATCAGGACTAGCGGGCAATTTGGGTCCTTATGTTGTCGACGCCGGCCTCGGTCCGCGGTGCTTCGAACCGCGGACCGATATCGCGATCGTCGGCAGAGGGACGAGGGAGCCGAAGGACAAGCAATGGGGTAAAATATGAGACTCCGCCCGAGCATTATGCTCTTTAGCGCCGGCATCAACGTTCCGATGGCAGGCTGTCCATGGCTGATGAGGCGTCGCTCTCAAAGATTGATTGGACGGATATCGCGTATCAGTTTGCCCTCCTGCGAAGCGAAGTCCGGGGGTCCCAACATCCCTCGCGAGCGGAGGTTGACCGCTACAAAGCCTCGCTCGCTAAGCCGGCGAAAATCTCGAGCTCGCTCCCAGAGCAGTTGGACGCAAGTCAGCGGCATGTCATTGAGGACGCTAAGCGGCTTCAAATGTTGCAGTACAGCTGGCAGATCCTCGGGATTAGCCAACCTGATCCCGGATTGCCGGAGTGGATGCGTGCGCGCCTTGCAAACCACATGGAAGTGGTCGAAAACGGTATCGCCCGACGGTCACTGACGCTCGAGTTCCTTCATTCCTGGGGCGAGGTGAGGTTCGCGTTTGGGGTCCTGAGTGCCATCCTGCTAGACGACGAGGCCTCTCAGGAGCCATTCTTCAAAAAGATGAATGATGCCGTGAGGGGCCGTGATACCACAATTCAGAAGCATTGGTATGCTTTTTGGTTGTTGAAAGATGGCGTGTTCGATGATCCTCAAGAAAATTCTCGATATTCGTCAAATAGAGATATTATAGAATTATGCCTAGACATTTATAGAGGACGACGTAAGGCTGTCGATTACTCCGTTTCGTGGTTCCGATCTCTTATTTATTTGCCGGAGCCTGGCGGAAAATCGCCAGTTGAACCTGACAGCCAAGACGAAGAATGTCGCCTGAACAGGATTTATCGCGATCTCACCATAGATGAAATCAAGGAAATTATTAAGCACCCGGCGATTGAGTTGAGAGAGCTACCGCCACTGTCGCCCGATTCATACCCGGAAATACCTCAGTCATAACACCGCCCGCGTCTCCGCACCCCAGGGGCCGGAATCACGCCGGAGCGATCTCGTAAATCTCTCCCGACCACCGCGGCTGAGCCGCGAATGGATTGGAGAGGTCATGACAGCCGGCCACGTTTCTCGCCAGCGCGCGCAAGCGCAGGACCAGAGCCCGTGTGGCGCAAGGTCAGACCGGGGGTTCCGAAGCAGCAGCCGATCGGGGGCTGCTTTCGACATCAATGAGCCCCCCGTTTCGGCCGCTCGGGAGACGCACGGAATAGAGCCCTTCTACATTCTGAAGGAAGCTGCTGGGCGGCTAAACTTACCGTACTGGCACCTTCTCCGAATGGCGAAGCGGGGAGAATTGCGGCTCTACAAGGCGGGGTCCGGCCGAAACCGGGTCCTACTATCCGAGGTGATGAAGGCGATCCGCCGCAGCGCCGAGCAGCCGTCGACCGCCGACCGGGGTAACGCCACGGATTTGACGGGGGCGGGTCGTGCGTGACCCGGTACGTTATGGAGCAGCAGTTCTGGCGGCGGTTGGCGGGTTTACCACGAACGCAATACGCCAATGCTTCCGAAACTCGCCCTTTTTGGGCTCGCGACGTTGGCAGCCGAATTGAGCCGTTCTAGGTTTTGCCCCCAGGGGTGAAGACGAGATGGCGGTCGCAGTGCACGGGAGGCGCTAGGGGCTCGGCAGCCTTTTCCATCCAAAGTCCCCAGCCCACTACGAGGAGGATGAACGTAACAAAGAGAGATGCGGTGGTCCGTTTGCTGAAATTTTCCACGGCCGACCTCCCTCACTATCGTTGCTTTTGCTTCAAGGTAGTCCGGTTGACGAGCGCCTAGCGTGATGGCGGTCACGTTTCCTCAAAATTTTTGCATGAGCAGCGATAGCTGACGACGGCACTGTTGCGCTCGTACGTAACATCCAAAATCAGTTTGAATGGCTAGTAGGCCGCTCGTCCGTTTGGCAAGCCAAGCGCACCGCCCGCAATGGCAGCGTCCCCGGGTTGGGCCTGATTGAGGCGTGTCGTCGGCACTGGGCGACGACTGCTTACGGCGCGTTTGCGTCATTCCCCGTACTCTCGCCGAGCGACCGCTCTTGGGCCCCAAAGCAGCCGTTCGAGTGTGAATCGGCATGGGGGACCCCGGCGACGGCGGGTCCACAGTGGCTTCCATGGGGAACATGGGGGCCGGTTCGGGGATGCTGGTAGTGGAGACGATCGCGAAGATCCGTCGGGCGTATTTCGCCCAGAGGAAGCCGATCAAGGCGATCTGCCGCGAGTTTCGGGTATCGCGGAAGGTCGTGCGCAAAGTGATCCGGTCGGAGGCGACCGAGTTTCGTTATGAGCGTGGTCGTCAGCCGCTGCCACGGATCGATCCGTGGCGCGCCGATCTTGACGGGCTGTTGCTAGCGAATGAGGGCAAGGCGGCGCGTGAGCGGCTGACGCTGATCCGGATGTTCGAAGAACTGCGCGGGCTTGGCTATGAGGGCGGCTATGACGCGGTTCGCCGGTACGCCAAGGTCTGGCGCGTGGAGCGCGGGGCCGCGACGGCAGAAGCCTACGTACCGCTGAGTTTCGCGCCGGGCGAGGCCTATCAGTTCGACTGGAGCCACGAGATCGTGCTGATCAACGGGACGACGGTGACCGTGAAGGTCGCGCATGTCCGGCTCTGCCACAGCCGGATGCTGTTCGCGCGAGCCTATCCGCGCGAGGGACGCGCGGCGAGCTGATGGTGTGTCCGGGCCGCGTCGAGGGCCATCGGTGCATGGTGACAGAGCCGGCTATCTCGGTGTCCGCCCGTCGTCGAGGCGCGTCCGTGGCCGCCGTCGGCGACGCCGGCCATCTCGGTGCCCCCGATTTTCGAGACGCGTCCCGTGGCCGTCGTCGGCGCCCGAGGAAGGAGAACCGACGATCGCTGCCAGCAGCTCGGCGGTGGCTCGGCGCCGGAAACAGTTGTTACCGGCGGTCATCGGCGTCGACACCGGCGTGGAGATTTTTCACCTCGGCACAGCGCGTGCTCGGTTCTCCGCCCGTGCATTCAGCAGCAAGATGCCGCGCAGCATGTCGACGGCGCGCGCCAGCTGATAATCGGTGGCCGAGCCGATGACCGACGGATCGACCGTCGCCTGATCGGCGGCATTTTCGGCGTCATCCTCGCCGCCTGCCGGATGCTCGATCTTGGCAGCCTCGACCACGATGTCAGGATCAATTCCCTTGGCCTGGATCGAGCGACCTGACGGCGTGTAATACCGCGCTGTCGTCAGACGCATCGCGCCATGGCCTGGCAGCGAGATGATCGTCTGCACCGAGCCCTTGCCGAAGGATCGGGTACCCAGAAGGATCGCCCGGTGCTGATCCTGCAAGGCGCCGGCAACGATCTCCGAGGCCGAGGCAGAACCGCCGTTGATCAGCACCATCATTGGCAGCCCGCCGGTGATGTCACCCGGGTGCGCATTGTAGCGTTTTGCATCGTCAGCGTGCTGGCCGCGGGTCGAGACGATCTCGCCTCTTTCAAGAAAAGCATCGGATACCGCTACCGCCTGATCGAACAGCCCGCCGGGGCTGTTGCGCAGATCGAGCACGATCCCCGCGAGCTTGTTGCCGGCCTGTTGCTTCAAATTCTTCAATGCGTCGTTGAGCTCAGCATCGGTCTTCGTGTCGAAAGTGGTGATGCGGACATAGCCAATGCTGTTGCCCTCCATTCGCGAACGCACCGACTGGATCCGGATCATCGCGCGCACCAGCTTCACATCGAATGGGGCACGTGCCCCGCGCTGGATCGTCAGCGTGACCTCGCTATTCTCTCGGCCACGCATCGCTGCGGTCATCTCCGAGGGGGTCAGCTTCTGCACCGGCCGGCCATCGAAGTGGGTGATGAAATCCCCCGGCTTCAGCCCGGCACGCGCCGCCGGTGTGTTGTCGATGGGCGACACCACCTTGATGAGGCCGTTCTCTATCGAGACCTCGATCCCAACCCCAGCGAACTCACCCTGGCTCTCGGCCCTTAGTTGTCCAAGATCCCCCGCATTAAGGTAGCTGGAGTGGGGATCAAGCGAGGTCGGTATGCCTTTGAAGGCCACTTCTGGCCACCAGCTATGAGCGACCGTTATAGGTTGCTCAAGGGAGCGTCGCAGGAACGCGCAGCAACAAGGCGGATGCTCTGAGCAGCCGCTGGCGTAACGACGGTTGGGCTCGTCGCTATCCTGGCGCCCGCTAATGCGGTTGTTCTGCTCAGAGCACCTCGGGCCAGTTCACGTCGCGACTTGCTTGTACTCCCAAGGTCACCGGATTATTTCGCCCACCTGCGAGCGGACGCGCTGAACGGCCTTGCTGAAGCGACCGAGGGAGTCATTATTCTGTAAAGATAGTAACCCATTAAAGGCACAGAGATATTTTGGTTGAGCCGGAAACTAAGAGCCCCCCACCCAGCAGGATCCTAACGTGAGCAACAGAGAGAGAGATTTTCGCCCCGCCCGCCGCCGTGATTTCGCCGACGATGACTACCAGCCTCCTTCGCGTAATTTCGGATATGCGCCACCGCGTGGTCCGCAATTCGACAACCCCTCGGGCCCGCCTGTCCGAGCGACTGTCAAATGGTACAACCCGGATAAAGGGCTTTGGCTTTGTCGAGCTGACCGACGGTTCGGGCGACGCATTCCTGCATGTGAGCGTGGTCGAGCGTAGCGGCCACGGAAGCGTGCCGCCCGGTGCCACGCTTGAGGTCCGCGCCGGTCCAGGTCCAAAGGGGCCCCAGGTGACGGAGATCCTGAGCGTCGATGCCAGTACTGCCATGGCAGAGCAGCCGCGTCGTGCACGACCGGAGCGACCTGCCTATGCGCCGGCTGGGGAACGCGCCACGGCCGAGGAGATCGGCACGGTGAAGTGGTACAACGCCATCAAGGGGTTTGGCTTCGTCGGTCCGGATCGCGGCGGCAAAGACATCTTCGTGCACGCTTCGGCGCTGGAGCGCTCCGGCCTGATGGGGTTAGCGGAGGGCCAGCGCGTTGCCGTCGATGTCGCCGATGGTCAGAAGGGGCCAGAGGCGGTAAGCGTACGGCTAGCCTGAACTCCGACACTGGCCGAAGCCAAGCCGCGTAGGCACGGCGGACGGGAACGGACGCTTCAGAAGCATAGGGGGAGGGGGTGTTGTCGTTGCGCCGCCGCCGCGGTCGGGCACGCCGGTGTCATACCCCCTCCCCTGTACTCTCGCGGCGTCCGTCCCGTCCCGCCGTGCCTACACCTCATTGTTCGCATAGAGGCAGCCCCCGCTGAAGCGTCCGGCCATTCACAGCGCGCGACTCAACACGCGTAGTA
Organism: uncultured Alphaproteobacteria bacterium; assembly: GCA_963778385.1. GTDB lineage: Bacteria > Pseudomonadota > Alphaproteobacteria > ATCC43930 > CGMCC-115725 > DATARH01. The sequence goes on along the minus strand of CAVZUA010000043.1, from coordinate 166,892 downwards.
CTGCTGGTAATACGGATACCAGCAACTCCGTGGCGCGGGATAGGCTGGCGCGGGATAATAGGCCGGCGGCGGCGGGTAATAGTAACCAGGAGCGTAGTAACCTGGCGCGTAATATCCAGGATACCCATACGCCCCCGCGCCGGCCGCAGTGCCGAGTGCGAACGCGCCAAGCCCGAGGCCGACCGCGGCCCCCGTGCTGATTCCACCACCCCCGTGGTCATGTTGCGCTTGGGCCGGAACCGGGGCCCCAGCCAGCGAAACCGCCGCCATCATCGCTGCGCCTACCGCTAAACGGCGTCCGCCGCGCTGGAAATTATTTGCGAAACGCATATCGCTCCTCCTAATCCCCAAAACCGCGGGCGACACACCATGTGCCTCGATAAAAGGTGGCACAAGCGCGTGAATGCAACGAGTGGTCGGGCTGGCCGAGAATGGCCGCTCCACTACAGGGCCCTGACGCCTCGCTTGATGCACTGGCGGCTTCCTGTCCGCGACTGCGCGACAGCCCAGACACTGCCTGCACCCCGGAGCAAGGCGCGTGCCCTCGATGCTTTGACCGCGCATCGTTAAGACCAGATCGTTGCCGATCGTTCAAGCTGTGCACGGGTGGATATACCTGTGGAAAACAGGCAAAAGGCCCACAAAATCTGCATTGTTGTGGCTGTGGATATTTTGGGGTATAACTTGCGGACGAGTTAGGAGGACAAGCGTACGTCGTCTAGTTGTGGAACTAACTATGTTGTACAGCTACCAGATCATTTGCCGAGGCACCCAGCAGCCGATCGACTGGGGTGAGTTTGATGCACCGGATGTTTCGGCCGCCTGCATCCATGCCCAAACGGTGCCCGTGCTCACCCACAACCGAGGCGAAACATTCGATGTGCGCGTTATCGATGCGGCCGGTGCGGACGTGTGGAGCGGGCCGCATCTGCGATCTCGATAACCGCTCATGCTGAGTGCCGGGCAGGGTCAGGCCGATAAGCCCGGGAACGCCCGGAACCGACACCGCGGCGATCTCCAGCGGGTTGCTCAGGCTAGTCTTCATGACGAACGCTCCTGCGGCGGGAAATATCTCCCGGATATTATGGGCGCGGTTCTCGCGTGATATACTGACGACGTCTCGCGCTGCCTGTACGTCGAGGTCCCGGTGATTTCGACTGATGATACCGCCACGACCAAGGTCACCGTCAGAGGGATACTTAAGCTCTATCCCGAATCTGACTTTCGGCGGGTTCGTGGTCGGCGGCGGGCCGAAGCGCAGCCCCGAGGAGCGCGCCGCCGAGACCCGCCGCGCCCGGCGCGAGATGCTGACGCTGTCCGCCCTCGACCAGTTTCGCCGGGCACTTAACTGGCTCGACGAGCAGCCGAGAACCCGGAAGATCAACAGTCGGGCGGGGAACAGCTACTGCCTCAAGGAGGAGGTGGAGCTGGACGGCCGATACGTGAGCAGCGGCATGTTTATCGCGGCGGCGATCGCCTGCGGCTACCAGGTGGAGCGGGCTGGCTGCAATTCCCGGCACGCTTGGCTCAACATCGGCCAACTACGGCCCTCAAACCCGAACCTCCACCTGTGCGTGACCCATCCGGAGGCGGTCCGGCTGATCAACCTTCGCAACAACCAAAACCAACCACCAGCGTCGGCGCGATAGCCTCGATCAGCCGCCTCCGCTGCCGCCGCGTCAGCCTGGCGTCGCGCCGCACCCGCCGCACGAGCAGCGCCAGTCCCTCCTCGGTCTCGTAGAGCGTGCAGAAGCGCAGCAGCTCCTCGATCGCCTCGCGGGAGCTGTAATGGTCGTCGAACTCGATCTCCGGCAACTTGCTGACGTGGCGGACGGTCAGGTGGCCGTCGTCGCCCAGCGCGAGGACGGCACGCGCTAGGTCGACGGCGTGGCGGACGGCGGGGGTCGAGCGGGTCCGGATGCGAAGGTCGCCGGAGGCGAAGCTGAGGTCGATGATCATGATCCACGGACACGAGAAAGTGTCCGAAAATCAAATCATTGCGGGGGTATGGGACACAATTATTGAAGGGGTGGGGCGTGTTGCAGGTGCCAGGCTTTCTCGTCCGTGGAAAGGCGGCTCTGAAGTGCTGAGCGGCCGTTGCTAATCGTCCAAGTTCCGCGGCGTTCAGCTTTTCTGGATGTTCGCGCCGATGGCGAGGTAGCGATGGCGGTAGGGAACCAGGTTACCCTGGTCCCCCCGCCCAGAACCGGACGTGCGGCGTTCCCGCGTCCGGCTCCCACCTCGGATAGTGACGGCAAAACCTTGCGGCCGTCCGTACGCGCTCCGGTGTCTGTGACACGCTTTCCCGGCTCTGTGTCCGGCGCGTGCGTTGCTGGCTCGCGTTCTCTTCGGCCCCCGTCCTTTCGGGTCGTGCAAGAGTTCCGACAAGGGCGCGTCGCCGCGGAGGTACGGTGGATTTGTCGAGCTTGTATCGGGGGCGATCGAAATCAGCTCTGCTCAAGAAATACGAAAAACAGATCGTTCAGTTCTCCGGCATTCCTGCCTTGCGCAGCCCAGGGATCAACGTAGCTTCGACCAATTCACGGAATTTCGGCGCCCCGGTCCTAATGCCGGCCCGCATGCTGGCGATGCTTTGATTGCCGCCGCGCAGTCTGCGGGCCTCGGCGAGTTCGGCTGTGGCGCGTTCGGTCTCGCCCTGGAGTCCATAGGCGGCCGCAAGCCAGACATGAAGGAACTGCACCCCCGGATTGGCGCCGCGCGCCTTTTCGAGCCAGGCGATCGCCTCGTCGTTGCGCGATTGCAGTAGATGCACCCGTCCAATCTGCGCATACACAACACCGATAAAGGGATCATGGGGGCTGAGGCGGATGACCTGCTCCTCAAGCGGGATCGTCTCCTCGATTGACCCTGCGTGGAGTTTGGCGATGCCGAGTGCGAATTGCGCTCCAAAGTTGCGATTGAGCGCGATCACCGTCTCGTATTCGGTAATGGCCTCCGCGTATCGGCCCTGAGCCCGCAGCAGCTGGCCTTTGGCGTAATGCGCAACCTGGCTGTGCGGTGACGCCGCCAAGGTTTGGCCGGCGAGGGCTTCCGCACGAGCGATGTCGGCCTCACTTGAATCGACCAATCCGGCCAGCACGTGGTTCATGAGTGTTATCGCCAAATAGCTCTGCGCCTCGGAGGAATGTGTGTCGAGTGCCAAGGCGCGCTCGAACAAGTCGATCGCCTCCGCAGCGCTGCCGCGGGAGGACTTCATCATCGCGTCGCGTCCCCGAAAAATGTAGTCTTGCGCGTCGGGATTATCGGTCGGCCGGGCCGCCTCGGCACCGACGATCGCGCGGTTAAGGGCGATGGCGATCTGGCTGGTGATCTCATTTTGCAGCGCGAAGAGGTCGGTTGTGTCGCGCTCAAATCGTTCCGCCCACACATGCGCGTCGCTTTCGGCGTCGATCAACTGGACGCCGATCCGAACCCGCTGGGCCGAGCGCTGGACACTACCTTCGAGCACATAGCTCACACCGAGTTCGCGGCCGACCCGTTTGGCGCTTACCGGTTTGTCCTTGTAGGTGAATGCAGTGTTGCGCGAAATCACAAAACTGCCGGCGATCCGCGACAGGTCAGTCGTCAGGTCTTCGGTGATGCCATCGGCAAAATATTGCTGCTCCTTGTCGTCACTGAGATTGGCGAAGGGCAGCACGACGATCGACAACCGAGGCAGCGATACGGCTTGCTTGCTGAACCAGCCGTAGTGCGAGGCTGCTATCAACGTCGAAGCCGCCCCCACGAGACAGAGCGCGATGAAGATGACTGCGATGCTGAGCCACGGTCCGCGGCGGCGGCCGATCGGGACAACTATCGCGGGTGACCGGGGGTTCTCCGCACCGACGGCGTCGCCGCGGGCATCGAGGGCTGCTTTGGTAGAAAGGTAGGATTCCGGCTCAGTCCAGGTCACCCGGCCGACAAAGCGGTAACCGCGTCCCGGAATAGTCTGGATGCAGCTGCCCTCGGAGCGCCCTTCATCCAGTATGCGGCGGAGCGCGGAAATCTGGACGGTTAGGTTACTGTCCTCAACCACCGTCTCTGGCCAGACGGCATGCATAATTTGATCCTTCGAGACGAGACTGCCGGCCCTATCGACCAAGATGCCAAGAACGCCGAGCGCGCGCGCTCCGACGGCCAGTTGAGCGCCATCAAGATCGAGCAGGACGCCGCTCCGTTGGTCGAAGCGGAATTTTTCAAACAGAGTTAATTCTGTCGAGCTGAAATACCATGCGCCTTATCTTTGGAAAGAGTGGTCGATTGCTGCAATTGGGGTAATTCTTGTTGGATCTTGGCTGATATCGTTTTCATGTTTGTCGGGATTCGTCGGGATCTTTTTGGTATATCAAAGCCATACGTTTTATCGGCGTGAGAAGCGGCCGATCCGGAAACAGAGCTCCCGCAAGGCGACGGGAGGCTCGTAGCGATCACGTTTCCCGCAGTACGGAGTCTGGACCCTAGCCGCTCTCACGATCGCCATCCTGACGCGCAGGAGAGTGATCATTGCGCGGTCATTACCATGCTCCGACCCGACATCATGACCCCCACCGACACCATCCCCGGAGCGCAGCCCGCAGTCGGGGCACTTGCCAGCACTGGCACGACATCGGGCGGTGATCAGAATACGATCGCGCCCGATCTCGACGTCGTTGATCAGCAAACCAGCCGGCGACAATGAGCGAAAGCCCGAGTACACCATGGCAAGCATCCCCCAATGCTATGCCTACCAAATCTAGCGTATCTGCATCGAAAGTGAGTCAGAGCCAACATTGGACGCCAATCCGGGGTCCCGATTGCGTGCCGTTTGACAATCAGGGTGCGCACCAGGGTCTCGCCATCGATCCGGTCGGTCTTCGCCCGCCGACGCCGGCGCGAGGTCAGGATCGACGCGGCGTCGACCACGTGCGACGCGGTCAGCTCCCGCATCTCATCGACACCGTTGGCGCTCGCGCCGTTGATCTCGAACCTCTGTTGGGCGCCGAACCGAACGGGCCGGGCGATAACGACGTGCGCCTGAAAGGTCGCGCGGCGATTGTGCGGTTCGTTATAGTCGCATGGTAGAAGCCGAGCGTGCCTGTCTAGTCGGTAGACCTAAGCTTGCTGCCCTCGGTATCAGAATACGTGGAGGGGCCGGATGAGGTTTTGCAGAAGCCTTGTCGTAGCGGGCGCACTCGCCGTAATCGCGGCGACTGCCTGGGGGCAAACTCCGGCGACAATCCTCGAGGTCGCGCCGAGCGCTGACGTGCAGGAACTCGATCCGACGCGCGGTCGCAACCTGATCTCGCGCATCTACTCGCAGATGGTCTTCGACACGCTGTTCGCGCTCGACCACACGCTGTCGCCGAAGCCGATGATGGTCGATCATGAAACCGTCAGCGACGATCGACTGACCTATACCTTCACGCTGCGCCCGGGACTGAAATTCCACGACGGCAGCGCGGTGACGACGCGCGACGTGGTCGCCTCGCTCAAACGCTGGATGGACGGAACCTCGGTCGGCGCGCCGCTCAAAAACCGTCTCGCCTCGCTGACGACGGTCGATGATCTGAGCTTTACGATGGTCTTGAAGGAGCCGTTCGGCCTCGTCGAGTTCATGCTCGCCGGCGCCGGCGCGCCAATCCCGGCGATCATGCGCGAGAAGGACACCACCCGCCCGGACGGCGTCGAAATCACCGAGCCGATCGGCTCCGGACCGTTCCGTTACGTCGCCGCCGAGCGGGTCTCCGGCCATCGCGTCGTGTTCCAGCGTTACGCGGATTATGCGGTGCGGGCCGAACCGCCCGACGGGCTCGCGGGGGGCAAGATCGTCAAGGTCGACCGGGTCGAGTGGCACATCCTGCCCGATGCGACGACCACCGCCGAGGCGCTCGCCAACGGCGAGGTCGATTTCTGGGAGGGCATCGCACCCGATACGGCGCCGTTTCTGCGCTCGCGCGACATCACCGTCCGTCGCACCAACGTGCTGCCATCGGTCGCCTTTGTCCGGCCGAACTTTCAGATCCCGCCCTTCAACGATGTCCGCGCGCGCCGGGCCCTGGCCCTGATCTTCGACCAGCACGACATGATGGCGGCGGTCGCCGGCGACATCATGAAATGGGACACGTGCTACGCCTTCACGGTCTGCGGCGGGCCGCTCTCGACCGAGGCCGGCTCCGAGCCCTATCGCCAGCCCGATCTCGCGAAGGCCAAAGCGCTGCTCGCCGAAGCCGGCTACAAGGGTGAGAAGCTGATCCTGCTCGGTACGCCGAATCTGCCACCAATCAACGCGATGAGCCAGGTTGCCGAAGCGCGGCTGCGCGACGCCGGCATCCCGGTCGATTTGCAGATGGTCGATTTTGCGACAATGTTCAAACGCATGAACACCGCCGATCTCAATGCCGGCGGCGCCAATTGGCATCTGTTCACCTATTACGCGATCGGCGGCTCGTGGTACCATCCGCTGACCAACGTCTCGCTCGACCTGTCGTGCGAAAAGAAGAACTGGGCTGGCTTCCCCTGCGATGCCGAAGGCGAGGCGTTGCGCCAGAAGGTGTTCCTCGCCTCCGACGACGACGCGCGCAAAGCGGCATTCGAGGCGCTTCAGCGACATCTCTGGGAGTTCATCCCCTACGTCCCGGAGGGTCAGTTTGATGTCGCCAGCGCCTACCGCCAGAACATTTCCGGTGTACTGACCGCCTATGTCCAGCCCTACTGGAACATCGAAAAGCACTGACCATAGGGGAGTCTGCCAATGAGCGACGACGGACTGTGCTTTATCCCGGCGACTGAACTGGCCCGGCGGATCGCATCGCGCGAGCTGTCGCCGGTCGAGGTGATGGACGCGGTGTTGGCGCAGGCGGAAGCCACGGATGCCATCCTCAACCTCTTTGCCTTGAAGCTGTTCGACGCGGCGCGGGAGGCGGCGCGCACCGCCGAGGCGGCCGTCATGGCGGGAGGCCCGCTCGGGCCGCTGCACGGGGTGCCGATCACGGTCAAGGACAACATCGCGGTCGCCGGGTTGCGGCTTGCCAACGGTTCGGCCGCCTTCATGGACACGATCGCGCCGGAAGACGCGGCCATCGTCGCGCGGGTCAAAGCCGCCGGCGCAATCATCATCGGCAAGACCAACCTGCCCGAATTCGCGCACAAGGTGCTGACCGACAGTCCCGCTTTCGGCGTCACCCGTAGCCCGTGGAGCCTCGATCACACGCCCGGCGGGTCGAGCGGCGGCGCCAGCGCGGCGCTCGCGGTCGGCGTCGCGCCACTGGCGATCGGCACCGATGGCGGCGGGTCGATCCGCTGTCCAGCCTCATGCTGTGGGTTGACCGGCCTCAAGGCGACGCTCGGCCGCATCCCGCTGGAGGCACCGGACGGGTTCGCCGCCCACTTTTTTGTCGGGCCGATGGCGCGGCAGGCGCAGGATGTCGCGCTATTGCTCTCGGTCATGGCGGGGAAGCTGCACGCCGATCCGTTCTCAATTGGCGCCCCGCCGCCCCCCGCCGCCACGCTGGCGCCCGAAGGCGCGGCGCGTGGCCTGAGGATCGGCTGGATCGAGCACTTCGGCCGCTACCGCACCGACCCCGAGGTGGCTCGGCTGACCGGCGCGGCGGTTGGCAGCCTTGCGACGCAAGGCGCCATCGTCGAGGAACTGCGCGACCCCTGTTTCGATGACGCGTTCGACACCTACACCGTGATCGCATCAAGCGCTCATGCGGCACGTTACGGTGGGCTCGTCGAACAATGGGGCCAGCGCATGACGCCATCGATGCTCGACAGCATCGCCAAAGGCACGCGGTGGTCGGCCGTCGATTGGGTGCGCGCTCACGATCAGCGGACGCGTCTCTTCCGCACGGTGCAGCATCTTTTCGAGCGCTTCGACATCATCGCGACGCCGACGATGATCGCGCCACCGAAGCTGCTCGACGCCGGCGGCTCGATCGCGACCGAGATGTACGCCGAATGGGCGGCGCCGCTCTATCCGTTCAACCTCACGGGCCATCCGGCCTTATCGACACCAGCCGGCTTCACCGCCGACGAGCTACCCGTCGGACTTCAGTTGATTGGACCGTGGTATGCCGAGGAGCGATTGCTTCACCTCGCGACCTCGCTGGAAACTGCCAATCCGTGGTGCAAGCGGCGCCCGTCGCTGTAGAGTGCGGTCGACGCCGAAATCTACGCTGAGGAGAGCGGATGCCTGGCGTCTACCGCCGCCTGCACATTGTAGCCGACCATACCGGTGCGCTTGCGGTTGGTAGCCATGGATGAAATCGGCGGAGACGGATTTCTGGTCAGCGACCCGCTGACGCGGCGGGCGATCACCCAGATCACCGATGGGCTAGCTCCCGCGCTCAAGCGCCGCGGCCTGTAAAGGTCGTCCTACTCCCACACCCGCTTCCGGGACAACTTGCTCGAGTTTTAGCAAGCTTCGCTAGGAGCGTTTCTGTACCAACAAGATCGCCCAACGCCCGAAGAGCAGTCATTCCGCCGCTCCAGATCGAGCCGCTCAAATCGACCCACAGCGGACCTCCGCGGTTTCAAGTCAAGGCCAGCACGTCGAGCAACGCTTCGCTCCTTTGGCAAGCCACAGGGGGCAGGTCGCGGACAGCACCTGCTACGCCGCGGTTGGCAACTTTCGTCCTGCCGCCGCCAATGCGAAGCATCGCCCGATAGGCGCCGATTCCAGCCATTCGCGGTGCCACCATCGAACCGCTGAGGTCGAGTTTGCTCCCCGTTCCTCTGCCACAATGCAGCAATGCGGATTTCGCCAGGAGAGCTTAAAGGGGCGTCCAGCGATTTGAATTGGCCCCAAAGACCTCTAATTCCATCGCCAAGGAGGGCTGGCAGGGAGTTGGACCGTATTATTGGGCGCCGCGGCATTGAGCCACACATTCAGGCGATCGAGATAAAGATAAATGACCGGCGTCGTGAACAGGGTCAGCGCCTGCGACAGCAACAGACCGCCGACCATCGCATAGCCGAGCGGCTGACGGATCTCCGATCCCGTCCCGTGCCCGAGCATTAGCGGCAGGCCGCCGAGCAGGGCCGCCATCGTTGTCATCATGATCGGGCGGAAGCGCAGTAGGCAGGCCTGGCGGATTGAATTGATCGGCGCGAGCCCCTGGTTGCGTTCTGCGGCGATCGCGAAATCGACCATCATGATGCCGTTCTTTTTGACGATCCCGATCAGCAGGATCACCCCGACCAGGGCAATCACGCTGAGGTCGAGATGGGCGATCATCAGCATCAGCAGCGCGCCGAGCCCGGCCGAAGGCAGCGTCGAGAGGATCGTCAGCGGGTGGATGTAGCTCTCGTAGAGCACGCCGAGGATAATCTCTGCTTCGGGTGCAGGCATCGACCAGCCGCCGCGACAAAGGCGGCACTCAGCGACGCTTGAGGTTTCGCTTAAAACTAAAACCGGCTCGGTGATGCGGGAGTTCCGGCTCAGCAAGTGTTCTCTGTTGGGCGGATCGTGTAGCCCGCGCCCGGCACCGTATGGATCAGGCGCGACTGGAAACCGTCATCGATCTTCTGGCGAAGCCGGTGGATATGCCGATCGACGATGTTGCCGCGCGGCTCGAAGTCATAGTTCCACGCCGTTTCAAGTAGCATCGATCGTGTCACCACCTGCCCGGCGTGGCGGACGAGCCGCTCGATCAGCAAGAATTCGCGCCGTTGCAAATCGATGGCCCGGCCGCCGCGAGAGACGGTACGGCTGACGGTGTCGACTTCAAGATCGCCGACCCGCAAAACCGGGTCTCCGTAGGTGCGCTCGCTGCGACGACCGAGCGCCTCCAGTCTCGCCAGCAGCTCGGAGAATGAGTAAGGCTTGGCAAGATAATCATCGCAGCCGGCTTGCAACCCCTCGACGCGATCCAGCGTGGTCGCCGCGCCGCTCAGCATCAGCACAGGGAGCCGTAGGTCGTGTCGCCGCAAGTGCCGAATTAAGGTTAGACCGTCCATCTCGGGCAACTTCCTGTCGAGGACGAGCGCTTCGTATATGCCCTCAAGCGCCATCGCCAGCGCGGTCGCGCCGTCCGTCGCCCGGTCGGCCACGTGACCGCTCTCGGTCAAACCCTTGACCAGATAGTCCGCCGTCCGGTCGTCGTCTTCGGCCACCAGCACACGCAAGCGAGCACCTCGGCTTTTAAACGCGATTTCACGTTCGAGACATGGGTAGTTCGCCTCGTCGGCGCAATATTAGGCCCGGAGCCGATTTCAAACACGCCTCGCAGCGGTCAGTTCAAAATTCACGCTTGAGATGGAGCAGTCCGATGAAAAACCTATCCTTTCCCTTGATTGCGCTGTTGTCGCAGCGCTTGCCATCGCCCCCGCCGCGGCCCAATCGCGCGGGGGGTTAGCACATGTGCCCACATATGGCCTCAACCCCAGCCTATCGCTGTCGGCGCCAGCAACCAGCCCTCTGCAGCAGCAGATGCGGGATGATTACGCGACGCAGTTGATGCAATCGCAGCGGGACCTGTTGCAGCAAAATCCATCCGGAACAACGCGCCAGGAGCTGGCCATTGGCCATGAGCTCAATGGCTATACGCCACGGTGAAACCGGCGCCCGCGCGACGAGAACTTCCAGCCTGCGTCCGGCCGAGCCGCGGCCGGATGCAGACTGCTGTTTGAACGGCTGGAGAATGCTAGGCTGAAGGTTGACCGGCCAACCCTGTGACGGTGGAAGAGATGGGCAAAGTGCTGGTCATCGAGGACGACCATCGGACCGCGGCGGAAGTAGCCGCGGCGCTAGGTGATCATGGCTATGACGTGGACGTTGCACATACCGGCCGCGAGGGGCTACTGAAGGCCGCCGCCGAGAAATATGAAGCGGTCGTGCTCGACCGCATGTTGCCAGGCGACCTGGACGGACTTGCCGTGCTCGCGACCCTGCGCACGATCGGAGTCGAGACGCCAGTCTTGATTCTCAGCGCACTCTCCGCCGTCGATGAGCGGGTGCGGGGTTTGCGGGCTGGCGGCGACGACTATCTCACCAAGCCCTTCGAGTTCATCGAGCTGACCGCACGGATCGAGGTCCTTGCGCGACGCAGCGCAATTCCAGCGCGCGAGACGACGCTTCAATTCGGCGATCTGGAGATCGATCTGCTGACTCGCGAGGTGCGCCGCGCCGGCCGCACGATCGAGCTATTGCCCCGCGAGTACCGCCTACTCGAATACCTGATGCGGCACCCAGGTCGGGTGGTTACGCGGACGATGCTGTTCGAGGAGGTTTGGGGCTATCATTACGATCCGCAGACCAATGTGATCGACGTTCATATCGGAAGGCTACGCCGAAAGCTCGAAGAGGGCGGGCTGTCGCAGTTGATCCACACCGTCCGAGGTTCAGGTTATGTCCTCCGTCGGTCTCAGTGATATTCCACGGACCACGAGCTTCCGGCTTGCGCTGCTGTTTCTCGGCTTGTTCGGCGCGGCCTCGCTGGCGTTGTTCGTGTTCATGTACTGGCAGACTGCCGGTTACGTGTCTCACGGTGTTGACAGTTGGCTCAAAAATGAAACGGCGTCGCGCGTCGCCACACACTCAGACGAGCGCCGGCAGCAGTTGAACGAGCGCGCGGCGCTGGATCCCGACGGTAACCGCCCGATGACGCTGTTCGCGGAAAGCGGGCAGTGGCTCGCGGGGACACCGGCAACCCTGCCGTCTCCATTGCCGCCGATGGACCAGCCGTTTCACTTCACGCTGCCGCGCGGCGGCGAGGCGGCGCCGTTTCGCGGCGCTCTGCACCGGTTTGCGTCCGGAAACATTCTCCTGGTCGCGCAGGACATGCGCGAAATCCATCAATTCCGCGATCTTCTGCTCGGGGCCATGGCCTCGGGAGGGCTCGTGGTTCTCGTCCTCGGCATGACTGGCGCCGCGATTGTCGGGGCCGGTGCCCTCGGTCGGATCGACGGCGTGACGCGGGCGATCGAGACCATCATCGAAGGCGACTTAAGCAAGCGGCTGCCGAGCCGCGGGACATCGAGCGATCTCGACCGGCTCATCGGCGTCGTCAACCGTATGTTGGACGAGATCGAATGGTTGATGCATGAGATCAAGGGTGTCACCGACGACGTAGCCCATGATTTGCGGACGCCGCTGACCCGTCTGCTGGCCGGCCTCGAACGGATGCATCGGCGAGGCGGCACGGTCGAGGATTACGGCGACGCGGTCGAGGAGGCGATAGCCGAGACGCGCGTCATCCTCGCGACATTCGGCGCATTGTTGCGCATCGCCGAGGTCGAGGCCGGCGCCCGGCGAGCCGGGTTCACCGTGGTCGACCTCAATGCGCTCGGCACGGATGTAGCGGATTTCTACGAACCGCTGGCTGAGTACAAAGGGGTCGCGTTGTCGCTTGAAGCTGCACCGGCGCCCGCGGTGATGCCCGGGGACCCGAGCCTGTTGTTTGAGGCGATCGGTAATCTCGTCGACAATGCCATCAAGTTCACCCCGCCGAACGGTCGGGTGGTGCTGCGGATTACGGCCGGCGACAATCACCTCGGCTTCGAGGTCAGCGACACCGGCCCCGGTATTCCGCCGGCCGAGCGGAGCGCCGTGCTGCGCCGCTTCCATCGTGCCGAAAAGAGCCGTCATACCCCTGGCTCCGGGCTTGGCCTCAGTCTGGTTGCGGCTGTCGCGAAGCTGCACGGAATGAAGCTGATAATCGAGGATGTCGACCCCGGCTGCCATGTGAGGTTGTGGCGCGATCATGCCGTCGACCAGCCGTGCCAGCCCGCGATCGAAGCGGCCGGCCCGGCCGTGGAAAAAATCAAATGAGCGCGGCGAATGTAACCGCTGTGAGTTGCTTCGCCGGAGTTGAGAGCACCGGCAAAGCCACGTTCTCCCGTCGATTAGGCGGCTGTGCGCTCTGCCGCGCGTTCCGGCGGGGCCATAAATTTCAGACCGACCGGATCGGTAATCGCCTCCGTGAGAATACGATCGATTTCCCGCATCGCGGTCTCGTCGAGCGACCAGCCCGCGACCTGCGCCACTGCATCGAGCTGGTCCGGCCGGCGTGCGCCCCAAAGCGCGATCGTCGGCTCCTTGTCGAGAATCCACCGCACCGCGAGCAGGAGTTCCCGAAATTCTCCCGCGCGTACCGGTCCAGCGCGGCAACCGCGGCGAGATACTGGCTGAAGCGCGGCTGCTGGAATTTTGGGTCGACGCGGCGCAAATCATCGCCGTCAAAGGCAGTCGCCTCCGACATTCGGCCGCTGAGCAGTCCACGGCATAGCGCCCCGTAGGCGAGCATGACCAGGCCGGTCTCTTTCGCGTAGGGAAGCAGATCGCGCTCAGCGTCGCGCTCAAAGAGATTGTAGGGGGGCTGCATCGTGGGCACCCGGACGACCTGACGGAACCGTTCGGTCTGATCGCGGTCGAAATTGCTCACGCCGATGGCGCGAACCTTGCCCTCCTGCAGCAGCCTTGCAGGCGTGCTCGCCGTCTCTTTTCCGTGATCAGCGTCGCGGCCGCCGGCACGTCCCCGGGGAGATTGCCCACCAGTCCCAGCGCCAGCGCGGCGAAAACCGCACAAAGCACCCAGGCTCCGACGATGACGGTTCATAATCCATGACTCGCCTCGGCGATTAGGACGAGCCGCCGCAGCGAGGCCGCGGCGTCACTGAAGCGCAGCGCGCCGGATGCGCGCGGCGGTAGTTAGCAAGCAGCCTTATCAACGCAGCATCGAGCCCGTTGTCGGTTCGCAACTCGTGGTACATGCGCACCGCGAGCAGCGTGATCGCGACATGGGTCAGCCAATATCCCACCGGAAGGATGAGAGAAGTTGTCGTCATGCTGTTCTGTCCTCCACCCCGTCAATGAGGCCTCGGGTCGGGGCGCCATATGGCGCACGGAGCGCGGCGTGCCCATTCCACGGAAATGAAATCGATTTTAGGCGCGCCGAATGATCGGCAGTCGTGGAGCGCCTACGGAAACCTTTGTTCACCGGCAGGAATGGCGGACATTGCCGGCTCGCCGAGATAAACAACTCGCGTCATCTCGGGTAGCCGATCGATCACTCGCTCAGTCGCAAGAAAGGTCAGGTCCACCACTGCGAGCCCGATCGCGATGGTTTCCTCGTCATGAGCCGGCCCCGTCGTTGCCCGGCGGTCACCCAATGTAGCCGCTGTAACCGGATGATGTCCGATTACCGATGGTGTCGGCTTCGCCCCGCAGTGAAATCGATTTTAATCTCGACCTCGGCTTCCGGGGGCTGGTGCGATGCCCCGCGGCATCCGGCAGCGCGGCAAACCCTCGCCTAACCCGCGGGGATGAGGCGAGGGTTTCGGTCATTTAGGGTTCAATTCGCCGAAGCTGCCTGCCACGGAACGCTGCATTGCGTCACGTAAGGGTAATAGCCGGCTGGGTTCGCGCAGTACCAGTATTGCGAGGTGTAGGACGTTCCCGAGGCATCGTCGCCAGTATACAGACCATCGTCCGACCAGAGGTATGGATCGTAGCCCCACAACCCGCGATAACCTCCGTAGCGTCCATCATGCCCGCTTGCGTGCCACCCACCGGACCGCTCGCCTACGGCCGCGCCTTGGAAACCGCGAAGCCCGCCGCCGTGAAAGCCGCCAACCGCCGCGTGAAAACCGCCGCCATGAAAACCGCCCATCCCGGCCGCGTGAAAACCGCCGCCCCCTCCACCATGGAACCCGCCTCCGCCGCCGCGGGCATAGGCGAGATTCGGCAGGGCGGTCGCCGCGATACAAATCACGGTAGCGATCAGAAAACCTCCGGTGCTTCTCGCTTCGCGGATCGCCATCGGCTGTGCTGCAGCGACGTCAAGCGTCCCCGTCATGGTTCTGTTCATGTGAATTGCTCCTCTATGTCGGCCGTCAGGAGGACGGCGCATGAGGTGCAATCTCGTGCCGAACCATGGTCCAGTATTCGCCGGAGGGTGAAATCGCCTTTAATCAGCGCTCCCGTTTCATATCATTCGTTGCCGGCGGCCGCTTCTGAGCGGCGGGCAAGCAGCGGCGGCCTCCCTGCGAACGACGACTTCGGGTCGAACCTCACTGCTCCATCACCTCTCATATAAGTAATTTCAATCCCTTACGTTGTTCGCGCGGCGGACGATTTTGCGGCCATCCGGGCACGTATGGAGGAACTGAAGCGCGAGCGCGAACGAGCGGAGCGCAACAGGGACCGAGAGCGGCTCGACGAGGGGCGTTGGCGGGTTGCCGACGAGCTGAGGGCCAGGGTTATTCCACGCGGGAAGTGGCAGGCTTAACGGCGCTCTGCGCTTTCTCGCGTGCTGCAGCTAAGCGTCGGCATCTCGACGGTCACCTTGGCTGGCTCCTTATGCACTGGAACAGCCCATCTGGTCACCGCGCCCTGGACCCGCTTTTCCAGCACGGCAAGCTGGTCGCGTATATCTTGTTTTCAACGTCAACCCGAAGGGCGAGGAACCGATCGTCGTCCAGGATCAACAGCCTCGGGACCCGTTTTCACGCGATCCGCACCTTACGCTGGCGATCTATTGCGTCGTGATCTCCATGTTCCTGACGCTGATGGTCATGTCAGGGACTATCAGCGATTACCATCGCGAGAGAAGACGAAGGTTGGATCGAGACGACGACCGTCTATGATTTGGGAGCCACCTAATGTTGCTCACCGTGAGAAGCGCGGTTGCCGATGACGAACAGGCAGTCGTCGCTCTGTGACGCGCCTGCGATCTGGTCGCATCATACAATGACCCGGCCGCCGACTTCCGTTTCGCCAAAGCCGGTGTCTGCTCGGATGTCCTTATCGCGGTTGATGATGTCGGCGCAGTGGCGGGCAGCGTCATGGTCGGCCACGACGGGCATCGAGGCTGGCTCTACTACGTTGCTGCCCGTCCTACATCACGCAGCGAGGGGGTGGGCCGACGCATGGTGCAAGAGGCAGAGGACTGGCTCCGCCAACGGGGAGTCGTGAAAGTCCAACTTCTCGTTCGAGAAACCAACACCAAGGTGGTGGGCTTCTACGAGCACCTCGGTTTTGAGGTAGCCCCGCGCGTCGTCATGAGCAGATGGCCGGAGAAAACATCGTAGGCCGATAAGCCCGCTTGGCTATGTGCATTACTCAAAAATCCAACCACCTCATCAATACAGGAAAACACCGCGAGGCACCCGGCTTTGCGCATCGCGGTTGCCAACACGGGCCAACCGGGATTGGCTGGCCATGGTGGTCAACTAGATCGAAGTGATCGCCGGTCAATGTGGCGATACGAAAAGTCGGTTGCGAAGCTCGCGGGCGGAGCCTCCGCAGCGCCCTGATGGCCAACCTGGGTTATCCTCGTTGGGTTCCCTAAAATGCCAGTCTCGATAGCTAGGCTGCACACGGCGGATTCTATGCTGGCCACTCCCTGGTATATGGAGATGAATCTTTACCGCGCGAGGACGCCATGCCGGAGCCCCACGACCTCTTCGAGATCATGACGACGACGCGATCAATGCGTCGGCTGAAGCCCGACCCGGTGCCCGACGAGTTGATACGCAAGGTTCTGGAGGCCGGGACCTGCGCCCCGAGCGGCGGCAATATGCAGCTTTGGCGGTTCCTTGTCGTAAAGGACAACAGACGATTGGGGCGCTCTACAAGGGTGCCTGGGAGGAGGCCGGCGACCGCGCGTGCGGCCTGGGCACGTGATGCCGAAGGTCGATGGCTACGGGACCGGATTGCCCCCCAGCCGCTCTCTCACACGCAGCTTCGCGTCCCCACGATCTCGATCCGACACATAGATCAACCCGGCGACCCGGCGGATGAGGGTGTCTTCATCGCCGGTCTAATCCTGGAAGAAGCAGGTGGAGCGAATGTCGATGCTTTGGCCTCGAGAATTTCGGCATCGCCG
The DNA here is from genome assembly GCA_963778385.1 of uncultured Alphaproteobacteria bacterium. GTDB lineage: Bacteria > Pseudomonadota > Alphaproteobacteria > ATCC43930 > CGMCC-115725 > DATARH01. The sequence continues at coordinate 150,084 of CAVZUA010000043.1, read as the reverse complement.
GTGGGAGCGCTGATCTGATCGAGCGGTACTTTGATCTGTTCCCGGAGATGCAGCTATACCCCGACGTGCTGCCGACGCTGGAGAAGCTGGCCGGCAAGTACCGGTTGGCCGTCGTATCGAACATCGACGACGATCTCCTCCAGGCCACCCCGCTTCATCGCGAATTCGATCTGGTTTGCACGGCCGAGCGAGCCCGTGGTTACAAGCCTGACGGCACGTTGTTTCGATACCTGATCGCGAACTCGGGCGTCGGGGTGCCGGAAATCTCGCATGTCAAACGGCACGCAATCGGGGCTCTGACTTACTTTCGATGCAGATACGCTAGATTTGGTAGGCATAGCATTGGGGGATGCTTGCCATGGTGTACTCGGGCTTTCGCTCATTGTCGCCGGCTGGTTTGCTGATCAACGACGTCGAGATCGGGCGCGATCGTATTCTGATCACCGCCCGATGTCGTGCCAGTGCTGGCAAGTGCCCCGACTGCGGGCTGCGCTCCGGGGATGGTGTCGGTGGGGGTCATGATGTCGGGTCGGAGCATGGTAATGACCGCGCAATGATCACTCTCCTGCGCGTCAGGATGGCGATCGTGAGAGCGGCTAGGGTCCAGACTCCGTACTGCGGGAAACGTGATCGCTACGAGCCTCCCGTCGCCTTGCGGGAGCTCTGTTTCCGGATCGGCCGCTTCTCACGCCGATAAAACGTATGGCTTTGATATACCAAAAAGATCCCGACGAATCCCGACAAACATGAAAACGATATCAGCCAAGATCCAACAAGAATTACCCCAATTGCAGCAATCGACCACTCTTTCCAAAGATAAGGCGCATGGTATTCTGCCAACTGCAAAACATCGATGCCGAGAAATGGACAAGATGCATACATTCTTGAGATTATGTCCTGGCATATCAATCCTTTTAATTCACGTCCAGTGTTGTCCGGTGTCGAAAAGGTGAAAATCGCAAAAATGGTTAAATAAATCACAGAAAAAATGGCTAAAATTGAAATAATTACTACCATCGAGCGGTCGATGGCTTGCTTTGGTCTGTCTCTCGAAAATTGAAATGCCAGTATTAAACATACGAGTTGGCTAAGTGCGGTCAAACCTAGGACCCCTGGAGGCCAAGGAGGGGCGACGCCAGCTAAATATGCAACGAATGGGACCGTTCCGCCGGCTCCGACAGTCGCAACTGACAGGGACTTAAATCTCTTAGCAATCTCGCGAAATTCGTCGTAGCCGGATTTTGTCATTTTCGAGTACGTCGTTTATTTAGTGATATTGAAGGGGTAAATCGTTTCCCCGTCCCGCTGCGTTCGGTCAGCTATAGAGGTGGCCTGGGGAATTTGGACAGCGGGCTAAGTGGATTTTCTGCCTGATGACGGCGAGGATCGCCGCGGATCAGGAGAGAGCATGACGAGACGGACACGCCGGAACCACACTGCGGCCTTCAAGGCGAAGGTGGCACTGGCCGCGATCAAGGGCGAGAAGACGCTGGCTGAGTTGGCCCAGCAGTTTGACGTACATCCGAACCAGATTACGAGTTGGAAGGGGCAGCTTCTCGCCGGGGCAGCCGGGGTGTTCGGCTCTGGTGCGGCCGGCCCGGAAACTGCGCCGGTGGTGGATTTGAAGATGCTGCACGCCAAGATCGGCGAATTGGCGCTGGAGAACGATTTTTTGGCCGGCGCGCTCAGCAAGGCCGGCATGCTGAGCGCAAAGCGATGATCGAGCGCGGACATGAGCTGCCCGTGGCCCGGCAGGCCAAGCTGCTGAAGCTCAGTCGGAGCAGTGTCTATTACCAGCCTCGGCCGGTATCGCCGGCCGATTTGGCGGTGATGCGGCGGATCGACGAGTTGCATCTCGACTACCCGTTCGCGGGCAGCCGGATGCTGCGCGATCTGCTGCGTGGCGAGGCCATCGCGATCGGCCGCCAGCGGGTCGCGACGATGATGAAACGCATGGGCATCGCTGCGCTCTATCGCTGTCCGAATACGTCGAAACCGGCACCGGGACACAAGGTCTATCCGTACCTGCTGCGGGGGCTGGCGATCGTGCGGCCCAACCAGGTGTGGGCGATGGACATCACCTACATCCCGATGGCGCGTGGCTTTGTCTACCTGACGGCGGTGGTCGATTGGTTCAGCCGACGGGTTCTGGCTTGGCGCGTGTCGATCACGATGGAGGTCGAGTTCTGCCTCGAGGCGGTCGAGGAGGCGCTCGCCCGACATGGCAGGCCGGAGATCTTCAACACCGACCAGGGCAGCCAATTCACCAGCCAGGACTTCACCGCACTGTTGCTCGACAACGCCATCGCGATCAGCATGGATGGCAGGGGCGCATGGCGCGACAACGTGTTCGTCGAGCGGCTCTGGCGCTCGGTCAAATACGAAGAGGTTGTGTGCTGTGAACGGGTCGTCTCCGCTTGAGGCGACGCGGAACTTTACCGGAGATGGGGGACGGCCCCCCGGAGTTGGCCTGCAGGGGCAGGTTCCAAACCGCCACAAGCCGCGAGGGTAAAGAGCCCTTGTGGTGAGCGTTGCTGGAAAAGGCGGAAGCTATTCCGTCAGGTGGGTCCTGAGGAGACGAACGCGAGTGAACCGCTGATGACGTGTCGTAACGTATTCAACCGACGTCGAAACCGGGGCCCAGACTTCTGTCCCGCGAGCAAGGGTTGGGCGATACCTGCTGACGGCCCAACCGGCGTCCGGCATGAAGGCGGCGTGACCTCAGGACAGGCTTCGGTAAGGAACACAGGAACCTGTCGTCCCGATGCGAAGGGAGAAACCCAAGCGGTCAGTCGCCGTGAGGGTCTGAGTACCGATGCGGGGCACAGGGGCGGAGACGTCCGTAGTAGGGTTGAAGGTCCTGCAATGGGATCGGACCGAAGGGGCGTCGTCATTCAGCTTTATCCCGGTGGCAACCTGAAAGGGGATGACCACCATGGTTGAAGCGAGGCCGTTTTGTATTGCCAAACGCGAAGTGTGGGAAGCGTACAAGCAAGTGAAGGCCAACCGAGGGGCGGCTGGAGTGGACGGGCAGTCTATCGAGGATTTCGACAGGGATCTGAGTAAGAACCTCTATCGGATCTGGAACAGAATGTCGTCGGGAAGCTACTTTCCCCCAGCCGTGCGTCGCGTTGACATACCGAAAGGCGATACTGGAGGAACCCGGCCGCTCGGGATTCCAACGGTTTCCGACAGGATCGCCCAGATGGTGGTCAAGCGGCATCTGGAACCGATCCTGGAACCGGTGTTCCACCGGGACTCCTATGGATATCGGCCCGGGAAGTCCGCGCATGATGCCCTCGCCAAAGCCCGGCGGCGTTGTTGGGCTTCTGACTGGGTACTCGACCTCGACATCAAGAGTTTCTTCGATGAGATTGACTGGGAACTTCTGATGAGAGCCGTGCGGCGACACACGGAATGCCCATGGGTGCTGCTCTATCTGCAAAGGTGGTTGCAGGCACCGGTGCGCATGCCGAATGGGGACCTGGTTGACCGGGAGAGAGGCACCCCGCAAGGAGCTGTCGTTAGTCCTGTGCTGGCAAATCTCTTTCTTCATTATGCGTTCGATTGCTGGATGCAACGAGAATATCCGGGCATCCTGTTCGAACGCTACGCTGACGACGCGATCTGTCACTGCGCGAGCGAAGCGCAGGCGCTTGAGCTACATCAGGCGCTGGAGAAGAGGTTCGCGGAGTGCCGGTTACGCCTGCACCCGCAAAAGACCAGGATCGTCTACTGCAAGGATACGAATCGCCCGGGAGGCTACCCGGAGCGGTCGTTCGACTTTCTCGGTTATACGTTTCGGCCGAGAGTGGCGATTGGCCGCGACCAGAAGCCCTTTGTCAGTTTCATCCCCGCGGTCAGCGATAAGGCTGCCAAGAGGATGCGGCTGGAGGTGCGAAGGTGGCGAATGCATCTGCGTAGCGATCTTGAGCTGGAAGAGATCGCCAAATGGGCCCGTCCCACCCTTGCCGGGTGGGTGCGCTACTATGGCCGGTTCTACCCCTCGAGGCTTCGCGAGGAACTCCGGACGATTGATGCTTTTATCGTGCGATGGGTGTCTCGCAAGTACAAACGATTCCGAGGGCACACTATGGCGGCCTGGGACTGGTTACGGTCGCTTCGGCGCCGCAATCCGACCCTGTTCGCACACTGGGCCATGGGATCAGCGGCTGGATGATGGGAGCCGGATGAATCGAGAGGTTCACGTCCGGTTCTGGGAGAGCGCGGGGCTGCGATGCCCCGCGCCACTCGACTATCTGCGGGCCTATGACAGCGTCGCCGAGGCGCGTGCCTCGATCGGCCGCTATCTGAACTTCTACAACGGCAAGCGCCCGCATTCGAGCCTTGACGCTCGGACGCCGGATCACGCCTACTTCGAACGCCTGCCGCAGGTCGCGGCAGCATGAATTCCGCTGGCGGTTTTGGGGCGTCACTCTGGTCGGGCTACGACCTCCCGGCGTGCCACCCCAAAACCGCCAGCCCACAACCTCAACCGGCAGAGATCCACTTATCAACGGCGGAAACCTGTCCAGACAAAACCGGCCAGCTCTTATGTCGTCAACATTCAGGTCACGATATACAATTGTGCCATCTGCCCACACCACCCTTATTTTATAGCGTCCTGCCAATAAAGCTATATGTCCCCCATAATCCGTCCAATGATCACAGTCGGATTTGGTAGGGTCAAGATGCTGGAACTCGCAAATATTATAGAAAAGCTGGTTAATATACTGAACGCGCCGCGCGATCGGGGTGGTTAATAGCTGCACCTGTGCAGCATAGGCTCCCCCGCATTCCATCTGCTCGTTTGTAACTTCCGAAAGATGTTCATTTAGAATTGTATGCTGATACCCGTTGATCTTGTCTGCGAGTTGTTGTTTATAGCTATTAGGGGCGCCGGGGCCTTTATATGTCTTAATGTGGGCCAGCGCTGCCGTTTCATAATTCGTAACTAAAGGTAATATAACGGCATCCTTATAACCTATTGTCCGAAGCGTATCTTCTAAGAACATTACATCGTACGCTAACGTCGCCAATTTTACTGTGGTTTCATCGTAATAGCGTTTAGCCTCTGGTCCACCAAGAATGGCCGAAGCGTCCGTGCATGGGACGAGCGATACCTTCGACCCCTGCTTGGCGTCTTGAAGTGAACGATCTCGCCACCCTTGAATCTCGCCCGCAAACGCGGTTGCCGTATAGCGCTTCACAAATTCGTAGGATTCGTGTGGTTTGGCAGCGACCAGTTTGGATGATGTTTGCGCGACGGAGGAATGCGATAGCAGGACGATCGTTGCAAGTGCCCAAAACGACCGCCATACGGAAGATACGCGGGGCATTTGGAAGTTGCCTCCCTACGTAGGGGTTTCTTCTAGTTTTGACTATTTTAACAGCTGCGACCACATTTCACACGAACAGATGGCGTCAATACTAGACTAGAATGCACGGTTTACGTTCGCGGGGGGTTCTTCCTCAACGAGGTGCGGTCCGTTGTTCGGCCGGGCCTTCACTGCGGGTCAGATTGAAGGCGGTATTGACCAAGGCCACATGCGAAAACGCCTGTGGAAAATTCCCGACCTGACGCCGGGCGCGTGGATCGTATTCCTCCGCCAGCAGGCCGAGATCGTTGGTGAGCCACCAGCAGCCTTTCGAAAAGGTCACGCGCCTCGGCAGTCCTGCCTTGCAGAATGTAATTGTCGGCGAGCCAGAAACGCCCGTTCCCCGGGAGGTAGCCCGTCAACGCCCTGGCCCGTATCGTAGCGCAGTACGAATCCATCGACGAGCAGACGCTCTTCGATCGCCTTGACCGTGCCGACCATGCGCGGGTCGGTTGGCGGCAGAAAGCCTACGAGCGGCAGCAGCAAGAGGCTCGCGTCGAGTGCCTTTGAGCCATAGGCTTGGACAAAGCTGCCGAGTTCGCGGTCGAAAGCCTTTTCGCAGATGTCGGCATGAATTTGGTCGCGCACCCCGCACCAGCGCTCGGCCCAGTTGGCGCCGACCCGTTCGGAGATCTTGATTGCTCGGTCGAAGGCGACCCAGGCCATCACCTTAGAATGGGTGAAATGCTGCGGGGGGCCCCGCACCTCCCAGATACCCTCATCGGGTTGATCCCAGATACCAGCCAGATGCTCGAGGACGGCTTGGCCTATTGCGGGGCCGCGCTCAACCGGAGGCAGGCCGCGCAAATGGGTTTGGTAAAAAGCGTCGAAGATCTCACCAAAGATATCGAGTTGAATTTGGTGCGCAGCGTCGTTGCCGATACGAACTGGCCGCGAGCCTTCGTAGCCCGGCAGCCATGGCACTTCCCATTCGGTCAGCCTTCGCTCGCCGCCGAGCCCGTACATGATCTGGATCTGCTCGGGGCTGCCGGCCACCGCGCGGAACAGCCAGTCGCGCCAAGCCTGCGCCTCATCGGAATATCCGGCACTCAACAGCGCCAAAAGAGTGAACGTAGTGTCACGCAGCCAGCAATACCGGTAATCCCAATTGCGGGGGCCGCCGATCTGCTCGGGCAAGGAGGTTGTTGGCGCGGCGACGATGCCGCCGGTCGGCGCATAGGTCAGCCCCTTCAGTACGACCAGGGAGCGCTTGACTGTGTCGGTCCATGGTCCCGCCGGGGCGCATTGGTCGGACCACTTTCGCCAGAAGGCGAGCGAATTGTGTAGGGCCCGTTCGGCATTGACCGGCCGTGGCGGTGGCTGATCGGACGGGCCGTAGGTCAGTACGAACGAGATCGTTTGTCCGGCGCTGATCTCGAACTCGCCGGTAGTCCGGTGGTCCGCGGCAACGAGCAGCGCCGATGTGCGCAGCACCACCCGCTCAGGTCCGGCCACCGCCGAAAAACCACCCCCTGGCAGCGGCTCGACCCACGGGACCATCGAGCCGTAATCGAAACGCAAGATGAATTCGACGCGCATCGCAACGCGCCCACGCAAGCCGCGGACGAGCCGCACCAGATACGGCGGCCCATGCCGCGGCCGGAAAAAATCGATCAGTTCGACCGCACCTGCCGAGGTTTCGAACGTCGTCGCCAGCACCAGCGAACCGTCGAGGTATCGCCGCTCGACGCGGTGACTGGAATCCGAGGGCGCGATCAGCCAGCGGCCATGCTCGGGCCCGCCCAACAGCGCGGCAAAGCAGGCCGGCGAATCGAAGCGCGGCAGGCATAGCCAGTCGATTGAGCCGTTGCGGCCGACGAGCGCCGCCGTCGCACAATCACCGATCAAGGCGTAATCCTCAATCCGCAAAGCCCGCGACCCCTCAAAAGCAGCTAGCAACTCGCCAAAGGTACCCTCTTGGATATCAGAAAGGTCGGAGTCCCGGATAGCCACGAGGTCTAGAATAGGCAGGAGCAGATCCGCCGCCGCTTCGTCAAACCGGGGTTTGAAGAAACCGGTCGTACCCATCGCCCCAGGGGCACACCGTTGGTTTGGCTTCGCGCGGTCGCTCATGATAGCGCGAACGGCCGCTCTCGCGCGAAGGCGTCATCGCAGAGATCGCGGCACCGAATGATCGCTTCGCGGCCGACTTAGCCCCCCACTCCTGACGCCCGTTTCCGGCCGCGGTTACCTCGCGGTTACCGTCTCGTGCCTCCACCCCAGTTCACGACAGTTCACGGGAATCCGCTGGAGTGCCGGATATTGAAATTGCCTGGCATCACCCGAAATCGCGGAATGCCGCGCACTCCTGCGAATTCCCGCGCACTGCAACCGAACATAGCGACACCGTAATTTCACGCTTGCCAAGGTTGGGGTCGAGGGTTCGAATCCCTTCGCCCGCTCCAATTAAATCAATTAATTAAAAGAGATTGTCGTGGCTGCCTAAAAGCCTTAGCAACCATATAGCAACCAGCATCATTGGATTCCTTATTCGCGGGAGCTGCAGCCTTATCGAGACATTCTCGTATTTAAAGCGCGGGCGGAGCGCCTAGTATCGGGACGTGACCTCCTTGCTCGATATTGCCACCCCGGCGATCGCGCCGGAATGGTTTGCGCCATTTGATCGGCATCCTCGCCCCGAAGCACTAGGATTCCGGTTCGCTCCCGGCGGCGTGAACACAATCAGATCGAGACCCGCTATTGAGACAGGTTGCTTCGCCGGTCGTCCTAATCTCCGTCCCCGCCGTCCCAGTGATTCCGTGCCGCCCTGGCGGCCGGGTATCTGTTCCATGGAACATTGGCCGGGCGAGGGAATTTCGGCCGGATACATCGCAACCACCCGCAGCCAATCCTGGCGGAAAAGGTCTGGGGACGGTGTTCTATGGAACGCCGGTCCCAGTAGGTTCCGCGAGAAGAAACTTTAGGGCCTGGGAAACACACCGAATATCGGGGTGAATTTTATCAGGGGGAATTTCCCAGTGTGCGGCACGATGTTCAATGGAACAGATTTTTCCGCGAGGGGCTATTTCCCTCCCCGGGCCGGTCGTCCCCAATCCCGTCTATCTCATGACCTATCCTCGGCGCGTAAAACCCCCTTACCTTTTCGAGAATTCCATCGCCAACTCGGTCGTTGCTCGTGCGTCTTCCCTGATCCGAGTGATGTTACGGCTTGCCGCTCAGTCTCGCAGGAAGGCGTCCATATCAGGGGTGGCAAGCGAAGTGTCGATGTAGCCGAACGAGCCTTGTTCGCGCACCTCTTTCGCGGCGTTGAACAAGCCCGTCATCGCGGCGCGATAGAGTGACGTCGCGAGACTGATGCGCTTGGCACCGGCTTCCGCCAGCGCCGCGACCGTGAACGACCTGCCCTTGATCCCGACCATGAAATTGAAAGGCTTCGAGGTGGCCGCGCATACCGCCCGCACGGATTCCAAATCCGGCAGTCCGGGCGCCATCAGCGCATCCGCGCCGGCCGCCTCATAGGCTTGTAGCCGCTTGATCGTATCGTCGAGATCAGCCCGGCCGCGCAGGAAATTCTCGGTCCGTCCAGTCAGCGTGAAGGGGAACGGCAATGCCCGCGCCGCCGCGACCGCGGCGGCGATCCGCTCGGTGGCGTGGCCGAGCTCGAAGATCGGCACGTCGGGATTGCCGCTTGCATCCTCGATCGAACACCCAACGAGGCCCGCCTCCGCCGCCAGCCTGATCGTCTCCGCGACGATCTCCGGCGTGTCGCCAAACCCCTTCTCCAGATCGGCCGAAACCGGAAGATCGGTCGCGTCGCAAATCACCCGCGCCTGGGCCAAAGCCTCGTCGCGCGTCACCTTGCCGTCACGCCGGCCCAGCAAACCGGCGGAGGCGCCGCTTGAGGTCGCCAGCGCGGCAAAGCCCAGCCCGGCCATCATCCGCGCCGAGCCGCCATCCCAGACGTTGGCAATGACAAAGGCGTCCGGCGCCTCATGCAGGGCGCGGAACCGGGTCCCCTTGTCGGTCTGCGTCAAGGCCATTGGTGTCTCCTTCATCAAACCGTCCGCTATCGTCCGGCAGCTATGCCGCTGCTGCGAGGATTATTCGCGACGCCTTTTCGCCGATCATGATCGACGGAGCGTTGGTGTTACCCGAGGTCAGCGTCGGCATGATCGACGCATCGGCGACGCGCAAGCCTTCCATGCCATGCACTCGCAGCTGGTCGTCGACCACCGCCATGGGGTCCGGGCCCATCTTGCAGGTACCGACCGGGTGATAGGTGGTCTCCGCGTTGTGCTTTACCCAGTCGAGCAAATCGTCGTCGGATTGGACGTTGACACCCGGTGCGATCTCATCGGTGGCGATGCCGCGCATCGCCGGCGCGGCCATGATGCGCCGAGTGATGCGCATCGCTTCCAGCGTCACCTCACGGTCCAATTGGGCGCTCATAAAGTTGAAGCGTATTGCTGGTGGCTGGTTCGGTGTTCTGGACGATATGTGAATACTGCCGGTGCTCTCCGAGCGCAGGATGTTCATGATCGCAGTGACGCCCGAGGTCTTCGCGAGCTGCATGTTCTCGCCGACCAGGAACGGGATCCACGCGATCGCCGCGTCCGGCGCATCGAGACCGGAGCGCGTGCGGATATAGGCGCGGATCGGCGCCGCCGGCAGGCCGAGCAATCCCTTATGGGTCATTGCATAACGCAGCGCTTGCCAGACGAGGCCGAGCCCGCGCGCCTTGTCGTTGTAGGTCATGCCGAGCGAGGCCGGCACGGACCATTTCATATTGAGGAAATTCTTTTTGAAGGGTTTTAGCGGCGACGATACTGGTAGTTGGTACGATCTTGTTGGTGGCAATGTTACATTTTTTGCCCCATCCACTGCTCAACACGTATTGGGATGGGGCTTTTTTTTCGAAGGAAGACATTGAATATTTGATCGTGACGGTTCGCTTGTTTGCAAATGAAGGCGCGCCATTTTATTACGCTGTCACGGGTACGTTTACGCCAAGGCAATCAAAACGAGCGCACGCTTTAGCAGAAGCTTTCTCACGAGCGCGCGATACAAATCCCGGTCTGTCTCTGAAAGACCGTCCCACGTTTCACCCTCGGGGAGGAATTGTTCCTTGGTCCAAAATAGATGCTGGGCTAACTCGTCGATCGCGGCGTCGCGCGTCCCCAGCCAGGCCCCTGGCGACCGGGTCGGGACCGGCGTAAAGCGGACCCAGCGACGTCCTCCGGCCGTTTTGGTGGCTGTCCAGCCGTTGTCCGGGGGGACTTATGCACCATTAGAGCAAGGAACACTGGCCGACCTGCGCCGAGGCCGCCGGGCTGCGCGCCGAACCGGACGCCCGCCAGCAGCGGGGTCTGCGCCGCCGGTTACGCTGGCGCTGCGCCGGAGGCGGCGGTGATGATAGCGAGCGATATCCGCCGGCTGCTCGCTGCGGGCGCGCTGGTCATAGCCGTAATGGCGGTCAGCGCGGGGGCGAGGGCCGACTTTCTTTCCGGCAATGATCTCTACGCGAGGTGTACGTCGGCGTTCGTAACTGATCAGTCTTTCTGCAACGGGTATATCGCGGCGATCACGGATGCTTCGTGGGACCTCAAACCTAACAATATCCCCGGTAACGTCTTGGGCTTCAGACAGTGCATGCCAAATGAGGTGACGAACCGGCAAGCCACCGACATCGTGAAGCAGTTTCTTGCGGGCCATCCCGCGTACCGACACGCTTCAGCGTCGTTTCTAGCCGCCAACGCTCTCGCCGAGGCCTTCCCGTGCCGGTGAAGCACCCTTGGTATGCTCGCTAACACACTCGCTGCATGCAGTCGCTTCCCGAACTCAAGAGGTGTCCAGTTCCCGATTTCCCGCTGCCGGGACGCCTTCTTCCAAGGAAAACATGCCGGATGCAAAGAGAAAAAGCGGCTCTCGGCTGCGAGGTCAAAACATCAACCTGCCGCAGCTTCGCGACAATCTCTTCAGGCTTGTACTGCTTCCTCGGCATCACGGTCCTCCTTCGAGCAAAAACCATAGCTCAGGCTGGACCACTCCGAGGGGGACGATCAACGGTAGTGGGCGCGTGATAACTTCTTCCAGACGGTCGTTAGGGCACAATTGCGACAGCACAGATGCACAATAACCTGCTCATAGTTTTCCTCTACTTGAACTCGGCCCGTCGAGAAGCTCAAATTCTCTCAAACAAAGCGCGGTCGAACTCGCCCGGACCGCTAAAGTCTTGCGCTCATCGGTTGCGGCATCCGGGCTGACTTATTTCACCCATTTGGGGCAAAATTGTTTTGTTTTAGGGACTATAACTCTGGGTAACGCCCCACACGTTCGGCGCTTGCTGCGTGTATGTCCAAGTGATTGTGGGGCATCGCTGGGGTCGTGTCCCTGGTGATGGTGTAGGAGGCCGCTGGTCGGCCCGCCGGAGCGACCGCCACGAGTCTGGCGCAGGTGGGCCGATCAGCGGCCACCGCGGCGATCCTGAGTAGGGTTGGGTTGCGACACGCAACTCTGACCCGAGGATCACCACGATGACCGACGACAAGATCGCCCTTCGCGCGCTTCTGGAGAAGGGCTCCGACACGACATTCCTGCGCGAGATGATCGGCTTTGCCGCGCAACGCCTGATGGAGTTGGAGAGCGAAGCCCTATGCGGCGCCGGGCACGGCGAGCGCAGCGCGGAGCGGCGCAACCAACGCAACGGCTACCGCGACCGCGACTGGGAGACCCGCGCCGGTACGGTCGAGCTGCGCATCCCCAAGCTGCGGCGCGGCAGCTACTTCCCGGCCTTCCTCGAACCTCGCCGCCTGGCCGAGAAGGCGCTGACCGCGGTGGTCCAGGAAGCTTACGTCCAGGGCATCTCGACGCGCTCGGTCGACGATCTGGTGCGGGCGATGGGGATGGAGGGCATCTCCAAGAGCCAGGTCTCGCGCCTGTGCGGCGAGATCGACGAACGGGTGCAGACCTTCCTCAGCCGTCCGATCGAGGGCGAATGGCCATATCTCTGGCTCGACGCCACCTACGTCAAAGCACGGCGCGACCACCATATCGTCTCGGTCGCGGTCATCGTCGCCGTCGGCGTCAACACCGACGGGCGGCGCGAGGTGCTCGGCATGACCGTCGGCCACAGCGAGGCCGAGCCGTTCTGGGTCGAGTTCCTGCGCAGCCTGGCACGTCGCGGCCTGCGCGGCGCGAAGCTGGTGATCTCGGACGCACACGAGGGGCTGAAGGCCGCCATCGTCAAGGTTCTGGGGGCCGCCTGGCAGCGCTGCCGCGTCCACTTCATGCGCAACGCGCTCGCCTATGCCGGCAAAACCCAACGGCGCATCGTCTCCGCCTGGGTCGGCACCGCCTTCGCCCAGGACGATGCGGCGGCGGCCCGAAAGCAATGGCGCGAGGTCGCAGACCAAGCCAGGCCACGCGTGCCGAAACTCGCCGCACTGATGGATGACGCCGAGACCGATGTGCTGGCCTATATGGGCTTCCCGGCCCAGCACCGCGCCAAGCTGCACAGCACCAATCCGCTCGAGCGCCTCAACGGCGAGATCAAGCGACGCAGCGAGGTCGTCGGCATCTTCCCCAACGAGGCCGCCGTGATCCGATTGATCGGAGCCTTGCTGCTGGAACAGAACGACGAATGGGCCGTCCAGCGCGCCCGCTACATGAGCCTGGAAACCATCGCACCCCTGAGCGATGATCCTTTCGTCAGTCTGCCCGCCGTGGCAGCCTGAATAAGCAGCCAACGCTGCTCAGGATGCCCGGCTCCTACACCACTCGCCGGGGCACGATCATCGCTGGCCAGCGACGCCGCAAGGAGTACAGCCGCTAGCTATTACGAGAACCAGAGTGAGCGAGATGCCCGTGAGCGCACCGGACACGAGTTTCCGTCCCATATCTTGGCCCTCCTAAAGTGTGTCGGCCTCCTAAAATTCAACTGTCACACGACTACGCTTACACGGATCTTATACCGCATGACGGCACACGCAATCGATCAGTCTAACAGATGATTGAGAAGCCAATGTGCAGAGTGAACGCGAGTGGTTTCATGCCCACTGTCCGCTGTTCGTCTACCGGGAGCGCGCCGAATAACCGCTCACACCACGGAGATTGTCCGGGATCAGCACGAACAGCGTCACCGCAGCCTCGCCCTGGTCAACCCACCTTTTGCGCACACCAGTATACCGGCAACGTCAAAACTCATGAGCACCGAGCAGATTAGAAGTTTGTGAACGCGCCTTGCAGCCGTGGTGCGTGCAATGTCGATTAAGGTTTTTGGAATGAAATAAGATATATTGAAACATCCATATGGGAGAAAGCGCATGGTTGCATTGGCACGCCCAAAACACCAGCGAGCGCTTTTGGTGATATCCGGAACGCTTTGTCTCTTCGTCACTGGATCGTCTTTGGGCGCTGAGGCTCCGTATGACGGCGCTTATGTGGGGAAGAGGGTATGGATGGAGGGCTCGCGTCAATCATGTCCGGCGGAAGACAACGTAACCGTGACCATCAAGGGCCCGATCCTGATATTTACCAACGGCGCATTGCAGGATTTTGATATCACCCTCGAACCGGGTTCGGACGGGTCTTTCGCCCAAACGTCCGTCCGCGGAGGTACCACCGTAAGCATCCAGGGCCGCATAACGGGAGGTACTATTGACGCTGATGTCGTCAACTTCGCCAACCGATGCAAGCATCATTGGCATCTGACCAAGCAACAGCCAGGCCGATAATTTTTTGCGTCGGGCAGCTGCTGATAAGGTCGATATCCTCCGCGGCTTCAGGAGACCTGGGGCTGAGCCGCAGCCTACTGGCCATGAAAAAACATCGAGAGCGAATCATGAGTATCGGCTGCAAAGCAAGCGCCGAGCAGTAACAGCACACAGACGGCCGAAAATAGTCTAGCGATCGTCGCCACGGCGTTCCTTGGCTCCCGCCTCCTGCATAGCTCAGTTCACATGCCCAGCGTCTCAAGCGGTGCGGGCAGCTATTGCTTCTGCCAGACGGCCGAGATAACGCAGTTTGACTCGCCCAGGTGGATGCTCCCGGTTGCCTTGCCGTTTTGTTCGATCTTGGTCGGCCAGGTTATCCCGCATTGTTAGATCGCCTTGCGCTGTGACATTGCCTTGAAAGACGCTTGTCCCTTGCAGCCGGCCTCAAACCGGGCCGCCCCGTTGCGGATGGCCAACGGTCGCAACTCGGGGGCGAAGGTGCCGCAATTCGGCCACTGCCGCTAGTGTTGCGCGAGACACCCGTATACGTGCCGTCAAAAGCGGTGATGGCTTGCGCGCTGGCGAGACCCGGGGTCAGCGCGACTGAGACGAGACAGAGCATTTGAAACGACTTGTTCATTTGCCCCTCCGGAATGATTTAGCGGCCCGTCATCGGATTGCAGTTGTTAAAATCGCCTGAGTCGGATTGAGCAGCCAAGTCGCGTCCTGCGCCCATGCCGCGCCGGGTGCGAACACCGTCACCGCAACCAGCACATGGTCGCCGGCAGCGCGTCATCTCGCCGATCCAGCTGCTGCCCAGCGATAATTGCTCCGGCCTTCTCCGACATTCGCCAGATTCCCGACCGTTTCGAGGCTAAGATCGCGCCTCTGAGCAGCGTGGGCAACGGCAAATTGCCGTCGGCGCGAGGAAAGAACCATCGAAGCCGGTGGTTGACGGCGGCTCGACGCTGAAACGCGCTGCTTTGCTTGTACCAAGGCATGCCTCTCCCCTCATTGCCTGATGCACTTGGCTGGCGCTCGTCATGCCGACGCAGGCGGTGCCCGCAGCCGAGCGATCAGCGACAGGATGTCGGCGACCATTCTGTCGCGACACCGCGACCTCGGCCATCTGGCGGTCAAATAGTGCCCGTGGCTGACGACCTTCGCGCCGATTTTGATCAGCTTCTCCCGCAGGCTGGTGAGCGATCACGGCTCCGCTGTCTTCGGCATGGCCAGCGCGCGCATGAAATTGCAAGGATATACGCGAGCGCGTGAAGCTGTAGGCGGACGGCATTGGCGGCGAAGGTGCAGCAAGACAACCGTGCCCATTTGATCACGTTCTTGCCCTCTTTGATCCACTGCTCGGCCGTGCCGCATTGGTTGTAGAAGGCGACGACGCGCTCGGCTGGCCGCGCCAGCTTGGTGATGATGAAGCCCACGCGCGGGTAGATCTCGCCCGGATGGCATTCGACCTGCGCACGACGCGGCGCGGCTTGCGCGGCAGCGGCGGGGCCGCTACCGATCAATTCGCGGACCTACCGTCATCGGCGGAACGGCGACCGAGGCCGTCATTCACCGGGATCACAAATCACTCGAGCAGACTTGACGGGTCACTGCCCGCCCTAGGGTGTCGATCGGAGCTCGAAGTCCACCCCTGCACTTCATCAAAGGACCGAACCTGATCCTAATTTTGGGCTGGCATGTTTCGAATACGGTCAGCGACTTCCAGTGAGACAAGGCGCGCCAGCAAAATGGTCGTGTACATCTGGCCGAGCAATGCCTCCAACATGACCAGCGATCGAGCGAAGGGGTGTATGGGGGTGATATCGCTCAGGCCCAGCGAACTGAGCGTTATCATCGAGAGATAGAAGAAGCGCCAACCCGTCCAGGTGGACGTAGGCGACGCTTGTCCCAGAACGAAGGCCCCGGGCGAAAACCGCTCGATCAGGGCGAAGAGGAAGGCGAATTGGAGCGCGAAGAGGACGTACACCACAACAGCGCCGACGATGCGGTTTGTGGTGACCCGTCCTGGTCTCATCACCCCGTTCAGCAACACTCCACAAAGCACCACCACAAATAATTCCGCAGCCACCTCTCTGAGGATGCCGAGGGCTTCAAAATCCCATATGAGCGTCAGCGTCTGTAATACGAAAACGGCGCCACCGAGGGCCAAAATAGATGTCAGGGCCCGGCCGTGAGTACCGAAGGCATACAGACCGCTTAAAGTGACGATCAGGAACGCCATGCCGGGGAACGGTCGAATCAGGAGGCCGGAATCAACAAGGGGCCAAGCGACGAACAGCAATATGAACAGCACCACGGCAAGCAACGGCAGGGCTGCCTCGCCGCGTGGGAGATGTTTCATTGTGAGCTTAGCTTCTTTGGTCATGGCGATGCCCTCCTTTGCGCCGGCGTCCCGGCTGGACCTGCAGGCCGGCTCCCGTTGCCAGGGTCTCTGAGACAATGAGCCGGGTGAATTAAAGGAGGCGCGCAACGCGAAAATGGGGAGCTTAAATGGCGCATGAAGCGCGGTCACCATCAACAAAAAGGTTTAGCGCCCGCTATCAGATGAGCGAAGTTCGGCGTGCTGCCAAAGGATGCCCCGATGGTGGCCGTATCGGCGAGCGTAGAATTAAGCTAAAAGCTATTAGTTGATCCCGATCAAGGACGAGGTAACCTCAGGTCGCCGCTGTGTTCGCGAGGTGCCATATGGCGCTCTTAGGGCGGGCAGAAACCATGGCTGAACTCGTTGTAATTGCCTTTCCAAGCGAAGCGAAAGGTTCGGCAAAAGCTTTGCGCCATGCAGACGACAGAAGCAGCCCTGCAGGAAGCTCTGGCCGCCATTCTGGCGGCGACACCCGCGCGCTAATAGCGCGGTGCACGCTTGTCGGGAGACGCTTACTGGTGTTGTTCAAAAAGGGGCGCCGTGCATGAACGCACCATACCAAACTGATTACGAACTGGAGGATCGCCTATCGCGCCGCCTACTGGATGTCTTCATTCGGGTGGGACTGGTGTTGGGGCTTGTGCTGCTCTGCTACCTCATCTTCTCGCCGTTCCTGACAATGATGCTGTGGGCGCTGATCCTGGCGATCACGATCTACCCTCTCCACCAAATGCTGGCCGCCCGGATTGGCGGCAAGCAGGGGCTCGCCGCGACCCTTGTCGTGCTGGTTGCGATCGGCGTGATCGTCACGCCGACCATCATGCTGGCCAGCCAGTTCGGCGATTCGATCCAGGACCTGGTCAAGAGCGTGCGCGACAACACGCTCCAGATACCCGCGCCGTCCGAAAAGATCGCCACCTGGCCGATTGTCGGCAAGAAGGTGCATGCGACATGGTCGCAGGCGCACGACGATCTGCCGGGACTGGTCAGGAGCATGCAACCCAAGCTCAGCGAGCTGGCGACCAAGGCCTTGGGCATCGTCGCCGGGCTGGGAGGCGGCTTACTGCTGTTCCTGGCCTCTTTCGTCATCGCCGGCATCATGATGGCCTACGGCGACCCGGGCACGCGGGCGATGAAGGATATCTTCGAACGTATTTTCGGCATCGCGCGTGGCCAGGAGTTTGCCAAGCTGTCCACCGATACCATCCGGGCGGTCGCCTCCGGGGTCATCGGCATCGCGTGTATCCAGGCGCTGATCATTGGTGTGTCGCTGATGATCGCCGGCGTCCCGTTCGCCGGCGTGCTGGCAGTGGTCGTTCTCATGTTCGGCGTTGCCCAGCTACCGGCGCTGCTCGTCACGCTGCCGGTAATCGTCTGGATTTGGGCGAGCGGCGACTACGACACCGTCCCCGCCGTCGTCTACACGGTGGTGCTGTTCGTCGGCGGCTTGGCCGACAACGTGTTGAAACCGCTGATGCTCGGCCGCGGCGTCGATGCACCGATGCCGGTGATCCTGATCGGCGCGCTCGGCGGCATGGCGACCGGCGGCATTCTCGGCATGTTCATCGGCGCAACGGTGCTTGCGCTGGGATACCAGATATTTATGCGCTGGGTGGCTGACAACCCGGAGCGGGCGCAGCAAGCAGCCGCAGGCGGTAGTCCTTCGACGACCTGAGCCGGATGCGGCGGCGTTTCACCGGCGCGCTCGGAGCGCGCCAGTTCGCCCTCGCCGCCGCGCTGCTGCTCGGCGGCTGCGCCGAAGTGGGGCCGGACTTCCAGCGCCCTGAGGTGGCGTGGCTCGCCGGCTGGTCGAGTGGCTCGCTCGCTTCGCTGACGGCCGAGGGGCGCGGCAAACCGAAAGCGCAAATCGAGGAGTGGTGGCGAAATTTCCATGACCCCGTGCTGGAGCGCATGGTCGGCGAAGCCCAGCGCATCAATCGCGACGTGCGTACCGCGGGGATGCGCATCCTGGAGTTGCGTGCGCAGCTGATGATTGCAGGTAGCCTGCTCTACCCGCAGCAGCAGCAGGTGACCGGCAGTGTCCTGCGCACCGGCGAGGTGCGGTCGTCCGGGGGGAACGTTTCCCTCAGCAACGGCCCTTTCGGCATCGGGGAGGATATGTCGGAGGGGCGGCATATCGCCTTCACGGCCTACAACGCGGGTTTGGGCTTCGGCTGGGAAATCGATTTCTGGGGCAAATTCCGCCGTGGCATCGAAGCTGCGGACGCCAGCTATTTTGCCAGCATCGCGCAATATGACGATCTGCAGGTGCTGATGGCGGCACAGGTCGCCAACACCTATTGCACGATCCGCGCCACTGAATTGCAGCTGAAGATTGCCCATGAAAACGCTGCGCTGCAGAAGCGCAGCCTGGAGATCACCGAGCGGGTGTTCAAGCACGGCAACGAATCCGAATTGGACGTACAACAGGCCAAGGCCCAATACCTCGGAACCCTGGCAACCATTCCGCAACTCGAGGGCGCCCTTCGCCAGACCCAGAACGCACTCGGCGTGTTGCTCGACCGGCCCCCCGGGCCACTGCCCGAGATCGCCGCGGGCAAGGACACGATCCCTCAGGCTGAACTCGGGGTTATCGTCGACCTGCCGGCAGACCTGCTGCGTCGCCGCCCCGACGTCCGCGCAGTCGAGATGCAGTTGGCGGCGCAGTCGGCGCAGATCGGGGTGAAGGAGGCTGATTTCTACCCCTCGATCACCTTGCTCGGCTCGCTCGGCCTGTCCGCCACCTCACTTGCCGGATCGCCTCGGACCCTGGCCTATGGCATCGGTCCCAGTCTCGTCTGGAACGTCTTCGATCATGGCAGCCTGACCGGCGCGGTGCTGGTGCAGGACGCACGCTTCCAGCAACTCTACGAGCAGTATCAGGCGGCGATATTGAAGGCAGCGCGCGAGGTCGATGATGCGGCGGTGGGCTTTGCGACAACCCGCGCGCAGATCCCGATTCTGAAGGATGCCGTCAAGGCCGCGCAGCGCTCGTTGGCGATCGCCAACATTCAGTACCAGGAAGGCCTGTCCGACTTCCAGCGCGTCCTCGACACGCAACGCACGCTATTCAGCCAGCAGGAGCTTCTCGTAAGCACTCTGAGCAACGTAACGTTGAGCCTGATCTCCTTGTACAAGGCGATGGGCGGGGGTTGGCAACAGGGCCGCGGCCGTCCTCTGGTGGACGACGCACCCCGCGCAACGATGGGCAAGCCTAGCGACTGGCAGGAGATGCTTGCGGCGCCACTGCCACCGCCCGCCGCCGGGCCGCACCAGGGTCAGCCATGAGCGAGCAACTAGCCCAGAACCAGGCGGCAGCCGCCGTTGGCGCTGATCCAGTCACGCCGAAGTCTGGGAAGGGAACCCGGATCGGTACGGTCATTTTGCTGGTGCTGATCTTTGGCAGCCTGCTCTGGTATTTTGCTGCCGACCGTCTGACCCCGTACAGCTCGCAGGCCCGGGTGCAGGCCTTCGTCGTGCCCGTGGCAGCGGAAGTGGCGGGCAAGGTGCTGGCGGTGCACGTCAAGAACAACGATGACGTCGAGCGCGGACAAGCGCTGTTCGAAATCGACCCCGCCCAGTACCAGATCGCCTTGCAGCGCAGCCGCTCCGACTACGAGTCCATCCGCCACTCGGTCAATGCCTCGGTGGCCACCGTGGAAGCAGCGCGCGCCTCGTTGCAGGCTGCACAGGCCAATCGCGTCAAGGCCGACAAGGACGCGACGCGTCAGGAAGCGTTGTACGCCGAGGACCGCGGTGCCATCTCGGTACGCCGGCTGGAGATCGCGCAGGCGACCCGGATCGAGGCGCACAGCAAGGAGCAGGCCTCCGAGGCCGACCTGCGCAAGGCCCAGGAAGCCGCCGGCGATGCTGGTGACGACAATGCCCAGTTGCGCAGCGCGCGTTCGGCGATCGAGAAGGCCGAGCTGGATCTGGCGCGCACGAAGGTGGTTGCCCCCGCCCGCGGTCTGGTGACCGACCTGCGTACCGACGTTGGCCATTTCGCCCAGGCTGGCGCACCGGCAATGACCCTGATCACGATCCATGATCAGTGGATCGATGCCGACATGACCGAGAACAACCTGGGCAACATCGAGGTCGGCGACGAGGTGGCGATCGTCCTCGACGTGCTGCCCGGCAAAGTGCTGAAGGGCAGAGTACGAAGCGTCGGCAATGGTGTCAGCTCAGGTCAGCCGGCGCCCCCTGGCACACTGCCGACGATCCAGAACAGCCGCGACTGGCTGCGCCAGGCGCAGCGCTTCCCGGTGGCGATCGCGTTCGACCCCTCCGATGCCGAGCGCTTGCGCAAGGCCCGCATCGGCGGCCAGGCCGAGGTGATGGTGTTCACCGGCGACAACGTCGTGATGAACACGCTCGGCGCCGCCTACATCCGTCTGAAGAGCTGGTTGTCCTACCTCTATTGAATGCTGCTGGCGATGAACCGTGCAGACAAAGCTGTTTTGCGACTGACCCTCGGTCTTGGACTGGCCGTCCTGATCGCCTACGGCTTTGCATTGCCGATACCCTTCGTCGTCTGCCTTATGTCGGTCCTCGTGCTGTGCAAACCAGGGCCACCGCTGCCCTTGACCAAAGGGTTGGTCATCGCCGCGATCCTTGCGACTTTGATTGCCTCCGGCGTGTTGATGGTTCCGCTGCTGGAACACTACGCGTGGAGCGGCATCCTCATTACCGGGACAATACTTTACGGCATCTTCTTTTTCGGTCAGCTCCGCGCTAATCCGCTGACGATGGTGCTGGTTATTTCATTTGCCCTGATCCCGGTGGCCGGTGTGGCCGATCAGGCAATCGTCGGCAAGCTGAGCACGACGCTGGCCGTTGGCATCCTCACGGGAGCGCTGGTCAGCGGCGTTTCGAACGCCTTGTTTCCCGATCCGCCAGCCCCCGCCGCAAATCGCCCAGCCTCGGCTGTCGCCAGTCACGAGGCAGCCCGCTGGACCGCCTTGAGGGCCACGGCGATCGTAATGCCGGTCTTCGTATTGGCCCTCACCAACCCCTCGTTCTACGTCGCGGCAATCATGAAGACGGTGGCACTGAGCCAGCAGGCCGGGGAGGTCGAGGCCCGCTTTGCCGGCAGCGAACTGATCGGATCAACCCTGATGGGTGCACTCGTTGCCGCCGTCGTGTGGCTGGGTCTGTCGCTCCACCCCAGCCTGTGGATGTTGGCCTTGTGGATGATGGGCGCCGCGCTATGGACCGGCAGCGGCATCTTCCGTACCCGATCGACATCATTCCGGCCTTCCTTCTGGAGCAACGCGCTGATCACGATGCTGATCCTGCTCGGCCCGGCGATCGAAGATAGCGCAAGCGGCAAGAGCGTCCTCCAGGCCTCAGCGGTCCGCACCGCGCTGTTCGTCGCTGTCGCGCTCTACGCTTGGGGAACGGTCTGGGTACTCGAACGCTGGCGTAATTCGAGACGACCCGGGCTGTCTTCCGACACGGGCTAATTGAGGAAAACGCCATGATACTCCTCAACCTCTTGGTCGGCTTTGCCGTAATGCTGGCGTGCCTTATCGTGCAAGCGGCGGTCGCGTTCTGGAGCGTTCGCTATTACGTGCGGCAATCCTCCAACGCGGGAGCACCGCACAAGTTTATCGCGAGCATCCGGCCACTCATCGTCGCCATGCTGGCCATGCTGGCGGCAAACTTCATTCAGATCACCTTGTGGGGCCTGGTGTTCCTCTGGCTGGAAGAATTCAACGAACTATACGAGGCCATCTATCATTCGGCGGTCAATTTCTCCTCGCTCGGTTACGGCGATGTGGTCATGAGCAAGAACCGAAAGTTGCTCGGCCCGCTCGAAGCCATCAATGGCGTAATCATGCTAGGGATGACCTCCGCTGCGCTGGTGGTGATACTCCAGCAGCTCATCAGGGCTCAGCGAGACGAGATCATCGCCTCAGCGCACCGCAGCATCGACCGCGCTGGCGCGTCCCCCTAGCCCGTCTTACCGCCGAACCGCCAGCCGCCAGCGCGGCTACCAGCGCTCCCACCAGAACCACTCCGGATGGGCGCTGCGCAATTTATTCGCTTCCTTTGGCGGAATTCTGCCGACGACCAGCCCCAATTTGATACATGCGGGCGTGTAGTCGCGTTCGCACAGCCCGTGCAGTTGCGTTAGTGCTTGCTCGACGGTTGCCTTTTTTTGGGCCGCGGCGGGTGCGTTGAGCGCAAACATCAAGGCGCCGGCGATTATCAAAATACGGACCATCGGGCGCCTCATCTCTGGTTCAAATCGAGGTTGGCCGATTGGCATCCTATAGGGCCATGCTCAATGGTGCATCCGTGCTTAATGAAATCGTGCAGGACGGCGAAGCTTGCCGTCGTCGACATCTCCAATACGGCGGACCGCCGAGTCGCCTTGTTCAGCAGGAAGGCGCACCGACCGTGCTGAGCTGTGTAACGGCATCATTGGTCACGGTCTCGATGTATGCCGCAGAGGGCGTATAGACGCCCGCCGGCTCCCGGTTTCCCGAGTACCCCCGTATCCTTGATCGCGACCGACGGCGAAAGGTCTCCATGCCCAACAGTCGCCGGAAACCAATCAGCGACAACATTCCTGCGCAGGCGCCGCGCCCAGGCGGTGCTGGCGACGCTTGATACCAGCTGGGCGCCGCAGCGGTCCTGGTCGAAACTGCCGCTACCCGAGACGATACGCTCGCGCGGCGGGAAGCGGGTGCGCCGCTAGGCCAACGCGGCAGCGCCGCGACTAATTCTGGCGTCCATTCTGTTTGCAGTCGCGCTTGTCCGCGCCGACGGCCCCATTCTCCTGACGGCAGTCCTGCCGGTTGTCCCGGCGGTCCTGCCCGTTGGTTTGGGCGATGACGAAAGCGCGGTCAGTTGATGCCGCCTCATCCATCACCTTGAGAGTTTCTGCGTTCGTCGGGATGGACATGGCAACGACCATGCCGAAAATGAGCATGGATGATCTAATGATCATCAACGATTCGGAGACGAATTTGGGTGCCATGTCTTGGTTCTCCTTCGAGGGCGATGTACGACCGTCAGCCAGAACGCATTCATCTGAAATTGTAGTTTCTTGGCATCATCGGCTCGGTTAACCGCTGCCGATCCGGTCCCCCGATGAACCACCACTTGGAGGGCACGAAGACATCATGGACCAATCCGAGCATTCCGCAAGCGCTGGGGAGCGCGCCGGGGTGAGGTTGATCAGAGGGCGACGCTGCGCCTTACCCCGTGCAAGGCCCCAATATCGCAGCAATCAACAGATTGGCGCTGCCGCCGGCTCCGGAACAAGCTGCAGCGCCCGAAGGTCGCCTATGGGTCGAGTCCACGGGTTCAGTTGTGTGCGCGGGAACGGCAGACACCGGCGCCGACAGTGGACCTTAGTGGAGGCCGCGACCGCCAGCACCACGGCGCAGAGGCTGTGGCAGCGACAGCGGTAGTCGCTCATTTTTTCGCGCCTCAAACTGGCCGCGGATTCCAGTACCGCTCCACCTCGATCAGTCCGCCGTCATCGATATGCTCTCGGACCTGTTCATCCTGCGCGCGGTTCCCGGGCATGTCTGTTCCGAGGCCCGGAGTTCGTTGCCAGGCGGTGAAAGAGCGGATCGGCTCCGTCGGAGCAAAGACCGCCTACATCGCGCCAGGTAGCCCTTGGGAGAACGGGTTCATCGTGCTTTCGACCGGCTACCGGGCGCCGGCACCGGAGGTGTTCGTGCGGGCACTCGCCGCATGGCCGGGTGCGCAATCCCCACCAGTTCTGCCGGCCATGCTCTCGCCGGCGCCAAGGCCGACCCTGAACTAACAGTCAAACCGGACTACCAACGGCGGCCGGTCAATCATCTATTACATTCGTTACATTAATCGATTGCGTATGCTCGTTACGCGGCATACGGTTCGTGTAGCGACGCGGAAGCTTTAAATTTCAGGAGACCGACGCATCTTTGGAGGGTCAGGACATGACACCAAAATTCTTATCTGGTGCGTTCACGGCCATCTCGCTCGCTCTGGTTCTCGTAACAGGTAGCGCTTGTAGTCCTTGTGGCGTCGCCGGGCAGCGATGCCCCACGACGACTTGGACATACACGCAGCAAGCGCCGAATGTGTGGGTCGTTACCCAGAGTTATAGTCCCTAAAACAAAAACAATCTTGCTCCGAGTGGAGTGAAACAAGCGAGCCCGGAATGCAGCAAAATCGACGAGCGCAAGGCTTAGCGGTCGTGGGCACTTTAACTGTGCTCTATTTGAGCTAAACCGAGTTCAAGTGGAGGAAACCATGAGCAGGTTATTGTGCGTCGCTGCTGCCGCAATCGTGATAGCAACTCCGCCTATTGCCCGGGCACAGTCGCCCACCACTTTCGACGGTGTCTACCAAGGCGTCTCGAATACGGCATCCGGCAGCGGCCCAAATTGCGGCGTCTTCACTCCTGTCCCCCGGCCGTTGACGATCCGGAATG
This sequence comes from uncultured Alphaproteobacteria bacterium, assembly GCA_963778385.1. Classification (GTDB taxonomy): domain Bacteria; phylum Pseudomonadota; class Alphaproteobacteria; order ATCC43930; family CGMCC-115725; genus DATARH01. The sequence continues at coordinate 125,211 of CAVZUA010000043.1, read as the reverse complement.
GTGTGGCCCAGTTCGATGGGGGGCTGCGAGGAGCCACTGGATTTCAAGGCAGTGTCACCCCGCAAGGTAATCTCACGATGAAGGACAACCTCGCCGACACCGTAACCGGCAAGGTTGAGCCGGGCGGGAAGGCCACCGCAAGCATCCACCTAGGTGAAAGCAATTGTGTCCTAACAGCCGTCTGGCAGAAGTCATAACACGCCCACCACCGGTTCGGGTGCCTCTGGCTACAAGGTGGTGAAATTCAAAGGGAGGACCAACGCATGACACCCAAATTCGTCTCTAGGTCATTGATGGTCATTGGTTCAGCCATGTTCGTTTTCGGCACGGTGGTTGGCACGCCGATCTCGGCAAAAGGAGAGACTGCCAATGCGTTGAATGAGGCATCAGCTGGTGGCTCATTCATCATCGCCCAAACCAACGGAATGGAGCGGCGTCAGGACCGCCGGGACACCCGCCAGGACTGCCGTCAGGATAACGGAGCTGTCGGTCAGGACAAACGCAACTGCAAACAGCAAGGGCGGCAGAACTAGCGTTGGGAAGGGCCCGCGCGCGACGCTCCTAGCCCGGATCATTCATGAGGCGTCGGCGCTTGGAGTCTGACGGCGTGACGCAGTGATCAGGGTTTGAGGTTGCGCCGAAGGGTTTGTGCTGGGGCATCCGGCCCCCTCGCTCACGGCGGTAATTTGGCGATGCGTCCGGCGAGATCGGCGAAGCCGGCCTGGTAGGGGAAGGCACTCGGCAGGGCGATCTTGATGCGGGTGACCATTTCGGTGACACGGGCGGCGACCTTGATCAGGCAGAGCCGGATCGTGTCGAATTGGGCATCGCGCCAGAATGAGGTCCGAGGTGCCAGCCCGCGCAGGGTCAGCAGCAGCCAATAGGCAGCGGTATGAAGCAGCAGTCGGAACTGGTTGGCGGTGGCCCTGGTGCATGACGTGCGGTCGGAGGCGAGGTGGAGTTTGTGCGCCTTGATCAGGTTTTCGGCCTGTCCTCTCGCGCAATAGACCTTCTCATAGAGCGTCTTGGGCAGGCCCGGCAGGTTGGTGAGGATGAAGCGGCTGTCGGCCCCTTGTGGCCCGGCCTCGACGCGGGCGACGACGCAGCGTTCGACGTTCCAGCTTTTGGCGGCATAACGGAACTCGCCATAGCGGCGGACCTTCTCTGCCTCGCCGGCGAGGCGACTCAGAGCGGCGTCTTCGGCGAGCGGACTGACCTGCCGCAGCAGCACCGGGTTGCCTGGCAGCCCGAAGACGTAGCCGATGCGCTGGCGCTCGCACCACGCCATGGATTTTTTGCCGCTGCCTGAGTTCCTTCCCAGCCGGGCAGATATAGCAGTCGCGTTCGCGGTGATAGGCGAAGTCGTCGCGCGAGAAAGTACCGTCGGTGCGCTGGGATTTGTCGAACACCGGGATATGCGGCTCAATCCCGCGCTCGTGCACCAGCCAGGCGAGGTTCTCGGCCGAACCGTAACCGGCGTCTGCCGCCAGCCGCTCCGGCCACAGGCCAAAGCACTGCTGCGTACGCTCGATCATCCGGCGCTGCGCCGTCACCTCGGCTTGACGGATCGCGGTGGTCGCCTCCACGTCGACGATGACAGCGTGCTTCAGGTCAATCAGGTAGTTGGTGCAGTAGGCGAAGAACGCGAGCCCGCCATTCGCGCCCGTCCACCGCGAGGCCGGGTTGTCATCGGGCCTGCAATTCTCCCCGAAAGTGGGCTTTGAAAATTCCCTAGTTGGCATTTGTCCAACCATTCAGCCAGGGCGCGCCCCGGCTGAATGGTTGAGCCGCCATCGGTGCCATCCCCGTCTCGGGGGAGGCGGCGCCGATGGTCCAACTTGGAGAACTGATGATGATCCTGGAACTGCATCGACAAGGGCTGTCGGTCAGGGCGATCGCGCGGCGGACGGGGCGCGACCCCAAGACCGTGCGCAAATATGTCGAGCGCGGCATCGAGGCGCCGGCTTACGGGCCGCGCTCGGTGGGCCGGCCCAGTAAGCTCGCCCCGTTCATGGGATTTCTGCGCGAGCGGCTGATCGCTTTCCCCGATCTGAGTGCCGCTCGGCTGACCCGGGAGGTTCGCGAGCTCGGCTACGCCGGCGCCTATACCGCGGTGAAGCGCTTCCTCGCTGCAATCCGGCCCGAGAACGGACCCAAGCCCTACGAGGTGCGCTTCGAGACCCCGCCGGGCCTCCAGGCCCAGGTCGATTTTGCGCGCTTCGTGGTGAACTTCACCGACGACCCCGGCACCAGCCGCGTCGTCTGGCTGTTCAGCCTGGTGCTCGGCCACTCGCGCTTTCTGTTCGCGCGCTACGTTCTCCACCAGGATTTGCAGACGCTGCTGCGCTGTCATATCCAGGCTTTCGAGGCGATCGGCGGCGTGCCGATCGAGATCCTCTACGACCGCATGAAGACGGCGGTGACCGGCGAGGACGACCAGGGCCACATCGCCTACAACCGATCGCTGCTCGCGCTGGCGCGGCACTACCGCTTTCAGCCGCGTGCCTGCCGCCCCTATCGGGCGAAAACCAAGGGGAAAGTCGAGCGGCCGTTCAGCTATATCCGCCAGGACTTCTTTCTCGGCCGCAGCTTCCGCAATCTCGACGATCTCAACGCCCAGCTCATTGGCTGGCTCGATACCGTCGCCAATATCCGCGTTCACGGCACCACCCAACGGGTTGTCGCCGAGGCGTTCGCTGCCGAGCAGCCCGAGCTGCAGACGCTGCCCGAACATCGCTTTGACGCAGTGCTCAAGTTGGAGCGCCGCGTCAGCCACGACGGCTTCGTCGCGATCGGCGGCAACTTTTACAGCGTCCCTGATCGCACCCGCAGGGTTGTCGAGGTCCAGCAGCTCCCCGATCTGATCCGCATCCTCGATCTCGGCACCGTCGTCGCCGAGCATCCCATTCTCGAAGGCCGAAAGCAGTACCGCATCGATCGTCGTCACCGCACCGGCGGCAGCGCGAAACGCAAGACCAACACACCGAGCGGGGTCATCATTGGCCGCATCGGTGATCATGTGCCGCTCCGGTCGCTCGCCATCTACCAGGCGATCGGCGAGCAGCTCGCGAACGCGGGCCGGCCATGACGTTCGCCTCCGCATCCTCGCGCGTCGACAATATCCGCCACAGCCTGGTCGGCTTGAAGATGCCGCGCGCGCTCGAAATGCTCGACGCCACGCTGCGCCGCATCGAGCAGGGCGAGATCGACGGCATCGAGGCGATCGACGATCTGCTCGCCGAGGAACTCATCTTGCGCGAGAACCGCCGGGTCAAGGCGGCATTGCGCATGGCCAGGTTGCCAATCCTCAAGACGCTGGCCGGCTTCGACTTCTCGTTCCAGCCCTCGCTCGACCGCAATCGGATCACGGCGCTCGCCGGGCTCGACTTCATCAACCGGGCCGAGGTCATCCACCTGCTCGGGCCGCCCGGCACCGGCAAATCCCATCTCGCCACGGCACTTGCCGTCGAGGCCGTTCGCGCCGGCAAAAGCGTCTACTTCATCCCGCTGGCCGATCTCGTCGCCATCCTCGCCAAGGCCGAACGCGAGGGCACGCTGCGCGAGAAAATCCGCTTCCTGTGCCGTTGTTCGCTGCTCGTCGTCGACGAAATCGGCTACCTGCCGGTCACCACTGGCGGCGGCAACCTGTTCTTCCAGCTCGTCAACGCCCGCTACGAAAAGGGCGCGATGATCCTCACTTCCAACCGCGGCTTTGCCGAATGGGGCGACGTCTTCGGTGATCCGGTTGTCGCCACGGCGCTGCTCGATCGGCTGCTCCATCATGCCGTCGTCGTTCAGATCGAGGGCTCCAGCTATCGCATGCGCCAGCATGCCGACCTCGTTGGGCCTTGGAGTGTTTCAGGCGATAGGAGTCGCCGTTTATCTCCAGGATGTGGACGTGGTGGGTAAGTCGGTCGAGCAGCGCGCCGGTCAGGCGCTCGGAGCCGAACACGCTGGTCCATTCCTCGAACGGCAGGTTGGAGGTAACGATCGTCGAGCTTCGTTCATGGCGCTGACTGAAGACCTCGAACAACAGCTCCGCCCCGGTTTGGGAGAGCGGGACGTAGCCCAGTTCATCAATGATCAGCAGCTTTGCGGCGACCACGTTCAGATCAAACTCACCCCTCAATCCGCCACCCCCTGGAGCTGGTGGACGAGGCCGGCGGCAGTGGCGAGTACCGAAAACGGCGCGGCCGACCGCCCCGCCAGCCTAGGGAAATTTAAGTGTTCCCACTTCCGCTGTTGCCGTGCCCGTTGATGTTGTCGCGGGCGACGACGAACTCGCAGCGCGCCAGCTCCAATACCAGAGGCTTGTTGAGGCTGGGCATGGCGGTGAAGTCGAAGGTATCCAGGCTCTTCACCGCCGGGAAGCGGGCATCGCGGATACGCCGTTCGACGAGACGACGCTCGCGATCGATCAGCTCCAGCTCGGCGAGGCGCAGCAGATACCGGGGATGATCGACGCCCTCCCGGGCGCACTCGCCGGCGACCTTGTCGTACTCGCGCAGGAAAGTTGGCAGCTTTAGCGTCTTCAAGTGATGGGCGAGCAGCACCTGGGGCGGAGCGGCGGTCATGCTGCGCTCCGCCCCAGCAGAGCGGCATAATCGGCCGCCGCCGTGGTCTTCACCTCGGCGGCGGGAAGATAGGATACCGGTGCCCGTTGACACGGGTCGGCCGACGATCGATGCGGGCAATTCGAGCACGACCGCGTGGCCGCGCCGAGCTGCATCGTCGAGGACGGCGCGGCTAAGATCGTTCCTCGAACACCTCCATCAGCCGCAGAATCTGGATAAACTCCTTCTTGCCACGATTGCCCATGCGGCTCTCGAGCAGACGGCGGATGCGCTGGAAACCCTCGGGCAAGGTCCAGCTCTGCAGCGGTGCGGCCTGGTCCAGCGCCCCGGGCTTCTGCTCCAGCAGTGCCAGATAATGCTTGGGATCGAACACGAACTGATCGCGGCCGTAGATCCGCCCATGACGGGCGATAATCTCCGAGCTGGCGACAATCACCACCTCGTCGACGAAGCCCTTCACCAGGACACTCTGGAAGGCAAAGCGGGTCGCGACCGAGTAATCGTTCATCCGATAGCGGGCCAACCCGGTCGACGACACCTTGGCCGGCTTCTTCTCGCATGGTTCGAACCGCCTCGGGGACGCCGCTGCGCCCGTCAGATCGCGCATAGCCGCTCGCCGATCGTCTCTGCATGCCGGCCACTGTTCATGCTGGCACGACCGCGACACCGTTCCGCCAGCGACGCGTTCAACCCCTCGGCGATGCCGCGTCGGCACCGTCGTCTTGAAGGTGCGCTGGGTGTACTTCACCAGCCCCTCCACCTTCCCCTTGTCGTTGCCCTTGCCCGGCCGACCGAAGCGGTCCCGGAACAGGAAGTGGCTGACCAGCTCCTTAAAAGCGCAGGTCCAGGTGCGCTGGCCATCGCCCAGGAACCGCGCTACCGCCAGCTTGGTGCTGTCGTAGAAGATCGACAGCGGCACCGCGCCATCGAAGGCAAAGGCCGAGACGTGCCCATCCAGGAACGGTACCGTCGTCTCAGGTGGATAGGCCTCTCCACAATCGCCGCGTCCGAATGCGGAAGATCAAAGCAGTAGCCGTCGATCACCGTGCGCACGCCGCCGATCATGCAGATGCACTGGCCAAAATCAACCTGAGCGTGCCCGGGCCGATGCGCCAGAGGCACGAATGCTTCCTTCATCCGCGTTCGCTGCAGCCGGACGTAATCCTTCACCACCGTGTAGCCGCCGGCATACCCGTACTCGGCCCGCAACCGCTCGAAAATCCGCTTGGCCGTCTGCGCTGTTGACCGGCGCGCCGCGGTCCGCCTCCAGGATCGCGTCGATCACCGGCGTCAGTGGCCCCAGCTTCGGCTTCTCCGGTGGCTTCGTCCGCTGGTAACCCGGCGGCACCGAAAACCGACACATCTTGTCGATCGTGTCCCGGCTCAGCCCGAACACTCCCGCCGCTTCCCGCTGGCTATGACCCTCCAGGAGCACATACCAGCGAACTGCCTCATATACCTCCACCTGAAACACCCCCAACCGTCCCTTCCGAAAACCGAAAAGGACCTCCTCGCCGCAAGCGCCGACTTTTTCAACACAATCTGAACCGAAAGCCCCCCTGCGACTCTGCCAGTTGATGAGGTCGGGTGGTTGAGGCTCAAGTTCCGCCGCCCGCAGGAGCCGTCCCGTCGGCATCACGCTGTTCCATGGAACACAATTCGGCTCAGTGGGGACCACGCGACCGAGATTAGACAACTGCACCGGGGAGGATCAGTGCCGTGTGGTCCCATTTCTTAAACGAAACTGACAAATCATGTTACATGTAAAACTGTCCGCTTTTACCGGATCTCACCCCCGCCCAGCCTGCTGCGCTCAAATTCCTCGATGGGTCCCCACCGGACGTCGTACGATCGCCAAGCTAGAAACATCCCGTCGGGGCTCTCGTATATCCAAAAATCGGTCTCTTCGGCCAAATTAACAAAAATGATTTTTTCGAGACCCCGCTCCTCAATCCGCTATCTCAAGACGCGATCACGCGTGGGCCTCATTTCAAAATCGGCCAGATTTTCACTCATAATTACCTTCGCCATTCGAATTGGCCGGAACCGGGTCTAAAAGGAAACTCCGCACCTGCTGGTCATTCAGGCGCCGAGCCTTGAGGCGTGTGCTAATTGGCGACGGTGCGGCTGGATCGCTGAGCGCCCGCGCCGTTTCGGCGGTCTCCGCGACCGTCAGACCGGGTGATGTTCGGCTGGACCGCGCGAACTGCTCCGTCACGGGGCCGACCCAAGGGGCAGAAGGCAGGTGGTTTCAGTCGCAGATTTGCTTCTGACCGGTGGTCGATGCCCGCACGATCGCGTCGATCAGACGATGCCTCCTGACGGCGGCGTCGAACCCGGGGCTGGCCGGAGCGCCACTGCGGATGCTTTCAGCGAGCTTGGCGTAAAGCTGCGCGACGTTGTACGGCGAGTTCGCGGGCGTCGGCCCGGGGACATAGCGATACGTCGCCGGGATCGCCAGTTCGGCAAGCTTGGCGCCCTTGCCCTGGCCGCCGTGCAGCGAAAGTTCCTGGCGCTGCATTGACCCGCCGGTGGTCGAGGCGAGAACGAGGTCGCCGTCGCTGCCGTGGATTTCGAAGAGGAATTCGGTGCCTCTCGCCATGCCGCCGCGGATCTGGAAGGACACAACGGCGCCGTTCTTCAGGATACCGCTGACCGCGAGTTGGTCGGGCGAGGTCAGCGTCACTTCGCCGTGATCCTCAGTGACGATCCGACTGCGCTGACTGACGGCGAAAGCGAACACCTCGCGGAACTCGCCGAGACAATGGCACAGCGCGTCGATCTGATGACCGCCGGTGATCGTCATCAGGTTGGCGCCATTTGCGAAATCGGCCTCGTAGGATCGGTCCAATGTCGTGCCCCAATTCGGCGCGCAACCGATCAGCGTCGCGGTCAGCACCTTGCCGACATACCCCTCGGCGACGAGGTTCTTGACGTAGTCGATGGTCGGCGACCACTGGCCCTGAAGACCAACCACATGGCGCACGCCCCTGGCCTCCGCGGCCGCGAGCATAGCCTCTGCCTCAGCAGTGTTGCGACCGAGCGGCCACTCGCAATAGACGTGCTTGCCGGCCTCGATCGCCGCCATCACCGGCTTGTGATGGTCCGGAACCTTTACCGCGACGGTGACCAGATCGACATCGGAATGCAGCGCGAGCTTGTAGGGATCGGTAAAGGCCAGCGGGATGCCGAAGTGCTTGGCGGCCGCATCCGCCGAGTCCTGTCGGGTCGTGCACACGGCAGCAATCTCGAACTGAGGAAGGGCGCGCAAAGCAGGAATATGCGCGATCGATGCGAACCCGCGCCCCGGGCTCAAGCCGACGATGCCAACGCGGATCTTGCTCGTGTTCGCCATCCGGTTTCCCCTTGCCGCGTTCCGACGCCCACCTTGAAAACGCGATCTTCTCGCATCAATGACGAGGAGGCGAGACTTGCTTCCAGGCGCTGCACGCACCTGTCCCCACCTGGCCCACGCGCGATAACATTCGGAACCGTCGACCCTGTTCCATGGAACAACCTTGATTGGGCGCGCTCTCGCGGTTCCATTTTCCCGGCATTATCTGTAAATTAACCGCGTCATGGCTAAAAACCTAACCGCACGGCAGGCGAAATTTCTCGAAACCTACCTCTCCAACGGTAGAAATGGCGCCGCCGCATACCGAGAAGCCTACAACACATCAATGCCTACGACGCGCTGCTCCCAAGAGGCGATCAAGCTCCTCAAAAATCCCAAGATCGCCCCAAGGATCGCAAAAGCGGATGAGCGGGCAGAAAATGCAATTGAGCGCGCGATGGAAACCTACGCGGTCTCCCGCGAGCGTAATGTCGCCGAACTCGCCCGTATGGCTTACGCCAACATCGCCGACTACACGCGCCTCGTCGGCTCTGAGCGCGTCGCAGACCTGTCTCAAGCGACCCGGGAGCAATTAGCCGCAGTGCAAGAAATAACAGTCGACGAACTCGCCAATGGCCGGCACCGCGTCCGCGTTAAGCTCCACGATAAAAAAGCCGCCCTCGCCGAACTCAATCACATGAACGGCTGGGTAATTGATCGCCAGGAGGTCGGCAAGCCCGGCGACTTCGCGCACTTGAGCGACGAGGAGCTCGACGCGCAGATCACCCAACGGCTCAAGGCCCGCGGACTCAATGATCGGCAGGTCCGGAATTTTCTCTTGGTACCCCACTCGGCGCCAGCAAATTACGACGAGAAGCAGAGCGCGTGAGAGCGGCGACAGCACGATCGATCAGCATCATTCGCCAAACAGAGATTCGGCGACCACCTCGCCTATCGTGCCGAACGCAGCCAGCACAACTGGATCGATCCGGGCGCGGCCGTACAGCAGCGTCGCGATTTGCACGCGCCCGGCGAGAGACTCCGCTTGCCGGCGGCGGTAGCGCAGAGACGGAAAACCCGAACGAACGCCTAAAACGAACGCCTAACAGGATGACGCCGCGCGTTCGGCCTCGACAGCAGCGCGGACGGCGCCCGCTGCGAAGAATGGTTGCCGGGTGGCCGGACGTAGTTCCGGCATGATGGTGGCGTGTTACAACCGGTAAGGAGGTGGCCCCCAAAAGGGGGGCACCCCGACTAGTACGTAGTACTAGGGGCACCGACACGTCCTCGAAAAGCGTCGCAAAATCATGGTTTTAGAGGGTACGCCCACGTCCTCATTTTTGGTCACCCACGTCCTAATGATTTCAATGACTTGCTTGGGCACTTCCGTCCTCCCGAATTGCCACAATTCTGGTGGTTCTGTCGGCCTTGGAATGCGGGACAACCCGGATTTTGCCTGCCGCGAAGAGCGTTTCCATCGCCCGCCGGAAATCGCCTTGCGAGAAGCGATCACGCTCCGACGGCGGCCGGCGACCAAAAATGTTTGGTGCGAAATTTGGCGAGTTCGGGCTGTCGGTTACGCGCCGACCTTCGGCGGTGATCTTGTCGAGGAGCCGCAGGAACGTCGCCTCGCAACTTCGCTTGAGGATCGAGTTGATTATACCGGTCGGCTGTCCGACGCGCACAAACACATGGTCGCGCCATTCGAGCGGAATTTCCTCGTGGCGCGCCGCGAAATTCGCCGACATCCGGGTCAGCATTCGCGCGGTGGCGTCGACCTCTGGGTCACCCGTCGCCTCCGGCCAGTTCAAGTAGGATCGGGATCGAAACGTGGCATCCCACTGCACGGTTCCAGCCTCGCCGGTGGCGTCCTTGACGCCAGATCGGGACGGGGTGCCCGAGGATCAGCAAGCCTCCGCCGCCGGTCGCGCGCGCAATCCTCCCGAGCACCTGCTCGACAAAGAGGCGGGCTTGGGTCGGATTGTTCTGATCGCCCTCGAACACGCTGGCGAGCGGGTCGATCGCGACCAGCCTAGCGCGGTGTTTTTCGGTGTCCCGCAACACCTGGTGGAAGAAAGGCGTCAGCTCCAGGCGTCCGTTGTCAAAGTAGGCCAGCACGTTGTCATAGCCGCGGCGCGGAACCAGCCGCATCGGCTCAAGGTCTTTGAGGCCGCACCCGAGGAACCGATTGATCGCGTCCTGGCGTATTAACGCGTCTTTTTCATCGTCTTCGCCCAGCACCGCAAGCGAGCGGAACTTTCCGACATCGAGGCCGAGCCAGGGTTGGCCAATCGCGGCCGAGGTCAGCAATTGTTGGATCAGCGTCGTCTTGCCCGCGGTGCTGGGCCCCATGAGCCCGCTGACGTGCCCGTCGCCGGGTATCCACCCCGGGATTACCCAATTGCGCGTCGGCACCAAGTCGTGTTGGCACGCGACCAGATCGAGCGGCTCATAGGCCTGCACGCGATGCCGCAGCGACCGAAACTCGCGATCATCCCACCCAATATCCCCGCCATCGGTGGCCTCATTTGCAGCCTCGGCCTGAGCCGGGCTTGGCGCTGCTCTTCCCATGCCGCGTCCGCAACGAAACGAGGGTTGAATTTGGGATCGTCGGAGAGGCTCATCCGCCGACGCCTTCTTCGCCGGGCGCCGCCCAATCACCGGCAGGTGGCGCGACGATCGCGACCTCGCGCCCAGCCTCGCACCAGCGCCCTGCGACGACCTCGGCCGCCCGCCGGCCCGGCGAGTCGGCGTCAGCGGCGACGGTCAGTGTCTCGATACCGCTGAGCACCGGAAGGGCCGCGAGGAAGCCAGCACCGCCCGCTGCCCACACCGGCGCGAGATCGGCCATCAGCAGCGCAATCCCGGTCTCTATGCCCTCGCACATCGTCATCCCGTAGGTCGGCTCGTCGAACGCGCTGAGCATCACCACCGCGCCCTTCGCGCGGCCGGTGCAAGTCTTGCCCTTCGGGTCGCGCAGCCGATCGCGGCCGTCCCGCTGCAAGTAGATGTTGATGATGCCGCACTGCTCGCCGGTGCGCGCGTCGCATAGGGCAGCCAGCAGCGCGGGATGGTTCTCGACGACCGCGTTGTCGGGGGCCTTGCGAACTCGCCGGGCGAGATAGCGCAGCACTCGCGCATCGGGATCGTCGAAATGCAAGCCGCGGCTGGCGAGGTAGGTTGCCGCCAGCGTGCCGGTGATCGGTCTCGCCGCGTTCCACGGACGCTGCCAGCGGAGCGGATCGCGGTGATCGGCTTCGGATGCTGGCGGCGCTGCCGCGCGCTGCGGCAATGCGGCCTCGCCGTCATCAATCCGGAGCCAGCGCCGCGACCAGGTGAGGGCACCTGGCATGCCCAGGTCGAGCACGTTGCGCACCAGGTCGAGGGCATCGCCGCCGCGGCCGGTCGCGAAGTCGGCCCAGACGCCGGCCTTTGTACCGACTAGGTGCACGCCGAGGCTGCTGCCGCATTCGCCGGCGACAGAGCCAACGCGCCACTCGGGTCCCTCGCGGTGGCCGGCCGGCAGAAGATCGCGCACCAGGGCGTCGATGCGCTGCGCGAGCATGCGTGCGATATCACCAGCGCTGATCGGCGGCGTCATCGTAGCGCCTCTGACAGCGGATCGTCACCGTCGCGGGCATGGCCGCCATTGCCACGCCGCGGCGCCAAATCGGGTGCCCGTTACCCGGGACATGCGAGGGCCGCGGCGAGGAGATCGTCTGCGCCGTCCTGCACGGTCTGGATCGGCTTCTCGGAAGCCCCCACCGCTGCTGCTCAAACAGCCGCCAAGTCCCGGTGCCATCCGAGGCCAGCTCGGCCCGGCAAGAGCACGATCCGCGCGGTGCCGAGCTGGGCAGCATGTACCGCGTGCCGCGCGCAGGCGCATGTTCATCGAGCCGCACTAGCTCGATCGAGGGCGGGTAGCCGGTCACGACCGCACCTTTTGGGTGAGCTTGCACCGGGGGCCGGTTCGGCTATCCGGAGTGTTGTAGCTGGGCATCGTCGATCATCGGCCCGGACGCCCTGGCGGGGCGCGCCCGGCCGCACTGCCAGGACGGCGGCCCCCGGGAAGGCATCACCTGCCCGCATGCTTTGCTGCGGACGTGCGGCGATCATGCCGTGCGGTCTCCAGCTCGGCCGTCGAGCGGACCGGTGGGCTCATAAGCGACTGTGCCCAGGCGACCAGATCGCCCCAGCGGTACACGACCCGCGAGCTATAAAGACGGTAGACGGGGCCGCCGCCGACGCTGGCCTTGCGAGCCAAGGTGGCCGGCGCAGTTGGATAGCCGGCCGCAGTTAGGGCCGCGGCGGCCTGGCGGCGGGTCAAGAGAGCGTCGGGATCGGGGTTCGCTGCGACCGCCAGCGCGACGGCAGATGTCGAGGTCTGCGTCGAGATCGTATCGGGTGCCATAGCATCCTCGTTCGTGATTGCGAGGGCGCCAGTGTGATGATGTTTGCCCGATATTTCGGCCGATTAGGCCTATTGGATGGGTCAATGGTCGCCCAATGCCCCATTGACCCGTTGCGCCGACACTACCTCCCAAGTTTGTTGCGCTGACGCTCGATGCACCCCCGGACGTGCCGCCGGACCGTTGAGGGGGCAGCCTTCCACCCGCGTTTATTGAGGATATCTTCAATCGTGACGCATTCGAGCTTTGTCTGATTACCGTCCCGATCCGCTGGGCAGCCGTTCTCATCGAGCCACTTCATAATTTCAGCTTCCGCCTCGGGCCAAAATGCCTTGAGCCGCGAGGATGGCCGCGTCCGCTTGCCACTGAAAGGTATTCCTTCATCGGATGCGGCACGGCTTGCCGACATGGGATCGAACGCTACTGGCCATGCTATTCCGCGGCGGTCGAACCAACTCCGTGCCAACGCGCGCGGTACAAAGCAGCGTGGCAACACTTGCTCGATCAGCAGGTCAGTGCCGGCATAATACCGGACCCACCGCTCTAGGCATTCTTGCCCCAGCCGGAGATGACCCCGATTGCGCTCGGCATCCGGGTGCGACGACAGATGGAGGACGAGGCTCACGCCCCGTCGATCGAATTCACCATGCCGCATCGCGTCGAGCAGATCGCGATAGCCTTGCTGTCGCAATTGTTCGTCGCGCCGCTCAGTCCTTCCGCGCTCGCAAGCGATCCAATCGGCAATGTCCCACAGGCCGATCCAGGCTCGGCGTCGCTGCTGACAATGCCGAAACCGGAGAATCTGTTTCGTGCGAATGGCGCGTGGCAACAGCTGCCCTACATGCGCGCCGCGCTGTGCCGAGGCTCCGGCTCGAAGGGGATAGCCGACTTCCGTCGTTGCCATTGGCGGCAGCTGCGTGTCTTGGCCGGGTCGGCGTGGCATCGGCGCCTCCGCAGAACGCCCGCAAGGTGATCGCGGCGGCAGGGGAGTGCGGTGCCCGCCATTCGGCCCGTCGGTCTAGCCGCCGCGATCGGATGCTATCGCGCGGCGCGCAGCGGTACGACGTCCGCGGCGGGCTTCGCATCGCCCATGCGACTCGCGGTTTCGTCCGCCACCGCGTCGGCAGCGGCCAGCAAGACCGCGTCGGCACTGTGTACATATCGGCTGGTAATCGATCTCCCCTTGTGCCCGACCAAAGCAGCGATCGTCGGCTCTGAATATCCGAGATCGGCGGCGAGTGAAGTCAGCGAGTGCCGCAGCACGTGCGGGGTAATCTCGACCGGCAACGCCCCCAGCTTGGCTATCCGCGGCCAGAACTTCTTGAAGTGCAGCAACGTTTCGGCGCGCCCGCGAGATGCAGCAAAGACCCGGTCATCAACACCACGTGGCAATGTCCGGAGAACATCGCAGGCGGCGTGCGCCAGCGGCCGAATGCTGCGGCCAGTTTTGGTGTCGGAGAGAACTGCAGTGCGACGAGCCAGGTCGATGTCCGGCCACCGCAGCGCCAGCGCTTCGCCGCTGCGCCAGCCCGTGAACGCGAGGAACCGCGCTACTGCTATCGCAGGGGGCCAAATGCCTTCTGCCTCCGCCTGGCGCAGCGCAACGCCCAACGCGGCGTATTCGCCATCGCTCAGGCGGCGCTCGCGTCTCCGATCGGCAAAGCGCTCGACGCCATGAACTGGGTTATCCGGGCGCATCCGGTGTCGTAACGAATAGGTAAAGATCGCGCCAAGCAGCCCAACTGCACGAGTTGCTGCTGTTCTGCCGCCGGTCACCCGTGCCAAGCCACGCTTTCTCGCCGTCTTCGTCTTGGCGGCAGTGCGGCCTTCGGCCACTGCGTGCAAGAAGTCCTCGACGTCATCTCGGGTCACGGCGCCGACGGCAAGGTTGCCGAGCAATGGCTTGATGTGGCGCTCGATTCGGCCCTTGTCGATCGCCAGCGTGCTAGCCTTCTTCGGCTCCTTACTGCGGGTGAGGACGCGCCCGGCCTCAGCGTCCGCGAAGTAGGCATCGCAAAGTTCGGCAACAGTCTTTGCAACGCGGGCTGCCTGCTTGTCGGCTGCCGGATCGCCACCATCCTTCACGATAGCGATCAGGCGCCGGGCTCGGTCGCGCGCCTCTTCTGGTGTCCACGGGCTACCGTGGCGGCCGATTACTTGCCACCGCTGCCGACCGTCAGCTGTGCGGTATTTGACAATGTAGGTCACCGCGGGCCCCTTCTGTCGGCGTGCGCCGAAGCCAGCCACCGCGCCCGTACCCCCGTCCCAAACTATTTCGCCGGGGCCGAGCGCTCGCACCTCTCGCAACCCGATCCGCTTTCGATCGCTCATGCGCGCCCCCCTATTGGGCGGTTGCTAGATAGTCTAGCAACCGTATAGCAACCACGGCGGTGCAAATCATAACAAACGGCGGCAGCGTCGGGCAATCCCAAGAGGTTGTTATAAACGCGTTTTTGTAAGAAGGCACAAATCCGAGCAAATAGGCGCCACCTCAAGAAACTACCTTGCCAAGGTTGGGGTCGAGGGTTCGAATCCCTTCGCCCGCTCCAATAAAAAAGCCGCACAAATCCTGGATTTGTGCGGTTTCTCAAGACGCTAGCGCGAACCACCGGACCGAGGGCGACATGGCCCGAACTGACCTCGGCAAGCCTCAACCGGCGCGAAATCGCGACCCAAAGCGTGAACACCACCCGCTGAATTGGCACAAACCTGACACAGGCCGGTCGGCGTTTGTTCGCCTCTTCCGCTCGCTCACGCCGCGCGGCCAGGCCGTGCTGCTTGATCAAGCCGCCTGGGAACGCCTCCTCTGGCGCGCGACGGAGATCCTGCCCGGTCCGCGAGATTGATCAGATAAACCACAGGATCACCCAGCCGGCGCCGCCGGCGCCGCCATTGCCGGCGCTAAAGCTGCCGTTGATCCCGGCTCCGCCACCGCCGGCGCAGGTGCCGCCATTGCCGCCGGTCATGCCGTTGCCGCTGGCGCTCGACGTGCCGCCGCTTCAGATGCCCCGCCTTGGCGAGCTCCTCAATATCATGGATGTAGTTAGCGGTCTGGGCGCTGGTCCAACCGCCGGTGCTGTCAGCGAGCATTGTTAAGTTGGCGCCGACCCGGCGAGGAAGAGGCCAACGTCGACCAGGTCAAGACGTTGCCGAGAGCGAGGCTCGAACGATCTTCGGTTGTTCATCAATCCGGATTCTGTCGGCGCAAATGAGCAACGGCGAGGTCGGATGAATAAGTTGGCCGTGGCGTTTGGAATTTCCGCACAGCTATCTGGTGCCAGAGCGGTCTACGCTTGATCACCTGAGGCTCGCCCGGCCCGGGTCTAAGTGAACCCAGGGCCGGGCGATAACGGTTACCCCGTCGTCCACCAAGAAGTGAGACTTTTAGAGGGGCTTCAGCGAGCTCATATCGTCGTTCTTGATGCCGACATCGGTGACGGATGGGTATGTGCCCTTACTGAGGGTGGGTTTGTATGGAACTTCAAATCCCGGAGCACTGAAGAAGTTCCATTGGCCGCTGAAAACTGCCAGGGAGGAAACCTTGTCGTTGAAGAAGTTGTCATCGGCAGCATCAAGGTGCGGTTCGCCGCGCAGGACGTGTTTGTGCGCACCGTGGAATTTAGCGTGCTCGAACAGAATAACGCCTTCCTGCAGCAGCTCCGGGTTCCGAACGGTCGCCTGGACGCTGACCGGCTGCAGCGACGACATGTCGTCATTTTTGATACCTACGTTAGGGACAAATGGATAGCCGCCGGGGCGACGCAGGTCGAGGCTAGTTGAGGGGCCGAGAACTGGGGGGTACTTGGTCGCAGGCGCTAGGCCGGCGTCGCGATAGAAGGCCCAATTCCCTTGAAAAATCGCCAGCGACGAGACCTTGTCGTTAAAGAAATTGTCATCGGAAGCGTTCAGATTAGGCTCCGCCGCGAACACGTGTTTGTGGGCGCCGTGGTAACTGGCGTTCTCGAACAGGATGATGTGGTCGTCGAGCGGCAAACCCTTGGTGGTTGGTGGCGTCGCCACTGGCAACAAGGATGTCATGTCATCGTTTTTGAT
Organism: uncultured Alphaproteobacteria bacterium; assembly: GCA_963778385.1. Classification (GTDB taxonomy): domain Bacteria; phylum Pseudomonadota; class Alphaproteobacteria; order ATCC43930; family CGMCC-115725; genus DATARH01. The sequence goes on along the minus strand of CAVZUA010000043.1, from coordinate 108,841 downwards.
GTGAAAACTGGCAACGTTCGGATACAAGCCGGGCCCCAAGATAACCGGGTACGGCGTCCCCCTGAAATTGAAATCGGGGTAGAATGCCCAGTTTCCATCAAGAACAGCCATGGATGAAACGCGATCATTGAAGAAATCGTCGTCGTCTGCGTTGAGATTTGGCTCCTCACCTAGCACATGTTTGTGTGCGCCGTGGAAGTTGATATTTTCAAACAGGATGATATGTGCCATTGGGGACTCCAATCGCAGACGAATGATCATCTGCAATGGCGCTTTACGTTTTATAAATCCTGTCGGTTTCATTACTTGATAAAAACCGAACATTAATCGCTGGCGAATTTCCGGGCTGTAAACTCGGCGTTGCCACGATTCGGCGAGACGAAAAATCACCCGGTTCGATCAGAGGTTCTCTCGCCGGTTGCCGATCGACCCAAAGCGCTGCTGAGCCAACCCTGGGTCTGCATGCACTACGGTGTGAGCAATGGGCGCCTGAGGCCGTCGGCAATGGCGCCAGCCGGGGCGCGCGTAGCCCTCGATTATGGAAAAATTCATATCGTATTTTACGGACGTTGATGGGGACGTTCCCTATATGCCAGAGCCCGAGTTTACCCTGGCACAAGGAATGCGGTCGCCATGTTCAAACGGCTCGTGACAGCAGTCGTCGTTTTCGTCGCCGTCGTTGTGCTGTTTTCCCCTGTTACCCGAGAGATGTTTACCCGCCGGGCGATCGAGCACGACGTGATCGACCCCCTCAACGCCAACGACGTCGCGGCGCTAAAAAACTGGCCCGGCTCCACCGAGTTGTTTCTCGACATGCTGCACGAACGTTGCTTGCGCGCGCATGACCGCGAGACCACGCCGTGCGCCCGCTATCTACCGCACGGCTGAACGCACGACGCCCAAGGTGGGGGCTGGCACCCCGCCACGCTTGCCGGTAGATAGAGCTGGATCTTCGCGGGAACGTGAGGAACAACGATCCGGGGCTGATCGAGCCGGTTCCGTTTGCGGGTCGCGCCTCAGCTTGAATTTCCGCTTTCGGACGCCGTGCTGCCGAAAGCTACGTTCGTAGGCTCCATCCACTAATGGCTACCCACAAGGCGCCTATCACGAGCACCGCAAGGACCGCAGTGACATACCAAGGCATCTTCTTATCTCCTGCCGTCTTTTGGTGATCTCGCTGTCTCAGACAGCGAATGCACACTTTGCCAGCTCGCCGTCCGCTGCGGTGCTGAATCGTATCCGGATGGCAGCGTGGGTGTAGTCGATCCATTTACCGATGTGCCACGGACCGATCTGATCGGCATGCTCCAAGTTCTTCAGAATGGTGGCGAGACGACCCACCCCGAAAATGCCGCCGTCGACCGAAAACGTAATGACCGTCTCGTCCAAGATTGTCATTGGATTAGCCCGGCTGTCTCCGTGAGCTTGGCCAGCCGGGAATGGACATCCCTAGACATCTCTCTTACCCACTCCGCCTGCCGGTCGGGGCAGTGAGAGCCGGAGGTATTGTGCGGGCGTTGGCGCGCGAGGGACACCCAAGGGACCAGCGCTTGAAGCCATGTGCGGCGCTCGCTGCATGAGAGGTGTTCATGATATTTATGTCCTTTGAATGAGGTCGCAATGTCGTGCCCGGATGCGCCGCGGCCGCTTTCCCGGTGCGAGTGCAATGAGAACGGCTTAGGCGGCTAGCAGTCCCGGATTGTTGAAACGTGTCCCTTTGGCTTGATCATCGAGTATGATGCCCATAAGGCTTCGCAGCGCCGCACGGCCGCGCGACAGGCGCGAACGTACTGTGCCGACCGGAATGCCCATGACCTCTGCCACGGCCTCGTAGCTCATGCCTTCGAGGCCGACAAGCAAGATCACCGAGCGTTGCTCGTCGGGAAGCCGGGCAAGCGCCCGGTCGAGATCGCGCAGCTCAAGGCGCTTGCCTTGAGCTGCATCGCGGGTCAGCGACGGCTCGCTATCGCTGATCGAGACCGCGACGCCCTCCCGCACACTGCGGCGCACCTGGTTGACATATTGATTGTGCATGATGGTGAAAAGCCACGCGCGCAGGTTCGTCTCCGGCCGCCACAAATGCCGCTTCGCGAGCCCACGCTCGATGGAATCCTGGACGAGATCATCCGCCGCCGTGTTGTTCCGAGTCAGCGCACGGGCGTAGCGCCGGAGGCGCGGAAGCTCTGCTTCGACAAGCTTGCCGAACTCGTTTATCGAGCAGCACTCCGTCTCGGGGGCTTTGACGAGCGCGATGTTCGGGTGGTTTTTTGACCAATTTAGGAAGCCGTTTGCCCGGCTGCTCGCTAGGGAAATGTGCATTTTGTTTATCCTTTTGTGTCGGTGTTGCCGAGCGGCGATGCTGCTCCTGACTTAAATTCGTCCCTGGCCCATCAGTAGGTAGAGAACCAGGACGATCAGCAGGACGCCGCCGATCCCGATACCGCCACGGTACCCGTACCGCGAATAGCCGAAACCGCCTCCCAAGAGGAGGAACAGGACGATAACGATGAGGATGAGATCCATTTTAGTCTCCCGGGCGACAGAATCTCGGCGGGCGGTCCCGTTTCCGCCTTAGTGGAAGCTGGCGACGCATTGCTCGTGCAGCTTTCGATCGTCAATTACTCCGCATTCCTTGCGCGTACGCTGTTCGCGAAAGGCGGTGTTGGCTTGCAGCGCTTGTTCTTGAAGTTTGTGAATGTCGTCATGGTTTGCACCATCGGGTCGGAGAAAGCCTGTCGCCGACGGCCGGCGCTGTGGCCGGCCGTTTTTCATCGCGACTAACGGATGCCGATATTGACGCCCGGGAGGCTGACGCCGAACCCGGGGCCGTAGACCACTGGCGGAGCGTAGTAGGGCGAGCCGTAATAGCCGTTGCGATAGGGTGAGCCGTAGACCACGGGCGGAGCGTGGTAATACCCGCCGTTCCAGTTGTGGTGATAGCCGCCGTGATCGCTGTTCCAGTCAGCGCTGGCCGGCGTGCCGAATGTCCCGAGAGCGAGCAGCGCCGAGATGGCGAGCCCTCCCGTCAGTTTCCACGACAGCCGTCGTTTCGATCGGGTGTTGGTGAGCTGGGTCATGACGACCTCCTGTTACTGAGAACACTGTGTCGGCCGCGGTCCGCGGCCGACAGCCTGGTTGGTTAGCTGCGTGATGCGGCGGTTCCGTGGCCGGAAGTCAGGAACACCTGATCGGCGACCTTCTTCTGGGCGTCGGGCATCACGTTGTAGAGCGTCGAGAAGGCGCCGGTCAGGTTCTTCAGCCCATCGACATGCGCCTGGGCGAACTGCTGATAGGTCTGCAGATCCTGCACCGCGCTCATGGTCTGCGGCGGCGTTGTCCGGTTGGCTGCGACGAGCTTGTCCATGGCGGCGGCATTCTCGCGCATCGCCTGGGCCACACCGTTCCACTGGGTCTCCTCGTCGGGCGTGATCTTGAGCGCCGTGTGAAGATTGGTGATCCGCTGCTCGACGGTCTCGCCCTTCGCCTCGGTAGCCGTCGCGGCGACCGGTGTGGAGGCGGCGGCCTGTGCCAAAGCGCGGGTCGTGGCCAGCGGAGTGGCGAGAAACGTCGCGCCCATCAGCGCCGCAATGGCGATGGTGCGGGCAAACGGAGCAGAAATGATCGGTGCGTGTGTGGAAGGGAACATGGGTGCGTCCTTTCGGGACATTGCCAGCGCGGCCACTGTCGCGGATTGCCACAGGCGGTCATCGTTGGAAAAAAGCATTGCCGGTCGGCGACAGGATGTCGCCATTCCTAACGTCGGTTATAACAGTAAAGTTCCTGAAGACAGCGTCGGTATGATGCAGGATCGTAAAACACTGCATCATCTTTAAAATGATTATCAGGAAACAAACTGAAATTGCATATGGGATATATATTATCTGATCTGCAAGTGGATGTTTGTCGATGATAATAAAATTCGATCATGACGAAAAATTAAATTTGCACTGACCATGATCCTCATAAACGCGCTGGAAAGACGCAACGTGCCGCTTTCGGACAGACATCACCCGCGCGGCGCGGCGTTCGCTGACGACAGGGACGCGCATCACGAAGCCCCGACTAACGCAGCAATCGTTAGAGATTCCCGCGGCTGGGGGCGTGAAAGCCTGGCAGAACTGCTGGGGGTACTATCCGTGCAGGAAACGACGCAGCGCCTCGCGGTTGTCGTGCTCGGCCTGCTTGGTAACGCGGGCATTCGTTACCCGATAGAAGCCGTGATACGCCCGCGGATACAAGTGAAGCTCGACCGGCACCCCGGCGCGGCTCAGCCGATCCGCATAGATCATGTTTTCTTCGAGGAAGAGATCAAGACCGCCAACCGAAATGTAGGTTGGCGGCAAGCCCGACACATCCGCCGCTCGCGCAGCCGCCGCATAAGGCGAGACGTCGGCCGCGCCCGGCTCTTCGCCGAGCAGCGAACGCCAGCCGAAATAGTTGTTCTCTTGCGTCCAGACGAACTCGCCGACGTAAGGATGCAGGTCCTTGCGCACTGCCGTCCGGTCGTCAATCATCGGATAGATCAGATGCTGAAAGGCGAATTTTGGTCCCTGTCGGTCGCGTGCGTAGAGCGCAGCGGCCGCCGCGAAGCCGCCGCCCCCACTTTCGCCCTTGATACCGATATGAGTGGGATCCAGCCCGAGCCGACCTGCATTCGCGTGCAGCCAAGCGAAGACCGAGTAGATGTCCTCCACTGGCGCCGGGTGCGGTGATTCCGGTGCGAGGCGATGATCGACGGAATAGATCGCGCATCTCAGCTCCGACGCGAAGAGCCTATTTTCCACATCCTTCATTTCTGGCGCGCCCATCACGAAGCCGCCGCCATGGACGTGTACGATCGCGGGCAGTGGATCATTGGACGTGATCGGGCGGTAGGCCAGAACGCGGATCGGCTTTGCGCCAAATGCGCTCTCGATATGGATCTCGTCGGTGGCGATATCGGGCAAGTTCGGTTTCGGCACGGCGCCGGCCAGTTCCAGCGCATTGGCGCGGCGCTGCGTCAAAGACTCAGCGGTCAGCGGCGGAAGTTGCTGAGCGAGCGCCTCGCGCAATTCGGGATCGACAAGCTCGATTGTGCTCATGAGGGGCGACCGTCCGTTTGTGACCAAGCAAAACGATAAGGCAAATAATTGGCGCTGCATCCAGGAACTGACCAGCGAGATACCGTTGCTGACACCTGCCAGGTATGCAAACGCGCGATTTGCCGTTGCTCAAATCGCTCAAGACAGCAACCGTGGCGCGCGCGCCGTTGGCAATCCGGTGCACGTCGGATAAGACCGTGTTGGGGAAGGTCCATTCAATGGAATTAGGCATCTATCACGAGTTTCCGGTGCTACCCGGCCGCAGCCAGGCCGAATGCTTTGCCGCCGGGTTCGACATCGTCGACGCCAGCGAGGAATACGGCCTCGACGTGATGTGGCTCGCGGAACTGCATTTCGCCAAAACACGCGCCCTCGCCGCCAGTCCGTTGATCCTCGGCACCGCCATCGCGGCCCGCACCGAGAGGATCAAGATCGGGACCAGCGTGCAGGTGGTCCCGCTGGCGAACCCGCTTCGCATCGCCGAGGAATCGGCGATCTTGGACCACGTCTCCAAGGGCCGGCTGATCTTTGGCGTCGGGCGCAGCGGCGTCGTGAAGACCTACGAGGCGATGAACATCGCCTATTCCGAAAGCAAGGACCGCGAGGTCGAGTGTCTCGAAATCATTCAGCGCGCGTGGCAGGAAGAGAACTTCTCCTACAAGGGCAAGTTCTACGACATCCAGGATGTCACGGTCGTGCCGCACCCGCTGCAACGGCCGACGCCCGAAATCCGCCTCGCGGCGGCAAGCGTCGAAACCTTCCCCACCGCCGGAAAAGCCGGCCAAGGCTTGTTCCTGTCCGCGCGGCACGAGGATGTGCGGGTGTTCAAGCCACACATCGATGTCTACCGCAAAGCCTGGGCCGACGCCGGACATCCCGGGGAGGCGCCCGTCTATCTCCGGTGCCCCGGTTTTGTCGCCAAGACCGATGCGGCAGCCCAGGAGGCCTATGGGCCCACCCTGATGCAGCATTTCCAGAACCAAAACCGCCTGCTTTCCGACTCTGCTCGGCGGCAAAACAGCCCGCCGGACCACCCGCGCTTCAAAACCGCGCAGCGCCTTCTCGAAATTAGGTTCGAGGAAGTTTTGCGCGGTTCCGTGTTCATCGGCTCACCTGATACGGTGGTGGCGAAGTTGAAAGAGCTGCAACGCGACATCGGGCTGTCGGGCGTGCAGTTGGAAACGAATTGCGCGGGCCTCGCCGATCACGCGGCGGAGCGAGAGGCGATCCGGCTATTGGCGCAGGAGGTCAAGTCGGCGTTCCGTTGAACCACCTAGCGTTAGTCTGGAAGATACTTCTCTTCCATGGAGCGCAGGCGCGACTCCTCCAGAATGCCACCATTACTGGCGACGCCCCAGGGGCTCTGAGCCGCCTGGGCACGGAGCGCATCCACGGCCAATGTGCCTCGCTGCCGAAAATCACTCAAAAAATCCCAGTTAGCCTGCAAGCCTGCCATGGTGGTCAGCGCGGGGAACCAGGCCGCGGCCGCCCCGGCATCCTGCTGCGCCTGTAAGGAGGGATAAGGCGACAGGTGGGCGGGAATGAGGGGGACGACAGGCCCGGGAATAAGGCGGATCGCCTCTTGTATTTCTTCCCAGGTGCGCAAGCCATTGGGGCAGATGGCATCGACCTGCGCTTCGGCTTTGTAGGCCTGGCAGCGTTCAATAATCTCCGCAAAGCTAGCGCCCGGCACGCCGGCGAGATCGCACCGAGCCATGATCACGAAGTCCGGGTCGAGAGCTTGTTTGGCATCCATCGCAGCCCGGAGCTTCCCGACCATCTCCGGAATCGAGATACAGCGGCGGCGGGGGCCGGATTTCGGCGGAAACGTCTGGTCTTCAATGTGGGCGCCGGCGACACCCGCCTGAATGTACTCCCGCACGGTGTAGTGCGTACTGATGGCATCGCCGTAGCCGGTGTCGGCGTCCGCGAAGACCGGGATCTGCACCGTCAGGACAATTTTCCGGGCGTTATCCACCATGTCGCGCATGCTGGTTCCGGAATCGGGCCAGCCCAGTTGATGCGCCGAGGTATTGCCTCCAGACATGTAGAAGGCGTCATAGCCCAGCGCTTCCGCCATCTTCGCACCAATGGGATTGATGCCGCCCGCTAAGACAAATAATTCGGGCCGTTCAAACAAGGTCTTCAGTCGGGTCGTCGAACGTTGACGTTCTGGCATGCGCCGTCTCCTCGTGTGGAACCGAGCCGTCCTGGTCCGCGGTCATGGTCCGGGCAGCCGCCAGCGCCTCCCGGCTCATGCCAAATGCCTTGAAGTGCCATGGACGTCCTCATGCGTGGGGCCGGGCCGATATTACGCGCCCACCGGCACAGTGGCACTGATGCGGGGAAGCCCCACCGAGCGCGTCGTGTGGCCCTGGCCCGTGAGGTCGTCAGCGAGGACGACATCCCCCGGTCCAAAACGCCGCGTCGAGCCATCGCCGATCCCGATTTCCATCTGCCCCTCGAGAATAAAAATGTATTGCCGCCGGGGCGCGGTGTGCCAATCGCTCGAATAGTCCGCAGGGAAACAGCGGAACACGAGGTTGGCGCCCGCCTGAACCGCAACGTTGTGGCTTTCCTCAACCGGCAGAGGGAGATCCTCAAAATGGGTCTGGCCGTCTTGGCCGGTATATATCCGTACAATCATGCGCGTGCCCTCCCACAGAGGGATCATCATGCCCGCAAAGGCTGAGTCCGCGCTATCGCCGACGATAAAACCTCTGGCATCTCGCCTTCACACGCTTCCACCGGAATGTGGGCAGAAACATCAAGCTCATTGTCGTCTTCCACCTCCTGAGTTGATGCTGGGGGGCCGTCAAGTTGGGCGAGAGCGGGCCTTGTAAGGGGCGGGTTGCTGGGTAGACGCATGGAAATGGCTTCGAGGCGAGCAACCCGAACGATTGGCTGCGAAAGAGGCTGGTTGCGCCCGAATTCCATTGCGGTGTGCCTCGATGAGACGGAAGATCGCGCTCAACAGCCCCGGAATCTGGGGAGCGTTCGCTAAGATGGCTCCCCGTTGGTGTCTCGTGTCTCTCCTGGGCTCCAGGCGTGAGGCCCGGGTGCCAACAAGACGAGGCAAAAGGATGGCGGCTACGCTCCACAGAGGAGACGGACATATGGCACAAAAAGGTCGCGGGATTTTCATGGTGTACGTTGATATCGACGCCCCCCACGTGCAGGAATTCAACGAGTGGTATAACAAGGAACATCTACCGGAGTTGCTGTCGGTGCCCGGCATTCTCTCAGCGGCCCGCTACGAGGCGGTCAAGGGTGGCCCGCAGTACCTGGCATGCTATGAACTGGAAAGCGTGGCGGTGACGCAGACGCCAGCGTTTACCAACCGGCCGCGGACGCCGTGGGGACAGAAAGTCTCGCCGTCCGTGATTGGGAAGAATTTGACACGCATTGTCGGGGAACAGATTTACCCGGACGGCGTGGAAATGCCGGAGCGTGGCATGGCGCCGGTGTTGCAGATTGGCCGCATGTCCGTCCCCGCCGAGGTCGATGTGGAGTGGAACGCCTGGTACAGTGGGGAATATGTGCCAGGCTACCGCAAGGTGCCGGGAGTGATCTACGCTCGTCGCTATCGGGTGCTCGAGGGTACCAGCGGCTACAGCACGGTCTACGAATTTGCCAGCACGGCTGTGCCCGAAAGCCCGGAGTGGAAGGAGCAACAGCAACATTCCTCGCCCAATTCGCCGCGCATGCGGCAGGCCATGACGCATGCACCGGGTTCTGCCGGGGTGTACGTACGGGTGAATCCCTAAAGCTCTCCGCTCCGCTCTCTTTGCACCCCTTGCGCTGACCGCGCCACGCTCCATCTCGACGGGTATGAGCGACCCGCAATCTCAGATGGATACCGCCATGGAGGAAGCTCAGCGCGCGGATCAAAAGAAGCGCGAGGCCGCCGAGGCTCTGCGGGCACGACAGCATGAGTACGAGACGGCCAACCTTCGCGGCCGGCAACGGCGGATAAAGCGTACACGAGCCGCCTTAGAAGCGGCGCAGGCAGGCTATGAGGTTGCCAAGCGTGACGTGCAGCGGCTTGATGACAAAGCGGAGGAGGTCGTCCAGGCTCAAGTTAGGGCGGCGTACATGTAATTCCAGCCGGTTCTGCCGCTGTACGCCCTGAAGCTTGGCGCGTGCTCGCTATCGTCGGCGGGGTAAGTCCCCGTTAGGCGGTCGTCCGACCCGGACGCGCGTTAATAGAATTGGCTCCCCGCTGCGAGTGACGGCCGGATTATCTAACGATTTGGCGATTGCCAGACGCGACATGGCCATCGGGCAATACTTGATAGATACGAACATTCGGTCGATCGTATCGGCGAGAGCGGTTTTCCGAAATGCTACATGCACCCGCCGCAATCTGCGGGGCAAGATATGAGGAGCCAGATCATGAGCGCCGCCGCGTCGAGGGTTCCCGCCCAGGCTATGAAGATTACGAAGGTTAAGGAGCACATCGGCGCCATTGTCACAGGCATCGACCTCGCGCATCCCATCGACGGCGCGACGCAGAAGAAGCTCTACGACGCTGTCGTCGAGAACGTGGTCCTTGTGATTCGTGGGCAAGAGCATCTCGCCCCAGGCCAGTTGCAAGCCGCTGGAGAAATGTTCGGCGAGTTGATGGAGGACCAGAACCGGCGCTATCTGGTTGACGGATTTCCGTTGATCAGTGTGCTCGACAATCGTCACCTGGACAGCAAGGGCCAGCCCGCAAAAGTCGGGGCCAATGCCACTTGGCACACCGACCATACCAACCAGGAAATGCCACCCAAATTCACCATGCTGTATGCGGTAGCCGTCCCGGATAAGGGCGGTGCGACATCGGTTTGCAACGCGCGGGCGGCCTACGAAGCGCTTCCAGACGATCTGAAACTGAAGATCGCCGACGCGAAGACGGAGAATACGCTGATCAGCAGCGCGCGGATGGCGACGGGCAATCCGGATGTCGTGAAGGCCCAGCTCGAGGCGACGAAACCGCCGACGGTGCATCCCTTGGTCCGCACCCACCCGGACACCGGCACCAAGGCCGTGTGGTTTCATAAGGGCAAGACCGAGACGGTCACTGGCATGTCACCCGAAGAAACCCAGGATTTTCTGCAGGATTTGACCGATAAGATCACGCAGCCACAATTTTGCTATGCGCACGAGTATCAAAAGGGCGACCTGCTGATCATCGATGATCGCGCGTCGTTGCATAAAGCCGGCTTCGATTACGATCACAGCCAACATCGCCGCCTGTATCGGATGCTTGTGCGTGGCGACCGTCCCTGCTGAACGCCGCGCACTAGGGCCGAATGCGAACGAACTGGCGGCTGTTCGAGATTTCCGGCGGGAACTGATCACCTGGATATTGGCAAGGTGAAACGGCGTCCGATCGCCAGAGAGATCAGGACGATCATGGGCAGTCAGGCATCAGCACGTAGCCTTATAGCCATGACCGGCCACGTCAGCTTCGCCATGCGTAGATCGTCAACGCACCAAGTAGCACCACCGTGCCGATTTCGAGGATTTTGGGTGCTCAGCCAAAGCGCAAGCGATCACGCAACGGCAGCGCAGGCTCGACAATCAGGCTCGTAAACAATCCCGGCGCTGGACCACACCCGACACGGCCGGACTTCATAGGCGGCCCGAACGGCGGAATCGGGGCACGAAGAGTAGTCCCCGTCGCCAAGCCCGAGCGTCGGCTACCAGTTCCGTGAGCGGACCGAGGCCGGAACTCGCAGCAATGGCTCAGATGCGCCGCGTCCGGGTCTCCGCTTCAATCCTGAATGCCCGAGCAGCAGCTTCGACGTGTAGCAGTTGCTCCGCCTCCTGTGTCGGGAGGATTATCCAAGAGAGCTGCCGGTCGCAAAGGATTCACGGTTGCGCCAAAACAGCGTGACGCTTGGCAGCGAGCCCGAATAGTCTGACGCCCTAGCGAGATCACTCGTCTAAATGAGCACTTCGGGGAGGAGCCTACGCCATGCGCACGCGCATTCTGACCCTGGCATTGGTGATCTCACTATTTGGCGTCGCCGACCCCGCGTCGGCGCAAACGCCAGCCCAGCCGACCAACGCGGGACCAGTGCAGCCTTGGGGGCTGCCACCGCTGCCGCCTGGCGTCGGCCCGGTCGAGAAATTCGCCGACATTCATGACACACCTCAAGGCAAGTTCCTTGAGGGCGGCTCGTTCGACACCCTGGGAAATCTGTGGTTCGTAGGGATTGGCAGCGGCTGGATCTCCTATCTGCAAGCCGACGGCAAGCTGGTCCCGGTGGTCAACTGCAACCCGCCGCCGGAAATCGGCCAAACCTGCGAGCCGCAAGGCACGCGGTTTAAGGATGGCAAGCTCTATCTGACGACGCGCCACCGCGGCATTCTCGTTTACGACCCGCAGACCAAGGAACTGAAAACCCTCGTTTACACTTGGCGAAACCAACTCTTCAAAGGGCCGAACGACCTCGATTTCGACGCCGAGGGCAATTTGTGGTTCACCGATCCGTGGGCGACCGGTCCCGGACCGAACGCCTCTGATCGAGCCGGCGCCGTCTACCAGTATTCGAAGGACGGGATCCTGCGGAAGGTCATGGACGATCTGCAGTTTCCGAACGGCATCGCGGTTTCGCCCGACAACAATACGCTGGCAATTGGTGATTGCACTGCCGGGCGGATGCTGTACGCCGCGTTTGCGGCTGGGCCGACGATGGGCGTGCCGGGTGGGTACACCGACCCACAGCGCCTGACATTCACCGGCGTCAAGGCCGGGACCTACTTTCCCGGCAACGGCTGTCCCGATGGCATCCATTACGACGTGAAGGGAAATTTGTGGGCCGCATCGGCTCGGCTCGGCGGGATGCTGCAGATCGATCCGCGCGGCATCATTCTCGGCTTCGTGCCGATTCCAAACGGCGACCTGTCGACGACCAACTTCGCCTTCGGCGGGCCTGACAACCGGGACATCTACTTCGAGGGAGCGACCAGCGGCACATTCTGGAAATTCAAAGCGCCGTATCCCGGCCTGATCGGTTCAGGCGGCGTGCGCCTCCCAGCGCAGCCGTAAGCTGCCGGCAACTAATGGGCTTCACGCGTCAAGGACAGCCTCGACTGCATCCGCTCTGACGGCCGCGACAAACCGCTGGTAGACCAAACCGGCGGCCGACGTCGCGATGGCGGCGAGCGGCGATCAGCGGAAGCACCTTCCATCGCGAAAGGTGCTGCGCGGTTCCCTATTTGCAAGTCATCCGGTGCACCCGGAGCACGGGCGATCCAATGGACAGTCTTTGTAAAGTTGCCGCCAATAGCCGCCTTTATCCAAACAACGCCTCGCGCGGCTTTTGCGCGAAGTCGAGCCCGTCGAGCAAATTGTAGGCGTTGGCATCGCGGGCCTGCAGCGGCCGCAGGCCAAAGCGCGCCTCGATCAGCGCGAGGATCGACGTGGTATCGGCAGTCTTATGGTCGATATAGCCGCGCCGCGCCCACGGCCCGATTAACAGCCCCGGAATGCGCGTGCCGCAACCATACGCATCGGGTGTGGGCGGCGCGACGTGATCCCAAAACCCGCCGCCTTCGTCATAGGCGACGACAATCGTGGTCTTGCTCCACAACTTGCTGTCGCCAACCGCCTTCAGCAGCGACATGACCCAATCCTCGCCCCAGCGCGGCGCCGACTGGCCAGGATGCTCGTCGCGCGCTCCGACCGCCTTGATAAACGAGACATTCGGCAATTTGCCGGTCTTCAGATCGTCGAGGAAATCGGTGGCGTCGCGCATATGTCCGGCCGCGACATTGCTGAACCATGACGGGTAATACTGGAACGGGTTGTGGTGCGGCAGATAGTGCTCGGGCGTGTCGACGACGACCGACCCGTCGCCCGCACCGTAGGCATTCTTCATCGCCCAGGGTTTGACCGCATTCCACGCCTCGTTGTACCAGGCCCAGGAGAGCGAGGCCGCGTTGAGCCGGTCGCCGATATTGGGATAGGACTGCTCCTCCGGCGGTGGCGCCAGGTCGATCGACCCTAAGAAGGTCTCGGTCGGCCCGTTTATCGGCGGCAAATCGTTGATGGCGATTCCGTATTGGTCATAAGGGCGGTCGAAGACCGGCGGGCTGCCGATCTCGGCGGGTGGCGCCTTGGACGATTGCGTCGAGCGTGCCGCCGCAAGATAAAGGGCATTGCCAGTCGAGCCGCCCGACATCGCCTGGAAGAAATTGTCGAACAGCACGTATTCGTCGGCGAGCTGATGGTACCGGGGCAGATCCTCGCGCTTGTAGAAGCCAATGACTGCCCCCGACGGTATCGACTCGGCCATCATCATCTGTGCTGGATCGCCTCCCGGCCCCTTGTCGAAGAAATCGTTCTTGCCACCCAGCGCCAGGGCGACAAAACGGTCCATCTTGCCGCCGTTGACCTGCGCGAACATGCGGAAGAAATGGTGCATCGGGTCCCACGGAACGTTGCTCGTGGCGGGGACATAGGGCGCCAAGTGGAACGGCAGGTTGGGCAGCAACGCGCCGGCGAAGCCAGGGGTGGCGTAGGGCAGCGGCAGGTAAGGATAGGCGGCGCCAGCGGCATTTTTCTGCACGCCTAGAAAACGCCGATCGACATTGCCGTCGCTGTCGAGAAGGTTGACGACCCGGCCGCCGCCGGGCGGTTGGTAGGCGCCGAAATAATGATCGAAGCTGCGGTTCTCTTGGAAGATCACGATGATATGCTCGACCTTGTCGCGTAGCCCGCCGAGATCGGGCGCCGCCGCTGCTTGCGCCCGTACCTGCGGGATCGGCAGCGGCACAAGTAGCGCCGCTCCAGCCGCAACGCCTGATTGTAGAAACCTACGGCGGCTTTGTCTCACGATGGTCATTGTTGCATCCCCGCTCGGTGGCCGATCGCCACGACATCCCCTGGACACTTCTCGCCGAAGTCCTGATGAGATATAGGCGCGGGCCGGCACCCATTGGCGTACCGGGTCCGTGTCCGGGCATGGATTGGCCAGCAGCGACCCGGCTCATATCATACGGGGTCTTTTGGCTGAGTTCGCCGGTCAGCACATAGAAGGTTTCGGATCCCGGATGCGTGTGCACCGGCGTTTTCGCTCCCGGCGGCCCGCCTGCGCTGTTGATGCGCAGTAGGTATTCAGGGGCCGAGATGGAGGCCACAGGTCCGATCTCGGCGACCTTGCTGCCTCCCGATGATGATTCGCCCGGCGGCCCCAGCGTGAATAGTCAGGCTTTACCTTCGACTTCAGCAGCGAGCGCAGTCGGCCCTGCAGCTGCCTGCGCTTGGGCGAGCGTCGGAAAGTTGTCGATACGCCAGAACAGCGGTCCGGCCGGTAATTGCGGGATTTTTTTTCGGCTATCGGCATGACGTCGAATTTCTGCGCCCGGGCGGCGGACGACAGCAACAAAGCCAATATCGCGGCCGTCCATACAAAAAGCGAGCGACGGCGCATCTCACTGACCCCCCTTTTGCGATCATGGTGAAACTATACGACGCCGGCCGAGTGCGCGGAAAACCGTCGCCTGGAGATCACGTTAGTCCCTTCCGAAAATCGCTACGTCGCCCTGGCCCGAACCCGCCCGGAGCCGGGCGGGAAGCGGGCGCGGACCATGCCGCCAGGGGGTTAAACCGGAAACGCGGCGGCGACAACGACGCACCGATCCGCGGCAAGGCGGGGAAGTGACGGACCGCGACGCATCATGGCCGCGGCTGGCCTCATGCCGGGCTCCGCGGCCGGACGCGGATGCGTGAACTCTGTTTGGCAAGAGCGTGCGTCGCCGACGCCGCTTTCTCCGCATCGCGATCGGCGGCTTCCTTGGCCAGCCGAAGCGCGCGGAGACGCAGGGTCTTCGCAGTGTTGGCTGTGCGTGCCTCCTCGGCTTCCGCGGCCGCTTCGCCTGGCGGCGCTTTCGTCCCGCGCTGCGGTCTGCGACCTAGCGTCATCGGTCACCTCCGGCCATTTCGTGCACCGGCCCGGTTGTGCTCGCGAACTGGCACACGTTCGCCAGCGCCGGGCCCGGAAACAACTGCGGGAGTTAACGCCGCGCTGTGTTTCGGCTTCTTCGCTTCACAGTTTGACCGTTTTTGTCCTTTGGACATCGGCAACTCCTGTTGCCACTTTCGAGTTCTAGAAAAGGCAGGAATTTGCACTTCGACTGTCCGCGAGGACAGATATTGACACTTTTCTGAGAGGAAATCTAAAGTATTGACTTAGGTCACATAGCGAAACAATTCACCTTTTCAATCCTATGGGGAAAATAATTCGAGTTATACCAAATATGAAATTAATATAGGTATCGTATATATTTTGTGGTATTTTACGCTATAATTACGAATTGCTAGTCGCGGCGAGATGGGACGCGGGCCGACCAACGCGGGGCAGACACAAATTGCGATAGTAGGGGTTCAACGGCCGCAAAAGGATGGCTTCGCCACTGACATCGCGGTCTCCGGCCGGTCTGCTTTCAGCGTAGCCAGGCCATAGCTCGCGTCCGCTTTGACGCGTGCTCTCGCCAGATGAGGGATGAATTATCATACCACCACCTATGGCTGTCCAGCGGCCCGTGAACTACCTTCCGCCACTTAAAGCGCTCGGCGCGTCCGCGTCGTCCCCATATGCGTTTCGACGAGAGGGGGCGGAGACGACATGGCAAAGTACCGCATGGACATTTTCAAACCAGGGCGTAAGCCGGGACATCCTGCGCCCCTGCTGTGGCGCCGACGCGATATATACGCTTCCGACGACGCTACCGCGAAAGCTGAGGCGGAAAATTTGTACCGCGCTCACGCGTCTCGACAGATTTTGACGAACTTCTATCTATGCGACAGCGCCGGGAGATCTGTTTACGATTCTCTGAAAAAGGAAACGCATTGATGCCTGCTCCTGAAGACGTCAGCGAATACCGCAAAAACGCTTCCTATGCAGCGTACAACGAAGCATTGAAGGCCGCTTTCAGAACCTTATCAGATGCAATTGCGCAATACTTTTCGGAACACCGGCAGCTCTATGATGACGAAATTCTAGATGTGCCGGACAATTTTAGACCACTCAAAGAATATGAGAGGACGCTGAGAATTGAGGAACTAACTCTTCGACTGACCCTTAAGGTAGCCCAACAGAACAAGACGACGGTCCATACGAACGGGCATGGACGCACACGTGACGGCCCGACGCTTCCGACGCAATAACGGCATGCCATCGATGTCGCAATCACCACCATGTGAGGCACGGAAGTAAAGCCGCCGGCCCGATCGATCCCCATCGCGCGGAGCCAACGACGACGCGCCCGAGCCAAAGGACCATCCAACATGACAAAACGCGCACGTGTGAAAGCCGAAGCGCCTGGCGAAGATGAGACGCAAGCCGAAGCAGCCAAAACGGCGTGGCCGAGCGCGCTTCTTCAAACCAAGGCAGTTGCGGGTAGGGAAGGCGCTACCCGCAAACTCGTCGCGGGGCGCCCAGACGATAGAAAATATTGGCGCAATCAACGAACGTTATGCGCGTCATGACCTCTGGGTCCGATCGCCGCAACCGGTCGGGAACGACCCAGCCCAGTCAGCCCTTTGGCAACCCTCGGCCCGACCGAACTCGGGGCAACACCTCTCAGGTATATGAGCGTTATTTGACTCTGGCGCGGGAAGCGGCACGAAGCGATGATCGAGTGGCTTCAGAAAATTATTACCAACACGCGGAGCACTATTTCCGGATTCGCAACGCGGGTCGCGGCGCCAATTCGGCGGCAGGATCACAGCCGATCGACCAAGCTGCCGTGGAAACGAATCTCGCGCTAACCGAGCGGACCGAGATCGAGGATCAAATTATTCCGGAACCGGAAGCGTGATCAGGCCCCTCATGCTCGAGCGATCTGTGTGTGCTAGACCCATCCGCTAAGTCGGAAGAAGCCATGCTCCAGACCATTTCGCGGGCCGTTCCGGAGCTTCTGCTCTTTCTCACCACCTCCCTTGCCACCCATTACTTTATGTCACTCGCGCAAACGCTGATGCATCGCACGCTCGGTCATCAGCCAATTGGCAGGAAGTTCTTCCACAATCATCTCAATTTTCATCACACCTACTACTGTAAAGATCATCTCGTCTCGGACAATTATCGCGGGGACGAAGGAAACAATACACCATTTTTCTTTATTCCCGTGGGCCTGATCGGAGCGTGTCTATTTTTCGTATTACCGTTATATCTCTTCGTGGCGCTGGCGATTGGATGTGCGGCGTCGTTCTACGCACATGTCATTCTTGATAGAGAATATCACGTAGAGAATTCTCGCTTTCGGCGATACGGGTGGTTCCGGCGTAAGCAAGAGCTACATTTCAATCATCATCGTCACGCGAACTGCAATTTCGCGGTAGTCGATTTTTTCTGGGACAGACTGCTCGGGACCTACAGAGGATCAGCTGCATTCCCGAAATCGCGGCGACAGAAGAAATCCGACATTCTTCGCGCTCTAAACCGATCCCGCTGGGGCCCACGATGAATCGACGGAGGCTATGGTTTAGATCAATGGGCCAATCTAAGCCACCATTCAAGAGAGCGAAGCTTGAGACTGGCGTTTGTCCGGGCTGGCGGCAGCTTCCGCGTGCTAAGGTTAACATTGAGCCGTTGAAGTCCGTTGGCTATCCGGGCCACCAGCCTCGACAAAGCTCACCACGCGCTTATCGCGCCGCAGAAAGATCGAATTGATATCGTTCAGCCACCGCGTCTTTTGGCGTGGACTGTCGACCTCGCCTTGGCGTAGCACCGAACCTGTACGCGCTGAGCTGTTCAGCTTGGAGCGCTTGGAAGAGCATGCGCGAACCCTCGCGACCGCACAACCCGTCGCGCCGAGGCCAACCGGGGGGTATCCGCTGGGTGGCCGCCTCAAGGATAACGGAGTAGTCCTGCTCAACGCCTACCGCCGGATCGTCAAAGGCATCGACGAACGCCGTGCGATCACCCCAGCCGCCGAGTGGCTGGTCGACAACTACTATCTCGTCGAGCGGCAGGTCCGGGAAATTCAATCCGCCCTGCCGCCCGGCTACTACCGACAATTGCCGAAACTGACGGACGGGCCGTTCAGGGGTTATCCGCGGGTATTCGGTCTCACCTGGGCCTTTGTTGCGCACACCGACAGCCGTTTCGACAGCGACATGCTATGCCGGTTCGTTAGCGCCTACCAGACCGTGCAGCCGTTGACGATCGGCGAACTCTGGGCTGTTGCGATCACGCTGAGGATCGTGCTCGTCGAAAACCTGCGACGTCTGGCAGACCTGATCACGCATAGCGGCGACGCGCGACAGGAGGCGGATGGTCTCGCCGACCGTTTGCTGGGTGCCGGGGGCCGCACCGCGGAACCGGCGTCGAGCGTGCTCACTGCGCATCAAGGCACGACGCTGGCGGACGCCTTTGCCGTGCAGTTGGTGCACCGGTTGCGCGATCAGGATCCCAGGGTTACCCCCGCGCTGAACTGGCTCGACCATCGCCTGTCGGCACAAGGTACGACGGCCGATGCAGCGGTGCACGACGAACACCAACGACAGGGTGCGGGCACCGTCACCGTGCGCAACATCATCACCAGCTTGCGCCTGATCTCCGATGTCGATTGGCCCGACTTGTTCGAGCGCGTCAGCTTGGTCGACGAACTGCTTTCGGCCGGTAGCGCGTTTCGCGACATGGATTTCCCGACGCGGAACCTCTACCGCAGCGCCATCGAGGAATTGGCGCGGGGCGCCGACTGCACCGAGCTCGACGTCGCGGGTCGCGCGGTCCTGGCGGCGAAACCGGCGCAGTGCATTCATGCCGGCGTGGAACAGGACCGGCAGGGCGATCCCGGCTATCACCTGCTCGCCGGCGGACGCCCGGCGTTCGAAAGGTCGATCGGCTTCCGGCCACCGCTTGCCAGCTTGCCGGGGCGCCTGAGCCGGTCCTGGGGTATCGGCGGTTATGTCGCTGCCGGCAGCGCGGTCGGCGCCATGCTCCTCGCCGTACCGCTGTTTGTCCTGCATGCACAAGGCATCGGCCCGATATGGCTGAGCACGCTCGGCCTCCTCGGGGCGATCCCTGCGATCGATGCGGCGGTGGCACTGGTGAACCAAGGGGTGACGCGGGGCTTCGCCGCGACGTTGCTGCCTGGTTTGGAGCTTCGCGGCGGGGTGCCCGCGCCGTTGCGTACGGTTGTCGCGGTGCCGACGCTGCTGACGACCGACCTCGCGATCGAGGCGCAGATCGAGCAGCTGGAAATCCACCACCTTGCCAGCCGCGAGGGCGACCTGCATTTCGCGCTGCTGTCCGACTGGGTCGACGCTGCGACGGAGCATGTCGACGGCGATGCGAGCTTGCTGAAAGCGGCGACCGTCGGCATTGCGCGGCTCAATCAGCGTTATGGTCCGGCGCCCGGCGGTGCTCGCTTCCTGCTGCTGCACCGCAAGCGGGTCTGGAATGCCGGCGAGGCGCGCTGGATCGGCTGGGAACGCAAACGCGGCAAGCTGCACGAACTGAACCGGCTGCTGCGCGGGGCGACCGACACCAGTTTTCTCGAAATCGGCGGCCAAGCCCCATACGTACCTGACGGTGTCCGCTACGTCATTACGCTCGACGCCGACACCAGGTTGCCGCGCGACACGGTCCACCGGCTGATCGGCAAGATGGCACATCCTCTCAACCGGCCCCTGTTTGACGCCGGCGTGGGTCGAATCGTGGCCGGCCATGGCGTGCTGCAACCCAGGGTCACGCCGTCATTGCCGGTCGGGCGCGAGGGCTCGCTGTTCCAGCGTATCTTCTCCAGCATGAACGGCATCGACCCGTACGCCGCCGCCGTTTCCGACGTTTACCAGGACCTCTTCGGCGAAGGTTCCTACGCCGGCAAGGGTATCTACGACATCGATGCCTTCGAAGCCGCGCTCGCTCAACGCGTGCCCGATTCGACCCTGCTCAGCCACGATTTGTTCGAGGGCATCTTCGCCCGCGCGGCTCTCGCCACCGATATCGAAGTCGTCGAGGAATTTCCCGCCCGCTACGACGTCGCCGCACGGCGGCACCACCGCTGGGCGCGCGGCGATTGGCAATTGCTGCCATGGATGATCGGGTGCGGGCCGATCGCCGGCATTGATCGAGCACATAACGCCATCCCCGCGATGGGCCGATGGAAAATGCTCGACAATCTGCGGCGAACGCTGTCGGCACCGGCTTGCATGCTGTCGTTGCTCGTTGGTCTCACGTTGCCGTTCGCCGTGGCGTCCGTTTGGATCAGCTTCGTCCTGTTAACGACCCTCTTGCCGATGCTCATTCCCGTCGCGGCCACTGTCGTGCCGCGCCGCGGGGGGATCACGCCGCGTAGCCATTGGGGCGCGTTCGGCAGCGATCTGGGTATGGCATTGGCCCAGATGGGGCTCGTCGTCACCTTCATGGCGCATCAGGCCTGGCTGATGGGCGATGCGATCGTCCGCACCGTGTGGCGGCTGTTTGTCGCCCACCGGCATCTGCTTGAGTGGGTTCCGGCGGCCCAGGCGACGATCGGTCCTCGAACTCGACCTTTTTGGCTTTTATCGCGTGATGGCAGGCGGCGTGGGACTCGGCATTCTGACGCTGCTGGTGTCGCAGCTATCGGAGCGCGGCGCGTCAGGGTATGGCACCTGGCCCTTGGCGGCACCGCTAGCCGCGCTGTGGATCGCCTCGCCGATCATCGCGCGTTGGACCAGCCGGTCTCCTTCGATCGCGGGTCTCATGTCCGCATCCGCTGCCGACGCTCAGGCATTGCGACTGATTGCACGGCGCACCTGGCGGTTCTTCGAGACCTTCGTGACGGCAGCCGACAATATGCTGCCGCCGGATAATTTTCAGGAAGACCCGGCTCCCGCGGTCGCCCATCGGACCTCGCCGACCAATATCGGCCTGTATCTTCTTTCCGCTGCGAGCGCGCGCGATCTCTGTTGGCTGGGAACCACCGAAGCGACCGAACGCCTGGAAGCGACATTCGCGAGCATGGCCCGCCTCGCGCGCTTCCGCGGACATTTCTACAACTGGTACGACACAAGCGACCTACGACCGCTTGATCCAACCTACGTTTCCACCGTCGATAGCGGAAATCTGGCGGGCCATCTGATTGCGCTTGCCAATACTTGCCGGGAATGGACCGTCCGGTCGCCAAGCCCCGCACAGCGCCTGGGTGGAATTGCCGATGCCCTCGATCTGGCGCGGGAAGCGGCGGATCAGTTGCGCGACGGCCGACGCACCCAGACGGTCACCTGGCAGCAGCTTGACCAAACGCTTGCCACGCTCGCAGCCGGGATGCGGCAACAAGACCTGGACGGTGTAGGCCTTGCGGTGCAACTCGCCGATCTGGCCACGCAGACCGAGACCCTAATCGACATCGCGGCCGCGTTCGCCGCTGAACGAGGCGACGATAGCACGGTAACGGATATGCTGTTCTGGGTCGCAGCGGTGCGCCGCTCGATCGACGGCCATCGGCGCGACATCGATCTGGCGCCGGACACCGCCATCGCGCTGGCGACGCGCCTCGCCGCCCTCGAAACGACCGCGCGAGCCACCGCGCTCGACATGGGCTACGGCTTTCTGGTCGATCCCAACCGCAAACTGCTCTCCATCGGCTATCGCGTCCAGGACGGCGCCCTCGACCCTAGTTGCTACGATCTGCTCGCCTCCGAAGCGCGGCTGGCGAGCTTTATCGCGATCGCCAAAGGCGACGTCCCCGCTCGTCACTGGTTTCATCTCGGTCGTGCCGTGACGCCGATCGCGAATGGGGCCGCGCTGATTTCCTGGTCGGGGTCGATGTTCGAGTACCTCATGCCGTCACTGGTGATGCGCGCGCCGGCCGGCAGCCTCATCGAACAAACCAGTCGGCTGATCGTGCGGCGGCAGATCGGCTATGGCGCCGCGCGCGGCCTGCCCTGGGGTGTTTCGGAATCCGCATACAGCACGCGCGACCTGGAGTTCACATACCAATACTCCAATTTCGGCGTCCCCGGCCTCGGGTTGAAGCGCGGGTTGGGCGACGACGCCGTCGTGGCGCCGTATGCGACCGGGCTCGCGGCCATGGTCGATCCGTCGGCGGCGGTCCGCAACTTCGCGCGTCTCGCCGGTATCGGCGCGCGCGGCCGGTACGGCTTCTACGAGGCCCTGGACTACACGCCGGCCCGGCTGCCGGAGGACGCGAACGTGGCGATCGTCCGCGCCTTCATGGCCCATCATCAGGGCATGACCATCGTGGCGATCGCCGATGCGTTGCTAGATGGCTTGATGCGGGAGCGGTTCCATGCCGAGCCGATGGTTCAGGCGACCGAACTGCTGCTGCAGGAGGGTACGCCGCGTGACGTCGCCGTGGTGCGCCCGTGGGCCGTGGACGGAAAGTCCGACGCGAGGGTGCGGGAGATCAGATCGCATGGAGGCCGGCGGCTCAGCACCGCGCACGCTGCGGCACCCGCCACCCATTTGCTGTCGAACGGTCGCTATGCGGTGATGCTGACGGCCGGCGGGTCCGGTTACAGCCACTGGCGCAACCTAGCCGTCACGCGATGGCACGAGGACGCGACTTGCGACGATTGGGGCTCCTACATCTTCCTGCGCGATGTCGCGAGCGGCGCCGTATGGTCCGCTGGCTTCCAGCCGAGCAGGGTCGAGCCCGATGCCTACAATGTTTCGTTCAACGAGGACCGCGCCGAGTTCACCCGACGTGACGGTACGCTCACCACGACGCTCGAGGTGCTAGTCTCGGCCGAGGACGATGCGGAAGTCCGGCGCGTCTCGATCGCCAATTCCGGCACGCGCACGCGGGAAATCGAGGTCACGTCCTACGCTGAGCTCGTGTTGGCGCCGCAGGCCGACGACGTTGCGCATCCGGCGTTTCTGAAACTGTTCGTTGCTACCGAGTATCTCCCGGAGCTCGGCGCTATCCTGGCGACGCGTCGCCGCCGTGCTCCCGCGGAGCAGGAGATTTGGGCTGCGCATCTGGTGATCGTGGACGGGGAGGTCCTGGGAAAGCTGGGAGTGGAAACCGACAGAGCGCGGTTCCTCGGCCGCGGCCATGCCGTCAACCGGCCAATCGCCATGATCGACGGTCAACAATTGTCCAATACCGTCGGCGCCGTGCTCGATCCGATTTTCGCGCTGCGTCGCCGCGTGCGGGTGGCGCCCGGCGCGATCGTCAACCTCGCCTTCTGGACAGTCGTTGCTGAAACACGAGCAGCTGTGCTCGACGTCGTCGACAGACATCGAGACGTCACGGCGTTCGAGCGTGCGCGCACCTTGGCGTGGACCCAGGCGCAGGTTCAACTCCACCACCTCGGCATCGATCCGGGCGAGGCCACGCTGTTTCAGCGTGTCGCCGGCCACCTGCGGTATGCCGGCCCAGGGCTACGGCCCTCCTCCGACTGCATCCTTCGGGGCTGCGGCGCACAGCAAGGGCTGTGGCCCATGGGCATTTCCGGCGACTTGCCGATCGTGCTGCTGCGCATCGCCGATGCTGAACACGTCGACCTCGCGCGGCAATTGCTGCGGGCGCACGAATACTTGGGGATGAAGCAGTTCGCGGTGGATCTCGTGATCCTGAACGAGCGCGTCTCTTCCTACATCCAGGATCTGCAGATCGCGCTGGAAACTCTCGCCCGGGCGAGCCAGTCGTCGTCGCCGGAAGGCGTTGAGCAGCGGCAAGGGCGTGTTTTCGTGCTGCGGGCAGACCACATTTCCACCGAAGCCCGCACGCTGCTCGCGTCGGTGGCGCGGGTCGTGCTCGTCGGACAGCGCGGGTCGCTTGCCGACCAGCTCGACCGTGTGCCGGAACCCAAGGAAGCTGCACGGACCAAGCAAACGCGGGTGGCGGCTCGTCGTGAACAGTCGGGGGCGCCGCCCCCGGCGCTCGAATTCTTCAACGGTCTGGGTGGTTTTGCATTGGATGGGCAGGAGTATGTCACGGTCCTCGCGCCGGGCCAGTCAACGCCGGCGCCGTGGATCAACGTCATCGCCAATCCTGCTTTCGGGTTTCAGGTGGCGACGGAGGGCGGCGGCTTTACCTGGTCGGTCAACAGCCGTGAAAACCAGCTCACACCGTGGTCCAACGATGCGGTCAGCGATCGCCCCGGCGAGGTCTTCTATCTGCGTGACGATGAAACCGGCGACTTGTGGTGCCCGACGGCGCTGCCGATCCGAGACGACGACGGGACCTACACCGTACGACACGGCCGGGGTTACAGCCGGTTCGAGCACGCCGCGCACCACATCACCGCCGAACTCGTGCAGTACGTGCCGCTCGCCGACCCGATCAAGGTCTCGCGCCTGACGCTGCGCAATACATCGGGTCGCGTCCGCCGCCTGTCGGTGACCGCGTACGCGGAGTGGGTGCTGGGGTCGTCGCGCGGCGCCTCGGCGGCGTTCGTCACGACCGACATAGACGCCGAAACCGGCGCGATGTTCGCGCGCAATCGATGGAATGCGTCCTTTGGGTCACGTGTCGCTTTCGCCGATCTTCGCGGGCGCCAGACGGATTGGACGGGCGATCGGCGAGAATTCATCGGCCGCAACGGGACGTTGGAGAATCCCGCAGCGCTGACCAGCGGAGCGCCGCTTTCCAATACGGTCGGCGCCGGCCTTGATCCTTGCGGCGCGTTGCGGAGCGCCTTTGTTTTGCCGCCGCATACGCGGGTTGAGGTCGTCTTTTTCCTCGGCGAGGCAGCCAGCGCGCAGGACGCGCAAAACCTGATCGAGCGCTATCGCCACACCGACCTCGACGCCGTATTGGCCGAGATCGGCAGCTATTGGGACAACATTCTCGGCGCGGTGCAGGTGAAGACGCCGGATCGGGCGATGGACATCATGCTGAACGGCCGGCTGCTCTATCAGACGCTGGCCTGTCGCATCTGGGCCCGCTCCGGGTTCTACCAGGCAAGCGGGGCCTATGGCTTTCGGGACCAGCTACAGGACGGTATGGCGCTAACGACCGCGCTGCCAGCGTCGACGCGTGAGCACCTGTTGCGGGCGGCGGGTCGGCAATTCATCGAGGGCGACGTGCAGCATTGGTGGCTGCCCCATTCGGGGCAAGGCATCCGCTCGCGGATTTCCGACGATCGGGCGTGGCTCGCTTACGCCGTCGCACAATATGTCCGTGGAACCGCCGATACCGCGGTGCTGGACGCGGCGGTGCCGTTCCTCGAAGGCCAGCTTTTGCGGCCGGAGGAACACGACAGCTTCTTCCAGCCTACCGTGTCCGACGATGTCGGCACACTGTTCGAGCACTGCGCCCGCGGCCTCGATGCCAGCCTTCAGGTCGGTGATCACGAGCTGCCGCTGATGGGCACCGGCGACTGGAACGACGGCATGAACCGGGTCGGCGAGCTTGGCAAGGGCGAGAGCGTCTGGCTGGGCTGGCTGCTTTATGCGGCGCTCAGCGCGTTCGCCCCTCATGCTGACGCACGGGGCGAGACGGCAAGGGCTGCCACCTGGCGAAACCACGCCGACGCGCTGCAAGCCGCGCTTGAGCGCGGGGCGTGGGACGGCGATTGGTACCGCCGCGCCTGGTTCGACAATGGGACGCCGCTTGGCTCGGCGACGGACGCGGAATGCCGGATCGACGCCATCTCGCAATCCTGGGCGGCGATTTCGGGCGCGGCCGACCCGGGACGCGCAGCGCGCGCCATGAGGGCCGTGGAGCGCGAACTGATCAGGCCGCGGGATCAATTGGCGCTGCTGTTCACGCCGCCCTTTGACAAAACACCGCTCGATCCCGGCTACATCAAAGGCTATCCGCCGGGCATCCGCGAAAACGGCGGGCAATACACTCATGCCGCTCTATGGTCGGTAATGGCCTTCGCCGCTTTGGGGGAAGGCGACAAAGCGGCCGCGCTGTTCTCCCTGCTCAATCCCATCAACCACGCCCGCACGCGGTCCGATGTCCACCGCTACAAGGTCGAGCCCTACGTCATTGCCGCGGACGTTTACGCCACCTCTCCTCATACCGGACGCGGCGGGTGGACCTGGTACACCGGCTCGGCCGGATGGATGCAGCGCGCGGGTGTCGAGAGCATTCTCGGGCTGCATCTGGAAGACGACACGCTGTATCTGGATCCGTGCATCCCCAAGGCCTGGCCCTGGTTCGAGATGACGGTGCGGTTCCGCTCTGCGCGCTATGAGATCGTGGTTGAAAACCCCGACGGTGTCTGCCGAGGCGTTGTCGCCGCCACGAGCGACGGGCAAGCAATTATGGAGCGGCCGTTAAGCCTGAAGCTGCTGGACGACAGCGGCACCCATAACGTCCAGGTGCGGCTCGGTTGACCTTTGCGCCGCCCCTCAAAGTCCCCGCTTCATTTCACTTAAAGATTATCACCCGAACCGTGCGAACGTCCGCTCCCCGGGTCGCCGCCGCTGGCAAAGATCAATAGTGTCCATTTTCCACCGCCCCGGCCCACGGCGCGGTCTCGAATGTCCTAAAAGGGGCAACCCGAGACCCCTGATATCGCGGTGCCGAATGACCGGTTGTCCCCTGGTACGCGGACCTCCCATCCCCGACCAGGATACCGCCACTTGGTTCTAGATCGGTCCGGCGTGCCCCCGCATGGGCCGAACGTCCAACAAAAAACGTCCAACAAAACGTCCAACAACGTCCAACAAAACGTCCAACGATGATCGGTACATTCCACTACGACCGGCGCGGCGACAGCTACATCGTAAGCGGAGCTTGAGTACCGTTACGCTTGGGGTTGACGGTTCAGTGCGCCTCGGCGGTCCAGGCCCAGGGCAAGAGTTCGGCGAGCCGGCTGTTAGGCCAGTTGTTGACGAGTTTGGTCAGCACGTCGGTGAAGTAGGCCGTAAGCGGAGCTTGAGTACCGTTACGCTTGGGGTTGACGGTTCAGTGGATCGTGCCCCATGGGGTGGTGTAGGAGCGCGGGGTCGCTCCAGGTCTCCGGCAGGGTTGGCCGGTTTTGTCAGGCGGCCACGGCGGGCAGCTTGACGAAGGGATCGTCGCTCAAAGGTGCCATGGTTTCCAGCGTCATGTAGCGGGCGCGCTGAACCGCCCACTCATCGTTTTGTTCCAGGAGGATGGCGCCGACGAGCCGGATGATGGCCTCGTCGTTGGGGAAGATGCCGACGACCTCGGTGCGGCGCTTGATTTCGCCGTTGACGCGCTCGATCGGATTGGTCGAATGCAACTTGGTGCGGTGCGCCGGCGGGAAGCTCATGTAGGCGAGCACGTCGCTCTCGGCCTGATCCATCAACTCGGCGAGCTTCTTGACCCTCGGGCGCAGTTGGTCGGCGACCTGTCGCCACTGGGTCCTGGCAGCCTCGGCGTCGTCCTGGGCGAAGGCGGTGCCGATGAAAGCCGAGACGACGCGGCGGCCCTGTTTGCCGGCATGGGCCAGCACGTTGCGCATGAAGTGAACGCGACAGCGTTGCCACGAAGAGTTCAGAACCTTGGCGATGGCGGCCTTCAACCCCTCATGGGCATCCGAGATGACGAGTTTGACGCCGCGCAGACCGCGCCGCGCGAGCTTGCGCAGGAAGTCGGTCCAGAAGGTCTCGGCCTCCGACGCGCCGATCGCCAAGCCCAGCACCTCGCGCCTGCCGTCGCCGTTGACACCGACCGCGACGATCACCGCGACCGAGACGATGCGACCGTCGCGCCGCGCCTTCACATAGGTCGCGTCCAGCCAGAGATAGGGCCACTCGCCCTCCAGGGGCCGGTCGAGGAAGGCCGCAATCTTGCCGTCGATCTCACCGCACAACCGGCTCACCTGGCTCTTGGAGATGCCGGTCATCCCCATCGCCTTGACCAACTCGTCGACCGAGCGCGTCGAGACGCCTTGGATGTAGGCTTCCTGGATCACCGCGGTCAGCGCCTTCTCCGCCATTCGGCGCGGCTCCAGAAAGCCGGGGAAGTAGCTGCCCTTGCGCAGCTTCGGGATGCGCAACTCGACCGTCCCGGCGCGCGTCTCCCAATCGCGATCGCGATACCCATTGCGCTGGGTGAGCCGATCGATGCTGCGTTCGCCGTGGCCCGCGCCAGTCCGGCCCTCGATCTCCAGCTCCATCAAACGCTGCGCGGCGAAGCCGATCATCTCACGCAGCAGATCAGTATCCGAACTCTTCTCCAAAAGCGCCTGAAGGCTCATCATCTCGTCGGTCATCGTCGGGTCCTCGGTTCGGTGGAAGGGGCCAACCGAAACCCTACCGATGTCCTGCGATGACCACCGCCGTGGATAAGTAGCCCGTCGCCGCCAGACTCTATGGCGGTCGTTGCGGCGGGCTACTTACCCACAGCTCCTACACCACCCCAAGGGACACGACCGTAAGCGGAGCTTGAGTACCGTTACGCTTGGGGTTGACGGTTCAGTGCGCCTCGGCGGTCCAGGCCCAGGGCAAGAGTTCGGCGAGCCGGCTGTTAGGCCAGTTGTTGACGAGTTTGGTCAGCACGTCGGTGAAGTAGGCCTCTGGATTGACGCCGTGCAACTTGCAGGTTTCGATCAGCGAGGCGAGCATTGCCCAGTTTTCGGCGCCTTCATCGCTGCCGGCGAAGAGCGCATTTTTTCTGGTCAGGGCTATGGGGCGCATGGCGCGCTCGACGGTGTTGGAGTCGATTTCGATGCGGCCGTCATCGAGGAAGCGGATGAGCCCTTCCCAGTGCTTGAGTAGGTAGCGAATGGCCTTGGCGATATTCGAGCCGCCGGGAACCTGCGCCAGCGTCTTCTCGAGCCAGCTCTTCAAGGCCTCGACCAGCGGCTTGGCTTTCTGCTGTCGGACGACCCGCCGTGTATCGGGGTTTTGGCCCCGGACTTCCGCCTCGATCTCGTATAATTCGGC
The DNA here is from genome assembly GCA_963778385.1 of uncultured Alphaproteobacteria bacterium. Taxonomy (GTDB): domain Bacteria; phylum Pseudomonadota; class Alphaproteobacteria; order ATCC43930; family CGMCC-115725; genus DATARH01. The sequence continues at coordinate 79,992 of CAVZUA010000043.1, read as the reverse complement.
GATCCGCTTCAAGGCCTCGGTGGCGATCGGCGCCGGCGCGGTCTTGGCAAGATCGACGAACTGGCGCCGGCAATGCGCCCAGCAATAGGCCAGGCTAACCGGGTGAGTGTTGCGTTTCGGGTCGGCAAGTCTGCGGTAGACGGTGTAGCCGTCGGTCTGGAGCACACCGGTAAATCCCTTGAGCAGCGCCATGGCATGCTCGGCACCGCGGCCCGGCGCATAGTTGTACACCACCGCCGGCGGTGCGCCGCCCTGCCAAGGTCGATCGTCGCGCGCGATGACCCAGAGATAACCGGTCTTGGTTCGTCCCCGGCCCGGATCGAGCACCGGCACTGTGGTCTCGTCAACGAACAGCTTGGTCGAACCCAGCAACGCCTCGCGCATCAGCCGCCACAGCGGTTTGACCTCGGCCGCGGCGTAGCCGACCCAGAAGGCCAGGGTCGCCCGGTCGATCTCGATACCCTGCCGCGCCAGGATCTGGGCTTGGCGGTAAAGCGGGCTGTGGTCGGCGTATTTGGCGACCAGCACATGGGCCACCATGCGCTCGGTCGGCAACCCGCCCTCGATCAGCCGTGCCGGCGCCGGGGCCTGGACAACCGCCTCTTGGCAGGTGCGGCAGGCGTATTTAGGTCGGCGCGTTACCAACACCCGGTACTGCGCCGGGATCACGTCGAGCCGTTGCGAGCGGTCCTCGCCAATGACGTGCATCGCACCGCCGCAACAGGGGCACGCCGTGTCGTCGGGCTCAATGACCACCTCGATGCGCGGCAGATGATCGGGCAACGAGCCGCGGCCGGCGCGCCGCTTTTCGGTCCGCGAGCGCCGCAGTGCCGGATCGGCCTTCTCCTGGTCGGCCTCCGCGGCGGCGAGTGCCTGTTCGAGGTCCTCCAGCCCGAGATTGAGTTGGTCGGGATCAAGCTTCTCGGAGCGCTTGCCGAACTGCATCCGTTGAAGCTGGCGAATGAGGTGCCGCAGACGATCGTTCTGACCGGTCAGCCGGTCGCACTCCGCGGCAAGCTGTACCTTCTCGGCCCGCTCAGCATCACGCTCGGCGTGCGCTTCCCGCAGCAGCGCCTGCAGCGCTGCGACGTCATCGGGAAGGGCCTCGGTGGCCGTCGTCATGATCCCCGATTAGATCATAAAATCAGTGGTTTGGGGACTTCCTCCGGGGCTCCCGAGTCATTCTGCCGCAGCTCATCCAGCGAGCTTCGGCCGGGCGATCCGCGGCGCGTGTACCCGTCGCCAATCGAGCCCCTCAAGCGAGGGCCTACAGGAATATCCCCTCTTGTGAGTTTGACGAATTGTCGATCGAGGAGATTTGGGTCTTGGACCCGCGGCATCCGCTCTATGGGCGATCGTTCCGTGTGATCCGACGCTCGACCCATCGTGGGGGCAACTTCGCGGCTTCTTACGAAGTCGAACATCGTAATGGAACAACCCTACTAATTCCAATTGCAGTAACGGAATGGCACGAATCCCCAAACGATCGGACTATATTAAGTATAGAAGCATTACAAGAGCTCCTATCTGTAGTAGACTGTTTGTACAATCATGAGCGCGAGCCCAAAAGATCTCTGGATGACACTGACGCCAATGCTGCGGCGCCAGATCGTCGACGACCTCGCCGCAGTCTTGGCGGAGATCCTTCGTGAAGTCGGAACTGGTCAAGCCAACCCATCTGGCACGCAAAGCGGTCGTCTATATTCGTCAGTCGACGCCGCATCAGGTGGTGAGCAATCAGGAGAGTCTGCGCCTGCAATACGCGCTCCGGCAGCGCGCTCGCGAACTCGGATGGCATGACGCCGATATCGACGTTATCGACAGCGATCTCGGCCTGAGCGGCGCGTCCGCTGCGCAACGCAGTGGCTTTAAGGAACTGGTCGGTCGGGTGGGCCTCAGCGAGATCGGCCTCATCTTGTCGATCGACGTAACCCGCCTCGCGCGCAATTGCTCCGACTGGTATCCGCTTCTGGATATTTGCGGACTGCGTGGCTGCCTCATTGCCGATCGTGATGGTGTCTACGATCCCGCGAGTGCAAACGGTCGTCTGCTTCTCGGCCTGAAGGGCACCATCTCGGAGCTTGAACTGCACACGATCCGTAGCCGCTTGACCGCAGGCCTGCTTGCCAAGGCCGAGCGCGGCGACCTCGCGCTCAACCTGCCGATTGGTCTCATTCGCGACCCGAGCGGTGTCGTCGTCAAGGACCCCAACACCGAGGTGCAGGAGCGACTTGAGCTGGTATTCCAGAGCTTTCTGAAGTTCCGCACGGTTGCCAAGGTCATGCGCGTGCTGAACGAGCGCGGTCTCGATCTTCCACGCCGCGACCGTCTCGGCGATATGCGATGGGCACGCGCAACCGTCGCCGCCGTGGCCTCGATCCTGAAGAATCCCGCGTACGCAGGTGCCTTTGTCTATGGTCGCACTCGCTTCACGCCACGGGAAAGCGGTGCATCAACCAAGATGCCGCGGCCAATCGAGGATTGGCGGATCGTCGTCAAAGACCGATACCCGTCTTACATCGACTGGCCGACCTATGAAAGAATCCGCAGCATCGTCAGGGACAACCGAGCCGAATACATGCGTACCAAGACCAGAGGGGCTCCCCGCGATGGTGAACTTCTGCTGCACGGCATTGCCTGGTGCGCAAGGTGCGGCCACAAGATGTACGTTCGTTACAAGGGTGGCGGGGAGTATGTCTGCAACCATCTGCGCTCCCATGAGGGATTGCCCACCTGCCAGCAAATCCGTGCCACGCGGGTGGATGCGGCAGTGGCAGATGCGTTCTTGAGCGCGTTGGTGCCGGCCGAGTTCGAGGCTCTGTCGCGCGCTCGCCGCGCCCAGCATCAGATCGACACGACGCTTTGCTCCAGCGCCGAACGTCAGCTCGAGCGGAAGCGATACGCTGCAGCACTGGCCGAGCGTCAGTTCAACCGCGTCGATCCCGACAATCGCCTTGTCGCCAGTGAGCTGGAGCGCCGATGGGAAGCGGCGTTGAGCGAGGTTCGCGCGGCCGAGGAGCAGCTCGCCCAACTATCTGCACCCAAGCCGCTCGCTCAGCGGATGATCGGCAAATCGCTCAATGACAAGATCGTCGTCCTTACCGGCCGGTTACCGCAGATCTGGGCGGATCCAGCGACCACCGATGCGCAGCGCAAGGCGTTGCTGCGCTGCCTTGTCGACAAGGTCGTTCTCGATCGCGGCGAGCATGACGTCGCCCTCGTTCGGATCGTGTGGCGCGGTGGAGCCGTCAGCGACATCGCGGTGAAAATGAAGGTCAACGCCGTCGCCAACCTCACTCATGGCGCGGAAATGCGCGATCGTGCGCTCGACCTCGCCCGCGCCGGAATCCCCGACGACGAGATCGCCGCAATCCTCAGCACCGAGGGGCACCGCTCGCCCAACTGCGCCGACAAGGTTCTGCCGATCACCGTGCAACGGCTCCGGCTCGGCGCCGGGATAAAAGTGACCACGCAACGGACCCGCTGGGACCACGATCCCAGCTTCCTCAGCGCCATGGAAATGGCCGCCGCGCTGAACATCCCGGTGAACTGGCTCTACGTCCAGATCCGGCAAAAACGGCTTCTCATGGATCGCCAGCCCAACGGCGCCTACTTGTTCCGAAACACTCCCGTCGTCATCGATGCGGTCCGCAACCTGCGAAACCACTCCGTCGATCACCTCGACCTCAGAATCTGTCAGCCTCACCAGGAGGGGCATCAACATGCGTGATCGAGCAGCGCTGCCAATTGCGCACCCGACAGCCGCATCACCCCGTCGCTGATCGCCGGCCACTTGAACCGAGAGCCTTCCAGCCGCTTCCAGATCAACACCAGGCCGGTGCCATCATAGACCAGCAGCTTCACCCGGTCGGCGCGCTTCGAACGAAACACAAAGATCGTGCCGCAAAACGGGTCCTGCCGCAGGATCGTCTGCACCGTCGCCGCCAACCCGTCCGCACCACGCCGAAAGTCGACCGGGCGGGTGGCGATCAATACTCGCACCCCCGCCGGCGGGGTCGCCGCGAAGGCGGGGATCATGCCGATGCCTTCAGGACGCCGATGATCTCGCCAAGAAACGCCAGATCGACGCCCGGCCCAACGCGGACGATCGCATCGCCGATCTCGATTTTGACTGCCGGCGTGGTCGGCGCAACGCGGGTTTCTGCGACGAGCGGCACAAACTCCGGGATGCCCGCATCGGCGACCGCCGCCGATCGCAACTCCCGGCGCCAGGCATAAAGCTGATTGCGATGCATCCCGTGCCGCAGCGCAATCGTGCTCGTCACCGCTCCCGGCGCGAAACTCTCCGCGACAATCGCCGCTTTCTCCACCGAGCTCCACTGCCGCCGCCGGGGCGAACCAGTCAACACCTCGACCCGACGGTAACTTTGCCCATCAATTGGCAAATTACTTGGCAAACAATCCACCTCGCCTTCCCCAGACAAAGCAGGATCAACCACTCACCGCCATCTCCCGCAAGGTGGGAGACAAGCTCCGCTTACGCTACATCGGCGATATCGCAACGCGAGACCGCAGAACGACATGGTCATGTCCTTTCGTGTTGAGGCCACCCCATGGCGGCCTCACGTCGGACCGACCCGTAGCATTCGCGCGAGCGCGGGAGCAGATTGGAAGATTTTTAAAATCGATTATGTGGAGGCTGCCGCGGAACGCTGCTCGGCGGCCCAGCTACGGCATTTCAATGCTCGAAAGCCAATCGCCCCATGATACGGCGCATAAGGCGTTCAGTTCATCATCGTTCAGTTCCGAACTGGCGCTCGACAGCAGGTAGTTCCCGTCCTCGGCCAGGATGTGCTTGTTGTCGGTCATGCGTGAAAGAATGGAAGCGACCGCCTGGGCATAAGGGGTGGCATCGCGACGTTCAAGATCGGCTTCGATTTCTCGAATATTCGCAAAGAAGCGCACGTGGTCCGTGAACCTCTCCCGGTCGAGCACTAGTTCGTCGGCTACGGTCACCCATAGAAATCGCGTCGTGACGGGATACATGGCCTGACACGGCCAGGAGGAGGGCGGCGAATCCTATCGTTCGGTTGCGATACGCCGCGCTCTAACCTGCCGGGCGGGCTGTGTCCGCAAGTCAGATCGGCGCGCTACCGGGATCGAGCCGACCGCAGAAGTCGCAAGACGTTGGCGGGCCTAGCCCGAGACCGTCGATCTTAAGATGTCCCGAGACCGGCCATCTTAAGATGTAAAATCTCGCGGGAGCGATTGTCCGAGCTGAAGGCAGGCGTTTAATCCGTCGAAGTTGGCGTTCGCCGCTTGCTGGTCGCGGATTTGGGTGCGTTTTCGATCAACGAGGCACAGCGATAAACCATGGCGGCGCGATTATCGACGCCGAGCTTGGCGAAGATGCGCCGCAAATGTGTGCCGACCGTCCACTCGCTGATCCGCAGCTTGTACGCCACGTTTTTGGTGGCGTCGCCCTGGGCGATCATCGCCGCGATCTGCAATTCGCGCCCCGTGAGCCGGGCGATCATGTTCCTCGTGTCGCCGTCAAGTACCAGCGCGCGAGGCTCCTCGATAATCGCGACGGTTCGGCCGCGCACCGTAAATCTGGCGACCTCATGCATATGATCCGAATACGGGTAATCCAAGTCTTCGTAAATCATAACGATTTTAAAAAAAGTTTCCTCAATTAGAAATTTTCCGAGCAGATCCGCGTCGACGCGATCTCCATGATTTGGAATTAATATTTGACGATTTTGTGGCATGGGATCCGGCAGTTCGAGATCTTTAACCACGGGAGGATATTGTTAACCAACACGGTGACGAATGGTTGATGGTGTGTCAAGCAACCGCGCTAACTGAGTGCGCGAATGAGTGCCGCCGCCGAATACCCGACCGGCGACGGGCTGCCGCCGCTGTGGCGTCGCAAGCCGGCGCCGCTGATAGAGCGCCGCGATATTCGCGTTACCGTCGAATATCGGGCGCAGGCGAGAGATCGGCCCCGTCATCAAGGCCACGACACCGGGGCCATGACCGCTGACAGTGCTGTCGCTGTGGGCGATGACGCCAAAAGTAAAATGCCCGTGGCGAACCGAGAAGCCGAAGCGGCTGTCGGCACCTTCGACGCAGACGAGGTCGCCAAAACGCAGGGTATCGAGGCCGAAACGCCGGCGCACGCCGGGGTCGAACAGCTCGATGTCGAAATCCGCCCGGGAAACGGTGTTTTGTCCGCGGCCCGAGCCAATGATCTCAGCCGGCACGATGTGCGTGACGCGGACTTCCAAAGCGCCGCCGCGGGATCGGAGGTTCCAGAGCCGCAGCAGGCTGGGCGCGCAGTTGGTGAGGGTGATCTCCGGGTAATCGGGCAATGCCAGCCCCAATCCGCAAGAGTAGACCTGTACGTGGTCGCCGATGCTGAGCCTCGCCAAGACGCGACTGTCGAAATCGACCAGCACGTGATTGACCCCGCCGTGTTTCGCGGTGACCAATCCGGTCGCACCGCGGCAAGCTCCGGTCACCACCCGCGCGAGATTGCCGACGCAGGCGCTGGTCATCAGCGCCAGGTTGGGTCCGTCCGGGGCGCCGCCGACATTGCGTTGATGGTTGCGCAGCGAGACGCCAGGTTCGATATGGTCGGCGGCGAGTCCCACGCAGCGGTCTCCGACCCGGTGATTGATCGTAATCCCGCCGGGTCCCGGGAGAATCCGCGGGACGCCGTCATTGCCGATGCGATACGGGTTGGTGCGGCCGATCGGGCTGCCAATCTCGCCGATGACCGCCTGCATCACGAGGTCGGCCGCGTTCGTCCGCAGCGAACCGCGCAGAGGCAGGCTCAGGCCGCCGGTCCGGTGATCTCGCACCAGAAGCACTTGGCATCCTCCCATGGATTGACCCATGCGGCCGGCTGGTTTTCCTTGCGAAGCAGATCGGGCTCGATATCGGCCCCGTATAGCGGCTCGAGTTCGAACGCCCCGGCGCGCGGCAGCCAGAGGTAAACGAGCGCAAGGTTCAGGCCGGCCCACACCGACGGCGCCACACCGGCGTCGGCGAGCAGGCGCAGGAAATCGGCTCTTTCGAGCAGGACGAGGGGGTCGTCGGGGCTGAGCCGCTTACAGGTCAGGCCCCATTGCCGCAGCTGGCGGCAGACGGCCGGCGGCTGGCCGCCATCGCTGCGTCCGATCATGCGCGACGCGGGAAGGACGGCGCACAGCGCGGCGGCGTCCCGGGTCGCGGCGACGAGCGGACCCGTCGCCTCTATTGTCTTGGGTAGACGCAGGTCTAGGGCGCGGGACGCGACCTCCCACCGTCCGATAATCCCCTCGTCGACGGCGTCGGGAAGCGAGCTCTCCCGCAAGGCGTCGCCAATCCACGAGAGGCCGCCGTTCGCTTCGTCGCGCAGCCGGGCCCACGCCTGCAGCACCTCCGGAACCGCGGCAATCGTCGCCGCGTCGGTATCGGGCCAGACCAGCAGCTCGGGTTCCTCAAGGTATAAAGACGTACTGTCCAGCACATTGAAAAATTCCGGGCCTACCCACTGCTCGGCAAACGGGGCGAGACGCTTGGTCAGCGCCGGCCCGTCGGGCGACAGCGCCAAGTGCGGGTCCAGCACACAGCGGGTGCGTCGGCGCGAGATCTGCACCGACAGGTCGGGAAAGGGCGGGATGCCCATTGTTCGGCGCTCCGATTTTGCGGCTATGCGAACTCCATCGGCCGCGCCACCGCGCCCTCGCTGTTGGTCAGCCCGCGCAGCGCCGGGACGACGCCGGGGAAGCCCCGCCCTTCGCGGGTCATGCGATAGGCGGCGAGCCATGCTTCCGCATGCGGCCCCATCGGCCGCATCTCGGACTGGAACAACAGCGGGTCGATCGCCGTCTTGAAGTCCTGGTCGGCGACGAATTGCAGCATACGCCGGCCGCTTTCGGCCATCTTGGCCCGCTGCGAGATTTCCGCCATGCCGCCGAGATAGCGTTCTGAGATCACCTCCACGACATTCCATTTCGTGTTGGCGTCGAACGCCTTCTTGATGTCCGGCGCATCGAGCAGCGCAAGGACCTGCTTGAGGTAATGGCCGGTCTCGACGGTCAGCGCATAGATGTTGCCGTAGGTTGCGCGGTCGAGCGCGTAGCGGAGGTCGAGGCCGATGCGCTGCACGGTGCCGATGCTGCCGAACGGCCGCTGCTCGATCAACTGGCCGCCGCGGATCACCTCGCCGATCAGCAGATCGCGGAAATATTGCGCCACCGCGACCATGAAGCCGACCAGCTGCCGGTGGAAGTTGCGGTTGACGACGGCGCCGGCCGGCGGTGGCGAGGCGCCGTAATTGAAGGCCCGGCGATAGGCGATTTCCCGGTCGCGCTGCTTGTAGCGAAGCGGCCGCCACTTCTCGAGCAGGTAGAGCCCGCGGGCGCCGGGACCGCGCTGAATATAGAGCTTGCCGAGATGATACAGCCGAAGCAGCACGTCGACCGCCTGAAACACCTTCGATCGCTCGTACTGATAGATGAAGTAAAGTTCCGCCGCTGCGTGTAGTTGGCTGGGGACGACCGCATCGTCGAAATCGGCCTTGACGAAGGGATAGGCCATCTCCTCGAAGGCGACCGGCCCTCGCCCGCCGAAGCCGAGCAGGTCGAGGAAGCCGTCTCCGCCTTGCGGCTCGCCGGCGCCACCCTGGATCAGGTCGGCAAAGCGGTCTTCAAGCTGGGCCTCGAAGGCCGGCCGGTCTTCCGGGGGGGATCGAGGTGAGCTGGTCGCGGATAAAGCGATCCCAAAGCCGTTGGATCGTTTCGGTCTGTTGAATTGCCATCTACTGGCTCCTCGATTCAGGAACAATCGGAAGCAATCGTCGCCGTCAGCCGCCGCGGCGGGGCGGCCGTCCGCCACCGCCTTCGGGATTGCCGCGGGTCATCAACTGGCGGATGGAGGCCTCCAGCGTGACGATGCGATCACGCAACGCGTCGTGCGCCTCCTGCATCTCCCGGACCTCCGGCGCGCGTCCCGCTGTGGCTCCGCGGCCTGCGGGCGGCGGTTCGTCCTTGCCGTGGCGCTCTTCGAGACGGGTCACCCTTTGCGCCAGATCGGCGATCACCCGCCCAAGGCGCTCGATGTGTCCCTCCTCGCCGAGGAGTACGGATGCGACCACGCGCTGGTTTTCAGTGACCGCATGTTCGAGGCGCCGGATGTGCCCCTCCTCGCCGAGGAGTACGGATGCGACCAGGCGCTGGTTTTCGGCGACCGACTGTTCGAGGCGCCGGATATGCCCCTCCTCGCCGAGCAGGACCGAAGCGACGATCCGCTGATTTTCCGCGATCGCCTGCGCCTGCGTGCCGAGCTGCGCTTGGAGGGACGCGAGCGCCGCGTCGTGTTTGTCGAGCTGCGGCTGGATGGCACCCTTCAGAGTGTCCGAAATCGACTGCGCCGATGTAGGGTCGAGCACCGAGGTGATCGTGATCGGCTTGGCCGTGCCATCCGCGCCCTTGCCCTGAAGCGTCGCGAGGATTTCTTCGAGCGCCGCGGCGGACCGTTCGAAATAGGCCGTCGCTTCGGTGATAACCCGCGATGACATCACCGATGCGCTGATCAGCGAATGGGTGCCGGCGGCCTGTACGATATGGCTCACGTCCCGCGATGTCAGCGCGGCGTGGTTTTTCGGGTCGCTCATCCGATCCTCCTCGCGATCTGGGCCAAGGTCTCCTCGAATTGCGGCGGCAGGGCGCGCAGCTCAAGCGGCTCGTCGCCGCGCGGCATCGTCAGAGACCCGAGGTTCAGGGCTAGGTGAATGACTACCTGCAGCCAATCGAAGACGGTGTCCTGATTGCCGGCCTCGGGAGCTACTGTGCGCACCAGATCGCGCCACCGGCGCTCCAGGCTGCGCTGAACCATCAGCTCCTCGCGGATTACGAGCTGGGCTTCCGGCGTCTGCCAGTGACCGTGCCCGAGCGCCCGCCCGAGCGCCTGCGTCAGCCGCCCCATCACGCGGTTGAGCGCATCGTCGGTCGCTTCCAGATGCGGCAGGACATTGCAGTACTGTTCGGCCTGGTCGTTCAGGATCCGGGCGTGGCCGGCACCGGTATTCAGCGCCCGGATTGCGGCGGCGACTTGCGGGGCTGGCTGGTTCAGCGGGGGACCCGCGGCCAGGGCTGCGATGGCGCCAGCGCCGGGCGCTCCAGCCCCTGGAGCAGCCGCCCCAGCGCCGGCGGCGACGCCGGCCGCCGCGGGTGCTGCCGCGGGTGCCGCCGCTGCTGCGTGCGGCTGCAGTACCGGCGGAAGCGGGTAGCTGGTGCCACTCAGTATGACGATGATCGAGACCGCGATCAGCCAATAGGTGGCGGCGCGGATTTCCGTCGCCGCGTTGATCCCGGGTTCCGCGCCGAGCGAAAGCAGGTCGATCGCCCGGTCGAGGCTGGTCACCAGCATATCGAGCAGGACTTGCGGAACGACCCCTCGAACATTGCCGCCCGGAAACAGGGTGTCGAGCAGCGTCGCCAGGTTGCCCCGCATCATGATCAGGTCGAGCAGCATTGTGTCCTGCTCGAGCAGGTTCGGATTGTAGAGGCCGTAGAACAGGATGGCCGGCCGCGCGATGCGCAACAGGCGCAGGCCGCCGGCAGGCCGGAACGCATCGGCGAACAGCAGGAGCGATTCGAGGAACGAGACGAGCGGCGGCGACAAGTCCGGCATTCCCGGCCCGCCCATGCTGCCCGGCAGCTGCGGCATAGCCCCCGGGGCGACGATCGCCAGCCGGCGGAAGCGCTCGAGGTCGAGTTGTGCGGTAACACCGAGGGCCCTCAGCCCTTCCGGCGTCCCATTCTGCGCCCGCGCGATCAACGTATCCATGATCCGCGCGAGCTCGTTCTCGACCAGCAAGGTGCGCAAATCGCCTTGGCCCTGCTGTTCAAGCCAGTTGTAGAGCAGCCGGTAGGCGTTGATGCCGCGCGGCCATTCGTCGGGGCCATAAGCCTCCTGCGCTCCGCCGCTGAAGTTGCGCAGCGCGAAAATCACCGAGTCGCGGCGCTGGCGCAGGTCCGCGAGTGGCACCTGCAGCAGATAGTAGCCGTAGGCGAAGCCGACGCTGGCCAGCGCCTCGCCAAGCATCACGAGGGATACCGCGGCAACCTCGTCGAGGCTTTGGCCCAGGCGGCGATAGTTCTGCGTCATGCCCGGCGCGAGAGCTCCGACAAAGCGCGCCATGCGGGCGTACTCGCCGAGTTGGCGGCGGATCGCGATGACCTTGTCGCGCTGGCTCGGGTCGAGCCCCTGCCGGGCGGCATTGCTGGTTTCCGTGACGGCATCGCGGATCGACTGCCCCCAGCCTTGCATCTCGGGCACGATGTCGGCGGTCAGCGGATTGGTCGTCAGGTCGGCGAGGGCCTTCTCGACATCGTTCTGGGCGATGTTGAACTCGGCGTCCGACGAGGTCGGCCGCGACGGCGCCAGCATCGTCTGCGGCATTGGCGCCTGCAGGAACGGCAAGCCCTGTGCCTCTTCGGTGATCGCCACGGCCTGCGGCAGGTCCTTGTAGTACGTCAGCAGCGCCTGGGCGATCTCCTTCGGGTTGCGCGGATCGCTGACCTTGAGCTGGCTGCGGATCATGTTGTCCAACGCCAGGTTGATCGACGAGGTGCTGGTCGGTCCGCGTCCGTTGCCGGTGCCGCGAGAGCTGGGGGCAAAGCCGTTCGGCATGTAGGGAGCCATGGTCTACCTCGTTGCGATGAGGGTCATGCGGCCAGCGCGTACCGCACGGCGCCGGGGGGCGCCGCGGCCGCGCCGTGCAGCGCGGCCAGATGGGTCACAATTCGCTTCGACAGCGCGTGGGGCGCCACGCCTTCGCGGGTCAGCGCGTAGCTGGCGGCGCTGACGAGATGTCGGGGTGGCAGTTCGATCGGCGCGAAACGCCCCTCGGCGAGCCGGCGGGCGCCTTGCTTGATCGCGTCCTCGTCGGCCTGCCGGAACGGAATGACGTCCGACAGCGCGTGCTGCGCGAGATTGCGCCGAGTCTGGAAGGCGATCTCGTCGACGACCGCATGCGCCATCTTGCCGGCGTTGGCCACGAGCACCGGCGGCAGGCGGTCGCCCGGCCGAACGCGGTAAAGCGTTCGCCAGACATGGGCGAGCCCCGCGCCATCGCGCACGAAGCCCATGCGCCGCAGCATTTCGGCGAGGATCAGCACGCGAAAATACCCGGTCGGATGGGCCCCGCCCGGCCGGTAGGTCAGCACGCGCTGCCGGGGGTGGGAAAGAAACACCGCCAAACCCCAGGCCGCCGACGGGCCGCCGAGCAGCAGCGCCGCGAGATCGGCGAAAATCTCCTTGTGCCAACGGCCGTAGATGCGCGCCAGCGCCGGGTCTCGGCTTTCTCTGAGGATGCGCGTCACCACCGCCTGGCGGTTTTCGCCCCAAATGCCGAGATCGGCCTGCAGATTGTGCGCGCATTCGTGCAGGAAGACGCCCTGCCACAGGTTGTCGCGGTCCCATGGTATGCGGATCAGCGGAAACGGGTTGGTCTCGCCGAGCAACCGGCTAAGCTGGACGCCGCGCCTCCACGTCACCGGCGAAAACCCCTGTTCCATATAGGTCAGCGGCCTGAGCTGCGGCCCGGGGTAGAGCCGCGCAACCGCCGGGATGATCGCGGCATAGCAATCGTCGGCGATGACATCATGCGCTGCCAAGGTCGGCGCGAAGGAGCTGCCGCGCTGGCTGAACACCTCGAAGAACAAGCCCCAGCTGCGGCGTGCTCGGTCGATGTCGCGCTCAACCATCGCGATCGCCGTCAAAATCTGCCCGGGACGAAGCCCGCTTACGGCTTTGCGTAGCACGGCGAGCTGGCCGGCGATCCTCTCGTCGATCGCCGCCAGCCGCTCGTTCACGGCCGCGAAGTGCCGGGGCGATGGCGCGTAAGGGAGATCCTGTGGGCGAATGCCGACCGATTGGGGATCGATCTTCGCCAGCTGCCTGCCGCGCCCTTCGAGCGACAGAAGCTTAGCTCGCAGGAATGCCCGAACGTCCATCGCCCGCGCCCCCGACGTCCCGCCGTCACATGGATTCAATGGTGATGCGCACCGGGCCGCGCAAGGACAGGCTGCGCGAGGCCGTGCCACCGGTCCACGTCGCGCCGCCGCCGTAGCTGCCGGCACCGCCGCCAAACCCGCCGAAGCCGTGGTGCCGGCGGTGCCGGCGGTGCCGGCCCATGCCCATCGCGCCCATTCCCATGCCGGGCGCCGAGCGCATGCGGCGCGAAGTCTGCGCCATGCGCCGCACCAGATTGGGCGAACGCGCCACCTTGGCGGCGGTCTTGCGAATGATCTGCGGCAAGGCGGTTGCCGGGGCGCCGTTGCGCGCCGCCGTCCGGCGGGCCTGGCGGACGATGGCCGGCATAGCCTTGGCCGCGCCGGCGCCGTGATGGCGCGCCACGAGCTTGGTTGCCGCGGTTGTCGCCTTGACCAGCTGCTTGCGCGTCCCGTGCGGCAGGTTGGAGACGGTCGGGATGGCCTTTTTGATGGCAAGCCCGGCGACGACCGGAGCCACCGGATCGACCGAATCGATGGAGTCCCCCAGATCGGCGAGATCGTCGATCGCGTCGATCTCGTCAGCCTCGTCGGCCGCGACCTTGGCGACGATATCTGCGGCCTTGCCGATAATGCCGGCCCCCGGAATCGGCAGCAGCGGCGCGATCTTGCCGACGATGGGCGCCACTTTTCTCAATACGTTGCGCAGGCCGCCGAGAAATTCGTCGGCATCGTCGGCCTGAAGGGCTTCCGCGACCGCGTCGTCGATCTGGTCGGCAGCGTCGTCGTCGCCGAAATCGCCCAGATCGGCGAGATCATCGGCGAGATCGTCGCCGAGATCGGCCAGATCGTCGCCCAGATCGCCCATATCGCTGAAGCGCGAATACGCCGGACCCTCGGGCTCGGCCAGATCGTCGATGAGATCGTCGTCAATTCTGTCGCTCATGGTTCTCTCCCTCGTTCGCGGTAGTTGGCCGCAGCGGCTCAGCGGTCGAGGATCACGATCTCCACGGGTCCGCTGATGACCATTCGACGCGGCTCATCCGCCGCCCCTCCGCGAGAAAGCTCTGCCCGCGGATGATCCGTTATTGAAATGACGCCGTCGCGAGCGGCCGGCTCGCGCGGCGCAAGACCAAAGCGCGGCGCCAGCCGCGGCAACGCGTCGGCCAGGGCGCCCAACCCAAGGCCGCGCTGAGCCGCGCGGCCGGCGATCGTAACGGCGATATCGGGAAGGCGCCGCCAAGCGCGAGAGCCTCCGGCCGCCAATGCCCCGTCGGCCACTTTCGCAGCGGCCTCGACCAGCCGATCCACCGCGGCGGTCTCGAGCCCTTCCCTGTGCCGCAAGTTCCACCCGGCGACGACCCGCGCCATAAATGCCGCGGTGATCGGGATGACATCGCGCATCGCGGCTTCGCCGAGACGCTGCCGGTCAAGCGCGTCGACGACGGCCTGAAACGCCGATGCCTCATCTGCTCCATCCGCGAGCGCTTGCCCCACCCGGCCCAGCGCGACGCCGAATGCGGCCTCGCCGCCCGTGCCGCGCTGGGCGTTGTCGGCGAGAATCCCGATCAGCGCGAACAGGAACTGCCGGCTGTCCACGGCAACCACGGCAGCGGTAACCGGATCGGTCGACACGCCGTCAGCATCACCGAGGTCGCCGTCCTGCCGATCGGGGCTGCTTGGCAATTGCTGCTCCGGAGCCGCGGAGCCGGCATCGAACCCGACGTCACCGGCGCCCGTGGTACCGCCCGCAACGGCTTCCGGCGAATCATCCGGAACGATCGGAAACGGATCGCTGGGTTCGTTGCGACGGGCGAACGCCGCTGCTTCCTCGCTCATTCCGCTCTCCCTGGACTGTGCCCCACACGGAGCACCCCAAAAAGCCAGCTGAGCTTTGACCATCGTCGGCACGTCGCACAGTCACAGGATTCTGGTCACCACATCGAGGTAGCGTAATTGAGGGAATGCGGCGTGAGACCAGCCGCCCCACATTCAGCAACCGGCCTCCGGAACGCCTCTTCAAGACGGCTGGATCGGCGTTTCGAGGCGAAAATTGAGGTGCCGCCGAGGCAGAGCGGTCATGGCCGATTTCACGTCCTCGTTGTATTTGGGCCTGAGTCACCCCGGCCGATCGCTTGCCCGATGGTCACGGCTCACCACCGGGAAGCCGGCGGCGCTCGGCACGCCGGCGCAGGCGACCGACATCGCCGAAGCCTTGGCCCTGTTGCAGGGTTGCGAGGCCGCAACCCTGCTGCCTTCGACCTTGCACCTGTTTTTCGACCTGTTCGAAATGCTGCGGCAGGGTCCTGTCAGCTTCTATATCGACGCCGGGGCCTATCCGATCGCACGGTGGGCGGTGCAGCGCGCCGCGGCATTCGGGGTGCGGGTCCGTTCGCTCCCGCATTTCTCCGCCGAGGCCGCGCGGAGGATCGTCGCGATGGACGCAGCTTCGGGGTTGCGCCCGGTGATCGTGGCGGACGGATTTTGCGCGATCTGCGGCCGGCCGGCGCCGATCCGCGACTATCTGCAAGCCGTCGAGACAAGTCGCGGCCATATCGTGCTCGACGATACGCAGGGGCTGGGCATCTGGGGAGCCGAGCCCAGCCTCGACAATCCTTACGGGAAAGGCGGCGGCGGCTCACTCCGGCGGCAGGGTGTGCGGTCGCCGCGCCTCATTCTGGGAAGCTCGTTGGCAAAGGGGTTTGGTGTCCCGATGGCGGTGCTCAGCGGGAGCGCAAGCCTGATCCGCCGCTTCGAGCGATGCAGCGGAACCCGGATACATGCCAGTCCGCCTTCCATGGCCGTGCTGAGCGCGGCGGAACACGCGCTGTCGATCAATGCGCTGCACGGCGATACATTGCGCCGACGCCTGTCATTGCGGGTAGCGTTGTTCCGCTGCCAACTTAGCGGCGTCGGATTGCGGCTCCCGTCGACCCTGTTCCCGACGCAGGGAATGCTCCTTGATCGGAGCGTCGATCCGCACCGGGTCCAGCAGCATCTCGAAAAAATCGGCGTCGATACAGCCGTCGTCAGAGGCTGCGCCGACCCCCGCGACAGGTTGGTCTTCATCCTCAATACAACGCATTCGCTCCGGGACATCCGCAGTGCCGCCGCGGCACTTGCGGCGGTGCGGCTGGATCGTCGTGTTCGACGACCGTCCCGATGAGGCGATCCAATGCTTCGAGCGCGCCATGCGGCTGAGCCCGTTCGACCAGCGCCGGAGTGAGCAAGCGGGAATTGACGGCGCGCCAATCTTTGAGCGCCGCCACGTCTTGGCGACCCCTACGACCCCCCCCCGATCGCGATGGAGCAGATGTTCCGCCTTCGGCGCGGCGGCCGACCCGGCCGCCGCGTTTTCTGCACTGAGCTTACTTCCAGCCGGCTTCCTTATCGCAGGCTGCCATTTCCGTGGGATGCGTCTTCTCCCAGGCCGTGACGGACAGGGTCTCGGTCGACGACATCTTACCGTTCATGCACGAGCAGTATGCGGCTACCACCTCTGGCGTTGCGCCTTCTCTCTTATTGTCGTTCACACATTTTTTAATCCAGGCGGCGTCGTCCGCGTCGGCACGTGCTGGCGTAATGGTGGCAGTTAAACCCAAACCGCTAAGAACAGCGACGAGGAATAACGCTGGGATTGCTTTCATAGGGGATCTCTTTCAAGGAAATCGGAGTTGCTGTGTGCCCCGTCCGACCGTAGGGCGGACCGGTCGATATAGCATTTCCGATACGCCGACAAGCCGCTTGCGCAACGTCGCTTTTGGGGGCACCAGCAGGCATCTGGAGACCTCACCCTCTGTCTCAGACGCGTTGTACCCGGTCATTCAGGCTCGTTTGACGTTCCAGAATAGCGGTCCGGTGAATTCCAACTTGCCTGCCAGGCTCTTGCGATAGGCTGTAGGAATCTGGAACTGACCTAGCGTCACCGTCGGCGCCTGAGTGTAGTTCTCAAGTTGGATCGCGCCGGCGATCTTCTTGCGCGCATCTTCGTCCTTCGCGTCCAGCCACTCCTGCGTCAACTGCTCGATCTTGGAATTTTCGTACCAGCCGAACCATCCCGCCGCGCCGAGGCCGCGAAACGGGGCGCTGACCACGGGATTGAGGATGAACCCGCCGGTGAACCAGGTGTGGAACACCGACCAGCCGCCTTTTTCCACGGGTTCCTTGCTCGCCCGCCGCTGCACCACCGAGCCCCAATCGGTTGCCACCAATTCGGCGTTGATGCCGATCTTCTTGAACATGTCGTGGGTGATCTCGCCGAGAGGCCCGATCGTGGCGAAGTCCGTCGGATTGATGATCACCGCCTTCTGGTCATGGTAGCCGGCTGCCTGGATCATTTTGCGGGCCGCCTCGAGGTCTCCCTTCTGGACCGGCAGATCGACCTCGATGCCATATGGTGAGCCACAGGGGTACTGCGACCGGCAGACGCGCCACGCCGCGGGGTCGGCCCCCATGATCGTCCGCATATAGTCTTCCTGATTCACCGCGACCAGCACCGCGCGGCGCAAACGAACGTCATCAAACGGCGGGTGAAGACAGTTGAACCGAAGACCGCCGATATAGCCCTGCGGATTTGACGGCCCGATAACGATATCGCTGTTGCGTCTCAGCTGCGGCACGAGATCGGCTTGCGCTTGCTCGTACCAGTCCACCTCTGCGTTCTGCAACGCGGCCGACGCGGTGGCGGCGTCCGTGATAATCTTCCACTCGATCCGCTGAAAATTGGCGCTCTTGCCGCCGCTGGACCATTCCGGCGGCTCCTGGCGTGGCACGTAGCCATCGAACTTCTCCCAGGCGGCGCTGCCACCTGGGACAAACTCGTCCTTGAGGAAGCGATATGGACCGGACCCGACGACTTCGTTGATTGCCTTGAAGGGATCGGTCTTCGCCAACCGCTCCGGCATAATGAAGCAGTTCTGCTCGGCAATCGCCTGGATCAGCAACGGGAAGGGCCGCTTCAGCGTTATCTTCACCGTCTTGTCGTCCGCCACGCCCCATTCATCCACCGATTTCGAAATCGTCTGGCCGAAGGTGTTGCGCGCTGCCCACCGGGCCAGGCTCGCTGCACAGTCCTGCGCACGCACGGGTTCGCCGTCGTGCCATCTGAGCCCCTTACGCAACTTGATTAGATAGGTCCGGCCGTCATCGGAAAGCGTATAGCCATCGGCCATCTGCGGCTTCGCTTGCTGCGCCGCGTCCACCCCGAACAGTGTGTCCCACACCATCCAAGCATGATTAGCCGTCACCGCGGCAGTGGTGACGATCGGGTCCAGCACGGTAAGGTTCGCCTGCGGCACGAAACGCAGCACACGTGCATCGGCGGGTTGTCCGATCGCAAAGCGAGGCAGCAGCGCCGCCACACCCCCCGCCAGACCGGCCCGCAGAACCGACCGCCGCCTCATAATGTGCCTCCGGATCGATTACCTAGAGCATGTCGGGTTCCGCAGTCTGCTGCAAGGCGACGCGGGGCAGCTACCATGCCCGGCCTACTGTCCCGCGCCTATGAAAGCGGACAACGACCGCGAGCTCGGATCGACTACAGATGAGCTCGCAATGAACATGAGAGTTCAGTCTTCGAAAGACAGGTGATGTGCACCAGCGTTGATTACGATATCTACGCCGCGAGCTGTGGCATGCGGATGTTTCGCCACAGCGGTCGGAGCCCTTGGATGAATGTGACCTTCGGGACCGGATGGGCCCAGGCGCGTTTTGCATGAATTGACCGATCGATCGATGCTGGCAAAAGGCTGGGATTACGTTGTTATCGGCGCGGGCGCCGCCGGCTGCGTCGTCGCCGGCCGTTTGTCGGAAATGCTGCCGGCGGCCCGCATTGCCCTGATCGAAGCCGGCCGCGAGCGTTTAGGCCTGACGACCAAGGTGCCCGGCATCGCCTTCATCGCCAGCACCTTTGCCCGGCAAAACTGGAACTACCAGACGGAGCCGGTGCCGGCGCTAAACGGCCGCCGTCTATCGTGGTTTCAGGGCCGCATTCTCGGCGGCTCGAGCAGCATCAACGGAATGCTCTATCTGCGCGGCCATTCGCTTGAATACGACCAGTGGGCGCAGCGCGGCTGCCAGGGATGGTCGTTTGACGAGGTGCTGCTGTACTTCAAAAAAGCCGAGACCAACAGCCGCGGCGCCGGCGAGTGGCACGGCGACGGCGGCCCAATGGCGGTCAAGCAGTCACGGCTCGATCTGCCAATCTGCGACGCCTTTCTCGCCGCCGCCGGCGAATCGGGATACCCGGTGGTCGACGACCTCAATACCGATGTCGTCGAAGGATTTGGCCGCATCGACACCAACATCGGCAATGGTCGCCGCGCCAGCACCGCGGTGGCCTTTGCGCAGGCGGGACGGCGGCGCGGTAATCTCGATCTCCTGTCGGAAGCGATTGCGGCGCGGATCGTCATCGAGAATGGTCGGGCGAAGGGCGTCGAGATCATCCGGCAAGGCGTGCGCGAGACGGTCTGGGCGGAGCGTGAAGTCATTCTCTGCGGCGGGACGGTCAACTCGCCACAGCTCCTGATGCTGTCGGGCGTTGGGCCGCCCGCGCATCTCATCAGTCTCGGCATACCGGTGGCACTCGACGCTCCCGAGGTCGGACGAAATCTGCAGAACCACCCGTCCTATTCGCTGCGTTATGCGTGCTCGCAGCCGGTGACCGCATACAAATACCTGAACCCGGCCGCCGCAATCGGGATGGGGCTGCGCTATGCGCTGACCGGCGGTGGCTCGCTCGCCGAGAGCTATGTCGCGACCGGCGGATACATGCGCAGCGACCCGTCGCTGGCGGTCTCCGATACGATTGTGGTGATGATCCCGGCGCTGGTGACGCGCAGCGGCGTCGGGTTCCGCCTGCGCGACCTGTTCCCGGAGCGGCACGGCTTTACCGTGTTGGTCGGTTCGGGTCGGCCGCTCAGCCGCGGACATATCCTGCTGCGCAACGCCGACCCGACGACCCATCCGCTGATCTTCCCGGAATATTTCTCAGAACCGGAAGATCTGCATGCCCTCGCGCGGTCGGTGCAGCGGATGCGCGAGATGATGGGGGCGTCGGCGATACGCGATCTGATCGAAGCAGAGCTCGCTCCCGGCGCGATCGCCAACGACCAGGCGTCGATCGAGGCGGATATCCGCGCCCGCGCCGCGACCTACTTCCATCCGAGCGGCACCTGCCGCATGGGCACCGACCCGACCGCCGTCGTCGATCCGCAACTGCGCGTCAATGGCATTGAGGGCCTGCGTGTCGTCGACGCCTCGATCATGCCCGCCGCGCTCAACGCCTGCACGCATGCACCGACGATCATGATCGGTGAAAAAGGTGCCTCATTGATTGCCGGAGGCCCCTGATGCATCCACCACTTCAGATGACGCGACGATACCAAGAAGGCCGACCGCCACTTCGTCTTGGCTATCGAAGCGGACGCTCGGCGCGTTGGTCTGAGTTGATCCGTCCATGTGGGGCGGCAGCCTTTAGCTGCCGTTGGCGCTAGTCCACAAAAGACGCCGTTACCAAAACCCCAACCGACATGGCATAATCAGCAAACGCAACATCTTGTGGGCACAGTCATACGCAGTCGTTAAGTATACGGTTGCCAAAATTCTTGCCGAAAATTCAGAGTGATAAAGAACAATTTAGCATAACTGCTGGTTATGCGCATTGTCTAACAGCACTCCCGCCAAACCAAGAAACGCCGATGTTTGAAACTGCGCGGCCGGGCCGAATTGGCTGCGTTGAACGTGTATGAGCGCAGTCGAGACGAGGTCGCCATAACCCCGGCAAGCCGGTACGATTTAGGATTGCCCAAACCCGTCAACGGGCCGATCCTAGTCGCGAAATCGCCGGAAAGCGGGGCGGATGTTGGTGAAAAACGCTTATCCCTGGAACGCCCCGTGCTGACCTATGACTTCCGCCTCCCGCCTGGTCCCCGAACCGTCGAGTACGCGCTTCTTGCCGAAGACCTAGGCTTTCGCGCGGTCTGGTGTCCCGAGGTTCCCGCCTTTGGCCACGACATATGGGTCACTCTCGCCCGCATCGCCGAAAAGACGAAGCGCGTCAAATTTGGCCCCTCCGTGCTGATCCCGAGCTATCGCCATCCGATGGCACAGGCCTCGGCCATCGCGACGCTCGAGCAGATCGCGCCGGGACGCCTGATGGTCGGGTTCGGCACCGGGTTTACCGGCCGTGCGGGGATGGGCAAGAAGCCCTTGAGCCTCGCGAGCATGCGCACGCATATCGCGCAGGTCAGGGCGTTGCTGCGCGGCGACATTGCCGACATCGACGGCGGTCTCGCCCAGTTCCTTGCGTCCGACGGCTGGTTGCCCAACCGTCCGATCGACGTGCCGATCTACATGGCAGGCCAAGGCCCCAAGGCCCGCGCGCTCGCCAAAGAGATTGCCGACGGCCTGATTTCCCTCGGTGCCCCGGCCGAAGGGTTCGAGACCTGCCTCGTGTCGACCAGCGGCACGGTCCTCGATGATGGCGAGGACGTCACCTCGCCGCGCGCCTCGACGACCCTCAAACCTCTCATCGCGCTTGTCTATCACCACAGGTACACGACCGATCCGGAAAGTGTGAAAGCGCTGCCGAATGGCGAGGCGTGGCTGGCCAGCGTCGAACGTGCGGACGCGAACATTCGCCATCTCCTCGTTCACCGCGGTCATAACCTCGACATTTCGAACGGCCATGACGCGCTCGTCGACATATCCGCCGCCAAACAGATGACCTTCACAGGCACGCGTGAGGAGTTGCGCGAACGTCTCGCCCAGCTCGAGGCGCGCGGCGCCACTGGCATCATCTTCGGGACCAGCGGCTATGATGTGGAACGGGAGCTGAGGGCCTACGCGGAGGTTGCTGGATTGAGGTGACGGAGGCGCAGCGCCCCCGATACCGAGCGCCGGCACGCGCTGCAAGGTCGAGCCATTCCGAAGTGGGAAACTGAGGAGATGATCTTGAGCGACAACCCGATCGGGGCTTCCTATCTCTATCTGCTGGAGCCCGAGATTCGCTTTCTCGAGGCCGCCGTCGAGCATCTGATCCCCACCGATGAGCTGGGCCCTGGGGCTCGCGATGCTGGGGTGGTGGTCTATATCGACCGGCAATTGGCCGGCACCTGGGGGGGCCACGGCCGTCAATATCGCGGCGGCCCCTGGCTGGAAGGCACGCCGCAGCAGGGCTACCAATCGCGCTTTACGCCGCAGGAGGTCTATCGCATCGCGATTCGCGAGATCAACCAGCACTGCATCGCCGAGTTCGACCGGCCTTTCGCGCAGCTCGCGGGTGACCGACAATTGCGCCTGCTCGAGCAGTTGGAGAAGGACGAGGTCGTACTGCCGTCGCTGTCATCGAAATTCTTCTTCGATATGCTGTGGCGCAGCACCGAGGAGGGGTATTTCGCCGATCCGCTATACGGCGGCAACCGCGACAAAGTGGGTTGGAAGCTGCTCGGCTTCCCCGGAGTGCCCAGCGGCCAATACCGTGAGCTGGTCACCAGCAGCGAGCCGTATCACGCCGAACCCGTCAGCGTGCTCGACATCCAGACCGGTCGGGTGCCGGTCGATGCCGAAGGCTTTCCGAAGCACACCATCATCAAGCGCAACAGCAACGGGGAACGCTGAGATGTCGGCAACGAAAATGAAGCCTGTCGACGTCGTCGTCGTCGGCAGTGGCGTGGTCGGCTCGATCATGTCCATGGAGCTGGCCAGCGCCGGGATGAGCGTTGTGTGCCTGGAGCGCGGCAAGCAGTTCGACATCAACACCGATTTTCAAAAGCCCAACGTGTACGACGAACTGAAGTTCGATCGTCATAGCGACATCTTTCAGAACCTGGCGCGCGACACCATTACATTTCGCAACGACAACGCGCAGACGGCACTGCCGATGCGCGAGATGGGCGCGTTCAAGCCGGGCGAGATGGTCGGCGGCACGTCGGCGCACTGGGGCGGCAATGCGCGCCGCTTCTTGCCGCATGATTTCGAGATGCGTTCGCGCATCGAGCAACGCTATGGCCAATCGTTCATCCCTGAGGATTGCAATCTGCAGGACTGGGGCGTCACCTGGGACGAGATCGAACCCTATTACGACCAGTTTGAGGAAATTTTCGGCGTCGGCGGCAAGGCCGGCAATTTGGACGGCGAGATCCAGACAGGCGGTAATCCGCACGAAGGGCCGCGCTCGCGCGAGTACCCAAACCCGCCGACGCGGCGCACGCATGAGGGCGAGCTGTTCGCCGAGGCGGTGACCTCGCTGGGTTACATGCCGTTCCAGGGCCCGACCGCGGCGATGACTGCGGATTACCGCAACCTGTACCGCGTCCAGATGCTCGAATGCTCGCGCGGCGGCTTTTGCTCGAGCCATGTCTGCGCGCAAGGGGCCAAGGCCAATCCCCTCACCTCGGTGCACCCCGCGCTGGTCCGGCAGCCGACCTTCGAGATGCGCCCGCTGTGCAACGTGTTGCGCGTCAACACGGATTCCACCGGCAAGAAGGCCACCGGCGTCACCTACATCGACGCACGCGGCAACGAGCTCGAGCAGCCGGCCGACATCGTGGTTCTGGGCGCCTATTGCTTCAGCAACACGCGGCTGCTGCTGCTGTCGGGCATCGGCACGCCCTACGATCCGCTCACCGGCAAAGGGGTGGTCGGCCGCAACTATGCCTACCAGCAAGGCGGCTCGGTCCAGGTGTTCTTCGACGATCGCGAGTTCAATCCGTTCATCGGCGGCGGCCAGGTCAACACCTCGATCGACGAATTCAACGGTGACGTGATCGACCGCGGCCCGCTCGGCTTTATCGGGGGCGCCTATATCAACACCGCGTCAAGCGGTGCGACGCCGATCAAGGGCAAGCGGGTACCGCCCGGCACGCCGCGCTGGGGCGGCGAGTGGAAGAAAGCCGTCGCCCAGTACTACCGCCGAAACATGTCGATCTCGATTCACGCCACCTGTCTGAGCTATCGGCACAATTATCTCGATCTGGATCCGACCTACAAAGACGCGTACGGCCTGCCGCTGCTGCGCATGACGTTCGACTGGAACGACAACGACCTGCGTATGATGAAGTACCTGAACGAGCGCTGCACCGAGATCGGTCGGGCACTCAACGGTTCGCGCCTGGGCGGCACCAACAAGGGCACGCATTTCGGTATCACGGGATACCAGAGCACGCACAATGTCGGGGGCGCCGTGATGGGCAGCGATCCGTCGACCAGCGTCGTCAATAAATACCTGCAGTCGTGGGACGTCTCGAATCTGTTCGTGGTGGGCGGCAGCGCCTTCCCGCAGAACCCCGCGAACGGGCCCACCGAGACGATCGGCATGCTCGCCTGCTGGGCGGCCGATGCGATCAAGGAAAACTACGTTCGCAACCCAGGCTCTTTGGTCTGAACAGCGACGCGTAACCCTGCGCTAGCCTGGAAACCTCCTCGTCGCGATGCGTTTTCCGCGTGTTGATGATGGGGTGATTGCGGTCGTCACCAGCCTCCAAACTGGCGGCTCGGCGCCATTGACCTGCGGTCTCCCCGACGGCATGGCTGTGACCGGGAGCGGAAGGCTCTGGGACAACTTTGCTGATCGAGCGCGTCATGCGGCGCAATCTCGTCTGGCGCGCCGGAGGCAATTTCAGCGATTTTGCGCGTCTTCGAGCAGACGTAGCAGTGCCTCGTGCTGTGGACCATGCCCTTCTGAAAGAAATGCTCTGACGTCCATTACGGACGGCTTCCCACCCGATGCACGGTTTGGTTCATGCCGGACGGTCGCCCGTTCCGATCCCGGTTCCCGGATCAGGATCCATCGGTCTCCATTGGAACTTCTGTAGATCTCTTTCTCGGTGACGCGCATCGTGTGGCCCTTCCTGTTCGAACCAAGCATTTCGGTATCGCCCCGGACGTTTCGCCGACAGCATGTTTCAAAGCGGATTTGGGCCCAGCCCGGTGGTGCTGATCTCGCCGGGTTTGCGCAACATCTTGTCGACATCGCCGGCATGCAGTTCTTCGGCATAGATCATTTGCCAGGCGTATTCCTCCAACATCACCGAGCGCCCCTCCACGGCCGACAGGAGCTTCTTGTAGAGGACGAGCGCTGCCGCCTCGTGCTCCATCGACTCCACCAATATCTTGCCGATGTCGTGCTTGTGGCTGTCCAGGAGGCGGCCGATGCCGAGCGACGGATAAGCGCCAAGATGCGTGATCATCTCGCCGGCCAGCTGCGCATGGGTGAGGGACTCGGTGGCCTGATCACGCAGCCAGGAAACGATGGGGATGCGATTGTAACCATAGACGAGCAGCGAATAATGCGTGTAGCGGATCACTCCGGCGAGTTCGGATTCGAGAATCCGATTGAGCAAATCGATGACCTGCTTTTTGTCGATTTCAGACATGATTTCCTCGCGGCGTGGATGATCGAGCTCCTACAGGTGAACGCCGTGCCACGAGGATGATCCAGGGAGGCAGAACCTCGATCCCATCGATATCCCACCCAAACTGCTGCCGCACTTACAGATCATCGATGTCATCGATGGCGGGCGCCGCTTTCGCTACCGGCTGATCGGCACGTCCCTGGTGGAGAGCTACGGCAAGGATTGCACCGGCCTGTATGCCGACGAGTTGGTGTCCGGCGGTCGGCTGCGCTTCATTCACTCCGTCTACCCGGCGGTCTGCATGTTGAAGTCCCCTGAAGTCCCCATTTTCTCCCACAATTGCTACCACGCCGTCCGGCGCACCGATCTGTTCGCCAACCGCATCTACACGCCGCTTAGCGGCGACGAGTGGCGTCAATCACATCTTCGGGGCGCTGAGCTTTACCTATGGAGACGGTCTGCGCACGGGCGTATGGGGCTCGGGCGAGCTCGAACCCACCGGACAATATGTCGAGCCCGTCGAGGTCGCCCCCGCAAACGCACGACGCAGGTCGCGCGGGCAGGTATCGAGGGCGCCACGGCGGAAGACGCTTTCGCTGCCAAGCCATTGGCCGCTAGTCTGCGCCGCGACAACCGCGCCGAAGGTGGAACGTGCCGCTTAACTCCGATCTCGACAGCCTCAGCGACTACCCGTTTGAGGCACTGCGCACGCTGCTCAACCCGGTGACGCCGCGGGTCAACGATGCGCCGATCCTGATGTCGGTCGGCGAGCCGCAGCATCAGCCGCCGGCGCTGCTCACCGAGACCATCGTCAAGCACGCGCATGACTGGAACAAATACCCGCCGATGGCCGGCACGCCCGAACTGCGCCAGGCAATCGCCGACTGGCTGACCTGGCGCTACAAGCTCCCGCCCGGCGTGCTCGACATCGAGAAGAACATCGCCGCGCTCGCCGGCACCAAGGAGGGCCTCTACCTCTTTGCCAGCGTTGTCGTGCCGCGCGAGAAGCGGGGGCGCCAGCCGGTCGTGCTCTGCCCGAACCCGTACTACCTCGTCTATAATGGCGCGGCGACGATGGCCGGCGCCGAGCCGGTCTTTCTCGACGCGACGCGCGACAACGCCTTCCTGCCCGATCTCGACGCGATCCCAAAGGCGACGCTCGAACGCTGCGCGCTGTTCTACCTGTGTTCGCCGTCGAACCCGCAGGGCACGATCGCCGACATCGACTATCTGAAAAAGGTGATCCGCCTGGCGCGCGAATACGATTTCGTGCTCGCCGCCGACGAGTGCTACGCCGAGCTTTACGACACCACCCCGCCGCCGGGAGCGCTCGAAGCCTGCGCGGCGCTGGGCTCAGGGAAAAACGGCCTTTTCGATAATGTCGTGGTGTTCCATTCGCTCTCGAAGCGGTCGAGCGCGGCCGGGCTGCGCTCGGGCTTTGTCGCCGGCGATCCGCGCTATGTCGGCCAGTTCAAGCGGCTGCGTGACTTTGGTGGCTGCCAGGTGCCGCTGCCGATCCAGCACGCGGCGACCGCGCTGTGGCGGGACGAAACCCATGTGATCGAGAATCGGGCACTTTACAAACGCAAGTTCGACCTCGCGGAACAGGCGCTCGGTGCGCGCTATGGCTTCTATCGGCCGGCCGGCGGCTTCTTCCTGTGGCTCGATGTCGGCGACGGCGAGCAAGCCACGCTGCGGCTATGGCGCGATGCGGCGATCCGCGTGCTGCCCGGCGGCTACACGGCGCGCGCGGCGAATGCTGGTATCAACCCGGGGAGCGAGTATATTCGCGTAGCGGTCGTCCATGACGAGGCGACGCTCGACGCCGCGTTCGCGCGCATGCGCAGGGCGCTTTAGTCGAGTGTTGTAGCGCCGGGGAAGGACGGCGGTCTTTCGGGGGGAAGGCCGGCGCCAGCGTAGCGGACCGCGTGGTTGGGGGACCACGAGATGGCCAAATCGGCACAGCTCGCCCGCGGCTTTGGTCAGCGGGTCAACCGGCAGGTCGACAGCTGGAACGAGCTTGTCGCGCTCGGCCAGCGCCGGCTGCGCGAAGGATTGGGTTTCGCGCTGGTCGCGCTCTGCTCGCTGACCGTTCTGGCCTTGCTGACCTACAACCCAGCCGATCCCTCGCTCAACACGGCGGTCGAGGGCGCGACCGGCAATTTCCTCGGACCCTACGGCGCGATCGTCGCCGACCTGCTGGTCCAGGGGCTGGGGCTGTCGGCCTTTCTGTTGCCGCTGATCCTGATCGGCTGGGCTTTCCGCCTGCTGTTGCAACGCCCGTTGCTGCACATGCCGCGACGGCTGCTGATGGTCCCGCCCGCACTGTTGCTGGGGTCGTTTGTTGGCGCCGTGCTGCATGTCGCACCGATCCCGCTGCCGGCGGGAGCGGGCGGCGCGATCGGCTGGGCACTGCTCCATGTGCTGCAGGCGGCGGGGTTCGGCACGCTCGAATTGCCGCTGGCCCTGGGTGCGGCGGGACTGACATTTCTGCTGCTGCTGTCGATCATGGGGTTGTCTTGGGGGGATTGGCGCGACGTCGGCAGCGGCGCGAGCCGAAAGGCGGCGCGGCTGGCGGTAGCTTCCGGGCACGGCGCCGCCGCCGCGGTCGGCTTTGGCCAGCGCGTTGTCGAGCGCTGGCGCGAAGCTCGCGAGGAAGGCGAGGCCGCGACCTCCGCTCCCGCCGCGGTACGCGCGTTGGGGCCGTCTCGGCCGTTACCCTGGGTGAGGCCCGCCGTCGCTCCATCCGCCGCGCCGGCAGAGCGCCGCGAGCCGCGGATTGGGGGCGGCGTCACGCTGCTGCGGCCGCCACCCCCGCTGCCCAACCCGGTCGAGCCCGCCCTGGCCGAGGAGCCGCCCGGCGGCCGGCTTGTGCGCTTGGTGATGCCCGGCACCCGCACGCTGGCCCCAGGCAAGCGCGCCGAGCAGGAGCGCCAGCCAATGCTCGGCTTTGACGGCGAGCCGATTTTGCCGCCGATCGACCTGCTTGTGAAACCGCCGCCCGGCAAGGTCGATACAATCGACGAGGAGGCGCTGCAGAAAAATGCCCGCATGCTCGAGGCCGTCCTCGAAGACTACGGCGTGCGCGGCGAGATCGTGCAGGTGCGCCCCGGGCCGGTCGTCACGCTCTACGAGCTGGAGCCGGCACCCGGCATCAAGGCGTCGCGCGTCATCGGCCTCGCCGACGACATCGCCCGCTCGATGAGCGCGATTTCGGTGCGCGTCGCGGTGGTGCCGGGGCGCAGCGTGATCGGCATCGAACTCCCCAACATCAAGGCCGAGACCGTCTACCTCCGCGAACTGCTCGACTCCCCGGCCTACGAAAAGCACACCGGCCGGCTCGCCCTCGCCTTGGGCAAGGACATCGGCGGCGAGGCGGTGGTCGCCGATCTCGCGCGCATGCCGCATCTATTGATCGCCGGCACCACCGGCTCGGGCAAATCGGTCGGCATCAACACGATGATCCTGTCGATCCTCTACCGGATGCCGCCCGACCGCTGCAAATTCATCATGGTCGACCCGAAGATGCTGGAGCTGTCGGTCTATGACGGCATCCCGCATCTGCTCGCGCCGGTCGTCACCGATCCCAAGAAGGCGGTGATGGCCTTGAAATGGACCGTGCGCGAGATGGAGAGCCGCTACCAGAAGATGTCGAAGCTCGGGGTGCGCAGCATCGAGGGCTACAACACGCGCCTCGCCGAGGCGCGCGCCAAGGGCGAGCGGCTGGTGCGCAAGGTGCAGACCGGCTTCGACCCCGAAACCGGCGAGCCGATCATCGAGGAGCAGCCATTCGACCTCAACGAATTGCCGCTGATCGTCGTCATCGTCGACGAGATGGCCGATCTGATGCTGGTTGCCGGCAAGGATATCGAGGCCTCGGTGCAGCGCCTGGCGCAGATGGCGCGCGCGGCCGGCATCCATATCATCATGGCGACGCAACGCCCCTCGGTCGACGTGATCACCGGCACGATCAAGGCCAATTTTCCGACCCGCATCAGCTTCCAGGTCACCTCCAAGATCGACAGCCGCACCATCCTCGGCGAAGGCGGCGCCGAGCAGCTCCTCGGCCGCGGCGACATGCTCTACATGGCCGGCGGCGGCCGCGTGACCCGCGTGCACGGTCCCTTCGTCTCCGACGAAGAGGTCGAGCGCGTCGTCTCGGCGCTCAAGGCGCGCGCCGAGCCCGACTACATCGACGAGATCACCGAGGAAGACGCCGGCGGCGGCCCAGGCGGCGGGGGAGGGGGCCTCACCGGCGATGACGACGATGGCACCAGCGGCGACCAGCTCTACGACCAGGCCGTTGCCCTGGTGACGCGCGAGAAAAAGGCCTCGACCAGCTTTGTCCAGCGCCATCTGCAGATCGGCTACAACCGCGCCGCCCGCATCATCGAGCGCCTCGAGGAAGAAGGCGTCGTCAGCGCCGCCAACCACGTCGGCCGCCGCGAGGTGCTGGCCCCACCGCCGCGGTAACCCGCATCGCTCCTCCTCGTCATGGCCGGGTTTGACCCGGTCATCCCCATCTTTTCAATCATAGTTTTGCCAGCGATTGCAGCGCTGTCGAGAGGTGGTGGGTTGACAAATTCGACGAAACTCCGTACGTATGCCGTTGGTCAGTCATTTAGAATTCGATTATGGCATACGTGGACCCGAAAGAAGTGATCTCGCCGAAGGCGCATTGGCACCTTTTCGACGTCATTCTCGATCGCAAGGAGGGTGATTGCGCTTACGCCTTGGGCACCTGGGACGGCGAGCGTCGTATTGGGTTTCGATGGAATGGTGACAGCAAGACGGGGCCGCTCGGAAATCCCCAGAGCAGAGGTCTGCCCACATGGACCATGCTTGACCCTGCGCTTCACGAAGCGATCGTCGGATTGCTCTCCGCGGACAAGCAGTCGTTAGCGAAGAATTTTCTTGGGTTGAGAACCAGCGCGGAGCGTCGATCCGTGATGGCGTCTATTCGCGCCTTTCACGAAGAACGAACTGCAAAAATAAAATCAACCTCACCGCCCGTGGACACGCTGGGTGGCGGACTTCTCGTAATGCACGTCGTCCCCTTTACGTCGGTTGAGGCGCAGCAGGTGACCGGTTCTGGAAATATCTTTCGGGATCCACATAAATTTCCGCCAATTGGCACAGACCACGCGCGCGATAGTAGCATTGACTATGAGGGTCTACTGACTGGCTCAAACAACGATGGGTTGGGAAAACCTCAGAGGGCCTACGTGCGTGTATTTCGCGGCGGCCAAATTGAGTCGGTTGTTTCTTCAATTGCTCGCGGTCACGATCGGAATTTTATCGAGCTTCCTCACATTCAAGCAATAATCATTCAGTACGCCCGCTTTTACGCAGGTTCGCTACGCAGCATTGGCGTTTTGCCGCCGTTCGCGATTCTTGTGAGCCTATTGCAAACTAAAGGAATGCGCCTTGTTCAAGATTTCATTAGCGGCGCCTTGCCGGAAGATTTGCCTTTCCGACCGATGGTTGATGATAAATTATATTTCGGTGAGATAATATTTGAAGATGTTCCCGTCGATGACAATCAGAGTGCACGGTTTCTCGATCCAATTCTTAGTCTTCTGGCAAACGCTTCAGGGTTGCCTTCATCACCTTACTTCAATGCCAATGGCGACTACGTCTTACATTTTAAGGTTGGGCTTGATTGACGCGGTGTAGCTCAGTCGGACAGAGCGCTCGGTCTTCTCCTGAGATTGAAAGTCTGGACAACTTCAATCTAAGGGCCGAGAGGTCGCAGGTTCAAGTCCTGCCACCGCGCCCATTTGCGAAGCAACGTAGGGCGGGAGAGCGTAGCGAGGTAGAGCGCGTCGACTTCCACCCGCTCTCATCGTGCCTCCGCCGGTTCGAACGAAATCCGCAGTTTCATCCCCGTCGCCGCCGCAAGGCGTTCCAAGGTTCGTGTTGATGGCTTCACCCGCCCGCTTTCGAGGCGGGCTATCACCGCCTGCGTCGTGTGCATGCGCTGGGCGAGTTGTTCTTGTGTCAGGCCGGCATGGGCGCGCGCTTCGATCATCGCGGCGGCCAGCGCGAACTCGTCTTCCAGCGCATCATAGGCCTTGACGTATTCCGGGTCCTTGCGCCACTCGGCAAAGGCTTCCTCGACGGGGATCATCTTTCTGGTCATGTGATTTCCTTGGCGCGCCTCAGCGCCAGTTCGATTTTCGCGGCGCGGCGTCTTCCGCGTTTTCTTGACGAAGGTCCGCAGGATCACCACGTGCCGCCCGCTTGTCGTGACGTAGAGCGAACGGGCGATGCCGTCTCGACCGCGAAGACGCATCTCCCACAGCCGACCCTCAAGGTGCTTGATGTAGGGTTCGCGCATCCGCTCAAGCCCGACCGTGTTTACCAGCCGGACGATGCGCTCGAAGCTGGCACGCACATCCGTCGGCAGCGCGTCAAGCTCCGCCTTGGCTTCGGCATTGACGAAGCGGAACGACCACGTCACGGTCCGAATATATCTTTTTTGCAATGAGACGCAACGTAGCCTTCATGGATCCTACGACTGCTGCCGTCTCGGATAATGCCCTGCGCCGCACGGTGCTCGCGGTGGCGCTGGCCAATCTCGGCTATTTCGGCATCGAGTTCGCCGTGGCGCTGACGATCGGGTCGGTGTCGCTGTTCGCCGACAGCGTCGATTTTCTCGAAGACGCTTCGGTCAATCTGCTGATCATCCTGGCGCTCGGCTGGTCGGCAAAGGCCCGTGCGCGGGTGGGCATGGCGCTGGCGGCGATCCTGCTGGTGCCGGGGCTGGCGACGCTATGGACGGCGTGGCAGAAATTCAGCCTGCCGGTCGCGCCGTCACCGCTGCCGCTATCGCTCGCCGGGCTCGGCGCGCTCGCGGTCAACCTGTCCTGCGCGTTGCTGCTCGCGCGATTCCGTCATCACGGCGGCAGCCTCACCAAAGCCGCGTTTCTGTCGGCGCGCAACGATGCGCTCGCCAATATCGCGATCATCGCCGCGGGGCTGGTGACGGCGTTTGTCTGGCGCACGGCGTGGCCCGATCTGATCGTCGGTCTCGGGATCGCCGCGCTCAATGCCGACGCGGCGCGCGAGGTCTGGCAGGCGGCGCGGCGGGAGCACCGCGCCGCCGCGTAATTCAGTCCGCGAGCGAATGGCCCAGCGCGTCGAGCAGATGGCCGGTGCCTTGCTCGCGCGAGCCGGCGTCGTCGTAGCCGTCGAGAAAGGCGCCCTGCTCGGTGACCTTGACGGTCGTCTTGCCGCCTTCCGCGGTCAGTTGGATGGTCGCCAGCGACACCGAAATCTTCTTGTCCCCCTGGTGCATCTCGTAGCTGTAGACTAGCCGTTCTTGCGCGATCACGTCGTGGTAGACCGCGTCGAAGGTCGAGACCATGCCGCCCTCCCAGCGGCCCTTGAGCCGCTCGCGGCCGCCGGGACGCACATCCATGTGCCGCTCCAGTATCTCCAACTTGGCGACCCGGGTGCCAAACCATTTCGCCTTGGCCGCTTCGTCGGTGAACGCCGCCCATACCCGTGCCACCGGCGCGTCGTATTTGCGCTCCAGGCTGAACATCGCGTGCACCACCGACCGCACCCCGGTCTCGGCGCCGCCCTGCATGCGCACGACCTCCTTCTCCAGTTTGTCGAGCGTCGAGGCCCAGCCTTGCGGTGCGCCCTCGATCATCCAGGCTTTTGACGGGTCGACCAGCGTATAGGTCTGCGTCACGTTCATCTCGGTGCCGCAGGGCGCGTCGGCGAGGTCAATCTCAGTCAGCGCCTTGAACAGCGTCCAGCCGGCGCTGTCCGCGACATTCATGTCGATGACGAGCCGCGTATTCGGGACGAACTCGACAAAGCTGCCGCGGATCAAATGCTCCTCGCCTGCAGGCGAGCGCATCGCCAGCTCGAATGCGCCGCCAATTCGCGGTTCGACCTTCGCCTCCGGCACCGTATAGGTCTCCGGCGCGAACCAGCGCTTCACATGGTCCGCATCGCACCACGCCTGGAACACCGTCTCGCGCCGCGCGTGCAGCACGCGCGACAATTTCAGCGGCTGGACCGCCGTATCTTGCTTGCTCTCAGCCGTTTGAGCCATTGCTCTCTCCTTCACTTTCCAATGTCTTGAGGTAATCGTCCAACCGGTCGAGGCGGCGTTCCCACTCGATCCGGCGGGCATTGATCCATTGCTCGGCCAGGCTCAGCGCCCCCGGTTCGATCGCGCAGGTGCGCACGCGCCCGGTCTTTTCGGTTCGCACCAGCCCCGCCGCCTCGAGCACGCCGAGGTGCTGCATCGCCGCCGGCAGCGACATCGGCAGCGGCCGCGCTAGCTCGCTGACCGGCGCCGGCCCGCGGCTCAGCCGCTCCACCATCGCCCGCCGCGCCGGGTCGGCGAGTGCGTGGAACAGGCGGTCGAGATCCGGCAATTGGTTAAGCATGTGCCTAACTAATCATAAGCCAGATAGTTAAGCAAGGGCTTTAGTATGAGCTGATGTGCCTTCAAGAGCGCCGTCAGCCGCGTCTTGAAGGACGCACGAAAGCCGGCGAATGCAGGAAAGCCATGTTCTAGGCGGCGATTCGCCGCCATTGACGCGCCATAATCGCGGGCGCATGTCCGTTTCGGCGGAAACGAGCGGAGGCGGCGGCACAATGACTAGGCTTTGGCGACTGCGCGCAGCAACGGCGGGCGCGTTGTTCCTGCTGATACCGCTTTTCGGCGCCCGTGCCGCGCCCCCCGCACCGGCGGCGATGTCGCCGCAAGATTCGGCCGAGCTGCAGAAAATCGCCGGCTATCTCGACGGTATCCACACGCTGACCGCGCATTTCCAGCAGGCGACCGCGAGCGGTGGCGCGGCGACGGGATCGGTCTGGTTGTCGCGGCCCGGAAAGATGCGCTTTCAGTACGATCCGCCGAACGAACTGCTGCTGCTGGCGGATATGTTCTACCTCTACTCCTGGGATCCCGACCTCAAGCAAATGACCAAGGTGGGGCTGAAGTCGACCCCGGCCTGGTTTTTGCTACGCCAGCCGATCAGTTTCACCGACGGTGTAACCGTTACGCGTTTTGAGCATAGCGGGAATACCGTCAGGGTGTCTGTTGTTGAGAGCGCCGAGCCGGACACTGGGAGTCTGACTATGGTATTTACGGAAAATCCATTGGTGCTGCGGCAATGGACGGTGGTCGACCGGCAAGGCAAGGTCACCAACGTCTCCTTGTCGGATTTGTCGTACGGTATGGCGCTCGATCCGAAGCTGTTTCAATATCAGGATCCGTACAGCCGCAAGGAATGACCAACACCAACAACACTTGAGCCGCTCCCGAGATGTCTCTGCGCACGCCGCTGGTGGCCATTCCCACCTGTTACCGCGAATATAACGACCGCCTGATGTACACGACCGTGGTGCGCTATCCGCACGCGGTGGTCGATGCCGCGGGCTGCCTGCCGATGCTGATACCGTCGATCGGCGACAAGCTCGACATCGACGCGCTGCTCGACAACATCGATGGTCTTTTGCTTACCGGCAGTCCGTCGAATGTCGAGCCGCATCACTACGAAGGGGCGCCGAGCCGCGAGGGCACGCTGCACGACCCCGACCGCGACGCGACGACATTGCCGCTGATTCGTGAGGCGGTGCGCCGCGACAAGCCGGTGCTGGCGATCTGCCGCGGCATCCAGGAGCTCAACGTCGCGCTCGGCGGCACGCTGCACCAGCGTATCGGCGAGCGGCCGGGCGGGGAGGTGCATCGTCGCGGCCGCGACGTCAAGCGGATCATGGAAATGACCATGGACGAGCGCTACGGCCCCTGCCATCCGGTGACGCTGGCACCCGACGGCCTGTTCGCGCAGCTTGCGGGGACCACCGAGATCATGGTCAACTCGCTGCACGGTCAGGGGATCGACCAGCCGGCGCCCGGACTCAGGGTCGAAGCAACGGCGCCGGACGGCTTGGTCGAAGCGGTGAGCCTGCCGGGCGCCCGGTTTGTCGTCGGGGTTCAGTGGCACCCCGAATACAAGCCGCTCGCCAACCCGGTGTCGCGCGCCCTGTTCGCCGCCTTCGGCGAAGCATGCCGTTCCGTGAAAGCCGGAAGCAGCGAAAAACGGCGCGCCGCTTAAGCCACAAATTTCGCGCGCATTTGGTTCCAGCGTTCCCCATGCGTTTTACGCTGTGGACGCATGCACGAATTGCATTTTTGCATAGCCCCCGGCGTTCCCATCTGGGAGTCCAGAAGCGGAGAGGACGGCAAGTCCTCTTAATTCCGGCCCCGTTTCCCCTGCGGGGTGCGGATCTCCCCCAAGCGCTTCTGACAAGCTGGCGCCCGGTGTTCCCCCCACACCGGGCGCTATTTGTTTGAAATCAAAAACTGTTTCCTTTTGATCGTCATGGCCGGGCTTGACCCGCCCATCCACGCCTTTCTCATCTCGGCGCTGTGCCTTTCGTGGATGCCCGGAGCAAGTCCGGGCATGACGACAAGGCGATGCCGCGCGGATGCGAGCAGTTGCCGCCCCCGGCTCACCATGGTCTATTCCGCACCCCTCCCGCCTTTTGGTTGATCGGATCGTTAAAAAATGACGCTGCGGCTCATCACCTGGAACATCAACTCGGTGCGCATCCGGGTGGACAATGTTTGCCGGCTACTGGTCGAGGCGCAGCCCGACATCCTCTGCCTTCAGGAGACCAAGACCCCGGACGAGCTGTTCCCGCGCGAGCGGTTCGCGGCGCTCGGCTACGAGCACATCCACATGCACGGAATGAAGGGATATAACGGGGTCGCGATCCTCGCCAAGACGCCGTTTCCCGGCACCGCGACCCGTGCCTGGTGCGACCGCACCGACTGCCGCCACGCGATCGCCGAACTGCCCGGCGGCATCGAGCTGCACAACATCTATGTCCCGGCCGGCGGTGACATTCCCGACCCCGAGGCCAACCCGAAATTCGCCCACAAGCTCCGGTTCCTCGATGAACTGACCGCGTGGTTCGAGACCCATGACCGCGCCCGCAAGGCGATCGCGGTCGGCGACCTCAACATCGCGCCGCTGGAAACCGATGTGTGGTCGCACAAGCAGTTGCTGAGCGTGGTCAGCCATACCCCGATCGAGGTCGAAAAGCTCGGCGCGTTCCAGACGGCCGGCGGGTTTGTCGACGCAGTGCGCCATTTCGTCCCCGCGGACCAGAAGCTCTACACCTGGTGGAGCTACCGCAACCGCGACTGGGCCGCCTCCGACCGCGGCCGGCGCCTCGACCATATCTGGGTAACCCCAGCGCTGGTCGGCTCGCTCAAGAGCTACCGCGTGTTCCGCGAAGTCCGCGATTGGCAGCAGACCTCCGACCACGTCCCGGTAATGATCGAATTGGATGTGTGACGCAGAGAGCATTGTTGTAGGGCGGAAAAGCGCAGCGCCTTCCGCCGAGCCGGCGGATGGCACCCGGCTCGCGTCGGGTTTACCCGCCCTATGACCTAATCCCCCAGCAATAACCGGCGCAGCGCATCCGGCTCGCGTAGCAGCTCGCCGATCTTGGTGAGCGAAGCATTGACCGCCTCGGCGTATTTCTTGGGGCCGCCGAAGCGGCCGAGCGTCTCGGGCGGGACGAACTTGATCAACAGGTCGGCGGTGCCCGGCGGCAGTGCGACGAAATGCACCATCAGCATGTTGTAGTCGCGCAGCAGCAGCATCGACAGCGCTGCCGAGGCCTCGTACGGCACGATCGGCGGCGGGCCGTCGATGCCGCCGCGCTCCATGGCGATTTCGAGGATATCGTCGGCGGGAATTTGCACTGTCGTCGGCGTCTCGCGCAGCCGGTTGCCGAGTAGCGGGCGCAGCTCGGCGGCGATGCTCTTGGTCGCGGCGATCAGCGCCCGGACGCGCTCCGGCGTGTAGCCTTCCAGCGTGCGCACCACCGCCGGATAGAGTGCCTGCCGTGCCTCCATGCCGAATTCGAAGCCCTTGGCGCGGATGCGGCTGACGAGGTCCTTACGCCCGGCGAGCAGCCCGAAGCGTGGCCCCTGCGTGCCGTATTTGTCGAGCCCCGTGGCGCCGATATCGACGCCCAGCTCCAGTGTCTTCGGCTGCTCGAACGCCGCGGGGCCGACCCGCGCGCCGCCGGCGTCATCGACATAGACCAGCGCACCCTTGTCGTGCGCCAGCCGGACAACGGTGCGGATCGCATCGAGCGGCATCAGGTCGTAGGTCACCGCCAGCCGGGTCAGCACCACCAGCGCCGGCTTTTCGGTGGCGATTGCATCGCGGAACGCCGCGAGGCCGGCCGTGTCGATAAACCGAGCCCCGGCCTGGGCGGCGGCGCGCAGCACCGAGGGATGGCTGTGCGTCTCCGAGACGCCGATCACCGCATCGCCGGGTTTGACCAGCGTCAGGTGCGTCGCCATCGTCGCGCCGGTCAGCCGGTTGAACACGGCGATGTCGTCTCGCTCGGCATTGCCGCCGAGATGGTCGAGCGTCAAGGCCTTCAGGCGCTCGAACGACAGCGCCGGGCCGAGTTCGTCATCGGCGAATTCGAGGTCGTCGGCCGCCAGCGGCATCTTGTGGTCGAGACCGGTCAGCACAAAGACATTGCCGGGCCCCTTCTCGCGGATCAGCGACCAGGCGAGCTGCAGCTTGGTGAAATCGTCCTCGGTGCTGATGAGGATGTTGCCGCGCGCATAGGACAGGTTTGGCGCGGGCGGGTTGCCGAAGCGATCGACCTTCATTGCTGGCTCCTTGTCCTACACGCGCCGGTAAAGGTGGTAGCGCCCCTCGGCGACGCCGTCGGGCAGGGGCAGCGGCGCAAGTCCCGGGCCATCCATCACCTGTTGCGTCGCCAGCACGGCGCCGGCGCGCAGCAACGGCACGATCAGCGGCCGCAGCCCCGTGGCGAGGTCGAGATTGGCGGCGGCGTCTCCTGTCCCTGCGTCGAAATGCGCCAGCGCCACGCGGCTGCCGAGCGCCTTGCGCGCCGCCGGCAGCGTGTCGACCATGTCGCCGAGCAGCAGCCGGTCGGCAGGCGGGATGCAGTCGGGATGCGCCGCGACCCGAAGTTCGCAGACATAGATGTCGCGCTCCGGGAACAACTCGCGCAGATGGTCGTAGGTGCGGCCGTTGCCGAGCCCCAGCTCCATCACAGGGCCATCGAGGCCGGCAATCAGCGCGGCGGCGCGGTTGAGGCAAGCGCGCTGTGCTTCGAGCCGGCGGATAAAGCTGTCGAGCCGGCTCACGCGCCCCCCAATTGCGCCCGTGCCGTCACGCGGCGGTCGCGGCGTCGCCGACCTGCTCGCGCAGCTTGCGGACCTCGCTCAGCGCCGCGCGCAGCTGGTTGTTGTTGGCTTCGACGCGGTGCGCCAGTTCCTGCATGATCGATACCGCCATCGCCGGGAATTCGCGCACCATGCGCATGAACGGGTCCTTGGCGATGCGCAATGCCACCAGCCGCCCCTTGGCGCGCACCGTTGCGTTGCGGGGCGCGCCGGTGAGGATCGACATCTCGCCGACGATTTCGTTGGCGCCGAGCGTCGCCACGGTGAGCGGCCCCGCCGGCCCTTCGAGCACGATGTCGGCCTCACCGTCGATGATCAGATAGGCCGCGTCGCCGGGGTCGCCCTGGCGGCAGACAACCTTGCCGTCGTCGAACCCGACCCGTTCGCTCATGAAGGCGAGCAGTTTGAGTTTCGCCGGCTCGATC
This sequence comes from uncultured Alphaproteobacteria bacterium, assembly GCA_963778385.1. Taxonomy (GTDB): domain Bacteria; phylum Pseudomonadota; class Alphaproteobacteria; order ATCC43930; family CGMCC-115725; genus DATARH01. The sequence continues at coordinate 41,024 of CAVZUA010000043.1, read as the reverse complement.
TCAGCGAAGAACGGCACGCGCCGAAGGAGTTCGAATTCCTGCTGCAAACTCACGATGTTCCTCCCGTTCTCTTTTACTCCGCCGCCATTAGCAGGGCGGTTAGCGAATCCTTGTGGTCGAGCTCGGCAATGCGGCCTTGCTCCTGCAGTTTACCGGCGCTCATTACCAATACCCGATCGAAATTGCGTGCGAGACTGGCGCGGTGCAACACCCATACCAGGCAGCGCCCGCGAAATTCGGCGAAAAGTCCTTCCATGACCTTGCTCTGCGCCTGGCCGTCAAGCGCCGAGGTCGCCTCGTTGAGGATCATCATGTCGGGGCGTTTCAGCGCGGCACGGGCAATCGCCGCGCGCTGCCGCTGGCTCAGCGAGAGCCGCGAGCCGGCGGTGCCGACATTGTATTCGAGCCCGACATCGATGACCGCATGGCGCAGCGACAGCTCGTCGAGCACCTCGCCGAGCACCGCCGGGACGCGCTGGGTCGCGTCCGCCACGCCGTAGGCGATCTTGCCGAACAGAATGTTGTCCTGCAGCGAGGCGGCGGCGTTGTATTCGGCCGGGTCGAAGAACGCGATCTGGCCGCTCGCATCCGCCGGCAGATCGGCCCGAAAGGTGTGGCGCGCTTCGAGCAGCCGCTGCCGCATGCGCTCGTCGAGCACGTCGAGGCGGTGCCGCGCGGCGATCAGCTTCAGCGGCAGCGACAGCAGTTTGACGCGCTGCTCCTCGGTCAGCGTCTTGCTGTCGTGGCCGTCGATCGCGCTGAGCAGCGCCTTGAAGTCGGGCAGGTCGTTGGCGCTGATAAAGCTGTATTGCTCGAAGAATTCATGATCCGGCGGCAGGTCGGCGAAGATTTCGACCATCGTCGCTGCGACCTCGCGCCCCGCCTCGATCAGGTCCTCGGTGAGGCCGACCTTGTCGAGCACCTGGCGCACATAGGTGTTGCTGGCGAGCGCCTCGAACTCAAAGACCGGGCCGATCGGCGTGCCGAACAGCAGGTTTTCGGCGACCGTGGCGTTGTTGTTGTAGTGTTCGGGACCGTAGGTCTCGACCAGCTCGGTGATGCCGTCGCGTTCGAGCCGCCGCGACAGGGCCTGCCGTGCTTCGAGCAGCCGCGCCGCCAGCTCGGGACTGACCTCCGGATCGACCCGGCCGCGCAGCCCGAAGCCGTAGACGTCCTCCTCGAAGCCGAGCCCGCGCAGCACCTCGGCGATGCGCACCGACAGCTCCTCGGCGTCGGCGACGCCGGCGCTGGCATAGTCGGTCCAGTCGGCTTCGGGGTCGAAGTCGATATTCCCGGCGCGGCGCGACTCGAAGATCTGTTTGGCGCGTTTTTTGGCTTCGCTCTCGTCGTACGGTGCCGGCAGTATCGGGTAGTGGCGCAGGCCGCCGAGCAGATTGTCGCGCAGTGTGCCGGTAAACAGATAGGGCGTCGCGTCGACATAGCCGATGCGCCGGCCGACAATCGCGAGCGGCATCTCCGCCATGTCCGAGCCGCCGATCGTGATCCGTCCGCTGGAGGGCTGCACCTGCCGGGCAAGGAGCAGCGCCAGGTCGTTCTTGCCGCTGCCGCTCTGGCCGATCACCGCGACGTGCTCGTCGAGCGCCAGGGTAAAGCTGACCGCATCGACCAGCCGGCTCTTGTCGTCGCCGGCCAGCGACAGATTGGCGGCGGCCAGCTCCCCCGAGAGATGCGGGACCGTTTCGGGCTCGGCAAGCATCAGTCCGGCATCGACCATATTGGCCGGATCGAACTGCTCGACGATCTGGTCGTAGGTGATCCGCGAGTTCTGGTTGTTCTGGTAGAAGTCGAGCAGCTCTTTCCAGGGCGACGCCAGATCCTTGTAGGCGGCGAGCACCGCGACCAGCGCGCCGAACGACAGCGTGCCGCGGATCACCAGATAGCCGCCGATCGAATAGAAGAAGAACGGCGTGAGCTGTCCGATAAAATTGTTGAGAAATTTGACAAAAAATTTCCGCCGATAGATCTCGTAGCGGATGTCGTAGATGATCCCGAGCAGGTGCGAGAAGCCGCTCAGCTGTAGCTTGACGTTGTCGTTGGCCTGGATTTCGGCAAGGCCGCCCGCCGATTCCTGGACCTTGTCGGCGACGACGCGAACCATGCGGATGCGCCGCTTCTGCAGCTGGTTCACGATGCTCTGCAGCTTGGGGATGATGTATCCCTGCAAGGGGTAGAGCGTCACCGCCGCCGCGCCCAGGATTGGATCCTGGATGAACATGAAGACGATAATCGTCAGCAGCTGCCCGCCCTGGAACAGCGGCAGCACGAACGCGTCGCCGATAAACCCGCCGAGCTGTTCGCACTCGGTGGTGATCATCGGGATGATCTGCGCCGACGAGGTCTTGTGGAAATACGAAGTCGGAAAGCGCAGCAACCGCAAGTACAGCGCATAGCGGAAGCGCCGCAGCATCCGCTCGCCGAGCTGCCCCTTCAGTGTATTGATGTAGTACTTGAACCCGCCGTTGATGAAGACCAGCGCGAGAAATATCCCGCACAGCGTCATCAGATAGGGAATACGGGTGAACTCGAAGCCGAGAAGGTATTGCGGAAACTTCGCGTCTTCGCGGATCGCGTGGTTGACGATCGTCTTCGGCAGGTCGAGCGAATAGTAAAGAAACGGAAACGAGACGAGCGTAAGCACCAGCAGCATGATCTGCTGCTTGAGGCTGTGGCGCAGGATAAAGCGATAGACCGACCGTTCGATGCTGTCTTCGACCGGCGGCGTCCGTTTCGGCGGCGGCTCGGGCATGCGCGCGGCGGCGTCGCTCGGAACGTCGACGTCCTTGGGTGCGTTGGTGGCCGGCGCGGCAATCGTCATCACCAAAGCCTTTTCGATCAAGCCCTTTTCAACAACTTCATTTCGCACAACCTATGCGCCAGTGTAATAGTGCGACCGGTCGACAGCAAAGGAGGCGCCGCATGCCCCAACGGCGCGACCACAAGCGCGTACTGATCTACAGCCACGACAGTTTCGGTCTGGGTCATCTGCGGCGGTGTCGGGCGATTGCTCATTCGCTGGTCGAAGCGGACTCCTCAGTGTCGGTGCTGATCCTATCGGGGTCGCCAATCATCGGCAGCTTCGATTTTCGCTCGCGCGTGGATTTTGTGCGTATTCCCGGCGTAATCAAGCTGCGGAATGGTGAATACGTTTCGCTTTCCCTGCATATCGACATCGAGGAGACGCTGGCGATGCGCTCCTCGATTATCCATCACACCGCCGACATTTTCGATCCCGACCTGTTCATCGTCGACAAGGAGCCGCTTGGCCTGCGCGGCGAGGTGCGCCCGACCCTCGATCTGTTGCGCGAGCGCGGCACGCCGCTGATCCTCGGGCTGCGCGACGTGATGGACGATCCCCTGGCGCTCGAAACCGAATGGGAGCGCAAGAACGCAGTGCCGGCGCTCGCCGAATATTACGACGAACTGTGGGTGTACGGCTTGCCGCAGGTCTGCGATCCGCTCGAGGGCATCGACCTGCCGGCGAGCGTGCGCCGGCGCATGGTCTATACCGGGTATCTGCGCCGCCAGGTTGGCAAGTCGGCCGCGGCCGGCGTCGATACGCGCGGCCTCGGCGACGGCGAGTTCCTGCTGGTCACCGCCGGTGGCGGCGGCGACGGCGAAGAGGTGGTGGATTGGCTGCTCGCCGCCTACGAGCACGACCCCGGCCCGCTGCCGCCGGCGCTGATCGTCTACGGTCCGTTCATGGTGCCCGAGCGCCAGACCGCGTATGACGCGCGCGTCACGCGCCTGCCGAAGCTGCGCGCGATCACTTTCGACTCGCATCTCGAAGCGCTGATGGCGCGCGCCAAGGGCGTCGTCGCGATGGGCGGGTACAACACGTTCTGCGAGATCCTGTCGTTCGACAAGCCGGCGCTGATCCTGCCGCGCACCGTGCCGCGCCTGGAGCAGTTCATTCGGGCGCAGCGCGCCGCGGAGCTCGGCTTGGTGGCGATGTTGACCGATGAGAACGCAGTCGACCCGGCGAAGATGGCCGCGGCGTTGCTGCAACTCACCCAGCAGGCGCCGCCGTCGTCGGTCGTCGTGCCGGGCCTGCTCGACGGCATGACCAACGTCAACAAGCTCGCCGGCAAGTGGCTCGCCGGCGGCCGCGACGCCCGCTTTGGCGGTCCGGTCCGCCGCAGCGCTGGAGCCGCCCGGTGAAGGCTGGCCGCGTCGCCTTTGTCCTCAAGGGTTATCCCCGCCTCTCCGAGACCTTTATCGCGGAGGAAATCCGCTCCCTCGAACAGCGTGGCCTCGACATCCTCATCGTTTCGCTGCGCCACCCGACCGACAAGGCGATCCACCCGGTGCACGAGCAAGTGCGTGCCGAGCGCTTGTACCTGCCGGAATACCTGTACCAGGAGCCGCGGCGCGTGTGGCGCGGCTGGCGGCGCGCGCAGCGTCTTCCAGGTTACGCGGCCGCGCGCCGCGCCTGGCTCGCCGACCTCATCCGCGATCCGACGCCGAACCGCATCCGCCGCTTCGGCCAGGCGCTGGTGCTCGCCGCCGAGCTGCCGCCCGATATCGACCGTTTGCACGCGCATTTCCTGCACACCCCCGCCTCGGTCGCGCGCTACACGACAATGATGCGAGGCCTGCCGTGGAGCTTCTCGGCGCATGCCAAGGACATTTGGACCACGCCCGAGTGGGAGAAGCGCGAAAAGCTGGCCGAAGCCGAATGGGCCGTCACCTGCACCGCCTCCGGCTACGCCCATCTTGCCGCGCTGGCGTCCGGCGCGAGCCGCGTCGCGCTGTGCTATCACGGCGTCGCGCTCGACCGCTTCCCGCCGCCGCCGCGCCCGCTGGGAAATGAACGACGGCAGCGACCCGGCAAACCCGGTGACGATCCTGTCGGTCGGCCGCGCGGTGGCGAAGAAGGGCTATGACGACCTACTCGCCGCGCTCGCCTTGTTGCCGAAGGGGCTGAACTGGCGGCTGGTGCATATCGGTGGCGGGGCACTGGCCAAACAGCTCAAGAAGGAGGCGGCTCGGCTCGGCCTCGCTGACCGCATCGAGTGGCGCGGTTCGTGCCCGCAGCCGGATGTGCTCGCAGCCTATCGCGCCGCCGACCTGTTCGTGCTCGCCGCCAAAGTGGCGCCCGACGGCGACCGCGACGGTCTCCCCAATGTCCTGGTCGAAGCGCAGAGCCAGGCGCTCGCCTGCGTCTCGACCCGGCTTTCCGGCATTCCCGAACTGATCGATGACGGTGCGACCGGCCTCCTCGTGCCGCCCGGCGACCGCGAAGCGCTCGCCGTTGTGTTGGCTCGTCTGATCGCCGATCCCGCTTTGCGCGCCCGTCACGGCGCCGCCGGCGAAACCCGCGTCCGCACCGCCTTCGACCACGACCAGGCGATCGAAGCCCTCGCCCGCCGCTTCGGTCTCGCCCCAACCGCGTTGCCCGCGCCGACCCCCGAACTGGTCGATGCGTCCTGAACCCGGCTTCTGTCGTCATTCCGGGGCATTGCGCAGCAATGAACCCGGAACCCATGAACACAGGCGGAGTGTGTTGTTTATGAACGCTCCCAGTCCGATCGGCTGGGGTTCGTGTTCATGGGTTCCGGGTCTCGCCCGATGGGCGATCCCGGAATGACAAGTCATGGCAAGTGCGGCTAGGCGGCGATGCGCATCGCGTTCTACGCGCCGCTAAAGCCGCCCGACCACGAGACGCCTTCCGGCGACCGTCGCGTCGGCCGATTGTTGCTCGAGGCGCTGCGGCTTGCCGGGCATGAGCCGGTCCTCGCCTCGCATCTGCGCAGTTTCGATCCGGTCGGGCGACCGTTCCGCCAGAAGCGGCTTGCCGCGCACGGCCGGCAGACGGCCGAGCGGCTGATCGCGCGCTGGCGCGCACGCCTCGAGACCGCGCCCGGTCTGTGGTTCACCTACCATCTCTACTACAAGGCACCTGATTGGCTCGGGCCGGCGGTCTCGGCGGCGCTTGGCATCCCTTATGTCGTTGCCGAGGGATCGTTCGCCGCGAAACGCGCCGGCGGCCCTTGGGACATGGGTCACCGCGCGGTCGAGGCGGCGCTGCGTCAGGCCGACCGGGTGATCGGTCTCAACACCGCCGACCGCGATGGCGTGCTTCCACTCCTCGCCCGTCCCGAACGCTATATCGCGCTCCCCCCATTCCTTGACGCCTCGGCCTATCGCGACGCCTACCCCCACCCCGACCCTCCCCCGCTAGCGGGGGAGGGGGCTACCCATCCGTCGGCGAGGCAGTCTCCCTCCCCCGCCGGCGGGGGAGGGTCGGGGTGGGGGCTCGCCGCCGGCACACCGCGCCTGATCACCGTCGCGATGATGCGGTCCGGCGACAAGCTCGCCTCGTATCGCCTCCTCGGCGCCGCGCTGGCGCAGCTCCTTGACCTGTCTTGGTCGCTCGACGTGATCGGCGACGGCCCGGCGCGCGACGAAGTGCGCGCGGCGCTAGCGCCGCTCGGCGAGCGCGTCGCCTATGCCGGCGCGCTCACCGAAAGCGCCGTCGCCGGCCGTCTCGCCGCCGCCGACCTCTTCCTCTGGCCGGCAATCAACGAGGCCTACGGCATGGCGTTGCTCGAAGCGCAGGCCAGCGGCCTCGCGGTCGTCGCCGGCCGCTCCGGCGGTGTCGGCGATGTGATCGCCGACGGCGCGACCGGCTTTCTCACCCCGTCCGGCGATGTAGATGCCTTCGCGGCCGCCGTGCGCGCCGTGCTCAGCGACCCAGCGGCGCGTGTCCGCTATGGCGCAGCGGCCCGCGACAAGGTGCGGCGCGAGCATGACCTCCCGGCCGCCGCCGCGCGTCTCGCGGCGATGATTGCGGAATTAACTCAGGCCCGCGCGGCGTGACCCTGCTCCTGCTGATCCGCCACATGCCGACCGTGTGGAACAAGGACGGCCGCCTGCAAGGCCAGCGCGACACGCCGCTCGACCCTGACAGCATGCCTCTTTGGCGCTTGCCGCCGGAGCTTGCCGGTTTCCGCTTTTTGTCGAGCCCGCTTCGTCGGGCACGGGAGACGGCCGCGCGTCTGGGCGTGATCCCGGCGATCGACCAGCGTCTCATCGAGATGAGCTGGGGCGAATGGGAGGGGTATACGCTTCCCGATCTGCGCGACAGGTTTCGCGGCACGCTTGACGATCTGGAGGCGCAAGGCCTCGATTTTCGTACGCCCGGCGGCGAAAGCCCGCGCGACGTGCAGAACCGGGTGCGGTCGCTGCTCGCCGAGATCGCCGTCTCGGGCACGCCGACCGCCGCGGTCACGCATAAGGGCGTCATCCGGCCGATCTTCGCGCTCGCCACCGGCTGGGACATGCTTGGCAAGCAGCCGCACCGCCTATCATGGTCGGCGGCGCACCTCTTCCGGCTCGACGGCCACGGTCATCCCGCGATCGAGCGACTGAATATCCCGTTGGCCGTGTGATGGCGCCGCGCGTCCTGTTCCATGTGCAGTATCTGCTCGGCATCGGCCATCTGCAGCGCTCGCTGCGCATCGCCGAAGCGCTGGTCGAGACCGGGGTCGCGGTAACGCTGGTGCAGGGAGGCCCGCCGGTGCCCGAGGTCGCGCGGGCGCGCGGCATCGACATCGTGCAACTGCCGCCGATCCGCGCGCGCGACGCCACCTTCGCCTTGGTCGGCGAGACTGGCGCGCCGGTCGACGACGGGCTGCGCACGGCGCGCCGCGCCGCGCTGCTCGACGCCTTGGCCGGAGTGCGGCCGGACGCGGTCGTCATCGAAGGCTTCCCATTCGCCCGCCGCGCCTTCCGCTTCGAGCTCGACCCGCTGATCGCCGCCGCCCACGCCGCGGCGGTGCCGGTGATCTGTTCGGTCCGCGATATCCCCACGATACGCGGCGACCCGGCCCGCCTTGCCGAGATCGTCGCCCGTGTGCGCGATGATTTTGCCGCCGTGCTGGTCCATGGCGCCGCCGATTTCATCCCCTTCGACGCCGCCTTTCCCGTCGCCCCGCAAATCGCCGACCGCCTGCATTACACCGGCTATGTCACCGCCGGAAACGGACCGTCTGCGACCGACACTGGGGCGGTCCAGCCCGGCGAGGTCCTGGTCTCGGTAGGCGGCGGTGCGACCGGGCGGGCGCTGTTGGAGACAGCGCTCGCGGCCCGCCGCGCCGGCTGCCTCGCGAAACGCGGTTGGCGCATCCTCGCGGGCGCCAGCCTTACCGACGCCCAACTCGCCGAGATTCGCCACGCCGCGCCGGACGGCGTCGTCGTCGAGCGCTTCCGGCGCGATTTCGCGGCGTTGCTGGGGCGCTGTCACGTCTCGGTCAGCCAGGCGGGGTACAACACCGTCCTCGATGTCCTTGCCGCGAGAGCCCGTGCCGTGCTGGTGCCGTTTGCCGCCGAACGCGAGACCGAGCAGTTGATCCGCGCCGAGCATCTGGCGGCGCGCGGCGCCGCCATCGTCGTGCGCGAAAGCGAGCTGTCGTCGGCGGCGCTCGCCGCCGCGATCGAGCGCGCCGCGGCGAGCGATCCGGCGCCGATCGCACTCGATACCGACGGTGCGCGCCGTTCCGCCGCGCTGATCGCCCGGTTGCTTCGCGCATGAGTGCTCGGCGAGGCTTCTTTAGCGGCGCGGTCGGCAGTATCATCTCGTGATGACACATCTGCCGCATGTCGCGGCGAACAGCGCCGAGTGGCCCGACCTGTTGGTCGAGCTGGATCGCTGGGAGGAAGCCGGCCTGGTCGCCCAATTTTGGTGGCGCGACGATGACGCGGTCACGCCGTCGCCCCGGCTCGACCGGCTGATGGCGGTCGCCGAGGGCGTACCCGTGGCGCTGGCGGTCGTCCCGGCCGCCGTGAAAGACGAGCTTGCGGCCGCGCTGCGCTGGTTCCCGCAGGTCGCGGTGCTGCAGCACGGCTGGTGCCACGCCAACCGCGCCCCCTCGGGCAAGAGCAGCGAATATCCGGCCGAACGGCACCCGATCGATGTTGCCGACGAACTGGACGAGGGCCGCAAGCGTTTGCGTACACTCTTCGGGCCGCGCGTCCTGCCGGTCTTCGTGCCGCCGTGGAACCGCTTTTCGGAACGGTTCGTACCGCTTCTCACGGAGGCCGGCTTTGCCGCCATCTCGCAGATGGCGCCGCGCAAGACGCCGCCGCCCAAGAGGACGGCAGACGGGGGGATCGCCGCCATCGATGCGCATCTCGACATCGTCGCTTGGCACAAGGATCGCAACTTCATTGGGAAAGCGGCCGCGCTCGGTCGGCTGGTCGCGGCGCTGCACGCGGCGCGCGAGGCCGGGAATGACGCGGCGATCGGTGTGCTGACGCACCATCTGGTGATGGATGACGCAAGCGAAGAATTTTTGGCCCGCCTCGGCGAGCTTGTCGACGCGCACAAAGCGGCGCGCTGGGTCGATATGCGCGAGTTGATCGCATGACGCAGATCGACGCAGCCGATGGCGCGGCGCCCGATGTCGTGCGCTACAGCTATCCGACCTCGGCGATGACAGGCGACTATCTGCGGGCCGCTGCCGGCCTGGTGCCGACCGCGGCGATCCTGGCGACCGTCTCGGTGGGCAGCGTCGCCGCGGTAGTGCTCGGCGGCTTCGCGGCGATCTTTGGCGCCTTCGCGATCCGCACCGGGCTGCGCCATGGCACCAGTCTTGAGGTCACCGACTTGGAGCTGCGTGCCACGGGGCTGCGCTCGGCGACAATCCCCTGGGACCGCCTCGATCGCATGAAGCTCGCTTTCTATTCGACGCGGCGCGACCGCAAAAGCGGCTGGATGCAGCTGCAGCTCGGCGCCGGCGGCGTGCGGCTCAGCCTCGACAGCCGGCTCGAAGGCTTCGACCGGCTGGTGCGGCATGCCGCGGTCGCCGCGGCCGACCGTGGCCTCGAACTCAGTGAAGCCACCGCCGCCAATCTGCAGGCGCTCGGCATCAGGGTGCCGCCGCGATGACAGAGCTGCTGCAAGTCCGTGACCTGTCGGTGCGCTTCGCGACGCCGGGCGGTCATATCGACGCGGTCAAGGGCCTCAATTTTCGCATGCGGCAAGGCTCGACCGTGGCGATCGTCGGCGAGTCCGGCTCGGGCAAGTCGACCGTCAGCCAGGCGATCCTGCGCATCCTGCCGCATAACGGTGAGATCGCCTCCGGGCAGATCTTATTCGACGATCCGCGCGACGACCACGGCCCGGTCGACCTTGTAAAGCTCGCCGCCGACGGGCCAGAGATGCGCGCGCTGCGCGGCGGCAGCATCTCGATCGTCTTTCAGGAGCCGATGAGCTCGCTGTCGCCGCTGCACACGGTCGGCAACCAGGTCGGCGAGGCGCTGAGCCTGCATCGCGGCTGCGCCGGTGCCGAGTTGCAGGAGATGGGGATCGACATGCTACGCATGGTCGGCTTCCCAGACCCGGCGCGCGCCTGGCGCAGCTACCCGTTCGAATTGTCCGGCGGTCTGCGGCAGCGGGCGATGATCGCGATGGCGCTGGTTTGCCACCCGGCGCTGTTGATCCTCGACGAGCCGACTACCGCGCTTGACGTGACGATCCAGGCGCAAATCCTCAAGCTCGTCGTCGAACTGCAGCACGAGCTCAACATGGCGGTGCTGCTGATCACCCACGACCTCGGCGTCGTCGCCAATATCGCCGAGGAAATCGTCGTGATGTATCACGGCGAGGTCATGGAATTGGGCTCGCTCGAGGACATTTTCCGCCGCGCCGAGCATCCTTATCTGCAGGCGCTGCTGCGCGCCGTGCCGCGCTTCGACATGAAGCCGGGCGAGCGGCTGGTGCCGATCCGCGAAATCGCCACGGGCGACGCGCCCTATCTGATGGCGGCGCATCCCGAGAAGCTCAACGGCGCCGCGCAATCCGTCGCGCAACCGCCGCTGCTCGAATGCGCCGATCTGCGCAAGACCTACGGCCTGCGCCGCTCCGGCATCTTCGGCGGCGGGGCGGCGGGGCGGGCGGTCGCGGTCGATGGCGTCAGTCTCAGGATCGCGCGCGGCGAGTGCCTGGGGCTGGTCGGCGAGAGCGGCTGCGGCAAGACCACGCTGTCGAAGATGCTGCTGCGCGCGGTGACGCCCGACAGCGGCAGCGTCGTCTTCCGCGATGGCGACAAGGCGCTGGACGTGCTGGCGCTCGACGGCGACGACCTCAAGCAGTTTCGCCGCAAGGTCCAGTTCATCTTCCAGGACCCGTTCGGGTCGCTCAACCCGCGCATGACCGTCGCCGACATCATCGCCGAGCCGCTGGTGATCCACGGTATCGGCGACCCCGACAAGCGCCGCGCCATCGTCGCCGAGTTGGCGAACCTCGTCGGCCTCGATGCCCGCCATCTGCGGCGCTATCCGCACAGTTTTTCCGGTGGCCAGCGTCAGCGCATCGGCATCGCCCGCGCGTTGGCATTGCGCCCCGATCTGGTGATTTGCGACGAGCCGGTTTCGGCGCTCGATGTGTCGATCCAGGCGCAGGTCCTCAATCTCTTGATCGACCTCAAGGAAAAGCTCGGGCTCACCTATCTCTTCATCTCGCACAATCTCGCGGTGGTCGATTACATTGCCGATCGCGTGGCGGTGATGTGCGCCGGGCGGATCGTCGAGATCGCCGGCCGGGGCGTGCTGTTCCGCGACCCGGTCCACCCTTACACCAAGGCGCTGCTCGCCGCGGTCCCCGCGCCCGACCTCGCGCACCCGCTCGATTTCCACCAGCTGATGGAAGACAAGGCGTCCGACCCGGCGGCGTGGCCCGAACCGTTCCGCCGCCACCCCGACAACCCGCCGCGCCTGATCGAGATTGCCCCCAACCATTTTGTCGAGGCGACCGCGAAACCCGACCTCGCGTCCCGCGAACTGCGCCTGGTAGCCGGAAAATGATCGAAGGTTCGTATGCGCGTCAGCGCTCGTGCCGACCCCCACCCACTTGCAGCTTCCGCTGCAAGTCTCCCTCCCCAGGTGGACTAAAGAAATGGGCCACGGGGGAGGGTTGGGGTGGGGGCCGGCATCGGCGCGTTGTTCCCCTGCGGGAGATAAGCTTTGAGTGGTGGCGCGCGGTATTGCTCGCATTAATCCTTCTTCATCCTAGCCACGCCCAGGCTGCTTTGCTGGAGACGCCGTTCTTCGCCGAGGCCGTTGCCGGCGGGAAGTTGCCCGCGGTGCAAAAGCGCATCCCGCGTGAGCCGGCGCTGGCCGAGCTTGAAAAGCTCGGCCAGCCGGGCGGCGAATTGCGCATGCTGATGGCCAGCCCCAAGGACACGCGCCTGATGGTCGTCTACGGCTATGCGCGGCTCGTCGCTTACACGCCGGGGCTCGCGATCGTTCCCGACATGCTGCTCGGCGTCGATGTCGACGAGGGGCGCGTCTTTACGCTGCATCTGCGCCCCGGCCATAAATGGTCGGACGGCCAGCCGTTCACCGCCGATGATTTCCGCTACTGGTTCGAGGATATCGCCGGCAACAAGGAACTGTCGCCCGGCGGCTTGCCGATCCAGATGATGGCCGGCGGCGAGCCCCCCAAATTCGAGGTCATCGACGAGACGACGGTCCGCTATACCTGGTCGCGACCGAACCCGCTGTTTCTGCCGGCGCTCGCCGGGCCCGACCCGCTCTTCATCTTCGCGCCGGCGCATTACCTCAAGCAATTCCACACGGGATATGCCGATAAGGACAAGCTCGCCGCGGTCGTCAAGGATGCCGGCGTGCGCAACTGGGCGGCGCTGCACACCAAGCGCTACGCGCCCTACAAGAACGACGACCCCAAGATGCCGTCGCTCGACCCGTGGGTGCTGAAGACCAAACTACCAGCCGACCGCATCGTCTTCGAGCGCAACCCGTATTACTACCGGGTCGATGGCGCCGGTCATCAGCTGCCCTATCTCGACCGCATCGTCTACAGCATCGCCGACAGCCAGATCATCCCGGCCAAGACCGGCGCCGGCGAAAGCGACCTGCAGGCGCGCTATCTGCGCTTTGACGACTACACCTTCCTCAAAGCCAACGAGGAAGGCGGCGATTATCACGTGCGGCTGTGGCGCACCGGGCCCGGCAGCCAGTTCGCGCTCTACCCCAACCTCAACGCCAGCGACGAAGTGTGGCGCAAGCTGATGCGCGACGTGCGCTTCCGCCGCGCGCTGTCGCTCGGCATCGACCGGCACGAGATCAACCAGGCGCTTTATTTCGGGCTGGCGATCGAGGGGCAGAATACGGTGCTGCCGCAGAGCCCGCTGTTCCGCACCGAATACCGCGCCGACTGGGCAAACTACGACCTTGATCAGGCCAACAAGCTGCTCGACGAGATCGGTCTGACCCAGCGGGGCTCGGACAATGTTCGCCTGCTGCCGGACGGCAGGCCGTGCGCGATCATTGTCGAGAATTCCGGCGAATCGAGCGAGAAATCGGACGTCCTCGAGCTGATACGCGATTCCTGGCGGCATATCGGCGTGCAGCTCTACTCGAAGCCGGCGCAGCTGACCCTGTTCCGCCGCCGGGTGTTTTCCGGCGACGCGGTGATGTCGCTCGACAAGGGCGTCGAGAACGGTCTGGCCACCGCGACGATGTCGCCGGCGGAATTCGCGCCGACCGAACAGCAGCAGCTCGAATGGCCGAAATGGGGCGAATACGCCGAGACCAAGGGCAAGGCCGGCGAGGCGCCCGACCTGCCGGATGCCAAAAAACTCTATCAGCTCAACAGCGACTGGCTGGCGGCGACGAGCGACGAGGACAAGGAACGCATCTGGCACGACATACTGGCGCTTTACTCCGACCAGGTGTTCTCGATCGGCCTGATCGCGGGGGTGCTGCAGCCGGTCGTGGTCAACGACCGATTGCGCAACGTGCCCGAGGACGGCATCTACAACTGGGACCCCGGCGCCCATTTCGGCATCTACAAGCCCGACGGCTTCTGGTTCGCCAAACCCAACGGCGGCTCGACCGCCGAGCTGGTGAGCCCCGGGAAATGAAAACACATTCGCCTTGGCCGGGCTTGACCCGTGGGCCTTCAGCCCACGGACTTGATCCGTGGGCATCCACGAATAAGTCGAAGCTATTCGTGGACCCTCGGGTCAAGCCCGGGGGCGGGAAAGCTTTGTAAGTTAGAGTGCCAGACCAATGCTCGGCTATCTCGTGCACCGCATCCTGATCATGATCCCGACGCTGATCATCATCAGCCTCGCGATCTTTACGATCATCCACCTCCCGCCGGGCGACTACTTCACGACCTACATCGCGCAGCTGCAGAGTTCGGGCGAGCATGCCAATCTGGAGAAGATCGCCTTTCTCAAGGCCGAATACGGCTTCGACCTGCCGCTCTGGCAGCAATACGTCTATTGGATCGGCAACCTGCTGCGGGGCGACATGGGGTATTCGTTCCTCTACGACCTGCCGGTCAACAAAGTTGTCGGCGACCGGCTGATGCTGACTTTTTTCGTGTCGGTGGCAACGATCATCTTTACCTATGTCGTCGCGTTCCCGATCGGCGTCTACTCGGCGACCCACCAGTACAGTATGGGCGATTATGGATTGACCTTTCTCGGCTTTCTCGGGCTCGCGACACCGAGTTTCCTGCTGGCGCTGGTGCTGGTGTATCTCGCCCATGTCTGGTTCGGCATCTCGGTCGGCGGGCTGATGGACCCGCAATACCAGAACCAGCCATGGAGCTGGGGTAAGGTCGGCTCGCTGCTCGCCCATATCTGGATCCCGGTCATCGTCATCGGCACCGCCGGCACCGCCAGCATGATCCGTCGGCTGCGCGCCAATCTGCTCGACGAGCTGCAAAAGCAATACGTCGTCACCGCTCGCGCCAAGGGACTGCACCCGCTGAAGGTGCTGCTCAAATACCCGCTGCGCATGGCGCTCAACCCGTTCATCAGCGATATCGGCTCGCTGCTGCCGCATGTGATCTCGGGCGCGGTGATCGTCTCGGTTGTGATGTCGCTGCCGACCACCGGGCCGATGCTGCTCGACGCGCTGCGCAGCCAGGACATGTACCTCGCCGGCTCATTCCTGATGTTTATGTCGTTTCTGACGGTGATCGGCGTGTTCATCTCCGACCTCGCGCTGGCGACGCTCGACCCGCGTATTCGGCTGCAATCGGGGCGCCGCGCATGACCGACCTGACGCTCGACCCGCACGACCGGCGTGGGCCCAAGGAGCTTGGCGGGAGTCTCGACCCGCTGCCGCATTACGTCTCGCCGGCGCCGTTCGACCCGCTGTCGGTCGAGGCGATGACCGCGAACCAGGAGCGCTACAACCAGGCGTCGCAATGGCGGCTGATGTGGTGGCGGCTGCTGCGCCACCGGGTGGCGGTCGCTTCGGGCTTTCTGCTGCTGGCGATGTACGCGACGACCCTGGTCAGCGAGTTTCTCTCCCCCTACGCGGTCGATACCCGCAACACCGATTTCATCTATGCCGCGCCACAAAAGGTGCACATCTTTGACGAGAACGGCAGTCTCGTGGCCCCCTATGTCAACGGCTACGACTACCGCCTCGACATGACCAAGCTGCAGCGGGTCTACACGCCGAACCCGGCGAAGCATCAGACGGTCCGCTTCCTGTGCCACGGCGACAAGTACCTGTTCTGGGGCTATATCCCCATGAGCCTCCACCTGATCTGTCCGGCGCAGGGCGGTCAGCTGTTCCTGCTCGGCACCGACCGGCTCGGCCGCGATCTGCTGTCGCGCATTGTTTACGGGGCGCGAATCTCGCTCACCGTCGGCCTGTTGGGCGTCATGGTCAGCTTTACGCTCGGCATCATCATCGGTGGTATCGCCGGCTATTACGGCGGCTGGACCGACATCCTGATCCAGCGCGGCATCGAGGTCGTGCAGTCGTTTCCGCACCTGCCGCTATGGATGGCGCTGGGCGCGATCCTGCCGGTGACGTGGAGCCCGTTGCTCGTCTACTTCGGCATCACGATGATCCTCGGCATGATCGAGTGGACGCATCTGGCGCGCGCGGTGCGCTCCAAGCTGCTGTCGCTGCGCGAGGAGGATTTCTGCACCGCCGCGGTGCTGATGGGCGCGACCCCGGCGCGCATCATCGGCCGCCATCTGTTGCCGAGCTTTATGAGCCACCTGATCGCCTCGGCGACGCTGGTGATCCCCGGCATGATCCTCGGCGAGACCGCGCTGTCCTTTCTCGGCCTCGGCCTGCGCCCGCCGATCACCAGCTGGGGGGTGCTGTTGGGCGACTCGCAAAACATCAGCGTCGTCGCGCTCTACCCCTGGCTGATGCTGCCGGTGGTGCCGGTGATCATCACGGTGCTCGCCTTCAACTTCTTTGGCGATGGCCTGCGCGACGCCGCCGACCCGTATCACTGACGGGCTTAGTGGCCGATGGAAATTTGGATGTAGGCGACCGAGTCCGTCGCCGACATTTCTTCGCCGCAGCTGAGTGCCGTGCCGGTCCGAGCGGAGAGATACCGAACAGTAACCTGGTCGCGCGGCAGCTTCGCATTCTGCGTGAACTGATCGACAATCCAGCCTGCTCGCGCCCGGTTCAGCTCGTCGGTGAAGGCCTTGGGCGAGCGCTCTTCGGTCCATAATGACACGGTGACCCGGGCATTTTCCGGGATGGCATCTGGGGTTGGCGTGGTCGGTGGGATTCCCACGGGCGGTGGTGCGCTGGGGATGAACGACTTAGAGGGCGGCAAGGGTGGCGGAAGAGCCTTGGCGGGCGGCGACGCTGGCGGCAAAAGAGCCTTGGCCGATTTATTCGGCGCCGCCGGAGCCGGAACCAGCGGCGCTGTGGATTGCGGCGAGGGCGCGTCCGCGGCTGGCGGCAGATCCGGGGCGGATTGTGCGACGGCATTCCGCCAGCCCGACATCACATCCGGCGCCCCGACCCAAATTGCTCGACCAAAATAAATGCAAAATCGGGTTGTTCCTGAATCCGGCACCATTTCATCTGCCGCCAAATCCGCCGATACGTTATCCGTCAGCAAATGGTAGGCGCCTTTTACCGCTTCCGAATAAAGAAACGAACTACTGGTTATCGAACTCGGCGCCATTGTAGGTCAGCGCCGTTTTGACAATGACCTGATCGATACTGAGTCCAGGATCGGTTTTTCTAACGTCGTCCAACAAATTTTTGACGAGCCGCGCGGCGAGCGACATGGCAGTGCAATTATTCTCCAGAATGGCGAGCAGATCGTCTCCCGAAAGCCGGTCAGGCAGCCCTTCCTGATGGAGCAGGTCGCGCACGCGCGACAGCCTGATTTGCGGCAAGCCATACGACAAATCCGGGGCCGCTCCGGTAAGGAACGCGGCGGCGCGGCCGAAGAGAAATTCCAGCCGTCGATCAAATTCGCCCCGGTTGAATGCCTCGGCGGCGATGATCGAGGCGGTCAGCGCCCATATGTCGACGGCCTGATCTCCGGATTCTGTTGCACCGTTCGCCACGCAACTCTTGAATAATTGGCTGAGGGTGAGATTGGAACCGGAGGTCCAATCGCGCACAGGCTGCATCTTTGCCGCAGCACCTGGTAAATCGGGGCCGTTGATCGTTGCGATCCCGCCACCCACCAGGATCGCATAGCCGAGCCGCTGGCCGAGATTGAGATGACCCGGAACGACCTTCGCCGGGTCCTCGATCGCGAAGTTCTGCTCGTTGTTGAACGGCTCGAATGCGGCCGTCAGCATAAACAAGGCAGAGACGGCGGCGAGCGCCAAAAACTCGCCGAGCTGCCAGTTACGGAGCCGAGCCAAGTCGAGACGCCAGATAGGTCGCGACGCCGCTGGTGATCACCCCCATTAGCGACTTGCGAATGCTTTCGAGACCGCGGAGCCGCCCCGTAGTGCCAACGGTTTCGGCCAGCGGTAATCTTGACCGCAGCGTCAACCTGGCCAGTTCGATGCCCAGATCGGCGAAATACGCGTAAGCGATGAAGTACAATCCGTAGACAAAGAGAAACGGCAGCTTGAGCCCGATCCTGTCGGGGACGACGACGATGTCCCAGTACACGATGATCGGCCAGGCCATCAACAACGCACCGAAAAAGCCGGTCAGCCGAGCCGTCAGCGTCGCTTGGCGGGACAGGTAACGATAGAGAACGCGATAACTGACCTTGCTGCCGTCGGTCATGAGCATCCAGTGGAACGGCAAAAAATATTGACAGAAACCAACAAAACACGGGATCGCCAGTTTGGTCGCCAGCGATTCCCAGCGAAAAACACTCGTGTCGCCATAGAGAAACGACGAGAAGGTGAAATAAAGTTTGTACGGTGTGAGAAAGCTGGCGGCTTTGGTAAGAAAAACGATCGCCGCGACGCCGCAGGCAAAGGAATAGGCGTTGACGCTGGTCTGCATCCGCAGGCGACGGCGAGTTGGCGCGGTCTCAGGGCTCGCTTCCGGCTTGGCCGACGGCCCGGCTTCCGGTTCGGCATTCGGACTGGCTTCCTGCGGCTCGGCGGCCTCGGACACGCGCCTCTCACCACGTTATACGCGCCGAAGCAAATCATAATTTTACCGGGGGGCGAAGGGAAGGTTTCGATGGGTCGTTTTAATGCCGATTGCCGGCTTTATAGATCTGCGCAGGGCGCCGGCTAAGGCTGCAGCATCAGCCCTTCATGCGCGACGATCGTGCCCGGGTAGGCCTGGGCGGCGTCGGCGGCGATCTGGTCCATCATCTCGTCGTTATGGCCGGGATCGTGGTGGAAGATCACCAGCTGCTTGACGTGCGCCTTCTTGGCGAGCCGCACGCCTTCCTCCCAGGTCGAATGGCCCCAGTGGCGGTGCGCGGGGTATTCCTCATCGGTATAGGTGCTGTCGTAAATCGCTACGTCGGCGTTGTTCATCAGCTTGAGCACCTCGGGATCGCTCTGCCCGGCGTGGTGCTCGGTATCGGTAATGTAGGCGATCGCCTTTCCGCCGTATTCGATGCGATAGCCGGTGGCGCCGTCGGGGTGGTTGAGCGGCGCGGTAATCATCTTGACGCCGTTATACGGGTTGAACGTCTCGCCGGCTGAGAAGTCGCGGAATTCCAGCTTGGCGGTGAGGACATCGATCGGGATCGGGAAGAGCGGTGCCGACATCATCTGGCTCAGCACCGCCTTGATGTCTGATCCCATGGGTTTGAGGTGGCCGGCCCAGAAGCGGATGCGGGTTCCGGCCGAGTAGGCCGGCGCGAAAAACGGCAGCCCGACAATGTGGTCTAAATGCGTATGCGTATAGAAAAGGTCGATATCGACGGGCCGCCCGTGCGCCAGCAGCGCGCGTCCTAACGGCCGCAGCCCGGATCCGCCGTCAAAGACCAGCAGATGCCGGCCGCAGCGGATCTCGACGCACGAGGTGTTGCCGCCATAACGGACCGTCTCCGGCCCGGGGCAGGGGATGCTGCCGCGGACGCCCCAGAAGCGAATGGTTACGTCGGATTTGGGCAAACCGGGCCCTCTTCTGTGCCTTGAGCAAACTATAACGTCTCTAACCCTCCGAAAGCCACAGCACTGGCCGACGCGCGCGAATGAAGAAATTTTAGCGGAGGTTTCGCTCTAACGCGTTGTTAACCGATCGGGATGTAACCAATGCGTCAGCGTTAGGGTTAATCGAAGGGTTGAGGAGATACCCCCCATGTCTCAGAACGAGCAGGACGCGTTGATCGCCGAGTTCATGCGCAAGAAGGGCATTACCCGCTGCCCGACCGCTTGTGCGGTGCCGACCCATGCCGCCGTTCCCGAATCCGACCAAGCCGCGCTGCGCGACTACAACGCCGCCCGCGAAGCGGCCCGCCTCGAAAAAGCCAAGGGTTTCCATCTCTTCGCCGCCTAGCTCCCTTACTTCCGCCTGCCCCTTGGCCGGGCTCGAGCCGGCCATCTACGTCTTCCTCCCGCGGGCTTGGCGCCGAAAGACGTAGACCCCCGGATCAAGTCCAGGGGAGGCGATACCAGGATTGCCGGCATCGGCACCCCTGATCCGAACCCCTTCTTCCGCCTATCTCCCCTGGTACCGCGGACGGCGTTTTTCGCGGAAAGCCCGCACGCCTTCGGCGGCGTCCTCGCTGTTGCGCACCGCGCCCAGTTCCGCGCCGTAACGCGCCGCCAGTTCGGCCGGTCCCTTCGGCAGTACCCCGTCATTGACGAATCGCTTCATCGCCGCCAGCGCCAGCGGCGCCAGGTCGACGATCTTCTCGGCCATCGCCACCGCCTCGTCGACCTCGCTACCGGCGGGGACGATGCGGTTGGCAAAGCCGACTTCATAGGCCCGCGCCGCGCTGATCGGCTCGCCGAGCAGCATCAGTTCCATCGCGATCTTGTGCGGGATGCGCGCTGCGAGCCCGGCGATCATCCCGCCGGTGATCCCGACCTTGCCCTCGGGATAGGAGAACCGCGCATTGTCCGCCGCGACCAGCAGGTCGCACATCATCGCCATCACCAGCCCGCCGCCGATGCACCAGCCGGACACCGCGGCGATGATCGGCTTCTCGGTCCTGATCCCGACCGTCGGCACGCAGCGCCACAATTCCGGCAGATCGGTCACATCGGCGCCCGACGAAAACGCCTTCCCACCGGTGCCGGTGAGGATCGCCACCCGCTGTTCCGACCGGTCGAATTCGCCAAACGCCAGCTGCAGCCCGACCGCCACCGCCTTGTTGATCGCGTTCAGCTTTTCCGGGCGATTGATCGCGATGACCGAAACCGGCCCACGCTGCTCGACTGTGACGACCGACATGCCCACCTCTCTTACCGTCATCCCGGCGGAGGCCGGGATCCAGGCGTCAGCCGTTACGGGCCTTGAAAGATGACCCCGGCTTTCGCTTTCGCCGGAGTGACGATAGAGCGGATCCGTCGACGCTAAAAACGCCAAAATTGCCCGCCATCATCTTACGCGACCGATGGCTTCGGCCCGGCCACGCTGGCTGTCAGATTCCTTGCAGATATCAGCGAAAACAGCCAACGGGCCGTCACGGCTCGGCTATAGTTGTGATGGCTGACGTGGAAGGGCGAAGGATGAACCTGTTCAAGGCCGAAGGCGTCAAGGATTACGCCGCGGCGGCGTCGCAGATCCCGGTGATCGATTACGGCCCGTATTTCCGCGGCGAGCCCGGTGCGCTGGAGCGGCTGGTGCCGCAAGTCCGCCATGCCTGCGAGAATGTCGGCTTCTTCTACATCGCCGGCCATGACGTCCCCGAATCGGTCATCGACGCGGCCTTCGCTGCCTCGCGCCGTTTCCACGCGCTGCCGATGGACGAGAAGCTAGCGCTGAGCCTCAACGACTGGAACATCGGCTACATGCCGATGAACGCCTCGGTGCAAGGCGCCTCGACCGTGCACAAGGCGACCCGCCCGAACCAGAACGAGAGTTTTTTCATCAGCCACGACCGCACGCCCGACCATCCTGAGGTCGCCGCGAAGGTGCCGCTACGCGGCTGCAACCAATGGCCGTCGTCGTTGCCGGACATCCGCGCGCCGATGGTGACCTATTTCAAGACGCTGGGGGCGATGTGCGACCGGATGTTGCCGGCCTTCGCGCTGGCGCTCGATGCGCCGGCCGAGACCTTCGCGCCGCTTTTCGCCAATGACGGCCACCACAATCTGCGTTTCCTGCATTACCCGCCGCAGGACCCCGACGAGGACAACCTCTTCGGCCAGGCGCCGCACACCGACAATTCCTTTATGACCGCGCTCGCCCGCACCGACGTGCCGGGCCTCGCGGTGCGGTTGCCGAGCGGCGAGTGGTTCCCGCCGCCGATCATCGAGGGCACCTTCCTCATTAATCTCGGCAATATGATGCGGCGCTTTTCGAACGACCGCTTTCTGTCGACGCCGCACGGCGTGCTCAACGAAAGCGGCACCGACCGCTATTCGGTCGCCTATTTCCACTCGCCAAATCCCAACGCGACGATCGAATGCCTGCCGAGCTGCGTCTCCGCCGACGATCCGGCGCGCTACGCGCCGACCGTGTATCGCGATCTGGTGCTCGAATTCTACCGCGCCAACTACTTCCACCAGAGCGGCCACAAATCCTCCGCCGCCCAGCTCGCGGCCGCCGAATGACGAGCGCGGTTCAGGACTACGCGATCGACCGGCTGTCGTCGCATACTGGCGCCGAGGTGCGCGGCCTCGATTTGCGCGAGCCGATGGACGCCGCGACCGCGCGGCGGCTCAACCAGGCCTTTGTCGACCGTTCGGTGCTAGTGTTTCGCGGCCAGAAGCTGGCCCCGGCGCAGCTCCTGGCCGCCATGCAGCAATTCGGCGAGGTGCTGCAGCAGCACAATACCAAGTTCGCGCTGCCCGAATGCCCGCTGATCCACTACATCTCGAACGAGGACAAATACCCGGACGGCTCGCGCTATATCGCCGGCGCCGGCTACCACACCGATCATTCCAATGCCGTCGCGCCGCCCAAGGCGACGATCCTTTGTGCGGTGAGCCTGCCCGACCGTGGCGGCGACACGCAGTATGTCAACATGCATGAGGCCTACGACGGGCTCTCGCCGGTGATGAAGGCGAAGATCGCCGATGCCAAGGCGATCCACGTCTATCAGAGCCGGTACAGCGATCGAAAGCTGATCGCTCTGCCCGATGGCGCGAAGGTCCCGGATTCGGTCGCGCACCCCTTGGTCCGCACTCATCCCGAGAGCGGCCGCAAGGGGATCTACCTCAACCCGATCCGCACCGAAGGCATCGTCGGCATCGACGACAGGGAGGGCCTGCCGCTGCTTGATGAGCTGCTCGACCATGCGGTGCAGGAGGAGTACCAGTACCGGCACCGTTGGCAGCCCGGCGACGTGGTGATGTGGGACAATCGCTGTCTGCTGCACAAGGCCAACGGCGATTACGACATGACGCAGCTCCGCTACATGTACCGGGTCATGCTGCAAGGCGACATCCCGGTTTAGGTGCGCGATGTCGGTCGAGCTCTTCGCTTTCACCTGCGGCACCGTCACCGGCGAGTTTGGCCGGCTGATGGATGGCGGCCAGGGCAACATCACCGTGCCGGTCCCGGTGTTCCTCATCGAGCACCCGAAAGGCCGCGCGCTGTTCGATACCGGGCTGCACCCCGATTGCGGGCACGACCCGGCCGGGCGGCTCGGCGAACGGCTGACCAATCTTTTCGAGATCGGTTTGCAGCCCGGCGAGGAGGTCAGCACCCGGCTCGAAGCGATCGATCGCGACCCGGCAAAAATCGATCTCCTGATCAACTCGCATTTCCATTTCGACCATTGCGGCGGCAACGCGCTCGTTCCCAACGCGACGTTACTGGTGCAGCGCCGCGAATGGGAGGCCGGCATGGCCCCGGACGCCCTCGAAAAGCGCGGGTTCAATCCGCGCGATTTCGACCTCGGACACAAGCTCCGCCTCGTCGATGGCGAGCACGATGTCTTCGGTGACGGTTCGGTGGTCTGCCTGCCGACCCATGGCCATACGCCGGGGCACCAATCGCTTAAGGTGAGGCTCGACACTGGCGACATCGTGCTCGCCGCCGATGCCTGCTATTTCTGCCGGACGCTGCGCGAGCGCCGCCTGCCGCGTTTCGCCTACGACAAGGACGCGATGCTCGCCGCGCTCGACAAGCTCGAAGCGCTCGAACGCGGCGGCGCGCGCATCTTCTTCGGCCACGACCCCGAATTCTGGCAAACCGTGCCGCAAGCGACGCCGCTTACATGAACCTCCCGACCGCGATCCTCTTCGACCTCGACGACACGCTGCTGGTGGCGTTCGGCCCGTCGCAATCGCAGTGGGAGCGGACGATAGGCGCCGCCGCGGCACATTTTGCGCCGGTCGCGCCGCTGGTGATCGTCGACGCGATCCAGGAGGCATCACGCGATCTCTGGGCCGATCCCAGCCGCCACCTGTACTGGCGGCACCGCATCGGCGAGGCGCGCCGCAAGATCGTCGCCGATGCGTTCGAGGCTCTCATTGTGCGCGGCGTCAAGATGCCGCCGCGCGAGATCGGCGACGAGCTTGCCGACAAATACGAGGCGTTGCACGACGCCGAGCTCCACATGTTTCCCGATGCGCACGAGACGCTCGACCGGCTCAAGGAACTCGGCGTCAAGCTGGCGCTGATCACCAACGGCGCCGCCGTGCCGCAGCGTGCCAAGGTCGTGCGCTTCGCGCTCGAACATCGCTTCGACCATATTCAAATCGAAGGCGAGCACGGTTTCGGCAAACCCGAGGATCGCGCCTATACGCACGCGATGGAAGTGCTCGGCGTCGGTCCGCACGAGACCTGGATGGTCGGCGACAATCTCGAATGGGAGGTCGTTGGCCCGCAACGCCTCGGCATCCATGCGATCTGGCACGACGGCTACGGCGTCGGCCTGCCGCCGGGCTGCACGATCAAGCCGGACCGCATCATCACCCGCCTAACCGAGTTGCTGGAGTGAGCGGGACCACCCCGGCGAAGGCCGGGGCCCATGTCTCAGACGCTCGGACGGTTGAAAAATGGGTCCCGGCCTTCGCCGGGATGGGCAAATAGATGATTACGGCACCCGCTTCAGTCCGAGTTCCTTGAAGCAGATCTCCGCCTCGCCGCCTTTGGCCGCACAGGTCGCCGAGAGGGCGGTGAATTCCGCCTTTGACGGCACCTTCCCGGAGGAAAGTCGCCAACCGGCGGGGTCGACGCCCGCGGGGATGCTGGCGGTTTCGGTGGCGGTCTCGGCGCAGGCGGCAAGGCCCAGCAGCGCGAACAGCAGCAAGGTTCTTACTATCATCGGTAGCGATAATGCGAAACCAAAGCCGCCGTGTCCACTCCCCACCGTCGAATGCCGGAGCGCTACTTATCCAGCCACACGTCTTCGAACCGCCAGCCGTTGTAGATGCTGTTGGACATCAGCTTGACGCCCTTGACCTCGGGCCGCCAGCAGGTGGCTTGGCGCATCGCGTACAGGATCGGCCGCACCACGCGCTGCTGCAAATCGGCGTCGAGCTTCCAGACCATCTCCTTGCGCTTTTGCGGATCAGGCTCCATCGACTGCTCGTCGACCCGCTTGTCCCAGTCGTGGTCGCAGGTGTGCGTGTAGTTGCGGTTCGAATTGCAGACGTAGTTCTCGTAGAAATTCTGGTCGGGGTCGTCGAGGCCGCTGCCGACGAGGCTTTGCGCCATTACGAAGTCCGAGCGCACTAGGCGGGGCAGCCATTGCGCTGTCTCGACCAGCTCGATCTCGCCGTCGATCCAGATGTTCTTGAGCTGGTCGATCAGGATCGATGCCGGATCGCGATAGATCGCCAAGTTTCGCGCCGAAATCTTTACCGCGAGATGCTTGTCGGGCCCATAGCCCGCCTTCTTCATCAGCTCCTGCGCGGCGGCGCGGTTCTTGGCGACGTCGGGGTCGTAGCCGGGCAGCGTCTGCATCATCTCCTTCGGCATGCCCCAGATGCCTTCCGGGCCCGGCAGCATTGCGGTGCTGAAGTCGCCCTGGCCCTCGCCGAGAATGTCGATGAGCGATTTATGGTCGATCGACAGCGCGATGGCCTTGCGCAAATCGATATTGTCGAAGGGCGGCTTCTGGGTGATCAGCAGATTGGGCGCGACATTGAGCGGCCCGGTCTCGCACTCCGCCGACGGCATCTGGCTGTGCACGTCCTTCAGCATCGGGATCGTGACCTCGTAGGGGAAGGTCATGTCGAAATTGCCGGCGATAAAGGCCAGGATCGCGGTCGAGCGATTGGGGATGATCGTCCACTCGATGCCGTCGAGATAGGGCAGCCCCTTCTTCCAGTAATCGGGGTTGCGTTCGACCTTGATCGACTGGTTGGGCTTGAAGTCGACAAATTTGAACGGGCCGGTGCCGATCGGGTGCTGCCGCATTTGCGATGCCGTGACATGGCACGGGTAGACCGGCGTAAAGCCCGAGGCGAGCAGCGCGATAAAGGAGGGCTGCCGCCGCTTCAGGTGGAACGTCTCCTGCAGATCGCTGTCGGCGCTCACATGGTCGAGGTTGAGCCACCACGCCTCGCGTGCGTTGAGCCGCAGCTTGTCCTGTGCCTTACCTTGCAGCAGGTCCCAGGTGCATTTGACATCGTTGGCGGTGAACGGCTTGCCGTCATGCCATTTGACGCCGGGGTGCAGCTTGAAGGTGAGTTCGGTGCCCTCGGTGTTCCACGACCAGCCGTCGGCGAGATCGGGGACGATGTCGTCGATGCGGTTCTGTTTCTGGTTGGGGTCGAAAACGACGAGGTTGTTGAAAATCCCCATCGCCGGCGCGACGACCGAGATCGTGCCTTCCTCGTAAATCGACAGGTTCGCGGGGCTGTCGCGGTGATAGACGCGCAGGACGCCGCCCTGCTTCTGCGCCCAAGCCGTGCCGCAACCGAACACCACGACGGCGGCCGCGACGAGTGCGGCGCGCAACACATCCCTCATTCGTTCCACTCCCAAACCCAATCTTGCCGTTCGCAATGCGGCAGGGTAGCCATACTAGTGGGCTAGCCGGGCCGGTTCGGTGAGCGATTTTGCAACCCTGTCAGACGCGTTCGCGAGCCGGGAGCTCTGGCAGATCATCGGCCTGTCGCTGTCGGTCAGCCTGTCGGCGACCGCGTTGGCGACCGTCTTCGGCCTGCCGCTCGGGACCGCCTTGGCGATCTGGTGGTTCCCGGGACGCGCCGCGATCGTCGTCGCCGCCAACGCACTGCTCGGACTGCCGCCGGTCGTCGTCGGCCTTGCGCTCTATTTGCTGCTGTCGCATTCGGGGCCGCTCGGCCGCTTCGACCTGCTGTTCACGCCGGAGGCGATGGTGATCGCCCAGGCGGTTCTGGCGTTGCCGATCATCACCGCGCTGGCGCATCGCGCCGCCGAGGAATACTGGGTCCCCTACGGGGATGCGCTGATGGACCTCGGCGCCAGCCGGTTGCGCGCGATGCCGGCGCTGATCGCGATGGCGCGCGCGCCGATGTTGACGGCGGCGCTCGCCGGTCTGGGCCGCACCATGTCGGAGGTCGGCGCCATCATCATCGTTGGCGGCAACATCGCCGGCTACACCCGCACGATGACGACGGCGATCGTGCTCGAAACGATGAAGGGCAATTTGCCGCTGGCCCTCGGTCTCGGCTTGGTGCTGATCGGGATCACGGTGATGATCTGCGCAACCGCCTTCGCCCTGGCCGGGCGGAACAATTGATGGGAGGAGCGCCGTCACATGCGCGCGAAGTACATTGCGATTCTTTTGGCGCTCTGCACGGCGCAGCCGGCGCGCGCCGCGGATGCGCCGGGCGAGACGACGATCGTCCTTGCCTCGACCACTTCGGTCGACAATTCGGGACTGCTGGGCGCCATCCTGCCGGAGTTCACCAAAGCCACCGGGGTCACCGTGCGGGTGCTGGCGCTCGGCACCGGGCAGGCGCTCGACACCGCACGGCGTGGCGATGTCGACATCGTTCTGGTGCACGACCCCGAGGCCGAGCAGAAATTCATCGACGACGGCAACGGCATCAATCGCCGCCAGATCGCCTGGAACGACTTTATTCTCGTCGGGTCCAAGGACGATCCCGCACATGTGGCCGGGGGACATAACATCAAGGCGGCCCTGGTCGGCATCGCGGGAGCCGAGGCGCCCTTCGTCTCGCGCGGCGACAAAAGCGGCACCAACGCGCTCGAATTACGTCTGTGGAAGGCGGTCGGCATCGATCCGAAGCTCGGCGCCGGGAAATGGTACCGCGATATCGGCGGCGGCATGGGCGCCGCGCTCAACGCCGCGGCGGCTATGCCCGCCTACACGATCGCCGATCGCGGCACCTGGATCAGTTTCAAGAACAAAGCACCGCTGAAGATCGCGATCGAGGGCGACCCCGAGCTGCTCAATCGCTACGACGTGATCGAGCTGAACCCGGAGAAACACCCGATCGCCAAACTTGCCCCGGCGCATTGGCTCGCGGCATGGCTTGCCACCCCGCCCGGACAGGAGGCGATCGGCGCCTTTCGGCTTGACGGGGAGGCGTTGTTCCACCCCTCCGCCGCCAACCCGAAATAGACGCCAACGCCTACCAATGGCGCCAGTGGTGCCAGCCGCCGTGCCAGCCCCCGCCGCCGTGCCAATAGCCCCAATGGGCATGCCAATACGGATGGTGCCAGCCCCAGCCCGGGCCGCATCGCCAGCCCCAGCCATTCCACCAGCAGGCCGCGTCGGCCGGGTGGACGGTCAGGGCGCCGACCAGCAGGATAGCCGCGAGAGTGCAGAGAATGAGTTTCATAACGTCACCTTTTCGGTCTGACGAAAACGAGACGCGTAAAAATACGCAACGGGCCCGTTTCCCGTTCCCGCTAACTTCTGAATTTTTCCTGCTAACTTCACAGGGGAGCCGTCTCCAAACAAAAAAACGGCGGCGCAAACACTCGGTCAGCGCCGCCGGAATTAAGACGGAATTCTTATCGGTCCGGGCGTGAACGCCCGGTGTTAAAGGCTACCAACCGTTGTGCCAGTAATGCGGGTGGTGCCAATAATGGCCGCCGTCCCAATGCGAGCAGCGAACACCCCACGGCGTACCCCAGCAGGCCGCTTGAGCAGGAACCGCGGTTGCGGCGCCGAGGAGCATGATCGCGGCCAGGGCGCCCAGAAGCGTTTTCATGACGTCACCTTTTCTTGTTACTAAAACTATAGTCTCGATAACGCACCGGTGCCGTTGCGTGTTCCCGAAAAATCTATTTCTGTCAGATGGAACGTTTTGCTGGCGTCGTTCGTTTTCACGCAGCCGCAAGCTGCCTTGGACGATATATCGATACATGCGCCACCCGGGCGATCGGCCGGATATCGTCAGCGACGACGAGCGCGTCGATATCGACGAAGAGATGGCCCTTGTGCTCGTAATTACCGGTGATTTGGGCGCGCACGCCAAGCGAGTCGCCGACGCGCGCGGCGGCAAAATGCTGGATTTTGCTGCCGACATGCATCCATGGCCCGAAGGTGACGTTGCGGGTCAGCACGAAATTGCACATCCGAAGCACGACGACGGGGTGAACGAGCCCCTCTTTCGCGTAGAGCGGCGAGGTCTCCCGCACGTTGACCAAGTACTCCGCCGTCAATTCGGGCGTTGCGTGCACCGGCTCCATGCCGAGCCACGCGCCGACCGGTAGTGACTTCTCGTCCGCAACCGGTCGGCTCTTGCTTTCGGCGACCTTCTCGAAGTCCGCGAGCGGCGGCGGGGCACCGGGGGCGGGCAAGGCGGCCATGCCGGTGGCGCAGAGGATGCCGCGGCATTCGAGTTTGATGCCGAGACTGCCGTCGTTCTCGCTCGCGTTCACGGTGACGCGGTCGCCGTCATAGACCGGCTTCGAGAAACGGCACTCGGCGGAGCCGTGTTCGAGCCAGGCGCGCCCCCAGCGCTCGACCGGCTGGTGGCTCATATAGGCGTAGACATCGACGCCCGGCACTAGCCCGCCGCCAAAGCCGAACTTCCGCGCGACCTCATCGTCGTGGATCTTGTTCTCCGAGACCTTGGCGGTGTTGAAGGCCTCGACGTGGTATGGGGCGAGCGCGGCGGCCATCATCCTTTTCCTCGTGCGTGATAGTGGATACCGGCTGGAGTTTACCCTCGGGCCGCGCAAAGCGCGGACCCGTGGGCCGGTATGACGATGTAAGGCCGTTCCGGCCTTACATCGTCACTTGCTCTTGTCGGCGATGATCGCATTGATCTTGTTGATGTCTTCCTTGGGCTGCTCGATCCCGGAGCGCTCGACCTGGAGCAGCATGCCGACGCGGCTGTCGCGCTGCCCCCAGCCGCGGGTCATCGCCTCCGTCAGCTCTTCGAGCGCCAGGTTCGCCAGGCGCATCGGCACGCCGACCTCCTTGCCCAGGCCGACCGCGAGCGATACGTCCTTGTGCAGCAGGCGCAGCGCGAAATCCGCCGGGTCGTACTGACCGGCGAGGAACTTGCCGAGCCGATCGAAGGTACGCGGCCGGCCGGTCGCGCCCTGACGCACCGCCTCCCACAGGTCGAGCGGCGGCACCCCGGCCTTGATGCCCATCGTGAAGACTTCGGCGAGCGCGACATTCATCACTGCGCTGGTGCAGTTGTGCACCAACTTGGCGATCGTGCCGGCGCCGCTCGGGCCGATATAGGCCGCCTGGTCGCCCATCGCGCCGAGCACCGCGGCGTACCGGTTGAACTGCTGCTGATCGCCGCCGACCCAGATCGCCATCTTGCCGCTGGCGGCGCCGCCGGGTCCGCCGCTCACCGGCGAATCCAGCATGTAAAGGTTCTTCTCGGCGAAGGCGGCGTTGAGCTTGCGCACCACCGAGACCGAATTGGTCGACATGTCAAAAAACGCGGTGTCCGGCTTCATGCCCTCTATCAGCCCGTTGGGGCCGAGCGCCACCGCCTCGACATCGGCCGGTACCGGCAGTGAGGTGAACACGACCTCGCTCTGCTCGCCGACCGCCTTTGGGCTGTCCGCCCAGGTGGCACCGTTCGCCAGATAGGGCTCGGCCGCTGCCCGCCGGATATCATGCACGACGAGCTGGTGCCCGGCCTTCTGCAGGTTGGCCGCCATGCCCTTGCCCATCATGCCGAGCCCGATAAAACCGACCTTCATGATTGCTACGCCTCCTCGCGTCTCAGTGCGTTCCATAACGCATTGATCTCTTGAAAGATAGCTGGTCGCGATTGGCGTCTCGTTGTGTCTCATTGTATCTCTCAAAACTCATGCTAATATATGGATACGATTAGGATAGGAGATACCATTGCCACGCTACGCGCGCCCGCTGTCGAGCCGGCGAGTGCAGTCGCTGAAAACTCGCGGCTTCTATTGTGACGGCGGCGGGCTCTACCTGCAAGTCAGCCAGACCGGATCAAAAAGCTGGGTGTTCCGCTATGCCATCGCCGGCCGTAAGCGCGACATGGGGCTCGGCTCGCGTCGCGACCTTCACGCTCGCCGAGGCGCGCGAGCGGGCGCGCAAGATGCGCCAACTGGTCGCCGATGGGATCGATCCGATCGATCAGCGCAACAAGACGCGCGGCGCCGCGGCGACGGCGCTGACCTTCCGGCAATGCGCCGAGCGCTATGTCGCGGCGCACGAAGCGGGCTGGCGCAATGGCGGCGGGCCTGGCTCGCCTCGCTCGCGACGCATGTCTTCCCGGTGTTTGGCGACGTCGCGGTCGCGGCGGTCGACTTGCCGCTCGTCATGCAGGCGATCGAGCCGATCTGGACCATGAAGCCGGTCACCGCGAACAACGTGCGCAACCGCGTCGAGATGGTGCTCGATTGGGCAAAGGTGCGCGGCTATCGCCAGGGCGAGAACCCGGCGCGGTGGAAAGGCCATCTCGACACGCTGCTGCCGCACCGCAAGAAGGTGGCTCCGGTCGTGCACCGCGCGGCGCTGCCGTACCGCGAGGTCGGCCAGTTCATGGTCGACCTCCGCAAGCTCACCGATACATCGGCCCGCGCCCTTGAGTTTCAGATCCTGACGGCGGCGCGGTCGGGCGAGGTCGTCGGCGCGCGGTGGGACGAGATCGACATGGGCGCGCGTGTGTGGACAATCCCCGGCGAGCGGATGAAGGCCGGACGCGATCACCGCGTGCCGCTGTCGCCGGCGGCGATGGCGGTCCTCGAACGGCAAGCCGAGTTGCGTGAGAACGAGTTCGTCTTTCCGGGGCGCGTATCGGGCCAGCCGATCAGTATCGACGCGCCGATGCGCGCGATCGAGAAGCTCGGTCGCAAGGGCGAGATCACCGCGCACGGTTTCCGTTCGGCGTTTCGTGACTGGGCGGCCGAGCAGACGAATTTCCCGCGCGAGATCGCCGAGGCGTCGCTGGCCCATATGATCGGCGACGGCACCGAGCGGGCCTACCAGCGCGGCGACTTCCTGATGAAGCGGCGGCAGATCATGGACAGCTGGGCGCGGTACTTCGCGAGCCGGCGTCGCAAGTCGCCGACGTTTTGCCGCTGGCGAGAAAATTCCTCGCGCTGTTATGTAAAATGAAACAATACACCATGCAGATCTTTAACTAGGGAATTACTGGAATGCATGTTGATCGTTGTTTGTTTCGCGAAGAGTAATATTTTCCAGTTGTTGAATGAATACCGAAGTTTGATTACAATCAGAGGCTCCCAGAGACTAAGGGGAGCCTTTCCGTGGCGTACCTTAAACGCGTCGTGCCGCTGCAAAAGCGGGCGTGGACGGTCAGGGACTGGGGCGCGGAGACCACTGAGCCGCGCCACCGTCTACCGGCTGATGAATGCCGGCGATCTCCGGTTCTGTGCTGATTGGCAAGGCGCGGCGGATCACCATCTCGCCGACCGAGTTTATTCGCTCGCGCGAGGATGAGACGCCGCCCGATCGCAGCGCACCCGGCGATTAGCTGCGCCGTCGGCATGACATGGCCGCCGAGAATGTCACGCTGCTGACCGCCCTCGACGGGGCGTGGCTGGCGAAGCGGATATCGCGGCTCCCTGATGGGACAGTAAAAATCTGGCCGTACGACTACGCGAAGTGGTTCCGCATCGGCCAGGTCCAGGTCGACGACATCTACGAATTCCACAGCCATCTCTGGGACCTCGCGCCCATGCGGGACATGGCCATGGTACGCGGCGAGCCTATCGACGGCATCAACCGGCAACGGTCACGCAAGCTTTCGCTGTCGCGCACCCAGAACGGCGTGCCAGTACCGGCGACGTTGGCCGCCGCACCGCGGTATGTAGTGCCCACTGACTTCGACTCGCTCCCGTGCCCACCTTGGCTTAATGCCGTCGATGAGCCCGATGTTGCTGTCGAATTTGCGGTCAGCCACCTGCCGGACGAGTTTCACGGCGCGACCGTCGCCTATGAGTTCACCGCAGGCCAGGGGATCAAACCCGGTCTGAACTTGCGGCTTTACCACTGGTCGGACCGCCCGCTGTCGGACGCCGAACTGAAAGCGTTGTTCAAGGGCTGCCCGGTCGACCCCAAGATCTACGCGCCCGCGCAACCAATCTACACCGCGACCCTGGTTGTCGAGGCAGACGTGGTCGACCCGGTCCCTGCCAGGCGCCGCATCGGGCTTTGGCGGGGCGACCGCGACGAGATCACGCTGCCGCCGATTGAGACCGCGAAAGCGCGCCAGGCGGCCGGCGGCATTTCCGGCGCGCCGAGCCAGAGCTACGCCCAGCATCGCGCCGACATCGGCGACCACGAAGGCGGGCGCGGGTTCCACGGGCCGATCGGCAGCGCGATCTACCGCTACTTCTATGAGCACGGTGCAGAGACCGACGCCGAATGGTTGCGAGCCGATTTGGAAGCGGCGACCCGCTCGGCTCATCGCGACCGCGCGAAACATCCCGACGCCTATATCGAGGACCGCGTCCGCGACCTCGATGCATGGATCGAGTGGACCCGCGAGCAGGAGCAAGAAAAAGCCGACGCGCAGTCCCGACCGATCGAGCCGAGCTATCCGCCGCCGATGGGCTCGGCCGACGAGGCGCGCGGTGCGGTCGCCGCGGCGGTGCGCGCCTGGGCGGCGGAAGCGGAAGCCTGGCGCGAGGGTGAACCGCCGACCATCCGCGGCATCCTCGCCGGCGTCGGCTTGAGCAAGACGACGGCCGCTTGTGTCGAGGCGATCGTGCCGCGGGCGCGCAAAAAGCTGCCAACCATCATGGCGTGCCCGACAACCAAACTCTGCGAGGAGGTCGCGCGTCAGCTCGCCACGTTGGGCGTCGAGGCGCGCGTTTACTACGGCAGATCGGCCGACGACCCAACCAATCCCGCCGAGCAAATGTGCCGAAAATCCTCGCTCGCCGCGGCGATCATCGACGCGGGCGCCAGTGTCAAACGCCACGCCTGCCGCAGTGACGGCCACGAATGCGAGCTTGCCCATCTCTGCGGCGACCAGCGCCAGCAGCGGAAGCCGCCGCTCACTTGGCTGGTTCCGCACGCTTTGCTTTTTCTGAAGCGGCCGGAATGTATCCCGGCGGGCGCCGCGCTGATCCTCGACGAGGCGTTCCACGGATCCGCGATGGACGACACCTGGCTCGACCTCGCCGAGCTGCTCGTTAACCGCCGCGCCTTCGGACGCACCAGGGAGGGCGCGGACGACGCAACCGCCGACCTGCGGGCGATCTCGTACCGGGTTTACGACGCGATCACCGCCGGCGCCGATGGTTTTTTGAGGCTCGATGCGCTAATCGCGGCGGGGGTGACCGCGGACGATATCAGGCTCGGGCTTAACCTCGAAAAACACCGCCTGGCGATCCTCAACGGCGTGGTGCCCGGCATGCCGCAGGCCGAGGCGCTGCGGCTGATCAAGATCGCTGGAAAGCATAACCGGCGCGTGTTGGACCTGATGAAGCTGTGGGAGCTGCTGGGGAGGCAGTTCGAAACCCAGGCGGCGCGATCGCCCTGGCTGACGTATCACGCGGCGGTACACCCGAAGGACGATCCCAAGCCCAGCCTGCGCATGAGCTGGTGCAACCCCATCCACAAAAGCTGGGCGGGGCCGGCGCTGCTGCTCGACGCGACGATGGCCCCCAAGATCGCGCGGGTGTTTTTCCCAGCCATGCCCGACCCGGCGCGCATCGAGGCGGCAATGCCGCCGCATGTCCGCATCCGCCAGATCACCGATAGGCCGATGAGCCGTCATATGCTGATCGAGAGCGAGGACGCGGACGAGGCGCACAACAAGACCCGGCGGAACAACCTTAAGCGCCTGCGCGACTACATTGAGACCCGCGCCGCCGAGGTTGCGCCCAAGCGCGCCCTGGTCGTCTGTCAACTGGATGTCGAGGAGGCGCTGAAGGCCGGCTGGTCGCCGCCGTCAAACGTTGCCATGCCCGCGAACGTCGAGCTCGCCCATCACGGCGCGGTCAGAGGCTTGAACCAGTGGGGCGATGTCGCGCTGCTGATCGTCGTCGGCAGGACCGAGCCGAACGCCAGAACCGTGGAGCGGATCGCCAGGGCGCTATTCGGCGTCGACATCGAGGAGATCCCCGCCGCCGCGAATGGCGATGCGCCCTACCGCAGGATCACCAAAGGCATCCGCATGCGCGACGGCAGCGGGCGCGCGGTCGAGGCCAACCGGCACCCCGACCCTCTGGTCGAGGCGGTCAGGTGGTCGATCGCCGAGGCCGGGCTGATCCACGCGGTCGGCAGACCGCGCGGCGTCAACCGCACCGCCGACACGCCGCTGCAAATCGACATCCTGACGAACATCTGCTTGCCCGGCATCGAGGTCGACGAGGTCACGACGTGGGACGCGATCCAGCCGAGCGAGCAGGACATCATGCGGAGCCGGGGGGCCGTGCCCTCAACCCACGCCGATCAGTTTGCCTGCTATCCCGACCTATTCAAAAACGCCAAGGCGGCGGAAGACGCCGCCCGCCGGGATCGGAGAAACCCCCCGAAAACGCCTATAGAGGAGTCCTATATAGGCAAATTCGGGGGGTTTCTCTCGGTCGCCTACCGCAAGCGCGGCTCCAGAGGACCGGCGGGGCGGTTGCTCTTTGACCCGGCGCGGATCGACCCGGCGGCATGGCTGGCCGCGAAGCTGGGCGTCGAAGTGACCCTGCTCGACACGCCGCGGCCGATAGAGGACACGGCAGCGCCCGAGCCCGAGGTCGAGCCCCGGCAACCGATAGAGGACACGGCAGCGCCCGAGCCCGAGCCCGAGGCGCCGGCCGCGCGCGACGATGTGGTGACGGTCGTTCCTTTCTGGCGCGACCCGACCAGGCCGAGATCTGCGCCAGTGGGGGGTGTGCCGCCCTGGCGGCAGCAAAAGAGCGAGCCGCCAGCGCCCGCCACGCGACCGTGCGAATGGTTTGTCGAGGCGCGCCACTGCGGCGCACCCGTCGCGCACGGCATGACCTGGTGCCCCGCGCACATCGCGCACGCGGCCGCCATCACGGGCTATGGCGAGGGGCGATCGATCCCGTTTTTCGGTGACGATGATGTCGACCCGGTCGCCGAGGCGGCCGACTGAACGACGGCGAGCGTTTTCAGACTGAACTCGGCCGGCACATCCCGGTTGAACAGCTTCAACAGCGCCTGTGCACGTCCGCGCTCGTCGACCTCGCGTAGGGTCGTGATGAACCCGGCAAAGGGACCATCTGCCCACCCTCACCCGATCCCCTGGCCGGACGGTCGCCGCGTCGCCGACCGGCGCCCGCACGCGATCGTCGAAAGTGCCAGCCTCGCTTTCGGTCCTGATCGCCGCGACTACGAGGGGGTGTGCAGGATGGCTACCCAAGGTTCGTCGACGTCGAGCAGCACAAACAGGTAGTGCGAAAACAAAGGCCGCATCGCCACGTAGCCGTCGCGTAGGCGCCGGCGGTAGAGCGGCAGGCAAACACGATAGCCGCGCCGGCGGAGGGCGCTTTCAGCAGCGAATTCGCCCGCAGGCTTCGAAATGACGACAGCGCAGCCTGCTAACCCCATGATTTCCCCCTAAAGCCGGATGGCTGAAATCAGCTCAAGGTGAGGCGCAGAGCGAGCGGCAGCGTGTGGGGTTTCAAGGGGTTGGCGCTGGTGTGGGTCGGTTAAAAGTTACCTGAACCGTTTCGCGGACGCTATGAAATCTGATTACTTGGCGATTACTTTAGAACAGGCGGTCAAAGCCTGCCATGTCATGATTCTAATCAGCGACGACCCGCACCGGTTCCCGCGTCCATCGGTTGTAGGTTTTTGACCTCCCCGCCCACTAAGGTTGTGGAAGGTTTCACCACGTGGTGAAACCGTGCACGTTTTCAATGGCATAGCAAGCGTGTCGCGTTTTATGCTTCCTTTATGCTTCCTTTATGCTTCCTTTATGCTTCCTTTATGCTTCCTCGGGTTCCTCGGGTTCATCAGGGTTCAGTAATGCCTGAACCATCGAGGCTAGCTCGTTTTTGATTGCGCGGTCGCGGAAATAGTCCGGGATCTCGTATCGCCGCATTATTTCCTCAGCCGCCATCAGCGGGATCTGGCGCTCGCTTTTCGCCGCCTTGCCGGCTTGACCGATCGCTGCCCACAACAACCGATCGAAATTATCTAAGTTACTCGGCAGGCGACGCTTGCGCGTCGGCGAAGGTTGGGCCGCTTTCAATGGCACGGGGGCAGACATCCTATTTCTCCTAGTCGTGGTAGCGCAAAAACGTACCTTAAACCGTGAAATACGTTTCTAACACTAAAATCAACATTAGGTGAGTTATTGCGTTTATAGCGCATATGGCGAAGGATCCAAAATTTGCATCCTTCGCCTACCGGCCAGTCCGCGCGGCGAGTATGATTTGCCGACATGCGATGACCCAATCCGAGAAAAACCGCCGATATCGGCAACGCCTAAAGCACGGGATCAGCATTGTGCCGGTCGCGATCGATCAGTACGCGGTCGCCGAAGCCATGCTAGCGGCGGGTCGGATGCAACCAGGTGATACGTTGCTGCGGCATGCCGTAGCCGCCGAGCTGTCGGCCGTAATCTCGGAATGGGCGTGCCGCTGGAAAGAGCGAGACCAGTAACCTCGCTCTCGCCGTTTGGGTGGCTCACGCTGCCGAGCCATGGATACCCTACCCAAACCGCTTGTCCCTTCCGATCTGCTCCCCAGCGCCGCGAGCTTGCCGCGCGCCGCCTTTGTGGCCGCGCTCGCCGCCGCGCGCGGCGTCAATGCTGCCGACCTCGCTCGGCAAGTCTTCCCACGCGACCGTGCGGCGGCGCAGTTCCTAGAACGCTCCAGCGTCAGCGGCGCCGGGACGGGTGACAATCCGGCGCTGTTAGCCCGAGCCGTCGCCGCCTGGCTCGGCTCACTCGCGCCCGCCAGCGCCGCTGCCTCGTTGATTTCAGCGCGGCACGGTCTTGCCGATCCCGCCCAACGGCTCGATCAGCGTTCCCGGTCGCGCCCAGCCACCCACGGCGGCGCCGTTCGCAGCTGAAGGCT
Source organism: uncultured Alphaproteobacteria bacterium (assembly GCA_963778385.1). Classification (GTDB taxonomy): domain Bacteria; phylum Pseudomonadota; class Alphaproteobacteria; order ATCC43930; family CGMCC-115725; genus DATARH01. The sequence continues at coordinate 3,329 of CAVZUA010000043.1, read as the reverse complement.
CGCCGATCCCGGCGCGCAGCTACAGCCTTCTCTCGGCGGTCTTGTCGCCAGAAAAGATCGGCCTTGTCGCGGTCGCGAGCCGCGAGTTGATCCTGTCGAGCGCCGCCGCTGACGTGATCGAGACGTTGCTGCGCGAGGACGCCGCGGCGGCCTCGACCCGCCTATTTCGGCACCGACGACGGCACCGCTCCCGGTCACCACAAGTCCCTGATCGCAGGGCTGACGCCGCTCGCCGGCACCGACAGCATGAGCGATGACCTGGCCGGCTGGCCTCGGCGGTGATGACCGGCGGCAGCGGCGATGCCGTGGTGTTCGTCGCTTCACCCGACCGCTGCGCGTCGGCCCGCGTCCGCATCGCCACCCAATCGTCGGCAACCTTGGCGATCCTCCCGTCGCTGGCGGTTCCGCCAGATCGTGTTATTGGGCTCGATGCGGCTTCGCTTTGCCACGGCTTCAGCGGCGATGTCGAGGTCGCGGGCGCGGTCGATGCCACCTTGGTTACGCGCGACGACCCTGCCGACATCGGCATGGTCGGCGCCCGCATGTGGTCGGCGCACCGGGTCAAAGTCTTTTCCAAGCCGCGATGTCCGGCGTCCGGCTGATAACCGACATCGCCTTCGCCGTGCGGCGAACCGGCGCCGTCGCCTATCTCGATGGGGCAAGCTGGTGACCGCGCTAAACGACAGCCTTGTGTTGGCGGCGGAACTAGGCAAGGTCGCCGCCGGCATCGAGCGCGAGTTGCGGCAGCGGTGCGACAGGCAGGATTCGCGAATGCTGGAGTTGCTCGACCGGCTCGCCAAAGCCGAAAAGACGATCGCCGATCTCACGCGCCGCGTGCGCGCCGCCGAGCGAGCGCAGCGCCCGCCGCGGTCCACCCCTGCGGCGATACGAGCCGCATGACGCCCGCGGGAGTCGACTGCCACGGGCCGGTCAAGTCGTGAGTGACCGTGACAACCGCGACCGCCGGCGGCCCCGCCCTCCCGCGTCTCACAACGGGGCGCGGCCGGCACCTTACCTCAACAGGTGAAGCCGTGATGTCCCGGCCTGACGACCTCGACGGGCTGCGCCGCCTCTTCGCCGAATTCGATCAGCGCATCGATCGCGTCGAGGCTCTGCTACAGCGGTTGCTCGCCGCGCTGGAGTCCCGCGTCAGCCCGCCGCGGCTACCTCCGCCGCTGCCGCCGTTGCACTGAGCCGGGGCTTCATCCCCCAGAACTGTCCGCGCGTGATGATGAAGATCTGTAAAACATGGGGCCTTCGCCAGAGCCATGAGCAAACGGCGGGGTAGCGCCGATCCCGGTCGTTGCCCCGACTAAGCTCACGCCGAGCGGTTCCGCCCTTTGCGGTCATTCGCCGGTGCGGTACAGCTCACCCTCAGCGCGAACAACATGGTGACCCGCGCCGATCACGGTATGATCCGGTCGGGAACTTGGTTCCACGAGGTCCGCAAATGAGTCCGACGCCTGACCGCACGTTAGCTGACCCGCAGCAGATCATCGCCGATCTCAAGCGTCAGCTTGCTGAGAGCAACGCCGAGCGTGATGAGGCGCTAAAACACCAGACTGCGACCGCCGAGGTGCTGGGCGTCATCAATGCTTCGCCCGGTGATCTGGCACCCGTGTTCGACGCGATGCTCGAAAAGGCCACCCGCCTGTGTGATGCCGCTTTTGGTCAGCTTTATACCTATGAGGGCGAGACCTTTGCCCCCGCTGCCGTGCAGGGTGAAGCGCAGTTTATTGAGTGGTTGAGGCAACGCGGACCCTGGAAGCCACTTGCAGACGGGCACAGCCCGATGGCGCGAGTAGTGCGGGGCGAGCATATCGTCCACATCGCCAATGTGCTCAATGATGAGTCTTATCACGAAGCCGATTCCTCGTTTCCGCAGCATGTTGATAGTGGTGGCATTCGGAGCTTACTGACCGTCGCGTTGCGTAAGGACGATGCGCTTCTCGGTTCCATGACTGTCTACCGCCAGGAAATTCGACCGTTCTCCGACAAGCAGATTGCCCTGTTACAGAACTTCGCGGCGCAGGCGGTCATCGCCATAGAGAACGCTCGCCTCATCACCGAGACCCGCGAGGCGTTGGAGCAGCAGACCGCGACTGCCGAGGTATTGCAGGTCATCAATTCCTCGCCTGGCGACCTCGCACCCGTGTTCGACGCGATATTGGAGAAGGCACATAATCTCTGCGGCGCGACTTTGGGCAGCTTGCGCCTCTATGACGGCAAGTATGTTCGGGCCGTTGCAATACGCGGTCACGAGGGAGATTACGCCGACGAACTGCGACGAGGGGTTGCCCTCTCAGATCGGGTAGTCACCTCGCTACTGCAAGGCGCGCCCTTTTTGCAATTCCCGGACATGGCCGAGAGCGATGACCCCGGCCCACGAGCCTCGTTTGAGCGCAGCGGAGGGCGAACTGCGCTGATCGTACCGCTGCGCAAGGATAGTGCTCTACTCGGGATGATTTTCGCCGCCCGGCAGGAAGTGCAGCCCTTCACCGACAAGCAGATCGCTCTATTGCAGAACTTCGCCGCACAGGCGGTCATCGCGATGGAGAACGCGCGACTGCTCGGTGAATTGCGGCAGCGCACCGACGAGGTCGGGGAATTGAACCGCGATCTGGAGGCGCGGGTCGCTGAACAGGTCGATGAACTGGGCCGTGTCGGGCGACTGAAGCGCTTCCTTGCGCCACAATTGGCCGAACTGATCGTCTCGCAAGGCGATGAGAAAATCCTTGAAAGTCACCGCCGCGAGATCGTCGTCGTCTTCTGCGATCTGCGCGGCTACACCGCCTTTACCGAAACTGCCGAGCCTGAGGAAGTGCTCGACTTCCTGCGCGAATACCATGGGGCTTTGGGGCCACTGGTGAGCCAGTTTGAGGGCACGCTCGACCAGTTCTCGGGTGATGGGATCATGGTGTTCTTCAACGATCCGGTACCCTGCCCTTACCCCGCCGAGCGGGCGGTGAAGATGGCGATAGCGATGCGTGAGGCCGCTGGCGACCTTATCGCCGCATGGCGACGGCGGGGCCGCGAACTCGGTTTTGGCGCTGGTATCGCGCAAGGCTATGCGACCCTCGGGCAGATCGGCTTCGCAGAGCGGTCGGGCTACACCGCGATTGGCACCGTCTGCAATGTCGCGGCGCGACTGTGTGCAGAGGCCAAGGACGGGCAGATATTGCTGAGCCAGCGCGTCGCCGTGGCGGTCGAAGGGACAGCGACGCTCGAAGAACTTGGTGCGCTTCCCCTGAAGGGGCTGACGCAGCCGGTCGTCGCTTACAACGTGCCGCTCGCGGCTACCCACCCCGCTCTCCGTGTGATCGAAGGCG
>CAVZUA010000042.1:0-104431 GCA_963778385.1 uncultured Alphaproteobacteria bacterium | reverse complement strand
ATCGTCACCAGCGCGCCATGGAAATTGCTGAGCCGGAACAGCGGACGGAGCAACGATCCGTAGTCCTCGCCACGCACCCCCATCGGGACGACCACGGCATTGATGCCGCGGCGCTCGAACCAGGGGTTGTAGATCATCGGCGCGGTAAAGGTCTCGGTCGGGTAGCCGAGATGCGCGATCACCGCCGTGCGACCGTTGATCATGTGCTCCCGTTCCCGCATACGCCCTTGCGATGCCCGTTTTGCCGCCACATATTCGGACAAACCCCTGCCACTCAAACCCGAATTGCCGATGACCCAGGAAACCCGAACGTTCCAGGCCGAAGTCAGCCGCCTGCTCGATATCGTTGCGCACTCGCTCTACAGCGAGAAGGAGATTTTCCTTCGAGAACTGATTTCCAACGCCTCGGATGCCTGCGACCGGCTGCGCTACGCGGCGATCACCGAGCCCACGCTCAGCGAGGGCGATGCGCATTACCGCGTCGTCCTGACCCCGGTCAAATCCTCGAAGACGCTGACCATCGCCGATAACGGCGTCGGCATGAACCACGACGAGCTGGTCGAGAATCTCGGCACGATCGCCCGCTCCGGCACGGCGGCGTTCATGAACAACCTGTCCGGCGATGCCAAAAAGGACATGAGCCTGATCGGCCAGTTCGGCGTCGGCTTCTATTCGGCCTTCATGGTGGCCGACAAGGTCGAGGTGCTGAGCCGCAAGGCGGGCGACGACCAGGGCTGGCGCTGGGAAAGCGACGGCAAGGGCGAATTCACCATCCAGCCCGAGCCCAATCTGAACCGTGGCACGCGCATCACGCTGCATATCCGCGAGGGCGACGAGGAATTTCTCGAGCCGCATCGCATCCGGCAGATCGTCACGCGCTATTCGGATCACATCGCGCTGCCGATCGTGCTCGCCGACGGCAACAAGGAAGACACCGTCAATACCGCCTCGGCGCTGTGGACCCGCCCGCGCTCGGAGATCACCGAAGACCAGTACAAGGAGTTCTACCACCATGTCGGCCGTGGATTTGACGAACCGTGGCTGACGCTGCATGCCCGTGCCGAGGGCGTTGTCGAATACACGTACCTGCTGTTTGTGCCGTCGGCGAAGCCGTTCGACTTGTTCGAACCCGAGCGCAAGACACAGGTAAAGCTCTACGTCCGGCGTGTCTTCATTACCGATGAAGGCGAGATGGTGCCGTCGTATTTGCGTTTTCTGCGCGGCGTCGTCGACAGCGAGGACCTGCCGCTCAACATCAGCCGCGAGATGCTGCAGTCGAACCCGGTCGTGGCGCGGATGCGCCGCCAGCTGACCGGCCGGGTGCTCAGCGAATTGCAGAAGAAGACGACGGACGCGCCCGAAGAATACGCCAAATTCTGGGACGATTTCGGCGCGGTGCTCAAGGAAGGCCTCTACGAGGACCGCGACCAGCGCGACACCCTCCTGTCATTGGCCCGGTTCCGCTCGACGACGCGGGACGGGCTGGTCTCGCTCGACGAGTATGTCGAGGCGATGAAACCCGGCCAGGACGCGATCTACACGATCACCGGCGACAATCTCGACCTCGTCCGCAAGAGCCCGCAACTCGAAGGCTTCCGCGCGCGCGGCGTCGAGGTACTGCTGATGACCGACCCGGTCGACGAGTTCTGGATCCCGTCGATCGGCACCTACAAGGAGAACCCGTTCAAATCGGCGACGCGCGGTGGTGTCGATCTCGACAAGATCGCCGCGGAGGATAAGGCGGAGGAGAAAAAGCCGGAGCCGCCGGCCAAGCTCGGCAGCCTGATCGCGATCTTCAAGCTGGCGCTCGGCGACGCGGTCAAGGACGTGCGCAGCTCGGCGCGCCTCACCGACAGCGCCGTCTGCCTCGTCGCCGACGAGGGCGACATGGACATGCGGTTGGAGCGGCTTCTCAAGCAGCACCGTCAGCTCGACACTGCCGCCAAGCGCATCCTCGAGGTCAACCCCAACCACCGGTTGATCGAACGGCTTGCCGCCTCGGTCGGGGACGTGGGCGCGTCCGACCAGCTCTCGGAATTCGCCTGGCTGCTCCTCGACCAGGCGCGCATCGTCGAAGGCGAGCAACTCCCCGACCCGCCCGCCTTCGCCCGCCGCCTCGCGACGCTGCTGGAGCGCGGATTGCCGACGAACTGAGTTTTACAACCCCTCTCCCGTTCGCGGGAGAGGGTGCCGAGCGTAGCGAGGCGGGTGAGGGTTTGCATGCTCCGCCCCTCACCCTCCCATCGCTGACGCGATGGGCCCCTCCCTCTCCCGCAAGCGGGAGCGGGGTTTACAAAGCCTCAGCTGAAATACGGTGCCTGACCTGGCGGCAGCGCGACCTCGAATACGTTGAGTGCGTTGCCGATTGCAGTGTAGTAGCCGATGACAGTGCCGAGTTCGACGACGCCCTGCTCGCCGAGCGCGGCGATGCCCTCGGCAAAGCTCGCATCCGACAGGCGCTTGGTGTCGATCAGCTCGGTGACGAGCTTATAAACCAGCGCCTGGTCCTTGGCGTCGAAACGCGGTGTGCCGCCGGTGCGGATCGCTTCGAGCGCCGCCGCCGGCACGCCGCCCTCGACCGCCAGCGGCGCATGCGCGTGCCATTCGTAATTCGCCCGGATGTGCCGTGCCGTCAGACAGATCGCCAGCTCGGACAGCGCCGGCGACAGCGAGCTGCCCCAGCGCAGATATTCACCAAGCCGCGACAGGTGCTTACAGACCTCTGGGGAGCGCAGCAAAATCTCGAACGGGCCGCCGAACCGGCCGCGCTTGCCGGAGACGATCTCGTCGACGACCGCCTTCTGCGCGGAACTCATCGCGGCGGGATCCAACTTTTGATAACGGGCCATCAGCCTTTCCTCCTCATTGCTGCGCCCCAGGTTACAGCGAATTAATTCCGCCGAAAGCCGGCTGTTAACCCGAAGCCTCATTTTGAGCGTTGACTCCTGGGGCGGCAGAAAACGCGCCAGGAAATCCGCCCTGGGCGCCATCGCCCAGGAACTTTCCCACGGAAGCTTCTTTGAGGAGACGAAGGAACATGGCCATCACGTCAGCTCGGCGCCGGGCGGCGCTGGCAAGCATCGGGCTCGGCACCGTTCTGGCGCTGTGCCCGCAAGTCTGGGCGGAGACGCCGGCGGCGAGCAGCACCACCGCGCCGACGCCGGTATTGCAGCAGGCGAGTTTTGCGCCGCTGGTCAAAAAAGTCCTGCCGGCAGTCGTCAACATCTCGGTGACCGAGAGCGGCAAGGCCTCGCCAATGGCGGACGAGGACGAGCCAAGCCAGGGTTTCCGCAAGTCGCCGTTTGACGAGATGCTGCGCAAGTTCTTCGAGCAGCAGGGCCAGGGCCGCGAGAACCCGTTCGATGAGGAAAGCCCGCAGGGTGGCACCGTAAAGCGCATCGCGCTCGGCTCGGGCTTTATCATCGACGCCGACGGCCATATCGTCACCAACCGCCATGTCGTCGGCGATTCGAGCAAGGTCGAGGTGACGCTGCAGAGCGGCGACAAATACACGGCCAAGATCGTCGGCAAAGATGCACGGACCGATCTCGCCGTGCTCAAGATCGACGCCGGCAAGCCGCTCCCCTACGTTAATTTCGGCAACAGCGATGCGGCGGAGATCGGCGATTGGGTCGTCGCGGTCGGCAACCCGTTCGGGCTCGGCGGCTCGGTAACCACCGGCATCATTTCGGCGCGCGGCCGCGATATCCATACCGGCCAGTTCGATGACTTCCTGCAAATCGACGCGCCGATCAATCGCGGCAATTCCGGCGGCCCGACCTTCAACCTGCGCGGTGAGGTCGTCGGCATCAACACCGCGATCTACTCGCCGAACGGCGGCAGCGTCGGGATCGGCTTTGCGGTGCCATCGAATGTCGCCAACACGGTCGTCACCCAGCTCGAGGAGCACGGCAAGGTCGCGCGCGGCTGGCTCGGGGTGCAGATCCAGGAAGTGAGCCCGGCGATCGCCTCGAGCCTCGGGCTCAAGAATGATCACGGCGCCCTGGTGGCGGTGGTAACACCCGACAGCCCGGGCGCGGCCGCCGGACTGAAACAGGGCGATGTGGTCCTCGCTTTTAACGGCAGCGATGTCAGCAAGATGCGCGACCTCCCGCGCTTCGTGTCGGCCGCGGCACCAGGCAGCAAGTCGACGTTGACCGTGTGGCGCGACGGCAAGGAGAGCCAGGTCGACCTCAAGCTCGGCGAGATGCCGGAAAATCCGCAAGTCGCCTCAGCGGACCGCGGCGACGAGCAAGCGCAGCCGAGCGAGGATCGCGCTTCGGCCATGGGCTTGCACCTCGCCCCGCTGACCCGCGACACCCGCGGTGAACTGCATCTCGGGCAATCGGTGCGCGGCGTGGTCATTACCGGTGTCGATAACGGCAGCCTTGCCGACAATCTCGGCCTCAGCCGCGGCGATGTGATCATGTCGATCAACCAGCAACCGATGAACTCGCCAAAGGAAGCCGCCGACCGGCTGCGCGACATCGCCAAATCGCCGAACAAGACGGCCCTGCTGCTGCTCAACCGCCACGGCGTGACGCAATATATCGGCGTCGAACTCAGCAAAAATCAGGGCTAATCAGCGCAGGATCGGCTGAAGCGAAAGCATTTTCTCCGTCGCCTTGGCCGGGCTCGACCCGGCCAAGGTATTTTCACGCTCCAGCGCTTCTCGACCCATGGCCGATCGGCCGGCGCGGAATCGAAGCGCAAGAAGCGGATATAACGCGCCCCGGCCCGGGGCGTAGAGGTGCACCCGTCGAGAGCAATAGCGCCTCACCCTTCGGGAGTTCGATCAATGCAGCCCCATCTGCTCCTCTCCATGCCATCGCGGCATGCCGAGGTGACAGGCTGCGTCCCGAACTGGCCAGCTTGCTGGCGCGTGAGGCGAGCGCTCTCCGTACTGCACCAGGAGAAATGAAGATGTCACGCGAACAGGACAACAAGGCCATCGTCGGCCGCTGGTTCGAAGGGTTCTGGGGTAATCCGTGGAACCCCCGGATCATCGACGAACTCGCCGCACCGGACATGCTGCTGCAGTATTCGCTGCATGCACCGCGTCGGGGTCACGACGACGTGCGGAACTTCATGAGGGATTTCCGCGCGGCGTTCCCGGACCTCAAGTTCTGGGGTGCGGCCGATCTCATCGCCGAGGGCGACTATGTCGTCGGCCGATGGGAAGGCGGCGGCACCCACACGGGCGCGGCGTTCGGCGATTTTCTTGCTGGCTCGCTGCCGGCGGCTTCCGGTCGGAAGATGCACTTCACCGGCACCACCGTCCTCCGGGTCGAGAATGGAAAGATCGCCGAGGAGGTCGGTCTCGACGACGGGGTTGCGGCGCTCACGCAGCTTGGCATCCTGAAAGCCGCGTAACGGCGCATGGCCTCCGGATCGAACCCGGGGGACAGAAAGAAGGGCGCCAAAGGCGCCCTTCTTTTGGCCGAGCAGAGGCTAACGATAGCGCCAGGCAGGCTCCGCGGCCCGACCCTCGCGCGGCGTCAAAGGCACCCGCGCTTCGAGTCGCTCCAACTCGATCCGCGTGCGCGCACCGGCGCGCAGCAGACGGTCGGTTGCTTCGCGCAGGCCGAAGCGGCTCTCCTGCGTGTCGGCTTCCAAGGCCGCATCGAACGCGGCGAGAAAGGCCGCGATATCGCCATCCACCCGGTTGCGCAATTCGCGATCGATAAAGACGCTGTTTTCTTTTTGCAGCGCCTCAGAATCGCGCGGTTGCTGCGCCGGCTTCCGCTCGGGTAGCGCGAAAACATCGCCTCCGTTGCGACCCGTGTCGAACAGCGGCGGATTGGCGACAGGCTGAGGCGCGCGCTGGCCATTCCCGGTGGCTTGCGGTTGTGGAGAGCGTTCGCTCGGACCACTGGATTGCATCGGCGCCGCCTCGTGATGGCGGCCGTTGCCGTTCGACACGGCAGGATTGCCACCATTGGCATGACCGTTACCGAGCGACAGATGCAGCGTGCGGCGTTGCTCGGCGCCCCCGCCGTTGCCGGCGGCCCCGTTGGTCGACGCCGGCGAACGCGAGTCGGCCACAGGCTCACGCGGTGAAGCAGCCGCCATCGGGCTCTGAGCCTCGGTCGATTCGACCGGTGCCGAACCGTTGCCGGCGCTGCCATTGCTCGGCGTTTTGAGCAACTGCGGTTCGGCGGCCGCCGGCGGTGCGGCTTCTGTTGCGGGTTTTTCGCGACTCCGGCTGACAATATAGGAAATTGCCGGGGGTGAGCAGTCATACGTACGAGCAATACTGGATAGCGTTTCGCCTTGCTCGTATCGAGCCATGATGAGCGGCCAGTCCGACTGAGGAATCTTGCCGCGTTTTCCCGACTTTTCCATACTTAACCTTGCCAATCCGCCTTCGCAGAGGGTTTCCGCCGATTTCTCTCGCGATCTATTGTTGACGATTGAGAACGCAGAGAGAGGCTCAAAAGTACGTCACAAACATAACATTAAGATTAGCGGCTTGATCCGCCGGTTTCCGACCCCGACCTTGTAGCGACAAGGCCAATCGATATTGCTTTTCTAGATCGCGAGAATACCGCCAAGAATGAGATCAGTGAAGCGTTTTATTCAATCGAAATCAGGAAATTTCAACTGGAAAGTTCATTGAAACCGGCCTGGCGCGGCAACCACAGCGGATCAAATGCGCATGATCTTGCCCGGATTCATCAGGTTGTCAGGGTCAATCGCGCGCTTGATCGAGGCCATCACCTCGACGGCTTCACCGTGCTCGGCGAAAAGGAAGTCCATTTTGCCGTAGCCTATTCCGTGCTCGCCGGTGCATGTGCCATCCATCTCTAGGGCGCGCGTAACCATTCTGTCATTGAGTTGGCTCGCCTCGGCGATTTCTTCCGGTCGATTAGGGTCGATCATGAAAATGAGGTGAAAATTGCCGTCACCGACATGGCCGGCGAGCGCCGACGGGATCGACGACTGTGCGAGATCGGCTTTTGTCTCAGTAATGCAATCCGTGAGTTGCGAAATCGGCACACAAACATCGGTTGCCCAGCCCTTGGACCCCGGCCGCAGCGCCAAGGCCGCGTAATAGGCGTCATGCCGCGCCTGCCACAGTTTCGAGCGTTCTTCCTGGCTCGTCGCCCAGCGAAAATCGTCCCCGCCATGCTCGGCGGCGATATCCTTGACCAGCTCGACCTGCTCGGCGACGCCGGTCGTCGTCCCATGAAACTCGAAGAAGAGCGTCGGCGCGACCTTGTGGTCGAGCTTTGAATATTTGTTGATCGCGTCCATCTGGGGCTCGTCGAGCAGTTCGATGCGCGCCACCGGAATGCCACTCTGGATCGTCAGGATCACCGTATCGACCGCCGCCGCGATCGTCGGAAACGCGCAGACCGCAGCCGAGATCGCTTCGGGAATGCCGTAAAGCCGCAGCGTCACCTCGGTGATGACGCCGAGCGTCCCCTCCGAACCGACAAACAGCCGCGTCAAATCATATCCCGCCGCCGACTTCCGCGGCCGGCGAGAGGTGTGGATGACCCGGCCGTCGGGCAACACGACGGTCAGCGCCAGCACATTTTCGCGCATCGTGCCGTAGCGCACCGCGTTGGTCCCGGAGGCCCGCGTCGCCGCCATGCCGCCGAGCGAGGCATCGGCGCCCGGATCAACCGGAAAGAACAGCCCCGTATCGCGCAAGTATTCGTTGAGCTGCTTGCGGGTGACCCCGGCCTGCACCGTCACGTCGAGATCCTCGACGCCGACCCGCAGAACCTGGTTCATCTGCGACACGTCGATGCAGACACCGCCCTTCAGCGCCGCGACATGGCCTTCGAGCGAGGTCCCGGTGCCGAACGGAATGATCGGCGTCTTGTATTGCGCGCACAGCTGGACAATTTCCGCGACTTCTTCGGTGCTCTGCGCAAAGGCGACCGCGTCCGGAGCATGCGCCTCGTGATACGATTCATCCTTGCCGTGCTGCGCGCATACCGCCGCCGATGTCGACAGACGATCACCGAGTTGCTGGCGCAGTCCCGCGATCAATTCGGGTTTTATCGGTTCGCGAAGAAGAACGGGCGCGCTCATAGCCGAGCCTTTTAACGGCGCGAGATCGGTAGGCGAGCCTTACTCCCGCATTTAACGCACTGCAACGCCCTACATTCAAAAGATGCCTGTCATGCATCTGTCACGTACACCCCGGTATTCAGCGACCCCGCAATGGCATCCGACCCAAAGCTGCGCTAGTTTCGCCTTTGACGAATCGCGGAGTTGGCCATGGCGCTCGCAGCGGTCACGCTCGACGACAAATATTTGCTGGAAAAAGGCCGGGTCTATCTGACCGGCACGCAGGCGCTGGTGCGCCTGCCGATGATGCAGCGGCAGCGCGATGTCGCCGCCGGTCTCAACACCGGCTGCTTTATCGCCGGCTATCGCGGCTCGCCACTCGGCAATTTCGACCAGGCGCTGTGGGGCGCGCGGCGTTTTCTCGACAACAACCACATCAAATTTCAGCCGGCGATCAACGAGGAGATCGGCGCCACCGCAGTGTGGGGCTCGCAGCAGATCGGCCTCTTCCCGGGCGCGCAATATGACGGCGTGTTTGCGATCTGGTACGGCAAGGGCCCAGGTGTCGACCGCAGCGGCGACGCGCTAAAGCACGGCAACTCCGCCGGCACGGCGCCGCATGGCGGCGTGCTGGCGATCGCCGGCGATGACCACACCTGCAAATCCTCGACGCTGGCGCACCAGTCGGAACTGGCGTTTATCGACGCGGCGATCCCGATCCTCAACCCCGCGGGGGTCGAGGACATTCTCGACCTCGGCCTCTACGGCTGGGCGATGTCGCGCTATTCCGGGTGCTGGGTCGGCTTCAAGACCGTCGCCGAGACGATGGATTTGTCGGCCTCGATCAGCCTGCACCCGGACCGCGTGCGGGTCGTGATCCCGGACGACTTTGAGCTGCCGCCCGGCGGCTTGTCGATCCGCTGGCCGGACACGCCGCTCGACCAGGAGATGCGGCTGCACCGCTACAAGCTCGACGCAGTGCGTGCCTTTGCCTGGGCCAACAGGCTCGACCGCGTCGTCATCGACAGCCACCAGCCGCGTTTCGGCATCGTCACCACCGGCAAATCCTATCTCGACGTTTGCCAGGCGCTCGATGATCTCGGCATCGACCCGCGGGAGGCTGAGGCGATCGGCCTGCGGGTCTACAAGGTGGCGATGGCGTGGCCGCTGGAGCCGCAGGGCATCCGCGCCTTTGCCGAAGGCCTCGAGGAAATTTTGGTCGTCGAGGAAAAGCGCGCGGTCATCGAGACCCAGCTCAAGGAGCAGCTCTACAACTGGCCGGTCAATGTCCGGCCGCGCGTCATCGGCAAGCACGATGAAACCGGCGCGTGGATCCTCCCCTCACCCGGCGAGTTGTCGCCTGCCCAGATCGCCAAGGTCATCGCCCAGCGGATCGCCCGCTACCATCACTCGCCGCGCATCGCCGAGCATTTGGCACGGCTTGAAGCAAGCGAAGCACAGCTGTCGGGGAATGTCGTACCGTTCCTGCGCACGCCTTATTTCTGCTCGGGCTGCCCGCACAACACCTCGACCAAAGTGCCCGAAGGCAGCCGTGCGCTCGCCGGCATCGGCTGCCATTACCTGTCGCAATTCATGGACCGCTCGACCGCCACCTTCAGCCAGATGGGCGGCGAGGGCGCGGCGTGGATCGGCCAGGCGCCGTTTGTCGAGACGCCGCACGTCTTCGCCAATATCGGCGACGGTACCTATACGCATTCTGGCATTCTGGCGATCCGCGCCGCGGTCGCCGCCAAGGTCAACATGACCTACAAGGTGCTGTTCAACGACGCAGTGGCGATGACCGGCGGCCAGCCGCTCGACGGCGGTCTCACGGTGCCGAAAGTCGCGCGCCAGCTCGCCGCCGAGGGCGTCGCGCCGATCGTCATCGTCAGTGACGAGCCGGAAAAATACGCGCCCGGCACCGATTTCCCGCCTGGCGCGACGGTGCGGCACCGCGACGAGCTCGACGACGTGCAGCGCGAAATCCGCGAGCTCAAGGGCGTGTCAGCGATCGTCTACGACCAGACCTGCGCTGCCGAGAAGCGCCGCCGCCGCAAACGCGGCCGCTTCCCCGACCCGCCGAAGCGGGTGGTGATCAACGAACTTGTCTGCGAGGGCTGCGGCGACTGCTCGACGCAATCGAATTGCCTGTCAGTGACACCGATCGAGACCGAATTTGGCCGCAAGCGGGCGATCGACCAATCGAGCTGCAACAAGGATTTTTCCTGCCTCAAAGGCTTCTGCCCGAGCTTTGTTACCGTCGAAGGCGGCAGCCTGAAGAAATGGGCCCTTGGGGATGTCGGCGAAGACGGGCTCCCTCCCCTGCCCGATCCCGTCCTGCCCGCACTCGGCGAGCCGTACGGCGTGCTGATTACGGGTGTCGGCGGCACCGGCGTGGTGACGATCAGCGCGCTGCTCGGCATGGCGGCGCATCTCGAAGGCAGGGGCGTCACCGTGCTCGATCAGATCGGCATGGCGCAGAAAGGCGGCGCGGTGCTGAGCCATGTCCGCATCGCCGCGAGCCCGGCGGCGATCCACGCGGTGCGCATCGCCAATGGCGACGCGCGGCTGCTGCTCGGCTGCGACCTGGTCGTCTCGGCGAGCGGCGAATTGGTGTCGAAACTGCGTCCCGGCCAGACGCACGCGATTGTCAACAGCTACGAGACGATCACCGGCGATTTCACCCGCAACCCCGACCTCTCTTTCCCTCAGCAGCGCCTGCGCCGCGCGGTCGAGAACGCGGTCGGCCAGGGCGGCGCCGAATTCCTCGACGCCACCGGACTCGCCACCGGCCTGCTCGGCGATTCCCTGGCGACCAATCTGTTCATGCTCGGCTACGCCTATCAGCGCGGCCTGGTGCCGGTTTCAGCCGAGGCGATCGAACGTGCCATCGAGCTCAACGGCGCGGCGATCGACTTCAACCTCCGGGCGTTCCACTGGGGCCGCCGCGCCGCACTCGACCTGCCTCTGGTCGCGGAACGCGCAACCCCGCCCGAGACGCTGCCGGAGGCGCACCACCTGTCAGAAAGTCTCGACGAGGTGATCGCGCGGCGCGCCGTCTTCCTCAAGGACTACCAGAACGCCGCCTATGCCGCGCGCTATACCGCCGCGATCGGCCGTGTCCGTACCGCCGAAGCGGTTTCCGACACCACCGCGGTCACCGACGCCGCCGCCCGCTCGCTGTTCAAGCTGATGGCCTACAAGGACGAATACGAGGTCGCCCGCCTCTACACCGACGGCGATTTTCTGAAGCGCGTCGCGACGCAGTTCGAAGGCGACTACAAACTCAAATTCCACCTCGCGCCGCCGCTCACCGGCGGCCGCGACCCCAAGACCGGACATCTCCAGAAGCGCGAATACGGTCCGTGGATGCTCACCGCTTTCCGCCTGCTCGCCAAGCTCAAGGGGCTGCGCGGCACGTCCTTCGACATTTTCGGCCGCACCGAAGAGCGCCGCGCCGAACGGCGGGCGATCGCCGACTATGCGGCACTGCTCGACGAAATCGCCACCAACCTTACCGCGGCCAATCATGCGACCGCTGTCGAATTGGCCGCGGTGCCGCTGGAGGTTCGCGGTTACGGCCATGTGAAGGAGGCGAATTGGCAGCGTGCCGCGGCGAAGACCGCCAGCCTTCTCGCTCGTTTCCGCGGCACGGAAGCACCGCAAGCCATCGCCGCCGAGTAGGATTTCCGCCGCAACCAGAGGACTCGCGCTAGCGGGCACACGCCGGAGGTTTGACGAGGCCGGCAAAGCGCCGTATGCGGGTCGCCGGACCCATCGACGGAGATCGGCGTGGCGGCGACAGCCCTTGCGAGAGCCCTTTTTGGCGCCGCCGTTGTTTTTCTCTTGGCGGACGCCGCCGCTTTCGCCTGTCTGGGCAAAAGCGATCCGGCGCTCGACGACAACTTTGCCAACCCCGATCCCGGCTGGCCCAGCAGCGACAATGTCGCGACGACGCCGCAAGGGCTTGTGGTCAAGCCGCCGGCCAACGGCTCGACCTGGGTGGTCAACAGCAACTACACGATCGACGGCTCCGATCTGTGCGTGACGGTGGTGCTGCCCGCGACATTGCCGACCCCGGCCAACGAGGACACCGTCGGCGACGTCGGCGTGCTCTTCTGGAAGCGCGACAACGACAATTACTACATGGCCGCGATGTCGCCCGACGGCGTCGCGGTGGTCAGCCGCTACCTCAACGGGCAGTGGGTGACGATCGTCAACCCGGCCAAAAGCGCGACGATCAAGACCGGCGCCGGTGCGGTCAACGAACTCGAAATCACCACCAAGGGCAATGCCGGCAGCTTCTACATCAACGGCACCAAGATCGCCGATTTCCGCGGTCAAGCGCCATCCGGCGGCGGGCCGCCGGGGGTCTATGCCGAAAGCGGCCCGAGTGTCACGACCTGGATGTTTTCGCGGGTTCAACTCTATTCGCTCCCGCAATAAGGGGATGGCCGTGTCAGCAAAAATCTTGGCTGCGGCGATGGCGGTGCTGTGCGGCACTTCGGGCGCTGCATCGGCCTGTCAGAAGCATTCGAACCCGGTCTTTCAGGACGACTTCAAAAATGCCGACCCGGGCTGGGGGCAGCCCGACAACGCCGCTGCCTTTACCGCCAACGGCCTGGTCCTGACCCCGCCCGTCAGCGGCAGTGCTTGGCGGACAAACGCGAATTTGACCATGGCGCAAGGTGATTGGTGCATCGAGGTGGTCAACCCAGCGAGCCTGCCGACGGTTGCGGATGAAGATTCGGTCGGCTCGGTCGGCGTCTGGTTCTGGGGATCGGATCTGCAGAATTTCTACACCGCGACGCTCACGCTCGACGGCAATGCGTCGATCGATCGGCTGAACCGCGGCATCTGGCAAGTCGTTGTAGCGCCGGCCGCGGTCTCCTCGATCAAGACCGCGCCGGGCGCCACCAACGAGATCGAAATCGTCACCAGCGGCAATCGCGCGGCGTTCTACGTCAATGGCGCGCTCGTCACCAATATCACCGGCCGCCCACCGGCCAATGGCGGCCCGCCCGGCATCTACGGCGAAAGCGGGCCCAAAGGCACAAGCTGGCTCGTCCCGCACGTCGCGCTGTACTAGCCGCCGCTCCACCCCGGCGTTCGCGAAGGCCGGGGCCTATGGTTCAGCTATTCGAGCATCGGATCGATGGGTCCCGGCCTTCGCCGGGATGGACGCTTAACGGAGCGCTCAGCTCTCTTCGATCGGCAGCGTGATAAAGCGGAAATTGCCCTCGCGCTCGACGCGCAGCAGGAGGTTTTTGCGCCCGGCTTTTTTGGCCACCGCAACCTGCTGCTGCATCTCCTCGGGCGAGCTGATCGGTGTGGCTCCGGCGGCGACGACGAGATCGCCGGCGCGCAGCCCCTGGCTTGAGGCGGGGCTGTTCTGCGGCACCTCGACGATCACCAGTCCGCGTAGGCCCTCGGGCAAGGAAAACTGCTTGCGCAACTCGGGGCTGACCTTGGCGAGCTTCAGGCCGAGCGCGTCGGTGGTCGGCGGCGGCTTTGGCTGCTCCGGCGCCGGCGGCTGCGGTTGCGGTTGCGGCCGGTTCGGGTCGTAGGGCACAACGGTCAGCGTCGCCTCGACTTCCTTGCCGTCGCGCCAGATCGCCAGCTTCACCGGCTTGTTCGGCGCGGAATCGGCGACCAGACGCGGCAGCTGGCGGCTGCGGTCGACCGGTTTGCCGTCATAGCTGAGGATCACGTCGCCCGGCTTGAGTCCGGCTTGCGTCGCCGGGCTCGCCGGATCGATCGACGCGATCAACGCGCCGCGCGCCTTGTCGAGTCCGATGCTCTCGGCGATATCGTCGGTGATCGGCTGGATGCGCGCACCGATCCAGCCGCGCTCGACCTTCCCGCTCGTGCGCAACTGGTCGATGATCGGCTGCGCCAGCGCCGTCGGCACCGCGAAGCCGATGCCGATCGACCCGCCGGTGGGCGAATAGATCGCGGTGTTGATGCCGATCACCTCGCCCTGCAGGTTGAACATCGGCCCACCGGAATTGCCTCGATTGATCGAGGCGTCGGTCTGCAGATAATCGTCATAGGGCCCGGAATGAATGTCGCGCGCGGTTGCCGAGATGATCCCTGCGGTCACCGTGCCGCCGAGCCCGAACGGGTTGCCGATCGCCAGCACCCAATCGCCGACCTTCGCCTTTGACGACTCGCCCCAGGCCGCAGCCGGCAGGGGCGTCTTGGCGTCGACCTTGAGCAGCGCGAGATCGGTCACCGCGTCGCGGCCGATCACCTGGGCCTGCAACACCGTGTCGTCGCTGAGTGTGACGGTGATCTGATCGGCGTTGGCGATCACGTGCGCGTTTGTGACGATGAGCCCCGACGGATCGATGATGAAGCCGGAGCCGAGCGAGGCGATCCGCGAACCCGCCTGCCCCGGCGCGCCCCCTTTATCGCCAAAGAAATCGCGGAACAGATCGTCGAGCGACGCACCCGGCGACGAGGGACCGGCCTCCTGCGCGGTCTTCGCCGGCGTCGGCGCCTGCGTCGTCGAAATGTTGACGACCACGCCGACCAGCCGTCCGGCGAGACGCTCGAAGACTTCCGCGAACGGCGCATCGGACGATGCGGCGGATTTTTCGGCAGGCGGCGGCGATGCGGCTGTCGGCGGCGCCGCAGCCGGCGCGGCCTGCTGCACCGGTGCTGGCGGCGCGGTTGCCGGCGGCGGTGCGCTCGATGAACTCGGGCGCCGGGGCTTGCGCCGCGTTGGGCTTCGCGGGCGCTGGAGCCTGCGCCTCGGCCGGCGTGGCTTGCAGCAGCCCCAGCGCGAGCAGCGCTGCAGCGATCGTCGTTTCGCGCCGGCGGAAAGCTCTCACCACCATCTCCCACTCCGCGTCGGCGCGCGTGCCGCGGCACCGCGTCGCGCGGGGCTTTGCCTCTGCCCTTTCGGCAAACGCCGAACTAGCGCTGGTTAGCCGCGCTCGATATGAAATGGCACTGAGATTGGCAAGACGGAATCGAGACGTGAAACCGCGCGATGGCGTCGCGCCGCAAGCTTTTGGGCCGGGTTCCGAACGCGCGTTCCTGCGTTCGCTGTTCGACGCCGCGCTCGCGGCTGCCGATCCGTACCGGGCGATCGCACCGGCGCTGCCCGAACCGGTCGCGGGTCGCACGGTCGTGGTCGGCGCCGGCAAGGCGTCGGCGGCGATGGCGCGGGCCTTCGAGCAATTGTGGACGGGGCCGCTCGAAGGCCTCGTCGTGACCCGTCACGGCCATGCCGTACCGTGCGAGCGCATCGAAATCATCGAGGCGAGCCATCCCGTTCCCGACGCCGCCGGCCAAGCGGCCGCCCGTCGTATTCTCGGCCTCGCCTGCGGTCTTGGACCGGACGACCAGTTGGTCTTTCTTGTGTCCGGCGGCGGTTCGGCGTTGCTGGCGCTGCCGGCACCCGGCCTAACGCTCGAGAACAAGCAGGCCGTGACCCGCGCGCTGCTGCGCTCCGGTGCGACGATCGGTGAGATCAACACGGTCCGCAAGCACCTCTCGGCAATCAAAGGCGGCCGCCTCGCCGCCGCGGCCGCGCCGGCGAGGATCGTGACCATCGCGATCTCCGACGTGCCTGGGGACGACCCGGCGGTGATCGCCTCGGGTCCGACCGTGCCCGACCCGTCGACCTTCGTCGACGCGCGCGCCGTGCTGGAAAAATACCGCATCACCGAGCCCGCCTCGGTGATCGCCCACCTCGCCGCGGCCCAAGACGAGACGCCGAAACCCGGCGACCCGGTCTTCGCCAAATCCACCTACACGCTGATCGCCAGCCCGAAGCAGGCGCTTGCCGCCGCCGCCGACGCGGCGCAGGCCGCCGGCGTCACCCCAATAGTGCTCAGCGACCGCATCGAAGGCGAATCCCGCGATATCGGCCTCATGCATGCCGCAATTGCCCTGCAGCTTCGCGACGGCTTGCGCGTCGGCGCCGCCGATGTGCTGCTGCCGGCGGTCCTGCTGTCGGGCGGCGAGACCACGGTGACGGTGCGCGGCCAGGGTCGCGGCGGGCGCAACAGCGAGTTTCTGCTGTCGCTTGCGGCAGCGCTCGACGGCGCGCCCGGCATTTCGGCGATTGCCTGCGATACTGACGGGATCGACGGAACCGAGGACAATGCCGGAGCGATTTTATTGCCAGAGAGCATTGCCCGCGCCGCCGCCAACGGCGTCGCGATCAAGACCAAGCTGGCCGAGAACGACGCGTGGGGGTTCTTCGATGCGCTCGGCGATCTCGTCGTCACCGGACCGACGCTGACCAATGTCAACGACTTTCGCGCCATCCTTGTCGTCGCCCGGCCTGATAGCTGAGCGCGCCGCGCGCCCGCAGAAAGCGGCGCGGCGCCAGCGCAGCGCGAAGATCGTCGCGACGCTCGGCCCCGCCAGCGCCAGCCCGGAGCGGCTGCGCGCGCTGTTCGACGCCGGCGTCGATGTGTTCCGCTGCAATTTCAGCCACGGCACGCATGACGACCACCGTCAGCTGTTCACCGCGATCCGCCAGGTCGAGCACGATACCGGGCGGCCGATCGGCATCCTCGCCGACATGCAGGGCCCCAAGCTGCGCCTCGGCGATTTCGAGCATGGCCGCGTACAGCTTCCCGCCGGCGCCGCGTTCCGCCTCGACCTCGACGGCAAGCTCGGCGACGAGCACCGCGCCCCGCTGCCGCATCCCGAGGTGTTCCGCGTGTTGCAGCCCGGCAACGAGCTGCTGGTCGACGACGGCAAGGTGCGCCTCAGGGTGCACGATTGCGGCCCCGATTTCGCCGAGACCGAGTGCCTGGTCGGCGGCACCTTGTCGAACCACAAGGGCGTCAACGTTCCGCATTGCGTGCTGCCGATTTCCGCGGTCACCGACAAGGACCGCGCCGACTTGACCTTCGCGCTGGAGAACGGCGCGGACTGGATCGCGCTGTCTTTCGTGCAGCGCCCGGAGGATGTCGCCGAGGGACGCAAGCTGATCGGCGACGCCGCCGGGCTGCTCGTCAAGCTGGAAAAGCCGTCGGCGATCCGCCGGCTCGACGAGATCATCGACCTCGCCGACGCGCTGATGGTGGCGCGTGGCGATCTCGGCGTCGAGATGCCGCCCGAGGATGTGCCGACCGTCCAGAAGCAGGTGATCCACGCCTGCCGCCTCGCCGGCAAGCCGGTAATCGTCGCCACCCAGATGCTGGAATCGATGATCAGCGCGCCGACCCCGACCCGCGCCGAGGCGTCGGATGTGGCGACGGCGGTCTATGAGGGCGCCGACGCGGTAATGCTGTCAGCGGAAACTGCGGTCGGCCAATACCCGGTCGAGGCGGTGGCGATCATGGACCGCATCGCCCGCCGGGTGCAGGCCGACCCGCTCTATTTTGCCAGCCTGCAAACATCGATGGAGCACGAGCACACCGACCCCGACGCGATCAGCGCCGCCGCCTGTCAGGTCGCGGCGACAGTCGGCGCGGCGGCGATCGTGTCGTTCACCAGTTCCGGCGCCACTGCCTTGCGCGCAGCGCGTGAGCGCCCCGGCGTGCCGATCCTGGTAATGACCCCGCATATCGGCACGGCTCGGCGTATGGCGCTGCTGTGGGGCGCGCATTGCGTCCACAGCGCCGATATCAAGAATTTCGGCGAGATGGTGCAGAAAGCGGTAAGTGCCGCGCATCGCGAGGATATCGCCCAGCCCGGCCAGCGCGTCGTGATCACCGCCGGCGTCCCTTTCGGCACCCCTGGCGCCACCAACATCCTGCGCATCGCCTGGGTCGACCGGTAATTCGGAGCCCCTCTTTAATTTCTCGTCTCCGCCGAGCTTGACCCGGGGGTCCACGAACCGCTTCAACTTATTCGTGGATGGCCGGATCAAGTCCGGCCAAGGCGATGAGTAAAAGATGAAGCGAGAATACCCCAGCGACATCGACCCTGAATCCGGCTGCCGGCTGCCTCTTCCACGCCGGGAGGAATTGAGCCCCGAGGCGCAGGCGATCTACGACCGCCTGACCAATACCGGCGGCGAAAACCTGCGCGGCCTGCGCGGGCCGGGCGGTATCCAGCTGCACAGCCCAGAATTGTCGCAGCGATCGCGGCCGGTAAATCATTACCTGCGCTTCGAGGCTGGGCTGGATGGACGGGTGCGCGAATTGGCGATCCTCGCAACCGCGCGCGAGCTCGACAGCCAGTTCGAATGGGCCGCGCATGAGAACGAAGCCTTGCGCCAAGGCATCGCGCCGGAGCTCATCGACACGATCCGCTGCCGGCGCCCGCTCGGCGACACGGTCGAATCCGATGCGATCATCATCGCCCTCGCTCGCGAAATCTTCGGCGACCGCAAGGTCTCGCCCGAAACCTACGCGCGCTGCCTCGCGCATTTCGGCCGCCGTGCGCTCGTCGATCTCGTCGCGCTGATGGGCAATTACGCCGCGACCGCCGCGCTGCTCACCGCCTTCGACATGCAGCTCGATCCGGGAACTGAGCCGGGGCTGCCAACGCTTTGCTGAACCACCCCGGCGAAGGCCGGGGCCCATGTTTCAGTCGCACGGAAAGCCGAACCATGGGTCCCGGCCTTCGCCGGGATGGTGCACTAAAGAAGACGGCCGGGCTGAAGCCCGGCCGCCAATTCCAGCGTCGTCGCGACCTGGGGATCGCAATGAACGTGTTAATTCAGTCCGTACAGCCGCACCACGTTGTCGTGGACGATCTTCTTCTGCGTGCTAGCCGAGAAGCCGGCGAGGTTCTGCGACAAGGTCTCGCGCGAGTTCGGCCAGATGCAGTCGGGGTGCGGGTAATCGGCACCCCAGATGATGTTGTCCTCGCCGATCAGTGGGACGATCGGCTCCAGGTATTTGTCCTGCTGATAGGTGACAAAACCCTGGCGGCGGAAATAGTCCGACGGCTTCATCTTGAAGCCGAGGCTGCGCGCGCGGTCGTGATACTCGGTGTCGCAGCGATCGAACACATAGGGCAGCCAGGTCACACCCAACTCGCCGAGGATGAAGTTGAAGTCGGGGTATTTCTCGCACGCGCCCGACGCGAGGATCGAGGCCAGCACCTCCATCGTGTCGAGCTGGAACAGCGTCGAGCGCACCAGCCGCCACTGCGTGAAGACCTCCTTTTCCATCTCCGGCGTGTCGGGCGCGCGCACCGCCTTGAACCCGGTCGAGTGGAACGAGATCGGAAATTTGCACTCGGCTGACGCTTCCCACAGCGCAAACCAAGCCGGGTGATAGAGCGGCGGGGTCATGCGCTTGAACGCGAGGTCGCCGCCCTTCAGCCCCATCTTGGCGCAGCGCCGCACCTCGGCGGCCGCGGCCTTCGGGTCGGTGTTGGGGATGATCGCCAGCGGGAAGACGCGGTTCGGGTCGGAGCGCTTGGCGAAATCGGCGACCCAGTCATTATACATCTGGTCGACCCAGTTGCGCAGCTCGGCGCTGTCGATCAGGTCATTGACCATCAGGCAGCCGTAGATGATCTCCTTTTCCAGCCCGTCGCGGTCGAGATCGGCGATGCGCAGCTCGGGCGTGGTCGGCCGCGGGTTCGCGCCGGGATAGGAATCCCACTTGAAGCCGAGATCGGCCATCTCGTCGATATGGTCGAACGCACCCTTGGTGTACGGCAGGAAGCCGGGGCCAACACCGTTCCACATGCCGCGGTCGGTGTCGTCGACAAACCAGTGCTGACCGTCATTGCGTTCCTCGACGCGCGGCGCCAGCTTCTTCCACTTCTGCGGCGCCTGCGATGACCACAGATCGGCCGGGCAATAGGTCAGGTCAATGTGATTGTCGCCGGAAATGAGCTTGTGGTTGAACATCGAGAGGGCTCCTTCGCCGTCGGCCGGATGGATTCGCGATTTGCTAGCGCTATCTTACGAATGCCGCAGGCGCAACGCTACCGAATTGCCGGCAAGTCCGGCATGCATCAATGCCGGCATGAATCGTTAGCGAGAGACGCGAGCGGCGTGCCCCGTCAGACTGCGCGGGTGCCGGCCTTTCCCGCGATCGGGCCGCGACAGTTTCTGGAGTAGTGATGGTCGACGACGCGACGACGCCGTCCTCCCCGCCCGCGGCGCCGCGCCGGCCGGTTCGCACGATCTTCGCCGCGCTGATGCTGGTGATGCTGCTCGCCTCGCTCGATGGGACGATCGTCTCGACCGCGCTGCCGACGATCGTCGGCGAATTCGGCGAGCTGGCACATCTGACGTGGATCGTCACCGCCTATCTGCTGGCGACGACGATCGTGACCCCGCTCTACGGCAAGCTCGGCGATCTGTTCGGGCGCAAGATCGTGCTGCAATCGGCGATCGTGCTGTTTCTGGTCGGGTCGGCGCTCTGCGGTCTCAGCCCGTCAATGGGCGCGCTGATCGCGTTCCGCGCGCTGCAAGGGCTGGGCGGCGGTGGCCTGATGGTGACGATTTCGGCGGTCGTCGGCGATCTGTTCACGCCCCGCGAGCGGGGCCGCTACCAGGGAATTTTTGGTGGAATATTCGGTCTCGCCACGGTGCTCGGCCCGCTGATCGGCGGATTTTTTGTCGAGCATTTGAACTGGCGATGGATTTTCTACATCAACCTGCCACTTGGCCTGGTCTCGCTGGTCATCATCGGCTGGGCCTTTACCGCGCCGGCGCCGGGGCGAAGGCCAAGCATCGACATTGCCGGCACGGTTCTTCTCGGGACCATGCTGACCGCGCTGATCCTGCTTACCAGCTTTGGCGGCCACGGCGTCGCATGGCTGTCGCCCGCAGTGCTCGGCCTGGGCGCGCTGACGGTGGCCGCGCTTGCCGGCTTTATCGTCGTCGAGCGGCGTGCCGCCGAGCCGATCCTGCCGCTGGACCTGTTCGGCAACCGCATCTTCACCATCGCCTGCGCGATCGGCTTTGTCGTCGGCTTGGCGCTATTCGGGTCGATTACTTTCATGCCGCTCTATCTGCAGGTCGTGAAGGGCGCGAGCCCGACCGAAGCCGGCATGACGCTGACCCCGATGATGGCGGGTGTACTGGTGACCTCGATCGCCAGCGGTCGGATCATCAGCCGGATCGGTCGCTACCGTCCGTTTCCGATTGCCGGGACCGCGCTGGTGACGGTCGCGCTAGGCCTGTTGGCGACGCTCGGCGTGGCGACCAGCATCCGCGCCGCCGTGTTCTACATGATCGTGCTCGGCCTTGGTCTCGGCCTCATCATGCAGGTGCTGGTGCTGGCGGCGCAGAACGCGGTCGACTACCGCCATCTTGGCGTCGCGACCTCGAGCGCCACGCTGTTCCGCTCGATCGGCGGCTCGATCGGCGTCTCGCTGTTCGGCGCAATCTTTGCCGCGGGATTGGCGGCAAATCTGGCGGCCGCGCTGCCGCCCGGCACGCCCCTGCCCGACGCGTCGGCGCCTGCCGCCATCCAGGCCCTGCCCGGCGTCACCCGGTCGCTCTATCTCGCCGCCTTCACCGGCGCGCTGCACCCGGTTTTCTGGCAGGGCGCGGCGCTTGGCGCGCTGGCTTTCGCGCTGACCTGGTTTCTCAAGGAGATCCCGTTGCGCGGCGCGCGCTCGACGCCCTCGCGCCCGGCCTCGCCGCACGCCTATAGTAAGCGCGAGGAATCGGCGGGAGGATCGTGATGGCGTTCAGCGTTCGCCGGCTGGCAGAGAGCTTTTGCGGCGAGGTCTCGGGCGTCGATCTCGCCCGGTTGGACGGCGCGGCGACAGAGGCGATCAAGGACGCGTGGCTCGCCCACAAGGTGCTGGTGTTTCACGACCAGCACCTCGACGAGGACGGGCTCGTCGCCTTTGCCGAAAAGCTCGGCGATGTCGAAATCCATTTGCGCCAGACGCGCGCCAGCGGGCGGCGCGAGGTGCTGCTGGTCTCCAACATCAAGGATGACGGCAAGCCGATCGGCCGGCTCGGCAACCAGGAACTCAACTGGCACATGGACCAGATCTTCATGGCGCAGCCGACCGCGGGCACGATCCTCTACGCGGTCGAGGTGACGCCCGAAGGCGGCGACACCTGGTTTTGCGATCTCGGCGCGGCTTACGAAATGCTGCCCGCCGACCTTCGGGCCAAGGTCGACGGCCGCCGCGCGGTGCATTCCGCCGCCACCGCCGACCGCCGCGTCGGCATCCGGCTAACCGAAGAGCAGAAGCTCAATGCCCCCGAGGTCGTCCATCCGCTGGTCCGCACCCACCCGCTGGCCAATGAGAAGGCGCTGTATTTCAGCATGAACCACACCGCGCGGCTCGACGGCCTTTCGGAAGAGGAAAGCCTGCCGTTGCTCGGCGAACTGCGCCGCCACGCGACCCAACCGCGTTTCGTCTACGCGCATCACTGGCGGGTCGGCGATCTCGTGCTGTGGGACAACGCCTGCACGATGCATCGCCGCGACCCGTTCCCCGACGAATACCCACGGTTGATGCGCCGCGTCGGCTTCAACTTCCCCACCGAGCTGCGGGTGCCGTTCTGATGGACGTCAAGGTTCTCGCGTTCGACACCGGCGGCACGATCCTCGACTGGCACAGCGGGATCCGCGCCGCCCTTGCCAAAACCGGCCAGCGGCGCGGCGTTTCCCATGACTGGGCCGGCTTCACCAACGAATACCGTCGCCGCGCACTGCGCCGGATGGTCAACGCGGTCGACCCGCCGTTCAACATCGACAATGTGCATCGCGAGCTGCTCGAGGAACTGCTGGCCGAGGCCGGGATCACCGCGTTTACCGCCGGGGACCGCGCGGCGATCGCATCGCGGTGGCACGCGCTCGATGCCTGGCCCGATTTCGTTCCGGCGCTGGGGCGGCTGAAGCGGCGCTATGCCTGCGTGTCGTTCACGATCCTAAGCCTGGCCTTGGTCATCGCCGTGTCGCGCCGCAACGGCATCGCCTGGGACGCGGTGATCGCCTGCGAGATGCTGCGCGTCTACAAGACCAAGCCGGAGGCCTATCAGCGCGCCGCGCAACTGTTGCAGACGCCGCCGGGCAACATCCTGATGATCGCCTGCCATAATTTCGATCTCGACGCGGCACGCGGCGAAGACTTCCGCACCGCCTTTGTCCGCCGGCCGGACGAATGGGGTCCGGCGGGACCGCCCGACCCCACGCCGAACCCCGCCTGTGACCTCGTCGTCGACGGGTTCGCGGAGTTGGCCGACCGGCTCGGCGTGTAGGGCCGTATCCAACCGGGTGAGAGCACTGTTCAACTCGTCATGCCCGGACTTGTTCCGGGCATCCAACCGACGCGCCCGCGTCCCGAGCGCTTCGGCGGTTCGCTGGATGGCCGGGTCAAGCCCGGCCATGACGACGTAAAATCAGCGAAAATTGCCGACCTCGGCCCAGACGCCGGCGACCGCCTCGCGCGCAGCCTTGGCCATCAGGCCGCTGTCGTTGGCGATCGTCGTCAGCCGGAAACCCATCTTGATCATCCGCGCGGCATAGGCCGGGACGCCGCAATGGATGCCCGGATAGACCCCGCGCTTGTTGCACGCCGCGATGAGCTTCTCGTACATCCCGAGCTGCTCGGAATCCTCGCTGTCGAGCGCGGGGGTCTTGCCCATCGAGAACGCCAGGTCGCTCGGGCCGACATAGATCGCGCTGATGCCCGGCACGTCGAGGATGGCGTCGATGTTCTCGACCGCCTGGCGCGTCTCGATCATCGGCATGACGAGGATCTCGTCATTCGCGGTCTTCTGATAGGTGCCGGCGACACCGTAGGTCGCGGCGCGGATCGGGCCGTTGCTGCGCGTGCCCTTGGGCGGGTAGAGGCTATAGGACACCAGCGCGCGCGCTTCCTCGGGCGTGTTGATCATCGGACAGATGACGCCATAGGCGCCGGCGTCGAGCACCTTGCCGACGATCCCCGGCTCGTTCCACGGCACCCGCACCAACTTCGTCACCGGAAAGCGGTCCATCGCCTGAAAGCAATGCACCATCGTCTGGTAGTCCTGGACGCCATGCTGCATGTCGACCGTGACGCTGTCCCAGCCGCATTGCGCCATGACCTCGGCCGAGAACCCGGTCGGGATCGCCAGCCACCCGTTGACCGCCGCCTTCCCGGCCTTCCAGCGCTCCAGCAGTTTGTTGTCAGCCATTCTCGCGTCCTTTCACTCGTCGAATAACCTCAGCCGCCGCCGCACCCGCGACGCAGCGCGCATATCTCGACCGTAGCCCAATCATCCGGTGTAGGCCAGCGCAGGTCGGTCTGCGCTCCACCTGGAGCCAGCGCGTGCCGTTTCCCATATGGAGCGCATGTCGCTCGAAGCCGATCTGTTTGCCGCAGCGCTGCTTCCTGGGCTCTCCCAGGCGGACGACATCGTGTCGCTGGAGGAAGAACTGGCGCTGATCGCGGCGATCGACGCGACCGCGCTCGCTCCGTTCCGCTTTCATCAATGGGAAGGCAAGCGGCTCACCGCCTCCTATGGCTGGCATTACGATTTCGACGGCGGCGGCCTCGCTCGGAGCGAGCCGATCCCGGACTGGCTCCTGCCGCTGCGCGAGCGGGCAGCACGGTTCAGCGGGCTCGCGCCGGACGAACTCGCCCAATCGCTGCTGATCCGCTACGATCCCGGCGCCGGGATCGGCTGGCATCGCGACCGGCCGGTTTTCGCACATGTGCTCGGCATCTCGCTCGGCGCGCCGGCGACGATGCGGTTTCGGCGCCGCCGCGCCGGCGGCTTCGACCGCGCCTCGGCACCGCTGACGCCACGCTCGATCTATCATCTGACCGGCGCCGCGCGCCACGCCTGGGAGCACAGTATCGCGCCGATGGACGTGACGCGCTGGTCGATCACCTTTCGCAGCCTCACCGATCGCCGCCGCGCGACGTGAGTTTCATGCGGTCGTCTCCCCTTGCCGAACCACGTCTCGCCGTTATAGTCCGGCACTCACGCCGGGCGGGTGTGGCGGAATGGTAGACGCGGCAGACTCAAAATCTGCTTTCCGTAAGGAAGTGGGGGTTCAAGTCCCTTCACCCGCACCAATTATTTCAAACTCTTATGAGAAGGTTCACTCGCTCTTCGCGAGCGATGGCGATTGCCGACCTATTTTGTCCCTAGTGTATCCCTAAAACAGCTGACGCATGTGATCTTCCGAGGCTATTAGGTAGGCAGGCGCGCTTGCGGACGCTTGCGCACCTGGACGCGGTGCTCAGCCGATCGGCAGCAGCGCCGCGTCGCGGATCGCACCCGTGCGGTAGCGGCCAAGAACTTGACCCCGGCGACCAGTTCGGGGCGCATCGGGACGACACTCGCCCGGCTCGCGGGACCGGCGCGCAGCGGGTCGAGCCGCCGGGGATAGGGGCTGCCAGCGCTCTTTGGGACTTACCGTTGACGCAATCGGCAGCGGAGGAGAAATTCTGGCCCAGGTGACGGTCAACGGTCGTGGGGAGTATGGCATCATGCCGGGACCCGCAGAGAGGGACACTGCTGCTACGCCAGCGAACGAGGCGACCGCTGCATCGGGGAACGGAACTGCTACTGCTTCGAGATTTCAGACGTCTGTCTCGCTGGTCCAGGCCCTTGTTTGGCCGCTTATCGTGGTCTTCATCATCTGCTGGTTCAATGCTCCTATAACCCAGCTTGTCAGTCGAATAAGTAGCGGCACAGTTAAAGTCCCCGGCGGCGGGGAGCTTACGTTTGTGGCCGCCGCCATTGTGGCATCGGGGAAGCAGGAGATTAAGGAGCAAGTTACGCAACTCACTGCTTCTCTTCCTGTAACAGTCATAGCGGAGGCAACAAAAGGAAGCACCTCACAAATTCCATTAAGGATTCAGCAAAAAACGCAGGCATTAGACTTAATAATTGGGAGTAACGGGTATACCGGCGATGCCATTGAAGCTTATTTATTGAACTTGACGGCATACGATTTCTTTAAATATGTTATTTTTGTACAATCAAATAAGGCGTTATTTGGAATGATTGAAGCGCGCACTTTATTTGCGCTGCTGCAAGATTCGCAATCAGGGTGGACGTACCAGAGGTTCGCAGACGCCGTAAACGGGGGCAGCGAAACGGACCGCTCGCAACTCAGTCAGCTTCCGGGATTCGTTCCCAAAACTGAGAGTGTCGATGCCCAGACTCAGAAACGAGAAGTTCTAGAGCGGATGGTACGCGGGAGAAAAGAATGGCTGCCGGTTGCCCAGGCGGATGGTAGATTCCAGGGAGTTATTGATCGTACAAATCTTATCGCAAGCATAGTTCTCGATGTAACGGACAGGATAACAACGGCCTCGTCGCAGACAAATTAGCGCACCACCATTTCTTTATTCACCCTCTGCACCATTTTTTCTGAATGTCGAGGCCATCTCCGAATAACGGTCGTTACTCTGAATTATATGATGTTCCCGGAAGAGCGAGGCGGCCCACACACGGCCGCGATGAATTGAACGAATTGATTGGGCCGATTGAACTCAGGCGCAGTTCTTGTCGAGCTTATCGCAGAGCCGCAGTTCATTTTCTGACTAGGTCCTAGACAAGTTTTGAGACCTACCGAATAATGAAGACCGATGGCCTATGCCGAGGAGAAAAATTTGATAGCGGCAACGGTTGTGGAAATCTTCGTTAGGCAGCACAAGGGCCTTGGAGTATTTAAATTTACAAAACTCCCCGTGGAAGATGATTACCTGTGTCTTCCTTCCTCGCATCGGCGCGGCCGGTTAGCCCGATACGTGGTTACCGATGTGGCACAAAATGCCGATCCCGAACGCATGTCGGAGGACTCGGCCAAGCCTTCGCACGCATGCGTCTATGTCTCGTTTTGCGATGAGATATAAAGAGCCCTGGGGTGAGGCCCCTCCCTCGGACGTGGCACCCGATGCGGGCGAAATGCTGTATCTGCGGCGGATTGCCCGCGGGTCGCTTGGGAGTAGCCGCTGATAGATACGTAGCCGCCTTCGACGTAGCCGGTCAGGTGGTCAAACCAGTCCAGGGGTAATTTGTATTATGGACGATCGGCGATCTTCCAGCACGCTAGGACGTGGCGCTCCTGCTCGGCGGTCTCGATCGCGCCGGGCCGGACACGCCGAACGGCCTGAACAGCCTTGCCGGGTTCCGTGCCCAGCTCGACCAGAAGTCGCGCAGCGATCATCCCTGCGCGGCCGAGACCGCCACGACAATGGAGGAGAACGCGACCACCGGATCGAACAACTTGGCGCAAATCGGCGCCGTTGATGGCCCATCGGTTTTCAAACCGCTGATTAGGCACGGAAAGGTCGACGATCGGTAGGTGCATCCAACGCATGCCGTGTTCCTCAACCACGTCGGGCAAATCGGTGACGCCCAGGAACTCAAATTCGTGTGTCTCGATCAGTGAGACGACTACCTCGGCACGCCAGTCGCTGATAATCGCGACATCGATCTCAAGATCGCGATCCCAACCGCCGGCGGGGTCCTTCTTGCCGGGGCACAGGGTCAGGCCAATGACGCCCGGGACGTCAACGGGCGAAACTTCGGCGATCCGCAGCGGATCACTAACGCTGGTTTTCACGGGACACCCCACCGCATCTCCGCCAGTACTGGCCAATGTTCGAGATGTCGCGCGATCGCCGCGTCGAGACTGGCCTCCGACGCTCTAGCTTGCGCATCGTCGATTTCACCGCGGACAAGCGCAAACCTAAGCATCAGTCGGAAGGTGACGATCACGTCGCCGAGACAATAAGCGGCGATCTGAGTGCATCGACGGTTGCTTCGGCCTGATTTTGCTTGCGCCGCCGGGCGCGACCAGCGCGACCCGGAAGCTTCGAGCTGACGAATTCCGCCCGAAACAGGTCTGCGTCGGCGATTTTTCTAAAATTGGAAGCGGCACGAATAACCCTTAGCGTCCAGCTTCGTCGTGAATTCAAATAATTCAATTTTCTGATCGTCCAGCCAGACCCGGGTCTTCATCATGATCTTGCCGAGACCGCCGAGGGAACCCGAACGATCACTGTAAAAGGGTCAATTGCCACAACCGCCCCCTCCGCTTCCGATTATTGAGGTTGCAACGACCGTGCCGCCTCGTTTCGCTTTTTTTCACCTTGCCGCCGCCGAGCACGTAGGCGTCCGCTATCGGCACCCCGCGGCCATGTCGCCCAGCGTGATCATGGTTTTCACGGCAGCGAGCCTAGAATTGCTCAAGAGCGGCGGCGACACCTCCGCCACGGCCGCGACAATCGAGAGCATTGCGAAGACGACCGACACCGCGATGAGCGGCCATGGCAAAGGCGCCGGGGCCGCCTGCGGCTCGTCGCGCTGTCGGTCCCCGTACGGGTCGGAAGTGAATACGCCATCGAACATGGGCGCAATCCTCCTCGGGCTACCCCGAGGGCGGGCCGACATCACCGAAGTTCTGCGGATGACGGGTTACGTTACGCACGCGCCCTGGGGCTCATCCCTCGGACCTCGGCAGGCGGTTTGCTCTCGGCTCAGCCGAGCAACAACAGCACGGCGCCGCGGATCACACCCGAGCGATAGCGCCCGAAGAACTTGACCTCGGCGACCAACTCGGAGCGCACCGGGACCACACCAGCTCGGCTCACAGGGCCGGCTCGACCGGCACCAGCTCGCCATCGCGCCACTCGGCGACCGCGACCGCCTCGCGTTCGATGAAGCCGGTGATCACAAAAGCGGCATCGCAGATCGGGGCCGATGGACACCCAGAAACCATTTTCTGGCATGGCTCACTTTCCCCTACCGGTGCGCAGGGGGCACGGGTGGCGGGAGGCTTCGATCCCCGCCCACCAGCGGACACGGCGGCCGCCGCGAGCGGGTCGCCCGCCGCCACCCGTGCCCCTGATGCAGGCGTGCCGGTGGCGGGTTGTCGCGTAGCCATGCCGCCTCAGCTGCCTCGGCTGCGACTAATGCCCCCTCAGCTGCAGCCAATGCCGCTTCAGCCGCGGCCCGTCGCCGGTGGAGTTTGGCATAGTGGTCCCGGCGAAATTGAGCGTAGCGCTCGGCCCAGGCGAGCGCAGCGTCGGGCAGCGTGGTTTTACCCTGCTCGGCCTGCCGCAGCGAATTGTCGGAAGGATAGCCGAGCAAGACGCTGAGGCGTGCACGGCTGCCGACGGCGACAACTACCGCACGCAAGCGCTCCGCCGGTGTAATCACGGGGTCGGGCATCACACCACCTCTTTTGTCGCCTCGTCCTGGGCGAGATAGGCGAAGATCACGCACCTCGGCTCGTTCGCGACGACGGTCCAATGCTGGCCGGCACGCAAGTGCGCCACGCGACGGTGCCCGCCGCCCCCGGTGGCGGGCGGGCCGCCTTATCGAGGCGGCACATGGCTCGCTATGTCGTCAAGCGATACTCAGAGCCCACAGTTCGGGTAGTTCGGGTAAGGGCAATACGACGGGTAGGTCGGGTAGTAGTAGTTGGGGGTGGCCGCGGCGGCGCCGACAGCGGTACCAACCGCGACACCGGCGGCAACGCCGCCCCAGCCGTAGCCGCCATAGCCGCCGCCGTAATACCCGCCGCCGGAAACGTTGACGTTGCGGTTGACGTTGACGTTGCCGCGGTTGATGTTGGCACTGTTGAAGTTCCCGCGGCCCGCGGAAGCACCGGCCCAACTTCCCCCACCGCGACCGGCGTACCCACCGCGACCGGCGTACCCACCGCGACCGGCGTACCCACCGCGACCACCGTATCCGCCACGACCGCCGCCGGCATAACCGCCGCCACCGCGACCGCCACCGCTAAAGCCGCGGCCACCGCCACCACCGCCACCGCCACGACCGCCGCCGCGCACCAACACGAGCGGCGCGTCCGATCCTGGCGCGGCCGTGGCGATGTCGCGCGCCGCGCCGCCAATGGCCGCGACCGGCGCGGCGGGCGCTTCCGTGGCTGTCCATGCGACCAGGGTGATCGGCACTATGCAGAGCAGATACTTTGTCATCGCTCGGCCTCCTTAAATCCAGGCCCCGGTCTCCCGCGGCGCGCGAGAAAGCTTGCGGCGAGCGCGCACGGCTTGCAAGATGCTTTAAAATCGCGCGGCTCATTCGAGTGGATCACTGAAAGCGCGGGCGTTGAGAAGAACTTCTTCTACCGGGAGCAGCGCAATGAATGGGAAACCTGCTGTTTTATTGCTGACCGGACTGCTGTTCGCCTGTGCGCCGCCACCGCCTCCGCAACCTGCGGCAGCCCCGGCCCCCGCAGCTCCCGCCCCCGCCGCGGCTCCGGCGCCGGCTCCGGTCAACCATTTCGTCAGCATTCAGGGAGCGCGGTGCGGCGCGTTGCTGGCGCTGCAGCCCGACGATCGCCAGGATGCGTCGATGTTCTACGTCGGCTATTCGGCGCGGCGCTTCGGCGCCGGCGCGATCAATGTCGGGATGGTCCCCAGCATCATCAGCATCGCGCTCAGTTATTGCGAAGCCGAGCCCAACCGGACCGTCGCCAGCGCGTTTAATGAGGCCTACGTAGAGATGCGACGGTGGTGACCGGACGACCTGGTCGAGCCGCTCGCGCAGCTGCTCGGCCAGACGCACCGGGTCGATCGGCTCGCTAATGACGGGCTGGCCAGGTGGAGAAAGGTGGTCCGCCCCACAATTCACCTGGATACCGGGTGTTTGGGCGCTGATCATGCGTTAGCAAATCTCCACCTGCAACCACAGTCGCTAAGGTGGAAGAAATTCAAGCCCAATGAACTGAGGGAGGCCGCACCGATGACTAAATGTTGGCTCTACATGGCGCCGATCGCTTTGATCGGGTTGATGGCTACACCTGCGCCGGCCGCCCCAGCTCTGTCGAACGGCGCTATGACGCGCATTATCGCTGTGGCGCCAGCGGAGAGGATAGATGCGCCGCTGGTGCTCGTGCGCGGCGGCGGTGGTCGGGGCGGTGGTGGAGGTGGCGGGGCGCGCAGTGGCGGCGGAAATGCCGGTGGCGGGGCTAGCCGAGGCGGAGGAAGTTGGAGTGGGGTATCCGGGGGCAACCGCGCGAACGTCAACAGCAGCAACGTCAACCGCGGGAACATCAACACCGGCAATGTCAACGTCAACCGAAACGTCAACGTCTCCGGCACGGGTTATGGTGGATCAGGTTGGGGTGGCGTCGCCGCCGGCGTCGCGGTAGGAGCGGTAGTCGGTGCTGCCGCTGCCAACACGACGGCCCCGGCAGCTCCATCTTGCCCATACCCAAATTATCCGAACTGTGGGCTTTGACGCGCGGCATCAGCGGCGAACGGCGCGAGGTGATCTGATCGAGGAGGCGCTCAATCTCGCCTACCACGGTGCCCGTGCCCAGAAACAGGACTTCAACATCACCCTGGAACGCGACTACGCCCAGGGCTTGAGGCCAATCGAGCTGGCACGCCAGGAGATCACTCGGGTCTTTCTCAATCTCTTCGGCAACGGGTTCTACGCGGCGAACAATCGCGCCAAAGACAATGGCGATGGGTCATTCCCACCCTGTCCTCACCGTGGCGACGCAGTATGTCGGCGACGCGGTCGAGGTCAGGGTGCGCGACAACGGCACCGGCATCCCCCCCGATATTCGCGACAAGCTGTTCCAGCCGTTCTTCACGACCAAGCCACCCGGCGAGGGCACCGGGCTGGGTCTGTCGATCAGCTACGACATCGTCACGCAACAACACGGCGGCACGATCACGGCCGAGAGCGAGCCGGGCGCCTTTACTGAGTTCACTATCCGCCTACCGCGCCAGTAGTCAGTCGCAGCACCTTGGGGGAAGGCATGAGCGTCAGTATTTTGGGTGTCGACGATGAGCCTGATGTCGCCGATCTCTTCCGCCAACGCTTTCGTCGGGAAGCCCGAGACGGCACCTACGTTATGCACTTTGCGAACTCAGGTGAAGCCGCGCTGCAGCAGCTTGCCGAGGACATCGGCCCGACGTTGAGCGTGATCCTCTCCGACATCAACATGCCAGGGATGGACGGGCTGGAGTTGCTGCGCGAGGTGAAGCAGCGCCGACCCGACATGCCGGTCATGATGGTGACCGCCTACGGTGACGATGAGCGCCGCCGCAGGGCGCGCGAGCTTGGGGCCTTCGAGTTCCTCGCCAAACCAGTTGATTTTAGCCTACTCAAAGAGAGGCTGCGCCCATTGTCTACCGCCGCTGGTTGAACAAGCCCTAGGCAATCCAGACACTCACATTTCCTTGTTCTGGGAACGCAGTGGTTGTAGCGTTCGGTAACCGTGATAACGATAAGTGGAGGGAGGCGTGAGATGTCAGTAATTGGCTGGATTGTTCTCGGCCTGATCGCCGGCTTTATCGGCAGTAAGATCGTCAATCGCCAGGGCTCGGGTATCATCCTTGACATCATCCTTGGGGTGGTTGGCGCGCTTGTTGGCGGCTATCTGTTTGAGCTTGCCGGCCATGCCGGCGTGACCGGCTTCAATCTGTACAGCATGTTTGTCGCCATCATCGGAGCTGTAGTTGTGCTCGTCGTGTACCATTTTATCCGACGAGCGATTGCCTAACGGCGCATCTACTTCACAGGGAGGATCGTGAACATGAGAACTCTGGCAATCGGCTTCATCGGAGCAGCGCTGACCCTGGCTTTCGCCGCGCCAAGCTGGGCGCAGGGGCCGACGATGAACGCGCCCTCGTTGACTGTGGCGGGCAAGGATACCTGCGCGACCCGTCATCACACCTACAAGACCCACCGCACCCATGGAGGCTCTGGGTCTTCGAGCGATAACTCTGCCAACATGCTTAACGCCCAAGAGCTTTCCCGCCTCCAGGGAGGCGCTCCGGCGGCCCCGGCTCCGATGCCGCCGGGTCGGTAACAACCTGACAAGCGGTGCGGCCGGGCCGTTTACGAATAGGCCGCAGGCTTCAGACCGATAAGCACAAGGGGGCCGCTCAGCCCCTTTGTTGCATCGATCGAGGTCCTCGGGTTATCCTGATCACTGTCCAAAGTGGCTGTAACTGCCTTAGCGGTCGGGCTAACGCTCGACCGCTCTTTTAATGTTCACGGGGGTCAAAGACCAGCCGCACCGGTCCGCAAACGCTCGCGTTCGATACGGTCTGCCTTCGCTTCCAAATCGTCGACAGCGCCAACGACAGCCCAGCCGCCTAGGTTACAATAAGTTATTGATATTAACCACATATGGGGTTACGCCTAAAAAATAGGCGCAGTCGGAAATAATATTTATTGGCGGTGTCTTGTCAGTGCGATAACCATGTTATCCACAGAACCATCCCCACAACCTGGGGATTAACAGTTCGGAGCCTCGGCGAGCATTCGCTCGGCAGTCTGATGCAGAACTTTGTAATGCATATCGGGGCGGCCACGCTGGTGTTTGCCGCGCTGGGAATAGTCGTCGTCTTCACCCTGGAGCGACTTCTTAGCTATCGACGCAGTAAATATAAGAAGACAGGCCAAAGTTTCCTAGATGTAATAAAATCAAATGAGACAGAAGACTGTAAAATTTGCATCTTCTTTACTGGCTCAAATCGTCGGATTTTTCAATCTCGTCAAAGTAGTAATAGCCTGCAAAGCACGCTCTATTTGCGGATGCCTCCTCCGCTACGCCCAGCCGGTGCGCGGTCTGGCGCCCCGCATTACCCGCACCTGCGGCGGCATGACGCACTCGACAAATCGGTGATAAGGTTCGCGTGGCCATCTTCGTGGTGTGTTGGCCGACGCCCGCCGAACGACCCAAGGCGGGTACGGCTTCCCCGCCTTTTTGAGCGGGGGCGGGGAAGCTTGCCGCCTGACTCCGATATATACGTTTGCAGGAACTTAGGTGGGCCGCTCGGCGTGCTTAGAGCGGCCGCGCACAAGGGAGAAAAAGATGACGCGGCCTCACGCAGCGGACGATTTCGCGGCCATTCGCGCTCGGATGGAGGAACTCAAACGCGAGCGCGAGCAAGTGGAGCGCAATGAGGACGTGAGGCGGCCTGATGAAACGCGCTGGCGGGTTGCCGACGAGCTGAGGGCTAGGGCTTTGGCGCGCAGGAACTGGCCCGCCAGGTGACGCGCTATGCCGACGCCAGAGCTTGACCACGCCGAACTTGCGATGGTGATCGCCGCGCTCAAGGAGAAGCTCGACCGCGAGTGGCGGTACGATAGTGATTGGCAAGGCGGCTCTAGCTCTTCAATCCGCCGATCTCGCTGGCCGCACTTTCCGGCGCGCCCACCGCCGCTGCCCTTGCAGGTGATGCTTGCCGAACCAACGCATCAAACCGGCAACCCCAGGGAAATGCTCTCCAAGGCCCCCGGCCGCCCCGCCTCCTGAGGCGCTTAATACGGGGGACCTCTTTCGGATTTCGTGCGGCGTCCGCACCACCAACCGGCCTCACGCATCACACGGCGCACAGTCGCCGCGGCTGGAAATGTCAATTGTTTGGCCCGGATTATCAAGCAGTGACACCCGACGACATCTATTTTTGGGCTTCTGAGACATCCCAGGAGAGGCCCGCCCGATGATGGCGGTATTGTATCGCATCCATTTTTTCGATCACGCTGGCGACATTTACCGCACGGTACGCGCCATGTACGACAGCGATGCGGAAGCCATCGCAGAGGCCCGCAGCAGAAATGCATCGCCGCATACTGCGGCGACCAGTTTCGAGGTTTGGCAGGATGACCGACTTGTCCACCAACATCCGAAATTAGCTGATCGTGTTCATGACGACGGCCGTTAATACGGCCGCTGCTCGACGCCCGTCTTTAAGAAATGCCGAACCTTGTCTTGCCCGAAGGCGCGTTGCCGACGTGCCAGCCCGCCTCGGTACGCCTGCGGATCGTGACACCGAGCCCGGCGCCGCCGGATGGCGAGAACTGGCTGCACGAGATCAAGCACGACGGCCATCGCCTGGTCGCCATCATCGACGACGGCGGGTGCCTCCGGCTGATCAGCCGCAACGGGCACGATCGGACGGAAGCCTTTGGTGCGCCCTTCGGCCGCCTCACCGGTGCCGGGCATGAGCTGATCATCGACGGCGAGATCGCCGTGCCCGACGATCGCGGCGTCACGCATCTCGACTTCCTTAACGACGCAATCGCGAAGCGCGAGCCGCACCGGCTTGTCTATTACGCCTTCGATCTGCTGCACATCGACCGACACGATCTACGGCGCTGCCCGGTCGAACAGCGGAAAGAGGTGCTGCGACAGGTCCTCGACGAGACGCAATGCGAGCGGATCATCTATGTCGACCACACAATCGGCCAAGGCCGGCAGCTCCTCGAAGCTGTGCGCCAGGTCGGCGCCGAGGGCATCGTGTCGAAGCGGCTTCGCAGTCTGTACCGCGGGGGTGTTTCCCGCGACTGGCTCAAGACGAAATGCCACGAAAGCGGCGTCTTCGTGATCACCGGCTTTCAGGAACTCGGCGAAGGCCGCCTCGAAGCCCTGTTCGTCGCCGAAGAGAGGAACGGCGATCTTGTCTATGCCGGCCAGGTCCGCTTCGGCTTCGCGCGGAGGGGACTGTGGGGCGAGCTTGATCGGCTCCGAGCCGGTCCCTCGCGCAAAGGCTTCGTGCCAGTCGAGCCTGTGCTGCGGGCAGCGATCAAGTTCTTTGGCCGGCATCAGGGCGGGCTCATCCGCGACGGTGTGCTGCTCGCCCTGCTGCCGGCACCGGTTTAAGGGCGTCGCTCCCCAAACAAATCGTTCCCGACAAACCGGAAGTAGCGCTTCGGCTCGGTTGATAGTCCTTCATCGTACTCCGTCGTCGTTGGCGGAGGGCTGGGACCAAATCGGCAAGGCACATATTCTTAACGTCCATTTACCAGATTTGAGCGGACATCCTGTGTCGACAACCGCCCGAGCCTGCGCGCCGCCGACCTCAGCCTAGGCGGCAATCCTGGCGATCGGCCGGTTTTTGGTTGCGTCATCACGGATCCCCATATGCGACCGTAGCGCTTCGCGGCCGCGTGAGAGGCGTGAGCGTACCGTACCCACCGGAGTTCCAACAATTCTGGCTACGGCCTCGTATGACATTTTTTCTAGGCCCATCAGCAGGACGACCGTGCGCTGCTCCAGGGGGAGCTTGGCCATCGCGCGAGCAAGATCACGGAGTTCGAGCCGCTTTTCTTGCCCGGCAGCGTGGGACAGCACAGGTTCCGCATCGTCGATCATGACGTGTCTACCCCGTGCCGAAGAGCGGACGTAGTTAACATACTGGTTGTGCATGATCGTAAACAGCCACGCTCGCATGTCCGTGCCTGTCTGCCAGAGATGCCGTTTGGCCAAACCGCGCATGAGAGTGTCCTGGACGAGATCGTCGACCTCAGTTTCATCGCGCATCAGTGCTCGGGCATAGCGCCGGAGGCGGGGGATTTCAGCTTCAACGCCCTTGGCAAAATTATCCATCCGGCCTTCTCCAACTCTTTCGATCGGTGCATCGACCGCTCCGATGGGGTGAAGGCTAGCGAACGCCATGCCAAGGCGATCGACCACATCATCACCATTCGCGAAAGCGCCTGAGCGGCGCCTCGAACCGATGCATCGCCAGCCCCCGAAGCCCCAAACTTCTAAACTCTGTGCAAAGCCGGGATGCTGATATGAGCCGCGGTCAAAAGGATCGGCAGGTGGGCGACATGCGCCGGCTGATTTCCTCCGCGTCACCGTTCGAAGCCGCTGGCGGGTACAGCCGGGCGGTTGTCGACGGCGAGTGGGCGTTCGTCGCCGGCACCACCGGCTTCGACTACGCGGCCATGACCATCGTCGACGATCCAGCCGACCAGACACGGCAGGCGTTGCGCAAACATCGAGGCGGCGCTGGCCGAAGCGGGCTCCGACCTCGGCGATGTCGTGCGGGTCAGGTACTACGTCCCCGACGCCGCCGACTGGCCGAGGATAATGCCGGTCGTCGGTGAGGCGTTCGCCGCGATCCGACCGGCGGCGACGGCCTTGATCTGCGGCCTCGTCGACCCGCGCATGAAGATCGAAATCGAGGTCACCGCCCATCGCGGCAACCCGGTCCGCTAGGCTTTGTCATGCGCGGGCTGGTAACCCGCCGCCTCGCTAGCATGAGCCCGGGCTGACCATCGGGCGGATATGCACAAGCTGACGGGCGGCTGAGCGTTATCAATTTATTGGCCTCAATTATCAAACAGGTGTTCCGACAACGCCTTATCTTGAGGGTGTGCAGCGCAAAACGGCTTCGCGCGGCGGACGATTATGCGGCCATCAGAGTGCGGATGGAGGAACTGAGGCGCGAACGCGAACTCGTGGCACGGAAGGCCGCGTTCAGTGCGCCTGAAGACCCTGACGGGAGGCGTCGGCGGGTCGCTGATGGAGCTGGGGCCAAGGTCATTGCCGCGCAAGGGTGGCGGCGGGGAGTGACCTACGGCTGCCGATACGGCTCTAGACCCAATGTCCGCTGAGTGATCGGCGGCCCGTCCTCGGCATGCACACTGTCGAGGGTTGTGGCGGATGACCGGCACAGAGCCTCAAGCATGGGGGACGGGCCTGATGGACGATATCACTTTTGTCGGATTGGACGTGCACAAGGCGACGGTATGTATTGCGGTAGCAGAGGGCAGGCGCGGCGGCGAAGTACGACAGCTCGGGGTTTTCGAGAACCGTCCCGAGATCCTGAGTAAGGTGGTGTCGCGGCTCAGTAAAGGCGGTCGGCGGCTCAGCTTGTGCTACGAAGCTGGCCCTTGCGGCTACGGACTTCACCGGCTGCTGACCGGTTACGGGCATGAGTGCGTTGTGGTAGCGCCGTCGCTGATCCCGATGAAGGCGGGCGACCGGGTCAAGACGGATCGCCGCGATGCGCTGATGCTGGCGAAGCTGCATCGGGCCGGCGAGCTGACGGCAATCTGGATACCCGATGCCGCTCACGAGGCGATGCGCGATTTGGTGCGGGCACGGGCGACCGCGGTTCGGGTGTTGGTCAAAGCGCGACAACACCTGCAAGGCTTCCTGCTGCGCCATGAGCGGATTTACCGCGGGGCTCGCGCCTGGACCTTGGCCTATCGACGCTGGCTGTCGACGGTGCAGTTCGAGCATCCGGCTCAGCAGATCGTGCTGCAGGACTACATTCATGCTGTCCAGGAAGCTGAGACCCGACGCGACCGGCTGACGCAGCAGATCGAGGAGCTGCTGCCGAACTGGTCGATGGCGCCCGTCGTCGCGGCTCTCCAGTCGATGCGCGGGGTCGCCCTCGTCGTGGCGGTCACCGTCGTGGCGGAAGTCGGTGACTTTCGCCGCTTCGCTAATCCCCGGCAGCTGATGGCCTATCTCGGCCTGGTGCCGAGCGAGCACTCGTCCGGGCGCTCGGTTCGACGTGGTGGCATCACCAAGGCCGGCAACGCCTTGGCGCGGCGCGTGCTCATCGAAGGGGCCTGGACTTACCGCATGTCGGCGCGGGTGAGCCGTAAGCTTCACGACCGCCTCGAGGGGCTGCCCGCGGCGGTGCGCGACATCGCCTGGAAAGCGCAGCTCCGCTTGTGCGCGCGATATCGGCGCCTGGCTGCGACCGGCAGGCCGAAAGTTGTGGTTACGACCGCGATCGCCCGCGAGATGGTTGGCTTCATCTGGGCGATTGCCCGCCTCGCGCAGCCGGCTCTGGTCTGATCAGGTGCCGCCCTCCATCGCAGCCGGAACCAGGTGAGGAGCTGCTGGACATAATGTAACCGATGCGCAGGGCGGGGGGCAGGGCCGCGGTGGGGAACCCTCCCGCGCTGTTATGAGCCGGTCCCCGGATCGACGCTCGTCCCTAGAGTGAGGCAGCCCCAAGACGAAACCACGGTCATGCGGTACCCAACCCGCGCATGAGAGCTTGTTCAACCGGCGTCTTCGGGTCCTGTCTCCTGCCCTGCGCATCCTACGGCCTGCCCCATCCGCCGCCGCGGAACAGAAAAGCGCGCCCGACCTCTTGAAAGCGAACATGAGAGACAGCCTGTCGGACTTAATGGCCCATTCGGTGTAGAATCGCGGCATCGACACGCACCCCGGTGAAAATTCCGGCGATGAGCAATTTCCGTCTGACGGATCGCTTGACTGGCTACCTGCTGCCGCCGTCGGTGGACGAGTGGCTGCCGCCCAGACACTTGGCGCGCTTCGTGGTGGAGGTGGTGGAAAGCCTCGATCTGACAGCAATGAACAAGGCCTATCGGGGTTCCGGTTCGGCCTCGTATCCGCCGGCGACGCTTCTGAGCGTGCTGATCTATGGCTATGCCACCGGCGTGTTTTCGAGCCGCAAGCTGGAGCGGGCGACCTACGATTCGGTGGCGTTTCGCTTCATCGCGGCGAACGACCACCCCGACCACGACACGATCGCGACATTCCGGCGTCGGTTCTTCAAGGAAATCGAAGCGCTGTTTGTCGAGGTCTTGAAACTGGCCCGTGAGATGGGTGTGCTGAAACTGGGCACGGTGGCGCTGGATGGGACCAAGATCCATGCCAACGCCAGCCGCCACAGTGCGCTGTCGTATGAGCATGCGAGTAAAGTAGAGGTGCAACTGAAGGCCGGAGTGGCTGAACTGCTGGCGAAAGCCGAAGCCGCGGATCAAGCCGGTGTTCCTGACGGGATGTCGATCCCAGAGGAACTGGCGCATCGGGAGGCCCGGCTGGAGAAACTTGCTGCGGCCCGTGCTAAAATCGAAGCGCATGCCAAGGAACGCTTCGAGCGGGAGCAGGTTGAGTATCAAGCGAAGCGGGCGGCACGGGAAGCAAAGGCCGCGGCCGCGGGCCGGAAGCCTTGTAGCAAGCCACCCGAACCACCGGTGGAAGGCCCGCTACCGAGGGACCAGATCAACCTGACCGATGAAGAGTCACGCATCATGCCGGTGGCGGGCGGCGGGTTTGAACAGTGCTACAACGCCCAGGCGGTTGTCGCCACCGACTGCCTGCTGGTGGTCGCCGCCGAGGTGGTGCAGGCCACCAACGACAAGCAACAGCTGCAGCCGATGCTGAACAAGGTTGCAGCGTTACCCGACGCACTGGGCGACGTTGAAACTCTGCTGGCGGACAACGGCTATTTCAGCGCGGCGAATGTGACTGCCTGTGCCGCGGCGGGGATCAACCCGCTGGTCGCGATGGATCGCCAGCCGCATCATCCCTCGTTGGACGAGCGTTTTGCTCCTGTACCGCCCGCTCCAGAGAACCCCACGCCGGTCGAGGCCATGGCGCACCGGTTGGTGACGCCAGCCGGCAAGAAGCTCTACGCCTTGCGCAAGCAGACGCCGGAGCCGGTGTTCGGCATCATCAAATCGGTGTTGGGCTTCCGGCAGTTCCTGCTACGCGGTCTCGATCGCGTTCGAGGCGAGTGGAGTCTGGTGACCATGGCCTGGAACATGAAGCGGTTGTTCGCGCTGAACCCAGCGAGATGAGGCCAGGTGCAGACCGCCGGGGAATGAATTCATCGTAGCGGGTGACCCCAGGGTGCATCGCAACTAATCTACCGGCTTCGCCCGCCAAACCAAGGCGTTCATAGCCAGCGGTCAGGTTCCTGTAAGCGCCGTCAGACGCTGTCCTGGCGACCAGGTCATTGCCTAGTCCAAACCGCGAGACAGCGTCCTACCAATCGACCGCGGGGAAGGCGTTCGGGAACTGATCGGGTGGGACGGTCAGCGACCAATCTATTTCGGGCCCGGCACCTCGGGGCCGGTCTCGTTTCTCGGCGCGTCTCACCTCACGCTTGGCGGCGTTGCGCTTGACGTCGCGCCGGTAGGTCATGCCCGCGGCCTTCCCAGCTCATTCACCACCTAAGGCGCGGCGTGGGCCGCCGGCGGGGGTGGTGCGGCCGATGCAATGCGATCGTCGCGGGAGATCCCCGCCAGGCGGTCGCGATCGGCCTGCCGAGCGAGCTGCAGTTGCGCTCGCGTAAAGCCTTGCGGCGCCGTTCGTGGGCGTAGTGCATCATGGCCCTGCCAGCTCACGCCACCTATGGACCCCGAACCGGTCCGAATAGGGGCTGAACTGGCCGCCCGCGGTCCTCACGATCAGCGACCCAGGGAAGCCGCTCGGCTGCGATACGACTTCCACCACACGATCCGGGACGCCCGCTGTGTCGACTTCTGTCCATTCGTTGCTTGGCTGTCGCCAGAACGGGGTGCCGTCGACGCGCAATAGCAACAAATGACCCTGCATCGTGGACGCGAGCTGCTTAATCGGGGTCGCCATTGTCAATCTCCTGGAACTCGGGCGACTTCCGCGTATACGGCCGTCGCAAGCGAGACGGTGAACTGATAGAGCCCCGGGGGCAGATCGACCGTCGCAACGCCAGTGGTCGCGAAGTTTGTGCTGCCGCCGACGTTGACCAGCGACGTGCCATCGCCTGCGACCTTCTGGAGGCCGTTGCGCCAGGTTTGGCGAGTGGTGTCGTACCAGCGGCCATCCGGCAGACAGCGAACGGTTTCACCATGCGGCCGGCCGCAACCCTGGCAACTGCCACCGGCGCGCTCGAACCGCACGTGGCGGCTGATCTGCGGCCAGTCGATCGGATAGAACCATCGCATCTCAGCCCTGATCGGCATCGGCGCCTCCTCGTACCTGTGGTGGCCTGCTTGCCGAGCAGGCAGCAGACGCTTGCGTCGCCAGCGTCGAAAGCGGCATATCAGCAACAGTCGAAAGCAGCTCGCTGACCAGCCACCCCAGGGCTTAATTATCCCACAGCCGACACCATTTGAGCCCGGTCGGTCCCAAAAATTTTCTGATTTTCTGAGCGGAAGTGCCCTGCGTGTGTTTGATAAAATTTTAGGGGAATTTTTGGGGTGCTTGGCGTGTGGGAGGACAAAAATT
The DNA here is from genome assembly GCA_963778385.1 of uncultured Alphaproteobacteria bacterium. Lineage (GTDB taxonomy): Bacteria > Pseudomonadota > Alphaproteobacteria > ATCC43930 > CGMCC-115725 > DATARH01. The sequence continues at coordinate 62,843 of CAVZUA010000042.1, read as the reverse complement.
CGCGCGCCGGCCAGGGGGGATCGGTTTTGCCTATTGGCAGCCTCCGGCTGACCCGGCGCTGGCCGCCGCCGCGGCGCCGCCCGGCCGCACCGTCAAAATGGCAGGGCGAGCCGAGGCGCGGATTAGATCCGTTAGTCAAGCCAGGTTTTGTGCGGGTCTTTGCCGCTATGTTGCAGCCTGTGTTGCAGCTCGACAGCCAGCTGTGAGTGGGGCTCAGTATGGAGCAGCCGCGCATGCTTGCTTTATACCATTGATATAGCAGTATCTTCCTGCCAACGATGCTGCACCGACTCTCAATGCGCGCCGTCGTCCTGCTCGGTCGGCTCGTGGCCGATCGCCAGCGGCGCAGGCTCATGCTCAACTGTCTTAGCGTCGACGATCGCCATGATCTTGGCGAGATACTCGTCAGCGTCGTCTATGTAGCTGACTTCAATCCGCTTTTTGTCGACGAACAGCCCCAAGTGCTTGCCGATAAGCTCGATCGACCTGGCCGCGGCAGCCCGGTCGCCGTGCCGCATCGACTGTACGGCGTTGATCCGCAGATTTCTCAGCACCCAGAACGCATCGACGCCGGCTCGCTCAGCTGCGGTCAGCTCCGCCAGCGACACCGCAGCCGTCTTCATCCCCGCCACCGAATTTGAGGCGTTTGTGGCCGATCGCGACCGAGAAGAGCGCGACACGGCGCGGGTGTAGCTCAAGGGTAGCAGAAGCATGGAGCTGCAAGGTGAGGCGCACGGGGCTGTGGGCCCGGATCGTGGTCCTTCACCTTCCCCCACGCGCGCTCGTAAATCCATTGCGCGGCCAAAATTTCGACTGCTGTGCTATCCTCCGTTCGATCCGCCGGTCCTGGGACGGGGCCTGAACATTGTCTTGCGTAAAGGTTTCATCGCGAGGAGTTCGGACGTGATGAGCGCTCCCCAAAGCGATATCTCGCAGTTTTCATTTCTATGGACCCGCGGCGTCGCCGCCCGCGAAACCCTCCACTTTCTGGACAGGAACGGGTTCGACGCCGAGCCGCTCTTGTCGGAGGCCGAGCTGTCGCGCAGTCAACTGACGCAGGACCTGGGTGGCGTGTCGGTTGCGTCTCAGCATCGGTTCCTCGAACTCGCGGCTAGCGAGACGAACGATAAATTCATGGACCTGCCGATCATCTCTGGGGACAGTCACCTGCTGCAGATCTTGGAAGCCCATGCTGACATTTTGCTCTTGGAGAGGGCCAGCACATCAGGGCTGCGGGGGCTCGTCGAGAACCATCTCCTCAGCGTGCTTTCCAGCGGCAAGGTAGACGCTGCTGCCGTCGCTAACCCGGATCATTCACCTTGATGCGGACGGCCCTCGGGCGAGCGGGAGCGGAGGCGCGGGGACTTGTGGCGTCGGGGACGCGGTGATCGGGGTTTGAGGTTGCGCCGAAGGGTTTGTATGCGGGGCACCCGGCCCCGTCGTTCACGGCGGCAGCTTGGCGAGGCGGCCGGCGAGCATCGGCGAAGCCGACCTGGTAGGGGAAGGCGGTCGGCAGGGCGATTTTGATGCGGGTGACCATCTCGGTGACGCGGCCGGCGACCTTGATCAGGCAGAGCCGGATCGTGTCGAACTGGGCATCGCGCCAGAACGAGTGTCCGGGGCGCCAGGCCGCGCAGGGTCAGCATCAGCCAGTAGGCGGCGGTGTGGATCAGCAGGCGGAACTGGTTGGCCGTCGCCTTGGTGCAGGAGGTGCGGTCGGAGGCGAGGTGCAGCTTGTGCGCCTTGATCAGGTTTTCGGCCTGTCCGCTGCGCGCAATAGACCTTCTCGTAGAGCGCCTTCGGCAGGCCCGGCAGATTGGTGACGATGAAGCGGCTGTCGGCACCTTGGGGACCGGCCTCGACGCGGGCGATGACGCGGCGCTCGACCTTCCAGCTTGTCGCGGCGTAGCGGAAGTCGCCGTAGCGGCGGACCTTGTCGGCCTCGCCGGCGAGGCGGCCCGAGCGCGGCATCCTCGGCGAGATCGGCCGACCCGGCGCAGCAGCACCGCGTTGCCGGCCAGGCCGAAGATGTAGCCGACGCGGTTGCGCTCGCACCACGCCATCGCCTCGGGCCGGCCGTAATGGCTGTCGCCGCGCACCACGATGTCGACTGCCGGCCAGCGGGCGCGGATATGGCCGATGACATGGCGCAGCACCAGCGCCACCTCGGCGCCGTCCGGCGTCTTGCCGGGGCGCAGGATGACCGCCACCGGCTTGCCGGTGCGTCGCCTCGTAGATGTGGATCGGCTGGAAGCAGCGGCTGTCGTAATAGGCGTTGAACAGCGCCAGTTGCTGGCCGCCGTGAACCCGGTCCTCGGTGTCGTCGATGTCGAGCAGGATGCGCCGCGGCACCTGCTCGAAGCTGTCGCAGAACAACTCGACCATCGCCGCCATCATGCGCTTGAGCGCGGTCGGGCCGGGCAGGTTCTCCAGCCGGCTGATGGTCGGCTGCGAGCACAGATCGGCGCCGCTCTCGGGCAGCCGCCCGACCGCCATCTTGAAGGCCGGATCGGCTTCGCAGCGCGTCGCAGTCGTTGCCGTCGGGATAGCCCGCCGCGATCAGCAGGGCGCGGTAGCGGATCATCTCGGCGAGCGTCGTGCCGCACCCGTTCCGGCGTCGCGCGGGTCCTCGATGCAATCGGCCAGCCGCTCGGCGATCCCGAGCCGCTGCTCGACCGCCGCCAGCAGCAATATCCCGGCGTCCGAAGTCAGCCGGCCGCCGTCGAAACCGACATGCACCGGCTTGCCCGCGACCGGCTGGCAAACCCGGCAGAATCCCCGTACCTTCGTCCATGGCGGGCGCGAACTCCGTTGCCTTCGGTTGATCCGGCCTGAGCAACCAAATCATACACGAAACCAACGGCTTATGTCGCTCCCGCCAACCCCTTTATGCCGCCTCGTGAATTATCCGGGCCTAAACGCCTTGGCATGAGTGCTCGCTCGCTCAGCCGACATCTCGCTCAGGGAGGGCACCAGCTTTGGTGACGTTCTGGACGCACTGCGACATCAACTTGCTGTTCGTTACCTCGAAGATAAGCATATTGCTCTGCAGCAGGTTGCCTGGTTGCTGGGTTATTCCGAGGCGGGCGCATTTAACCACGCCTTCAAACGGTGGACCGGAACCTCGCCCAGCTTGCAAGAACCCGGCTCGCGGCGAACGAGGGAAAAACCTAGCCGACCTGCCCGGCGGACCGCTCAGTTTGAATGTTAGTTCACCACCATTTTACTGCAGTGTGTCCTTATTCGCCCGTATGATCCTGGTGGTTTCTTGGCGCTCAGGGGCGTGACAGTCACCCGCCTGCGAGGCCCTTCCGCAGCAGTTCGGGGGAGAACAGGGCCAGGGACGGGTGGCCCAAAAATAGCGGGGCCCCTTCTGAACCGCGACGGATTTTTGGAAACCCCGGCTGACGGTAGCCAGCGCTTCGATATTCCGCGGTTCGATCGCACGATGTAGGTCAGCAAGCTGTCCTTGGTCTCGGCTCCGGCAAAGACTGAAACGCGCCGATATTGTTGAAAAAGTCGTCGCTGGAAAAATTCGGGCTGTTTTGAGCAATAATGATTCAAGAACACAAGTTTCATTGAATAAATATAACTGAGACCATTATTAATAATTACATAATATTTCAACAGAAAAATGCTGGCCGACTTTTTCAACATTGGGTAATGGGCGGCAGCTCCTCACCGGAGGCCGATAGGATCGGCTCCATCATCGGAAGAGGAGACCGCACATGGAGTATTTTGCTGGGTTGGACGTCTCAATGGCAGAGACGCACGTATGTGTCATGAACCGAGACGGCGCCGTCACATACGAAGTGAAGGTGCCGTCGACGCCTGCCCACATCGCGGTGGCGCTCGCACAAGCTCCGGCTTGCGAACGGATCGTGTTCGAGAGCGGCCGGATGGCGCCGATGCTGTTCCATGGTTTGAGCCAGCTTGGACTGCCTGTCGTCTGCATCGAGAGCCGGCAGGCCTATCAGGCGCTGAAGTCGTTAGCGACGCATAAGACCGACCGCAACGATGCACGCGGCCTGGCACATCTCGCTCGCACCGGCTTCTTCAAGCCCGTTCACGTGAAGTCGCTGCCGGCCCATGCCGTCCGGTCGCTGATCATCGCTCGCAAGAAGCTGGTCGGCCAGCGGGTCACTCTCGAGAACCAGATCCGCGGTCTTGCCGTGGTGTTCGGCGTGCGGCTGCCGCGCGCGTTGACCGCGGCATTCATCCGGCAGGCGCTGCGGGCGAGCGAGGGTATTACCGGTCTGTCCGCGGCCATGCGCGGCCTGATCGCGGCGCGTGCCGCCGTGCTCAGCGCCGTCGTGGCCATCGATGCGGACATAAGACGGATGGTCAGGGCGTCCGATGCTTGCCGACGGCTGATGAGCATTCCTGGTGTCGGCCAACTCACCGCTCTCGCCTTCACCGCCGCGATTGACGATCCGGGCCGCTTCCGGCGATCTCGCGACATCGGCGCTTATCTTGGCTTGGTGCCGCGGCGCTATCAGTCGGGCGAGGTTGACTACACCGGCAGCATCTCGAAGTGCGGCGATCGGCGGATGCGGACGCTCTTGTATGAGGCCGCAAACGTCATGCTGACACGCTACAAGGGGTCGCTCAAGCTCAAGGACTGGGCCTTCGCGATCGCCAAACGATCGACGATGCGCAAGGCGCGGATCGCGCTCGCCCGACGCCTGGCCATTATCATGCACGCCATGCTACGGCACGGCACCGAGTTCAAACCCGCCTAGCGGCTAACCAGATACGAGGTCGAACCGAGCTCCCGAGCGGAGCGACGCCCGAGGGAGGGAGCAGATGACGGCGTGGATTCTGTAGCATGCGGCCAAGGCCGACTGCGATTTCAACCGAGCCGCTCCGCACCCCGCTGACCCCATGAAGTGCCCCATTGAGCACGTAGAGAACGCAGACACCCGACAGCGTCGATGTCGCTCACCACCGAGTTGTCGCCCTTGACCCATTAGAGAACAATATCCGCCGAAACCGGTCATCTGCCGACTTTATCCATTTCGAGTCCCATTGCGTCCGTCGCGGGCGCGGAGCCCTTGATGCGGCTTTTAGCCCTGTTGCGATCCTATTATGCTGGCTCTTAAAGCGTGGTCAGCCATTTGACCTTTTAGCGCGCAGACAGGGGATTGCGCCTAGTGCGGCAATTCGACATTGGTTTATGGAAACTACGCCATATAGCCCACGGTCAGACAGTAGCCGCGGCCCCGCTTCGCGTCGTCGCGGCTGTCGTTTACATCGTTGCACTGCTCGTACTGCCGCATCGAGCATTCGCAACTGATGCTGGACAGGTGCTTACCTATAACGGCGACTGCTATGTGATCGTCGATGGCAAGCGCAATAAGCTGAGTATGGGAGATGTCGTCCACGTCGGCGATGTCCTGGAGCTTCCCGACGACGCCAAGTTGAAGCTCCAGATGGCCGACGGTTCGGTCCTGTCGCTGGGCGCCAACTCGCGAATGACGATCGGAAGCTACGACATCTCGGCCGACGGCACCCAGCGGGATGTCAAAATGAACCTCGACGGTGGTGTCGTGCGCGCGGTCGTCAGCAAAATGACCCAAAAATCGACGTTTGAGGTGAGCACGGCAACGGGCGTTGCCGCGGCTCGTTCAACGGATTGGTTCGTCGAATACCGGCCGACAAACACCTTGATGGAGGTCAGCGTTGTTGACGGGACTGTGGCTATCGGAGCGCCCGCCGGATCGGGGACCGTTTTGATCCCTCCAATGTTTGGCAGCGATATCCTTGGTAAACGTCAACCGACGGCAATTCAGCCACGCAGTCAGGCCGATTTCGCCCGGTTGATCGATCGCACCGACGTGCGGCTCGGGCTTTGCCAGTGCATGGGTAATCCCCCGGTCGCGGTCAAGGCGTCCTGTCTCGACAGCGCCGAAATATGCAAGGCGAACTGCGCTGGAATGACCTATTCGTTTGTTCCCAACGCCCGCGAAACGTGCATTCGGATGGTCCCGGGAACGGCTGTACGCCCTGCTTCTCCACAATAATGCTCGCGATCGGGAGTGGCGCTTGACTCTCTCGAAGGGCGGTCGGGAAATCCTAGTCGCTGTCGCCACCGCCGCTGCCTTGCTTGCATTGCTGGACTTCACCAATTGGGTGCCGCTGCGCAGTCTCGAGACTGCGTCCCTTGATCTGCGCTTTCGTATCCGGGGCACTGCGCCGCCCGGCGCCGAGGTAACCGTGGTGCTGATTGATGACCGCACGGTCGAAAAATTCGACGGTTGGCCGCTCAGCCACCGGCTCTTCGCGCGAGCCGTCTCGATATTGCGCGACGCCAGCGCAAAAGTAATCGTCTTCGATCTGCTGTTTGCTCAGCCCGAGCGGTCGCTGTCGCCAGCACAGCGTGCGGCTGTCGGCAATGCGGCGGTAGCGCTCCCGGCAAACAATGAAACGTTGAAGGAGACCCTGCATGCCCTCGCGACCGACGACCCCGATGCCGAGTTTGCCGAATCCATTCGGAGTGCTGGAAACGTCTACTTGCCGATGGCCTTCTATTTTACCGGCAACGCGGCACAGGCGCCGGACTTCGTTGCCGATGGCGGTTATCAGCGCTTCGACAAAGCAACAGAGCGACCGGTCTTTCCACTAAAGCCGGTTTCCGTGCTGGCACCGCTACGGCCTTGGGCCGAGGCCGCGGCCGGATTGGGGCATGTCAACCTGGCCTACGATCGGGACACGGTACCGCGTTACGACTATCTTGCTATTCCATTCCAGGGTGATTTCATTCCTTCGCTGCCCGTCAGGATCGTCGCCGCCTATCTGGGAGTTGCCTGGCCCCAGGTGGCACTCGCGCTGAGCCAAGGCGTGAATATCGGTTCGTTGCGCGTACCGACCGATCGATCGATGCGCCTTCTCATCAACTACCGCGGTTCTCCCCAGACCTTCGCCACTTATTCATTCCTTGATTTGCTCGACAGAAAAATCCCGGCCAACGCACTTGCCGGCCGGATCGTCCTAGTCGGGGCATCGTTCCTCGGCATCCCGGATTCGCAACCATCGCCGTTTGGCAGCACTCCCTTGGCCGGCACGGAGCGCCTGGCGACGATCGTCGACACGATGCTGCATCATCGTTTCATCGCCGAGTCGCCGGGGGCTTGGCCGATCGTCGTCATCGTCCTGGTCCTAGTGCTGGCCATGCTGTACGGGGCGATGGCAGCCTACGTGCCAATGCGCCTCGCCGCTGCCCTCGGCCTTGCTCTTATCGCGGCCTGGTGCGGGGGCGCACAGTTAGCCTTCGTTTCGGGTTTGTGGTTGCCCGTCGTCAACCCGTTAATCGCTTTGGCGGCTTCAGCGGTTGTCGCGTTGCTGTACCGCTACCAGATTCTCGACGCCGACGGCCGAATGGTCAAAGCCGCCTTCCGCCACTACCTCTCGCCCGACATGGTCGAGAGCTTGGCGCAGAACCCTACGGCATTGCATCTCGGGGGGCAGACCCGGCCGCTGACAGTCCTCTTCAGCGATATTCGCGGGTTTACCTCGATCGCCGAAAGCTTCAAGGACAATCCTCAAGGGCTGACACAGCTCATCAACGAGAGCTTTCTCAGCCCGATGACCGACCTAATCATGGATCGGCGGGGCACGATCGACAAATATATGGGCGACTGCGTGATGGCGTTCTGGAACGCACCGCTCGACAATCCGGCCCACGCTGACGATGCTTGTGCCAGTGCCCTTGCGATGGTGGGGGAGCTGGAACGGCTGAACCGCGACATCCGCGATGCCAGCGGCGGCGCTATTCCGGAAATCAAAATCGGGATCGGGATCAACACCGGCGTTTGCGTCGTCGGCAACATGGGCTCGAACCGGCGCTTTGCCTACACCGCCATTGGGGACGCGGTAAACCTGGCCTCTCGTCTTGAAGGCCAGACCAAGACCTACCATGCCGATATCATCATCGGGAATGAAACGCGCAAAACGCTGCGGGACTGGGCGATCCTCGAGCTCGACTACATCACGGTCAAAGGCAAGACGGAGATCGAAAGCATTTATGCCCTGCTAGGCGATCGAACCTTGGCGCAGACACGGCAGTTCGGGCGGCTCGCTGCGCAGCACGAGGCTTTGCTTGGCTGTTACCGCAACCAGGACTGGGACGCCGCGATAGCCGTCCTGGCACGCTGCCGACGCACAATGGCTGGCCTACCCAGTATCGATTTGCGAGCGCTCTACGAACTCTACGAGTCCCGCATCTCCTATTTTCGGGAATATCCGCCTGGGCCGTCTTGGGACGCTGTCTACGTAGCGGAAAGCAAGTGACCGGCGAGGACGCCCGCTCTATGCCGCGCCTCGGAATGACCAGATTGGGGGTGCGCCGTGAAAAGGCGGCGCTTTCCAGTGGGTGCAAGGCCCACCCGGCGAGATCGCTCCAGCCGGAAGCAACCGGAGCAGGCATGGAGGTGACGAAATGTCTGAAGCCTTCGGGTTAGCGGGTCACGACTTGGTGACCGTGCGAGTGTGAGGGCCGCAACGTGAGTGAACGCTGAGCAATCCTCGAAAAGGACGATGTGCAGGCCGACCCGGTACCCCTTCCGGGGAAGTGTCAACGCCGGAGAGAAGACGCATCAGCGGACCGGAGTGAAAATGCATGACGACGGGCCGCCAGATGGAACCTCGCTTTCCAGTTCGATTGATGAGCTTTCCCCTCTCGCCGCCTTCTGCCGCTCGCCCTGGTGCAGCCGCAGCTTGATCTGATGTAGTTCGGCCTCACTCATGATCCCGGACAAGCCGAGCAGCAGGCGATCGTGATAGGCACAGGGATCGTAGAGACGCTCGCCGTCAGCGATCAGCACCCCGAACAGCGAGCACAACTCCAAGAGCTGATGCCAGTCGCGATTGTTCCGCGCCAGTCGTGAGGCATCGAGGCTCAGCACCAACCCTGCCTTGCCGAGACCGATCTCGGCAATCAGCCGCTGAAAGCCGCCGCGGCCGTCGCTTGACGTACCGGACTTCCCAAGGTCGTCGTCAATGACCTCAATCCGTTCCTTGGGCCATCCAAACGCTGCCGCCCGGTCGACCAGCCGGTACTGCAGCTCCGTGCTCTCCTGGTGCTGGCGGACCTGGCCGGCGGTTGACTGCCGCACGTAAATGTATGCCAGCTTGGCGCGGTGTGACGTCGTTACCGGACTTTCCAAATTGAGCAGCATGTTCATTCCGAAGTCTCCCGCATGACGCGTCAGCGTCAGTTGCGGCCAGAACTGATCGGAGCAGCCGAGCCAACCCCTGCGCCAGCTGCTGCCGTGCTCTCGGCGTCATCATCGGCCACACCCTGGGGGCGAGGATCAGCGAGCGACCCGGTAATGCCGGTTCGAACGGCAGGATCAGCTGCCGGGCCCGATGTTCCATGGACCTCCTCTCGCGCAGAGGAAACCCGTGCCCGCACATATTCCGCCAAGGGAAGCAGGGTGCGTACCGACACCAGCGGCAGATCACGATTCGGCCCGGCCTCACAAGCCGTATCGTCGAGACCAGTGGCTTCCCGCGGGATCCAGCGATGCCGGCCGTCGGCGAGAACGACCCCGATCCAGCCGATCCGCCGACTCGCTCCGGCGGCGCTGACCACAAGCCGCTGCCCAAAGAGCGGGTGAGCTGCGTCGATGACCCGGATTCCGGGTAACAGCCGCTCCCTTACTGTGGTGTTCTGCCGTGTTCGGCGACCCGAACACGCCGGTCCACTCGTCGAACGGCAGATTGCTGGTGACGAGAGTGGAGCCGCGCTCGTAACGCTGGCTGAAGACCTCGAACAAAAGCTCCGCGCCAGTCGTCGACAAAGGCACATAGCCGAGTTCATCGATGATCAGCAGCTTGCATGCCGCCAACTGGCGCTGCAGGCGGAGCAGTCGCTTCTCGTCCCTGGCCTCGATCAACCTCGTGGACCATGGCGGCGGCGGTGGTGAAGCTGACGGCGAGGCCCTTCTGACAGGCGGCCAGCCCCAGGCCGAGGGCAACATGGGTTTTGCCCGTGCCGCTCGGCCCGAGGGTGATGACATTTTCCCGCCGCTCGATCCATTCACAGCGGGCCAGTTCGAGCACCTGCATCTTGTTGAGGCTGGGGATCGCCTTGAAGTCGAAGCTATCGAGACTTTTGACCGTGGGGAACTTGGCGGCCTTGATCCGGCGCTCGATCATCCGCCGTTCGCGGTCGATCAGCTCCAGTTCCACCAGTCGGGCAAGAAACTGAACGTGGTCCAGCCCCTCGGCGGCGCACTGCTGGGCCACCTTGTCGTATTCCCGCAGGACGGTCGGCAGCTTCAGCGTCTTGAGGTGGTGAGCCAGAAGAAGTTTGGGGGCGTCGGTCATGCGGCATTCCCCGACACCAGGCACATGTAACTGGCGGCCGAGGTCTTGCCGACATTGGCGCGTGGCAGATAGGGATAGATGTTGAGGTCCAGCTTCGGCGGGCGCGCGGTCATCGGTTCTCTCGCAAAAGCTCGAGCCGCGATCCTTGAGAGGATCAAAGACCTCGATCGACAAGTCCTTGCCACCGCCAGGGTCGATACGACCGTCCGCCTGTTCATGTCAGTTCCAGGCGTGGGGCCGATCACTGCCCTATCGGTTGCATCGGCATTCGACGACGCCAGCCGCTTCAAGTGACCCTCCAGTGCCGGCGCCTATCTCGGCTTGACCCCGAAGCGATACGAATCTGGTGAGATCAGCCGGAACGGACGGATCTCCAAGCATGGGAACAAGATGACACGAAAGCACCTCTACGCCTCTACGAGGCGGCGACCACGATGCTGACGAGAACGACAAGGTTCTGTTCCCTGAAAGCCTGGGGCTTAAAGCTCGCCAGAAAGGTTGGCTTCAAGAAGGCCCGCGTCGGCGTCGCCAGAAAGCTGGCGGTCATTCTCCACGCGATGTGGAAAACAAACACCCAGTTCCGTTGGAGCGCAGTTGCCGCCTGATCCCGATCAAGGCAGCGCCGACCCGCTTCTAACGGCGCGTCCCCGCCGGGACGCATGGCACGGATCAGGCCGACCCCTCGAATGCCGCAGCGATCAGAGCGTGGACCACTTCGGCCGATCCACCATCCGACGCCAACATGCGGCGCCCCGAGCGGCAGACCGCGGAGAGAACTCTGAACCCGGCGAGACGATGCCAGCGGAACCAATGGGACTTGACGACCGCGATTAGAGAACCTCGTGGGGGCCGGTCAGAGATGGGGACCTGTGACCCTGCCCCCTGGAATGGCCCCGCTTAGAAGCTAGGATCCGTCGAGAGGAGACGGACGATGCGCAAGGGACGGTTCAGCGAGGAGCAGATCATCAACGTGCTGAAGGAGCATCAGGCGGGCATGCCGGTTGTCGATCTGTGCCGCAAGCACGGGATCAGCGACGCGACGTTCTACACGTGGCGTTCGAAGTACGGCGGGATGGAGGTTTCCGACGCTCGCAAGCTGAAGGCAGTTGAGGAGGAAAATCGCAAGCTGAAGAAGCTGTTGGCAGAGGCGATGCTCGACGTGGCAACGCTTCGCGAGGCTCTTGGAAAAAACTTCTGACGCCCAGTTCCCGGAGAGTGGTCGTGACCTGGGCGATCGATGAAAAGGGCTACTCGCAGCGCCGCGCCTTCGCGCTGATCGGGATGCCGCCGAAAACCTACCGCTATGTCTCCTCGCGTGATAACGACACGGCAGTGCGGGAACGGCTGCGCGCCCTTGCCGGCGAGCGGCGACGGTTTTTGGTTATCGACGCCTGCATATACTGCTGCGTCGCGAAGGCATCGAGCTGAACCACAAGAAGCTGTTTCGGCTCTATCGCGAAGAGCGGCTGACGGTGCGCCGCCGCGGCGGCCGCAAGCGAGCCCTCGGTACGCGTGCACCGATGAGCTTGCCGCAGGGTCCGAACCAGCGTTGGAGCCTCGACTTTGTCTCTGATGTGCTCGCCGATGGTCGCCGCCTTCGGGTGCTCGTTGTCGTCGACGACTTCACCCGCGAGTGCCTGACGCTCATTGTCGACACGTCGATCTCCGGCCGCCGGGTCGCACGCGAGCTCGATGCGATCATCGCGAAGCGCAAGAAGCCGCTGACGATTGTCAGCGACAACGGCAGCGAGCTGACCTCCCACGCCGTGCTGTGCTGGCAGGAGGACCGCCGCGTCGGTTGGCATTACATCGCGCCCGGCAAGCCGGTGCAGAACGCCTTCGTCGAAAGCTTCAACGGCCGCTTCCGCGACGAGTGCCTCAACGAGCACGTGTTCCGTGGCCTGCCCGATGGCACGCCGGATTATCGAGGCATGGCGGGTCGATTATAATGCCCACCGACCTCATACCAGTCTCGGCGGGGTCACCCCGCACGAGTTTGCAGCCCGGTCCCAACAGGACCACAACCAGAACGGATTCTGGTTATGAGTGAGGGCATTCAGGGGGCAGGGTCACCTGACACCCACAAATCACTCGGGGCGGCTGGTCAGTCTGCGCGGAATTCTTAATTCAGGGCAAGCCTGCATTTTCGGGCGGCGGTTTTGGTTTCGTATTTCTACGATACCGCACTGAGCCGATATAAATGCCGCCCCAAGGACCAGTTCCGGATGGTCGTTCCAAGCCACCCAGAACAGTGGGTGCAGACTGGGGAGTGGACACCCACGACGCCCCTTGAGGCGGCGGTGGTCAGTTTGTCTGAAAATTCAGATTCGTGACAGGCCCAAGGGAATCGAGGCTTGTTCAGAATCCCGCAATCGGTAAGTACCGCCCCAAGGAAGGCTCCCGGTGAACTGTTGGGGACATCGGAATAGGTGGGTGAGACATTTTTGGGGATGCGACCCACAATCCTCGGGACGGCTACTCAGTTTGACCGGGATTCCCGGTTTAGGGCAAGCCCAAGGGCGCAACCCCTTGGAATGGCTAAGTGCCGTCCCGATAAGGGCCCCGATGCTAGGGTCTAAAATGCTCCGTTTGTTTAACTTATTACCCGGAAATCCAGGCCTGTATCGTGCATCCGCCCAAATGAGATAACGATCGGATTGATGCCCGCAGGTCTGCTCGATCGGTGCTTATCTCGTTAATGGCCTGAGCAATACCTGCGGTGATCGCATCATAGTAATCCTCGCAGTGAGAGCTGGCCGGCTTTGTCTGGACAGGTTTCCGCCGCTGATAAGTGGAATCTCTGCCGGTTGAGGTTGTAGGCTGGCGGTTTTGGGGTGGCACGCCGGGAGGTCGTAGCCCGACCAGAGTGACGCCCCAAAACCGCCGGCGGAATTCATGCTGCCGCGACCTGCGGCAGGCGTTCGAAGTAGGCGTGATCCGGCGTCCGAGCGTCAAGGCTCGAATGCGGGCGCTTGCCGTTGTAGAAGTTCAGATATCGGCCGATCGAGGCGCGCGCCTCGGCGACGCTGTCATAGGCCCGCAGATAGTCGAGTGGCGCGGGGCATCGCAGCCCCGCGCTCTCCCAGAACCGGACGTGAACCTCTCAATTCATCCGGCTCCCATCATCCAGCCGCTGATCCCATGGCCCAGTGTGCGAACAGGGTCGGATTGCGGCGCCGAAGCGACCGTAACCAGTCCCAGGCCGCCATAGTGTGCCCTCGGAATCGTTTGTACTTGCGAGACACCCATCGCACGATAAAAGCATCAATCGTCCGGAGTTCCTCGCGAAGCCTCGAGGGGTAGAACCGGCCATAGTAGCGCACCCACCCGGCAAGGGTGGGACGGGCCCATTTGGCGATCTCTTCCAGCTCAAGATCGCTACGCAGATGCATTCGCCACCTTCGCACCTCCAGCCGCATCCTCTTGGCAGCCTTATCGCTGACCGCGGGGATGAAACTGACAAAGGGCTTCTGGTCGCGGCCAATCGCCACTCTCGGCCGAAACGTATAACCGAGAAAGTCGAACGACCGCTCCGGGTAGCCTCCCGGGCAATTCGTATCCTTGCAGTAGACGATCCTGGTCTTTTGCGGGTGCAGGCGTAACCGGCACTCCGCGAACCTCTTCTCCAGCGCCTGATGTAGCTCAAGCGCCTGCGCTTCGCTCGCGCAGTGACAGATCGCGTCGTCAGCGTAGCGTTCGAACAGGATGCCCGGATATTCTCGTTGCATCCAGCAATCGAACGCATAATGAAGAAAGAGATTTGCCAGCACAGGACTAACGACAGCTCCTTGCGGGGTGCCTCTCTCCCGGTCAACCAGGTCCCCATTCGGCATGCGCACCGGTGCCTGCAACCACCTTTGCAGATAGAGCAGCACCCATGGGCATTCCGTGTGTCGCCGCACGGCTCTCATCAGAAGTTCCCAGTCAATCTCATCGAAGAAACTCTTGATGTCGAGGTCGAGTACCCAGTCAGAAGCCCAACAACGCCGCCGGGCTTTGGCGAGGGCATCATGCGCGGACTTCCCGGGCCGATATCCATAGGAGTCCCGGTGGAACACCGGTTCCAGGATCGGTTCCAGATGCCGCTTGACCACCATCTGGGCGATCCTGTCGGAAACCGTTGGAATCCCGAGCGGCCGGGTTCCTCCAGTATCGCCTTTCGGTATGTCAACGCGACGCACGGCTGGGGGAAAGTAGCTTCCCGACGACATTCTGTTCCAGATCCGATAGAGGTTCTTACTCAGATCCCTGTCGAAATCCTCGATAGACTGCCCGTCCACTCCAGCCGCCCCTCGGTTGGCCTTCACTTGCTTGTACGCTTCCCACACTTCGCGTTTGGCAATACAAAACGGCCTCGCTTCAACCATGGTGGTCATCCCCTTTCAGGTTGCCACCGGGATAAAGCTGAATGACGACGCCCCTTCGGTCCGATCCCATTGCAGGACCTTCAACCCTACTACGGACGTCTCCGCCCCTGTGCCCCGCATCGGTACTCAGACCCTCACGGCGACTGACCGCTTGGGTTTCTCCCTTCGCATCGGGACGACAGGTTCCTGTGTTCCTTACCGAAGCCTGTCCTGAGGTCACGCCGCCTTCATGCCGGACGCCGGTTGGGCCGTCAGCAGGTATCGCCCAACCCTTGCTCGCGGGACAGAAGTCTGGGCCCCGGTTTCGACGTCGGTTGAATACGTTACGACACGTCATCAGCGGTTCACTCGCGTTCGTCTCCTCAGGACCCACCTGACGGAATAGCTTCCGCCTTTTCCAGCAACGCTCACCACAAGGGCTCTTTACCCTCGCGGCTTGTGGCGGTTTGGAACCTGCCCCTGCAGGCCAACTCCGGGGGGCCGTCCCCCATCTCCGGTAAAGTTCCGCGTCGCCTCAAGCGGAGACGACCCGTTCACAGCACACAACCTCTTCGTATTTGACCGAGCGCCAGAGCCGCTCGACGAACACGTTGTCGCGCCATGCGCCCCTGCCATCCATGCTGATCGCGATGGCGTTGTCGAGCAACAGTGCGGTGAAGTCCTGGCTGGTGAATTGGCTGCCCTGGTCGGTGTTGAAGATCTCCGGCTTGCCATGTCTGGCGAGCGCCTCCTCGACCGCCTCGAGGCAGAACTCGACCTCCATCGTGATCGACACGCGCCAAGCCAGAACCCGGCGGCTGAACCAATCGACCACCGCCGTCAGGTAGACGAAGCCACGCGCCATCGGGATGTAGGTGATGTCCATCGCCCACACCTGGTTGGGCCGCACGATCGCCAGCCCCCGCAGCAGGTACGGATAGACATTGTGTCCCGGTGCCGGTTTCGACGTATTCGGACAGCGATAGAGCGCCGCGATGCCCATGCGTTTCATCATCGTCGCGACCCGCTGGCGGCCGATCGCGATGCCCTCGCCACGCAGCAGATCGCGCAGCATCCGGCTGCCCGCGAACGGGTAGTCGAGATGCAACTCGTCGATCCGTCGCATCACCGCCAAATCGGCCGGCGATACCGGCCGAGGCTGGTAATAGACACTGCTCCGACTGAGCTTCAGCAGCTTGGCCTGCCGGGCCACGGGCAGCTCATGTCCGCGCTCGATCATCGCTTTGCGCTCAGCATGCCGGCCTTGCTGAGCGCGCCGGCCAAAAAATCGTTCTCCAGCGCCAATTCGCCGATCTTGGCGTGCAGCACCTTCAAATCCACCACCGGCGCAGTTTCCGGGCCGGCCGCACCAGAGCCGAACACCCCGGCTGCCCCGGCGAGAAGCTGCCCCTTCCAACTCGTAATCTGGTTCGGATGTACGTCAAACTGCTGGGCCAACTCAGCCAGCGTCTTCTCGCCCTTGATCGCGGCCAGTGCCACCTTCGCCTTGAAGGCCGGAGTGTGGTTCCGGCGTGTCCGTCTCGTCATGCTCTCTCCTGATCCCCGGCGATCCTCGCCGTCATCAGGCAGAAAATCCACTTAGCCCGCTGTCCAAATTCCCCAGGCCACCTCTGTGCATATCGCCTGTACCTTGCGCTATATGCCAGATGTCTAGGTAAACGTGTTGCGCCACGTCTTGTGGTTTCATCTGTCTCTCCTGAGACCGGGGAAGGCCTACTTCCATTTCAGTTGTGGTTGTGTCGAGAAAAGAAATGTGATTATGCGTCAGCGTCCTTCGTTTCGGCGTGAATTGCGAGGCTCACGCCCAAGGTTCCTAATCTTCGCGTGAAAGATGTAAACAAATCCTTGATGCCATTGGCTCTACATCCGGCCCCCTTCCCGGATGCGTTGCTGGCGCAACCGGTTAACCTCATGCTGCACATCACAGGGGCCGACCGTGTTATAGGAGCATTTGCGTTGGGCCTCGTAGTAGAGCTGGCATGAGTAGGGTTGCTCTTTTGGTCGGGGTGATTGCTGGGCTATAGCCGGTGTAGCTGTTAGTGCTAGCAGGATTAGTGGAAGGTGCTTCATATTCGGTTGCCTTCGGTCGAATTTCTGCCTTCCATTATTTTAATGGTCGAGCTTAACCCTTCGCTGACGCTTGACCGTAAAGGGAGGCTATCTAGGCACAACTTGGTACAGTTCAGGTGAAGCCCGCGCTGTATCGTCGCCCCTCGTCACAAATGCGAAGACGACCGCGATGGCGATGGCCATCAGGCTATCGGTAATCTCGGCAGAGCGGCCTGGAAGATACATTTCGGCGATACTCGTCACGAGCAGCGTAGCCGCCACGAGAGTCGTCGCTACGGACCGCCTGAACCTCCCCTCCATCAACAGCCATATCAAGCTGCCGTACAGAAAGAACTTCTCGAGAAACGATAAGACGTCGACCTCAATCGAACCTTGCATGAAACTGCGAAACGGTATCCAGCCGAATGGTACCGGAGGCATCATGAATAGAAATGGTTCCAGTCTCTGGGCAACGACCATTAGACCAAACATGATGATCGTGACGCCGAGGCATGTTTTGGGGAGAGGGCGGAATACGATCCAAATCAGGTAAGCGACAAGCGCCCCCGCTATCTCAGCAACGCTCAGGCTCGTCGAGATGATAAGAATTTTCGAGAATAGAACTCCGGCTGCGAAGAGTGGTATGAGCAGCCAGGGGCGCAGTATCGTCGTGATCCTTGAAACGAGTGTATAAACCGTCAGCCAGATCGCGGTGTGGCGGAATAAATCGTAAGCCGAAAATTTTGGCGTCAAAACAATTGGCTTGAGCGTATCCCAGTATTTGTGAAGATCGATTGTCGGCACGTAAGGATAGAGCCGGTAGGCTAACCAAGCCAAAACAAGCAGAGCGGGTATGCGATTGGCGGCGATTTGGCGAACGAACAGCCAGCGGTGATCATCTCGGGAAACGACCCCAGGGATAGCTCCAAGGATGGTGCCGAGTACATTCGCATAGACATCAGTCGCCTCGGTATCGCGCCCGACATCGTAATATTGCGTCAGCTCCATGGAGATGCTGAGCACCGCTCCCAGCAGCACCGTGCCGAAAAAGCGGATTACCAACCCTGTTCGTCGCGAGAAGGCGACCCCACCAAAAAAACCGACCGGAGTGTAAAGCAGCACGTTGGCGAGGAAATCGCCGCGACCCGGTCTGTTCGCCCAACTCCCGATAAGCGCCTCTACCGCGCCCGGCCCGTTTGCCGGTATCGAAAAATCAAAAGGGTAGAGAGACCCATAGATAACCACGAGGATCATGCCCAGGGTGACAACAGCGTAGGGGCGGCTGAATCCTTCGCGCATGCCGCACTATCCGTCCGCGCTATCCATCTTGCAACGGAACGAGACCGATAATTACATGGACGATCGCGTCTCGTTCGGAATTCCGGTCCCGACGATCACCGCGTGTTGCTGCCCGCAGCCGCCGCACTAAAACCCGTATCGAGACGTCAGTTGATAAGCCACCCGCCCGGCGCGTTAGCGTCCACGGTTGTGGTGGAAATTCGACGGTGAGCGCGCGCCGGGCGGAATGCCGCAGAACTTGGAGCCCGGCGCGCGCGTGAGCGAAAGGTGGTCACCGGGAAGGCCGGCTAAGGTGGAGTTGCGATGCTTCACCCCGAGCCGAGCGAGGACCCGATGACCGAAGAGAGAATGGCGCTGGCCGAGCTGCTGCAGAAGAGCGGCGAGTCCGATTTCTTGCGAACCGTGGCGGAGGCGGTGCTGCAGATCCTGATGGAAGCCGATGTCGAGGGCCTGATCGGCGCCGGGCGGCACGAGCGCACCGGCGAGCGGCTCAATTACCGCAATGGCTACCGCGACCGCAGCCTCGACGCGCGCCTCGGTTCGCTCCAGCTGCGCATCCCTAAGCTGCGCCAAGGGTCGTACTTCGCGCCGTTCCTGGAGCCACGCAAGACCGCCGAGAAGGCGCTGGTCATGGTGATCCAGGAGGCCTGGATTGGTGGCGTGTCGACCCGTCGGGTCGACGAGCTGGTGCAGGCGATGGGTCTCATTTGCGGCACGAGCAGGGAGGGCCGGACGGAGCTGTGATCCTGCTCGACTTCGTCCGCGAGGGCGACACGCTGGTCGTCACCCTATCGACCGGTTGGCCCGGTCAATCGGCGATCTCCAAGACATCGTCAGAGGACTGAAGGCCAAGGGGGCCACGCCCAAGGCCACGGAGCAGCACCCGATATGCTGGGCGTCTTTGCCGAGTTCGAGACCAACCTTTGACGTGAACGCCAGATGGAAGGGATTGCCAAAGCCAAGGTTGCCGGGGTTTACAAAGGCCGGAAGCCGAGCATCGACCTCGAAAAGGTGAGAGAACTGAGAGCGCAAGGTCTGGGTGCGACGGAAATAGCCAAACGCCTGAGGATTGGCCGAGCTAGTGTGTACCGGGTGCTTGATCAACCTGCCGTCCGGGTCATTTCGAGACCCTCCTCATAAACGCAGGTTCGAGTTTAGCCGCCGTTGCCGCCGCTCTTATGCCCAATCGGCGCTGGGAGGCACAAATGAACAAGGCGTTCGGTACATTTTGCGTCATCTCACTGACGATGGCCTTCCCAAGCATCGTCGTCGGACAATCCAAAACGGGTTTCGATGGCACCTACGTGGGCGTCTCAAATACCGCGACTGGCACCGGTTCAGCCTGCAATCCGTATAATCCGATGCCTCGGCCATTGATGATTCATAACGGCATCGCTCAATTCACAGGCGGCGGGTTTTCTACTGGCAACGTCGTCTTTGACGGCGACGTTTCCGCCAAAGGCGATTTCAGCATGTGGGATATGTTCGCACACAACTTAACCGGCAAAATCGACCCGAGCGGTAAAGCCACTGGCAGCGTCAGTCTTGGTGATACCGGCTGTGTTCTTACTGCGGTCTGGCAGCGGCAATAGCCGCGAAAATCCGCGCATGCCCGAGACATGGATTGGTTAATAGTCAAGCAGCACAGCGTTGTTAACCTCGCCGCCCTTACGACGACGATGCAGTAACGCACCGAGGCCAAATAACCCAGTGCCGAGCAGCGCGAGCGAACCCGGTTCCGGGACCGGCGTGCCCTGCAGGTTGATCTCGTTCGTGGTGTAGCCAAAGCTCTGTTGACCATCCAGCGCCTGCAAGTCAGAGGCGTTGCCCGCGAAGGAATTGTCGCCGATGAGGTCCTGGTAGATCGCCAGGGTCTCGCCATCGGCTCCCGTCCAATTCAACTTGCCATAGTTTGGCGCGTATTCGGTATCCCAGATGGCAAGCTGAATAGCAGCGGACCAGTCGGCTAAACTGCCCGCCACGCTGTAGTGAGCATTGGCCCCGTCCAGCCCGCCATGCTGCAGCACCCCGTTGCCGATCTCCATCAGCCCCGCCATCTTGCCGACGGTCATGGTGTCCAGAGTATGCGCTGGCGTGGCATTGTCGGTGGTGCTGATGTCCAGCATACCGGTGTCAAAGCTGTACGCGTTGTTGCCCAAATTGATCTCGTGGAACAGGTCGATGCACCACGCGTAGATGGTGCTGGTATCGGACATCGTTAATACGACCTGTCCAGCGTAGACAGATTGGGGTGCCACGATGTTGTTGAGGCTGACAATCTGGTTATAGGGGATTTCCACATCAGTCGTCGTCAACATCGTTGCGTTGGCGGTCCCGGCTAAAGCGAGCAGCGTGATCCCGGCGCAGCCCGCCATCAGATGATGTTTCAATCTACTATCCCTTCTGAAAGCGGATGAAAAACCCCGCCCGGCCCGAGGAACCAGCCGAGCGGGGCATCCGCGTAAGCAACGCTTCAAAGGTGCGGCTAGAAGGCCGCGCCACTCTGAGAGATACAAACGACCGAACCCGCCCGCTTGTTAATTCCGGCCAAAATGTTGATCGCTCGCGCCACTCGACACAATTCATCCGTACTGACTTGACTGATGAGCCTAAAGGGAACCGCGCCGCTACGCCGGGGTTGCCCAATGAGGGGCAACGTCTGTTGTACGATGCGGAACGATGTCCGACGACCTCTGGCGCACGCCGATGCGAGACTTGATGTTGAAATCCGCCCAGGTGAGGGCGGCGCACTATCGCCAGCAGGCAACAGAGCTTCGCGCGATGGCGGAGGACGAAACCGACACGGCAAAGTCCGACCTATTGGAGCTGGCGGCGAAATACGACGCGCTCGCCGATAGCGTGTCGCCCCAGCACTAGCGTTTCTCCCGCTTGGTAATCCGATCTAAATGATCGTTCGCGTCGCCGGAAGTTTTTTCGCAGCACTGTGAGCAGCGTCACATTCGGTTTCGCGGTTCGGTTCGTACTCTCCCCATGCGATCGACCGTAGGGGGCTGAGGATGAGCATAGAACCCGTAGCGCACCTTCGCCGCGCTGCGCACATCGCCTACTCACGCCATCCCGTCGCGCGGTTGTGGCGAATTTGGCACCGCGCAAACGAAGACCGGCTGGTTGATATTTTGCTGTTGCCGCTCACCGGGTTGGCGCTTTCGCTGTGGCTTTTGAGCCTTCCGGGCGCGAGCGACGCCGTCGCCGATGCCTGCGCGGTCGCATGCATGCCCTGACCGACGCGGAAGCGGATTGCCTGCCGCGGTTGTCCCAATACTGTCCGGTTCCATTTCCACTTCACCCCGACCTCGGCGTCCTGGCTCAACGTGGTCGAAGGCTTCTTCGCCAAACTGACCCGGCAGCGGCTCAAGCGCGGCGTCTTCAAAGGCATCGTCGACCTCCAGGCCGCAATCAACCGATACCTCGCCGAGACCAACGACAACCCCAAACCCTTCACCTGGACTGCCGATCCCGCGCCATCATCGAAAAGGCGCGGCGCGAGAAACAGGCGTTAAATTCCATCCACTCTCATGTCCGTCATTTCCAGGTGCAGGCGAGTAAAAACGTGGCTCGCGAGCAAGCGCTGATTTCAGGCTTTTCCGGGCAAGGCAGGAGGCACGGTCGTTGAAACGACGGTTGATCATACTCTGATGCGCGGGTCGGAACCGCATGACCGTTGGTGCGTCGCGGAGCTGCCTCGGTCTAGAAGCCTGCGTCGGATCGGCGATCCGGCAGATAGTGGATGCGAGGGTTCTCCTGACCGCGACCGTGCCGCCAGCCTTGCCCGGAAGGAGCGTGTCGGATGGTTCGCCAGCGCCTCCTGTAAATGGTATCACGCATTTTCTCCGATCAGCCTGGCGTGACGGTCACCTGTCGAGCGATGGCCCAGACGAAACCGGCCAGTTCGCGGGCGATCGCGGTGGTGACGACATTGGCGGGCTTTCCGGCCCGGGCGAGCTTGCGATAACGGGCACACAACCGCACTTGCCCCTTCCAGGCGATATCGCGGATCGGCTTGGGCTGGTTCTCTTGTCGCAGCAGGATCTCGCGGCTGAGCCGGGCCGGGAAGCGGTAGCTCCAGGCGGCCTCGACCAAGAGCCGGCGGGCCGCTCCGTTACCGGCCTTGGTGATGCCGCCGCGTTTGATGCTCGCGCCGCTCGAATGCTCGGATGGCACCAGCCCGAGATAGGCCATCAACTGACGCGGATTGGTAAAGCGCGAGAGATCGCCCAGTTCGGCGATCAATGTCGCCGCATTGACCAGCGCCATGCCGCGCATCGTCTGCAGTGCCGCCACGACAGGCGCCAGCGTCCAGTCCGACAGCATCGCCTCGATCTGCGCCGTCAAACGATCGCGCCGCGTCTCGGCTGCTTCAACCGCTGCGATGTAATCTTCCAACACGATGTGATGGACCGCGTGCGCGAACTTGAGACCGGCCAGCCAACGGCGATGCAGCTTGGTCCAGGCCGGCCGGCCATAATGGCATCCCTGGCGCAACAAAAATCCGGAGAGCTGCTGGCGCGCTCGGCGCAGGCTGTGCACGGCGTCGAGCCGTGCCCGAACCAGATCGCGCATCGCCTCGTGCCGGGCATCCGGAACCCATACCGCGGTCAGTTCGCCGGCTCGGTGAAGTTTGGCCAGGCTGATGGCATCGCGCCGATCGGTCTTGATCCGGTCACCCGCTCGCTTCGGGATCAGCGAGGGGGCGACGACAACGCATTCTTGTCCCTGGGCCGACACGTGACGCTGAATGCCGTAGCCGCACGGCCCGGCTTCGTAACAAAACCGCAAGTTCATGCCGTCGCCGCCGAGCTTGCGCAGCAATCGGTCCAGCGCCGTCGGCGTATTCGCGATCCGGCCGTACTCCCGTACCTCGCCGCGCAGACCGCCCGCCGCTACCGCAACGACGATCCCTTCCTTGTGAACATCAAGCCCAACGTAGGTGATACGATCCACCATGACCCGTCTCCTATGCACGAGGCTCGGCACCGGTCTATCCGGCGCAACCCTCGTTACCTGCATACTGTGAGACGGGTCGCCCTTGCTCAGACGGACATGTGGTCTAGCATCCATCTGTGCAGCTGTTGGGGACTGGGGCATCCGGGCTGCGTTTGCCTGATCGGTAAGGACGAGTCACGAGCAAGCTGACCCGCCACGGGACCCAGCCCTTCACTATTCGCATTACCGGCGAATTTGGTTTCTGCGCCAAACTGTCGCACGGTGATGGTTTCTTCCCACCATGCCGGCAGGGCGGCGCTTTTAAACTTTTGGGTGAAAGGGGCCTTGATATGGCCACCACGAACTCATCTTCCATACGCATTCCGGCGCTAGTCCTACCGCTGGTTGCGGCACTCAGCATTGCTTCATGGGTTGCGTTAATCGGTGTTGTTTGGGGCATCAGCTATCTAGGCGGAGGGTAACCTTGCCTTGTCGCGCGCGGTCCAACTGCAGCCGCGTTCAGTCGGCAAAGTCAGAATGTCGCCATCCGGTGCCGACGATCGTTAGGTCCCCGCGCAGGACATTAAAGAGCTGCGGCAGGCTGTCGATGCGGGTCCAGTAAAGAAAGGCGCCAATTCGAGTGGGTTCGGGTGGTCGGTTCGACAATCGATCAGGCCCTTGCAGGGCAAGACTTTCGGTGCGGAATCTAAGCATTTGAAATTTATGGCCTTGCGCCCCCCATTGTTCCCGTTTCGAGAGCACCGGCCCGGGACTGTCCAACTTAATGGCAATCGCCACGATAACCATCAGCGGCAAGGTAAGAGCAATCAAAACGACAACGATTAAAAGATCACCGACCCGTGCCATGACCTTCCACCGAGCGTTCTATACTGGAGGGCTACCCACCACTGGCTCATCATTATTACTCCTGCAGGTTCGGCGGCATGCGCCAAAATGTCGCGCCCCCAGCGGTTCCCCTCGTTGTGTTTTATTTGTCGAGGGTGCGTAGATGGCAAAGACATCTTCTATGCCCCGACGCAACGCGCTCCAAGGTAAACGCCTACCTTGGAAACGGGCTCTGCCGCTGATCGCGGCGCTCAGCACTGGTTCGTGGGTTGCGATGATCGGGGTCATCTACCTAGGGCGGCGGCTAGCCAGGTGGCTGGTGGGCAGTTGAGAGCCCTTTCTGGAAATTTCGTGGCGCCCTTTTAGGGATTTTCAGGCTAAGGAACGTTCTCGGGCGTTAGTCCTGAAATCGTCGTTGTTCACCTGGCGCTAATGGTCGGTGGCGCAGGCTCCGCCTTTGGGACCAATGAAAAATTCGCGGAAAGGCGAACCCGCCTGCGCAGGCACAGGGCGAGCCCGTGACCCTTGTTTATGGAAAATCTGTCGCGGCATCGGTGCGCGCGAACCTCTGGTTGTCGCCGTCTTGAGGTTCAGCGTCTGTCCGTGCACCGTTTGCTGGCGGTACGTCCGATTGCCTCTCGTCGAAGGCGGACCCGTCGAGATTGACCCGGCGATCGCCCATCCACTCGATGAGGTTGAGGCACAGCGTGTTCCAGCCGCGTTCTGCGCCAGCGGGCGGGATGATGAGAGGTGCGCCCCGCGCCTTGGCGGCCTCAGCCACGAGACGCAGGCTGAGCCTGAGTGTCCCGAGTTCCCGGTAGTCAGTCCGCCAGATCATTGGTTCCCCCATTAATCGGGACAGAGGACGTCGCCTTGTGAGCCTACCCATCGTCGGTGCGGCTGGGGGCGGCTAAACGTTCGGTTGATTGTACCTCTGTCGCTTGACTTGTCGCCCCCCAGAGTGCGATGGCCCGCAAGCGTTTTCGCCTGGTGCCACCGGATAATGGTGGCGGATCCGCGCGACGCATACCCGCGTCTTTAGTGTGTACCGGCTTCCCTCAGCCCCCCCGCTGAGCGGGGCTTTTTCATTTGGTGCAGCGGCGGGCGGGCCGGCATTGCGGCACCCATCGGGCTGAAGGCGACCGGCGTTGGGCGGGTGCGCGCTACTCGCACTGTGGCCAGTTGCGCGAGGAGCAAATCTTTGGCCGGAATTGTCAAGCTGCCGCGGCCGGCAATATCTTCCGAAGTGGCGTGGCTTTTTTTCCAAGCGGCCGCGCCTAAGCACCTTGCCTCGCTCAGTTGCCCCCGAAGGATCTGAGCGAGGCCTTTTCATTGGCATAGCACCTCCGGTGGCGCCCGCCAGTCACACTGGAGGTTTTTGCCCGACTATTGGCTGAGCCTTAATAGACGGCTTTCTTGGTTTTGCTTGCCGAGATCGGATCAGGCGAACTTGGGCTCGACCATTCGGGCGATCGCCCAGATAAAGCCGACCAGCTCGCGGGCGATCGCCACCACGACCTTGGGCCCCGGCTTGCCGGTAGCGGTGAGCTTGCGGTAGCGCGCCGACAGTCGCACTTGCGCCTTCCAGGCGACGACGCGGATCGGCTCGGGCAGCTCCTTCAGCCGGTCGCGAATGATCTGGCTCACCCGGGGCGGGAACCGATAGGTCCAAGCCGCCTCGACCAGGCAGGTTCGCGCCAGCGTATTGCCGGTCTTGGTGATGGCGCCGCGTCCGATGGTTGCGCCGCTCGAATGCTCCGACGGGTTGAGCCCGAGATAGGCCATCAGCGCGCGCGGGCTCTCGAACCGGCTGAAGCAGCCGACCTCAGCGACGATCGCCGCGGCGACGATCAGCGACACGCCGCGCAGCGCCTGGATCGCCTGCACCACCGGGGCCAGAGACCATTGTGGCACCAACTCCAGGATCGCCCCTTTGAGCCGGTCGCACAGCGCTTCCGCTCGCTCGATCCGCTGCAGCATCTCTTCCAGCGCCAGATGCTGCGCCGGGTGGGCAAAGACGAGCTCGCCCAGCCAGCGGCGATGCATCTTGGTCCAATGGCCATAGGGAGAATTGTGCCCATGACGTAACAGGAAACTCAGCAGCTGCTGGCGCGCCTTGCGCAGATCGCGCATCGCCTGCGAGCACAGCCGCACCAGATCCCGCATCGCTTCGTGTGCCTCGTCGGGCACCCATACCGCGGTGAACTGTCCAGCTCGCAGCGTCTGCGCCAGCATCATCGCGTCGCGCCGGTCCGTCTTAACCCGGTCGCCGACCTTGCGCGGGATCAGCGCTGGCGCCACCACGTCGCAGCGATGCCCAAGCCGCGTCAGCTGCCGGTGCACTCCGTAGCCGCACGGCCCTGCCTCATAACAAAAGTGCAGCTGTTGCCCGTCCTTCGACAGCTTCCGGCAAAGACCCCGCACCGTCTCCAGTGTGTTCGCGATCGTCCCATAGAAGCGCACGGCCGCGCCCGCCGCGCTCTCAACCAGCGCAACCGAAATCGTCTTCTTGTGTACGTCCATGCCAACGAAAAGGGTAAGTTCCGTCATGGTCCGCCTCGCTCAGTGCCTGGGG
Source organism: uncultured Alphaproteobacteria bacterium (assembly GCA_963778385.1). Lineage (GTDB taxonomy): Bacteria > Pseudomonadota > Alphaproteobacteria > ATCC43930 > CGMCC-115725 > DATARH01. The sequence goes on along the minus strand of CAVZUA010000042.1, from coordinate 36,434 downwards.
ATAGGCTCCTTCACCGGAACAACCCCCGTGGCGTTACAAAAACGCCTTACTCGACACTCCGAGGCGGGCCACCTCAACCGGCTACCGCCTCACACGGACATCTGGTCTAGACGTCTTTGCCGCTGGCGCAGGTGCTCGCCGCGTTTCGCCTGGGGAGCATCGCGGCGATATCCGCCGCGCAACGAAAATCCCTATTCGAGAAAAAAGAGGTGGCTAGGATCAAAGGGAAGGCACGTCATTTCTCCGCGCAGAACGTTGACGAGTTGCGGCAGGTTGTCGAGGCGGAGAGCGTGGATGATGCCGCCGACAAAGGTGGCTTCCGGTTCGCCGTACAAGTAAGCGCCCGATTTCATGCATGGTGCTGCGGAACTTGAGCGCCCAGAACTGGCGACCGCGTCGGCCTGCTCGCTGCTCCCAAACCAAGACAGGGCCACGGCTGTCGCATTTTATGGCGATAGTCACGACGATCATCAGCGGCAGGAAAAAAGTGATCAGCCCGCAAGCGATAACCCGATCGCTGAACCGCTCAAACCGAGGCCTTTCCGAATACGTCCACCACGCCCCCCAAACCATTGACGGTCCCTCCGGCATCAGTCGTTTTGACGCTGATCCGTATACGTCGACATAGTCGCTATGGTTGCTCAGGTTTGCGCAAAAAATTTGCACTTCTTGTGCCGAAACGATCCCTGCAGATTCTTGACCGTCAGCCAGCCTAAGGACGAAGTATCTTTATGAGTTACTCAATTTCAGGTCGGGTTGTCGAAGCGCGCTAACTTATTCATAATTCTGAACATATCCGCCAATTATCAGTTGCATTTACAATACGTTACTTTATAGGTGTTAAATCGTCGCTAGCCTCCTTTGGACCCGGAACTGAAAAACGAGAGGTCGAATTGAGTAGATCAATCGACCGCGATACCACCCGACAACGGAATAATCGATTGCCCTGGTCGGTCTGCCTGCCAGTCATGATTATCTTGTCATTGACGAGTTGGATGCTGATCCTGCTTGCTGTCCGTTTCCTCTAACCGACATCGCCGGATTCCCGCCTCTTTCGGACGCGACTTCCCGTCTCGGCGAGACTTGCCGCAATAAGGTTCGGGCCGCTGCCGACCCGTTGTGACCCAAACCGGTCACGCTGGTGCTGGCAGGTTCCACCCGCCGGGATGCAATGTCTCTTCAAGTGTTTTATGACGGATCGGCCTTTTCCTTGCCCGCCCGGCAATCCGCGCCCCGACCGGAGCCTGCGACACCGACGCCACCCAAAATCACTCCCGCGGCACCGCCGTTACACCGGCCTATTTGAGGCCAACTCGCGTTCGTTCTTATCCGCCGCGATCCGCTTTGCGGTAAGAGGTCAACGTCAAATTCAGGTTGGTATGGACGGCACAACGCTGCCGCTGAAGGGCCTATTCACGCTGCCACTGAACCCGAACCGGTTGCAGGCGGCCCGAAGGTGCCTGGAAACGGGCAATGAAACGCATCGAATCCGATACAGATTTCAGCCCGCTTGGTCGATTGGTCCCCTTCGTGTGGAAGCGGTGTTGAAGAGAAACTGTGGACGTCGATCAGACAATAACCGAATGCATTGATGCAGCTTTCCACAGCTGCGGCGAGCTTCTCGTGATGGGGGTAGTAATAAGTCTCCATCAGCCTAAGAGTCGATCCTGAAAGTTGTTGAGTTGGACGAGTCGGTTGTGATTCTGTATGTGGTGTCGGGCGCTTTGAAGGGACACCAGATGTGGACAGCAGAACATCGCCGGGCGGCGGCCCGCACGGGTCTGCGCTACCCTAGCGACCTGACCGACGGGGAATGGGCGTTGATCGAGCCGATGATCCCGCCGGCCAAGCGCGGCGGTCGACGGCGCAAGGTGAACGTCCGCGAAGTGCTGAACGCGATTTTCTACGTGCTGTCGACCGGCTGCCAGTGGCAGGCTTTGCCCAAGGATTTGCCGCCGAAGAGCACGGCGCACCACTATTTTGGCTTGTGGGACTGGGACGGCACGCTGGCACGCATCCATCACGCGCTCTACGTCGAGACGCGCGAGCGGGCCGGGCGCGAGGCCAGCCCCACGGCTGCGATCATCGACAGCCAGAGCGGCAAGGCGGCTCAAAAAGGGGCTCTGCGCTCGACCCGCAAGGCTTTGATGCGGGCAAGAAAATCACCGGCCGCAAGCGCCACATCCTGGTCGATATGCTGGGCCTCCTGCTGAGCGTGGTCGTCCACCCGGCCAGCGTGCAGGACCGCGATGGTGCAGGCGACCTGCTGCGCACGGCGCGGCGATCCTTCCCCTTCATCGAACGCATCTTTGCCGACGCCGGTTATCAGGGGCCAAAGATGGCCAAGGTCATCGCCAAGACCGGCTCCTGGGCCTTGCAGATCGTCAAGCGCAGCGACGCCCATCGCTTCGTCATTCTGCCCAAGCGCTGGATTGTCGAGCGCACCTTCGCCTGGATCAGCCGCAACCGCCGCCTCGCTCGCGACTTCGAGCGTTATGCCCGCACCGTCGCCGCCTTCTTCCGCCTCGCCATGATCCCGCATCATGCTGCGCCGCCTCCGACCAAGCCATTTAGCATGACTCCTTTCTTCTTGGATCGGCTCTAATACTTTCAACAGCGGAGAGCCGTCGCAAAGGCTCTCCGGACGAGAGCTTCGTATATGTTGCAGCATGCCCCTCATGGCCATCGGCTCTTCATCATCGTTCGGGAGCCGCTCCGGATCGACAACGAGCCAGCTCACCGGGAATATGATGCGCTTGGCCTCGAGGGATGGTGGGTCCGGTGTCTTGAGTTCACGGTAGTCAGTCCGCCAGATCATTGGTTCCCCCATTAATCGGGACAGAGGACATCGCCTTGTGAGCCTACCCTTCGCCGGCGCGACTTGCGGCGGCTAAACGTTCGGTTGATTGTACTTCTGCCGCTAGACTGGTCTCCCCCTGAAGTGCGATGGCCCGCAAGCGTTTCGTCTGGTGTCACCGCCGGATAATGGTGGCGGATCAGCGCGACGCATACCCACGTCTTTAGCGTACCGGCTCCCTCAGCCCCCGCTGAGCGGGGCTTTTTTCATTGGTGGCGGCGCCCATTGCCCACCGGCGCTTGGTCGTCAGCTGGCTTTTCAGCCGATCGGCCGCACCCTATCGTTGGCCCATCGTGTGGTCGACATAGATGATCCGCTTGCCTCTCATCACGCGGATCACATCGCGCAGCACCGCTTTGCGGTCCTCAATCGCGCACGGGCGCAGGTCGTGGCCGTCGAGGTGGAGCAGGTCGAACGCGAAATGAAATAGGCTCTCGGCCTGGCGCAGGCGCGGCGCCTCGCTCAGCTGATCCTAATTTGTCACTCCGCCGGCACGGCAGCGGCGCCATGCCGGCGGCGGCGAACGGCTTTATCCACCGAGCCGCAGGGTTAGGCGGAGTAAGGGCCCAGGAACAGGTCGCTGAGCGCCCGGCGCAGCAGGTAGGTGATCCGCCGCCGCGCCTGATTTCGCCGCCCATCCCCGCTCGACGGCGCGATCAGACTCTGCAGCATCGGCAGCAATACTTCCGCGGTTTGCGCCCTTACGGTGCTCGTGGGCGGTAGAACTGCTGCAGACGCCGGTGCGGCTCCAAGCTTTACCCCAGGACGAGCTGGCGAGACGAACTATCTCGCGCCCTTTTGAAAAATGACGACGCCGACCGTCGCGCCCAAAATCCGCAGGTCGAGCAGAAGGCTGCGATTGGCGATGTAGTACAGGTCATACGCAAGTTTCTGCCGGGCGTCCTCGACGGAAGCCCCATAGGGGTAACTGACCTGAGCCCAGCCGGTAATTCCCGGTAACACGGTGTGCCGCTCATCGTAGGACGGGATGATCTTGCCGAGGTGATCGACGAAGTGCGGGCGCTCCGGCCGGGGACCGACCAGGCTCATCTCCCCACGCAGGACATTGAACAGTTGCGGCAGTTCATCGATGCGCGTGAGGCGCATGAACCCGCCGACCCGCGTAACCCGATCGTCCCGCGCCGCTGCCCAGACCGGCCGACCATCTGCCTCTGCATCCTGTCTCATGCTGCGGAACTTCAGCAACACAAAGCGGCGGCCGTTCAGCCCAACACGCTCTTGCCGATAGAAGACAGGACCGGGGCTGTCGCACCTGATCGCGAGCGCGACAATCAGCATCAGCGGCAGGGTTAGCGCTATCAGAGAACAAGCGATCAGCAGGTCGGTAAGACGTTTGATAAGGTCGACAGACCAATGACGCCGCTGCATCGAGGCCGCCTGATCCGCGGTAATATTCTGCATCGTCATCGGCCGCTTACCCTCCGATCTGCGCTGAAACGTATTGTCACAACGATTGGCCATCGTAAAGAGCCCTGCCTCCGACGGAATGGTTAATCGGCCCCGCCACGACAGGCACAGTCCCAAATCGTTTTCTCATTGCCATGTGACAGATGGAGTGCTTCAGGACAGCCCTGCTTGATAATTGCGGCCAAAAACTTGATAAATGCGACCTGCGAATTCAGCCTACGGGTGACCGAGCATAGGCCCCGCCGACCGAGCGTGGGCGGCGGCGAATTTTTGTCGGAGTCCCTGTCAGCCCAGACTGCGTTCGCGTGCAAGTTTTGACCTCTCGCCGAAGACCCCAGGAGAGCAGGCAGCCACCAATAGCCCGGGAGCGGGACCCATGGAGAGCTGTCCAAGGCCCCCGGTAGCCGCGCCACCTGAGGCGCTTATGCGAGGAAGACTGGTTGACCGAGCGACGTCGCTCTTTGCTGGCACGACAGCCTGAGGCAGGTCAGTGATCACGGGACTTATGCAGTGGTCACGCCAGACAGTGATGCCAGCGTAGCGCCGGCTGCTCCGGCCGGCACCCACCAGGTGTGATCCCCGACGATGCCGTCGACCGAGACACCCCGATCCGACTGATAGGCTTTGACGGCGGTTTCGGTGCGCGGCCCGAACGACCCGTCGATGGCGCCGGGATCGACCGTCGGGTTTCCCGCGGCATACGCCTTGAGGCCCGTTTGCAGAGCAGATACCGATGCGCCGCTTTTCCCTGGTAAAGCATCGATGTCGCCGGGTCTGCGGGCAGTGCGGCCCAGGTGATGGGGCCGACAACCCCTGTCGGTCAGCCCGTTGCCCTGCCGGAAATCCCGTACCGCCGCCTCGGTCGTGGCAGTAAAGCTGCCATCAATGCGGCTGAAATCGAGCATTTTCATTTCCACGAGGACCCGCTGCAGACGCCTCACGTCAGGGGCCGCTATTCATTTGCCTCGCCTCCTGCCAGCGGCGCCACCGGCGGTCGGTGCGTCGCGCTATCGCCGTTACTATACGGATGTGCGGTCGCCTGCGTTGCGCACAAGGACCAAAATACTTCGGCCGCGAGGGGCGCTCGTGTCGATCAGCTTTGCGACCGGATATATCCCGGCCGTCCAACGCAACATATCGCGCCCTCCCGGGGGAGAACTGTCCAAGGCCCCCGCTGTCCCGCCGCCATCCGAGGCGCTTAGCAGATCGGACGAGTGTATCAGCCAGAGGTTGTCCAAGCGAAGCCGGGTGCCGGCTCGGAATTCCCGCACCGTTCACCGAGGAGCACCTCCGTGGTGATCATGGTCACCATGTGGCAGCTTGACGCTGGTTCATCATCCTCAGGCGCCGGGCCATCACACGCATCACTATGGACTTGCCCCGCTTTAGTGGAGAGGGATTGGCTCATTTGGCGGCCGTTTTTTCGAACTGAGCCGGGCTTGTGAAGTCGAGGGCGGAATGGCGCCGGACGGGATTGTAGAACCCGTCGATATAGCGGCCAATGGCCTGGTCGGCTTCTTGGCGGGTGTAGAAGACGGTCCGCCAGACGAGCTCGGATTTCAGGGTCTTGAAGAACGTTTCCACCATGGCGTTGTCGTAGCAATTTCCCTTGCCGGACATTGAGATCATGATGCCGTGCTTGCGCAGCTCGGCCTGATAATCGATCGAGCAATACTGGCTGCCACGGTCTGAATGGTGGACCAGCCCGGCTGCCGGACGACGCATGGTCAGGGATTTGCGCAGAGCAGACAGAGCCAGGTCCCGATGCAACCGGTCGCCGGTTGCCCAGCCGACGACCCGACGAGCGAACAGGTCGATGACAACCGCGAGGTACAACCAGCCTTCGCGGGTCCACACGTAGGAGATGTCGGCACCCCACTTCTTATCGGGGCCGGTTGCCGTGAAGTCCTGATCAAGCAGGTTCGGCGCGACCGGCCAAGCGTGATGGCTGTCCGTGGTCCGCTTGAACCGCCGCTTCTGCCGAGCCTGCAGGCCGTTGTCGCGCATCAGCCGGGCGATCCGGCGACGACCGACCACTAGGCCGATATCCCGCAGTTCCCGTGTCATTCGGGGACTGCCATAGGTGCTGTTCGACAAGGCAAAGGCCGACCGGACATGCGCCAGCAGCACCATGTCGTCGCGTTGGCGGTGGCAGGCCAGCCGACCTCTCCAGGCAAAATAACCGCTTTGGCTGACACCAAGCACGCAACAAAGGCGATGGACGGGGAATGCCGCTTTCGCCCCATCGATGAGCGCGAACCTCATCGACTTCCCTCCCGGGCGAAAAAAGCGGTGGCCTTCTTCAGGATGTCCCGCTCCTGGCGAAGGATCTCGTTCTCCCGGCGCAGCCGCTCCAGCTCGGCTGTGACATCACTCTCCGCCGCCGCGGGGTCGACAGCGTGCCGATCCCGGCTCCGCCCGATCCAGCGGACCAGCGTCGATAGCCCAATTCCCAGATCACCGGCGATCTCGCGCTGCGTTCGCCCGCTGGTCTGCACCAAGCGGACCGCTTCCTCCGCAAATTCCTTCGTAAACCGTCGCTGCTGCATCGTCGAGTTCCTCCTAAATCATCGGGGAACTCTCCACTTTTCCGAAGCAAGTCCACTATACACCCTACAAACTCCGTGAGGCCGCTGTTCTGCCAGTGGCAAGCAGCCGCTAAGCCAGCGGCTTCGAGGTCGGGACGGACCCATGGCCCTTTAGCGGTTCGTTAAATCCTGGCGGACACAATGGCTCTACTGGCAACAGTGGTGATCTCGGCCGCATGGAGGCAAGACACAACGCCCCTTGTGGCAAAGCAGTCTACCGCGTGCTCGCCTGGCCAACCTAAGCGCGGTGATGAGATGCGCATCCTTTTGGCTGAAGACGAGCGTGCGCTCCAAGAACTGTGGGCGCATGTCTTGCGTGCCCTTGGCTACACCATCGATCTTGCTGGCACGCTGAGCGAAGCCAAGGCTTGTCTCGCGGCGCAGGCCTATGCTCTGGTGATCACCGAGTGGCGGCTTCCTGACGGCGATGGCCGCGTGGTTGCCGACTGGGCCGCGGCGCTCGGTGGCAAAGCCGTGGTCACGAGTGGGTATTTGTCCTACATGCCCGGCGGTATGGCGTTAGGCCATGAAACTCTGATGAAACCGGTGCGGCTAAGTGATCTGGTTGCCGTCGTAGAGGGGTTGATCGGTAAGGTGCTCGTGAACTAGGGTGTGGACTCAATTGCACCAATAGATCAGGGCGGTGACGAGGCACAAGCCGGCGAGGAAGTTACGGGCGAGCTCGTCGTATCGGGTGGCGATGGCGCGGAAGTCCTTGATGCGGCAGTTGGTGCGCTCGATGACGTTGCGCCACTTGTAGCGCTCGGCGTCGAAGGGGAAGAGACGCTTGCGATTGGCTTTGTTGGGGATGACGGCAATGGTGCCGCGGCTTTCGAGGAGCGCGCGCAGATGATCGGCGTCGTAGCCCTTGTCGCCGATCAGCCAGCGGCTCGGTGCGGTATCGCACAAGAGTGGTGCGGCAACGGTGACGTCGGCGACGTTGCCGCCGGTCAGACGGAAGGCGAGCGGCCGGCCAGCGGCGTCGATCAGCGCGTTGATTTTGGTGGTGCGCCCGCCGCGCGAGCGGCCGACGGCTTGGCCGCGTTCCCCCCTTTTGCCCCGCTCGCCGCGCGATGCGCGCGCACCGCCGTGCTGTCGATCATCGCCACCACCGGCGGCTCGGCACAGCCGGCCAACGCGGCGAAAATATCCTGCCACAGCCCGCGCTTGCTCCACCGGTTGTACCGGTTGAACACCGTCGTGTACGGCCCGTACTCGGCCGGCAAGGCGCGCCAGCGGCAACCCTCGCGCAGACGGTGCACGATGCCACTGATGATCCGCCGATCGTCCTGCCGCGCCGGCCCGGTATGCACCATCGGCAGGTGCGGCGCCAACGCCGCCCACTGCCCGTCGCTCAGCCAAAAATTATCCGGCATGATCCAAGCCCTCCCAAGGAGCTTGAATCACACTTTCTTATTTGAGTACAGACCCTAATAAGGGCCGAGGAACAGGTCGCCGAGCGCCCGGCGGAGCAGGTAAGTGATCCGCCGCCGCGCCTGATGATGCGGCCGGTCGTGGATCAGGTGGCAGCGCTGGCAAAGGCTCTTCAAATTACGCGGCCGATTGTTGCCTGGATCGTGATCGAGATTGGGCGGCTGCGAGGACGACACTGGTCTGCCGCAGCCGGGTTGCCTCCTCGATATCGGGGCAGCGGGCGGGCTGACCGCGGCCGTTGCGCCAGGTTTGGCGAGTGGTGTCGTACCAGCGGCCATCCGGCAGACAGCGAACGGTTTCACCATGCGGCCGGCCGCAACCCTGGCAACTGCCACCGGCGCGCTCGAACCGCACGTGGCGGCTGATCTGCGGCCAGTCGATCGGATAGAACCATCGCATCTCAGCCCTGATCGGCATCGGCGCCTCCTCGTACCTGTGGTGGCCTGCTTGCCGAGCAGGCAGCAGACGCTTGCGTCGCCAGCGTCGAAAGCGGCATATCAGCAACAGTCGAAAGCAGCTCGCTGACCAGCCACCCCAGGGCTTAATTATCCCACAGCCGACACCATTTGAGCCCGGTCGGTCCCAAAAATTTTCTGATTTTCTGAGCGGAAGTGCCCTGCGTGTGTTTGATAAAATTTTAGGGGAATTTTTGGGGTGCTTGGCGTGTGGGAGGACAAAAATTCGCGCGCCGGCCAGGGGGGATCGGTTTTGCCTATTGGCGGCCCTCAGGCTGACCTGCGGCGCCGGCCGGGCGTACGCCAGTGGCTTAGCAGGTATCCGCCATCGATGCCGAATACCTGTGCAATATCAATAGCATTAGTCAGCCAGTCTCGTCTGACTCATACTTGAGCCCATCATTCAGCTGCAGCGGTACGGCTGGATCAATGTGGAAGAGCCGAACCGGCAACCACCTTCCGCCAATCGAAATCGAGCTTTTTCCAATTGAAATGCCCGACAATGTTTTTCTGGGTGGCGCTGCGGTGCCAGACAAACCAAGCATGCGCGGTGTTGCTCGGTGCTCGCGGTCCGGTCCAGCCGTGCCGGTGCATCATCGGCAGGCGCGGCACCGGCACCCACATGCGGGCGAACGGGTGCTCGGCAAAGAACCGCTCGCGCTCCGCGCTTTCGAGGAAATTGGCGCGCAGCAGCAGCGCCGCATACGGCACCTCGCTGAGCATCTTGCGAGCGAATGCCTCGGCCTTGGCGAAGGGTGGCGCCAGTGACCTGAAAGAGCAGCCTCCCGGCGGGCACGGTCGTGTCGATGTTCTGCTGATCGAGGTACAGGTCGACGCCCGTTGCGTTCAGGTGGTCGAGCGTGTCGACCAGATCGCGCAACGAACGCCCCATGCGGTCAATCGCCCATGCCATCACGACATCGAACTTGCGCCGGCTGGCATCCTTGAGCATCCGGTCAAATCCCGGCCGCTTATCGCGCCCGTTGGCACCGCTGATGCCGTGATCGATGTACACCTCGGCGATATCCCAGCCGCGCCGTGCGGCGACCTCCTTGAGCGCGACGACCTGGTTGTCGGTCGTCTGCCCGTCCGTGCTCACGCGACCGTAGATGGCCACCCGCTTACCCTTCTCCATTTGGCATCTCCTGGCTCGCGCATGGCCATGAGGTTCACGAGACCTATCCAATAATCAGCTGTTTTTTAGATAGCCTGAAGGGTGCATCACGACACAAGGGTTTGTGCGGGTCTTGGGGGGTGCATTTCAGTGGGGTTTTCTGGATAGCCTCGCGTGTGCTGTGCCGGCCCTGTTGCGGAGTGTGACCATCCCTCGCCCGGGTCTATCGCAACGATGGTTTGGCGACGCGATAAACCTGCAGCCTTGGCGACTCCTAACCTAGTATCGCCGCCGGTACTTAGCGGGCCGGCTGGCCCTTAATCGCGATTCGTTTTCTCCGACGCGGTCGCCAGCCGCACCAGGCCGGGCCGCGAAGCTCGCCCCGCCGGCCCTACTTCTCATACAAGTCCCTGAGCGTCTCGGCCATCCGCTCTAACCGTTCCGGTGTGTTGCCGTTTCCGCGATCGTTTCTGATCGTCTTGGCCATCCGCTCTAGTTTGTCGACGAAGCCTCTGAGCGTCTCCTCAATCAGCTCCAGTTCATCGGCCGCGACCTTGAGCGTTTCCGCCATTTCGTTTCGCCGTTTCCACGATCGCCGTCGGATCGTTTGATCTGTCAGCTCATCGGACAAGTCTCTCATCGTCTTGGCCATCCGCTCCTGTTGCTCGGCGAGCTGGGCAAGTGCGGCCATGCCATTATCGGCGGTTATCGCCTCGGCCAGTTGCCCTAGGTCTTTGACCACGCTCCTGCTCGTCTCAGCCTGCTGCTCTAGCGCCTTGGCGAGCGGGATGAGTCTCACTGCGGTGTCGTTGTCGCGGGTGAAGATCGCAGCCATCACGCGGCCTCTGCTCAGGGTCAGGACGCAAATTCCGGCCGAAACACCATCACGGTTTGGTCATCGGCTAACACCGGCACCTCGTCGCCACCGTCGGGCAGCATGCAAATGCTGCTCACGTTCCCGGTTAGGTATTCGAACCATCAAAGCCCTCCGCGGAGGGGATGGCGCGTGCATCCGCCCAACAGACTCAGAAACTTCAACATTTTCAGCGCCTGTGCTCCGCCAGTCACAATCTGCCCCACCATTCTACCCACCACCTGAGCGTCAATGGACGCTCTCGTCGGGCTCGGCCGGCTCGTAATCGATCGCCGGCGGCTCATTCGCCAGATCATCGCGCACGACTGTCCGAGGATGCGGGAGCCGCAGGCGTCGATCTATGAGCTTTGCGGGGTGATGTTCCCCGAGCTGCCGCGCTGGTTTTAGCGCGCCGGCCGCCAGCCTTGCCGTCGATCCCGACAACCTTGGTATCAGGTGGAACATTTGTTGTCGCACCTCGGAGACGGTCGACTGTTTGGGAACCGGCCGCTGAAGATGGCCAAATGCAATTTGGTCGCGGCGTCAGTCACAGATGCAACGTGCGCGTTCGGGGACCCCGGGAGGGGGCGGAAGCCCTCGGGCGGACCGTCTGCCGGCCGACGGGTTAGTTATCAAACAGTCTTCCGTCTCCGAGGTGCCGCAAATGCGGCACCTGACACCACGTCACAGGTGACTTGCCGTCGATCCCGACGACCTTGGTATCAGGTGCGACATTTGTCACACCTCGGAGACATAACGAGCATCCCGACTGCGCTAAATGACGCAGGCGTTTTCAGCCTGCTATGCGGGGAAGAAAAAAGGTGTAACAGCCTGTCAGGCTGACAGCCTGAAGAGAGCGAGGCGACGACCTGGTTTTTGCGCCGCCAGCCCGTCGCCTCTGACCACTCGGATGAAGGAACCATCCTCATGGCTAGCAAGATCGTATCACCATCCCGCCCGCCGGCTGTCTTCGGTTATGTGCGGGTCAGCACCTCCGACCAGGCCGACAAGGGCGTCAGCCTCGCCGAGCAACAGCGCCGCATCGAGGGGCGCTGCATCGAGCAGGGCTGGCAGCTGACCGAGATGTTTGTCGAGCGCGGTGTCAGCGGCTCGGTGCCGTTCGCCGAGCGGCCTGAAGGCGGGCGGCTGCTGGAGCAACTGCAGCCCGGCGATATCGTCATATCGCCAAAGCTCGACCGGGTGTTCCGCTCCAGTCTCGACGCGCTGCAGACGATCCAACTGTTGAAGGACTGGCGGGTAAGCCTCTGGCTGCTCGACCTCGGCGGCGATGTCAGCGGCAACGGCATCAGCGAGATGATCCTGACGATCCTCGCCGCCGTGGCGCAGTTCGAGCGGGCGCGGATCGGCGAGCGCATCCGTGATGCGCGGGCGTACATGCGGCAGCAGGGCCGGCATCTCGGCGGGACGCGACCGTTCGGCTACCGGCTCGATCCGGGCGAGAACGGCAAGCCGATGCTTGTGCCGGAGCCGACCGAACAGGCGGCGATCGCACGGATGCGGGCGATGCGGCGCGCGGGGGCGACGCTGATGGCGATCCGCGACGTGATGCGGTCGCACGGGTTTCCGATCAGCCATGAGACGGTGCGGCAGGTGTTGGCGCGGGGCGCGAGGACATGAAGGGAGTGCGGCGCTTAAGTCGCAGGTTCAACGCGCGCGTTCACGGACCCGGGAGGGGGCGGACACCGCAGGCCGGTGTCGGATCGAGGCGTAGCGGATATCGATTAGGCCGCGGCCATCAAGTTTTTGGCCGCAATTATCAAGCGATCGATCTGTGATGCCCCCATCATGAGACGCGCGGCAGATCGGCTCGATCCACACGAGAAGCACCTTGCCGACGAGTTCCATCAACGCAGGTTCCCTTGCGTTATCGCATGCAGCTGCTGGCCCAAAGGATGGAGGTAGGGCCGCCACTTCTAGTTAGGAAAAAACATTGCGGAGAGAGCTTGGCCCCGTCCAGAAGTTGGTCCTGCGCCACCTCGCCACGAGCGAACATGGTACATGGCATGCCGGGACCGGATGGATTTGGGACAATCATTGGACCATGACCCAGGTATTAAAATCCCTGGAACGCTTGGGGCTAGTCGAGGAGTTCGATCATCCCCAGCATGCGGTGGCCTACCGGATCACTCAACTCGGCAGGCAGCGGTCAGGGTAGGCGATGGCGCGGCCACGACCACCCCAACCGCAAGCAACCGCACGAAACCGATAGAAAAGCCAGGCCATCGCAGTCGATGCGCCACGTATCCTGCTGACGTTTTTCGTCAGTATCCCTGAGAAAGTCCCCCATCGAACCCGCCGCCGCTCGCCGGCGACGACTAGCGGTCAAGTTTCAGCCTATCAATTTTTTGGCCGGCATTATCAAGCGGAATGCCCGAAACGATTACCATTCTTAAACCATGATAGCCGAAGCCAGCCCAATTACAGAGTTTCAAACGTGGTCCAAGCGACGCCTCCTCGACGATCTCGTCGCCAAACTGGAGGCGCTGCCCGCAAACCACCCCGACCAGCCGCGCCTTATCCGCGTGATCATCGGCCTGCGCCGCGAACTCGAACTCGGCCCCCCGATCCAGTGCGACCTCTTTGACTGACCCCTCGATCAGGGGCAGGCGCCACACAGGCCGAGCACCGGCGAAGCACTGGTGAGCGGTTCCGGCAGATGGCATCCTTCGCGGTGTAATGCCATGCAGGCGCGTAGCTCAGCGGCAGAGCGCTGCTGTTACACGGCAGAGGTCGGAAGGTTCAAGTCCATCCCGCGCCTACCAGACGTTGGCGATGCATTGTGACGGAGAGCGAACGGAGAAACCCGGATGACCGCTGGAGCCGTTTTGGTTGTTGTTTGGCTTGGCCTGGGGAGCGGGGTCACCTATCAGGTCCGTTTTACTCCCCCGCTCAGTGCGAAGCGGCGCGCAAGGTAGTTCTCGAAGACGCCGGGCACACCCGTGCAAACCTTCCCGCTGGCTCACAGGCTACGAGCGCGGTCTGCCTAACTTTATCCGGCGTGAACAAATAACCCAAACCGTCACACCGGTATAAGGGTCCTTGGCCGAAGATTATCCGCCCAATAGGACCATAAATTCCAATGTTTCCAACGCATATACTCCGCAAGGCACAGGCTGCCCCACCATTCTACCCACCATCTGAGCGTCAATGGACGCTCTCGTCGGGCTCGGCCGGCTCGATGTCGATAACTGGCAGCTCATCATCACAATCACCTTGCCATCGACCAGGGCGATGATCGTCGAGCTGGGCGGCGACTTCTACATGCACCAGGAGTACGGCAAAACCCACGTCCCGGTGTTCACCATCATCGGCTGGGCTGACGAAGTCACGCCAGAGCCGGAGGAGGCGTCAGCCACGACGGGCGTCGCGGCCGACGACGACCCGCCGCTCAATGTGATGCAGGACGCTCCGGCGGCCCAGATCAAGGCGGCGACGCAGACAACGCAGACCAAGCCAGCCCCAGCGCCAGCGCCAAGCGCAACCAAGAAGCCGAGGTTCTAGCCGGGGGAGAGAGCCCTGCAGGAAGCCACGCTGGTGCGCGCCGTGTTGGCGGTCCGCGAGAAGCTCGAGGATGTCGGCGAGAGCCTAGCTGACTGGCTCGCCGAGCGCGACCGGCGGCGGCGCCAGGAGGCCGCCTTCCTACGCGGCCTCCATCGGCTGCTAAAGACGCAGGCGAAGGTCGGCGACGCTGTCGGCCTCAGCCAGGAGACGGTGTCGCGTATCCTCGATCGCGATGGCCATGCGAAGCAGCGCGCTCGCAAGAAAGTAGAGGATGGGAGAATTTCAAATCTCCCATATTCCGAACCCGACGAACCCGAGGAGAGCATGCCGACAAACGTCGTGAAAATGCGGCGCCGGCGGCGCGACTGGAAACCGCGCAACCCGCGCCGCGCCGAAACCTACCGATGGCTGCAACAATTTCTCGAATGGAACCCGGCAGGTGCGTGAACAGTTCAGGCTGCTGATCCGGGACTCGAAAGGAGACCTTCCCGATGCCGCTTACTACAGCGATGACACCCCTGGACAGTCCGATGGTAAGCGTACCGTGGGTGCCCAAAGGAACCATGCCAAGAGAGCTGGTTGAGACGGTCTACGAAACCTGCCGGCGCGGCGACAAGGGGCGCTGCATCAACACCCAGTATATCCGCGCCTGCGCCAAGTTCCTCAACCGGGCGATCCGCTCGCCCGGTACCTACGAGGGCAACTTCCACTGATCGGAGCTGGTGGAAGGGTGGTGGTGCCGTTCATCACCTGAGCGTCAATGAACGCTGTCGTCGGGCTCGGCCGGCTCGTAATCGATCGCCGGCAGCTCGTGGTCGACTGTCTTAGCGTCGACCAGAGCCATGATCTTCGCCAGGTACTCATCGGCGTCGTCGACGTAGGCGATCTCGATCTGTTTACGGTCCATGAACATCCCGAGGTGCTTGCCGATCAACTCGATCGACCGGTTCGCCGCGGCACGGTCGCCGGCGCGCATCGCCAGCACCGCATTTCGCCGCAAATTGCGCAGCACCCACTCTTCGTCGACGCCGACGCGCTCGGCTGCGGACACCAACGCTTTATCGATAGCCTTCGTGCGCGTGGCGAGGATCTCATCGACACGTCGTGAAATGTCGTCCCGGTGTCGTAGCCGCCCTGCATTGGCACGGTCGGGAAAAAAGCCAGCTATTTCATGGGCCTTGACCGCGCTATGTCCGCTCGCGATGGCTTGTGCAAAAGCCTCGTGCCGGATGTTCCGAAGTACGCCCATAAGGTCAAAAATACACCACTTAGGATGACATATTCTACAACATTCGAGGGCTTTCTACACACGGGCATACATCATCGTAACAACGTGTTATCCCGCATATGACCGCATGCAACCTCGCGGTGACTAACCAACAAACGGCCCCGCCGAGAGCTGACCTCGCCTCGCAGGTGATGTGGGTAGCGGCGGGCATGGTTTCGACCCCTCTACATGAACCTGTCACTGACAGGGTTCCCGCGCAGAAACGACCCCCGCAATCGCCCACATAATCCGTAAATACACTTAGGGGGCCATGCGCCCAATGGCCGCGAAGGGGCATTTTGTCACCGTCGACCGGCCGCAACCGCCCTCGAACCCCGGTCGACAGCGCCGCGGCCCGCGGTCCTGCACGCACCGGGGGACCTGTCCCCCCAGCGGCCGTCCGGGTTCGTCCGGGCATCGACCGGGTGAAACGTCTCCTAAGTATTTGACCGTCCTTACCGTCCGGGTCGTCTGGGTAAATAAAGAGAAGAGAGATTGAAAAGGAGGCGCCCCCAGCCCGAGAGGGGCGGCCCGAAGGGGGGCCGATTTTTTTCTTGCGGATTTTGAAACCCACCCGGACGCCCGGACGTTATGGACGATCAATGACTTAGCGGCACCCTCACCCGGACGGCCTCGGACCGGCATCATGCCTGGGCCGTCCACTCGCCGCCAATGCCGCGGATCTTGGTAAACTGCGCCCGTGCCGCATCGATTGCGTTGACCATGTAGCCGTGCTGCCGGTCGGCCTTGACAATCAGGTCTTCAGCGATAAAGCCGGAGCTGCTCAAGCCTACAGCGGTCTTCGTAGCCGTCTCGACCTCGCCGATGATCTCTTGTCTGTCTGGGCGGCTGGGCTGATAGATCTCGGTCATCCGCACGCCAAGCTGCACCCGCGTCATCGGGCGCTGCACGCGGTTGTCGCCGCACCACTGCAAATAGGAGCGGTTCAAAAGCTCGGTCGAGCAAAACTCCATCCATTGGTTGAACTCGGCGATTCCGTGCCGGCTGCGCCAGACAAAGCCGCGCTCCAATACCGAAAGCCACCAGCGGTCGAGGGGTGTCCAGGCTCAACATCTTCTGGGTCTTCAGCGCATCGGTCTGCGGCACATTGCGGACCTCGAACCCGGACAGGTCGCGGTTCAGCAAGTCATGCAGCATCGCGGCTGCGCCGCCGTTCTGCATCTGCCGCTCGATCGCGCTGAAGTAGGGGATATCACCTCGTCTGGTGTCGGGCACGTCCAGCATGAAATAGCGCCGCGCGCCGAGCGATGCCGGAACGACCCAATCGGCGTTTGACGCCATGATCACATGCAGCATGTTCGGCGCGATGACGGCGTTCTGGCCTTTGCCTTCGATGACCAGCGTCGGTTCGGTGATGATGCCTTTCAGCACGCTCTCGTGTTGTTTGTCGCCGGCAAAGAAGGCTTCGTCTGCGAACAGCAGAACACAATCGCGAAGGTGCGAATTGAACCGGCCCACGAGATGCACCGGGCTGGTGATCTGCATGCCGTGCTGGCCGAACAGCGCAGTCATCCATCGGCCAAAGATGCCCTTGCCGGTTCCTTCGTCACCGCGCATCACGACCGCCGTCTCTCCCTGTTTTTCCGGGTGCCGCACGGCCCTGGCTGCCCAATCGAGCAGGTAATCGTTGTGCTCTTTGTTGGCGCTGCAGACGACGTCGAGGATATGCGCCTGCATCAGGCTCCAGTCGCCCGGTACGGGGGTGACGGAAAAGCCCTTCCACAGGTTCAGGTATCCTTCCGGCTCGGTCTCGGTCGGGTCGAACGTCACGCCGTTGAGAAACTGGTTGCGGTCGGGATGGCCGAGCCACAGATCGGCGGCTTTCTGTCTTCCGGCGAATTGATTGGCGAACATCTTTCGGAAGTCGGCGAAGCTGATGCGGTCGAGGCACTGACGGTTTAGGCTGGGATCGACGCGGCGGCGCATCACCCAAACCTTGCCGTCCTCGGCGACGACCGCGAAGGTCTTGTTGAATTCGGCGACGATCTTTTTTTCTTCCTCGATCGAGATCGCCCCGGATTTCCTGCGCGTTTTCTGCTCGGTGGTGAACTGCCGGCGCAGCCCATCGAGGTTGTCGCCGGTCTGCTGTGCGAGGCTCTTCAATAGCCGATCGGTCACCACCTCGCCGGGGCTGGCGGCGACAATGCGCAGGACGATTGCGGTCACCTCCTCGGGTGCGGTCTCGGCTCTGCACCTGCCGATCGCGAGGCGGATCTCGCGGAGCTGCTGCTCGCGAATGGCTTCTTCAAAGTTCTCGTTAAGCAACTCACGTCCTCCTGCCAAAGGCAGACCGGATGGTCGCGGCGATTTCGCGATCGTGAAGACCGATAGCCGCCCCGCACTGGCGCAGCAGGGTTGTTGCCCCTTCCGCTCCAAGGACTCCGGCATCGACCGCTTCGGCAAACCGGCAGGCGGTCCAGAACAGCAGATTGTTACGCTCGCCGGGCGTGGCCACACGCAAGCGTCGGAGAGCGCCGGCCAGGGCACCTGTTGTTAGGCATGCCGAGGACAGATGCCTGAGGAACGGGTTCGTCTCTTCGACCTCGCGCGGCAGCAGATCCTCGGGCGGCAGCTGCAGGGGGCAATTGTCGTAATTGAGGTCGCCCCAGCGGTAGCCGGAACCGGGTGCCGGCAGCACGACGTAGCCGCCGTCGCCGCGCCAGTCGAGACCGTCGCCGATACCGCGCCCGCCCGCGCCGGCGGTATTCCGCAGGCCACCTTCGGGTCTTTGAAAATGCAGATGAAACCCGCCATGCGCGGTGAGCACGGTCGGTACGGCCGGCAGCTCGGCATAACCGAGCCCTGCCAAGGTGCGCACGCCGTTCCTGCCGTGCTTCCGGTCGATATCGAGGACGACAATGCAGGTGCGCTCACCGGTCGGCATGCCGATTAGCGCATAGGGCCACCGGGTCCACCATGCCGTGATCTGTTCCGGGTCGATCGATGCGGTGTTGGGCCAATCCTTTAGCAGCGGTTGCTTATGAGCGTTGCACGGGAACACCGGCCAGCCTTTTGCGACGTATTTGAGGGTGGCATCGAGCGCGTTCAGACAGGAGGCGTCGTCCATCACGCATGTCGGCGACATGGCTCAAGCCGCCTCCGTCGTACGCTGGCGCCGGCCCGCATGCGGCACTGGTGGCTCATGGAGAGCGGCGGTGGCACGCGCCGGCCGAAGCGTCGTCGCCCACCAGTCAAGAAACTTGTCGCGGATGACGAGAACGCGCGGCCCGCTTCTGACGAAGCACTCGTCGGGGATCTCGCCCTTGCAGCGCTTGTTCTGGGTGGTCCCCCAATTGATCGCGCCGCCAGTCAAGTCGTCGCTCGCCGAGCCGAGAAAAATTGGCGGCAGCGCTTGCCGGAGCTGCTCTATGATGTCTTGCATCGTTGCCTCGTGAGACTTGCGCGTAATTGCGCGTCACGAGGCAATGTGGCGCCTGGCTTGCCTTGAAATATAGCCGCAACGATTTCGAGAAATCGTTGAGGTGATTCAATTTCCTGGGTGCGGCGATTTCTTTCGCCGGCCGCCCTTCCTCCACTCAGGCCGCGCATTCTGAGCCCAGGCAAACTGGAAGCCCGTTGCGGTGAGATTGCCTATTGGAGCAACGGCGGCCCGGATTTGGTTGTACGCGGATTTACGGTTTTCCGGTCGTTCTTTCAACGCTGCGATTAATTCGCCCGCCTTAGCTGCGGCGCGCTCTTCAGATGTCGTGCGAACCCCCGACTTGGTCGAAGCCGTCGGTGTTTCCGACGGTTTGTCGTCAGCGGCTACTGCGACCGACTCCTGAGGAATTAGCGCTGCCTGCGCGGGCGCCGGTCTCTGGGCCTGTCGTACGGCGTCACGCCGCTCGCGTGCTGTCGCGAGAACGGAGATTGGAGGTTCCGGTCGGTCTAATCGCCCCTCGGAGATGGCCCGCTCAAATGCGGCCATTTCCGCTTCTCTGGCTCGTCGTTTCTCTGGATCGGGCTCGAACCGCATGTCGCCGAAGCCCGACAAAAGCGGCGCCTGTTTAGGTTTGGTTTCTGCGCGATCCTCGTTCTCAGCAGAGGCCCGCGAGAGCATCTTCGACAGATACTCGTCGGCCAGGTCAGCAAAATCTGCTTCTGACACCTCGACCATCACGGCGTGATGTTGAACGGTTCCGTCACGTTGGTTGACAGTGTTGGCACTAATCGAGCCTGAAATAACGCTTCGTTGCGCCCCTGGGCTGTTCCAAGGATCGTAAAATACTTTCACCCCGTTTCCGGCTCTCCACGGCAAGCGTCCGTCGCAGAGCCACGACAGCACGGCGCCAGACGGACTTAATTCGTCGAAAGACTGATGCGAACCAGATTTCGGTCGATCGGCTCCCGCTTCGTCAGCGAAGTCTTTGACCGCTGCACTGAGCTGTATCCAATGATCGGAGCTGGACAATTTGCACCCCCGTAGGCGCCCGCATATTGTCGACGAGGAAGCGCGGCGCGGTGTTCGCGCTTGTCGGGTGCCCCCTATCCCCGCCGATCTCGTAATCACCCGCTGGCGTGCTTCGGCATTTCCTTGATGTTCGGTTCTGCCTTGGCCAGACCGTCTGCTAGTCGAGACAACTGGTCCGCAAGTGCTCGCGCTTGGTCTCGATCGGCGTGCACATAATTCATATACGCCTGATGCGACTTATGGCCGGTAATCGCCATCCCGACCCGCGGGTTGCTGACGCTGTTTGCCGTCATTGTTGCAAGCCAATGGCGTAGCGTGTGCAAGGTGCAGTTCCTTACGCCGGCCCTTGCCGCGATCCTGCGAAACGCCTTTTCAATTGTGTAGTAGGGCAGCGGCTTCCTAGCGTCTCTAATGGCCCGGAATACAAAGGGCACACCCGGCATCGGCTCGACACTATCAATGGCCGCCAGTGTTTCCACCGACATCGGACGCCGAGAGAAGCCGGTCTTCGTGTCTGGTAAGTGCAGCTCCATTTCGTCTCGGCGAACGTGTTCGATCTGAAGCTTGAGTAGCTCGGAAATTCGGGCGCCCGTATAAATTGCCGCTTTGACGACGGCAGTAATCTGTGGCGGCTCAGTAGCTGAAGCGGCATCGAGAGCTTTCAACAAAGCGCCAATCTCTCCGCTGGTCAGCAGCCGTTCTCGGCGCGCAACCTTGGGCTCATCGATGTTTTCAAGCGGGTTGCCGAGTTCGCGCTGTCGGAGCCTCCATGCCAGCGCCCTGCTGAATAGATGGTGGAGCAGCCGATAAATGTTTCCAGCCTCGGCCTTGCCGCCGACGACCGCTCCAGCGCCATCGAGGCGCAGCGGCGCGCGAACGACCGCGCCGCAATCCTCTTCGGTAACGTCGTTAATTCTGAGTGCCCCAAGGGCCGGCTCGATACGCCCGGTCCAGATCCGCAGCTTCTCCGCAGCGGTGCTGGCCTTGTTCGTGATCGCCACCACCTCCTTGGCATACCGGTCCCACAGGTCGGCGATGGTCTTTTCCCTGCGCTCGCGTGCGGCTTTTTCGTCAGCAGCGCGTTGCTCAGCTGCTCGGCGTGCGTCGGCCCTTTCCCGGAGCGTCTTCGGCCCTTCGCCCGTGCGCTTGGCCTTGCGCAACTCAGCCAGCGTCTCTCGCGCCCGTTCAATGGTCCAGCCCTCGGATGCCCAGCCAAGGGCCTCTTCGACCTGATGTCCATCAGCGGAAAAGCGGAGGGTGAAATATCGATCCAGCCGAGCGCCGTGCTTCCGCGTCGGATGCTTTCGCGCGCGGATTCCAGCCGCGACGGTAGACCATTGCGTTGTCATCATTCTTCCAATTAACGGATCGTGTCCCTAGATTGTCCCTAGAGTTCTCATGAACCCTAGGGACAGTCCATGATGCCGAATGAAGGGATGATACGCTTGAATTGGGTTGTTTTCAAAGACAACAGGATGGTGGGTGATGGCAAATGAAAGCTTGCACAACACACTCAAAATCTGCTTTCCGTAAGGAAGTGGGGGTTCAAATCCCTTCACCCGCACCAATTATTTCAAGCGATTAAACTCAATTCTTTTCATGGTGTGACGGCGGCCTTGATTGTCGGCGCGCTGAAAATGTCCCGAGGGCGTCCCCAACACAAATTCAGTCCGACCATCTAGCGCAACCTCAAAAGTCTATCAAATATGTGCATCTTTCTGAAGCGGCCTTCGGCGAAACCGGCGGCAGCGATTTCGACCCGC
Organism: uncultured Alphaproteobacteria bacterium; assembly: GCA_963778385.1. Taxonomy (GTDB): domain Bacteria; phylum Pseudomonadota; class Alphaproteobacteria; order ATCC43930; family CGMCC-115725; genus DATARH01. Next base: position 14,721 of record CAVZUA010000042.1, on the reverse strand, counting down.
CCTCGGGCAAGCACGGGACCGACAGCTCGTAGCCCTATATCGGCGCGATCTTATCTCTGAAATTCGTCACCGAGAGTTGCGCCTTGGCTAAGCTCACGACCTGTTCAACGCGTGGTTCTTGACGGTGACGACAGTGAGCGGCGCGGTGTTTCCGGTGACCGGCTCGCGCCGTCTCGCCACCAGGTCGCAGCCGGGCTCCGTCTCGTCCCCCGTGCCACGCCAAACGCCGATTGCTTGGGTCTGGCCGACAAATGCACGGAAGCACAATTGCTTAAATAGTTAACGTAGAGACTTAAGGAGAGCCAAATTTCATGGGACAGTAATTCGAGAACGAACGTTTCAGAAAATCTTTTACATGTTGAAACGAGTTTTTAACGCACGACGGTTTACCTTCGCGTCCAATAAAGACGCTGCTGACGGGACAAGAATCCGTGATCTTGATCGATCGTAGCGGAAACAAACAAGCATTTTGCTAGCCGATCGGCGACGGCGTCGAGAAACCGTATCGCCGGTTACGCGCACTTTATATCGCCCCCATTTTTCCCCAGAGGCCCGCGGCGAGGCATAGACAATCAGCGGTCTCTGAGGGCCCGCGTTTGACATTGAGCGAGCGATAGATGGCACGATTGAACCTATCGGTCAGCGGCGCGCCGACACGCTGGTTTTCCGTGTCGACGTCGGGAACGACGGTTTACGGGACCACCAGCAACGACCAGTTGTCGGCCAACGCCTCGAACATGACGCTGGTCGGTAATGGCGGCGACGACACGTTCATCGTCTACGATCCAAGCGATGTCGTCATCGAGACGCCCGATGCCGGCATCTCCACGATCGAGACCTGGGGCTCCGGCTATACGTTGCCGGCCTATGTCGAAAACCTCACGCTCGAAGGCACGAACAACGCCTACGCTGTCGGCAATACGCTCAGCAACATCCTCACCGCAAATTCCGGTAATGATCGGATCATCGCGGGAACCGGCAACGACATCCTGGTCGGCGGGTCGGGCGACGACACATTTGTCATCGCCGCGGGCGACGGCATGGACGAGATCCAGAACTTTCGGGCTGGCGCGAATTCGGGCGACGTCATCGCCCTTCACGGTTTTGACTTCACCAGCTTTGCCGACGTCCAGGCGGCGATGAGGCAAAGCGGCGCTGATACGGTGCTGAACCTTGGTGGCGGCCAGTCCATCACCTTCGACAACACCACGGTCGGCAGTTTCACGGCGAGCAATTTCGACCTGCCGTTTCATCCGACCGGCATGGCGATGAGCTTCGACGACGAGTTCACGTCGCTCAGCCTCAATATCGGCGGCCAAACCGGGATTTGGAGCACCACATTCGACGGCGGCGCACGCACGTTGGCCGAGAACGGCGAGCTCGAGGAATACATGGATCCCGCTTATGCCGGGAGCGGCAGCAAACCCCTCGGGGTCAACCCGTTCTCCGACAGCAACGGCGTCCTCAGCATTACGGCGCAGCCGACCAGCCCCACGGTCGCCCCTTACATCAACAACATGCCCTACACGTCGGGGCTGCTGACGACCGAGGGCTCGTTCTCGCAGACTTACGGCTATTGGGAAATCGGCGCCGAGTTGCCAAAAGGCGATGGCCTGTGGCCCGCTTTCTGGTTGCTGCCGGCGGACCATTCCTGGCCGCCCGAAATCGATATTTTCGAAGTGCTCGGGAACGACCCCAACACCGTCTACAACAGCTTCCACGGCAGCGACGGGATCGACTTCAGCCAAGCCACCCATGTCGGTGACCTGTCGACCGGGTTCCACACCTTCGGCTTCAATTGGACCCCGGCAACGATGACCTGGTACGTCGACGGGCTCCCGACCGCGCAGCTCGCCACGCCCGCCTACAGACAGCGGCGTCAAAGGCGACAACGTCACCAACGTCGCGCGGCCGCAGATCGACGGCCAGGGCGTCGCCGGCGGTACGGTCACGCTTTACGACGGTACGGCGGCGGTCGGCACCGGCATCGTCGGCAGTACCGGGACCTGGCAGATCGTCTCGTCGAGCCTGGCGAACGGCACGCATAGCCTGACCGCGACACAGACCGACGCCGCCGGCAACACCAGCGTCGCATCTGCGCCGTTCAACGTGACCATCGATACAGTGCCGCCGGCTGCGCCCTCGGCGCTGGTCCTCGACCCCGCCACCGACAGCGGCGTCAAAGGCGACGACATCACCAACATCGCGCGGCCGCAGATCAACGGGCAGGGTATCGCCGGCGACACCGTCACGCTTTACGACGGAGCGACCATCGTCGGCAGCGGCGGCGTGAACAGCGCCGGCAGTTGGCAGATCGTATCGTCGAGTTCTGGCAAACGGCACCCATAACCTGACCGCGACGCAAACCGACGCTGCCGGCAACGCCAGCGTTGCCTCCGCGCCGCTCAGCCTGGCCATCGACACGATCCCACCGGTAGCCCCATCAGGCCTCGCCCTCGACTCATCGACCGATAGCGGCGTCAAGGGCGACGGCAGCACCAACGTCGCGCGCCCGGAAATCGATGGCCACGGCGCCGCGGGCGACACGATCACGTTGTACGATGGCACGACCCTTATCGGCAGCGGCATTGTCGGCGGCACGGGCGACTGGCAGATCATCACCAGCGCCCTGCCGTTCGGCGCCAACGCGCTGAGCGCAACGGAAACCGACGCCGCGGGCAATGTCAGCGCCAGTTCGGCGGTGCTGCCGCTCAACATCCTGAAGCCCTCGGTCCCCGCCGACCTTTACGGTACCGGTCTGAGCGATCTCGTGTTTCAGAACGCCAATACCGGCCAGATCGAGGGTTGGGAGCTGAACGGGACATCGGTCATCGCCAACGGCGTGATCGGCACTCCCAGCGGCAGCGGCTGGAAGGTCGCCGCCTCCAGCGATCTCAATGGCGATGGCCGCGCAGACCTGATCCTACAGAACGCGGGCACCGGCCAGATCGTCGGCTGGGAAATGAACGGCACGTCGATCATCGCCAGCGGCGCGATCGGCATGCCGAGCGATTCGAGCTGGACTCTCGTCGGCGCGGGCGACCTCAATGGCGACGGACATACCGACCTGCTGCTCCAGAACGCAGGCACCGGCCAGGTCCAGGATTGGGAAACCAGCGGCACCAATGTCATCCACAGCGCCGATATCGGCACGCCCAGCGACGCCGGCTGGAAGCTCGCCGGTATCGCCGACCTCAACGGCGATGGATGCAGCGACCTGATCTTTCAGAACGCGGCCAGCGGCGAGGTTTGGGCCTGGGAAATGAACGGCACTTCGGTGATCGCCGGCGCCGATATCGGCACACCTAGCGATGCAAGCTGGAAACTCGCCGCCGTCGGCAGCCTGCGGGGGCGGGCACACCGACCTGATTTTTCAAAACGCCAACAGCGGCCAGGTCTGGGACTGGGAAACGAGCGGCACTTCGGTCATCGCCGGCGGCGACATCGGAACGCCCAGCAGCCCGAGCTGGAAGTTGACGGGCCTCGACAACCCGAGCAGCAGCGGACACCCCGAGCTTGTGTTTCAGAATGCGAGCGACGGGCAGGTCTGGGGCTGGGAGATGAACGGGACCTCCATCGTCGGCGGCGCCAGCATTGGCTTGCCCGGCTCCGCTTGGCATCTCACCATCGGGTAAGCGAGGGCACGCCGGTCGGCTAGGCACATCAGACAGTCTCACTCTGGCAGAAGGCACGTTCGAAGAGGCTCGCTTCTTCGCGTGTCCGGAACGTGAGCTGCAGCTCGATCGAGCCCGATGCGGTGACCATGTGCTTGAATTCGACCGGACGAATGCGGTTGCAATCGAGCCACGGTTCGAGCTGCTCCATGGTTTCGAGCAGTGATAGCCCGGTTCCGGCTTCGAAGAACACGTGATGTTCTTCCATCTGCATGACCAACCCCTGTTTGATATCGCTTCAAGAAATCGGCGTACTTCGGTGGAGCTTTGGGGAACGGCAGAGGGGCATCGCGTCAGGATCCGCCGCATCTTGATCGGATGGGTATCTGCCGCCGTTCCCCTCGCTAGGCGCGCCGCTCAGTAACAGCCGCGTGCGGTGGCGACCACGCGCACCGTCTTGACGAGGATCGCCAGGTCGCGCCGGAAGCTCCAATCTTCGACATAGTCGCGGTCGAGCGCGACCCGCGTGCCGTAATCGACGTCGTTGCGGCCGCTGACCTGCCATGCGCCGGTAAGCCCGGGACGAGCGCGCAAGTAATGATCGATGCAGGTGCCGTATTTTGGGACTTCGGCGGTGACGATCGGGCGCGGACCGACAAAACTCATCTCGCCCTTGAGAATGTTGAACAGCTGCGGCAGTTCGTCGATGCTGGTCTTGCGCATGCTCACCCCGAGGGGGGTGATCCGCGGATCGTCTTTCAACTTGCGGGCTTCCTGCCATTCGCGCGCCGCCTCGCTGCTGCTTGCGAGGTGGCGCGACAAGACCTCGTCGGCGTTGACCACCATGCTGCGGAATTTGAGGCAGTCAAACGGAGCGCCGTTCAGACCGACCCGCCGATGCCGGTAGAAGACCGGGCCGCGATCCCACAGCTTGATCGCCATCGCGATGAGACAAAACAGCGGCAACAGGACCAGGATCGCACCCAGCGCCCCCGTCATGTCAAAGCTGCGTTTGAATGCGCCGCCAACAATCCGGGATTGCCCTTGCAGCCAGGTGACGCCCGAATCCGCGGCATCGAGCTGATGGTTCGGCATCGAACGGCTTACAGCGGCGCCGTACGTGACGGCGGTTCTCCAGGTCGACCGTGGTGTCGACCGTTCGCGTCGTCGCGCCGCCAGAGCGGATATGACATTCGTCATTTAAGCCTCTCCCACTCGACTAAGCCTTACATTTCCGACGCTTCCTCCGAACCGGCGCGGTTTTGTTGTCGTTATTGGATCGTTATTTTCGAACTATGCGCGCACACGGACCTCATCCCTTGGCGCATATCCCTGCCACAAAAGGAGTTCGCCCCCGATACGCGTATTATTTGGTGGTTCCCGTTATGCTTGGGACTTCGGATTGGTCGGCTTGGTGGTGCCTCCCGAAAACGGGCGATGCCACCTCGGCGACAGACAGTATCAGCTGCGGCTTGACGAGCATTCCCCCGAATGCATCGCTCAAACATACGTCAATCAAGCCGAGGCCCGTCGACCGCGCTTCCCAGCATAATCGAGTTGAGAAACGCCCCTGTCAATACTCGAAATCTCGCATCACAGAAAGTTTTTGTAAATACATTGTAACAAGATATGCCATAGTTTCATCAAATTCGGATGAGGGCGAATTTATTCCTTGGGTTGTGTTAATGTAGGACGTATTTCCAAAGACATCAGGAACTATTACTCGTTCTAACTGCGTTCCGAGATAGTCCGTTCTCAAAATGGGTGGACGCTACTCCCACTACCGCGGTGGCTCCGCCCACTCTATATTTGAAGCCACTCGCGGCGTCGAAGACGTGGCGCGAGGGCTAGGCATGGCCGCCGGGCGCGGCCTGTCACTGGAAAGCCGACAAATGCAGGGATTGTTGATCGCTGGCCTGTTTGTTCTGGGCGCGGCCTGTGGCGCTGCGATCAGGTTGATGGTTTTTATCGGTGTGCTTATTGGCGGCGGAATCATCGCTGCGGCAGTGGCTGGTCTCACGCAGGGTGCCCCGCAAGCCGGCTGGGCAGCGTTGGTTACAATCATCGCGCTGCAGATCGGATATGCCGCAGGGTTCGTGCTGCGTGCGGGACTTCGTTCGGTACGAGAACGTATCTCGGGGCGCGCAAAGCAGGAAGAACGAGTAGCAACGCGGCTGGGAGGAGAGCGACGTCCCTAACCTCCGGATCAAGGTTGGACCACCAGGCCGATCGGTTCTGTGTCCCGCGCGGCCATAGCAGCCGTCGTCTCGGTCTTCTCGACCCGGTACCGCGGCAGATGTAGCCGCATCGTCGCGGGCCCGCCCGGGGTGCCTTCGATGGTGCCATAGCCGCTTGCCCGATCGGCGAATCCGGCGAGCCGGACAAGGTCGCGGATATCCTGAGAATAAGCAGCGGTCGCGCCGGTACCCTCAATAATGAGCTCGACGTAGTCACCTGGCGGTGCGCCGTCGAGACCCGCCGCGTCAAGCGAGCAATTGCTTGCTTCGATGACGAACTGACCATACGCGTTCGTCGCGCTTCGACCGTGGAAGGCGAAATTGAGCAGTGCCGCCGCTAGCCGGTCGGGGTTCGTTTGTACCGGCCATAGACCTTCTTGCAGCCGGGCTTCGTCGACGATGGGCGTGCCTGACGGCCAGGTCAGTTCCAGCAGATCGACGATGACTTCGTTGAGATCCGTGGGCTGCGGTCGCAACGGCTCAGATTGTGTCAGCAACAGCAGCCGCTGCGCCAACCCGGCAGCGCGCGTGCAACCATCCTGCGCGGCGGCGAGCAACGACCGCGGTGATGCCGCGGGGTCGCTGAGCGCGGCCGCGGCGCATTCGATGTTGTGGCTGATTTCCGATGCCACCTTGGTGAAATCTGTGGCGACCCCCGTGGTCAGCAATCCGAGCGCTTCGAGCCGTTGCGCTCGGTGCAGGCGCACTTCAAGCGCCGCCCGACCCGCGAACGCCTTTCCCGCCCGCGCCAGGGCCGACTCCTCGCGGCGCGCGCGGCGTAGCGCGAGGAGGCTCAGCGCGATCAGCGCGATCGCCGCAGGTGCCCCGATGCTCGCGTACCCGGCCACGGGCTGCAGCCAGTCGCCGAGGATCGACGCCTTGCGGCGTTCGATCGTTACATAGACCGGGTAGTCCGCCACGCGTTTGATGCGACGATGCGGCCCGCGCCATCGAACGGCGTGCCGCTTTCGACGATCCCGGTCGCCGGCTCTTCGGCAATCGCCTTGACAAGCAATGGGTCGGGGAGCGGCGGGCCGGCTGTGAGATCGGGCGCCGGGTAGCGGGCGAGGATGACGCCGTCGCTCCTCAGCAGCGCCGCGGCGTACCGCCCCGATCCAAGCAATGAATCGTAAAATGACGCAAAATAAGAGCTTGCAATCGCGACAACGATGACGCCGTTAAACCGGCCATCGGGCGTCGCCCGACGCAGGCTGACGGTGAAATACGGTTCGAATTCGCCATCGTCGAGGCGGCGGGCGCGCAACATCGAGATGAAGCTTCGCGCGTTCGCATCGCGCAGCGCCCGATAATCCTCACGGCCCGACTGATCGAGGCCGGGATTGACCGGATAGACCCGCGCACTCACCAGTTCGCGGCCGGCCGCATCGATGACCCAGGCCGCCGCGACCTCGGGCATCGCGGCGACTTGCTGTACCATTCTCTCGTGCAGCGATTTTTCCGCGGCGCGGATCTGGTCGTCCCGCATGGTTCCCAGCAGGTCGCCGATGCGCGCCGCCACCAGGAGGTGCGTGTCGAGCACCTTGGTGGTGTTGGCCGCCGCGACCGCGACGGCCTCAGAGGCCGACATCACCGCCTGGCGGTTGTTGTCGACGTAGGAAAGATATGCCGCGCTGCCACCCAGCAGCAGCGGCAACGCGATAGTCGCGAGCAGCAACACCTGCAGCATCCCGATCGTCGAGGACTCTGTTTCGCAAGACTGAGCCATCGGACTTGCCGTCATGCTTGCGATCTCTGCGGCCCGGCCTCGGCCGGCGGTGCCGAGAGATGGTAACCGGCCGGGATTCCCAGGCAGAGATCGGCGAGGAGCGCCTTCGGCCCCAGACCCCAATCCGCCTTGGCGCGGTAGCCGCGCGCGCCGAGCAGCTTACCGAAGGCCGTCGCGCGATCGTGGAAACTCGCCGAGCCGTAGAGCCGACGCCGCTGGCGATAAAGCGCGGCGAGGGCGCGATAGTCTTGCGCGGCGCGCTCGGCCTTCGGTCGCCCGTCGTCCGCCAGGCTCGGCGCGAGTTGCGCGAGGATCGCGGCGCGGGAGCCGGCACCCATCTCCAGCGCCGCATATTGCTGCGCTCGGCCGCGCAGCGACGGCCATAGGCGCGACGCGATCCTCGCCAAACGCGACGGCGCCTTCCACCCGTAGGAATTGCTCTCGTGCTGGCGATAACGCACCAGCGGCTGATCGATCCGCGCGATCGACCCGAACACGGCGGCGAGAAAGAAGAACCACTGGTCGTGGGCCATTTTCTCCCGGCGGCGGGTTTCCTTATGGTCGAGCGAGTGGTCCCACCAGCACGCCGGTTCCAAGAGCTTGCGGCGAAACAATTGCGTGAAGCCGAGTGCGTAGTCCATCGGCCGCTCGGGGTATTGCCCGATAACGGCGAGGGGGCAGCCATCGGCGGCGACGGTCAACGCGTCGTGGTAGACGAGGAGGACGCCCGGATCGTCGAATGCCGGGACGCACGCCGCCAGCTTGTGCGGTTCCCAAACGTCGTCCTGGTCGCAAAAGGCGATCACGTCCGCGCGGCAGAGCCCGGCAGCTTGCATGAAATTGGCGCGATAACCCAGCCGCTCGCGGTTGTGGTAGAGGCGCACGGGAAACGGCGCGGTCGCGGCGAACGCCTCGACGCGTGCAGTCGTGTCGTCGGTCGACGCATCGTCGGCGATGACGAGTTCGTCGGGCGGCCGTTGCTGCGCGGCCAAGCTGTGTAGCTGCTCGTCGATATGCCGCGCGCCGTTGCAGGTGGCGAGCGCGATGGACACTGTCGTCATGTCGCTGCTCGCCCGCTTTGGGTCAGCACCATGCCGAGATGCCAGGCGCGGCGGACGACCGGCTGGCCGAATGGCAGACACAGCAACACACCGACAAAAACCGCATAGGACAGCACCGCCGCGCCCAGCAGCATCGCCGCACCATCGACGGCCAAAGATTCGCGGACTAAATGAAGAGCGGCAACAGTTGCTGCCGCCGCGATCGTCAGCGGCAACAGCGCTGCTGCCAAGTCCATCGGCCCAACCATGCCGCGCTTGGTTGCACCCCAGCATACCAGCGGCGCGGAGATCAGCAGGAACGACAGCCCGGCGCCGGCGGCAACGCCGGCCGGTCCCCAAGGCAATCCGGCGATAAAGGCGACGACGGAGATCACCGAGGTCGCGGCGACATAGCATAGCTGCCGCTTGGTCTGGTCCTGGGTCGTGAACAGCCAGAAGGTGCTGGAATAGAGCGGGCTTGCGAGGCTTCCGAGGCAGAGCCAGGAGAAGATCGGTGCGACGCCCTCCCACTGCCGACCGAGCAGCAGCAGCACCAAGGGCTGGGCCATAATCATCGTAAAGAGAATGCCCGGCACGCCGACCAGCATCATGACGCGCAGCATGTCGACGTAGGCGCGCTTGTAGCGCTGCGGGTCAGTGCGCAACCGGGTCAGCAGCGGAACCGCGACCCGGCCGACCGGCATCAGCAGCTGAGCGACCGGCTGGGTGACGAGCTTGTAGCCGCGGTCGTAAAGGCCGAGCGCCGCGCTCCCTTGGAAAACGCCCAGCAGGATGTTGTCCAGTGACGTCGTCGCGTAGCCGGCCAGGTTGTAACCAGTGATGTGCCAGCCCACCCGGAGCAAGCGACCGATGCCCGGCGCGCGGATTGGCCAGCCCGGCCGCCAATCTGACAGCGACCAGGCGAGCACGACGGTGGACAGCGTCTCCGCGACGGCGACGGTGACGAGTGACCAATACCCCCAACCCGACCGCGCCGCCGTCAGCCCGGCCAACAGACCAAGCGTCGGCGGCACGACATCGAGCGCGGAGAGCACGGTAAAGCGCATGTGCCGGTTGAGCAGCGCGGTGTGCTGCGCAGCCAGCCCCGAAATCGGCAGCAACGCCGCCAACATCAGCGTAATCGGCATGGTGCGCGGCTCGTGATAAAGCCAGGCAATACCTGGCGAGATTGCCATCAATGCCGCCGCCAGGGCGCAATTGAGCAGCAAGCCGAACCAGAACAGCGAGGAGATCTCGGTCGACGTGATATCCCGCTGGATGACGATCGCCTGGCCGAGCCCGAGGTCGCCCATCAAGTAGCTGAGCGCCAGGATCGGCGCGACCATCGCGACAAGACCGTAATCCGCCGGGACCAACAATCGTGCGATCAGGATCTGAGTGGCGATCTTGACGAGGAATTTAAGCCCTTGCGCCGCAAACGTCATTGCGGAGCCCTGCACCGAATGCCGCTTCAGGGCACCGATATCGCTGTCGGCGGGGCCGGCGCCGAGCGGCCCCGGGTCAGGTGAAAAATTGCCGGCCATCGTGTTAGTTCGGCCTGAGGACATCGGCGAGCGCCTCGGCCGCGCTGGCACCGCGTCGGCGCGCCGCGCGGATTAGGCCGCGCAGCGGATTCGGCGGATTCCCCTGATGGCGCGGGCGTGTGAATGGAATGACGTTCGCCGCCGCACGATCGCCGGCCTGGATCTCGCCGGGCAGGCCCAGCCGATTGAGCGTGCGCGCAGTCTCGCGCAGATAGGCATAGCCGTAGTGGCGGTCGGGTTCGAGGTAGGCACCCTCGGCCCATTCGTTCCAGGCATTGATAAACACGACGCGCTCGTCCGGATGCGGCGCGCGCAGCGCCCGGCGGCAGGCACGCTCAAGCCAGGCGCCGTATTTTCGCGGCGATGATCCGACAAAGCCCGTGCCCCGGCCGGCGCGACGCGCCTCGTTGTCCCAACCCGGGCAAACGCCGGGGAACAGCGTGAAATTCGGCTGCGGCTGCATCGCCGCGATCTCCGCGAGCGCGTCATAGCTTAGGACCCGGCCGCCGAATTCCGGATCGAGCAAGGTCAAGCCGTCATTCAGCGGCGGCAGGTCCCAGCCGTGCGGGTGCGGCGGAAAGCCGGCTGCCGCGTCCATGCCGTAGACGGTCGGGTCGAGGTCACCGAAGGCTTGCGGCATGACGATGTAAGGGTCGCCAAACCCGTTGCGGGTGAAGTGCTCACGCCAACGATCGACAGTCGCCGCCGCGTCGGGCAGCAGGCCGGGGCGGTAGAGCATCAGCAGCGGCCTGCCGTCGACGCGGATGTAGCGCGCATCCGCGAGTGCGGGTTCGATCGTCCGCGCGAAGGCAATGTCGTCCTCAGGCGAATGTTTCTGCTCGATCAGCATCCGACGGTCGGAGCCGTCCCACACCCGGCTCCAGGGCTCGTTCGCCCAGTTGAGGCAGAACGGGAGATCGATGTCGGGGTGCCGCAGCAGCATTTCGAGCGGCGTCTCCAGCAGGCGCCGACCGGCGAACCAATAGACGTGGATGCAAAAACCGGCGATCCCGTGCCGCCGCGCCAGTTCGGCCTGCTCGTGCAGCGTGTCGGCTAGGCGCAAATCGTAAAAGCCGAGCCCGCCTGGCAGGCGCGGCTGGTGATGGCCGACATAACGCGGTACCGCCTTGGTGACGTTGGTCCACTCGGTAAAACCCTTGCCCCACCACTCGTCGTTTTCCGGGATCGGATGGAATTGCGGCAGGTAGTAGGCGATCAGCCGGACCGGCACCGGCGTCGGAATTACGAGATCGGGATTATCGGCCTCATAACTCGGCCCCGGTGCAGTGTTGATCCGGAGCTGCTCAAGCAAATCCATCGAACTGGTCCTACACTAGGGGACGCCGCGCGCTGATCACGTGCTGGCAGCCGAACAGGCGCGGCGCCGCTTTCGTCAGCCGGCGCACCACCGCACGGCGCGCCTGGTCCGGCAGCAAGCGCCAGGGGAGACGGCAATATTCCGGCAGATCGTTGCCGGCGCTGTGCCGCGTACAGAGCACGTCGAGATCGCACTCTTGGACCAAGGCGCGGATCGTCGTCTCGGTAAACCAACGCAGATGCGTCGCGTCGCGAATGCCGGTTTCGGTGTAGTCGAAGCGGCCACCCAGCAGATGAAGCCGCATCGTCCAATGCGCGACGTTCGGCACCGATAGGAGGACGAGTCCGCCCGGCCGGAGGGCACTGGCTGCGAGGCCGAGGAACTCGGCCGGTGCGGCGACATGCTCCAGCACGTCGGCCAGCATCACCACGTCGAACGGCGCGTGGCGCTGTACAAAGGCGTGGTCGAGCGTGCCGCAAGTGACGTTGATCCCGCGCGTCCCCGCGAGGGCAGCGCGCTCAGGGTCGGGTTCGATACCCCATACATCGTTGCCTTTGCTGCGGTTGGCGACGATCGTGACCGCGCCGGTTCCGCAGCCGATGTCAAGCACCCGCGCACTCGACGGCATCAGTGTGTGCAGGATGCCCGCAACCTCGGCCGGGTCGTCGCTGCTCCAGTCGTAACGCAGCGCCGGCGCGCGGGCGGTGCCGAGCGTATAGGCGTCGGGGCTCAACATCGTCTCACCGCCAGGCATTCGCGCGCTCCCCGATGGTGGTCGTGGCCGAGGACGCTTTCCAGCTGAGGATCGCGATGCCGCAGGGGTAGTTCGTCGGATGGCCATCACCGCCAATGCAATGGCGGTCGACCCGGCTTTGCGGGGGCGGGATGCGGCTGAGCAAGCCTGACACGGCGGCTTCGTCGGAGGCCCGGGCGATGAGGCTCAGGCTTAGGCCGTCGGCGATCCACCGTGCGATATCGTCGCCCGTGATCCCCGGAATGCCAAAAATGCCGGGCATGATGCCGAGCTCCGATGGGGTCATCGGCTTGCTCGACCACATCGCGACATGGGGCAGCGTCGGCGCGTAATACATCACTGCCGCCGGGTCGGTACCCGGCGCGAGGACGACGAGATCGGACCGAGCGAGCCCCGGCGCGGCGACTTGAAGCGTCTCCCGCCACGGCTCCTTGGCGTCGGTCGGGGCAGCCAGTTGGTACGACAAGCCAATCCCGGTCGTTGCCGCGATCGCCGCTATGGCGACGGGGCGCTGCCAGCTGCTCGCGAGGCAGGCCCGCGCCTCGACGAGGCAGAGCGCGATGACCGTCCAACTGAAAATGCGCCCCAGAAGGATCGGCTGGACCGTCGCGCTGACGATCACGATGACAGCCGCATAAAGACCGGGGATCGTCAGCGCAATCAGTGCTGCGCGGGGAGCAGGAAAATTGCGCCAAACCGAGGCCAGCAAAACGACGGCTACCAGGATCGCCAGGGGAGCGCCTGGCAGATGGGCCGGCGTCAACGTGCCGACCACCGTGTTGCTGATCACGGCGCCGATGTCGTGCAGATTGAGCGGCGCAATCCACGCGAGCTGGCGCAGTTGGGCCGGCCTGGTCATACCAATGATCGCCGGACAGGTGAGGATCGCGACAATCGCGTTGGCTACCGCCCACCGGAGAAGAAACCTGCTTCGCTGATCAGGAAGAAAACGCCATCCCCAAGCGAAACCAGCTATCGCGCACGCCGCCACGAGGAAAAACATTGTCGTATGGGTGTAGATACTCGCGGTTGCCCCGCCGACATACAGCGCCAGACTGCCTATCGCTGCAGAATTCCGTAGACACCTGGCGCAGGCGATCAGCGTCGCGAGGATCGGGAGCAACAGCAGCGCGTAGGAGCGAGCCTCTTGAGCGTAATAGATCGCGGTCGGCGACAATGCGAACAGCGCGGCGGCAACGAGACCATGCGATCGGTCGAATAGTTCCTTGCCCAGGACATAGACAAGCGGAATGGCAAGGCTCGCCGCCACTGCCGACAGCGAACGCAACGCCGTTTCGCTGGCGCCGAAAAGCTGAATCCAGCCACCAAGCGCCATGTAGTAGAGCGGCGGGCTGCTCTCCCGGCCCAGACCCTCGGTCCACATAAAGCGCAGGCCGGTCTGGTAATAGAAGCGCGAAAAGGCCTCGTCGCTCCACAGCGACAGATGCGCAAGGTGATAGAAGCGTAGGCTTGCACCGCAGAGCACGATCGCGCAAAGCAGGCAAAGAACGGAGCCCGACTGCAACGCAAATGGTACCGGGCGCGATACCAGCGGCGTCGGCGCGACCGGCACAGGCGTCGGGATGACGGCCATCGGCATTACTGTTCTCGCCGCGGGTTGACGGCGACCGGCGCCTCGGCCGGCGCGACCGAGCGTTCCGCCCAGCGCTGTCTTTCTCGCCGGACCGATCGCCAATAATCGATTGCGCCGCGAAACTGCTGCACCAGCTTGCGCTGGTGATATTTGCTGTCGCCGAGAATACGCCGCGCCCAATACCGGCCGTAGGCCCGGCGTGTTGCGGGGTGCATTACCAGTTTCGCGTATACCGCCCCCGAGGCGTAGTGATAGGTCGCCAGCTGGCGGTCGGCTTCGCTGGCGGTCCGGCCGTGGTGGTGCGAGACGGTTGGCTCCGGGAAATATCCCCCATCCCACCCGTTCATGCAGATTTGCGCGACGGCGTCCCAATCCTCCGCAGGAAACGGTGTCCCGGCACCGAGGGCCGGGTCGAAACCGCCGGCGCCGATCAGTGCGGTGCGGCGAAACGCCATGTTCGCGCCTTGCACCGCCGCGCATGGGACGATGCCGCCAGCGACGAAATACAGTCGCTCCAGCGACTTGTTGATGGTCAGCGGATAATCGGCCGGGTCGTGCAGCAGGATGCGCCCGCCCATAAACCCGATCCGTGGATCGGCAAAACCTCGCAGACCCGATCGAGAAAATCGACGGCCGGGTAGCAGTCGTCGTCGGTGAACGCGACAACCGCGCCTCGGCTGGCGTCGACTCCGGCATTCCGCGCCCAACTCAGGCCCGGCCGCGGTTCCCAGACGTAGCAGCCATCAACCGCCTCCTCGCGCAGAAAAGCCTGGGCGATGGCCCGCGTATCGTCGCCGGATCCGTTATCGACGATCACCGTCTCCCATAGCCGGCGGCAGCGGATCTTGGCGACAGCGGCGAGACAGGCTTTCAGCTGGCGGGCGCGGTTACGGG
>CAVZUA010000041.1:0-559644 GCA_963778385.1 uncultured Alphaproteobacteria bacterium | reverse complement strand
CCGCCGTGAAAGGGCGAACTCGCCATTACCACCGGTCGAACCGCTCGCCGAGCACCATCGCCTCCTTAAAGAAGTACGCTACCAGCGCCGCGTCTAGGACGCTTTCGGACCCGATCCGACCGCCTAATTAGCCCATTGCTCTGCCGACCGCTGCATTACCGGCTAAAGGACGGCGAAGCGCGAACGGTTTGCTGCCAGTCGTATTGCCGAGGGCTTCAGCAAGTCATTCGAGATACCCGAGCGACGCGAGTTTGGCAGCGTCGTCCTCGCTCATAATTTGGCGTCCAGACTCAAGGTATCGGGATTTCCCGTGGAGCCAGACCCGTTCGCGCACGACCACAATGAGCTCCCCCGGACGAGGATGTAGATCGTCTTCGGCGTCAGCGGGCTCCGGAGACAGGTCAATGGACCGGACGCCACCAAAGAATTGACGGCTCATTCCCCGCAGGTAACGAATGGTTTTGATCGAGCGACTGTCATGGGCCCGCCAACATGCAAGGCTAAGCGCGAGGATCAAGTCATCGTGAGAACCCGCTCGCGCGCCAAAGCGCCAGGCGCCAGTGTCGGTGTGGTTGCCATGGAACGCTTGAAATTCGGCACCGAGAACCTTGGCTTCGACAAGGTCCTCGGCGATATGCAGGCGATCGGCATTTAACAGCGTCAATACGCTGGAGACCAGCGTCACCTTCGGCACCGACCAGAAATCGGGTTCGGTTTCAACCGCAACTGCATTACCGCCGGTGATCGTCACGCCGGTGTGGGCGATGCCGCGCTCGACAAACAAGTCCGAGACCGGGCGGCCGACACCGGTGAAATCGACGACCACCTCGCAGCGGCTCCGCAGCAACGGCCGCGCCAACAGGTTGGCAACTGCAGACACTATTGCGGGGTAGCGCGTGCGCAGCGGGAGCCGCTCCAGATGGATCACCTGGTGCACGGGCATCGCGCGGTCGGTTAGGACGCGCGTAACAGCGATTGCGGTCGGGTCAACGGCCTGACCGGGGTCAACGCCGATGAAGAAGCGATCCGTAGCGGAAAATTCGGTCAGCTGCATATCGGAAACAATGTCGGCACGTCAGAGCGCATCGCCCGCTCGATCAGCTCGGTTGCGAAAACCTGCATCCCGTCATCGTAGAATTCGCACAGGTACTCTTGCCCGAACAGCAGAGGACCGAGCGCTTCGCGCTCGGCTTCCAGGAAGGCGGGGTCGATGCGCGGGCAGTCGGTGCTCTTGATCGAGATCCGCTGCCAGCCCATGCCGTGCAGCCATTGCTCGTAAAACCAGCCGCGCTTGCCGGCTGGGGTGGTCAGGGCGAACAGGGAGCCGTTGGAGACGGCGAGCATCGGACGGGTAGCAGCGAGCAGGTCATCGTCGACGCGCGCGGCTTCGTCGATCACGATCAGGTCGACGCTGGCGAGGCCTCTGATGGTCTTCTCAGACCCAGGCAGGCTGATGATGCGGCTGCCGTTCTCCAGCTCCAAGCGGGAGAGTGTCTCGTACTGCGCCGCTGGGCGACCGGGGAGACGCTGCCAAAGGGCATGGAAGGCCCGGTACAGCTCGACCGACTGGCGCAGGCTCGGGGAAATCAGCACGATCGTACTCGGCGCGCTGTAGATCGCGCTGCTAAGCGCACAAACCGCTGCCGCGGTCGATTTGCCGACCTGCCGGCCACAACAGCACAGCAGGCGCTTTGGCGGATCGTCGATCAGGCGAGCTTGCCAATCGTCGAGCTGCTCCAGCCCGACATCGCGGGCGATCAGCGTCGGGTCGAGGGCGCGGGCGAAATCAAGGGCAAGACCGGCGGAGATCATCGGCGGGCGCTTGTTCCGGCGTATCCGGGGTGAAATCCACCAGCGCAAATTTTTTGATATCAGGGACTTCGACGGATACCCCGCATACACCAGTTTGTTTGCGGCCCTGTGAAAGAGGAAAGAAGCAAAGGCAGTCACGCGACCGGCTCCGGCTCGACATCCACCGTCACCGGCGACCGCTTTGGCGACTGCTGGGAGGCTTTGTGCTGTTCCAGCATCTTCTGGGCGATAGCGCCTTCGAGCTTGTGCAGTTCCTCCGCAACGGCGCGGCGGGCATCCGGGAACGGACGAAGCGCCAGGGT
Organism: uncultured Alphaproteobacteria bacterium; assembly: GCA_963778385.1. GTDB lineage: Bacteria > Pseudomonadota > Alphaproteobacteria > ATCC43930 > CGMCC-115725 > DATARH01. The sequence goes on along the minus strand of CAVZUA010000041.1, from coordinate 557,530 downwards.
CAATGCCTGGCGCAGACGGAGGTAGTCCTCACTGACCAGGATGTTAACCTGTGCGCTGACGTGGTGCTGGGCGAACAAGCCGAGGTAGCGGCCAGCCAGCTCGATGTTCTTGTGGATAATGTTCGACAGATAGCCAACCTGCGTGGCCGCGCCGGCTTCCATACACTCGTCCTGGCAGAGCAGTAGCCGGGCCCGCTGATGCGCCAGGTTGCCGAGGATGCCCTCGCTCTCCTCGATCTTGAGCCGGTCGAGGTCCGCTTCCTTCGGCTTTAGGGCAGCCGCAATGATCGCTGCCTTCAATTGTTGCGGCATACGATCTCGGTAGCGACTGATCGCCGGCACCGAGTAGCCGTAGCGCTTGCTGATCTGAATCATTGATATCCCCATCGCGAGCGAGCGCTCGATCAGGGGTCGATTGGGGTCGCTGGCGATCTTTGAACGCTCGGGTTTCTTGCGCGCAGCCATGTCGGGAGCATAGGCGCAAGGCGCTAAAGCGGCCAGCGTGTTGTTGAGCTATTTGTGGGTCTCCTCACATTTCCGATCTAAACTACTTAAAAACAATAAACTCATGCGGATATACTCTCCGCCAGCACCGTGTTGCGCGCTCTCCGGATCAACGCCTCGAACAGGACGAAATTAAAGTCCGATATTCATGTTTTGTTCTGAAATGTAAATGATGCAATCCCTCTCCCAGCGTCACCTGGGACGGCAAAGTGCCCCATCTGGGGTAATTTGTGGGTTGTGCTCATAACACGGAGATAACTGATTAATATTATTGTGCTTCCTGCGGATCGTGCATCCGGCTGCGCGCCGAGCGCCCCAACCACGTCTGGTCCTACGACTTTGTCGAGGAGCGCACCCATGACCGGCGCAAGCTCCGCCTGCTCAACATCATCGACGAGTTCACCCACGAGTGCCTGGCCATCCGGGTGTCGCGCCGGCTCAGGTCGACCGACGTCATCGATCTGCTCTCGGACCTGTTCATCCTGCGCGGCGTGCCCGGGCATATTCGTTCCGATAACGTCCTAAGTTGGGAAGCAAGAGGAGATTTTGGGCAAGCAGGTCTCGTTGCGCCGGGTGATGCCGGTCGCCAGGGTTACTTTGATCCAAGTGGCCTCCACTGTTGAAGGTGGCGCTCTCTGCCATAGCAAACCGAGGGTCCGTTCGTGCTGTCGCGGCCCTGACCGTCCTCAAAACGAGATACGCATCCCAAGTTGTTGGGCGACGGATAAAACTGGACCCCTGGCGACATTAAGAAGTGGCCCCCGTCACTGAAGATGAGGGTCTGACAATGGATGAATCGGTGCAGCCTGCTTCGCGGGGGGAGTTGCCGCGGAGGGAGGTGATGCAGACGCCGGACGAGGTGGCGGCGATGCTGCGGCTGAAGGCGCTGGGGTGGGGTGTGCGTCGGATCGCGGGCGAGCTGGGTTGTAGTCACATGACGGTCCGCCGGTATGTGGCGGAAGGTGGCTGGGTCGCCTATCGCGGCCGCGGCCGACCGCGGACGCTGGCCGGGCACGAGGCGTGGGTGGCGGAGCGTTTCCGGCGGCATGCCGGCAATGCCGACGTCGTTCGCCAGGAGCTGGAGCGCGAGAAGGGCATCCGGCTGACCCTGCGCACGGTCGAGCGCGAGGTTGCGCATTTACGGCGGGAGCTGGCGGCGGAAGCGCGGGCGACGGTCCGCTTCGAGACGCCACCGGGCAAGCAGCTGCAGATCGATTTCGGCGAGCGCCGGGTGACGGTCGGCGATGAGAACGTAAAGGTGTACCTGTTCGTGGCGACGCTGGGCTACTCGCGGCGGCTCTATGTCCGGCCGTTTCGCAACGAGCGCCAGGACAGCTGGTTTTCCGGTTTGGAGGGCGCTTTCCGGCACTTCGATGGGATCACCGAGGAGGTGCTGCTCGACAACGATCGCGGTCTGGTCGCCCATCATGACCGAGTGACCCGTGAGGTCGAGTTCAACGCGCGGCTGCATGCCTTCGCCAAGCACTGGAATTTCCGGCCTCGGGCCTGCGCGCCGTACCGAGCTCGCACCAAGGGCAAGGATGAGCGCGGCGTCGGCTATGTGAAGAAGAACGCGATCGCCGGCCGTCGTTTCGAGAGCTGGTCGGCTTTGGAAGCCCATCTCGACGGTTGGATGCGCGATATTGCCGACACTCGCATACACGGCACTACCGGCGAGGCGCCGATCGAGCGCTTCCGGCGCGCGGAGGCCGGCGCGCTGCGGTCGCTCGCCGGCGTGCCGCCATTCGCGATGGCGCGCGAGCTGGTGCGCAAGGTGCAAGCCGATTGCGCGGTCGAAGTCGACAGCAACGCCTATTCGGTGCCGTGGCGGCTGATCGGCGAAAGCGTGTGCGTGGTGATCGCCGGCGACACGCTGCGCGTTAGCCATGCCGGGCGCGAGGTCGCTGTTCACCAGCGCCGCGTCGGCCGGTTCGAGCGCGTCGTCGATCCCAAACACTTCGCCGGGGTTATCGGCTTCGGCTCGAAGGCGACGGTGGATATCGCCGCGAGTGCCGAAACGGTCAGCGCACCCGAGCTGTTGCGGCCGCTCCTCGAATACGAGCGCCTGGTCGGAGGGCGTTGGTGATGGAGCACGATCCCCTGATCGCGATGCTGAACCGGCTGAAGCTGACCGCGATCCGCGACCAGCTCGACAGCCTGGTCGACGAGGCCGCCCAGCGCGACCTGACGATTCGCGAGGCGCTGTCGCTGTTCTGCGAGCGAGAGATTGCCCGCAAGGACGAGCGGCGGATTGAGATGAGCATCGGGCTCGCCCGCTTTCCGTTCGTGCGCGATCTCGACGGTTTCGACTTTGCCGCTCAGCCCTCGATCGACAAGAAGCAGATCCGCGAGCTGACCGCCGGGCGCTTCATCGCCAATGCCGAGGCCGTGCTGCTTTTGGGGCCGCCCGGCGTCGGCAAGACGCACCTTGCCGTGGCGATCGGCCGCCACGCGATCCTGGCCGGCTATACGGTGCAGTTCATCCCGGCGCCGACATTGGTGGCCCAGCTCGCCAAGGCCCATGGCGAGGGACGGCTCGAAGACCGCCTGACCCATTTCGGCAAGCCGCGGCTGCTGATCGTCGACGAACTCGGCTATCTACCGTTCGAGCCCGACGCCGCGCATCTCTTCTTCCAGCTCGTGTCGCGTCGCTACGAACGCGGCAGCATGCTGATCACCAGCAACCGCTCCATCGGCGAATGGGGCACGGTGTTCGGCGACGCAGTGGTGGCGACCGCGATCCTCGACCGCCTGCTGCATCATAGCCACGTCATCACCATCCGCGGCGACAGCTACCGGCTGCGCGAGAAGCGTCGCGCCGGCTTGTTGAAGGCGCCGGTGATCGCACAGAGCCTGCCGGCCCAGGCATGACCAGAAGCTTGACCAGGTGGGTACACAGGAACCTCCCGCGCATCGCTCCGCCGAACTCGTGGCGGTCGCTGCGCGATGCGCGGGTCCCTCCTGTGCACTACCTCGACAAGCCGCCCCGACCGAACCTCGGGGAAACATCACTTAACCCGGGGGTCCACTTCTCAATGTCGAAAAGGGTCCAGTTCCGAACGTCGGTTGACACAAGTGGAAGACCCGAACATTATCTACAGGGTCGCGGTCTCAGACCGCGCCCTCACGGCTCCAACAGAGCGGGTTCTTCCACTTGGCACCGGCCCGTCAAAGAAGGGCCGGTAGTCAGTTCCGGTCTTGACAAGGGCATGAGCGACGCGCGCCATCTTGGCAGCGACGGCACTCAACGCCTTGCGCCGGAGATCCTTGTTATCGCGATCTTTGGCGATATGACGTCCGAAGTGATCGCGAAAGCTATTCTCGCGCTGACGGACGGCGACCTGGGCCGCAAGCCAGAAGGTCCGGCGCAGGCGGGCATTGCCGAACTTTGAGAGCCTGGTCTGGCCACGAAATTGCCCGGACTGATGGGTGGCAAGATCGAAACCGCAAAACTTCAAGAACTGGCGGTGATGACGAAACCGGCGCAGGTCCCCCGCCTCTGCCAATATCGTCAGCGCATGGATTGGCCCGATGCCCGGCACTTGGCGTAGGCGTAAGTAGTCGGGATGGGTGCGCAGGAGTTCATCTGCCTGGGCTTCGATCGCATCGCGCTGACGGATCAGGCCGCGGGCCTGTGCCAAGACCAAGCGGAACATGGCGATCGCCGGAGCATCCAGCGGCACCGGAAGAGCGGCTGAGGTGCATGCGGTCTCATAGATATCACCGAGCAGGCGGGCCTTTGACACCTTCCGACCCGCCACGTCCCAGGCCGCAGCGACGAAGGCGTCCTTCGCCAACACAGTGATGCTGGCCGGCGTGGGAAAGCGCTCGAGAAGCGCCAAGAACCAGTCGCTGCGCGAGTTCCCGGCGAAGCGCTCGATCTCGGGAAAATAGAGCGGCAGATAATGGGTGAGAAGCCGATGCCAGAGCTCGGTCTTGGCCTTGGAGACGACCTCATGGGTCTTCGACAGCTCCTGAAGGTCGTTGATCCCGGCCGCCAATGGATCCTGGTAGGCCATCGTGGCGCCGATCCGCAGCATGTGCAGGATTACCTGGGCGTCCTTCGGATCATTCTTATCCCAACCGTTGTGCAGCGCTTCGCGGGTCCGGGCGAGTGCCATACCGGAGATGAGCCGGACCTCAAAACCAGCCACGATCAACCGGTGAGCCAAAACGCGGTGATAGTTTCCCGTCGGTTCGAGCCCGACGACGATGGGACGGGCAAGCGCGTGCAGGGTCACGATAAAACGATCATGCTCGGCTCTGGTGTTAAGGACGGTCATGCGGCGTCGGCGTCCATGGCCCGGGTCGATCAGAACCTCGTTGCGCGCTTTAGCAATATCGATGGCTACGAGCGCCGCCTCCGGCGGCGTAGACTTCCGTTCGGTCATCGTCGGACCTCCAAAGTGACTGTTGGCACATTCACTCTAGAGACCTGCCGGCCGTGCCCCACCAGGGGAGGCGGCGCTACGCTCGCAAAGGGCTTCGCGTCGCCTCCCCTCCCGGATCGGAACGGCTTTCCCAATGTGCTATGGCCCCGAGTTCGTCGCCAAGGCGGTGCAGGAATGGATCGGCGCTGTCGGTGCACAGACCGCCTACATCACACCAGGCAGTCCATGGGAGAACGGCTTCATCGAAAGTTTCAACGCGCGCCTGCGCGACGAGCTTCTCGACGGCGAGGTCTTCTACACGCTGCGCGAGGCGCAGATCGTCATCGAGAGCTGGCGGCGGCACTACAACGCTATCCGGCCGCACGCCTCGATCGGCTACAAGGCTCCTGCTCCGGAGGTGTTCGTGCCAGCTCTCGCCGCATGGCCGTCTGCGCAACCCCGACCAGCTCCGCCGGCCATGCTCTCGCTGGTGCCAAGACCAACCCTAAACTAACATTCCATCCGGACCACCAAACAGGGGCCGGTCAATCTATGAGATGGAGTGCCGCGGCGATTTTCCCCGCCGCTTCGCATTATCTCCGCGCTGCGTCGTGTGGGATCTGGCCGAAGTAGAGGCTTGGCTGGCGTCACGGCGCGTCAAGCCTATCACCCGTGCCCAACCCCCGGACGTTAAACTGCGCATTAGCCGACCCGTTAAAGGGCGGGATCCGGCGTCCACACCGGTACGGGGGGCGTAATCACCGGCGTCCGCCTTTTGCCCTCGACCCAGGCGTCCACCATGTCGGCCCATTCTTGCAGCATGTGACGGCGCTGCGGCTCGTATTCCGCCTTGTTGTAGACCCCGCGCGATGAGCGGTTGTCTTCATGGGCAAGGGTTTTCTCAATCCAATCGCGATTAAAGCCCATCTCGTTGAGCAGGGTCGAGCCGGTACGGCGAAGGTCGTGAACGGTGAAGGGCTCTAGCGGCAGCTTTTCTTTCTTAGCGCGCTCAATGATGAGCATCGTCACCCGGTTGAACGTAGCTCGTGACATCGGTTCGTCTGACTCGTACCGGCTCGGTAGGAGATAGGGCGAGTTTCCAGCGCAGGTCTTGAGCGCGATCAGAATGTCGAGGGCCTGTCGCGAAAGATAGACGTTGTGCGGACGGCTGCGCTTCATTCGTTCCTTGGGAATGGTCCAGACGGCGTTCTCGAAATCCACCTCATCCCAAACCGCTTCACGAAGCTCGCCCTTGCGAACCATCGTCAGCAGGATGAAGCGGAGCCCGAGGCGGATCGTTGGCAGCGTTACGACCTGCTCAAGAAGCCGAAGCATCAGCCGCACTTCAGATGGCGAGAGCGAACGATCACGCGGGGCGAAGGTCGCAATCGATGCCGGGCCGACCTCGTCTGCGGGGTTCGGCACCTTTTCGCCATGGAGGATCGCGAAGGCGTAAATTTGCTTGATGATGTCGCGCGCATGGATCGCCGTGGCGGGTGCACCTCTTGCGACAACCGTGGCGCAGAGGTCGCGGACATCGGGCGGCGTGATCTCGGTGAGAAGGCGGGCTTTGAACGTGGGCAGAACGTCGCGTTCGAAAACTGTCCGACGCATCGCCCGGGTGCTGTCTGCCATGCGCGATGTCGTCAGCCACCGCTCGCCAAACTCCCCAAACCGTTTGGCATCTTTGATGCGGCGCTTGTCGCGTTGCTTTTCAATTGCCGGCGACCGGCCCTCGCCGATCGCTCGGCGCGCATCGAGGCACTTCTCGCGTGCGCGGGCAAGCGAGAGGCCCGCAGGCCCGTACTTGCCAAAAACCACTGTCTCGCGCCGGCCGTTCAGACGGTAATCGAGCCGAAAGGACAAAGTCCCGGACGGACCGACGGCCACGTACATGCCGTCCCGATCGGCCACCTTATAAAGCTTGCCAGTTGGCCTTAGGGCTTTAAGCGCAGCGTCTGTGAGCATCCGTCCTCCCAAGAAAATACCGTCAGGCGATTTTCGGGCCAAGAACGGAGATTTTATCGCCTTTTATCAGGTGTTTAGGCGATTAAAAATACCGTCATTGGTGTCGCATCGCCTGACGGTATCGAGAGCAACGACCGAAGTCAACGGACCGGCCACCGTCAGGCAATACCGTCAGCATTCTTTTCTCGCCACCGATAGGTGCCGATAGAAGGCGATATATTAGAAATATTTTTCAGTAAGTTAGATCATGATAAGCGATAGCTGGCGATAGCTGCCGAGGCCTCGCGACTATTCCCACTCGATCGTGCCGGGCGGTTTTGAGGTCACGTCGTAGACGACGCGGTTGATGCCGCGCACTTCGTTGATGATGCGGGTCGCGGTGCGGCCGAGCACCTCGTACGGGAAGGGGTAGTAGTCGGCGGTCATGCCGTCGGTCGAGGTGACGGCGCGCAGCGCGCAGACATTGTCGTAGGAGCGCGCGTCGCCCATCACCCCGACCGTCTTCACCGGCAGCAGTACCGCGAAGGCCTGCCAGATCTCGTTGTAAAGCCCGGCCTTGCGGATTTCGTCGAGAAAGACCGCGTCGGCGCGCTGGAGGATCTGCACGCGCTCGCGCGTCACCTCGCCGGGAATACGGATCGCCAAGCCGGGGCCGGGGAAGGGGTGGCGCTCGACGAAGTGCTCGGGGAGGCCGAGTTCGCGGCCGAGCTCGCGGACCTCGTCCTTGAACAGCTCGCGCAGCGGCTCGACCAGCGTCAGCTTCATCCGCGCCGGCAGGCCGCCGACATTGTGGTGCGACTTGATCGTGACGCTGGGGCCGCCGGTGGCGCTCACCAACTCGATCACGTCGGGGTAGAGCGTGCCCTGGGCGAGAAAATCGACCCCGCCGATCTGCTGCGCCTCGGCGTCGAACACGTCGATAAAGGTGGCGCCGATGATCTTGCGCTTTTGCTCGGGGTCGGTGACGTCGGCGAGCTTGCCGAGGAACAGGTCGCCCGCATCCTTGTGGATCAGCGGAATGTTGTAATGGCCGCGGAACAGGCGGACGACCTCCTCCGCTTCGCCCATGCGCAACAGACCGGTGTCGACAAAGATGCAGGTGAGCCGCTCGCCGATCGCCTCGTGGATCAGCGCCGCGGCGACCGCGCTGTCGACACCGCCGGACAGGCCGCAGACAACGCGGCCGCCCTTCACGTGTTCGCGGACGCACTCGATCGCCTGGGCGCGGAAGGCGGCCATCGTCCAGTCCCCGTCGCAGCCGCAGATGCGATGGGTGAAGTTTTTCAGCAGCCGCCCGCCTTGCGGCGTATGCACGACCTCGGGGTGGAAGAGGCAGCCATAGAAGCGCCGGCGGTCATCGGCGATCGACGCGTAAGGCGCGCTGTCGGTGGCGGCGACGACGCGGAAGCCGGCGGGGATCGCGTCGACCCGGTCGCCATGGCTCATCCACACCTGGGTGCGGTCGCCCTTGCCGGCGATGCCCGCAAAGAGTGCGCTGTCGTCGACAATGTCGATCATCGCCCGGCCGAATTCCTGGTTGTCGCTGATGGTGACGCGGCCGCCCAATTGGGCGCACATGGTCTGCATGCCGTAGCAGATCGCCAGCACCGGCACGCCGAGCTGAAAGACGATCTCCGGCACGCGCGGCGTGGTCGCCAGCGTGACCGAGGCCGGGCCGCCGGACAGGATGACGCCATTCGGCGCGAAGGCGCGGATCGCCTCGGCGCTCATCGTATAGGGATGGATTTCGCTGTAGACGCCATTTTCGCGCACCCGCCGGGCAATCAGCTGGGTGACCTGGCTGCCAAAATCGAGGATCAGGATGCGGTCGGTCATCGAAGCTTCCCATTGTCATTCCGGGGCGCGGTGCAACCGCGAACCCGGAACCCATGAACACGAACCCATGAAAGCAGGCGCCATCGCCTCAGCATGAGACTGGTCGGTCCGTGTTCATGGGTTCCGGGTCCAGCCCCTCGGGCTGTCCCGGAATGACCGGCGCGGCTTTGCGCTCGAAGATGGCGACGAAGAACCCGTCGGTGCCGTGCCGTGCCGGGGTCAGGCGAAGGAAATCGCCGGTGGTGGGGCAGGGCGCAGCGAGCACGTCCTGCCAAGCCTGCGCCGCCTGGACGATCGCGAAATCTGGCGTTTCGACCAGGAAACACTCGGCTTGCGCCTCATTTTCCTCGCACAGCAGCGAGCAGGTGACGTAGGCGAGGCGGCCGCCCGGTTTCACCAGCCGCGCGGCGCTTTGCAGGATATCGTGCTGGCGGATTTGCAGCTCGGCGAGGTCCCGCGGCGTGGCGCGCCATTTGGCGTCGGGGTTGCGGCGCCACGAGCCGATTCCAAGGCAGGGCGCGTCGACCAGCACGCGGTCGAAGCCTTTGGCATGGCGCTTGACCCACGGGTCGCGCTCGCTGGCGAGCGGACGGCGCTCGACATTGCTCGCGCCGGCGCGGCGCAGCCGCTGGCCGGAGCGGTCGAGCCGCCACCCGGCGGTGTCGCAGGCGATGAGCTTGCCGCGGTTGTTCATCGCCGCCGCCAGTGCAAGCGTCTTGCCGCCGGCGCCGGCGCAGAAATCGACGACGCGCATGCCCGGACGGGCGCCGAGCAGCAGCGCGGCGAGCTGCGAGCCTTCGTCCTGCACCTCGACCAGCCCGTCCTTGAACGCTTGCAGGCCGGAGAGCGGAGCGCGCTCGAAGAGGCGCAACCCGATCGGGGATAGCGGCGTTGGCGTGACACGCACGCCTTCGGCGGCGAGCGCACGCCGGGCAGCGTCGCGGTCGGTTTTCAGCAGATTGACGCGCAGATCGACCGGAGCGGCGGCGTTGAGTCCTTCCATTTCTACTTGAAGATCGCCGCCGTAAATCGCTGACAGATAAGGCTCTAGCCATTCCGGCAGATCGTTGGCGATGGCCCGCGGCATTGCCGGGTGGCGCAGCGAGCGGCCGGCGAGGCCGTGCACCAGTTTCTGCTCGTCGGGTCTCAGCGCGGCGGGGCGGAACCTGCCGCCGTCGAAGCTGGCGACGATGTCGTTCTCGGTCTCGCCTTCGGCGATCGCCAGCGCCGCCATTATCCGGCTGCGCGGAGTGATGCCGATCGCGCCTTTGCCGGCACGGTCGACCCACCAGTCGAGCACCGCGCGGTGACGCAGCACGCCGTAGACATGCCGTGCCACCTGGGCGCGGTCCTTCGAGCCGATATAGCGGCGGCGGCGGAAATAATCGGCGGCGACATCATCCGCCGGCCGCGTCCCGGCGGCGAGCGCTTCGAGAATGTCGATCGCGGCGGCGATGCGCGCTCCTGGGGTCACGTGAGGAACGCCATCCCGGCGAAGGCCGGGACCCATGTTTCAAACACGCGAGCGAGCAGAAAAATGGGCCCCGGCCTTCGCCGGGGTGGAGCGAGAAAAACGCCCGACGACAACCTCACATATCCTGCCGATAGTTCGGCGGCTCGCGGGTGATCGCGATGTCGTGCACGTGGCTTTCGCGCAGCCCGGCGCCGGTGATGCGCACGAACTGGCAGTTCTGTTGCATCTCGGCGATGGTGCGGTTGCCCGTGTAGCCCATCGCGGCTTTGAGACCGCCGATCAGCTGGTGGATGATGTTACCGACCGGGCCTTTATGCGGAACGCGGCCCTCGACGCCTTCCGGCACCAGCTTTAGCGTGTCGGTGACTTCCTGCTGGAAATAGCGGTCGGCCGAGCCGCGCGCCATCGCGCCGACCGAGCCCATCCCGCGGTAGTATTTGTAGCTGCGGCCTTGGTAGAGAAAGACCTCGCCGGGGCTCTCGTCGGTGCCGGCGAACAGCGAGCCGATCATCGCGCAATCGGCGCCCGCGGCGATCGCCTTTGCCAGATCGCCCGAGAACTTGATGCCGCCGTCGGCGATCACCGGCACGCCATGCTTGCGGCATTCGTCGACCGCGTCGGTGATCGCGGTGAATTGCGGCACGCCGACGCCGGCTACCATGCGCGTCGTGCAGATCGAGCCCGGCCCGATGCCGACCTTGACCGCGTCGGCGCCGGCCTCTATCAGCGCCCGCGCCCCCTCGGCGGTCGCGATATTGCCGACGATGACCTGAGTATAGTTCGACATGCGGCGGATTTCGCCGACCGTATCGAGCACCTTCGCCGAATGGCCATGCGCGGTGTCGACGACCATGATGTCGACCCCGGCATCGAACAGCGCCTCGGCACGCTCCAACTCGCCATTGCCAGTGCCGCAGGCGGCGGCGACGCGCAGCCGGCCGCGCTCGTCTTTGGCGGCGTTGGGGAAAAGCTGCGCCTTTTCGATGTCCTTGACGGTGATGAGGCCGGTGCAGCGATACGCCTTGTCGACCACCAGCAGCTTTTCGATGCGGTGCTGGTGCAGCAGCCGCTTTGCCTCATCGCGATCGACGCCCTCGCTGACCGTGATGAGGTTCTTGTGGGTCATCAGCTCGCTGACCGGCTGGCGCGGGTTGTCCGCGAAGCGCACGTCCCGGTTGGTCAGGATGCCGACCAGCGTGCCGTTGCTCTCGACCACCGGGATGCCGGAAATCCGGTGATGGGCCATCAGCGCCAGCGCGTCGGCCAGGGTCTCGTCCGGATGGATGGTCACTGGGTTGACCACCATCCCGGCCTCGAACTTCTTGACCTTGCGAACCTCGGCGGCCTGCTGGTCGATCGGCAGGTTGCGGTGGATGACGCCGAGTCCGCCGGCCTGCGCCATGGCGATCGCCAGCGCGCCTTCGGTCACCGTGTCCATCGCCGCCGAGATCAGCGGGATGCCGAGCTCGATCTCTCGGGTGATGCGGGTTTTCGTATCGGTTTGGCCCGGCAGGATGTTCGACGCCGCCGGGACCAGCATGACGTCGTCAAAGGTGTAGGCTTGCCGGATGTCCATGCCATCTCCTTATCGATGGCGGCGCACTATACACCGACACGGTCAAGGCGGAATATCGCACCGCAATAGCGGCAGATATGGGCAGTTATGCGTTCGCGCGAAACCCCTTGGCGACGACATAGGTCTCCGCCGATTTGGCACGGCTTGCCGCGGGCTTGGCGTGGCGCACCTCGGCGAAGGATTTCTTCAACGCGGCGAGCAGGTCGCCGGTGGCGCCGCCCTGAAACACCTTGGCGACAAAGGCTCCGCCCGGCTTGAGTAGGGTGCGGGCGAGGGCGAATGCTTCCTCGGCCAGCGCCACCACGCGCAGGTGGTCGGTCGCCGCATGGCCCGTCGCTGGCGCCGCCATGTCGCTGAGCACGACATCCGCCGGCCCGCCCAGCGCGGCGCGGATTTGCGCGATCACCGCCTCGTCGCGAAAATCGCCCTGAAGCAACACCGCACCCGGCAGCGAATCGGTCTCGGAAAGGTCGCAACCGATGAGCATGCCGCGCGGGCCGACTTGCTCGGCGGCAACCTGGCTCCACCCGCCCGGCGCGCAGCCGAGATCGACCACCCGCGCGCCGCGCGTCAGCAGGCGGAAGCGCTGGTCGAGCTGCTGCAGCTTGAAGGCGGCGCGCGAGCGATAACCCTGGCGGCGTGCCGCGGCGACATAGGGGTCGTTAAGCTGCCGGTTCAGCCAGTCCGTCGACGACGCCTTGCGCCGCCGCGCGCCGCGCACGCGCACCGCGAGCTGCCGGCCACCGCCCCTATTTCCGCCAGAAGGCATTGGTAGCGCCCCAGTTTGAATTTCCGCTTCCGCTGCTGGCTGTCCTTCGGCCTGAGCGGACTTCGATAGATGCGGACTTCGATAGATGCGGACTTCGATAGATGCGGACTTCGATAGATGCGGACTTCGATAGATGCGGACTTCGATAGATGCGGACTTCGATAGATAAACTACCCCCGGCGGTCTTTGACCTAAATACTTCTGCGAGACAGGCTGTTCGATCGTGAGACGGAGACCTTTATCGCTTATCTGTGGGCGAGCACGCAGACGGTGTTCCAGTCGTCGGAAGGCGATTCCTCAATAAATGAGCGATGCGGGGGCGGCGTCTAGCGACCAAAAGGCAATCAGCGTTCGCCCGATCAGATCAATTTGCCAAGTTGCGGCGGGCCGTTAGGCCGAGTGCCTTCGCGAGTTTTCAAGTTCATGATCGCTTGGAGCCCTACCAGAACAAAGACGATAGGCAGCGTTTTTTATCTCGGCACTCACGCGAAGGCGCAAGCAGAGGTCGGCTGACTTTAATCCGTGCCGTTTTGGGGAACTGCCTATCGCCCTATGCGCAATCTAACAGATTAGAGATGGCACACAAGTGCCCCTAGGTGAGAGGAATAATAAAAGCGGCGATGGCAGTGCCGAATACCGAGGCTGTTTTTATTTCGATCCTTGCTCGCATGTGCTTGAAATTTATTATTTATAATTTACGGGGTCGAATGTTTTTATTTTCCATTGACTACCTCAGCACGCGGGTCCACGGTGCCTATAACTCGCATCGGGAGCCTGATATATGCCTAAGCAACACGCGATCGCGATTGCTGCAGTCGGAGCGGCGTTAATCATCGGTTCCCTTGTATCTCTTCGCTATCCCGAATTTAGCCAATGGTTTCCGGTGCTTTTGCTCTTCGGTGGCGGCCTCGCGTGGACGGGCGTCAAAAAGTATCGCGCAGCGTAGAAATTGCGGATCGTCCTGGCGAGCTTCGTTGTCTTGCTTGTTGCTGAGTGCTGTGCGGCGACGGGTCGGTTACTTCCGATTAAACCGATGAGAGACAGTCGGTGAGGGGAACCATCTACAGCGGGATCATCTATAAGGGCCATGTCCTGAGGGTTCAAACCGAGGGGCAGGGGTTTGCCGTGCACGTCCGGCCCTGTGCAAGCCCATTCGCGCTCGACGACCCGATGCCGTATGACCTGGATAAGGACGTGGCTATGACCATCGCCGAGCGGCTCGTCGATAGCACAATCGCTAAGCGGGTTCTGTCACGTCCGTAGTGGGTCTCTCGGCCGGGGTGACCCTGCCCCCTGAATGCCCTCGCTTATGATGGGATCGCGCAGGTAGGACCAATCTTCATAAGATTCGACGTAGCTGTTGTTTCGGCCTAGTCCTTTCTGCTTGTAAAAATACCGTGCTGGCGCTGGCTGGTCCGTCTTGGCAGGCAGTTCCGGACTCTGTTGCGCCGCGGCGGGCGCAGCGACCATGGCGAGCACAACGGCCCCAAAAAAGCCCGTGTCATCGGGGCTATGCGCGGCGCTGATTTCGTCCTCATCTGTTTGTCCTGGGGCCTTCGGACAACCGCCAACAATCCTCGGGGATGAAGGGCATGCCGACGGGAACCCTCTTGAAGGGAGGCACGATCTGGCGAATCGCTTACAACGGCGCCAAATAGCGCGCGCGCCGCATCGCCGAGAGCGGGAAGCCGCCAAATGCTTGGATGATCGGCCGCGCTTGGCAGCGCGTCAGCTGCGAGCAAGGAGCGCAAATGAAGCCCTATGTGATCTGCCATATGAATTCGAGCATTGACGGACGCGGTTGGGGAAGCCGCTGGCGGCCCGCCGAAAACCGCATGCCGGGGCTGTTCGAGCGCATCCACGAGCAACTCGGCAATGGCTCCTGGCTGATCGGTCGGGTGACCGGCAGCGAATATGCCAAGGGAGCTGCTTATCCCGAACGCGTGGGCCAGACCTTTCCGCGGGTGCCGTGGTTCGCCCGGCGTGACGCCGCCGCTTACGGCATCGCGCTTGATGCAGGGGGCAAGATTGCCTGGGGCCGCTCCGACATCGGCGGCGACCCGATCGTCGCGGTGTTGACCGAGCAGGTCTCCGACGCGCATCTCGCGGGCCTACGTCAGGACGGTGTGTCGTATATCTTCGCCGGCGAGCGCGAGCTCAACCTGGGATTGGCGCTGGAGGTTCTGAATGGCGAATTGGGGATTGAGCGGCTGCTGATCGAAGGCGGCGGCCGTTCCAACGGGTCGTTTCTGCGCGCCGGGCTGATCGACGAGATCAGCCTGGCGATCTGCCCGGCCATCGATGGCGCGAGGGGGGCGCCGTACATCTTCGATTCCGAGAATGAAGACGCCGACACCCGAGCCCCGGTCCGCGCGATGATGTTGGAGAGCTGCCAGGTGCTCGACGGCGGCGCGGTGTGGCTGCGCTACCGACTGCAGAACGGGTAACGGCTTCGTTGGACCGGTCTGCTGGTGCAACTGTGCCGAGTTCTTTGCTGGGCATGTCACTAGTCGCTTCCGTCATTGATTTTGTGAGGGTTCTCTGAATCGATGTCCGCGTCACCAGCGACGGAGCGGAGACGTGGGCAGCAAAGAGAGCGCAGTAAAGAAATACATTGTGACACTCAGCGATACGGAGCGGGAGAAGCTCAACGCCCTTATCCATAGCGGGAAACATCCGGCACAAAAGCTGCTGAAGGCCCGCATTCTGTTGAAAGCCGATACCTCGGACGGTGGTGAAGGCTGGAGCGACAGCGAGATTGCAGCGGCGCTCGAGACCAGTGTCGCCACGGTTGCCAGGACGCGCCAGCGGCTGGTCGAAGAGGGGTTGGAGGCGGCCCTGATTCGCAAGCATTCGGCGAATTCGGCGAGGCGGCGGATCTTCGATGGGGCGGCCGAGGCCAGGTTAATCGCGTTGGCCTGTTCCAAACCGCCGGCCGGCCGCGCACGCTGGACATTGCAACTGTTGGAAGAGGCGGTCGTCGAACTGAAGATCGTCGAACGGGCCAGCGACAACACGATCGGGCGGACGCTGAAAAAAACACTCTCAAGCCGCATCTGAAGCAGCAATGGGTCATCCCGCCGGACGCCAACGCCGCCTTTGTTGCCGCCATGGAAGACGTCTTGGAGGTTTATCAACGGCCCTATGATCGGCAACGTCCCCTGGTCTGCCTCGACGAGACCTCAAAGCAACTCATTGCCGAAACGCGCGTGCCGATCGCGGCGAAACCCGGACGGCCCGGCCGGCACGATTACGAATACCGACGCAATGGGACGGCCAATCTGTTCATGATGTTCGCGCCACTGGAAGGCTGGCGGCACGTCAAGGTCACCGACCGTCACACGGCGATGGATTATGCCCAGGTGCTCAAGGAATTATCCGACACGCACTTCCCCGGTTCAGCAAAAATCGTGCTCGTCCAGGACAACCTGAACACGCACAAGCCAGCTTCGCTGTACGAAGCCTTTCCCCCCGCCGAAGCCCGCCGGCTCGTCGAACGGTTCGAGTGGCACTACACACCAAAACACGGGAGTTGGCTCGACATGGCGGAATCTGAACTCAGCGTTCTCTCCTCCCAATGCCTCGACCGCCGCATCCCCGATCAGCGGGTGTTGAAGGACGAAGTCGAGGCATGGGAAGCTGACCGCAACAGGAAGCACGCCAAGGCGAATTGGCAGTTCACCACCGCCGACGCGCGGGTCAAACTGAGCAGGTTGTACCCCGCACTATGAACAACTCGGCCGACTAGTCCTTTGATCTCCTGTCACAGCGTGATGGGAGCAAGCACTGCCGTCCCATTATTTTGTCTTCTATAGAAGACGTTTGTTTTTGATTGAAGCGTGCGAGCGTAGCACGTAGCATGCGGCAACCGCCCGGTCGGTGCTTGAGGGATGGACCTCGAAGGAATCGGAGGTGCCGTGGCTACGCGAGCTGCACGTGCTGAAAGCCAGTTGCCGCCGGCCGCTCCTGCTCCTGCGTCTCCGGTCGCGGAGATTGGTCCCCTGGGGAAGCCCGTCGGCGCCGTCATCGCTGCGGCAAATGTTCTCCGCGTGCTGCATGCCTCCGAGCGTCCGCTGAATGCGAGCGATGTCGCTCGCGCCGCGGGTCTATATCGCGGCACGGCGTACAACATCCTGCGGACGCTGCAAGCCGAAGGCTTTGTCGGCTATGACGAGGCGACGCGGACCTATGCCGTGAGTTTGCAAATCCTCGAACTCGCGTATGGAGCGTTGCGGCGCAGCGGTTTGATCGACATCGCGCGGCCGCTGATGCACGCGGTTTCCGATGCCCATGGCGTCTCGGTCTACCTGTCCAAGGTGCAGGGACCGTCATCGATGCTATTGCTGGATTGGGTCGGCGTTGCGCTGCGTCCCGATCCGCACGTCACCGTCGGACGGCAATATCCCAGCCCGGCCGGTGCGTCGGGGATCGTCATCGCTGCTTTCGGGAACAGCAGCGAAGAGGAACTGGAGGCGGCATTTTCCCAGGTCGACTGGTACGATAAGCCGTCTTTTCCCAATTTTCTGGAGCGGGTCAAAGAAGCACGGCAATCGGGTTTCGCCGTCGATCGCGGCGCCATGTTCCGCGGCGTCACGCTGGTTTCGGTGCCGATTCTGTCACCGTCATGGGAATTGCTGCTGATCCTCACGGCGGCGGGACATTCGCATGATCTCGCCGACGAGGCGGTCGGCGCGCTGAGCCGCGCGATGCAGTCCGCCGCGGCGCGCCTCTCGGATAGTTTGCCGCTGCTGCGGCTTGGATGATCGCAGGGTTCTGACCGGCCGGCGGCCGGACAAGGAGGAGAGCATGGTTGCGTTGCAAGCCGTCCAGCCCGAAGCCCGAACTGAGACGCGCCTCGATTTTGACGCCATCGTCATCGGCGCCGGCGTCGCCGGCCTCTACCAGCTCTACAAGCTGCGCGAACTTGGTCTCCGGGTGCGCGTGTTCGAAGCTGGCAGCGGCGTCGGCGGCACTTGGTACTGGAACCGCTACCCGGGCGCCCGTTTCGACTCGGAGAGCTGGACCTATGGCTATTCCTTTTCGGAGGAACTGCTCAAGGAGTGGCATTGGCAAGAGCATTTCGCCCCGCAACCGGAGACCGAACGCTACCTCAATCATGTCGCCGACAAGTTCGACCTGCGCCGCGACATCCAGTTCAACAGCCGCGTCGCCGCAGCCCACTACCAGGATGACACGCGCAGCTGGGACCTCACGCTGGAAGACGGGCAGCGCTATTCGACGCGTTTTCTGCTCACCGCGATCGGGATCCTCTCGGCGCCGACGATGCCCAACATTCCCGGCGTCGGCACCTTCAGGGGCCAGGCATGCCACACGCATGCCTGGCCGAAGGAAGGGGTCGATTTCGCCGGCAAGCGCGTCGGGATCATCGGCACCGGCGCGACCGCCGTGCAGACCATTCAGGAAATCGCCAAGACCGTCGGCCATCTCACCGTATTCCAGCGCACCCCCAACTGGTGCGCACCGCTGCACAACGGCAAGATTTCCGCGGCGGAGATGCATGACATCCGATCGCGCTATGAGGAGATCTTCGCGCTCTGCCGCACCTCGCCCGGTTGCTACATTCACGCACCGGACCCGCGATCGACCCTGCAAGTGACAGAAGAGGAACGCGAAGCCTTCTGGGAGAAGCTGTATGCCGAGCCGGGTTTCGGCATCTGGATGGGCAATTTCAGCGACATGCTGACCGACCGCGAGGCGAACAAGCTGGCGTCCGACTTCATCGCGCGCAAGATCCGCCAGCGCGTCAAGGATCCGGCCGTGGCTGAGAAGCTGATCCCCAAGAACCATGGCCTCGGGACCCGCCGTGTGCCGCTCGAAACGGGCTACTATGAGGTCTACAACCAGCCCAATGTCGAACTTGTCGACATCAACGAGACGCCGATCGAGCGCATCACGCCAGACGGCATCAAAACCAGCGACTGCGAGCGCGATTTCGACATCATCATCTATGCGACCGGGTTTGATGCCATCACCGGCGCCTTTGATCGGCTCGACATACGCGGCGTCGATGGGGTGCGGCTGAAGGATCTGTGGCGAGACGGGCCGCAAACCTATCTCGGCGTGCTGGTCGAAGGCTTCCCCAACATGCTGATGGTCATGGGGCCGCATGCTGGCCTCGGCAATTACACACGCACCGCGGAGTACAGCGTCGAGTGGGTCAGCGGTTTGATCCAGTTCGCCACCGAACGCGGCCTGACGCGGATCGAGGCCACCGCCGCCGGCGTCGACGAATGGACCGACCACGTCCTGGCGCTCGGCGAAGGGCAGCTGATGAACGAGATCAGCTCGTGGATGACCGGCGTCAACCGCAATGTCGAGGGCAAGCAGAGACCCAGGATCATGCGTTACAGCGGTGGGCACCCGGCCTATCGCGAGCATTGTGATACGGTCGCGGCGGACGGGTATCGCCAACTGGCGCTGGCCTAGGCGCGCCCGCGGCGGACCGGCCCTCGCCACGGGTACATGAGATATCACGAACGGAGGAGCACGCGATGGACGTTGGGATGATGATGGTGTTCGCCAGCTATGGCTGGGAGAACTGTTCCGATGCGCGCGTGTGGGACGAGGAAATCCGGCTCGCCCGGCTCGCCGCCGATCTCGGCTTCGACTGCCTGTGGTCGGCTGAGCATCATTTCAACGACTACTCGTTTGTGCCCGACAACCTGCAGCTGATGTCGTATCTCACGGCCGCTTGCCCGGACATCGATCTGGGCACAGCCGCCGTCATCGTCCCCTGGCATGACCCGCTGCGGGTCGCGGAGCAGGCAGCGGTGCTCGACCTGCTGAGCAAGGGCCGGCTGCGCCTCGGGCTTGGCCGCGGCCTCGCGCGGCGCGAGTTCGCCGCCTTCCGCCTGAGCATGGACGAATTGCGCGAGCGCTTCGACGAAGCGGCGCCGATGATCGTCAACGCCTTGAAGACCGGGTTCATCGAAGGCGACGGCAAGTTCTACAAGCAGCCGCGCATCGAGATCCGTCCGCGGCCGCAGCATTCCTTCGACGGACGCATCTACGCGGTGGCGTCGAGCGAGGATTCCGTTGTTTCCGCGGCCAAGCTCGGCGCGCATATGGTCATGTTCGCCGACCGGCCATGGGACATGCGGCTGCCGGTCATCGAGCGCGGGCGCGAGTTGCACCGCCAGTTTCACGGCACCCCAGCGCCGCATGTCATGTTGACCGAGTTCGTCGTCTGCGGCCCCAACCTCGCCGCCTGCGAGGACGAGGCGCGGCAGTACCAAGGCAAATTCGTCGAGAGCAATTTCTACCACTACGAATTCCTCGGCGAGCACTTCAAGACCGTGAAGGGCTACGACGCCTATCAGCAAAAGGCCGAGATCGCCCGTAAAGGCGGGCTCGAAGGCGCGGTCGCCGGCTTTATGAAGGCCGCCAGTTGGGGCACGCCCGACAGGATCTTGCGCGGGCTCGAAGAGCGCCGGAAGCTCCTCGGCGATTTCGAGCTCAACGTCGCGTTCCGCTTCGGCGGCACGCCTTATGACGTCTGCGAGCGCAGTCTCCGGCTGTTCGCCAAGGAAGTGCTGCCGGTTCTCAAGGCGCAACCGGACGCCAAGGTCCGCGACGCAGCCGAATGAGACGCCGTACGTAATGGCAAGGCCACGATCGGCAGGAGATCCGAATGTCCGCACACAGCTCGGAACACGGCAGATTTGACGCGATCATCGTGGGCGCCGGCGTCGGCGGCCTCTACGCGATCCATCGCTTGCGCCAGCTCGGCCTCAGCGTGCGCGCCTTCGAGGCCGGCGACGACGTTGGCGGCACTTGGTACTGGAACCGCTATCCCGGGTGCCGCTGCGACGTCGAAAGCCTGGAGTACTCGTACTCCTTCTCAGATGAGCTGCAGCAGGAATGGCATTGGCCTGAGCGCTATGGCACGCAACCCGAGATCCTGCGCTACATCAATCATGTCGCCGATCGCTTCGACTTGCGGCGCGACATCGAATTCAATACTCGGGTCAAGACGGCTGTTTTCGACGGCAAGACAAATACCTGGACGGTCGAGACGGATACCGGCAAGACCACAACCGCGCGCTATTGCATCATGGCGACGGGCAATCTCTCGACGCCGCGCAAACCGAACATCGCCGGGTTGGAGAGCTTCGAGGGCAAGTGGTACCACACCGGCCTGTGGCCGCATGAAGGTGTCGACTTCACCGGATTGCGCGTCGGCGTGATCGGCACGGGTTCGTCCGGTGTCCAGTCGATTCCCATTATTGCGAAGCAGGCGAAGCATCTTTACGTCTTCCAACGCACGGCCAATTTCAGCCTGCCCGCCCGCAATGTGCCGATGTCTCCCGATAAGGAGAGCGCGCACAAGGCCGAGTATCCGGCGCGCCGCCGCGCTGCCTACGACACGCCGTTCGGGATCGCCGGGCACCCGCCGCCGGTGAAGTCGGCGCTCGATGCCGCCGAAGAGGAGCGGCTGCGCGCCTACGAAGCGAAATGGGCCGAAGGCGGCAGCATCAGCTTCCTGTACTCGTATACGGATCTGCTGCTCAACAAGGAGTCCAACGAAACCGCCTCGGAGTTCGTTCGCCGGAAAATCCGCGCTACGGTCAAAGACCCCAAGACGGCCGAATTGCTGTGCCCCAGCGACCATCCGATCGGCACCAAGCGGCTTATCCTCGATACCGATTATTACGAGACTTACAATCGCGACAACGTCACCCTCGTCGACATCAGAAGCAAACCGATCCAGGAAATAACACGGCCCGGGCTGCGCACCGCGGACGCCGAGTACGCGCTCGACGCGATCGTCTTTGCGACCGGCTTTGACGCCATGACCGGCGCGATGAAGGAAATCGACATTCGCACGGATGCGGGACTGTCGGTCCGAGCGAAGTGGGAAGACGGTCCCCGCACCTATCTTGGACTCATGATCGCCGGCTTCCCCAACCTGTTCATGATCACCGGCCCGCAAAGCCCCGGCGTCAAAAGCCAGATGATCTTGGCCTGCGAGCAGCACGTCGATTGGATCGCGGATTGCGTCCAGTACATGCGCGACCGCGACCTGACGCGCATCGAGGCCGAGCAAGAGGCCGAGGATTACTGGGTGCAGCACAACAACGAAGTGGCCGACCGTACGCTCTACCCATTGGCCAACTCCTGGTATGTAGGCGCCAATATCCCCGGCAAACCACGCGTGTTCATGCCGTATGTCGGCGGCATCACCGCCTACAAGAAGAAGTGCGACGAGATCGCCGCCGGAGGCTATGAAGGTTTTCAGCTAGATGTTGGCGTCGAAGGGCGGCGGTTTGCGGCAAATTGAGGGTTCGATGACGTCCTGTTCACGGGCTGTTTGACGAGAACGTCGGTCGGCTGGCACAACCGAAGCCCCGGGAGGTCGTCGTGTCGCACCATGGCGGCGTCCTCGACAAGTACATCGGCGACGCGATCATGGCACTGTTCGGCGTACCCTTCGAGAAGCCTCAGGACGCCGACTGCGCGTTGGCGGTGGCAAATGGCATGCTCGTGGCGTTGGCCGCGCTCAACGAGCGCCGCGCCGCCCGTAAACAGGCCTGGATCGATATCGGTGTCGGTATTGCCACGGGCGAAGTCGTCGTGGGCAATATCGGCTCACCGACCCGGATGGAATACACCGTGATCGGTGACAGCGTGAACCTTGCTTCACGGCTCGAAGTGCCAACAAATTCTACAAGACCAAGATCCTGCTCGATGCAACGACAATGCAATCGTTGAAGAACCCCGGCTTGTTGCGCGAGATCGATCTGCTGCAGGTTAAGGGCAAGGACCACCCCGTGGCGGTCTACGAATTGCTCGGCTACGTTGCCGCGATGCACGGCGTCGATCAGTTGATCCATCGCTTCGGCGAAGGGCTTTCTTCCCACCGATCGCGCGACTGGAAGACCGCGATCAAATGTTTCGAGGCGGCGCTGGAAGTGCAACCTCAAGACGAACCCAGTCGTATCTACCTAAGCCGGTGCCATCACTATCGGCAAAATCCTCCTGCGGACGATTGGTCGGGCGTCTGGGTATAGACGGAAAAGTAGCCTGTTTTCTTCGGCTCCGGTGTAATGGCCGCCGGGCCAAGTCTCGGTAGTTACGCATTTTCGAGGAAGTACTGTTTTGTTAGTTCAATTCTGGGGCACTCGAGGTTCTATCCCGAAACCGGGGCCAACGACCGTGCGGTATGGGGGAAATACCTCGTGTGTCGAACTGCGCTCCGCCGCCGGCACGCTCGTCGTCCTCGACTGCGGCACTGGCGCGCTATCTCTCGGACAACGGCTGATGCAGTCCGGGAAGAAGCCGCTGCACGGCCATCTGCTGATCAGCCACACGCACTGGGATCACATTCAGGGTTTGCCGTTCTTCGCCCCGCTTTTTGTCCCGGGCAATCAATGGGATATCTATGCGCCGCACGGTTTCGCGCAATCGGTCCGCGAGACCCTCGCCGGGCAGATGCAGAACACCTACTTTCCGGTCGAGTTGGAGCAGCTTGGGGCCACCATCCGCTTCCATAGTCTCGCCGAAGGCGTGTTTGCCGTCGGGGACATCAAAGTTACGACACAGTACCTGAACCACCCGGCGTTGACGCTCGGTTACCGGCTCGAGGCGGACGGCGTGAGTGTCGTTTACTGCTGCGATCACGAGCCGCACTCACGTCCCCTCGCTTCCGGCTCCGGCGATGTTGGCGGTCAGGATCAGCGCCATGCCGAGTTTGTCGGCGGCTGCGACCTCCTTATTCACGATGCGCAATATCGTTTTGATGAATACGAGGGGAAGATCGGCTGGGGCCACAGCACCATCGAGTACGCGGTCGCCATCGCCCAGATGGCCGAAGTCAAGAGCCTGGCGCTCACCCACCACGATCCATCGCGCGACGATGACACCATTGATCGAGAGGTAGGGCAAATTCGCGCGAAATTGCAGGCGCAAGCCTCGTCGCTGAACGTTTTTGGGGCGGCTGAGGCGCAGGTGCTGGAGTTAAGGCCCCAACCCGGCCACGGTTCCGGACGTCATGTGAATGAACCCGCAGCGGAAGTGGGGGCATTGCCGCATCTGTCGCAGCAGACCGTATTGTTGGGTATCACCGATTCATGCCTCTACGACGATTTGGAGCACGCGCTGCACACGGACGGTATCCGCGTCCTGCGTGCGGACAGCGGCAGTGCGGTTCTGCGGTTGGCACAAGCCGACGAACCGTCGCTCATTCTGCTCGAGCGCCATCTGCTCGGGGTTGATAGCCTCGAAACCTGTGCGGCGATCAGGAAGAGCGGCAATGCTAACGGTGCCGAGGTTCCGATCGTCATCATCGCTGAGCAAGAGGAAGTCACGGCCGGCATCGCGGCGGGCGTAACCGATTGGTTGATCAAGCCGTTCTCGGTCCTCTACGGACGTACCCGAATGCGTGCGTGGTTGATGAGAGTGGCTTGCCACTGGGCTTTGCCGCGCCCCCCGGCGGATGAAGATCAACGACTGGTTGCACTCCGGCGGCTCGCCATCCTCGACACTGCGCCGGAAGAGCGCTTCGATAAGCTGACGCGCCTCGCCTCCGCGATTTTCGATGTGCCCATCGCGCTGGTGAGCCTGATCGACGAAAACCGTCAATGGTTCAAGTCTGCTTGCGGCACGGGCATCGGCGAATCCCCGCGGGAAACGTCGTTCTGCGCGCATGCTATTCTCCAGCGCAGCGTGATGATCGTCCCCGATGCGCTTCTCGATTCTAGGTTCGCCGACAACCCGGTCGTGGTCCGTGAACCCCGGGTCAGATTCTACGCGGGGTGCCCGCTGGTGCTGCCCGACGGCGCCTGTATCGGCACGCTCTGCCTGATTGATGTGCGGCCACGTGACCTCGACGCGACCGCTATTCGCTTACTGGAGGATTTGACCGATTTGGTTCTGCACGAACTGCAGCGCACAGAGGGCCTCGCTAGAGTGCGTGCGGAATAACGCATGAGCAATCCGGCAGCCGGGGAAGGGCCGAGCGCCGGCAGGCGCGACGCGACCGGCCGCGTCTGGTCAGATCACTGGTAATTGAACCGCCGGCTGTCTGGCCGGCTGACCAAACCAGTAACGGGCCTCTGTGCCTAACATGAGTTATCATTGCGCAGCGCTTCAGCCGGCAGGTGTCGCATGACGAAAACGTTCGTACGCGGCGTTGTTTTCGTCGGTTCGCTCGCTTTGGCCGTGCCGCCGCCTCCCGTTTTCGCTCAGGCGCTGAAACCCGCTCCCGTTGGTGTCGAGGCATCGGCCACCGAATTCAATGTCGAGCAGCTCGATGCACTGCTCGCGCCGATCGCCCTCTATCCCGACCAACTGCTGACGCAGATGCTGATGGCCTCGACTTATCCGTTGCAGGTGGTCGCCGCGTCGCGCTGGCTGGCGGAGGACGGCAACAAGGACCTCAAGGGCGACGCGTTGGAGAAGGCGCTCCAGAGCCAGAACTGGGACGCGAGCGTCAAGTCGATCGTGCCATTCCCGCAGGTGCTGGCGATGCTGAACGACCATCTCGATTGGACCCAGCAGCTGGGGTTCGCGATGGCCAACCAGCAGGCCGCGGTCCTCAACTCGATCCAGCGGCTGCGGCGCCGGGCGCAAACGGCCGGGAACCTCAAGACCACCGAGCAGCAGCGCGTCGAGGTCAAGGAAAACAACGTCGTCTACATCGAGCCGGCGGACCCGCAGGTCGTCTACGTGCCGACCTACCAGCCCTCCGAGGTGTACGGCGAATGGCCGTATCCGGCGACGCCGCCGGTCTACTATCCGCCGCCGGCGGCCTACTATCCGGGCTACGCCTACGGGGCGGGGTTAGCCTTCGCCGCCGGGGTGGCGGTCACCGCTGGGCTGTGGGGCTGGGCCAATGCCGGCTGGGGAACCGGAAACATCAACGTCAATCGTTCAGCGTACGGCAACATCAACGTCAACCGCGGCCAGGTCGGCTCCGGCAATTGGCGTGCCGGAAACGCTGGCGGCGTCGGTCGTGCGGGGCGGCCCGGCGGTCCAGTTGGCGCGCCGGGGCGTCCGGGCAATCTGCCCGCCAATGCCATCGGTCGCGGCAACGTGCGGGTTCCGGGCGGTGCCGTGAACCGGCCGCAAATCCCTGGTGCCGGCGGGCAGCGAGCAGGCGGCGGTCAGGGGCTGGGCGGGGGACAGCGCCCCGGCGGTGGTCAGGGTGTCGGTGGCGGTCAGCGACCTGGCGGCGGCCAAGGACTCGGCGGTGGCCAACGCCCCGCTGGTGGTCAAGGGCTCGGCGGCGCCCAGCGGCCGGGTGTCGGGCAGCGGCCGAGCCAGTTGCCCGCCGGTGGACGGGGTAGCGGTTTCCAGCGGGGCAACGGCGGTGCCTTTGGCGGGGTCGGCGATGGCGGCCGTGCCGGCCAATTCGGTGCGCGCGGCGCGCAAAGCCGCGGCTTCCAGCAAGGCGGGTCCAATCGCGGCGGCGGTTTTCAGCGCGCCGGCGGCGGAGGTGGTGGTTTCCGCGGTGGCGGTGGTGGCGGTTTCAGCGGCGGTGGCGGCGGACGTGGCGGCGGCCGTCGGTAGCGGAGGATCATGCGATGACGCTCAGAATCACCGCCGCAGCCCTCGCCCTTCTTGCGCTAACCTCGCTGTCCGGCTTTGCGGGCGCCCGATCGACATCGGCAGCGCCGGTGCAGACCTACACCACCGCAGACGAGGCGGTGACGGCGCTGGTCGACGCGGTTCGCAGCGACAAGACCGAGGCCATCGCCGCGGTGTTGGGACCGGGCAGCGAAAAACTGGTGAACTCCGGCGACAAGGTCGTCGACGAGACGGCCCGAAAGAAGTTCCTGGCCTTCTATGACGAGAAGCACCAGCTCACGGCGGTCGCGCCCGATCGCATGACGCTGGTGGTCGGTAATGACAACTGGCCGCTGCCGATCCCGATCGTGCAACGCGACGGCCGCTGGCATTTCGACTCGGTGGCTGGGGCGCAGGAACTGGTCGACCGGCGCATAGGCCGCGACGAGATCGCCGCGATCCGCACCGCCCTGACCTATGTCGACGCGCAGAAGGCGTATTACGAGATCGCCGGCCAGGTCGAAGGCACGCCGTTCTACGCGCAGCGATTGGTGAGCTCTCCCGGGCGGCATGACGGGCTCTACTGGGTGCCGGACGAGGGCGAGGACGACAGCCCGCTCGCGCCGCTTGTGGCACAGGCTCAGGATGAGGGCTACCCGGGCGCCCGGGCCTCGGGGAGGCCGCAGGCCTATTTCGGCTATTACTTCCGGATTCTGACGGGTCAGGGTCCGAACTCGCCCGAGGGCGCGATGAACTACATCGGCGCAGACGGCGAGATGACGAAAGGCTTTGCGCTAATCGCTTGGCCCGCCTCCTACGGTGCGTCGGGGATCATGTCGTTCATCGTCAACCAGGACGGTATCGTCTTTCAGAAGGATCTGGGGTCCGACACGGCCTCGATATCGGCCCGAATCAAACTGTACGATCCCGACCTGTCGTGGTCGCGCGTCGATGTCGTCGACTGACGCCGGCGGTCCCGTCGGCCAGTCCTGTCTGGCCGCAGACCACGCGTCGATCAGACTTTCTCAGCATTCCACATGAGCAGTGCCGGGGCGTTGATGACGCCTTTGACGTTCTTGCGGCAGGCCGTCTTCGGCAGGCACTGGCCGGTCGGGATGTCGACCCGGACCTGCTCGATCCGACGATGGCCTCGCGGTCGAGCGCGCCGCTAGTCTAGAGCACGGCATAAACCTCGTATTCGATGCGAAGCCGCTCCGTAAATGCCGCGCCAATAGAAACAAAGTGACCGCGGTTGAGCCATAGATAGTTCGGGTGAGCGGTTCTAAAGCGAGGCGAAGCCCGAAATGGGGCGCCACTCGGCGGATGCCAACCCCGCAAGATCTTGTCGTAACCATCTTCGCCAAAATCGAAGGTTCCATCGAGGGTGGCGTAGATTAGGGCGCCATCTTGTGTTTCGAGCGTTCCTTTTATATCGAGGATGGCGACTCCATCGCGTCTAACAGTCATCCAGTCTCCACCAACCGGGCGTACCTTTCCCACAACTTTCGGCCCACTGATTTCACCACCGGTAATGTAAAAATTGAGCTGTATGCCCTCTGGTATTGGCCCTATCATTTCGGGAAATTGAGCATTTATGTAGAACGACATGACGTGTTCTAAGCGATATTCAAACATCGCGATGTTCCTTGTTAGGTTGTCTAAATCGTTCGATATTTGTCGCTCTTCAAAATAAATCAAAAAGCGAGAGTCAAATCTATTAGACTATTTTTGCAACCTCGGCCCTAACGCCACAATTCCTTGGTGGCGATTTCGGCGCCCTCCACGAGGGCGGCGAGCTTGACCCAGACGATGCTGGGGTGGACCTCGCAGGTCGCCGCGAAGCTGGCAAAGCCGCAATCGGCGCCGGCGATTACATTGTCACGCCCGACGACCTTGGCGAAGCGGACGATGCGCTCGGCGACCAGTTCCTCGTGCTCGACGATATTTGACGAATGGGTGATGACGCCCGGGATCAGCGACTTGCCCTCGGGCAGCTTGACGTGCTCCCAGACGCGCCATTCGTGCTCATGGCGCGGATTGGCGGCCTCGAACGAATAGGCGCCGGCGTTGATCGACAGCATTGTGTTGACGATGTTCTTCAGCTCGAGGTCGTGGACGCGCGGCCCGATATTGATGCTGTAGCAGGTGTGGTAGCGGATGCGATCCTGCGGCAGGCCGCGGATCGCGTGGTTGAGCGCGGCCACGCGTGTGCCGGCCCAATCGCGCCAGCCGGCGAGACTCACCTCCGGGTGCATCACGTAGTAGGACGAGAGCAGCGGGTCGTCGATCTGCAGAATGAGGCCGGCGGCGATCACCGATTGGTATTCCTCGCGCAGTGCATCGGCGACCGCGTAGAGGTATTCCTCCTCGCTCTTGTAGAAGAGGTTGCGGTTCCAGTTGACCAGGTTGCCGGGTGACACCGCCGGCATAAAGGCCTCGACGACATCGAGACCCTTCATCGCATCCTTCAGATCCGCGATATCCTGGGCGAGCGCGGTGTGGCCCTTGTACGAGACGGGGCCAGTGCACATCCAGCGCGTGCGTCCCGCCTTGCCGGCCGCGCCCGCCTGGCCCTGCGCCCATGCGTAGAACTCGGGAAACGCCTTGTATTCGCGCGATTCATTCCAATAGGAGGCGATCTCGCCGGGGCTCGGCTCGATGCCGGTGAGCCGCTCGTTGACATAGGGGATGAAGCCGACTCGGCCCATCTCGCCATCGGCGACGATGTCGATCCCGGCATCGGCCTGACGTTTCACCACCTCCGCGACGGCTGATTTGACACGTCCGGCGAAGGCGGCCTGGTCGATCGCGCCGCCTTCCTGCTTCTGCTCGATCATCGCGTAGAGATCGGCTGGCCGCGGCAGGCTGCCGACATGCGTGGTCAGAATACGGTTGGTACTGCGGTGCATGAGCGTCCTCCTGCACAGACGGTCGTCAATTTAGCTATCTGCCGTCCAGTTGGACAAATCTAAGCGAAGCCAAGCCTTATGCAAAAAACTGTTGTCGATGCTGGTGACGCCGCGTAACACGATGGCGGAGCCGTCGGTGAGGGCGATCTGGGTGTCCTGCCCGTCATTGACCAGCGTCAAGTGCGCCAGCGCGTTGCTCGGTGGGTCGGTCGTCAGCTGGATCAGGTCGCGATTGAGCTGGCCGAAGCCGATGACCGTATCGCCGGTGGACGACGCTGCCGCCGAGCAGCAGGACATTGCTGGCGACGAGAAAGACGAAGTTGTGGCCGCCGCCGTCAGCGGTGTCGCCGCTGCCCAGGACACCAATAAAATCGTCGCCGGCGCCCCCTGATAGCCGGTGCGTGAGCTTACCCGGCGTCGCCGGGCCCGCTATGCTGAGCGACGAGGAGGGCCGACCGATGCGCCTGCTGCTCGCGATGATGAAGCACGAGACCAACACCTTCTCGCCGGTGCCGACGCCGCTGCAGCGCTTCGGGACCGGACCAGGGCCGCTCTACGGCGAGGCGGCGATCGCCGCGTTTCGCGGCACCGGATCGGGGCTCGGCGCCTATCTCGACATCGCGGCGCGCGAGCAGGCCGAGGTCGTGCTGCCGATCGCCGCCGGGGCGCCGCCGTCGCGCCCGGTCGACGATGCGGCCTTCGAGCACATCGCCGAGCATATCTGCGAGGCGGTGGCCCAGGGGAAGAAGGGCGGCGGGTTCGACGGCATCCTGCTCGACCTGCACGGCGCGATGGTCGTCGAGAGCTTCGAAGACGGTGAGGGCGAATTGCTGCGCCGCATCCGCGCGATCGATGCGACGACGCCGATCGCCGTCTCGTACGACATGCACGCCAACCTCTATCCGGCCATGATCGAGAACGCGACGGTGGTGTCGGGTTATCGCACCTACCCGCATGTCGACACCTACGACACCGCCCGGCGCGCCGGCGAGGCGCTGATGCGCACGATCCGCGGCGAGATAAAGCCGGTCATGGCCTGGGGCAACGTGCCGATGCTGCCGCATGTGATGCGTCAGGGTACCGACGATCATCCCAACCGGGAGCTACAGGAGCGCTGCGCGACGATGGCGTCGGAGGGGGCGCTGATCGCCAGCCTCTTCACCGGCTTCCCGCATGCCGACATCGCCAATGCCGGGCTGTCGGCAGTCGTCGTTACCGATGGCAATCAGGTACTGGCCGAGCAGATGCGCGACGAGCTGCTGGACCGTGCCTGGGTCGAGCGCGAGGCCTTCGTCTACCAGATCGAGCCGCTCAGGGAGGCGCTGGCACGCGCCCAGGCAATGCCCGAGCCGTCACCGGGCCAGGGGCCGATCGTGCTGCTCGACCATTACGACAATTGCGCCTCGGGCGGCACGATGGACACGACGATCGTACTCGGTGAGATCTTCAAGGCCGGGCTGGAGAATGTCGCGGCGTTCGCGATCTACGACCCCGACGCGGTGCAGCAGGCGATCGCGGCTGGGGTCGGTGCGCGGGTCACGTTGTCGATCGGCGGCAAGCTCAAGATGCCGCAAATTCCCGGCGACAGCCCGCCATTGGAGATCTCCGGCACGGTCAAGACGATCGCCAGCGGACGCTTCCGCAACAAGGGGCCGATGGGCCGCGGGGTGCTGACCGATATGGGGCCATCCGTGGTGATCGATACCGGCAAGGTCGAGGTGGCATTGATCTCGCGACATGTCGAGCCGAGCGACCTCAACTGCTTCTACAGCCTCGGGATCGATCCGCTGCAAAAGCGCTACGTCATGCTGAAGAGCCGGGTGCATTGGCGCGCCGGGCTCGGCGCGATGGCCAAGGCGGTGGTCGACCTCGCCGGGATCGGCGCCTGTACCTCGGATTATTCGTCGCTGAGCTTCAAGAACGTGCGTCGCCCGATTTTCCCGCTCGACCTGCCGAACCGCTGAGCGGGCAGCTTAAGAGCGGCCGCCGCCGTCATAGGTGTGACTGTGCGAGGTCGCGCAGGGGCTGTTGGGATCGGGGTCGGGGTCCGGGCACCGTGTCGTCACGGCGTTGCCGCCGCCGCAGCCGGCGAGGAGGAGAAGGAGCAGGACGAGGAGGGCCGTGCGTCGCATACCCGTAATATGGTCGCAATGAGCCGGTGGTTCGCTCTACCGCCCGTCAACTTCACGTGATCGCGGTAAGCGCAAGTTCCCTAACCCAGCCATCTATCCGCTCGACCAGCGGCGCGGCTGATCGTAGGTTATCGGCAACGCTTCATCCGCGCCCGCGGACCCCGGGGCACACCGTTCTGAAGCGACAGATCCTGAAACATGGGCCCCGACTTTCGCCGGGAAGCGCGTTTTAGAGCAAGGCCAGGAGCATCCCATGGACGGCACGACGCAGCTGCTCGAAACCGACCGCCAGTACCTGGTTCATCCGCTGCATCACCCTGATGATCACAAGGCGCCGCTGTTCATCGACCACGGCAAGGGCGCGGTGCTCTACGATGTCACCGGGCGCGGTGTGGTCGATGGGCTCAGCGGGCTGTGGAACGTCAATATTGGCCATGGGCGCAGCGAGCTGGCCGACGCGGCGGCGGCGCAGATGAAGAAGATCGGCTTCGCTTCGGCCTATGTCGGGCAGACCAACGAGCCGTCGATCCGGCTCGGCGAGTTCATCGTCAAGCATGCGTACGCGAACAGCGCGGCGGTGTACTTCACCACTGCCGGCGCCGAGTTCGAACGAAAGCGCGTTCAAGTTCGCGCGCTACTACTGGAAGGTGAACGACAAGCCGAACAAGACCAAGATCATCTCGCGCTGGCACGCCTATCACGGTGTCACCATGGCGGCGATGAGCGCCACCGGCATGGCGATCTTTCACAAGATGTTCGGGCCGCTGGTGCCGGGCTTCATCCAGGTGCAGCCGCCTTATCCCTATCGCCACGAGGGCAACGAAGACCCCGGCATCGCCGCCGCCGAGGCGGTGGAGAACGCGATCCTCGCCGAGGGACCGGATACGGTCGCGGCGGTCATCGCCGAGCCGGTGATGGGCGCCGGCGGGGTGATTGTGCCGCCGCCGACCTATTTCCCGAAGCTGCGCGAGATTTGCGACAAATACGACGTGCTGCTGATCGCTGATGAGGTGATCACCGGCTTTGGCCGCACCGGGCGCTGGTTCGCGCTTGGGCATTGGGATGTCGAGCCGGACCTCGTGTCGTTCGCCAAGGGCGTCACCAGCGGCTACCTGCCGCTCGGCGGCGTCATCACCTCGAAGCGGGTGCATGACGCGATCCTGTCGGCCCCGGCGGACCGCAAATTCATGCATGCGGCGACGTACAGCGCGCACCCGGTGTGCTGCGCGGTGGGGATGGTGAATTGCCGGATTATCGAGGAGGACGGTCTCGTCGAGCGCGCCGCCATCGAGGGCGCGAAGCTGCTCGCCCAGCTCGATGAGCTGCGCAATCTGCCCAATGTCGGCGATGTGCGCGGCCTCGGCATGATGTTCGGCGTCGAGCTGGTGACCGACAAGTCGACCAAGGCGCCGGCGATCGGGCTCGGGCCCCGCGTGGCGCGGGAAGCGATGGCGCGCGGGCTGCTGCTCCGGGTCCGTGCTGGCGGTGCCGATCCGGCGATCGGCGACACGATCTGCCTCGCGCCGCCGCTGATGACGCCGAGCGAGACGCTGGCGACCTTCCCGCAGATCCTTCGCGATTCGATCGCCGCCGCGACGGCTTAAGCTTGTCTAACCCCTCTCCCGCTTGCGGGAGAGGGTGGCGCGTGTAGCGCGACGGGTGAGGGCTTGCCCGCACAGACCCTCACCCTCCCACGCCTGCGGCGCGGGTCCCTCCCTCTCCCGCAAGCGGGAGAGGGATATAATTTGTCGGAGGCTCTGAATTGGCCGTGCAAAACATTGGCGTCGTCATCGACGGAGCAACCGGGCGGCTCGGCACGACGCAGCATCTGAAGGCGCTGCTGGCGATCCGGGCAGAGGGCGGCTTGCCGCTGAAAAACGGCGACCGGCTGATGCCCGAGCCACTATTGCTCGGCCGCAATGCCGAGAAGCTCGCCGCGCTGGCGGCGGCGAGCGGCGGGTTGCGCTGGAGCCTTGATCGCGACGCGTGTCTCGCGGACAGGTCCGTCGACATCTACTTTGACGCCACTGCGACGGGCGGCCGGCCGGAGCGCTTGCTGACGGCGATCGATGCGGGAAAGCACGTCTATACCGAAAAGCCGGTCGCCGAGAGCCTGGAGCAGGCATTGGCGCTGGCGCGGCGGGCAGAGGAAGCGGGCCTCAAGAACGGCGTGGTGCAGGACAAGTTGTTCCTCCCCGGCCCCAAAAAGCTGCGAAGGCTCTACGACAGCGGCTATTTCGGCCGCGTGCTGTCGGTGCGGCTCGATTTCGGCTGGTGGGTGTTCGACGGCGAGCTCATCGCGGCGCAGCGGCCGAGCTGGAACTACCGGAAGGCGGCCGGCGGCGGACTGATACTCGATATGTTCGCGCACTGGCGCTACGTCTTCGATCGGCTGCTGGGGCCGATCGCGGCCGTGTGCTGCCGCGAGATGACGGCGCAGCCGCGGCGCATCGACGAAGCCGGCAAGCCTTACGATGTCGATGTCGAGGACCACGCCTTCGCGATCTTCGAGCTGGAGGGCGGCGTGCCCGCGCAGGTGAGCTCGTCCTGGGCAAGCCCGTCAAGCGCGACGACCTGCTGCAGATCCAGGTCGACGGCATCCAAGGCTCGGCGGTGTGTGGGCTGCACCGCTGTTTCGTTCAGCCGCTGATCGCGACGCCGCGGCCGTTCTTCGATGCCGAACGGCCGCAGACGGCGGTGTTCGATGAGGAGTGGCAGGAAATGCCGACGCTCGACCCGTTCAAGAACAGCTATCGCGAGGGGTGGGAACTGTTTCTCCGCCATGTCGCCGAAGAGGGGCCATTCCCCTCGCCATTGCTCGAAGGCGCCAAGGGTGTCCAGCTTGCCGAGGCGTGCCATCAAAGCCACCGCGAGCGCCGCTGGGTCGAATTACCAAAATTAACGATGTAATTTCTTTGCTGCTTACTCCCGTTCAAGGAACTTCGGCTTATGTGACAAGTTCACGTTCGTCTATCCCCCTACGCGGGAGGCCCGAGTGAGCCAGCCGGGACCAGCGATCCTCGTCCTCGACGACGACGACCAAGTACGCGAGACGATCAGCGCGGTGCTCGGCGACGCCGGGTTCGAGATCACGACGGCGGCGACCGGCTGGGAGGCCGTCGCACTGATCGAGGAAAAATCCTTCGATCTCGTGGTCGCCGATATCCGCTTGCCGGGCGGGCTCGACGGCCTCGACATGGCGCGTCATGTGCGCGTGCGCCACCCCTCGCTCAAATGCCTGTTTATTTCGGGCGCGCGCGAGCCGATCGTGTGCGATCCCGAACTCGACGATTTTGTCGCCAAGCCGTTCCGGCCGTTCGAGCTGCTCGGCTGCGTGTGGAAGGTGCTGCGCGGCAACCAGCCCTATCCGCGCCTCGACATCGCGCGGTAGCGGTCGGCCTGCTGAATGGGCTCGTCATTCCCGCGAAAGCGGGAAGCCAGGGCGACCGAACCGCTGACTCTGGCCCCCCGCCTTCGCGGGGGTGACGATCGAAAGCGGCGGCCTACCGGCGCGACAGCAGCCGCGTCACGTGGCCCATCTTGCGGCCGGGCAGGATGATGCGCTTGCCGTAAAGATGCAGCCGCGCGGCCGGGTCGGCGATGGCCTCGCGCCAGGTTTCGACCTCGTCGCCGATCAGGTTCTTCATCACCGCGTTGGCGTGACGCTCCGTTGATCCGAGCGGTAGGCCGCAGAGCGCCCGCACCAATTGCTCGAACTGGCTGGCGGCACAGGCGTCGATCGTCCAGTGCCCGGAATTGTGCGGGCGCGGCGCCAGCTCGTTGACCAGCAGCCTGCCATCGGTCGTCACAAACATCTCGACCGCGAGCACGCCGACAAGGTCGAATCGCGTGGCGATCTCGCGCGCGATCTCGTCGGCCGCGCGGACAGTCGCGGCCGGCAGCAAGGCCGGCGCGATCGTCGTGTCGAGGATGTGATTGACATGCCGGTTCTCGACCGCCGGGTAGGTGGCAAGCGCGCCGTCAGCGCCGCGCGCCACGATCACCGACACCTCGCAGCGGAAATCGACATAATCCTCCAACACACCGCGCGGCCCGCCCATGAGCCGCCAGGCTTCGCCGGCTGCGGTATCCGACGCCACGGCGACCTGGCCCTTGCCGTCATAGCCCATGCGCGCGCTCTTGAGCACGGCGCGACCCGTAAGCCCGGCAAGCGCCCGGCCGAGCGAGGCGGCATCGCTGATCTCGCGATAGCCGGTCGTCGCGACGCCGATGCGGTTGAGGAAATCCTTCTCGCGCAGGCGGTCCTGGGTGATTTCGAGGATTTCCGGGCGCGGCATCACCGGCTTCTGCGCCGCGACCTTGCGCACCGCCTCGGCCGGGATATTCTCGAACTCGAATGTCGCGACATCGACCGCTGTGGCGAAGCGGGCGATCGCCGCGTCATCGTCCCAGTCGGCGACCGTCGCGCCGGCGGAGACCTGCGCCGCCGGGCTGTCCTCTTCCTCGGCGAAAACATGGGTGCGGTAGCCCAGCCGGGCGGCCGCGAGCGCGGTCATGCGGCCGAGCTGTCCCCCGCCGAGGATGCCGATCGTCGCGCCCGGTGCCAGCATCAGTGCGCGTGGCTCAAACCGGCCGCTCCGCGACGGCGTCGGTCTGGTTCTGCCGCCAGCGGTCGAGCGCCTCGGCGATCGCCGGGTCGCCGAGCGCGAGGATTGCTGCGGCGCACAGTGCCGCGTTGATCGCGCCGGCCTGGCCGATCGCAAAGGTCGCAACCGGCACGCCGCCCGGCATCTGGACGATCGACAGCAGGCTGTCCATGCCCTTGAGCGCGCGGCTTTGCACCGGCACGCCGAGCACCGGCAGCGGCGTCAGCGCCGCCGCCATGCCGGGCAGATGCGCGGCGCCGCCGGCGCCGGCGATGATCACCTTGAGCCCGCGCGAGCGGGCGCTCGTCGCATAGTCATAAAGCCGCTTCGGGGTGCGGTGCGCCGAGACGATGCGCGTCTCGTGGACGATGCCGAGATTCTCCAGGGTTTGCGACGCGTGCTGCATCGTCTCCCAGTCGGACTGGCTGCCCATGATGATGCCGACGGCCAAAACCCCATGTCGCGGACCGGATTCGGCCATGCCCCCTCGTCTCGAACGGCGTTGCGGAGCCCGGCATTATAGGGTCGCGGTCCCCTCGCACAAGTCGTGCCCCAGCGTAATCAACAGGCTCCCGCGGCGGCGTCGCGCGTCGTAAATTCGCTTGTTGCACCGGGACGCCAGTCGTTTATAGACAAGACGGGGGATGTGCCTTTCTGCCGAGGGCGGGGCAGCAGGATGTTGAAGCAGCGACCGAAGCCGGTGGTGGCGGGCGCGTCAAAGAGCCGACGCGCGGCTTCCTCGGTTGCCGAGCTGACGCCGAAAGCGGGGGAGACCGCCCCGGTGCTGCACGACGAACTGAAAAAATTGCAGGCGGAACGCGCAGCGATGCAGCGTGAGTTGGAAACTGCGCGAGCGCGTATCGTCCAGCTGGAGCGTCTCGCCGACGAGGATTTGCTGGCGCCGATCGCGAATCGCCGCGCCTTTGTTCGCGAATTGTCGCGGATGATCGCATTCACCCGGCGCTATGGGCCGCCGTCGAGCGTCATCTATTTCGACGTCAACGGCATGAAGCACATCAACGACACCTACGGCCACCCGGCCGGCGACGCGGCGCTGCGCCATGTTGCCGATGTGTTGTCGAAGAATGTGCGCGAGAGCGACATCGTCGGCCGGCTCGGCGGCGACGAGTTTGGCGTTATTCTGGCGCAGACCAGCCAGGAACAGGCCAACGCCAAGGCCGTCGTGCTCGCCCAGGCGATCGCCGCGACTTCGTTTCGCTGGGGTCAAACCGCGATCACGGTCAGCGCCGCGTATGGCGTGTACTCGTTCACCGGCACCGACGACGCACAGGTCGCGATCGAAGCGGCCGACAAGGCGATGTACCAGCAGAAGCGCGTGCGGCAGGCGGTTTAGACGACCTTGCCCCGTCGTCATTCCGGGGGGTGACGATCCGAATTACGCGATGATGTCGGGGAGCAGGTCGCTCTCGATCTTCGAGATCTGGTCCTTGAGCGCCAGTTTGCGCTTCTTGAGCCGCTGCAACTGCAACTGATCGTACGGCATGCGCTCGGACAACCGGGCGATCACATCGTCGAGATCGCGGTGCTCAAGCGTGAGGGCGGTCAGCTTGGCCCTCAAGGCTTCGACGTCGAAATCCATCGCGCCGCGCGTCTTCAGCGATTGCCAGAAGCCCGCGATTTCCGGGGTGTCAAGCGGGCCAGGTTCCCATTATAGCACACACTGCGTCAGTTTGATTGCGCGGTGATCGCATGGCGGGACAAGACGCTGCGGCGGATTCCTTTTGGCGATTTTCGCTGATGCTCTACAGCCGGCCGGGCGTCGCCGACGCGCTGATCCGCCTGCAGGACGAGCGCGGCCACAACGTCAACCTGATCCTGTTCGGCCTGTGGCTTGGCCTCTGCAGAGGCGCCTGCCTGGATGACGCAGGCCTGACGCGCGCCAAGGCCGCGATCGCAGATTTTGGCCGGGACATCGTCGCGCCGCTGCGCCGCCTGCGGCGACAGTTGAAAGACAGCCCCCGATGCCGACATTCGCGACCTGCGCCGGCGCATTTTGGCACTGGAAATCGACGCCGAGCGCCGTGCCCAGGCGCGTCTTGCAGCGAGCGCGCCGGCGCGCCAGGCGGAAGGCGACCGCCACGCCATCGCGGAGGCTAATCTGGGTCTCATTCTCGGCGCCGATTTTGAGCTGCAAGATGCGGTGATCGTGTTCCAAGCGACGGGCCGCCGGGCCTAGCTCCTTTATTGTCGTCACTGCGGTATTGGAACGCTCGTCGCGGCATCACCATTTCCGGCATTACCGGCGGAACAATGCGCGCGGCCGGGTGTTCTGTAAGGCATTCGGCTTTTCTACTCGGGGACAAGTTATGAGGAGTTTGCTTATATCCGCTGGCGTCGCGATAGCGCTGCTCTCGGCAGGGCCCTCCTACGCGCAGATCGATGTCGGCAGTGGGCTGGTGGGCGCCGGCGTGGGTGCCGCCATCGGCGGGATTGCGGGCGGCGGCCGCGGCGCCGCGACAGGCGCGATCGTTGGCGGCTCGGTGGGTGCGGTGACCGGCGCGTTCCACCCCGGCCCGACCTACGCCGCTCCGCCGCCGCACTGTCATTGGATTCCGGCGCACTACAACAGCTGGGGCGAATGGCGACCCGGCCACTGCGCGCGGTAGCGATGGCTCTATTCAAAAAGAGGCCCCTCATCAGGGGCCTCTTTAATAAGAGGTAACAGACCGCTTCTTTAGGTCTTTAGTGTCCAGGCGCCGTTGCCCGTAAGCATTTTTCCTTGGTCTCTCTATCTCTTCGTTGCCCACCGCATGTCGTATTGCCAAGTATAAAAGAGGTTTCCGGACTGCCGCAGTTCTTGTTCGTGATTGTCCCAAATGTGCTTTGCAACGACTGGAATTGAGGCGCTTCCGCCGTTTTCCTCAAGTGCGCGACAAACTCAATTCACAAGATCATCGCGGTTCGCCATGGTCACCTCCCCTGACATACGCCGCCGCCGTCCTGCCGGCGATGCGGCCGAAGACGCCGCCGGCCATCAGGCCCGTGCCGCTGGCGTAGTTATGGTAGTAGAGGCCGCCGATGATCTCGCCGGCGGCGAAGAGGCCGGGGATCGCCGTGCCGGCGGCGTCCTGCACCTCGGTGTCGTTCGAGGTCTTCAAGCCCCCGAACGTAAAGGTGACGCCGGCGGTGACGCCGTAGGCCTCGTAGGGCGGGGTGTCGAGCTTCTGCGCCCAGTTGCTCTTGTCGATCGCCAGGCCGTGGGTGCGCAGGCCGTCATGGACGTTGGGGTTGAACGGCGCGTCGGGGCGCGGCGCGGCGTTGAACCCGCGGATCGTGTCGAGGAAGCCCTTGGGGTCGACACCCTCCATCCTGGCAACCAGTTCCTCCCACGTGTCCGCCTTTTCCTTGGTGCAGCGGGCGATGCGGTATTCGTCGCGCAGCAGGTGCAGCGTCTTCTGGTCGAAGACCTGCCAGGCGAAGAGGCCGGGCTGGTTCATCACCTCGCGGCCGTATTTGGCATAGGTGTAGGAGTGGAAATCGAGCCCCTCGTCGATAAAGCGCTTGCCGTGCGCGTTGACGACGATACCGAACGGATAGCCGTGCTTCTGGAAGCGGTCGCCGACATCGAGGTCGCCGACCGGTGGGGCGTTCAAATCCCACTGCACCGCATGGCAGCCCGACCAATGCCCGGCGGGCGCCGCGCCGATATCGAGCGCCATGCGCAGACCCTGGCCGGTGTTGTATTTGGTGCCACGCACCTTGGCCAAATCCCAGTTGGGGCCGAGATAGCGCGCCCGCATCTCGGCATTGGCCTCGAACCCGCCGCAGGCGAGGATGACCGCCTTTGAACGCAGGTCGAGCATCCGCCCCTTGTGACGCACCCGCACCCCGGCGACGCCGTCATCACCCTGCAGCAGCGCGATGGCCGGGGTCTCGTAAAGGACGTCGATGCCTTCACGGGCGCGGCGCGCGTGCAGCGCCTTCATCAGTTCCTTGCCGCCGCCCCAGATATGGCAGGCGAGCCCGCCCCAGAACTTGAACTTGCCGCCGACATTGAACGCCTGGCGGCCGAGCCCGAGCTGAAACCGCACGCCGTTCTCGCGCATCCAGCGGCCGGTCTCGAAGCTCTGCGTGATGAGGATTTCGGTGAGGTCGGGGTCGGAGCGCCACTCGGTCAGGCGGCCGACATCGTCGTAATACTGCTCGGTGGTGTAGGTGCCGACATCGACATTGCTGAGCTCGTGCTCGTTCATGTCGGGGATGAGCTGCGCGAGGTCGTCAAAGCCGTGATAGACGACGCGGAACGCACCGCCGGTAAAGGCCGAGTTGCCGCAGGCCGCTTCCTCGGGCGCGATCTCCAGCATCAGCACGCTCGCGCCGTTCTCGCGCGCCGACAACGCCGCGCAGGTCGCCGCATTCCCGGCGCCGACGACGATGATGTCCCGCTCGGCGATATCCATCCGGTTACCTCTTCCTCATCTTGTGCAAACCGTTTCATCATCGTCACTCCCGCGCAAGCGGGAGTCCAGGATGAGTGGTGAGGCGGTGCCCTGGATGCCCGCCTTCGTGGGCATGACGATTGAAAGGCTGGCGATGCGCTTGTGGCACTTTCCAACGCTCGCGTTTTTGCTGGCCGGTTGCGCACAGCCGGACCCGCTTTGGCTGGCGCATGCGGAGTCGCAGCAACAAGCGCGTGCGATGATCGGCAAGGAATACATCATCGTCGCACCCCTGCTGGTCTGCCGCGGGCAATCCGACGTCTACGATTTCCGCTATATGGGGCCGGTCAAGCGCGCGCCTTTTCGCCCCGTGATCAATTTGGAATGTCCCGAGCTCGGGGCCGGCCGGTTTCGTGTTGTCGAGGCGGCCATGTTGAAGAACGACGGGCGCACGGTTCTGCACATTGTCGGTCCCGGGATCGACGGCTACATCCCCTATGAAACCTATCTGCCCAAAGCCTTCAGGGATGCGCAGGAGTATTTCGCCACGGGCAGCCGCTAGCGGTGGTTTAATGGCGCTGACCCGCCGGGGAGAAGGCGATGACCGCGCACCAGATCCGCTTTGTCGATGGCGCTGCTTACGAGCGCATGATGGGCGTGTGGAGCCGGCTCGCCGGCGAGATCTTTCTCGACTGGCTGGCGCCGGCGGGGGGCCTGCGCTGGCTCGATGTCGGCTGCGGCAGCGGCGCCTTTAGCCATCTGGTGAGCGAGCGTTGCGCGCCCTCGGCGCTGGACGGCATCGACCCCGCCGAGCCGCAGCTTGCCTTTGCCCGCACCCGGCCGGGGATGAGCGCTGCACGGTTCCGCCAGGGCGATGCGATGGCACTGCCCTTCGCCGATGACAGCTTTGACGCGGCGACGATGGCACTGGTGATCTTTTTCGTCCCCGACCCGGCGAAGGGCGTCGCCGAAATGGCGCGGGTCGTGGCGCCCGGCGGCCTAGTCGCCGCCTATGCCTGGGACATGCTGGGCGGCGGGTTTCCGCTTGCCGCGCTACGTGACGAGGTCGCCGCCATGGGGATCGACCCGCCGCGGCCGCCGAGCGCCGCCGCCTCGACCATCGAGGCGCTGCGCGCGCTGTGGACGGGGGCTGGGCTGGAAGCGGTCGAGACGCGGACGATCGACGCGCCGCGGAGCTTCGCCGATTTTGACGAGTTCTGGACAATAGCGCTGCTCGGCGTCAGCGTGACCTCGGTGCTTGCCTCGATGCGCGAGGCCGACGTGGTGCGGCTCAAGGAGCGGGTGCGCGCCCGCCTTCCGGCCGGTCCCGACGGCCGGGTGACCATCGGTGCCCGCGCCAACGCGGTCAAGGGCCGGGCGCCGGGATAGACGGGATCGAGAAGGAGAGGCCGATAACCATCGCGCTGGCCCGCTACGGTGTCGAGCTGAGCTGCGAGGACTTGCCGCGCGTACGTCCGACTGCAGATGCCATCTCATAAAAACCAACACTTCGTGCCTAGATGTCACCTGAAGCCTTTCAGTGTGGGGCGTCAGGGACTGGCGATAAATGTATTTAATATTACCTCAGTTCGGGGTATCAAAAACGCGCCTGTCAAGGGACAATGTTCGCGTAATTATTTCTATGGGAAAGATTTGCGGATCGAAAAAATCTTGCAGTCCACGGAGGAGAGATACGCGGACCTGGTCTGCCGCTTGACAACGCCCGGTTACATCTTGGACGCGACCGACGGACTCATGCTCAAGCGATTTATTTGCCTTTTGAACGGTCGGACGGAAATGGCGGCGCGCCGGCGTGCTTTGTCCATGGAAGATATGAAGGACGCAATATTCACAACACGCGATCACCTTGAAGAGACTCAGCTGACAGACGAGGACGTGATTTGTATGTCACTGTCTACTACAGTTGCCACCTGGCATTTGGTAGACGACTTGAAAGTCTGTCTCCTACGTAACACGACGCGTCACCCTTTTGTGACGTCGGATGATCCGGCCATTGTTACAAATCGCCTCCACCTTCACAGGTTGAAGTGCGGTGCGTTCGGATTAATGTCATCTGGCGCAATCATGATGTTGCCACTGACGCCGACAATCTGTGCCTTTGCATATGATGGGGATGTATACACCCTCGAGAATGTAGGTGGCTGGGTTACGCTAACCAAGGATAATGATGTTCAGTCGATAAATGAGCATCAATTCTTGAAGTGCGATAAAAATATATATTTCTCTACGTGGGAAATTCTTGAATTGCTCAAGCAAGAATTTGCGTGCACTTCGGGCCGAAGGTTATCGCAACCATGGGAAATAATTACTGCGGATATCGAGGATGAAGGTGATGGTTGGGAGCAGTATAAAATCGTTCCTAGGGCCACCCATACCAATGCGCGCAAGTCGTTCCTAAACCTGCGGGCCATGTATCCTCAGCCTGGACGATGGCTGTCGCTGCTGCGTTATCGTGGCGGCTCTCACGGATTCACAAATGGATCAATGGAGGGATTTGTCCGGAAGTCTTATGTGGACGCCCAATTGACAGATGCGGCTGATTACACCAGGCATAAGTTCTAGCCGGGGAATGATATGGCCAACGAAACGATCACGCTTGCCCGTTACGCCGCGAGGTTGCGCTACGAGCACCTGCCGGCTGAGGTGGTGGCGAAGGCGAAAGACGTCATCGCCGACACCGTGGCGGCCTGCATTTGCGGCGCCGACATGCCGTGGAGCCGCATCGTCATCGACTATGCCGAGCGCACCGGGCCGGGCGGCAGCAGCAAGATCCTCGGGCGCGGCACTTCGGTGCAGGCGCCGGCGGCGGCGCTGGCCAACGGCGCGCTGGCGCATGCTTTCGAACTCGACAGCCTGACGCGGCCCGGCGCCGGCGCGCATCCCGGCGCGACCGTGCTGCCGCCAGCGCTCGCGGTCGCGCAGCAAACCGGCGCCTCAGGAAAGGCGTTGATCGCGGCGGTGGTCGCGGGCAACGAGGTGATGATCCGTATCGGCCGCGCCACCGGCCACACCAACGAGGCGCGCGGCTTCCACGCCCCCGGCACCACCGGGCCGTTCGGTGCGGCCGTGGCGTGCGGGCTGCTGCTCGGCCTCGACGAGCGGGGCATGACCAATGCGCTCGGCATCGCCGGCTCGTTGGCCGGGGGCCTCCTCGAGTTCGCGCGCGGTGATGGCGGCATGGTCAAGCGGCTGCATCTCGGCCGTGCTTCGGAGGCCGGGGTGCTGGCGGCGAGCCTCGCGGCCGGTGGCTTCGAGGGGCCGCGCACGGTGATCGAAGGCGAATTCGGTTTCCTGCGCGTGTTTTGCAC
Source organism: uncultured Alphaproteobacteria bacterium (assembly GCA_963778385.1). Lineage (GTDB taxonomy): Bacteria > Pseudomonadota > Alphaproteobacteria > ATCC43930 > CGMCC-115725 > DATARH01. Next base: position 514,129 of record CAVZUA010000041.1, on the reverse strand, counting down.
CGAATGGGATGAAAGCCATCTCACCAGGGGGCTCGGCACGGATTTCGTGACGTTGAGCGCCGTGTTGAAGCGCTACCCGTGCCACGCCACGGCGCATCCCGCGGTCAAGGCGGTGCGCGACCTGCAGGCGTCGCATGGCTTTACCAGCGCGGACGTCGCGGCGATCACCGTTACCGGCACGCGACGCATGGTCGAGCGGCACAACATTCTCGAACCGCCCGATCAAATGCTGGCGCAGTATTCGATCCCGTTTTGCGTCGCGCTGGCGCTGGTCCGCGAGGCACGCGACCCGGAAAGCTACGACGAGAGCGCGCTGGCCGACCCGGCGATCCGCGCGCTGTGCCGCAAGGTGAAACTTGTGGAGGAAGCCGGCGACGGGCATGGCGCGGCGGGAAGCCATGTCACCCTCACTCTCAACGACGGCCGCAAATTCGAACAGCATGAAACCGGCGGCATGCTGCAGCCGGGCGAGCTGCCCGACAAATTCGCCCGCCTGACGCGCCGGGCCACCGCCGGCATGGGCGGCATGGCCGGCGTCTATAAGCGGCTGATGGCGCTCGAAGACGAAGCTGTGCTCGACTGGCTTGGCTGAAAGCCGCGAAGGGGCCGTGTTCGCGGCGAAGCCGCAATGACGACCACGGGAGGCGCGGAGATTACCGTACCGCCGTGCCTTCGTGCTCTCCGTGTCTCCGTGGTTATTTTAAGGGTGCTTCGCGCTGGGAAGGCTTCTTCGCGTTCTCCGCGTATCCTTTGCGTTAAAGCGTCTTCCTTCTCGCCCGCCGCAATCTCCGCCGGGAAATGCTATATGTAGACGAGCCGATCGAAGGAGCCTGCGATGTTCGGAATGATGCGTAAGAAGCTCGAAATCCCGTCACCCGAGCAATGCCTGCCCGGCCGGGCGATGAAGATGCCGGTGCCGGCGCGGCATTTCGTCAACGGCAACGCGCTCGAAGGACCGTACCCGGCGGGGCTGGAGACCGCGGTCTTTGCGCTCGGCTGCTTCTGGGGTGCCGAGCGTAAATTCTGGGAGGCGCCGGGCGTATGGACCACGGCGGTCGGCTATGCCGGCGGCAGCACCCTCAACCCGACCTACGAGGAAGTGTGCAGCGGTCTTACCGGTCACACCGAGGTCGTGCTCGTCGTGTTCGACCCAAAGCAGATCGGCTATGACGGGCTGCTGAAGATCTTCTGGGAGAGCCACGACCCAACGCAAGGCATGCGCCAGGGCAACGATGTCGGCACGCAGTACCGCTCGGCGATCTACACCTACTCGGCCGAGCAGCAGAAGGCGGCCGAGGCCTCGCGCGACGCCTACACGGCGCAACTCAAGAACGCCGGATACGGGCCAATCACGAGTGAAATCCGCGAAGCCCCGCCCTTTTACTTCGCTGAGGATTACCACCAGCAATACCTGGCGAAGAACCCGTTCGGCTATTGCGGGCTCGGTGGCACCGGCGTTTCCTGCCCGATCGGGACCTCCGTCGCGGCGGAATAGCGGCTAGGCGATGGATGCAGGACAAGTGGAGGCGTGAAGCCGGCCCCCACCCCAACCCTCCTCGGTGGCCACGGGGGGAGGGAGAGCCGCGTAGCGGCTGGGCCGCGTAGCGGCTGGGAGGGGGCCGGCACTAGCGATTAGTGGTGCAGCGCGCGCTTCAGCTCGGCCTTGTCCATCTTCGAGCGGCCGGGGATATGGCGGTGTTTGGCCTCTTCGCAAAGCTCCTCTTTGGTCGGCTCATTTCCGCCGGACGCGTGCCGCCGGGAGGTCTTGCAACTCTCCGCGTCGTCCTTGTAGGTCTCGCCGCGTGCTTCCTTGCGCTTGGTGTGACGCAAGTTGCGCTTGTTGTCCGCGGGGCTTTCGTTGCGCGACGCGCCGGCCTCATGCAGCGCGATGGCGATTGCCTGCCGCGTGTTCTTGACCTTCTGCTTGCCGCGCGCGGTCTTCAGCTCGCCATGCTTGAACTCGTGCATGACGCGGCCGACCGTCTCCTTCTGCGCTTTCGATTGCTGTGCCATGATTTCATTCCTCTGTCGCTTGCAGGTCCTTTGCCTCAATCGACACAGCGGCGGCAAATTTGGTTCCGAGGATCGGAGCGGGCAAGGATAGGCAATGCAGTTCGGCGTGCAGTTCTTCCCGGATGTGCGGCCCGAGGACCGCTCGGCCGAACAATATTTCCGCGAGGCGCTCGACCTTACCGAGGAAGCCGACCGGCTCGGCTTCACGCATATCCGCATCGTCGAGCATTATTTTCATTGTTACGGCGGCTATAGCCCCAACCCGATCGTCTTCCTCGCCGCCGCGGCGCAGCGCACCAAGCGGGCGCGGCTGGTGACGGGTGCGGTGCTGCCGGCGTTCAACAACCCGCTAAAACTTGCCGGCGAGATCGCGATGCTCGATGCGATCAGCGGCGGGCGTCTCGATGTCGGCTTCGCGCGGGCGTTTCTGCCGCATGAGTTCCGCCGCTTCGCGCGCTCGCCGGACGAGTCGGTGGCGCGCTACCGCGAGGGGATCGAGCAGGTTGACCTGCTGCTGCGCGAGGAAGGCGTCACCCATCGCGGCCGCTTCCATGTGATCGAGAACACCACCTCGCTGCCGCGCCCGACGCAGGCGCCGCGTCCGAAATTCTATGTCGCCGCGCTGAACACGCTCGAATCGTTCGAATATGCCGGTCGCATGGGGTATTCGGTGATGGCGATCGCCTTTGTCGCCGCCAAGATGCGGCCGTTGCTCGCTGCGTATCGCGAGGCCTGGAAGGCGGCCGTGCATCCGGGGCAAGGCGAGGTGATGATCGCCTTCCACATGTTCTGCGACAGCGACGGCGACCGGGCGCGGGCGGTCGCCGCGCCGTTCATCGACAATTACCTGAGCTCGCTCGTCGACGCCGCCTCTGACTGGCTCGACGGGCGCACCTCGCAGGATTATCCCGGTTACGACAAAATCATCGCCGGCCTGCGCGCTTCCAACGCCGCCGATCAGATGACGACCGGCGCCGCCTGGGTGGGCACGCCGGATGAGATCGCCCGCACCATCGCCACGATGCAGACGGATTTCGGCGGCTTCGAGCACGCCTCGCTGCAGGTCAATTTCAACTTGTTGCCGTTCGAGGCGGCGTTGACCTCGATGCGCCTCTTCGCCCGCGAGGTCATGCCGCGGTTTGTCTGAGGAGGCAGGCGGATAAGCGTAGCGCCATCCGCCGCCTGTCGCCCCGGCGGAAGACGCTCCGCTTTTCCGCCCTACGCCTCGGCGGGGCGCCAGAACGGCGCGGCCTCCAGCAATTCCTTGAGGTGGCGGCGCAGCTCGGGTTCGTTCTTCTCGATCCGATGCTTGTGCCAAGCCAGCATGCGCCGCCCGGCATGCACAATGCCGGTCGAACGCTTGCCGGCGGGTGCAAGGCTCTCGACGACATCGCGCGCCACGCGCACGTCATTGGCGTCGCCGAGATCGTCCTGCAGGCGCTTCAGGCGCTGGATGAATTGCTTCGCGGTCCCGGCGTCGTAAAGGCTGGCGAACAGCTCGGCCGCGTAGCGCAGTTTCTTCAGCGCGATACGCAGCCGGTGCCGCTTCTTGGCCGATTGCTCGGCAAAATTCCTGGCGCGTTTTTCGCTTTGCTGGAGGCAGTGGTCGAGCAGTGCTGGGGCCAGCACTTCGATCAACTCCTGTAGCGCCGCGCTCTCGGCGAGGCACCACTCATAGCCGTCGAACCAGCGCATCAGCGCCAGCAAGGCTTCGGTGTAATGCGTCGACAAGACGGCCCTGACAACGGTCGCCTGCAGCGTGCAACGGTGGCGCTCCGCGGCAAGCGCGAGGCGTTCGAACTCGCTGGCGCTCGGCAGTGCCTCACGCGCGGGGCGCAGCAGGGGGCCAGCGAAGACGTCGAGGTTTCGCGATTCACCGAGTATATCGGCGAACCAGCGCAGCTCATTGGAAGCCCAACGGCGCTGCTCGACCGGCAGCAGCGAGGCGAAAGCGGAGAGCACGGCACGCAACCGCCGCACCGCGACGCGCATCTGGTGGATGCCCTCGGCATCCCCGGCGAGCACCGCTCGTTCGTTGGCGAGCAAATGTTTGAGGCAAGCGCGCCCGACGCGCCGTAATACCGCCTCACCAGTCATCCTGGGATGCAGCGCCACGGGCTCCGCATGGACGCCTTTCGCGGGCTCTTCCGTATGCGCCGCGAGGCGATAGCCGCGCTCGGCCTTGCTGCGGCGTTCGAGGCGCAGCGGCGCGACATGCAGCAATTGCAGCGCAACGTCGTACAGCGCCGTCGGCCGGCCGCTCTTGAGTTCGAGCTCGACCTCGCTGATCGGCTCGGGCGCGGTTTCATTGCCGTTGCGGATGCGGCCGCGGTCGATCGCCGCCTCGATCTGCGTGGCGGGTTCGGGCGCGAGCGGAATGGTCAGGCGGGAGACCTCGGTGCGGAACACCGGGCGCAGTGCCGCGGCGATCTCGGGCGACAGAAACGCGCCGGTCTGGGTGGCGCGCGGGTCTGGGGTCTCGCTGCCGACGCGGTCTTCCCACTCGCCGCGCACCAGGCTGCTTTCGCCGGCGACGCCCTCCGATTTGACGGTCTGTACGAATTTGCCGCGTGCGCGACGCACGCGCAGCGTCGAACCGCGTCGGGCTAGCGCTTGGTCCGGCGTGTCGTAATAGGTGCTGACGAGGCGAGTCCGCAACGTCCGCGGCGCGGTCCCAAAACTTGCCGCCATCGTTTCCAGCGCGCGCCGCACCGCCGGCAGATCGCTGGTGCGAGCGGCCAGCTTAAGTTCGGTCTCGATCGCGAGCGGGCGCCCTTCGGGGGTGGAAGGCATGCGCTGGGAGGTCAACCCAGCTTCATCAATATGTCAAGTAGCTAGACCGTCGCGCGCTCTCCGCGGAGGTTGCTCAATCACCGCGCGCCGGTAAAAACGCCGGACGCGATGTAGCGTGGCCCGCTCGCTGCCTGGATCGCGAAGCCGCCGCCGGTCTCGGCCGCGTTCGGGCCAAAGAATGTCCCGGCGACCACGCCGCTGCGATTGGTGCCGGCGCCACTGCCGATGAGCGCGCCGGCATAAACGTTGCTGGCGCCACTGACGTTCGCGGAATAGTTGACGCCGTCGAAATTGCTGATCGTGAGCGTGCCGGAATTGTTGCCGAAATTGTAGGTGTGGCTGAACCCGCCGGCGGCGAGGTAGGCGTTGCCGTTGTTGAACACGGTACCAACCGCCGCGCCGGCATAGGTGCCGATCCCGCTGGTCGGCATCGTCACGGTGGGCATGCCGGCGACCCAGGTGTTGATGAAAGCGCGGTCGGTACGGTTGACGCCAAGCCCCTGGCTCGTCGTGCTCGGCACCTGGCCGGTCCAGTAGCCCCATTGCGTGTATTGGCAATTACAGGGCGTCACCCCCGGCGGCAGGATGCTGTTGATGGCGTTCGGGACGGTGCCCGAGGTGACCATTGCGATCGACGGCGAGGGGGTTGAGGTCGAATTGTTTTGCGGCAACGCCACATTATTGCCGTTGATTTGCGACTGATTGATGGGGCTGTCGGTCGCGGCGTAGATATTGTTGTTGATATACGTGCCACGACTGGCATCGATACCGGCGGCGTTCTGCGGTGCGGCGCCGAAATTGAGCACCAGCGTGTTGATGCTGCTTTGGCTCGAGGTGAACGGGTCGGTGCCGACGAAAGTCGCCTGCGAACGGAAGTTGTTGGCCGTCGTGATCACCGAACTGCTGCCGAACAGCGCGTAGGGGTTGCCCGGCGTCGACACGTTGCTGGTAAAGGTCATCAGCCCGCCGATAAAGCCGGTTTCGTTCAGGTTCTGGCGCGTGGCGGAACTCACGCTGGCCGGGACCGCCGTGGCGAGCGCCGGCTGGTTAAAACCATAGCCGGCGGTGGTCGCTCCGAACTGTGCGGCTGAAGCCAATTGCAGGGTCAGGGAGCCCCCATTGAAACCGTAGGCATTCTGATCGAGCACGAAACCGTCGAGAGTATTGCCGCCGAACAGGTTGTTCCCGCCGGCGTCGGGCACTGTCGAGAGACCGGAACCGATGTGCACGGGGGACGAGTTGGCGCTCAACATCACATTACCGCGAACCGGCCCGGAGGATGCAACTAATCCGTTTGTCCCGGTGCTGTTGAAGAAGCTCCCTGTTGCAACCGTAAACGCCGATGTCTGACCGGCGCCGGTGCCGTTGATTGCGAGGCTGGCCTGCAGGTATTTCGGCGCCGCGTAGCCATTGGTCGAGTTCGCGAGGCCGAACGGCGAGTTTGCGCCGGTCCCGATATAAGGTTGGAGACGCTGGCATTGGCCGCCGTGCCGCCGAAATTGGGCGGCAGGAACGGGATCGTCTGTTGTTGCGCGCCGTTGGCGAGGGCGCCGTCGGGCTGGAGCTGGAACGCCAGGATCTGCGCGGTCGGCTGCGGCGTGTAGAAGTTCTGGTTGACCGGCGCGCCGCCATAAATGAAGTCCTTCTCGCCCGAGGGCTCGGTCACATTGGCGAAGAAAAAGTTGCCGCTCGGGCTCGTCGTCGCCGTGCCGGTGAAGCTGTTGCCGGCGAGGGTCATGCCGGTCACGCTGGTCGTGGCGCCGGGCGTCAGGGGCGACAGCGTCGCGGTCGCGGTCGCGCCGCTCAGCGACAGCGAAGCCGTACCGTTCTGGAACGTGCTTCCGGCCGGGTAGGTGACGGTCGCGCCGGCATAGGGAATGCGGGTTTGCGCCGTCTGCACGCTGAAGCCGGTGGCGGTGGCCGGGCCGGCTGTGGCCTTGATCATCCCCGACCCGAACGTCGTATAGCCGGGCAAGGTACTCGACGTCCCGGTGAGCGCCGCGTCGAAAATGCCGGACGCGAAGTAGTTTCCGCCGGTGAGCGCCGCGATCGAGAAATTGCCGCCGGTCTCGGCCGCGTTCGCGCCATAGAAGGTGCCGTTCGCGGTGCCGGCGACATTGGCGCCGCTCAGGCTGCCGCTATAGGACGGCGTGCCGGCGATGCCGTTCACGATGCCGGTGAAGGTATTGCCGTCGAAATTGCTGATCGTCAGCGTGCCGATATTGGTGCCGAAATTGTAGCTGCTGGCAAACCCGCCGGCCGCGAGATACTGCGCGCCTTGATTGTAGACGGTGCCGATGGCGTTGCCGCCGTAATTGCCGACCGCGCTGGTCGGCATGGTCACGGTCGGCTGTCCGGCGATCCAGGTGTTGATGCTGGCAATGTCGGTCCGTATCCCGGTCGGAGAAGCGGCATCAGGCGACTGGACGGTTCCCACCCAGTAGCCCCATTGCGAGAACTGGCACGTCGCGCACAGCACGCCGCCCGGCAACAGCGGGTTGTTCGGCACGACGCCGGATGTCACCAAGGCAAGCTGCGGTACCTGCTGAGCATTGGAGCTGTTGGAATTGGTCACCGTCGGCAGCGTCGCTCCGACCGGGGCTCCATTGACCATGATGTTGATGGTCGACCCGGTGTTCGGGTTCTCCGCCGCGGCGAACGTGTTGTCGTCGATGAAGGTGCTGCGGCCGTAATTAAGCCCCGAACTCGGCAGCGAGCCGAATCGCAGCACCAGCGCGTTCAGATTGGAACCGGTCAGCGGGGCTTGATTGTTTGTCGACGTAGCCGCGAACGGTGCCCCGGCGCTGAAGGTCGCGGCGACCCGGTCGGAGCCTGGGTCGGTCTGCAGCGATACCGATCCCGCCAGCCCGTAATTGATGTTCGAAGTTCTCGCGCAGCACTGCATCGTGCCGCCGAAATATCCGGTCTCCTGCAAGGCATCGCGCTGCGTACCGATCCCGGTAGGGAGCGTGGTCGCCGTCACCGGCTGGTTAAAGGCGTAGCTGGTCGTCGTCGAAAAGCCCGTGCCGGCTTGCGGTGTCTTTACCGATGCCGTGCTCTGGACGAAATTACCGGTGATGTTGGTCTGGTTTTGATCGATCACGAACCCGTCGATGCTGTTGCCGCCGAACAGGCTGTTGCCGGTAGCGTCCGGCACCGAGGTCGAGCTCGCGTTGATGACGCTGATGGGCCCCGCCGCGCTGGTAAAGAGCGCGCCGCGCACCGGTCCGCTGGTCACGACCTGGCCGGTATCGCTCGACGTGCTGAAACCACCCGTCGTCAGCACAAACGCCGAGGTCTGATTCGCCCCGGTGCCGTTAATGGCCAGGCTGGCTTGCAGATACGGCGTCGACAGCGCGCTGGGATTGTTGACGTTGTTGGCCGAGCCGAAGGGCGTATTCGCCGGGTTCACCACGAGAAGCGGCGACACGACCGCACCGGCCATCGTGCCGCCGGCCGAAGCCGGCACGAACGGGATGGTCTGCTGCTGCGAGTCGTTGGCGAGCGAGGCGTCGGGCTGGACCTGGAAGGCGTAGACTTTCGGCGCGCTCGTGGCCGCCAGGAAGCTTTGCGCCAACGGTGTTCCGCCCATCGCGAAGACGTACTGGTTGCCGCCCTGCGCGGTCAGATTTGAGTAAAAGAACCTGCCGTCCGCCGCCGCCGTCGTCGTGCCGGTCGCGGTTGACACGCCATTGGCAGTCACCGCCGTCGCGGTGACGCTCGTGGTCGCGCCGTTGGTCACCGGGAAAACCGAGAAGATCGCGCCGAAATTGGGGATGGTGCCGATCGCGGTCCCGTTCTGGAAGCTCGCGTCCGGGTAGGTGATCGTCCCCGTGTAGGGGACACGCCCGTTAGACGACTGATCGGTGAAGCCGGTCGTCGACCCGGTGGGCGCGATCTTAACCAGCCCCGCGATCTGGGTCGTTATGGCCGTCGGGGTCGGGGTCGGGGTCGGCGTGGGTGTCGGGGTTGGTGTTGCCGTGGGTGTTGGGGTTGGGGTCGGGGTCGGCGTGGGTGTCGGGGTCGGCGTTGCCGTCGGTGTCGGCGTTGGCGGCGTCGGAGGTGGCGGGTTGGCGACGATGGGTTGGCTCTGGCTCGACGTCGTCTGAAGCTGGTTTTGCGGCACTTGCGGCGGCGAGACGGTCGGCGTCAGCGGTACCACGACGACGGTCGGGACGGCGGCCGTCGCCTGCTGCACGCTGACGGTGATGTTGTTGGAGACCGTGTTGGGCACCGGGCTGGCGGCGACGATGGCGTCGGTCGGCACCGTCTTTGCCCCGCCGCTGCTGCCGCTGCGGCCGTCGAGCTGCGTGAGGATGGCGGCCGTCGTGCCGGGCGGCGCCGGATGCGGCGTGTCGGGGCAGGCTCCGGGGTGGTCGATATCGACCGCGAACCCGGGGCGGTAGATCTCCTGCGAGCAGCCGTTTTGGCCGCTGACGCTGACCGCCTTGCCGTAGACGAAGACGATCTCGGTCTTGCCGCCCTTTTGGACGTCGGCGACAAAAACGCCGCCGCGCACGCCGATCGTCGCGGTTCCGACACGCAAGGTCACTGCGTTGTCGTGCTTGCTCAGCTTGCCGCCGACAAAGCGCATCGCGCCCTGCACGGCGGTTATCGTCATCCTCCCGGTTCCGGTGGCGGGGTCGTAGATGAACTCGTCGATGACGAGATCGGCGTTGGGGCCGACGCTGACCGAGGAACCATCGAGGAACAGGATCTGCGTCTGTCCCCTGGCGTCGGTTACGATTCGCTCGTTGTGCACGACCTCTTGGCCGATCACGAGGCGGCGTGCCGTGGCGTTGGGCGGCGTGCCGTTGGCGTCGGCATTGACGGCGGCGTTGACGCCGACCTTTTCCTGCGCTCCGGCGTCGAAGGCGCCGATTGCGACGGCAGCGGTCGATGCCAGGAGCAGCGATGCGGCGGAGCGCCATGAGGGAGGCTGCATGCGCATCCGCTACTCCTAAAACTTGATCTGCGGACCAAACACGACCGAATTGCTCGTGTAGCCGTAAAGCGGCAGGTTCGAAGACACGATATTGCGCGAGACCTGCGCGATAAGCTGGATGTTGTCGGCGACCTGCAAACCCTGGGTCAGGCCGAAAACCCAGCGCCGGTCGTTGCGCGTGCTTGGCGAAAAGAACAGCGTCGGGCTGGTGTTGCAGCACGGGTCGGGGGCGTCGTAATGCGACCACAGCCGGCTGCCGTAGATCGTCGTCTCCATCGGCAGTTGGGGGAACGAGTTCGGGCAGCGTGTAGCGGATGTGGTAGGCCGCCGCCACGGCGTAACTGTTGTTCGCGTAATAGTCGACGCGCGTGCTCTGGTTGACGTAATCGAACTCGGCCGACAACGCGGAATTCGCGGTGATCGGCTTGCTTGCCGAGAGGGAAAATACCTTGTCGTTGCCGTCGAGTGCGGTCGAGGCCGGCCGATCAGGGGCGTTGCTGAACTTCTTTTGCCGGAACTCGAAGAAGCCTCTCAGCGCGATGTCGTCGAAAACGACCCCAGTGGCTTCCAGCCCCGCCCCGTAGGTAAAGAAATACTGGTTTTCGCCGAGCCCGACCTCGTTGAGGATCGCATAGGGCTTGAGGCTAGCGTTCTGGACAAGCCCATCGCTGAACTGAGGATAACGGAAGCGCGGTCCCGCCGTCACCTCGCCAAAGGCGAGATCGAGGCGGTTGACCTGCATGTAGTGATTCATCAGGCCGTTGCCGGTGACCTCGATCGTGTCGTGGTCCTGGGTCCCGAGATCGTAGGTATAGAGCAGCGAGCCGCTGGCAAAGATGTCCCAATCCGACATCTTGACGAACTGGTTGTTGAGCAGCACCGGGCCGATCGGCGACGCGATGGTCGAGGTCGCCGGCGCGACGTTGGCGTCGGACTGGTACTGGGCGCCGAAGAAGAACGTGCCCGTCAACCGGGTTGGCGACAGTTGCTGGTCGATCAGCGCGAGATACTGGTCGACCCGCTGCTGGACCTCGGCCGGCGGGTTTGCGGCGATCGCCTTGTTGAAATAGCTCCGCGCGATATCGAACGAGCCCATGCGGAAATAGAGCGCCCCGAGTTCGAGGTCGATCCGCGGCAGGTTCGGATTGAACAGCAGCATACGTTCGAGGGCGGAGACCGCACCCTCATTATCGCCCAACTGCGCCGAGACATTGGCGTAGTCGAACGCCACGTCGAGGTTGGCGGGATTCGCCAGCATCTTTTGGAAAAGCTGATCCTTTTGCGCTTCCAGCGCAGCCTGATCAGCACCATCCGCCTGAGCCGTCATCGTCAACGGCAGGAGCAGCGCCAGAGCCAACAGGGAGCGACCGATGACGCTTCGTACCCGAAGTCCCATTCCGCCCCTTATTGCAATAGCCTGTCGCGTTAGGATTGATCATATCTCCAAGCGGCTCAACTCTGCAATCACCGGGTCGGAATGTCTCTAGTCGGCTCGGTCGGCAACATCGTGTGGCGGGTTCAGCGGGTGGAGATCGTGTTGCCATTCGGCCCCAGCGCGATCAGGAACACGCCGCCGCGAACGCCGACCGCGCCCACCGGGGTCTTCAGTGTGACTGAATCCTGGTGCTTGCTGATCTTGCCGCCGATGTAGCGCAGCACGCCGCGGCCGGAACTCAGCGCAATCTTGCCGGCGCCGTTGCTTGGATCGAAGAGGAATGTATCGATCTCGACATCCGAGTTCGGCCCGACGGTCAGCGACGAACCATCGGCAAACCAGACAAAGACTTGGCCGTTCGGCCCGGTGACGATGCGCTCGTTCACGACGACCTCCTCACCCATCTTGAGCTTGTGGGTGGTGCCGTCGGCCATTTTGGCGGTCGCCTCAGCGTTGAAGGCGCCGATGTTTCCGGCTCGCCCCGAAGTGGCGGGTTGCGTCAGGGCGGTCTGCGGCGGGGCCGGGGCGGGTTCAGGAGGACGGGCCGCGATCTGCACGGGCGATCCCGCGAAGACCGACGACGAACCGAGCCAGGCGAGGATCGCGATGACGGCGTGGGCTAAAGTCCCCTTCCGGATCTGCGCCGTCGCTTTGGCCATGTCGTCCCGCCCCACGTTCACAACCGAAAGCTAAGCGTGCGGTCGGCCGATGAACGTGACGGCGGTCACGTATAGTTAATTTTCTTCAACTTTCTGGAGTATTGCCGACGAGGGAGAGCGCGGTCTCGATCAGAACGGCTGGCTGCCGATCACCGTCGTGCGGTGCATCAGCCGCCGCTCGGGCAGCGCGTAGTCGCAGATCGCCAGATGCATCGCGGTCGCGTTGTCCCACATCACCAGATCGCCGACCCGCCATGAGTGGCGGTAGAGGAACTCCGGCTTCACGCAATGCGCGTCGAGTTCGGCGATCAGGTCGAGCGCCTCGTCCTCGGGCATGCCCTCCCCGTTCTTTAAGATGATCCCAACGCATTCGCCCGCCGTGACGTAGAGCGCCTTGCGGCCGGTGAAAGGATGGGTGCGCACGATGGGATGGGCGATGTCGGGTGTTTCGGCGATCTGCGCCGCAGTCAGCTTGGGTCGCGGGCTGTTCTCCACGCGGCGACGCGCCGAATAGCGGTGGATCGCCTTCAGCCCGTCGAGCCGTTGTTTCATCGCCGCCGGCAACGCCTCGTAAGCGGCGATACAGTTGGCGAAGACCGTGTCGCCGAGCACCGTGCCGTCCGGCGCGTGCGGCACTTCCTTCGCGTAGAGCAGCGAGCAGCGGCTCGGGAATTGGCGATACGAGACGTCGCTGTGCCAGGTGAACCCGGCGTCGGCGAGCCCGATATGCTCGCCGGCCTCGTTCCTGATGTTGGAGACCAGCAGGATCTCGGGGTAGCCGGGCAGCAGGTATTTCTTGACGATGTGGACTTCGAGCTCGCCGAAGCGGCGGCTGAACGCGATGTGCTGCTCGTCGGTCAGCTTCTGCCCGCGAAAGAACACGATGATATTGTCGTGAAACGCGTCCTCGACCTTGTGGAAGGTCGCATCGTCGAGCGGCTGCGACAGGTCGACGCCGATCTCGGCGCCGAGCGCCGCATCGCATTTGGTGATGGTGATGGGCATCGCCGACCTCGCTTGTTGGCCCCCACCCCGACCCTCCCCCGCCAGCGGGGGAGGGGGATTGGCAGGCGGTCAGACGCACTCCCTCCCCCGCCAGCGGGGGAGGGTCGGGGTGGGGGCTACTCTAGCCGCAACGAGAGTCGTGGATAAAGCCACGCGCGCCGTTTGTGCCAAGCGGTTCGCGCCACTGGACTTGTGCCAGTGGGCTTGTGCCAGTGGGCTTGTGCCTGGCCTTGTGCCTGGCCTTGTGCCAATGGCTTGTGCCAATGGCTTGTGATCGTCACATCGCAGCGGCTATCCTTTTCCCCGACATCGCAAAAGGGATGGAAGCCATGGCTTACGAAGGCATGATTGCAGAGACGATCAGGATCATCGGCCACAACGGCGATCCGGTCTCGGCTTACACGGCACGGCCGCTGGGCGCCGGCCCGTTCCCGGGGATGGTGCTGATCCACCACATGCCCGGCTGGGACGAGTGGTACCGCGAATGCACCCGCCGCTTCGCGCATCACGGCTACGCGACTATCAGCCACAATCTCTATGAGCGCTTTGGCGAGGGCGATGCCGCGGACGTCGCCGCGAAGGCGCGCGCCGAGGGTGGCGTTGCCGACGACCAGATGGTCGGCGACACCGAAGCCGCGGTGCAGTGGCTGCGCCGTCAGCCGTGGCATAACGGCAAGGTCGGGCTATTCGGCACCTGCTCAGGCGGGCGGCAGACCTTCCTCTTCGCCTGCAAGCAGAAGAGCATCGACTGCGCGATGGAACTGTGGGGCGGCCGGGTGGTGCAGGACGACCTGACCCCGAAGCAGCCGGTCTCGCCGATCACCTTGACTGCGGGCCTGTCGTGCCCGCTGCTCGGCCTGTTCGGCAACGAAGACCGCGCCCCGACGCCGGAGCAGGTCGACCAGCACGAGGCCGAACTCAAGAAGCACGGCAAGGCCTACGAGTTCCACCGCTACGACGGCGCCGGCCACGGCTTCTTCTATTACGACCGGCCGCCCTATCGCATCGAGCAGGCGCTCGACGGCTGGCAGAAGGTGTGGGCTTTCGCGAACAAGTATCTGTCGACGAAATAACCCGAATGTGCACCTCGATCGTCGAAATCTCCGACTGTGACGGCATGGGTAAGGGCGATGCCGGCGAGTGGTTCAAGCTGACCCACTCGGTGGTGTCCTACGATCACCCGCACCATGCCTTGCTGGAAGAGGCGATCACGATCGACTTCGTGAACCGCGCGCTGGAACCCGGCGCGCGGGTCGCGGTCGAGCTCACGCTCGACGCGGCAAAGGCGCTGAGTGCCGCGCTGCAACGCGCGATCACCCAAGCCGAGATCGAGGAAAGCCACCGGCACCGGCCGTAACGGGTCGACAAAAGTGCAGGTTGCGCGAAGTCCGGCGGTGCGAAATCGCCGGACTTCGAGGCGACCGGCCCGCATCCGAGTGCGCCCCACGTTTAGGAAACGGCGCTGAACCGAGCCGTTACGGGTTCGCCGCTTCGGCTTGTGGTGTGGTGAACGGCTCGGTGCGGTGTACGATCTGCTCGGCGTAGAGTGCGTCGATCTCAGCCGGCGAGAAGCCGAGCATCGTGCCGAGGATGTCGGTTGTGTCGTCGCCGACCGACGGCGCGCCGCGCCAGATGCGCCCCGGCGTTAGCGACATTTTCGGCACCACGCCGTAGACCCGTACTGGGACGCCGGACTGGCGGTCGAGCACCGGTACGGTCATCTCGCGCGCTGCGTAATGCGGGTCGTGGTACTGGTCGCGCACGTTGAACACACGCGCGCAGCCGATCTGAACTTTGTTCATCTCGGTCTCGACCTCGAACGAGGTATGCGCCGCGCAGTATTCGCGCAGCCGCCGGTCGAACTCCTGGCCCTTTGCGGAATTGACCGCCGCGGCGTCCTTCGAGCATTCGTCGAAGCTGTATTCGGCCGGGTCGAGCCCGATAAACCGCGCCACCCGGTCGTAGATCGCGCCGCCGAGCGCGCCGATATACACCCAGCCGTCGCTGCATTTGAACGTGTCGTAGGGCTGGAACCCCGGCGGCTTGTTGCCGGTATGGCCGTAGACCGCGCCTTCGCCGGTGAACAGCGGCAGCGTGTTCCCGTTGGTCTGCGCTACCGCCTCGAATTGCGCGAGGTCGACGACCTGGCCGCGCCCGGTCTTTTTGACCTCCCACAGCGCCATCATCGTCGCCGCCCAGCCGGTCAGCGCGGTGATGTAGTCGCCGGTGAAGGTCTTGGCCCGCTGCGGCGGACCGGAGGGATCCCCCGTCAGATTCATCATCCCGCCATAGGCCTGCGCGATCGCGTCGTAACCGGCACGGCCGAGATATTCCTCCTGGCCGAACTGGCCGTAGGTGCTGACCCGTACGATCACCAGGCTGGGATTGACCGCCAGCGCCAGTTCGCTGGTGATGCCGGCGCGTTCGAGCGCTCCCGGTATCGAGCTTTCCATCCAGATGTCGGAAATCTTCCACAGCGCCATCAACAGCTCGACGCCGCGCGCCTGTTTGAGGTCGATCCCCAGCGACAGCTTGTTCTTGAAGATTTCCGCCTCGTCGCAGCCATGCCGCCGAGGTCCACGCGTCAGATGCGGCGCGGTCGAGCGGAACGTATCGCCGCCCGCTCGCTCGATATGGATCACCTCGGCGCCGAACTCGGCCAGTTTGGTGCCGATATAGGGCTGCGCGACAAAGACCCCGGTACCCACCGCGCGGATCCCTTCGAGCGGCCCGAAAGCCGGTGCGACGCAGGGCGTCGGCGGCCGCTCCAGGCGCCTGATCCAGTCCGGCACCGACCCGCGCAATTCCTCGATCCTGTCCTCGTTTTTGATAAGCCTCGGGTCGTGCGGCATGATCGCGAGCCTCCAAATGTTCGCGGCGCGAGCGTTGGTTCGGCCGGCTCGGCCGAGCGCTGCGCTCAGCGGCAACTTTGCCGCGCCGTCGGTCGGCAGGCAATCGGCGAGGCTGGATTACCGGGAGCGAGTTGCAGCGCGGGGAAGGGCCGCTCCAGGTCGGCCAAGTGACTCTCGCAAGCTGCAACGCTTTCTAAATAGAAAGAAGAGGCTTAGCGACAACGAGCTAAGCCTCTTCTTCAATTGGTGGAGCCAACCCGATCGAGCCGGTGACCTCTACAATGCCATTGTTAAGGAAACTGCTTTCCTCGTGGTTCCCCCAGATTACCAATGGTATCCCTTGACCCTTGATTATCAGCTTTTTTTGCCTATACTCATGTTGAGGTCATTACTGGAAACGATCATCAATTTCTCTCAGCCGGTTCCCTAGCGGTTCCCTAACACGAAAATGCCCAGACTGACAAAGCGCCTCGTTGACGCTGCAACTGCAAGCCGCGTCGAAATGTTCCTGTGGGATGCCGATGTGAAGGGGTTTGGCATCCGCGTGAAACCCACGGGGGCCAAGTCCTTCGTCTTGAAATACCGGGTTGGGACCAAAACGCGCCGCTACACAATTTCAAAAGTCGGCAGTCCCTATACGGTCGAGGAAGCGCGACAGCTCGCAGCAGACACATTACGCGATATCCGGACCGGTCACGACCCGATGCAAACCAAAGCCGCCGGTCGGGAAGCGATGACGGTTGCAGAACTGGCCGACCTCTATCTCGCGGAAGGCCCGGCCGAGAAACCAAACAAGAAGGCGTCGAGCTGGGCAGCCGACAACTCCAATATCGATCGCCATATCCGCCCGCTGTTGGGGCGCAAGGTCGCGAAGTTGCTTACTCAAGCTGATATTGCGCGCTTCCAGTCCGACGTAGCGGTCGGCAAAACGGTGGCTGACGTGAAAACCAAAACACAGGGCCGGGCCATCGTGCGGGGCGGTAGAGGCACCGCAGCCCGTTCCCTCGCCGTGCTGGGCGCGATGCTTCAATTCGGAGTAGGACGCGGCATTGTTCAGGCGAACCCAGCTAAGGGCGTCAAGCTGTTCCGCGGCGAAAAGAAAGAGCGGTTCTTGTCTGAAGTGGAGATTGCGCGGCTGGCCGACACTTTGGCCGCGATGGAGGTTGAGGGACTAAACAGTAACGCTGCGACTGCCATCCGGCTGTTGCTACTGACGGGATGTCGCAGGCAGGAGATCCTTTCTGCGCGGTGGGAATATGTAGACTTCGAACGGAAGTGCTTGCGGCTCCCAGATAGCAAGACGGGCGCAAAGGTCGTGCCGCTGGCCGCCGCAGCCCTCGGGCTTTTGGCTGGGCTGCACAGGACTGACGGAGCCGTGTGGGTGCTGCCAGGTAGTCCGCGCAAGGACAAGGAGAAGCCGAAAGGGAGGGCCGGTCTGAGCCATTACACAGGCTTGCAAAAGGTTTGGGAGAAAGTTCGGGAGCGGGCGAGTCTACCGGGCCTTCGGCTACACGACCTGCGACATAGCTTCGCCTCGTTCGCCATCGCGGACGGCGCGACGCTCTACATGGTGGGGAAGGTTCTCGGCCATAAGCAAGCTCGCACCACTGAAGGATATGCCCATCTGGCCGCCGATCCGGTGCATGCTGTCGCTGATCGCGCCGCCAATCGCATCGCCAATGCCATGAAAGGCAACAAGGTCGTCGGTGCGGACGTGGTAACGCTGCCGGTGCGTAGTTAGCCCCTGGGGGGCGGTGTTCGAAGTCTTACGTGGCTTCGCCCGTTCTCTCGTTCCGCCAAGGGTCGGTCGCCGCGATTATCGGGTCAAAGCCCGGAATCCAAGCATTTCGGCCGCCGACTAGCGCGGACACCCCGCTTCTTTGACAGTTCCTCATGTTGGTTGGATCACCGGAGGTATGATTGTAGCGCGACAATCAGGATGGGAATGCAGCGACAATCAGGATGAGAAGCCCGGCGTCGCGGCGGTGTGATGATCGCCGCGTCGTTATTGTCGCGCAAGAGGGCCCGCGTCATTTTGATTGACGCGGCGCGACAATCGGGCGGCGGTGTTGAATGTCGTGCGGGCCGCCGTCAGCCTGGTCCACGCTTGCGTTCGAGGGCGGTTCGGCGGCGATAGCTCTCGACGTTCATCTCGAAGATCGTGGCGTGATGAACGAGGCGATCGACGACGGCGAGGGTCATTGCCTGGTCTGGGAAGATCTTCCCCCATTGGCCGAAGGGCTGGTTGGCGGTGACCAGCAGGGATCGCCGCTCGTATCGGGCGCCGATGAGTTCGAACAAGACGCTGGTTTCGGCCTGATCCTTGGTGAGGTAGGCCAGATCGTCGAGGATCAGCAGGTGGTACTTGTCGAGTTTGGCGATGGCGGGTTCGAGGGTGAGTTCGCGTCGGGCGATTTGGAGCCGCTGGACGAGATCGGTGGTTCGGGTGAACAGGATGCGCCAGCCTGCTTCGACGAGGGCCAAGCCGAGAGCTGCCGCCAAGTGGCTCTTTCCGGCGCCGGGCGGGCCGAACAGGATTAGATTGGCGCCCCTGCCCAACCAGGCATCGCCGGCGGCGAGCGCCATGACCTGGGCCTTGCTGACCACCGGGACGGCTTCGAAGTCGAAGGTGTCGATGGTCTTGCCGGGCGGCAACTTGGCTTCGGCGAGATGGCGTTCGATGCGGCGTCGGCTGCGCTCGGCCATCTCGTGCTCGGCCAAGAGCGCAAGGAAGCGTGCGGCCGGCCACCCCTCCTTGTCGGCCTGGGCGGCGAGATCAGGCCAGACCAGCTTGACCGCGGGCAGCCGCAGCTCGGCGAGGAGCAGCGCGAGGCGGGCGACGTCGACGGGATTGGTCGTCTTCATGCTGCACCCCCGGCCCGGACGGTGCCGAGTTCGTCGTAAAGATGCAGCGGCACCAGCTCGACAGTGATGTCGGGAATGGCGGCGGGATTGGGCGCGAAGCGCCGGCCGAGGCAATCGAGATCGGGCAATCTGCCGGCATCGAGCTCGGCCTCGATGGCTTGAGCGAGTTCGGCCTCGCAAGCACGATCATGGGCCAGCGCCAGCAGCCCGACCATGGTGCGGCACGCCCGCTTCTCGCCGTCGCCTGCCAGCATTGCCTCGAAGGCGCGCTGATAAGCGTGGCGCGGGAAGAGCTGCTCGCGATAGACCAGGTTGAGCAAAGCCATGGGCTTTCGGCGCAGGGCGTGGATGACGTGGCGGTAATCGACGACATGGCCATGCTTGCGGTCGGCGTGCGGGCGGCCGCGGCGCAGGGTCATCAATGCGGTCGCGCCGAGGAAGCATTCGAGCCGGTCGTCGTAGAGGCGTACCCGGAGCCGGTGACTGATCAGGCGCGAGGGCACCGAATAGAACACCCGCTTGAGAATGAACCCGCTGGTCGAGGTGACGGTGACGATTGTCTCCTCGTAATCGGTTGTCCGGCGCGCCGGCAGCGATTGCAGGGCGTGGCGCTCGAGATCGAGCCGCTTGGCGTTGCGCGCATTGCGCCGGCCGACGATCTCGTCGACGAAGCGGCGGTATGCGTCGAGCGTGTCGAACTCGCGCGAGCCGCGCAGCAGCAGCGCATCTTCGAGCGCCTGCTTGAGATGGCCGTGTGGGCTTTCGATCGAACCGTTCTCGTGCGCCACGCCGCGATTGTTGCGGGTCGGCTCCATGCCGTAATGCAGGCACAGCGCTTCGTAGCGGCGCGTCTGATCCTCCTGCGCATCACGATCGAGGTTGCGGAAGGCGGCCGACAGGCTGTCGCTGCGATGCTGCAGCGGCGCGCGGCCGAGCGCCCACAGCGCATTCTGTAATCCTTCGGCCAGCGCTACGAAGCTCTCCCCGCCGAGCACGACATGGGCGTGTTCCCAGCCCGAGAAAGCCAGGCGGAAGTGATAGAGCCGATGATCGAGCGGCACATCGGCGATACAGACGCGGTGATCGTGCATATCGGTGAAATCGGACAGACCGAGCCGCCCCGGCGGATGCTCCTGCCGGAAGATGACGTCCTGCTCGGCGCCGTTGAGCGCCCGCCACGTGCGGATGCGCCGCTCCAGGGTACGCCGAATACCGGGGCCGATCTCGGGATGGCGCCGCCGGACCTCGTCGAAAATGGCGATCGGCCGCAGGCCCGGGGTGCTCTTGAGCAACGGCACCACCTCGCCGTACCAGACAGCGCCAAGCGGATCGCGCCGTCGACGCTCGCGCGGCGCTTTCTTCTGCGACGGGAGCCGATGATCCTCCTCGATGCGGTAGGCGGTGGCGGTGCTGAACCCGGCCTTGGCCGCGGCGATGACCGGCGGCTCGGTGTGACGGAAACTCATGTATAGCCTCATCTGGCAATCGGTGATGTGGCGGCCGGGCAAGGGGCGGTTCCTCATCGCATGAAGAACCCGCTTCCTATCCGGCCGGCCGCGACCGCCAGCAAACGCGCCCCCTCCGGGGGCACGCCGTTCGCCGGATTCGCAACGTCACTCGGGCTACGCCCTCCTGACGTCACCAATCCGGCGACACTTTCTCATCCTGGTTGACGTGCGATTCTCACTCTGTTTGCCGCGCCGCATATGATGCCAATTATCGACGTCGGCGAGCGTTTGGACACGCCGCACAAACGGCTTGACCTTGCTTTCGATGTCATCGGTGCGATGGTCCACCCCAAGGACAAAGCTGGCAGACGAAGGCGGCAGTCGGCTCTGCCGGTGACGCTTCTTGGAATGAGGGATGGGAACGACGAGCCAGAAGCCGTCTCTCAGGTCAAGGATTGGTTTCGACGAGCCGGCAGCTTCAAGACGGCGAGTGAGTCTGATCCCTATAGCAAACAGCAGAACGCCATGCTCCAGCAGATACCCAAAATGCTTACTGTCGGGAGGGCATTAGGGTTGGTTTGGGCGATGGATGTACATCATCGGGCGTTGCCCGGAGGCGCAAGCCTTAACAAGGCACTGGCGATCCTTCAGGCCCCCCTTTTCGGCCTTCCTTTGTCCAAGAGAACCCTTAGGAGCGTGTGGTCGCATTACAAGCCGGTGGCGCATTTCTGCGCGGCCTTCGAGGTTGCGTTTCATCTAGCGTGTAATGGTGCCGTTGATGACGATGAAATCGACGAGCGGATGAAGCATGCCTATCACGAAGAACTCGACGTGACGCTCTCGTTGATCGCAGCATACGAGCGCTTCGCCACCGGCTTCATACCGTACAGCCAAAGTGAGCCCCTGCTCGATCCTCAAGAAATTTGGTTGTTGCGCGGTATCGAGCCGCACGGCTCATTTGTACCGCCGCCCTTGCTCCCGGATGAACTTGCTATCGCCGAGGCCTATCAAGCGCCACGGAAACTGACCTATCGATAGAGCGCTCCTACTGCAAAAGTAGTTCGCAGTAGTTTCCAAAAGAAGGCATCGGCCCGAAAATCCCTCTCATTGCGCGCAATTACCGTGTTCAGCGGAGGGATGACGGAAATGACCAATTCTATCGACAGAGCATTCGATGCAGATCTGGCCCGCGAGGCTGCCGGTGCCTCTCCCCTACTACAAAGGCGGAACCGCGCGGACTGGCCACTTCGAGTGCGACGCCGAGAAGCAAGTGCATACTTGGCCGAAGTGCACGGCTTGCAGGAAGCACCAACCACATTGGCGAAAAGGGCCTGTTTGGGTGGCGGTCCTGTCTTCGAACTATTCGGCCGAACCACCTATTACAGAACCGAGTCGCTCGATCTTTGGGCCGCGGAGCGGCTTTCCGGACCGCGGCGCTCGACCTCGGATCGCCGCAAGGGGGCGTGAGCTGTGCCGCTCGAACGAAACCAACCCGGCGGGTACCGCAATCGGGGCTGGTTATGGCGGCCCGTGATGCCGCTCTTGCATACGGCGCGCGCCGCTGGCCCATGTTCCCTTGCCACTGGCAAGGTGAGCTCCGCAAGCGGCCTTTGATTCGAGCGCGCCTTTTCCGCCGGGATGTCGCGCCCGCGGAGCAGCAGTAATGCCGCGTGACCGCATCCGGGATGGCGACGCCGAACTCAGCGGCGAAGCAGTAGCTTTGCGCCAGAAACAACGGACAGGAACGATATCGCTCGAGGATTTCTACGCCTTCATGCCGACGCACCAGTACATCTTTGCGCCGACGCGCTGCCTTTGGCCGGCCGCGAGTGTCAACGCGCGCATTCCGCCGATCGTGGACACCAACAGGAACGGCAATCCCGTCTTAGAGGACGGTAAGCCCGTCACAATGCCGGCCAGCGCATGGCTCGACCAGCTCCGGCCGGTTGAGCAGATGACCTGGGCAACCGGGATTGCCACAGGTGATCGAGGACAGGCTGATTTTCGAGGGAGGCTGGATCGAGCGTCCCGGCGTTAGATGCTTTAATCTCTATTGCCCGCCGAGGATCCCACCTGGAGATCCCGCCAAGGCCAGGTTTTGGCTCGATCATGTCAAACGTGTGTTTCCCGACGAAGCCGAACATATCTTCGATTGGCTCGCCCACCGCGTGCAGCGGCCTAACGAGAAGATCAACCACGCCTTAGTGCTTGGCGGGGCGCAAGGGATCGGCAAAGACACGCTCTTGGAGCCGGTAAAGCATGCGGTCGGCGCCTGGAATTTCCAGGAAGCCTCGCCGACGCAAATCCTCGGACGCTTCAACGGCTTTTTGAAGTCTGTGATCCTGCGCATCAGCGAAGCGTGCGACCTTGGCGATTTTGATCGACGCAAGTTTTATGACCATACCAAGAGCTACATCGCGGCACCTCCCGACGTGCTACGTGTCGACGAGAAGCACTTGCGCGAATACTTGATCGTCAACTGCTGCGGCGTGATTATCACAACGAACCACAAGAACGATGGCCTCTATCTGGACCCGGACGACCGACGGCACTACGTGGCTTGGTCGGAGTTGACGAAGGAAGATTTTGATGGGGCCTATTGGCAGGGGCTCTGGGGATATTTCGACGACGGCGGTCTTGACCACGTCGGCGCGTGGCTCCGGCAGCGCGACCTCTCTGCATTCAATCCGAAGGAGCCGCCGCCGAAGACGGCCACCTTCTGGCAGATCGTCGATGCGGGCCGCCCTGGCGAAGAGGCAGAGATATCGGATCTCCTGGACCGCATCGGCAATCCGAAAGTCGTCGCGCTTGGTCATATTCACGCCGCCGCCGAAGGCGATTTCGGGGATTGGATCAGGGACCGCAAGAACCGCCGGGTGATCCCACACCGCCTCGAGCGATGCGGCTACACGCCGGTTCGGAACCCGGACGCGCGGGATGGCCTTTGGAAAATTTTGGGCAGGCGGCAAGCGGTATACGCTCGCGCCGAACTCGCAGTGCGCGACCGGATCGCAGCGGCGAACGAGCTACTAAGAGCGAACTCTTCCGTCAGTGTCGTCAGTGAAGTCAGTGATCCGCCATTTTCTTCTTCGACCACTTTCGAACCAACCCTGAGGTCCTTCGCAAGGACGCACGCGCGTGAAGGATGAGGTCGTAGGGAGTAATGGGATTTCACTGACTTCACCGACTGCACCGCCCGGGACTGAAAGGGCCATTCGTGGGCGCCATCAAGTTATTAGGGTAAAATCCACGCCCCAGAGTTGATGGTGTGACCTGAGCGCAGCGAGCGAATCGAGGTAAAAGCGTGACGCGATGACGGTGAGGCAGGAAACTAGGGAGCGGGCACGCGAGCGCAGCGAGGCATATCGCGAGCGGCGTCGGCATGGGCGCGTGTTGGTGCCTATAGAGGTAGCACCGCACCAGCTATCCGCACTGGAGCGGTTGGCCCTCCTGGACACCGGTAACCGAGACAAACGGGCCATTGCTTGGGCGGTGACCCGGTTCTTGGAAGCGGCACCTCACCTCGCGGCTGCCGGAGACGCCATGTGGCCCGAGACCGGAGAACCAGCATGAACGGGCGCTCGAACGCCCCGACCGGTTGGGCGGCATTTCGAGCTTTGCGGAAACCGCCAATGTCGGTCCCCCATCGCCGGCACGGCAACTGGATTCACGGTCGTTATTCCAAAACCCGAATCGAGGGAATGCGGGAGTTGCGGCGTCTCATCAAAGTCCCACGCAGGTACTATGGTGGCTCTTGATGCCCGTCCCCGTGACGATCGCGCATTTTGCGGAACGGACCGGTCCCGTTCCACGTGGAACGGGAGGCGGCTATCGAGCTTTGCCTTTGTGTGCCACGCCTACCGTGTCACGGAGAAAACGGCCGGACTTTACCCGCCGTGGCCCGTGATAGAGCGTCCCAATTCACCCCGGTTTGCTCAACGCACGGATGGGCGTCGGAGGATCGTGGGAAGACGGATCAATTTCTTGTTCCACGTGGAACAAGAAGGTGGCCATGCGAGCCTGCCCGTCGCTGTGACGTTCGCGCATTTCGTGGAGCGGATGGGTTCTGTGAACCGCACAATTCTGTTCCACGTGGAACAGCATAAGCTAGTAACGAGCCGGTCGTACAACCGCAGGAGGTGCAGCCACCTGAAACGGCGCAGGCTGCAAGGCGTCGGCCGTCAGAGGTGATCCGGTCCACACGCCACCGCTGGTGGGTAGACGAGCCCGGAACCACCGGACCGACTCGATCGACTATGGGGTCATTCTTTCTGGCAAAATGCGAGGCCGACGATCAATGGGCCAGGATCGTGGAGACGGACGGAGCCGAGCAATATTGGAAACAGTGGGTTTCGGTATAGCGATCAACGTCTCGACCATTGGCATCCACGGCCTTGGTCAGCCTTTCGTTATTTTTGGCCCGAGGTAAACAATTTTCAGCTTCTTCGCATTAGCCGGCACCGGCCATTCGAAGTGCAATCTAAAAAAACGGCGGCTTATCTTTCCATGCCAGTGGGCAAATATCACCTGGTCTGGATCATCGGGGTCCGGAAATGTCAAATCAGCTTTGAAGTCTTTCTGGTTCGTCTCGGATTCGCCCGTGAACAGCGCGCGGTCTCCGACGAAAAATTTCTCGATCACCTCGCGCGCAGCCGGACCTTCGGCACCATCAGGTCCACGTCCGGCCATATAGGCGTTAAGGTGCCCAAAAAGATCGAGCGCGCGATCACGGATCGTTGCCTCAAAGGGTTCCCGCGCTAGCGCAGCATTCCGATAAACGCTATCTGGGATTACGAGGTGGGGAAAGCGTGGGCGGACCGCATCTACAAGCGTCCGCCAAGACGTAATGGGCGGACCTTCGGCTATGGCCGAGTTTGCGAGTTCATCTACGGTCCAGACATTCTCGACATTGTAGACCCCGAGGCGCGCCTCCGGCAGACCATGATCGACCGCCAGCGGTGATATCGCAAAATCGGATCGTGCCACCCTCGAAGCTGAAAGTTTGTGCCCGATCGCCCGCCTTAATGCGCCGGGTAGCCTCTCCTAAACCGCTGTCAGTAATGTCGAGACTGGCATACTCGAAATAATCGTCGGCCTCCGCCAGCCGGTCATCCTCGACATAGGGCCCCGTTCGATCCACCCAGTTTAGAACCGCGCGCCGCAGGTCGCCATCGCGCGAAGCTCGCATTGCATCGCGGATCGTGATGCCCGTACTCACAAAAGCCGGCTTCGGTGCCATAGCCGAGCCGATACACCTCGGGATCAGCATCGAGAATGATGCTGGCACCCTCGAAGCCGCAGACCTCGCGCCACTTTACCGCGCTGACCGAGGCTTTTCTGGCCGAGGGCGGCACGGTCGATAAATTCATCGGCGACGCGGTGATGGTGTTCTGGAACGCGCCGCGTCCGCAGCCAGATCATGTCGAGCGTGCCTGCCGCGCCGCGCTCGCCGCCAAATCGGCGAACGACGCGCTGAATGTGGCATTCGCGGCTGAAGGATTGGCGCGGTTCGAACTCCGCATCGGCGTCCATGTCGGTGAGGTTGTGGTCGGCAATATCGGCTCCGCCGAGCGGATGGAGTACACCGCGCTCGGCACCACCGTGAACCTCGCCGCGCGCCTCGAAGGCCTCAACAAGGATTATGGGACCTCAATACTGGTCAGTGAGGCGGTTCGCGATCGGGTGGACGGCAAGTTCGGGTTCAAACCAATCGCATCAGTGATCGCCAAGGGCATGAGCAAGCCGACGCAGGTCTATGCGCTGTTGGGAATCGTGAGGAGCAACCACGGCCTTCAGCAGCGTGATATCTGAGCCGTTGACCCCTGGGGTCCGGCAACGTCGTAGAGAAAGGCCGTGAATTTTCGCTTCGATGGGAAACATACTGTCGACGAAGCTCGCAAGTCTGCATCTGATCGGACGCGCAGATCTGCTATCGGCGCGTTTGCGTCATTCCCCGTACTCTCGCCGAATGACCGCTCTTGGACGGCAAAGCAGCCGTTCGAGCAATACCTCGCGGAGGTCGGTTGCGCGCCGATATTGTTGAAAAAGTCGTCGCTGGAAAAATTCGGGCTGTTTTGAGCAATGATGATTTAAGAACACAAGTTTCATTGAATAAATGTAACTGAGACCATTACTAATCGTGATATAATATTTCAACAGAAAAATGCTGGCCGACTTTTTCAACAATATCCGCCGGAAGCGGTCGTCGGATCGCCCTGGCGCAAACACGTCGGGTCGACATCAGCCAGTGCTCGCCGGAACAGCTGCTCGGTCGGTGTGTGAAGGGATCGGCGGCGCCCACGCCAAAGGACACGAGGTACATCCTCTCCGCTTTCGACGGTCACGGAGTTTAAGCGCTAGTCTGGTCAGATTTGCGGTATCGTGGGCCTGGACTTTAGGAGTTGGGAAGGCGGCGCCGCTATTGTCTGGACAGCGGGAAACAGAAAAAGATCATCCGGCAACCGTATTTGAACCGGTCGCCGAAGATTTGTGGCCGGCGGCGCTGGCGGCCGCCAATGCGGCCAGTGATGCGCGCGACTGGTCCCGCGCTGTTGCGGCGTGGGAAGCCCTGCGCGAGAAGAACCCTGGAGAGGCGTTGTGCTGGCGCAAGGCCGGTGAGGCGTATGTCCATGCCGGACAGGTAAAGCGGGCCGAAATTATCTTGGGCGAGGCGACACGTCGGTTTCCTGACGATTTTTGGATTGCCTATTACGACACGTTCGTCGCCCAGCGATTGGGCGACTGGTCGGAGGCATTGCGACGCGCAGAACAGCTTTGCGTGAGATTCCCCGATAACCCGATAAGCCACGTCATGATCGGCGACAGCCTTCGTGGCCTTGGTCAACTCGGCGAGGCGGAACTTGCATTTGCCCAAACGATCGAGCGCTTTCCCGGCGAGCAATGGTCTCTATACCACGCGGGAGAACTGGCAGAGTCTCGGCAGGATTGGGTGGCGGCGCTGGAGCGGTGGGAAGCGCTGCTGGCGGTCTTGCCGGATCACCGAAGGGCGCGGCTCGGCCGGACCCAGGCGTTGCACAAGCTCGGGCGCGTGGATTTGGCGGCCGCTGCTGAGGCGGTCGCCGAAGAGGCGCACCGGCAACCCGGCATGGCTGCGTTGGCGGCGGACCTGGCCAATCCGGACGTGCTGATTGAGATAACGTCGGTATGCAATTTTGCTTGCACCTATTGCGTCTCGCCGATGCGACTGCGCGAAAAAAAGAGATGTCGATCGAAACCTTCCGGCAAGTCATCGAGCAGGTGGCTACAATGACGACCAAGCCGGTAAGGCTGGCGGTCGATGGTGAACCGACAAGCCACCCGCGTTTCCGGGAAATGGCGCTGTTGGCGAACAGCCATGGGTTGGCGGTCTGGCTGGCAACCAATGGCTCGCGGCTCGATCCGAGTTTTCTCGATATCCGGATGGACCCCCTGATTTCGATGTCGACATTGCCGGAGGAATTAGCCAAACGGCACAACAAACTCGATTTCGACACGTATATCGCACGCATTGCGAACTACACAGCTGCCTGGGCCCGCTCGGCGGCTCCGCAGAACCTGAGTTTCCAGATCATCCACTATCCGCAACCGGGTGCAGCCGCCGAGGCGGAGTATCGGCGGCGTAAGAATGTCTTTCTGGTCGAGTTCTGCCAGCGTGCGGGCCTCCGTGAGACCTGCATCGAGGAGAACTCCGTCGATGAGGAGGTCTGCCGTTTACGGCGCAATTCACATCCCGGCCAGCTTCTTTTTTTGAAGCAGCGGGTGGTGGCGGGTGGTCTCTATCCGGACGACGGCAAGTTGGTGGAGCGGGAACGCGCGACCACCGGTTTCTGTAACGCGCCATGGCGGCAGCTCGTGATTCACAGCAACGGTACGCTCGGCGCCTGCTGTACTGATTTGAGCGGTGGCACCACCTTCGCCGACGCCAAGGAGGGAGCGACGGCGTCGATCAAGCAGCTATGGGAGTCGAGTCCTCGGATAATGGCGATGCGTCGCGCCTTTCTACAGGGGCGGGTCGAGCGTGACGTGTGCCAGCGTTGTTTGCGTCAGGGGCAGATCAGGTTCGCGACGAGCAGTCAGCACGGCACCGAGGTGCTAGTTGCCTGAGTGCCGACCTCTGCCACTGGCGGACGTCCGCCATTCGATTGTTGAGCCGCCATTGGCCGAGAGGCGCGATCAACGTGGATACTGCACCGGCGAGCACCGAAAGGTCGGTAATGACCGGATCGGGGCATGGAACGAACCCGCTCTCGCGGGATTTTCGCCTGTCGTGGTCGGTGTGTTTTTGGGCGGTGGTAGTGAGTGGATAAGCGGTAAGGGGTGACGATCGTGGCACCCGATCCCGAGCATTGAAGGTCTAGCAACCTTCAGCTCGAGAGGAACCCCCGATGACCTCCCATTCCGCCCGGCCGGTCAGCGCGCTGCGTGCACGTATGATCGAAGACATGACGGTGCGCGGCTTCACCGAGGAGACGCGCAACAACTACATTCGCGAGGTGCGGGCGTTGGCGGCCTTCATCCGCCGGCCTCCCGATACGGCGACGGCGGAGGATTTGCGCCGCTTCCAGCTGCAACAGACGCAGAGCGGCATGCAGCCGCCGAGCATCAACAGTGCGGTCTCCGCCTTGCGCTTCTTCTTCACGGTGACGCTCGACCGGCCGGAGCTTGCCCGGCGGCTCACGGTGGTGCGCCAGTCGCGCCGGCTGCCGGCGGTGCTGAGCGTGGAGGAGATTGCGCTTCTGCTCCAGGCGGCGCCGGGGCCCAAGTACAAGGCGGCATTCGCCACCGCCTACGGCGCTGGGCTGCGCGTCTCCGAGGTGGTCGCGCTCAAGGTCGGCGATATCGACTCCGAGCGCATGCTGTTGCGGGTCGAGCAGGGCAAAGGACGCAAAGACCGCGACGCCATGCTGTCGCCGCAGCTGCTTGAGCTGCTACGCGACTGGTGGGTGGAGGGCCGGCGCCGCGGCGTGTTGCTGCCGCGCGGCTGGCTGTTCCCGGGTCGCAACCCGATCGAGCCGCTCTCGACCCGTCAGCTCAACCGCGCCGTCCACGCCGCAGCCGATGCCGCCGGGATCAAGAAGCGAGTATCGCCGCATACGCTGCGGCACAGCTTCGCCACACACCTGCTGGAACAGGATACCGATATCCGTGTCATCCAGGTGCTGCTCGGCCATGCCAAGCTCGACACCACGGCCCGTTACACCCGTGTCGCCAACACCACGATCCGCAACGTGACCAGCCCGCTCGACCGGCTCGCGCCACGATCTGAGGGCAGGCCAAGACCCGGAGCTTAGCCCGGCGGCGGTGAGCCGCCCGAGGCTGGAGGTCGCAGACGTCTTTCATCGCTACGGAGCTGGCTGGCGCCGCGCCAATGCCGGGCATCTCAGCCTCGGCCAGCTCCAGGTGATGTCGGCCGTCGAGAGCTGCCGCTCGGCCGCCCTCGGCGGGCACGTCGAGCGCTGCGAAGATTGCGGCCACAGCCGGATCGCTTACAACTCGTGCCGCAACCGCCATTGCCCCAAGTGCCAGGGCGCGGCGGCACGGGACTGGCTTGCCGCGCGCGAGGCCGATCTGCTGCCGGTCGGTTACTTCCACCTGGTCTTCACCCTCCCGGCCGAGATCGCCCCGATCGCCTACCAGAACAAGGCGGTGGTCTATGACCTGCTGTTCCGCACCGCAGCGGAGACGCTGCTCACCATTGCCGCCGATCCCCGACACCTCGGGGCCCGCATCGGCGCCACCGCCGTGCTTCATAGCTGGGGCTCGGCAATGACCCACCATCCGCATGTCCACATGATCGTGCCGGGCGGCGGAATATCGCTCGATGGCACGCGGTGGGTGTCCTGTCGACCCGGCTTCCTGCTGCCGGTGCGGGTGCTCTCCCGCCTGTTCCGGCGGCTCTTTCTGGCCGGCCTCGCCGACGCCCACGCGGCGGGCCGGCTGGCATTCTTCGGCGAGGTCGAGGGCCTGCGCGACCGGACGGCCTTCGACGCCCATCTCGCGCCGCTGCAACGCAAGGACTGGTTCGTCTATGCCAAACCGCGCTTCGCCGGGCCCGAGGCGGTGCTCGCCTATCTCGCCCGCTACATCCACCGTGTCGCCATCTCGAACAGCCGGCTAATCGGCCTCGACGAGCGCGGCGTGACCTTCCGCTACAAGGACTACCGCCGCAACGGGCAGGCGCGATATCGCACGATGACGCTGGCGCCCCACGAGTTCATCAGGCGCTTTCTGCTCCACGTCCTGCCCAAAGGGTTCCATCGCATCCGTCACTACGGGCTGCTCGCCAGCGCCGGCTGCAAGGCCAATATCGCGCGCGCCATCGAGCTGATCGCCGCTCCGGCCCCGCCGAAAGAGACGCCGGCAGAGCACGACAATGCCAGCACCACAGGCATTGGCGCCGACCATCGCCCGCCATGCCCCTGCTGTGGTGGCCGGATGATTATCATCGAGACCTTCGAGCGATGCGGCGCACCCCGAGCCCCGCCATCATCCGACGCCGGGGTCAGGAGCGCGACGCCATGACCACCGTCACCACCTCGCCGCAGCACCATCTGCCCGCTGGAGAAACTTGCTTCCGGCACCGCACTACTGTCGCCCCAGTGCTTCCAAACGCCGATCGCATCCCGCCGAGCATTCTAAAATCACCGCGACAATGGCAGCAGCGGCGAAGAGTTCTCGACCCCGATCGTCGATCCGCCGTCGAATGCGCCGGCCCGCGCTGCCCGCGCCGCGGTCGCTGCCCGATAAAATCCCCATAGACCCCAAGCCGCCCACCAAGCCCCCGCGGGTTCCTTCCCTGAAGGCTTTCGGACACCGGCCCTCAGCACCGGCGGATAGATCATCAACGGGCCGGTATCCGAAACCCTGCACATGACCGGAAGGCCGCGACGGCAACAACCGACGGCCGCAGAAGGCTTAGAAACCGGTCATTCAATGTCCCACGCGCCGGCGGCGGAGTAGCGCCGATACCGGCCGTTCGCGGGACGACGATCGTTGGCCTCAAGTCGATCCTGAGCAGCCATTCCAAGTTGACCGCGCGCTCGCACACTTGACCTTTACCGCGATTCTTTCGTCTTCTTTGGGGCCTTCGATGTGCGCGCGGTGCTCTTGTTCAAAGCTGCTTTCCCCGGGGTGGTGCCGCCCTTCGATGTTGTCTCTCGCCCGTTAGTCACCGCCGCCCGCAGCGTTTTTCGTACAGGGGTGTTCGGCGCCGGCGTGGCCGAGGGCTCCTCCTCCATTTCCAATCCAAACAGCGCCAAGATATCATCGTCCAGCAGCAATCTGGCGGCATCGGGTCGTGCCTTAACTAGCGGCAGTTCGCTATTTAGGTTCGCGACCAATTCATTCTGGTTCACCGCCCTCAATTGGAACAACAGCTCCGGCTGTTGATCCAGTCGAGCGCCCACGCCATACAGTACTGCGGCAATGTGCTTGCACATCGACGCAAAATCCGGGCAGCTGCAGTAAAATTTGATTTCTGAAGGTTTTGGGAACAGTCCTTTGCCCTGCTGGCAGATCCTTTCCATTACGCCTTTGGAAAACTGGCCTTTCAGCAGTTCAACCAAAAAGTTGATACCGCTGGCGCAATCGCGGCAGGTTGCCTGCCATTGCGTTTTCGGTAAGGCGCTGATCCTGATGGTGACGTCGTAGAGCGACGAGCCGCTAACCATCGCCCGGATCTCGCACGGGGCGATTTGCAGATCCAATACGGACCCATTACGCAGATAGGTGCGGCCACGAGGTAAGCGATTCTCAAAATCCCGGTAGCTTTCCAGATTGTCACACCAGGCCTTGCCCCAGAACGTGGTGGCGATCCGCCTCGCAGTAATTTGCACCGGCGAGAGGACTTGTCCCTTCTTGGCCAGGTTCTTGACCGCGCGTTCAGCCTGTTTCCGCCGTTTTGCGACCGGGATGTAAGGCGCCCATCCGCTACGGGACCGGGGCACAGGATCAGTCCACCATCGCGGTCTTCAGATCGAGCGCAACGAGACGCATCAGCTCATCATCCCGCATTTCGGTCAGGTTGATTTCACCGGCCACGGATCCAGCCAACAGATCTTCCGCCAGAGTTTTTTTCAACTCGATCAGGGCGTCAATCTTTTCCTCGACCGTGCCCTGACAGACGAATTTGTGCACCAGCACGTTCTTTTTTTGGCCAATACGGTACGCGCGGTCGGTGGCTTGATTCTCCACGGCCGGGTTCCACCAGCGATCAAAATGGACAACATGTGCCGCCGCGGTCAGGGTCAGACCGGCGCCACCCGCTTTCAACGAAAGGATGAAGAACGGCACTGTCTCGTCTTCCTGGAAAGTCTGCACGAGCGATTTGCGGTTACGGACCGCCGTTTCGCCATGCAGCACCAGACCCGACCGACCAAAGATGCCGCCGAGAAAGGTCGCCAACGGACCCGTGATCTCGCGAAACTGGGTGAAGACCAGCATCTTTTCCTGCTTGGACACCACAACATCGGCGATCTCCCGCAGACGCCCCCACTTGCCGCTGTCTTCCTCTGCCCAAACCCCATCGTTCAACCATTGCGAGGGATGATTGCAGATCTGCTTCAGCCGCATCAGGGTCGCCAGCACCATGCCCTTGCGCTGAATGCCATCCGATTCCTTTAGCGCCTCGGCTAGGTCGGCCACCGTTTGGCCATAGAGTGCCGCCTGCTTACGGCTGAGGTTGCAGCGCGCGGTGATTTCCGTCTTGTCCGGCAAGTCGGCGATAACCGTCTTATCCGTCTTCATGCGGCGCAGGATGTAGGGGCGCACCAACTCGCGCAGGGGGCCATAGGGGTTGTGCTCGCGAGCCGCCAGGCTCCTCGTGTAGCTGGTGAATTGTTTGGCGGTGCCCAGCAGCCCCGGATTGATCACGTCGAAGATCGACCACAAATCGCCCAGATGGTTTTCGACCGGGGTGCCGGTCAGCGCTATACGCGCCTGCGCGGTTAGCGATTTGGCCGCTTTGGTTTGCTTGGCATTTGGGTTCTTGATTGCTTGCGCTTCGTCCAGCACCACAAAGCGCCAACGTGCCTGCGACAGGATCGGCACACGCAGCAACGAGCCGTAGCTGGTAATTACAAGATCGGTCGGTGCCAGGTCGTCCACCGTCAACTGCTTGATCTGCGCAGGCGTCATCGCCGACGGGTGCAGAATTTGGGTGGTCAAACTCGGCGCGAACCGATCGATCTCTGCTGCCCAATTGGCCAACAACGACGCTGGCGCCACAAGCAGGCTTGGTTTCTTATCTTGGCTCGCCTTCGCCTGCACCAATAGCAGGGCGAGCACCTGGATGGTCTTGCCCAGCCCCATGTCGTCCGCGAGGCAAGCCCCCAATCCGAGGCCGGAGAGAAGTCGCAGCCACGCCACCCCTGCTTTCTGATAGCGCCGCAACCTCCCCTTCAGCGACGGGCCTGGATCATCCGCGCTGCCATCGGCTGGCGCGCGCAGCACCCGCAACGTCTCTTCCAGCCAGGGGCCGGCTGTCACCTGTGCCCACTCGACGGCAGCGGGGTCGTCGTTGCCCTTTGCCACACTGGCACCCGACAAAAGATGCATCGCTTCTACCAAGGTCAGGCCATCGCGTTCTGCGAGTTTCTCCGCCGCGCGGAACCGCTCGATCGCGCGATGCAGGCGTTCCCGGTCGATCTCGACCCACTGCCCGCGCAGCAGGACCAAGCTGTCGGTGCCGGCCAGCAAGCTGTGCACTTCCCGATCTGTCAGCGGTTCCCCTTCAAGGGTGACCGCCATATGGAAGTCCATCACCGCGTCCAGCCCCATCGCCGAAGGCGCACGGGCGCCTACGGTCGCCGTCACCTGCGGCCGCGGCGGACGGTTGGCCCGCCAGTTAGCGGGCATCCGCACCACGACCCCAGCGCTCTCCAAATCCGGCACGCTGGCGAGGAGGCGCGCGGCGTCGCCCGGGCTCCAGCGCAGCGGGTAAAATATCTCCCCGGTATCAACCATCGGTTTCAGCCAGGTACAGCTTTCCGCCGCGCGCTGTACCGGCACCAGCAGCGACAGCAATCTGTCTCGGTTGGCCGCGCCGGCATATTCCCGAAGCGCCTGTCCAAGCGGAACATGCTGTGCCCGGGCCTGGGCGGACAGCCGCGTCGTATAAGTCGCCATGAAGGCGAAGGGCTGCTCCTGATCGCGCTTGTTCTCGGCTAGATTGAAATGCACTCGCCCGACCAGGTTCCAGGCGGGGTTCAAACTTTTGAGGAATTTCTGGAGATCGGTTTTTGCGGCGGCGAGCGACTGGCTGCAGGCTAGGCCGATTTGGTGCCAGAGCTCCCGCAATAGATCGGCGGTGATATATTCGGCGCCCCGCATCATCGGCGCGGTCAACACGAGAGAGACGAGGTTAGCCTCGCTTGGCGGAGGCACTTCTGGTACGGGAGCGCCATCGGATATTTCTGGGGATAACAGGCGTAGTGCGACGACAAACTGAGTCGAAAAGCCGCGCCACCACATGAAGACCGGCGGCAACGCTTGGCCAACCTCTCCGGCGCCGAGTTGTAGCAGGCCCCGCCCGGTGCTTTCGGCAAATGACTTGGTTAGCCGGACGGCCACCCGCTCGTCCAAAATAGGGGCTTCCTCGGCTTCCTCCACCATCAGCCGACCGTGCGGGCTCAGGCGCAATCCGATGCCGCGCGTGACAGATCGCTTCTCCTGCATGCCGGGAGCTACCGTCCTTTCTCACCCGCAGGCAGCAGCGATGGATTGACGGGACAGCTGCTGCCAAGCCACTCCCGCAGCTTCGACCAACGGCGTCTTGTCTGCTCACCCTTCACCGCGATCGCGAGCGCCTTTCGCTGACCGACCAGTACGACCAGACGCTTGCCCCGGGTCACGCCCGTGTAGACCAGGTTTCGCTGCAGCATCATGTAGTGCTGCATCGCCAGCGGGATCACGACGGCCGGGTACTCGGACCCCTGGCTCTTGTGGATTGTCGTCGCGTAAGCAAGCACCAGTTCATCGAGCTCGCCGAAGCCGTAGACAACCTCTCGGCCCTCGAAGTCGACGGTGATCTCGCCCTCCTCCATATCGATGCGCGACACGAGGCCGACGTCGCCGTTGTAGACCTCCTTGTCGTAGTCGTTCTCCATCTGCATGACCTTGTCACCGGGACAGAAGGTCGAGCCGAAGCGCTCGATGCGGATATCGCCCGGCGGGTTCAGAACCTTCTGCAATTCGGTATTGAGCGAGCGTGCGCCGAGGCCACCGCGGTTCATCGGGCAGAGCACCTGGATGTCGCGCACCGGCGCCAGCCCGAACCGTTTGGGGATGCGCTCGCGGACGATCGTGAGCAGTTTGCTTATGCCGTCCTCTGGATCGGCCGCATCAACAAAGTAGAAGTCACCGCCTTCGGCCGCTGCAAGGTCCGGCATCAGGCCCTGATTGATGCGGTGGGCGTTGGTAACGATGCGGCTTTCGGCCGCCTGTCGGAACACCTCGGTCAGGCGCACCACCGGTACGGCGCCCGAATTGATGATATCGGCAAGCACCTGACCCGGTCCGACCGACGGCAGTTGATCGACGTCACCTACGAGCAGCAATGCCGCCGGCTTCGGCAGGGCGCGCAGCACCGAGCGCATCAGCGGCACATCGACCATTGAGGTTTCGTCGATGACCAGAAGATCGCAGTCGAGCGGCATTTCCTCGCCGCGGCGAAAGGCGCCACTCTTCGGGTCGGTTTCGAGGAGGCGGTGGATCGTCTTCGCCTCAAGCCCGGTACTGTCCGAGAGACGCTTGGCCGCGCGACCCGTCGGCGCGCATAGCGCGATGGCGACATTCTTCGCCAAGAGGATCTTGAGGATCGAGTTGACGAGGGTTGTCTTGCCGACCCCGGGACCGCCGGTAATCACCAACACGTTCGACAGCAGCGCCCTGCGAAGCGCCTGGCTTTGGCTGCCGGCGAGCGCCAGTTTGGTGCGCGCCTCGACCCACGGAATAGCTTTGTCCGCGTCAATCTCTGGCCAGGGCGGTCTTCCGTTCGCTAGTGCCTTGAGTTTCGCGGCGATCTCCCGCTCGCCATGGTAGAGACCCGCAAGAAAGATGCAGCGCCGGTCATCGAGGTGATCGGCGATAACCGTCCCGTCCTGAAGCTCGAGCCCGAGCGCCGTCTCGATCAGTTCCGGCGGAACGTCGAGCAGCTTCTGTGCTAGAGGAATGAGTTCGTCGGCCGGCAAGCCACAGTGGCCATCGTCCATGGCGTCGGCTAGCGCGAAGGAAATGCCGGCACGAACGCGGATCAGCGCTGTCTTCTCGATGCCGAGCTTGGCCGCGATCTGGTCGGCGGTCAGAAAGCCGATGCCGCGAATGTCCCGAGCCAGACGGTAGGGGTTCTCCGAGATCAGCCGAACGGCGTCGACGCCGTAGGTCTTGTAGATGCGCACCGCCCGCGACGTGCCGACCCCGTTGCTGTGCAGGAAGAGCATGATCTCACGAATCACCTTCTGCTCGGCCCAACCGGCGATGACCCGCCCGGCGCGCTTTGGTCCGATCCCGGTCACCTCGCGCAGGCGGCCGGGCTCCTGCTCGATGATCTCGAACACCTCCCCGCCGAAGGCACGAACCAGTTTTTTGGCGTAGACCGGCCCGATGCCGCGGATCGTCCCCGAACCGAGATACTTCTCGATCCCTTCGATCGTCGTTGGCAACGTGACCTTGAGAAATGAGGCCCGGAACTGAACGCCGTGCGTGCGGTCGTTTTGCCATGCGCCGCTCGCCTGGACAAATTCGCCGGCACCGATCGCCGGGGCGTGTCCGAGAACGGTGATCAGGTCACGCTGGCCGCGCGCCTTCACCCGCAGCACACAGAACCCGTTTTCCTCGTTGTGGAACGTGACCCGCTCCACAAGGCCGGCTAGGACCTCGGTTGTCGAGCTTGTCGTCTGCGTCGGCGGCATCCCTGCATGATGCAGATGAGGCGCGGGAGACACCACCGTGATCGCCACGCCCCTTAAGGTCAACGTCTATCCGAGGCCGTGCCACACGGCGTTTGTGCGCCAGGAAGCCGAGAAGCCTCGCGTGGCTGGCGCGCTTGCGGAACAGCACATGTCCAGCAGCATCGGCTCCATGCACCTGAACACATGCTGCGCGATATCCAGCCCGATGGTAGTAACCTGCTCCTCCTTGCGTGACGGCTTGGCTGTGTTTCGGCGTGGAAGATTGGCTCTGACTCACTTTCGATGCAGATACGCTACATTTGGTAGGCATAGCATTGGGGGATGCTTGCCATGGTGTATTCGGGCTTTCGCTCATTGTCGCCGGCTGGTTTGCTGATCAACGACGTCGAGATCGGGCGCGATCGTATTCTGATCACCGCGCGATGTCGTGCCAGTGCTGGCAGGTGCCCCGATTGCGGGCTGCGATCCGAGCGAGTGCACAGCCGCTATGAGCGGCGGCTTCTGGATTTGCCGTCGCAGGGGCGCACCGTTCAGATGCGAGTTACGGTTCGGCGATTTCGCTGCGCCGATCCCCATTGTCGGCGGCGCATTTTTGCCGAACCACTCGGGGAGACGGTGGCTGAAAGATTAGCGCGGCGCACCGCTCGGCTCGAAGCGATCGTCCATCATCTCGGCATCGCTTTGGGTGGTCGGCCCGCAGCGGCTCTGGCGCGGCGCCTCATGCTGCCCGTCAGCAAAGATACCTTGCTGCGCGCGGTGCGCCGGCACGCTACTGGCAACACGACTCCTCTGCAGGTCATCGGCATCGATGACTGGGCTTGGAAGCGTGGACAGCGCTATGGCAGCATCATCTGCGATCTCGAACGACGGCGGATTGTCGATCTTCTCCCTGACCGCGAACCGGCCACGGTCGAAGCCTGGCTGGCGCGCCATCCGGAGATCACCGTCATCTCGCGCGACCGCGGCGGCGGATATGGCCAAGCAGCGACCAGAGCGGCACCGCAGGCGGTGCAAGTCGCCGATCGCTGGCACCTGATGGAGAACGCCAGCGCCGCCTTTCTGGAAGCGGTGCGTCGATCGATGCGTCCGATCCGGATGGCTCTCGGCAGCACCACGATCGACCCGGCTCTGCTGACCCATGCCGAGCGCCTGCAGCACGAAGGTTATCTCCGGCGCGAGGAGGCCTACGGCATCATCCGCGCCCTCGCCAAAACCGGCACGCCGATCAAGGAGATCGTGCGCCGGACCGGCCGCAGCCGCAAACTGGTGCGCGATATCGTGCGCGGCGGCGGGGGCGACGTGTTCCGCTACCGATCGAACGTTCTCGAGCCGCATCTCGCTTGGCTCGATGCTGAATGGTCATCCGGCTGCCGCAATGGCGCCGAGTTGTGGCGGCGGCTTCAGACGACAACCGGCTTTCGCGGCAGTCTTCGCGTTGTCGCCGAATGGGCCACGCGTCGCCGCCGTGCCGAAAGCGCCGGATGCGAGAGGCTGCGAAAGCTGCCGCCAGCCCGGATGCTGACCCGTTTGCTGCTGACCGAGCGTGATCATCTGAACAAGGGCGATGCGATCACCGTCGCGCGCATCGAGAAGGGAGTACCGATATTGGTCACGGCCCGCGACCTAGTCGAACGCTTCCACGGAATGGTACGGGAGCGCAATCCAACCGATCTACCCGCTTGGATCACCGATACTGCGAACAGCGTCCTGAGCTCCTTTGGCAAAGGCATCGTCACCGATCGCGCCGCCGTTGCGGCAGCGATCACCCAGCCTTGGTCCAACGGCCAGACCGAAGGTCAGATCACCAAGCTCAAACTCGTCAAACGACAAATGTACGGACGCGCCAAGCTCGACCTACTCCGCGCTCGACTTCTTGCCCCAGCGTAGCGCCAGCTGCACCGAAAGTGAGTCAGAGCCGAAGATTGACCCCAGTAGAGGGGTGATCGGCGTCCAACTTTGACCCCCTTTGCGCAGTGATGTGCAGGCTGCCCTGCTTGGGATGCGAGCGGGTGGCGGGGGATGTTGGTAGTGGAGACGATCGGGCGGATCAGGCGGGACCACTTTGTCAAAGGCAAGTCGATCAAGGCGATCTGCCACGAGTTGAAGATATCGCGGAACACGGTGCGCAAGGTTTTGCGATCGGGATCGACGAGCTTTGAGTACCTGCGGGTGGTGCAACCGCGGCGTCGATACCCAGAGCGCGCACCTCCTGACAGCGCGGCCCGCCATGCTGATGCTGGTCGGCGCGACAGACATAGACAGGGTAGCTGCCGTGCGGTCCGGAATAATGCAGCCCCATGCGACGGCCGCAACGGCCGCAGACGGCAATACCTTGGAGCAAGGCGTTGCCCCGCCGTGGCGGCGCCCCATGGCGGTTTACGTCGTAGTGATTGAGGTTGTCCGCGAGCCGCCGTTGGTTCGCCATGAACTCCTCCCAGTCGATATATCCCCGAAAGGCGTCCTTTAGGCAAACCCGCCGCATGTCGTCATAACTCCATCGGCCGCGGCACCGATTTTGTTGTCGACGTAGAGACTGCCATCCAGGAGGCGGAGCGAAATCTTGCGGCCGCACAGTCGGCCGAGACGGTGCGCATCCAGGCAACATTTGAATCGCTGAACCTGCCGGAATTCGACACGATCGAGCTGAGCGCGTTGTTGCAGCGCAATCTCCCGGGCCTTGAGGCAACTGCGGCGGCACGGGTGCAGGCACATGCGGCGAAGCGCGATTTGATCTTCTCGACCGTCGTGGGCAGCGTGTAGCCCAGGTTGTAGAGCGTGATCGCGTCGAGGACGACGTGGAGCGGATAGGTCTTGTTCCGGAGCGCCGCGGGTGCCGGGGTGAAGACGCGCTTGCAGGAGCCGCAACGCCAGAGCTGGACGATCTCAATCTTCTTCTTGCGAGTCCCCTTTCGGGTGACGTGGCTGCTGCCGCAATGCGGGCAGCGCTCCGGGCGCTTGTCGGTGTGGGCGACGCGGGTCGTTCTCGTCCGGGTGCTGGGCATGGGGATGGGGGTCCCCCGAGCCTACCACCGGCAACGGGTTACGGAAAATGGAGGGAGAGTCACTCGGTTCCAGCCGGGAGAGGGTCACAGATGCAGGACGGTCGGTGGCGCGACCGTGAGGCCGGAACTGGCTCGCGGGCGGCTTGGTTTTAGGGAGCGACGCGGCGGGGGCGACCGCGGCGCTTGGGTTCCGATAAGGGCGCGACGAATGCGGGATCGAGCGCGGTCTCGTCCCCTTGTGCCGGTATAGCGGTAGGTGGAGCGGCTTCTGGCTCAGATTCTGTTGCCGCGGGTTGGCGAGCGCGGCCGAGGCCGAATTGCTTGGCGAGAGCTGAGCGGCGCTCGGTATAGGCGGGCGCCGTGAGGGGGTGGGTGTCCTTTAATCTCCAGCGGGCGCGGTAGTCCTCGGGCGAAAGGGCGTGTGCCTGCATGAGGTGGCGGCGAAGCATCTTGCCGCGCCAGCCGCAGTCGAGGCAGATAACTGCATCGCGGCTATACGATCGGTTGATCGCTACCGCGCTCTTCGGGGTTAGCGCCTCCGCAGGTTGCCCGAGTTTGGCCAGGGATTGGTGCACTGCGGCGATGAGGCTCGGGAGTTCGCCCGCTGCGATCGTGTTGTGCGCGACGTAGCTGCTGGCAATTTCTGCGACGAGTGACGGGTCTACCGTCTTCGTGTCAGGCATCTTCATCTCTCCTGCGCAGTCGACTGTGCGACGGCCTTCACTAAGTCGAGGAACTGACGACGGACGGATGGGTCCGGTATCGCGTAATACAGACGGACGAGTTGTATCGTCTCCGGCTGTTCCAACTGCTCCCGCCGCGCCGTGTCCTCGACGCTAACCGCTACACCGGCCGATAGAAGATTGGCGAAGAAATAGGAAATCGGCACGCCGAGGACGTCGGCCATCGCCGAGAGACGCGACGCACTGACCCGGTTGGCGCCGTGCTCGTATTTCTGCACTTGCTGAAAGGTGAGGCCAAGGCCGTTCGCGAGGGCTTCCTGGTTCATGCCGAGTAATAGGCGGCGTTGGCGAATACGCTTGCCGACATGAACATCGATCGGATTGGGAATGCCGGTGCCGCGGCCGTACTCGGGAACGGCTCGGTCGGTCCCTGCCGCGCGTTTGGACGATCCTTTCGCTGCCGCTTTCATCGTTCTCGTGTGCACTCTTTACCCTACGGATACGCGTCGGTAGGCTTCGCAGGGTGTCTGACGGTTAGATCGCTCGCAGGCTCACCGCCT
This sequence comes from uncultured Alphaproteobacteria bacterium, assembly GCA_963778385.1. Taxonomy (GTDB): domain Bacteria; phylum Pseudomonadota; class Alphaproteobacteria; order ATCC43930; family CGMCC-115725; genus DATARH01. The sequence goes on along the minus strand of CAVZUA010000041.1, from coordinate 472,962 downwards.
CGGGTCCCTTTTGACCGTCAGCCACATCAACGGCAACGCGCTGGCCCTCGGTCAGCCCCACCACCCCGGCGCGCTGAAGAGCCGAGGCGTGCACGAAGATATCCTTCCCACCCCGATCCGCGGCGATGAAGCCGAACCCCTTGGTGGCGTTGTACCACTTCACCGTGCCGAGCTCCTCGACGGTGGTGCGGTCGGCGGAGGGCTGATAGGCGGGTCGCTCCGGTCGCGTGTGCCGGGGCTGTTCTTGCCCCGCGGTGCTGGCGTCCATGCTGATAATCTCGGTCACCTGCTGCCCCTTCGGACCGGGGCCGGCGCGAACTTCAAGCGTCGCGCCTGGCGGTACGCTGGCCTGCCCGCTGCGCTCCACCACGCTCACATGCAGGAACGCATCGCCAGAGCCGTTGGCAAGCTCAACAAAGCCAAATCCCTTATCCGGGTTGTACCACTTGACGGTGGCTCGGAGGGGTGGGCCGGAGGGGCTCTCAAATTGCGGGCCGCGCGGTGCTGCATATCCGAAATTGCGGGATGGAGGTTGGTAGTTGTCGTCGTCGAAATCGCGGCGGCGGGTCGGACGAAAATCTCTGTCTCTATTGCTCACGGCGGCTTCCTGTGCGATGCACCAGCACTCTCGGGTGCGCGGCGTCGGTCGTCAATCAACTCTGTCCGCCGGACAGGTTGAGGATTTATCCGGCCCCGCCTGATCGGTCAGCCTGAGGGCGAGGTCGTCGTATTGCTCGGCAAGTTCGAGCATCTTGACCTTTGCCGCCATGACACGGAACTTCTGCGCCTGCTCGCGGTAATGCGCGGCGCGCTTCGCGTTCGACCAGGATTGAATTAGCTCAGCCAGTAGCGGATACGCACGCGTCGACGTGAGAAAGCGGTATCGCGCGTGCCGCTGGGATTGGGGCACCGCGGCGCGCTGGGGCTATCGAGATCGCAGATGCGGCCCTTTCCAGACGTCCGCACCGCTCGCGTCAATAACGCGTACATCGAATGTCTCGCCTCGATTGTGGGTCAGCACGGGCACCGTTTGAGCGTGGATGCAGGCGGTCGAAATATCCGGCGCGTCGAACTCACCCCGATCGACAGGTTGTTGCGTCCCTCGGCAAATGATCTGGTAGCTGTACAACATAAGCATATTCCGCAACCAAGCGACGTGCATTGGTTGTAGTAACTCAGCCACAAGTTATACGCCGAAATATCCACAGCCACAACGTGCAGATTTTGTGGCCTTTAGCCAATTTTCCACAGGGCAGGTTGTGTAGACGCGCGCCCTCACGAAATGGTGAGCCGCCCTGCGCGCTGCGCTCACCAAATCGATTTGGTGAGCGCAGCGCCGATCGGCGGAGAAGCCAGCGCCGAAGCCGGCGATGCGCGCCGCGTTAGCGACGGCGAGGTATCCCAGGGCTCGTCGACGATCTCGGGGAGCCGTTTATCTCACGCCCTCTCCCAATGAGGCCAAAGTTGCGAGCGAGGGATTAGCGCGTCGACGAGCGCGTAGAACTATCGCGCGTTGAAGGCTGTTAAGTGGGAGAATTGCATGAGCCGCCTAGTGTGGATTGCGCTATGCTTGATGACGCTCGCAATGCTGAGCGCGTGCGTCGAGGATTTTTCGTATGATAGCCTTATGTACCCGGACGCGCGGTTTAATCGAGGCGACCAGTAGCCAGTCGGCCATCGATCTCAATCTCCGCAGCCTCCCGATCTAGCTGATCGGCCATAGCGAGTAGCACCCGGTCCTCGTGATTGTGAGCTCCGTCACACACGCTGCCCGAAATCGCCTGTCTTTCAAAATTTCGTGGTTAAGGCGCAAACGCTTTCGCGCAATCTCCCGTACTCCCTAGAAGTGACGATATTTTGGCCTGGGATTGAGAGGTTGGATTTTGAATCCCGCTGGCATCGGGACGACGGCGATTTGGATCGCGTTGAGCTTGCTTATCGCCGCACTTGTCGGCCTAGGCTGGTATTACGGTCTCAACGCAATGAACCCATTGCCACAGCCCCACCAGGCTCGCCACCAGTTCGAAGAACGCTGATTTACCTAGTCGGCCGAGTTGTTCATAGTGCGGGGTACAACCTGCTCAGTTTGACCCGCGCGTCGGCGGTGGTGAACTGCCAATTCGCCTTGGCGTGCTTCCTGTTGCGGTCAGCTTCCCATGCCTCGACTTCGTCCTTCAACACCCGCTGATCGGGGATGCGGCGGTCGAGGCATTGGGAGGAGAGAACGCTGAGTTCAGATTCCGCCATGTCGAGCCAACTCCCGTGTTTTGGTGTGTAGTGCCACTCGAACCGTTCGACGAGCCGGCGGGCTTCGGCGGGGGGAAAGGCTTCGTACAGCGAAGCTGGCTTGTGCGTGTTCAGGTTGTCCTGGACGAGCACGATTTTTGCTGAACCGGGGAAGTGCGTGTCGGATAATTCCTTGAGCACCTGGGCATAATCCATCGCCGTGTGACGGTCGGTGACCTTGACGTGCCGCCAGCCTTCCAGTGGCGCGAACATCATGAACAGATTGGCCGTCCCATTGCGTCGGTATTCGTAATCGTGCCGGCCGGGCCGTCCGGGTTTCGCCGCGATCGGCACGCGCGTTTCGGCAATGAGTTGCTTTGAGGTCTCGTCGAGGCAGACCAGGGGACGTTGCCGATCATAGGGCCGTTGATAAACCTCCAAGACGTCTTCCATGGCGGCAACAAAGGCGGCGTTGGCGTCCGGCGGGATGACCCATTGCTGCTTCAGATGCGGCTTGAGAGTGTTTTTTTCAGCGTCCGCCCGATCGTGTTGTCGCTGGCCCGTTCGACGATCTTCAGTTCGACGACCGCCTCTTCCAACAGTTGCAATGTCCAGCGTGCGCGGCCGGCCGGCGGTTTGGAACAGGCCAACGCGATTAACCTGGCCTCGGCCGCCCCATCGAAGATCCGCCGCCTCGCCGAATTCGCCGAATGCTTGCGAATCAGGGCCGCCTCCAACCCCTCTTCGACCAGCCGCTGGCGCGTCCTGGCAACCGTGGCGACACTGGTCTCGAGCGCCGCTGCAATCTCGCTGTCGCTCCAGCCTTCACCACCGTCCGAGGTATCGGCTTTCAACAGAATGCGGGCCTTCAGCAGCTTTTGTGCCGGATGTTTCCCGCTATGGATAAGGGCGTTGAGCTTCTCCCGCTCCGTATCGCTGAGTGTCACAATGTATTTCTTTACTGCGCTCTCTTTGCTGCCCACGTCTCCGCTCCGTCGCTGGTGACGCGGACATCGATTCAGAGAACCCTCACAAAATCAATGACGGAAGCGACTAGAGCGCAGAGGCGACTGAGCTAAACGTGCTGCTCAGGTTTGTCCCGACCGCCGTCATGGCAGAAACGGCGGCGACGGCGATCAGTGCGGCGATCAAGCCGTATTCGATAGCCGTGGCGCCATCCTCGCGCTCCAATAGAAGCGCGAACAACCGCATGGTCTTCATTTCGTCGATTTTCCTTGCGAATGACGCGCGAACATTACTTCCGACACATTGACAGAAGATGAATAGGGTTCGCGCGCGGACATCGCTATTCTAGAAGAACTTGTACACTTCCGTACAAGATTAGTTTAAGCACCCCCATGACATGGCGCGCAGCTATTGAACGTAGCCAAGCAATCGATTCGGGCGCCACCACGAATTGGTGAAGAATTTGGATCGCGATGGTGTTTAGGACGCGGACAACGCCCTGATACTTAGATCCCCGCCCGCACCACCTCATTACGGGACCGTACACCTGGCACGACGCCTTTACGCGCCGTAGCCGGCTCACACTCAACCGGAGGACACATTGAAAGGTCGGGAGGCGGGAGACGCGGCGGGCTTAGTGGGCCAGTCGCTCGAAATCGCGCGTTGGTTGCGGTACTGTTTGCGGTCACCGGCTGGAGGCGACAATGGCCAAGCAAATATACGTCATTCCGGATAGCGACGGCGTAATCCGGGTTTCCTGCGGCGGCGATGAACTTGAAATTCATATCCTTTCTGTTGCTTCGTCCGCCCGTGCGCGAAGCGATCCCCCACCTCCCACACCGGGCTCTGCGGCGGCTGAGCTCCTTGTCCTCTTGGGCAAATTTTCACCAGTCGGCACGGGGGGCGGCTCGCCGAACTCGCCGATCACGTGGCTCCATAATCCGCCGCGCACCGCCGACGGCAAGATAGATACTGAGAAAGTCCACGAGGAAGCCCGACTCCAGTTCGCGGATCCGAACAGGCCCGATCCGTTGGCCATACTGCTCAGCGCCAAGGAGGTAAACCTCCACGAGATTAGCGATATAAGCGAGCGGATTGCCAAGACCGCGCCGGGTCTTTCCCTCGCGGTTGATTTCGGCGGGCTTTTGAAGCGATGAGCGAGACGCTTCCCGTCGCCTCGACGATGGCGGCCGGGGCGCAGTCGCTCCGCGATACCGCCAAGTGGTTAGTGGGTGGCGTAGTGGCGACGGCCGCAGGCGTCTTTGCGGGTAGCTCGCTCACAGCCGTTGGAACCTTGGACCCGACTGTCGATACAGTAAGGCTGTGTTTAGCGGCCGTTGGTCTTCTTGTCGGATTCATGGCTCTCAGCGTGATTCTTTACTTTGCAATCAGGGTACTTACGCGCGAAAGCATGACCTTTCGCGAGATCGTCACGTCCAGTGACGCAGAAATCCGCGAGATCCGGGCCAAACTGCTGAGCCGCTATAGTGAAAGGCTGCCCGCGGAGAAAGATCTCACGAGATTATCAGAGGTTACAGAACAACTATACCGACAAGAGAGCAAAACGGAAAAAGAACTTGCGATTTTGCACAAATCGGAGGCGCTGATTTCCGTAATTACTGCGGATGGCGGCTTCTTCTTTGTTAGAAATCGCTTCAAGAACCTACTTATTGCGCTGGTTTGCGCGACACCGTTCGCGATAGTAGGATTCGGGCTGTTTGCCTGGGCGGCGAATCCGCCGAAGCCGAAGACGGTGCCGCCGGCTTTTTCGCTGACGATCCAAGGCTCATCACCGCGCTAAAAGGTCGCCGGGGTCGGTCGTACGGTGCGTTGCGGCGGTGTCAGCGTCCGCGTCCGGTGGGGAGGCCGATGCGGTTGCGTCTGGTGTGGCGGGGATGCGCCAACGGCGGGCCGCTTTGGAGTCTCCACCGATTCCTTGCAGATATTTTCGGCGACGGCTTCGAGGATCCCGGTCTGCGGCTCGCCACCAAGGTTCAGTCACCGTTCCCCTCGTCCTGTCGCTTCAATTAGAATCGTGGTGCTCACCGGGGGTGCTCATGAAGACGCGCGGCGGCTGGCGCAGCCGCAATCCAACGCTTGCGAATGCATTGGCGGCGGCCATCGCGGTATTGCTGGTCGGCGTCTGGGTGCCCGGTGTGCTACGCGACGATGTGGTGGTCCCCGTTAGGTATGGCAGCGGGCACCATTATCATTTTCATGGCACGGCCGCTTGGCTCTTGTTCGCTGGATTCAGGCGCGCCTAGACTCTGGAGGAGTAGTACGCTGTTCTTAAACGCGAACGGGAGGATTAACGGAATGCGGTTGACGATCGCGGCGGCAATTATCGCCGCACTAAGCACCGCTTCCGTATCCGTCACCGCGCAAGAATCTGACAATACCCAATCTCTTCAGAGCTGTTTGAATGACGCAGCAAGCTCACACACATCATGCAATATAAGGCGGCAACAGCAATACACCGATCCCACCATTATTCATCACCACAGATGCTTCTCAGGATCATTTTGCTGAATGAAAAGACTTCAAGCATCAGGAAGACGGTTCTTGGACAAACATTGTGCCTATCTGGGTAAATAAATCGTCAGTTAAGGGGACAGTCTCTTTCCGACAAGGCATGATACTGAACAACATGGATTTTGCGCAGATACTTGATGGTATGTGCCAGCATTGATGTACCGCGGAGCCGTGCCGGCTTAGCGGTTAGCGCGAGCGCACCTGCCGCGTTCGTTAAGCTGCGGCGCTACGAAATGCCGCCTCCTAGGGCTAAGGTGCTCCGTCGAAGTGTTCGCGAAACTCAGTTGCATGAGTGTCGTCGATTGCAGTGAAGCCGACACTGATAACCACTGTTCTGTCGGTGTCACGCGCGTGACGAAAATGCGAGAGCGCGCATCGCCGACCATCGAGCCATTCACGCATGGCGCCCAGAGTGTCGGCCAACCTGGCGAGATCTACTCGTATCTCAACGGTTCGCATCGGCGCTTCACCGCTACCACGCCCTATTGATCAAGCATGGCTCCGGCAAGTTCGCTGATCTAGCCAAGAGCGAGAAGCTGCACCGATCCTACTTCAGTCAAGTCCTCCGCCTCGCATACCTCGCGCCGGACATCACCACCGCCATCCTCGAGGGGCGACAACCTGAAGGCCTCACTGCGACTGTGTGGATCGAACACGCCCACCTACCGCTGAGTTGGCTCGAGCAGCGAACCGCACTCGGCTTCGTCTGAGGTAACCGCAAAACGTCACGACCCCAATGGCCGCGCCTGTCTGGGCGAGCCTCCTCGCTCCGATCGCCGCATTGAGCGCGATCCGCATCCGGCCGAGTTCCGCCGGTGCATCAATGCCGGACAGAGATATTCCCGCACTGTGGCGCGCAGCCCATGCCCTCTTAAGGCTCTCTGCTCACCGAATGCGATAACCGCAGCCACAAACCGCCGGGAACCGCGCCAGTTTCGGCGCCACCCCGCGCGATCCTAAAATACAGTAGTACCAATTACCCACGGTGGCTGAGGAAGCAGTCACGAGCGAAACCGTCTCTGCAGGCCAATTCCCTGTTCCACAGCGAAAATACAGGGAACTCCCGGCTGAATGAGCAACGTGGGCAAGACAAGGGCGCAAAAGCGCCGCGATCCTCGTGGCTTATGCCGTCATTCCCTGCCCTTCGGATCAGGGAATTCCGTGTTCCCTATCAGGGAAGGTCGTTGCCTGATACTAACGGGACGGCAGTCCGGCTGGAGGAGTTGAAGTTGCGTCATTCGCGACGGCGATCACAGCCATTGGCACCACTCCAAAAAATTGACGCGGACTTTATGGTCGTACCGACGTGGGAGGTGCCGGACAGCGCACTCGAACCGCTATGGCCGATTTTGCAGGTTCTCGACGATCCCGAACAGCAGTCGGCCGTGAAGGACGCACTCACACGATTCGCGCAAGACTACCTGCGACGGAGACTGCAAGATCAAGCGACGCCTACCCCTTCCGAGGAACGGTCCAGCCTACAAGCAGTCGGTGATTGTGCTGCCCAACTTTCCCATTCGCTGGGCGAGCTAAATGGGTTGGCCTCGGATTGCCTACTCTGCCCCAAGGCCGACTTTTCCGACCAGCTCCGCCAAAGTCCGTGCGGACCGTGTACGGCTCGGAACGAGTTGTTTCATGACCGGTGCCTGCAACGGGCGGGCGTCACGGTCTTGTCATCGGACGGCAGGACTATCGCCGCCCTCTCGCCCCTAGCATCCCTCGGCGGAATGGAGCACTCATGGCGTCTTTCACCGTTAACCCGGGTCAAACCGTTACGACCGGCAAAACCGTCAGCAATAACGATACCGGCACAATAGCTGCGACCGGCACACTCTCCGACACGACCGACATCACCTGGGCGGGCGGGTCGTCGAGCCCCGGGGTCGTCATCGACAATTTCGGCACGATCAGCGCGACGACACGCGGAATCGACACGTCGAGCGGGTTCTCGCCCGGCAGCTTCACGCTCAACAACCATGCCGGAGCGCGGTTTATCTCCCAGAACAACGACGGGTTCCGGATCAACAGCAACGTCACTGCCGGCGCGATTACTGTCGATAATGCGGGGCTCCTGGTCTCGGGCGCTGTCGACGGGACGGGCAAGATCGTCGCCCATGCCAGCGGCCAGGCTCTCGACTTCGCCGCGATCACGTCGCCGAACGCAGTGATCAACATCACCAACGAGGCAGGCGGCATCATCGGAGCGAGCGGAGACGATGCAATCCGCCCCGGCGCCGGACATATCACGATGATCAACGACGGGCTGATTGACGCGACAGCGTCGGCCAACCGCGCGATCAACCTCAATACGTCGGACCTTGCCAATGTCGTTTCGTTCAGCCTGACCAACGGCGCCGACGGCACGATCCAGTCCCAGGGCGATGCCGTCCGCATTACCGCAACCACGTTGGACACGGCGGCAGTCGGCACATTCGTCGTCGACAACGCCGGAACGATCAAGTCGATCGGTGTCGGCGGCAGCAACGGCCAGGCAATCGACTTCAAGGATCTGGTATCGCCACTCGGGCAGGTGACGATCACGAACGAAGCAACCGGCATCATTTCCGCCGCCGACGCCGATGCCATCCGCCCCGGGGTCAACACAACGGTCAACAATCATGGCCAGATCACCAGCCTGAACGGCACGCCTACCTCGACCGGCAATGACGGCATCGACTTTCAGGGCAACATCGGCGGCACCGTCAACAATTACGCAGACGGCTCGATCACCGGCGCGCGACACGGCATCACCGGCGACAATCCGGTCGCGATCAGTAACGACGGCACGATCACCGGCCAACTCGGTTCGGGCATCAACCTCGACACCGGCGCCACGACGACAACCCAAATCACCAACCACGGCACGATCGTCGGAACCACCGACGGCACCGTCGATGCCGACGGCATCGATGTCGATGGCCTGATCTCACTGGACAATTATGGGCTAGTCCACGCAATCGGCACCGAATCCGCCGACATCAATGAGGCCTTGGCGATCGGCGGCGGTACGATCAACAACTTTGCCGGGGGCACCATCGACAGCGCGCAGCGCGCCATCACCGTCGACGACAGCAATCTCGGGAACGCCTTCGCGGCGACGTCGATCTACAACGAGGGTCTGATCGACGGCGAGGACGGTGAGGCGATCTCGATCACCGATACCTTCGCGGACACGATTACCAACAAGGGTACCATCATCGGCAGCATCGCGACGGGTGATGGAGACGACACGTTCAACCTGTACACCGGTTCGACCGTCAGCGGCGCGATCGACGGCGGAATGGGCACCGATACGGTCAACCTGCTGGGTGTCGGCGTCGGATCGGTAAGCGGTCTGACGAATATCGAGGACGTCAGACTGGTCGGTGGCGACTGGACGCTTGGCAGCGAGAACGCCAATGTCGAATTTGTCGGCGCTTCGGAGACTCTGCGGCTGGCTCCGGCGCTTTTGGCGGACGGGCATTTCGACGGGACCTTTGTCGGCTTCACGCCGGGCGACGTCATCGACCTGGAAGGGATCGAAGGAGCCACTGTCCTCGGCGCCGGCAACCTGCTGACGATTTCAGGTGGGTCGACCAGTCCCGTCACCCTTCAGTTCGATCCCGCGCAGGACTTTTCTGGACTAACCTTCCGGCTGAACCACGACGGTACTGGCGGGACCCTGTTGAGCGTTGGGCGCGATATTAACGGTGGCAACGGCAATCAGACGCTGACCGGGACCGCCGGGGACGACCTCATCACTGGCGGCAACGGCAACGATTCCATTTCCGGCGGCGGCGGCAACGATACGCTGTCGGGCGGTCACGGCAACGACACCCTGACCGCCGCGGCCGGCGACGATAATCTTGACGGCGGCAACGGCGACGACATCCTCATCGCCGGCGACGGCAACAATTCGCTGACCGGCGGCAATGGCAACGACATCCTGACCGCCGGCGCGGGCAACGACATTCTGTCGGGCGGCAACGGCAACGATATCCCGACCGGCGGCGCCGGGGATGACATCCTGACCGGCGGCAACGGCAACGATACCTTCGTCTTCGGCGTCGGTTTCGGCCACGATACGGTGGTCGATTTCTCGCACGGCGATCAGATACGGTTCACCGACGGCACGTTCACAAATTTCTCTGCCGTGCAGGCCGCGAGCCAGCAAGTGGGCACTGACACGGTGATCACCACGAGCTCGGGCGCCTCGGTCACCTTGCAGCATGTCGGGTTGAACAGCCTGCATGCCTCTGACTTCCTGTTATGACGGCAGCGCGACCTAATCGAGCGGAGAACCGGTTTCGGCGCGTCTTGCTTATTGCCGGGCGTCCGGGTCAAGGTCGGCTTAATGAACCAGCTGCCGACGTTCGAGCTCGGCGCCGGGAAACGATCAAAGTGCCCCTCTCGACCATGGGAATTCCAACATTGAGGAAGAGACTGCCGGACTATCAGGGCGCCGCCGGGCGTATGCGCTCGATCGCTTCATCGGTCGAGAACACGGCATGCGCGAGGAATTGGTAGTTGATCATCGCCGCTTGATAGCCGTCGCCCCAGTCCGGATGTCCGGGAACGTCGCCTTACGTACGAGCGCAACGGTGCCGTCGTCAGCTATCGCTGCTCATGCAAAAATTTTGAGGAAACGTGACCGCCATCACGTTAGGCCATCGTCAGCCGGACTACCTTGAAGCAAAAGCAACGATAGTGAGGGAGGTCGGCCGTGGAAAATTTCAGCAAACGGACCACTGCATCTCTCTTTGTTACGTTCATCCTCCTCGTAGTGGGCTGGGACTTTGGATTGAAAAGGCTGCCGAGCCCCTAGCGCCTCCCGTGCACTGTGACCGCCATCTCGTCTTCACCCCTGGGGGCAAAACCTAGAACGGCGAGTTTCGGAAGCATTGGCGTATTGCGTTCGTGGTAAGGCGACGTACAGCGTATATTTACGATACCCTCTAGACGCGGGGAATTCGCCGTGGAGCTCTCGTCTCTTGCGGCCTTGGGAAAAATCGCTGGGCTGGGCGGAATTGCCCTCGGCGTGGTCGTTCTGCTGCTGCGACCGACGATCCAAAAGCTGTCGTTGTTACCCGCCAAACAGCGAGAGCCGCTGCTCCGGCTGGTCATCATCGGTGCCTTTGGTATTGGCGCCTTGGGGATTATTGCCTGGTGGAGCGGCAACAGCGGTTCGCGGGTCGTGACCTCGGGCCCGTGCGGTGTGGCGTCTGGGGGCACCGCGTCGGGCAATACCATCAATTGCGGGACGGTCCCCAACACGCCGCCAAACAGACCGTGATGATCTGGCCGCCTCGGATCGCTCCGTTCATCCTCGTGGCAGTCCTGCTGCTCTACCCGAAGATCGCCGCGGCATTAGGGGGCACCGTGACGGCCGCGTCATGTGGCATCGCGGCGGGCGGTAATGCCAGCAACAACACCGTGACCTGCAATTTCGGCCTGACCGACGAGCAGCTCAGGCAAGTGACCCAAGCGGCTGTTACCGGCGCCACGACGGCCCTGCTGGACCGCATCGAGGCGATCAGTAAAACGCTCGGCGTCACCACGGATGCGGCCAAGACGTTGCTGAAGATTGCCGGCGAGCAGGATGTGCCCGATGAAAAGCTGGCTGCGGAACTGACGAAGATCGCCACAGACTACAAGCGGCTGCAGAGTCAGGCGGCCGCGCTTAATCCCAGCAATCCGACGGCCCAGGCTTTGGTCGGGCAGGCCAACGCCGCGATTGATGCCGGTAATTTCGCCAGTGCGCACGAATTCTTGCGGCAAGCGACTCAGGCGCAGATTGCCGCGGCACAAGAAGCGCGCAAACTGCGCGAACAGGCGCAGGCGGCGGAGGATGCCCAGATGCTTGGCGCGGCAAGCTCGACCGCAGCCGAGGGCGGCGTGGCGATGACCGAGCGCCATTACATGGAGGCGGCGGATTTATTTGGCCGAGCCGCGGGGCTCGTGCCTTCGGGACAGCCGGATGAAACCGAGGACTATCTGAGCCGCCAGGCTGACGCGCTTTATCGCGACGGCGATGAGCGCGGTCATAACGACGCCCTAAGGACCTCAATTGACGTATGGCGGCGCGTCTTGGAGGTGGCACCGCGCGATCGGGGCCCGCTCGACTGGGCGGCGACGCAGAACAACCTCGGCAACGCGCTTGAGACGCTTGGCGAGCGAGAGAGCGGGACAGCGAGCCTGGAAGCGGCGGTCGCGGCCTACCGCGCCGCGCTCGAGGAGCGGAGGCGCGATCGGGTGCCGCTCGACTGGGCGGCGACGCAGAACAACCTCGGCAACGCGCTTTGGGCGCTGGGCGAGCGCGAGAGCGGGACAGCGAGCCTGGAAGCGGCGGTCGCGGCCTACCGCGTGGCGCTGGAGGAGCGGACGCGCGATCGGGTGTCGCTCGACTGGGCGGCGACGCAGAACAACCTCGGCAACGCGCTTGAGAGGCTTGGCAAGCGAGAGCGCGGGACAGCGAGCCTGGAAGCGGCGGTCGCGGCCTACCGCGCCGCGCTCGAGGAGCGGAGGCGCGATCGGGTGCCGCTCGACTGGGCGGCGACGCAGAACAACCTCGGGATCGCGCTTTGGGCGCTGGGCGAGCGGGAGAGCGGGACAGCGAGCCTGGAAGCGGCGGTCGCGGCCTACCGCGCGGCGCTGGAGGAGCAGCCACGCGATCAGGTGCCGCTCGACTGGGCGATGACGCAGGACAACCTTGGCACCGCGCTTGAGACGCTGGGCGAGCGGGAGAGCGGGACAGCGAGCCTGGAAGCGGCGGTCGCGGCCTACCGCGCGGCGCTGGAGCAGCGGACGCGCGATCGGGTGCCACTCGACTGGGCGGCGACGCAGAACAACCTCGGCAACGCGCTTGAGACGCTTGGCGAGCGAGAGAGCGGGACAGCGAGCCTGGAAGCGGCGGTCGCGGCGTTTGATCGTGCTCTCCCTGCATTCGCTTCCGCACCGTATTACGCGGAAAGGTGCAGAGCAGACCGAGAGCGGGCGGTTGCTCTATTGAAGCAGCGGAAACAAGTTTCTCGCTGATCTAGTGGATCGAATCTAACACTTGGTGCCCGCGCCTGACGGCGGCGATGATTTTGTCGGGATCGGCAGTCCAGGTTGAACCGCCCCGGGTGAACCGCCCCGGGTTTCCCGGAGGCTATTTGGTTTGAGTCGCGCTGCCATAGCTGGCGGTTCGAGCATAGCGTAGTAGCGGTCTTCGGCTTCTGCCGGGGGAATATTACCAATGGGCTGCAGCAGCCGGCGATGGTTGAACCAGTCGACCCATACCAGGGTGGCGAACTCGACGGCTTCGAACGAGCGCCAGGGCCGCCGCCGGTGGATCACCTCGGCTTTGTAGAGACCGTTGATGGTCTCGGCCAAGGCGTTGTCGTAGCTGTCGCCGACGCTGCCCACGGACGGCTCGATCCCGGCTTCGGCCAGGCGCTCGGTGTATTTGATCGAGACGTATTCGGCGGATTCAAGCGGTCGTCGCAACGCGGTCTCTGTCGACTGATAGGAGAAACTGGTCAACCGCCTCTCCACCACTGTCCACGCAGGGCCGCCTGATCGAGACCGCTTTCGGCGCATCAGACCGGTTGCCGGGCGTCGCCTCAGGGTCGGCTTACCGAACGGCAGTCTCCGCCACATCAGGGGCCAATCCGCCCACGCAACGATAGCCGCCGCCGTCGACCGGCATCACCTACTGCGCGGCTCCATGGTGATCATGTTCTTCTTCTTCGGTTACCAGAAATGGTTCGCGTACGAGGTAGACCGCCTCGTTCCCTACATCAGCAATGGTCCGCTGATTTTTTGGCTCTATCCGGCTTTTGGCATGCGCGGCGCTGCGCACGGACCACCGCGATCCGTCAAGCCGAGGTGACGGCGCAGCGCCGGATGATCGAGCGTACGCAGCAGTGCTTTGGCCTGTGGCCGGAGCGGCTGGCGGCAGACGCCGGTTACGGTTCGGCCGAGAACCTCGCCTGGCTGGTGCACGAGCGCGGGATTGAGCCGCATATCCCGGTGTTCGACAAATCCCAGCGCACCGACGGTACTTTCTCGCGCGACGACTTCGCCTATGACCGCGAACGCGACTGCTATATCTGCCCGGCTGGGAAGGAACTCAGGCAGCGGCAAAAAATCTATCGAGTGCCGCGTCCTCTCGTCGATGAGGACGGCATGACGCGCTATCGCGCCAGCAAGCTGGATTGCCAGAGCTGTTTGTTGAAACCGCGGTGCTGCCCGAACGCACCCGCCCGCAAGGTCCCGCGCTCCGTCCATGAAGGTGCTCGCGACGTGGCGCGCGACATCGCGGCCACCGACGCCTATGTCACCTCAAGGCGCGAGCGAAAGAAGGTCGAGATGCTTTTCGCTCACCTCAAACGCATCCTGAAAATCGACCGGCTCCGACTTCGCGGTCCCCGCGGTGCCCGCGACGAGTTCCACCTCGCCGCTGCCGCTCAGAACCTCCGAAAACTCGCCAAGCTGATGCCGGTGCCGGCGCCAACCACGGCGACATGAGGCCCCAGACGCTTCATCAACCCGGCCGCCGCTCTCTCCAAGCGCCGCCACGATCACTCAAAAATCGACTTCTTCAACACAATCCGCCGAAACCGGTCGCTGACGCACGTTGCCATACCGCCGCGTGACACGGTCGGCCACGCGGCCGCCGCCGGTCAGCCCCCGCACATCGGTAGCTGCCAGGTTGTCGGGAACGGGCCGCAGAGCGGGTGTGGGCATCATGTATGCAGATCGGGAAAGTTGCCGAAAGGCGGGCAAACGCCGTGCCGCCGGGTCCGGGCCGAACCGGCTTGAGCATGTAGTTGTCGGCCGCGTGCCTGTGTGAGCGGCAACCTTGCTGCTGGCATGCCCGTTGCAGCGCCAATCCCAAGAAATTGTCGGGAGTGGAAGGGGGTCGACATGCGCTTACGCCATATGACGCGCCGCAGCGTGCTCGCGGGCGTTGCCGCCGGAACCGGAGCAGCGATAGCCGGCTTCCCACGGCTTGGTCAGGCCGACGAGCCGATCAAAATCGGCCTCGTCGCCGCCTTGTCGGGGCAGTCGGCGCTATCGGGTGAGGGGATCACCCGCGGATTGACGATGGCGATCAACGACATCAACGCAGGCGGCGGTGTACTCGGCCGCAAGCTCGAGTTGGTGCGGCGTGACGATGAGTCAAACCCGAACAAGGGGCAATTGGCCGCGCGCGAATTGATTGATCGCGAAGGTTGCGCCGTCCTGTTCGGGGGCATCGATAGCCCGGTCTCGCTGGCGATCGTGCCGATCATCAACGAGAACAAAAAACCGTTCATGGGGGTCTGGGCGGCGGCGACCAAGATCACCCAGAACGGAGCGGAGCCGAACTACGCGTTCCGAGTCTCGGCGGTCGATGCGCTTGTCGACAAGCGCCTCTTGTCGCACGCGGCGGCGAAGCACGACGCCAAGGCGCCCGGCTTGTTATTGATCAACAATGGCTGGGGCGACTTCGAACCGGGCTGGGCTCACCGCAGCGGCCGAGCAGAGCGGCGTGAAGCTCGCCGGCATCGAGAAGATGGAGGAGCAGGACGTCGACCTGACGCCGCAAGTGTCGCGGCTGCGCGCCGCCGGGGCCGATGTCGTGATCCTGGTCGCCAACGCCGCGCCCGGCGCGCAGGCGGTGAAGGCGATGCAGCGGGTCGCCTGGCAGGCGCCGGTCGTTTCGCATTGGGGCATTTCCGGCGGACAGTTCCCCCAACTCGCCGGCAGCGCCGCCAAGATGGTCGAATTTGTCCAGACCTACAGCTTCTTCGGCAAGCAGAACGCGGTCGGCGAAAAACTGATCGCCGCGATGAAGGCGGCCTACCCGGACGTCAAAGGACCTGGCGACATCCTGCCTCCGGTCGGCGTCGCCAACGCCTATGACGCAATGCAGCTGACGGCACGCGCGATCGCCAAAGCAGACAGCACCGACGGTCCGAAAATCCGCGAGGGATTCTACACGCTCGACCGCTACGACGGGCTGATCAAGACTTACGACAAGCCGTTTGCGCCCAACCGACACGATGCGCTGACCGAGAACGACTACGTGATGGTCCATTACGTCGGGAATCAGATCGAACCGGTCGGCTAACCTTCGGCATGCTGTCCGTCGCGGTCGTCTCCGGCGTCGCGATCGGCTCGATGTACGGGCTGGTCGCGCTCGGTTTTGCGTTGACCTACGCAGTGTCGCAGACAGTCAATTTCGCGCAAGGCTCGGCGGTGATGCTCGGCGCGGTGTTGTGCTTGACCTTCTCCGTGAGGCTGGATTGGCCGATGCCCTTCGCGATCGCGGCAGCGATCGCCGGCTGCACCGTCTACGGCCTCGCGGTCGAACGGCTCGCCGTCCGCCCGTTCGTGGCGCGCGGCTCGAATGCCTGGCTGATGGCTACCGTGGCGCTGGGCATCGTCGTCGACAACGCCGTGATGGCGCTGTTCGGCAAGGGGCCGCAGGCGATGCCGTCGGCGCTGGCGGATGAGCCTTGGATCGTCGCGGGCGCCGGCATTCTGCCGTTGCAGGCGCTATTGCCGGCGGCGGCGCTGGTCTTGGCGGTCGCGCTGCTGCTGGTGATGACCCGTACCGCGCTCGGGCTGCGCGTCGCTGCGGCGGTGCAGCAGCCGGATGCGGCGGCTTTGATGGGCATCGACGTGCGGCGCCTGATCGCTGGGACCTATGCGGCGAGCGCGGCGCTCGCCGGGCTCGCCGGCATCTTGATCGCGCCGCTCTATAGCGTCTCCTACGACATGGGCACGATGTTCGGGATCAAGGCCTTTGCCGTCGCGATCCTCGGCGGCATGACCAATGCGCCGGGCGTCATGGCGGCCGGCCTGCTTTACGGCCTCGTCGAGGCAGCCGCGACGACCTATCTCGGGTCGAGCACGACGCAAATCGTCACCTTTACCAGCGTGTTGCTGGCGCTGGCGTGGGCGCCGCAGGGATTGTTCACCTTCGCAGTGCGCAGCCGGGTATGACCGGCCGAGGCGTTGCCTGCGTGCTCGCCGCGGTTGGGGTGGCGGCGATCTGCCCGTTCCTGTCCGGTTACTACGCCTATCTCACAGCTAGCGTCGCGACGACGACGTTGGTCGGGGTCGGGGTCAATGTGCTGCTTGGATTGGCCGGAGAGGTGTCGCTGGGACAGGTCGGCTTTGTCGCGCTCGGCGCTTATGGTTTGGGCATCCTGACAACCGCCGCGCACGTGCCGTTCGTGATCGCCTTGCCGCTGGCGGTTGTGATCGTCGTCGTGGTTGCCGCGCTGGTGGCGATCCCCACGCTGCGCGTGTCAGGACCGTATCTCGCGATGATGACGATCGCCTTCGGCTTCATCACGGTCAGTGCGGCGACCGAATGGCAGGGCCTGACCGGCGGGGCGAGCGGGCTTCCCGGCATTCCCCCGCCGGCCATCGCCGGCCATGTCTTCACCATTGGGGAGTCAGCCGCCCTGAGCGTCGGCTTTGCCGTTACCGCGCTGTTCGGCTTCGCCTGGCTGAAGCGCAGCCCGCTCGGGCTGGCGATGCGCGCCGGCGCCGACGCGCCAGTCGCCGCCAGCGGGCTTGGCGTCAACCTGCTGCTCGTGCGCGCATTGGCCTTCATGATCGCCGCGGCGGCGGCGGAACTCGCCGGCGGCTTGCAGGCGGGCCTGACCGGGCTGATCGCGCCCAGCAGCTTTCCGTTCTCGGCCTCGATCCTCTATTTGCTCGTCGTCGTGGTCGGCGGCGCCGGCACCGTCCTCGGGCCGCTGGTCGGGGCCGTGCTCGTCGTATTGCTGCCGCAGCTCGCGGCCGGTTTTGCCGAATACCAGTTATTAATGTTCGGCGCCGGCCTCTTCGTCGTGTTGCGGCTCGCGCCGCGGGGGCTGGTCGGCAGCCTGCCGCTGCGGCGCCGACTAGCCGCGCCTGAGCTGGACGCCGCGCCAGAACTAGCGCTGCCGCCCTCGCTTGCAGGGGGCGCCCTCGCCGCCCGCGATCTCGAGGTCGCGTTCGGCGGGATCCAGGCCGTCGCGGGCGTCACTTTCGACGCGCCTCCCGGCGCTGTCACCAGCATCATCGGGCCGAACGGCGCCGGCAAGACGACGCTGCTCAATCTGATCGGCGGGTTTCAGCCGCCTGACGCGGGCGGAGTGACCGTCGGCGGCAACGCGCTCGCCGGAATGCCGGCGCACCGCATCGCGCGGCTCGGCGTCGCCCGCACCTACCAGACGACGCGGCTGTTCGGGTCGCTGAGCGTTCTCGACAATGTCCGCGCCGGGCTGCTGCGCGGGCGCCTGCGCGGTTCCGCCGAGCATACGCAGGCGGAAAGCCTGTTGCGGCTCGTCGGCTACCGGGGCGACCCGCTTCGTCCGGCCGATGACCTGCCGCATGTCGATCGCCGCCTTGTCGAGATCGCCCGCGCTTTGGCGACCCGGCCCACGTTGTTGCTGCTCGACGAGCCGGCAGCGGGGCTGGACGCCGCCGACACCGCAAGGTTGGGAGAGCTGCTGCGCCGCATCGCCGATGCCGGTGTTACGGTCGTCCTGGTCGAGCACGATATGACGCTGGTCATGCGCAGCTCGGACCGTGTGGTCGTCCTCGACGCCGGACGCAAGATCGCCGAGGGCCCACCGAGCGCGGTTCGCGCCGACCCAGCGGTTCGCGCCGCCTATCTCGGGAAGGGCGCCGCGGCCGAGCGCGCGCGGCGCCGGCAAATGCCGGCTGGGGGCGAGACTGTGATCGAGGCGCGCGGCCTGTCCGCGGGCTACGGCACCTTGCCGGTATTGCGCGACATCGACCTCGCGGTGCGGCCGGGTGAGATGTTGGCGGTGCTGGGACCGAACGGCGCTGGCAAATCAACTCTGATGCGAGCAATTTCCGGGCTGCTGCGTCCGGTCTCCGGGGCGATCCGGTTTGGCGGCGCGGAAATCTCCAGCTCCCCGGCGCATCGGGTGGCGCGCGCCGGACTGGTGCTGGTGCCTGAGGGCCGGCTCGTCTTCCCGCTGCTGTCGGTGCGCGACAATCTGCGGCTCGGCGCCGGTGCGCGGCCCGACCTCGACGAAGCCATCTCGGCTATGCTGGCCCGGTTCCCGAAGCTCGGCGGGCGCCTGCAAACGCCCGCCGGCATGCTGTCGGGCGGCGAGCAGCAGATGCTGGCCCTGGCGCGCGGCCTGCTTGCCCGCCCGAAACTGTTGTTGCTGGACGAGCCGTCGCTCGGGCTCGCACCGGTCGTCGTCGACGAACTGTTCGCCGCGCTGCGGCAGTTGCGCGACGAGGGAATGACACTGGTCGTCGTCGACCAGATGGCAGACCTGGCGATCGGGCTCGCCGACCGATGCCTCGTGCTCGCCAGTGGTTGCGTCGCCGAAAGCGGCGCGGCCTTCGAATTGCACGATCTTGAAGCGCTGACCCGGCTCTACCTGGCCGATACGTCGGCACCCGAAGTGGGACGCGCCGGTGCTGCCTGATAATGGGAGGCGAGATATGACCCTTCTGTCTGTACCCGTCATCGACATCGCGCCATACCGCAGCGGCGACCCAGCCGGGAAAATGCAATTGGCCAAAGGCGTGGACCAGGCGTGCCGCGATATCGGCTTTCTCGTGATCGCTGGGCACGGCGTGCCGCCCGAGCTGGTCGAAGAAACCCGCGCGGTGGCCCGCGAGTTCTTCGACCTACCGCTCGCGGAGAAGATGCGGGTTGCGCAGCCCGCGCGCGATGTGACGCGCGGGTACACGCCGATCGCCAGCGAGGCGGTGGCTCGCTCGCGCGGCGCTGCGGCCGAGGCGGGCGATCTCAACGAAAGCCTGATGATCGGCCCGGTCGATCCCGTAGATCCCGAGTACGCGCGCCGCAGCGGCAAGCATTTCGCGCCGAACTTGTGGCCGGAGCGGCCAACGGCGGCGCGGCCGGTCTTCAGCCGTTATTACCGCGAAATGAGCCGGCTGGCGCAGACGCTGACGCGCATTTTAGCGCTGGCGCTCGATCTCGACGAACACTTCTTCGATGACAAGATCGACAGGCACATCAGCCGGCTGCGGCTGCGCAATTACCCGGCGCAGATGACGCCGCCATTGCCCGGGCAGCTGCGTGCCGGCGCGCACTCCGACTACGGCAGCCTCACTATCCTCGCCACCGAGGACAAACCGGGCGGTCTGCAAGTGTGCAACGCGGCGGGTGAATGGGTCGACGTGACGGCTATCCCCGACTGCTTCATCGTCAATCTCGGCGACCTGATGGCGCGCTGGACCAACAATGCCTGGGTCTCGACCCTGCACCGGGTCGTCAACCCGCCGAGCCATCTCGCGGCAACGAGCCGGCGGCAATCGCTGGTGTTCTTCCACAACCCGAATTACGACGCACCGGTCGCCTGCATTCCGACCTGCCTCAAGGCCGGCGAGCGCCCCAAATACGAGCCCACGACCTCGGGCGAGCATTTGCGGCGTCTGTTCATCGCAACGCAGGTGACGGAACCGCAGCCGGCATAGGTGACGATTTTGAGCGACAACCCGGCCGGGACGGCCCGCGCGCCGAACCATCACGTGCTTCCGGCTACCGCCGAGACGGTGCATTGGGGATATTTCAGCCGTTCGCTGCGACCGGCGTTGACGCTGTCATCGGGCGACTTCGTCACGATCGAGACGTTGACGCACCACGCCTATGACGATCATGCCCGGATGATGGCCGGCGATCCCGGCGCCGAAAGCGTGTTTCACTGGACCAAGGAGCGCAAGAACGTCGACCGCCGCGGCGCCGGCCCACTCGATGCGTCGATCCACGGCCGCGGCGCCGGCGAGGGGTTCGGCGTACATATCTGCACCGGCCCGATCTTCGTGCGCGGCGCCGAACCAGGGGATGTGCTCGAAGTCCGCATCCTCGACGTGCGCCCGCGCGGCAGCCGAAACCCGGATTACCAGGGGCGCGCTTTCGGCAGCAATGCCGCCGCCTGGTGGGGTTTTCACTACAACGACCTGCTGACCGAGCCGAAGCCCCGTGAGGTCATCACGATTTACGAGATCGACGCCGCCGCCGGAAATAATTGGGCGCGCGCCGTCTACAATTACCGTTGGGTGCCGCAAACCGACCCGTTCGGGGTGGTGCACCCGACAATCGATTATCCCGGTGTTCCCGTCGATCATGCGCTGGTCGAGGCAAACCACGGCATCCTCAAAGGCGTGCGCATCCCGGTGCGGCCGCATTTCGGGGTGCTCGCCGTCGCGCCGAAGGAGGCGGAATTCGTTGATTCCGTGCCGCCGGGCTATTTTGGCGGCAATGTCGACAATTGGCGGATCGGGAAGGGCGCGACGATGTACTACCCGGTCGCGGTGCGGGGCGCGCTGTTTTCGGCGGGCGACCCGCACGCCAGCCAGGGCGATTCCGAACTGTGCGGCACCGCGATCGAGTGTTCGCTGACGGGGACCTTCCAGCTGATCCTGCACAAGGCCGACGAGCTAACCGGCACGCCCCTTGCCGGGCTCGATTATCCGCTGCTGGAAACTGCAGACGCATGGGTGGTGCACGGCTTCAGCTTCGCCAATTATCTCGTCGAACTCGGCGATAAGCCGCAGAGCGAGATCTTCACCAAATCCTCGCTCGACGGTGCGATGCGCGACGCGTTCCGCAAGATGCGCCGCTTCCTGATGGTGACGAAGGGCCTTAGCGAGGATGAGGCAATCTCGCTGATGTCGGTCGCGGTCGACTTCGGGATAACCCAGGTCGTGGACGCCAATTGGGGTGTCCACGCGATTCTGAAAAAGAGCATTTTCACAGACTAAGGGTGGAGCTGATCGTTCTTGTACCCTTCCTTTCGTCCCAAAGGCGGGCGCCGTTTTCCCACGGAAACTTGTAACAACATCGCTCGGACGAACATCCCTTTTAGCCCGCGTGTCTAATGACTGCTTTGGGGAAGATATCGTTGAAGAGGTCGGGAGTTGCCGGCCTTCGGTCGGGCAGCCATGGCGTTGCCGGTAGAGGTTTTGATAACGGCGATAACTCCACGCGCCGACGTATTGCACCGGCCTGAATAAGCGTTGACACATTCCTGCGTCCTTCGAGACGACCGCTTTGCGGACTTCGCCGTCGCGCGATCTCCGGATTCGTTGGCGCCGGACGTGCTGATTTACGATGGATACCGCTCAAAGGGTCAGCTATGAGGGCATGGCCCTGAAGATTGACGATGCGGCGGCGGCCCGTACTCGTGCCGCTCGCCTCTCCGCCTCGACGGCGCGGACATCGTAGAGGCGACCCTCTCTTCCCTCAATCACCCAGCCGGAGCCTGAAATGCCGCTCGCCCCTCTTCCTTCCGTCCTCATCGAGCCGATCGTCCGTGCAGCGCTACTCGAGGATATCGGCCGCGCCGGCGACATCACCACGGACGCTGTCGTGCCGAGCGACGTGCGCGCCAAGGTTTCCCTGGCCGCTCGCCAGGCCGGCGTCGTCGCCGGTCTCGACCTCGCGCTCATGGCGTTCCGCCTCATCGACCCCGCGATCGCCGCCTCGGTCATCCGAGGGGACGGGTCCCATGTCGCGCCGGGCGAAGCGATCGCCACGCTCGAGGGGCCCGCGCGCGGCCTGCTCACGGCCGAGCGTGTCGCCCTCAACTTTCTCTGTCATATGAGTGGCATCGCCACAGCCACGGCCGGTGTCGTCGAGGCGGTGCGTGGCACAAAGGCGCGCGTCATCGACATCCGCAAGACACTTCCCGGCCTGCGCGCGGTCCAAAAATACGCCATCCGCGCCGGCGGCGGGGAGAACCATCGCTTCGGCCTCGACGACGGCGTTCTCATCAAAGACAACCACATCGCGGTCGCGGGCGGCATCCAGGCGGCAATCGAGCGCGCTCGGGTGGCAATTGGCCACATGATCAAAGTCGAGATCGAGGTCGACACGCTGGAGCAGCTCGCAGAGGCGCTAAAGTTCCACATCGACGCTGTTCTTCTCGACAACATGGACCCCGAGGAGCTTCGCCGGGCAGTCACCCTCGTCGACGGCCGGGCCATCACCGAAGCCTCCGGCGGCATCACGCCGGCAACTGCCCCCGCTCTGGCGGCGACCGGCGTCGATCTCCTGTCGATGGGTTGGCTGACGCAGAGCGCCCGAGCGCTCGACATCGGGCTCGACCACGTATCCTGACAGTAGCGCTGAAGGAAACACCCGATGAGCGACATTGCGACCGCTTACCGGCTGGTATTCGTTCCTAACCGTGATTGGAGACGCCATGAACATCGAACGACTGGTTGTCCGGTCCGTCGAGGTCCGGCCGGTGCTCGTCCCGCCAAAACGCCCGATTGTCTCAAAAGGTCGGCGCTTTTTCCGACTGGCCGCTGGTCCTGATTGACGTACATACAGAGGAAGGAATTGTCGGCCGGAGCTATCTCGAACCGTACCTGGCGGATGCTGCAAATTATATTGTGCCGGTGATTCACCAATTGGCCGCTGCTCGCCAGATCAACGCGACAGAAAGCGAATGAACGAAACGGGGCATGAACGGCGGTGCCCACACTCGAGGTTGAGCGGCCGCTTCCCGATCAATCAGCGGACCTCGATCGGTCCGCGGTGCGGCGGTGGACAAGCGCCGTAAGCGTACCGTGCCGCACTGCTCTTTGGCCGATTCAAGCGATCAACTACGTCGGCACCGCCGGCGGGACGCGGGTCATCGGCCTTCCGACCTCAAAGGTCGTTTGGGTATTAATTGGCGGCGAGGCGGCGCCCCTCGACCAGCCCTGGTGTGCTTCTCACCGGGGATGTCATAATGATGCGGAAGCCTTGTTCCAGGCGCATCGCCACGTCGTCAGCGGTGGCTACCGTCGCACAGGGGACGTCGAACTCCTTGCAGGCGGCCAGGACGCGCAGCACGTTTTCTTGCACCGCCGGATGGCTGGCATTGCCGCGCAATCCCATCGACACCGACATGTCGCCGGAGCCTGCCCAGATGGCGCCGATGCCCCTCGCCTGACGTACAATGTCGCGTATGTTCTGCACCCCTTCCGCCTCTTCGACGATGCCTATCAGCAAGATATTGCCGTCGGGGTCCAGCGGCCACAGGCCGGCGGCATCGTAGTATTCCTGCGGGGTCAGGCCCCAGTATCGGGAGGCGATGCGATTGCCCCAACCGCGCTCCCCCGCCGGTGCAGAGTCTTGCGCCCCCGCTACCTGGGGATACCGTGCTGCTGCAACTGCGGCTTGGGCGTCCTCCACGGTACTCAGGTGAGGCAGCACCAAACCATACACTCCGGTGTCCAGGGCCTGCTTGATGACCCACTGGTTCCGCTCGCAGGCGTTCGGAGGAATCCGGACCAACGGCACCACGTCGGGTTGCAGGTTGCCTTTTTCGGCAATCCTTTTCCGGTTCAGCAGCACTTGCAGCGAGGTGCGCAGGGTCGAGAAGCTGAAGCCTTCGTGTTCCATTTCAATGACGACCGCGTCGTAGTCGGCATCGGCAATATAGGTGAGGTCATCCAGACTGCCGTTAGGGACCGTGCTGGTGCTGAAAACCGGCTTGCCGCGCTCGAGGAGGTCGATGATCTTGTTGTAGCGCATCGTCTTAGCCATGTTGCGCCCCTTCCATGCTGCCTCTCCCTCTACCCTTCGCTCTCTACTGTAGGCCCCTCGCTGGTGTAATCCATACCTTCCGTTTGCGTCATCCGCCGACAACGCGTCACGCCCGACGCGTTGATGTCGCACGCTCCCAGATGGTTGGGCGTGTGTGTATACCAAACTCATCGGAGATGCTGGGGAGGCCGACCGAGAGAGCGCTCGGCGACTTGCTCTCCCGAGTGATCCCTCGACGGTCACCGTCCGGAATCCCGCGGTCCGCACTTGCGCGTATCTGTGTTTCGGCGGATCGGGGGCGACAGGTTTCGGGGAGCAGTCCCGGCGGTGTTTACGGATATTGGCGAGCGGCAGCTGAAAAACATTGCCGATCCAGTACATATGTTCGCTCTGCCTCCGAACGCCTGAGAATGACGCCCGGAGGCCCGCTCCGGGGCAATTTGAGCGGTTCACGCCATCAAGACCGAACGACCGCAATGCGTTCGTTAAGGAGACACTCGCCGGCACGGGAGCGATCGACGGCAACCGCCGGAACCGGACCTTCAGCTCGGAGAGGACTGGCACCTGCAGACTAGCGTTTTGTGATCAGCGACAATCGTGTATCGACAAATAACGGCCACCCGACGCCCAAAGCCGCGAGAAGGCGGCCAGCAATACTGCACCAATGAGCACCGGGTTGATGATCCAAGACCACGGCAGGCCGAGTTGCGCGATAAGAAATGCCTCTACACCTGCCGGCGGATGTAGTGCACGGGAGGCCATCATCAGTAGCGCGGCAGCGCCGACCCCGAGCGCTGCCGCGGCGTCGCCGGGCCCGAGACACGCGAGGGCGGCCAGCCCCGCTATGCTGGATACCAAATGTCCAGTGACCACTGCATAGGGTCGGGCGGGCGTGCTCTCGGGGGCAAACAGCGTCGGTACGATCGAGGTAACAAAGGGCACCCGGACTGCTTCATGATGGCCGAGCCGGGCCAAACTCTCCATAATTCCGATGGCCACGCCCGCGCCGAGTCCGCGGTATAACCAGGCTAAGACCTGTCGCAAGAAAACCTCTGGTCAATGCCTAGCTCGGCGGAATGTTCGACAGGAGCGGACCCAGCCCTTCGGCCATCGTCAGATGCGCAATGACGGCGTCACGGAGCTGCTGGTAGGGCAGCCTTGCGAGCATCGCCGTTTGCACCGCAGCCATAACTTCGCCTGCTTCGGAACCGATCATCGTGAAGCCGAGGATACGGTCGTCTGCGCCGACAAGTGCCTTCATAAAGCCCTGGGTTTCGTCAGTCGCCTCGGTGCGCAGCACGGCGCTCATCGGCAACCGCGCCACGCGCGCGGCGATGCGCTGACGAAACGTTTCAGTCTCGCTCAACCCCACGCGGGCCAGCGGCGGGTCGGTGAACAGGCAATACGGTACGAGCCGATCGCGGGTACTGCGATTGCCGCCGGCGAGATTGTCGCGAACGATCCTGAAATCGTCTACCGAGGCATGGGTGAATTGCGGGCTGCCGGCGCATTCGCCGATCGCCCAGACGCCGGGCGCGGTCGTTTCTAGTCGATCGTTCACGGAAATATAGCCGCGCTCGTCGAGTTTGATCCCACCCTGCTCGAGGCCTATCCCCTCGGTGTTCGGAACGCGCCCGACGGCAACGAGGACATCGCTGCCTTCGACGGTTCGCTCGCCGGAAGCCGTACCCAAGATGACGGCGACGCTGTCGCCGGAACGGCCGCGCACACGACGGATTTTGCTGGCAACGAGAAATTCGATACCTCCATCACCGAGGATCTGCTGCATTTCGGTGGCGATATCGGGATCCTCGCGGCCAAGGATACGAGGCCCGGGCTCGATGACGGTCACCCGGCTGCCGAAACGGCGATAGGCCTGTGCCATTTCGAGGCCGACATAACCGCCGCCAAGCACGATCAAATGCGCCGGCAGACGATCGAGTTCGAGCGCCTCGATGTGGGTCAGGGGGACGGCTTCCTGGAGGCCGGGAATATCGGGAATGGCGGCGTGGGTGCCGATGTTCAGGATAACCCGTTCCCCCGTGATCGTTCGGGCGCCGCCGTCGTTGAGACGCACTTCGATGGTCTTCGTCGCGACAATCCGCCCACTGCCCATGATCAGTTCGGCGCCGGTCGACTTGTACCGCTCGAGATGGAACGCAATCTCGCGCTCAACCATCTCGCGTTTGCGTTGCCGGACGCGCGCCATGTCGGTGGTGACCACGCCGGTCGCGGTTCCGAACGCTGCGGCCTGGTGAACGAGATGCGCGACCCGCGCGCCCCAAATCTCGTTCTTGCTCGGCAGGCAGGCGACGTTGGGACAGGAGCCGCCGACCCAGCGGCGCTCAACAACAGCAGTGCGCCGCCCCGACTGCGCCATTTGCCAGGCAAGCAATTTGCCACCCTGGCCACTGCCGAGGATCAGAAACTCGACTTTTTCCGGAGACATCGACTTTCTCCTTTAGGATCTGGGGAAAATGAAGGCGTTTCGAGCAATCGCAGTTGAGTGAAGAATTGTCCTGAACAGACACTATCTGCGCGAATTGGCGTGGGATTTCAGGAATGCCTCGGCTCGCTTATGGTGGTGACAGGCAACGTTCTCCGGACGTCTTGCGTCAGCAGATAGATGGACACCGCGAGCAGCACGACGTCTTTCATCAAAAAAGGGACATTGCCGGTCATGGCCGGAAACCCAGCGGCCGCGTCCCAGCCCTCGGGCATGAAGGGGATGATGGTGACGGTTGCGATGAAGGTGGCGGTCGACCCAAGCGCTCCGAGGGCGCCCAGCGTCTTGTTCCAAAAGCCGAGGAGCAGCAGCGTGCCGAAGGTCCATTCCGAGGTTCCCAGGAACAGTGTGGCGCCGCGCATGCCAAAAGCCGGATAGAGCCAAAAAATCAGCGGACCATTGCTGATGTAGGGAACGAGGCGGTCCCAAACGGGCCATTGCTTGGGCGGTGACCCGGTTCCTGGAAACAGCCCCTCATCTGTAAGCGCTGTTCCGGGACCACCTTTCGGCTTGCGAGCTGATCTGTGAGGGTTGCGACCTGATTTTGGATCGGCATCGGGGATCGGCTTGTGTCTAGACTTGAGCCTACGCTTGAGCCGGAGCGGTTGGTTCGCCGGATCGAGGTGATCACGGGCGGCGGGCGGCGGCGTTGGACGGTAGACGAGAAGGCACAGATCGTGTCGGAAACGCTGGAATCCGGCGCGGTGGTTTCGGTGATTGCGCGTCGTCACGGGCTGAGCCCACAGCAGCTGTTCGCCTGGCGGCGGGAGGCTCGGAAGCGAACTGCCCCTACCGCCGATCTCTTGCCAGGCTTCGTGCCGGCAGTGGTGGACCTGGCTGAGCCGCTGATCGCGACGAGATCGCGGAAGAGGGCGGCAGCGGCGGCGATTGAACTGGAGATTGCCGGCGTCACCGTGCGGGTTGGCCATGGTGCTCGCGCGTCGACCGTCGCCGCGGTTATTCGCGCGCTGAAGAAGTTCGCGTGATCGGCCCCTCCGGCAATATCCGGGTGATGGTGGCAACGAAGCCGGTCGACTTCCGCAAGGGCGCTGAAGGTCTGGCGGCGCTGGTGCGCGAGACGATACGCGCCGATCCGTTCTCAGGTGTCGTGTACGTATTCCGGGCGAAGCGGGCGGACCGGGTAAAGCTCATCTTCTGGGACGGCACCGGCGTGGTGCTTGTCGCCAAGCGGTTGGAGGATGGCAAGTTCCGTTGGCCGGGCGTGCGCGATGGCATGATGCGGCTGAGCGCGGCACAGCTTCAGGCCTTGCTCGATCACGCATGTTGATGCCCCTCCTGGTGAGGCTGACAAATTCTGAGGTCGAGGTGATCGACGGAGTGGTTTCGCAGGTTGCGGACCGCATCGATGACGACGGGAGTGTTTCGGAACAAGTAGGCGCCGTTGGGCTGGCGATCCATGAGAAGCCGTTTTTGCCGGATCTGGACGTAGAGCCAGTTCACCGGGATGTTCAGCGCGGCGGCCATTTCCATGGCGCTGAGGAAGCTGGGATCGTGGTCCCAGCGGGTCCGTTGCGTGGTCACTTTTATCCCGGCGCCGAGCCGGAGCCGTTGCACGGTGATCGGCAGAACCTTGTCGGCGCAGTTGGGCGAGCGGTGCCCCTCGGTGCTGAGGATTGCGGCGATCTCGTCGTCGGGGATTCCGGCGCGGGCGAGGTCGAGCGCACGATCGCGCATTTCCGCGCCATGAGTGAGGTTGGCGACGGCGTTGACCTTCATTTTCACCGCGATGTCGCTGACGGCTCCACCGCGCCACACGATCCGAACGAGGGCGACGTCATGCTCGCCGCGATCGAGAACGACCTTGTCGACAAGGCAGCGCAGCAACGCCTTGCGCTGCGCATCGGTGGTCGCTGGATCCGCCCAGATCTGCGGTAACCGGCCGGTAAGGACGACGATCTTGTCATTGAGCGATTTGCCGATCATCCGCTGAGCGAGCGGCTTGGGTGCAGATAGTTGGGCGAGCTGCTCCTCGGCCGCGCGAACCTCGCTCAACGCCGCTTCCCATCGGCGCTCCAGCTCACTGGCGACAAGGCGATTGTCGGGATCGACGCGGTTGAACTGACGCTCGGCCAGTGCTGCAGCGTATCGCTTCCGCTCGAGCTGACGTTCGGCGCTGGAGCAAAGCGTCGTGTCGATCTGATGCTGGGCGCGGCGAGCGCGCGACAGAGCCTCGAACTCGGCCGGCACCAACGCGCTCAAGAACGCATCTGCCACTGCCGCATCCACCCGCGTGGCACGGATTTGCTGGCAGGTGGGCAATCCCTCATGGGAGCGCAGATGGTTGCAGACATACTCCCCGCCACCCTTGTAACGAACGTACATCTTGTGGCCGCACCTTGCGCACCAGGCAATGCCGTGCAGCAGAAGTTCACCATCGCGGGGAGCCCCTCTGGTCTTGGTACGCATGTATTCGGCTCGGTTGTCCCTGACGATGCTGCGGATTCTTTCATAGGTCGGCCAGTCGATGTAAGACGGGTATCGGTCTTTGACGACGATCCGCCAATCCTCGATTGGCCGCGGCATCTTGGTTGATGCACCGCTTTCCCGTGGCGTGAAGCGAGTGCGACCATAGACAAAGGCACCTGCGTACGCGGGATTCTTCAGGATCGAGGCCACGGCGGCGACGGTTGCGCGTGCCCATCGCATATCGCCGAGACGGTCGCGGCGTGGAAGATCGAGACCGCGCTCGTTCAGCACGCGCATGACCTTGGCAACCGTGCGGAACTTCAGAAAGCTCTGGAATACCAGCTCAAGTCGCTCCTGCACCTCGGTGTTGGGGTCCTTGACGACGACACCGCTCGGGTCGCGAATGAGACCAATCGGCAGGTTGAGCGCGAGGTCGCCGCGCTCGGCCTTGGCAAGCAGGCCTGCGGTCAAGCGGCTACGGATCGTGTGCAGTTCAAGCTCCGAGATGGTGCCCTTCAGGCCGAGAAGCAGACGACCGTTTGCACTCGCGGGATCGTAGACACCATCACGATCGGCAATGAGGCAGCCACGCAGTCCGCAAATATCCAGAAGCGGATACCAGTCGGAGCAATTGCGCGCGAGGCGGGTTACGTCGATCGACAAGATGAGGCCGATCTCGCTGAGGCCCACCCGACCGACCAGTTCCTTAAAGCCACTGCGTTGCGCAGCGGACGCGCCGCTCAGGCCGAGATCGCTGTCGATAACGTCGATATCGGCGTCATGCCATCCGAGTTCGCGAGCGCGCTGCCGGAGCGCGTATTGCAGGCGCAGACTCTCCTGATTGCTCACCACCTGATGCGGCGTCGACTGACGAATATAGACGACCGCTTTGCGTGCCAGATGGGTTGGCTTGACCAGTTCCGACTTCACGAAGGATCTCCGCCAAGACTGCGGCGAGGTCGTCGACGATCTGGCGCCGCAGCATTGGCGTCAGTGTCATCCAGAGATCTTTTGGGCTCGCGCTCATGATTGTACAAACAGTCTACTACAGATAGGAGCTCTTGTAATGCTTCTATACTTAATATAGTCCGATCGTTTGGGGATTCGTGCCATTCCGTTACTGCAATTGGAATTAGTAGGGTTGTTCCATTACGATGTTCGACTTCGTAAGAAGCCGCGAAGTTGCCCCCACGATGGGTCGAGCGTCGGATCACACGGAACGATCGCCCATAGAGCGGATGCCGCGGGTCCAAGACCCGAATCTCCTCGATCGACGATTCGTCAGACTCACAAGAGGGGATATTCCTGTAGGCCCTCGCTCGAAGGACTTGATTGGCGACGTGTCCACGAGCCTCGGCGGATAGCGGCGCGGGTAGCGGCGAGTTGAGCGGAAAAAGCGCGTTTGGCGCGGTAAAATTAGTCGCAAGTCATTGGCTAGTATGATTCAATCCGGCTGTGACGTCGTCCGCCGCGACCCTTCCCGACGATCCCGGCCTGCTCAAGGCGATGCTCTTGGCGGAGCGGGCCGAGAGCGAGCGGTTGCGCCAGATCATCAGGGAACTGCAGCGTCATCGCTTTGGCCGCCGCGCCGAAAGCTTGCCGGAGGAGCAGCTCCAGTTCGCACTCGAGGAAGCCGAGCAAATCGAAGCGGCTGGCCTCGCCCAGACCGAGGGCTCCTCTGAGCGCAAGGCCCGTGCCGCCAAACGCCGGGCGAACCGTGGTGCGCTGCCGGCGCACCTGCCGCGGATCGAGACGGTGGTCGACGTGGCAAGCACGATCTGCCCCGGCTGCTCCGGCACATTGCACCGGATCGGCGAGGACGTCTCCGAGCGTCTCGACATTGTGCCGGCCCAGTTCCGGGTGCTGGTTGTGCGCCGGCCCAAATATGCCTGCCGATCCTGCGAGGACGTGGTGGTGCAAGCGCCCGCGCCGACGCGGCTGATCGAGGGTGGCCTGCCCACCGAGGCGACAGTGGCCCAGGTGCTGGTATCCAAGTATGCCGATCATCTTCCACTCTATCGCCAAGCCCAGATTTACGCTCGGCAAGGTGTCAATCTGGATCGCTCGACCTTGGCCGACTGGGTCGGGCGGGCGGCCTTCTTACTCCGCCCCGTCCACCAACGACTGTTAGACAGATTGAAAGCCTCGTCGAAGCTGTTCGCCGACGAGACCACCGCGCCGGTGCTCGACCCTGGTCGCGGCAGAACCAAGACCGGCCAGCTCTTTGCCTATGCTCGGGACGATCGACCTTGGGGCGGCAGCGATCCGCCCGGTGTGGCCTATGTCTACGCGCCGGACCGCAAAGCCGCGCAGCCGATCGCCCACCTCGCCGGCTTCCGCGGCATCCTGCAGGTAGACGGCTACGCCGGATACAAGGCGCTGGCCCAGCGGAACGAGGTAAGTCTTGCCTTCTGCTGGAGCCATGTCCGTCGCCGCTTCTACGAATTAGCGCAGAGTGGCCCGGCGCCAATCGCCTCCGAGGCACTGACACGCATCGCCGCGCTCTACCGGATCGAGGACGACATCCGCGGCCGTTCCGCCGGGGAGCGCCTGGCCGTTCGTCAGGAGCGCAGTCGCCCGTTGGTCGAAGCACTCCGGCCCTGGTTGCGCGAGAAACTGTCGCTGATCAGCCAGAAGACCAAGCTCGCCGAGGCAATCCGCTATGCACTGTCCCGCTGGGCCGGACTCGGCTTCTTCCTCGATGATGGCCGGGTCGAAATCGACAACAACACCGTCGAGCGCGCCATCCGCCCGATCGCGCTCAACCGTAAAAATGCGCTCTTCGCTGGCTCCGACGGCGGGGCCGAGCACTGGGCGGTGATCGCTTCGCTGATCGAGACTTGCAAGCTCATCGAGATCGAGCCGCACGGCTACCTTGCCGACGTCATCACCCGTATTGTCAACGGCCACCCCCAAAGCCGCCTCGACGAGCTCCTGCCCTGGGCATATCCCGCGACGCCAAAACTCAAGGCCGTGGCCTGACAACACCGCTTACCCTCATCTCGCTGCCACTGGAGATTCTCTATGGCCCGAGCGCGAAGAGCCGATATGAGAGCGCGATCGAACGCCCCGACCGGCTGGGCAGCATTTCGGGCTTTGCGGAAGCCGCCAATGTCGGTCCCCCATCGCCGGCACGGCAATTGGATCCACGGTCGTTACTCCAAAGCCCGAATTGAGGGAATGCGGGAGTTCCGGCGGCTCGCTAAGGTCCTGCGCCGTGGTCCCCAGGTTGCAGACGGCCAGTAATCGGCCGGCGGATTGACCGGCGCTCGCCGCAGCGCGATGACGAGGGATGTGCGGGCGCGCGAACCTTCAACGAATTTCAGCTTGCACGAATAGGTTGAATACCGTCACCCTTATGCAATCGTCTGTTCCGCGTGGAACAAAAATAGCCACGGCGGTCCGCCCTGACGACCATGCCTCAAATCGCCAGGGTGGGTCTGCCCGCAGCTTCGCCGACATTGCGCTGTGGCCACATCCGCCAACGTGTCACGCAGAAAACGGACGGACTCATCGACTGTGGCACGCCAAATGAATAGTTCGTTGCCGCGACGACTGAGCGTTCGAAGCCGATCATGATCTCGGTCATGCTTGAGGGGCGCGAATAGCCTTCGCTGGATTAGTGCCGCTCGGCCAGCCGCCGCCGCTGCTCTCGCCCTGATCGATTCATGGATGCGAACGTCCCGACCGGCTGGGCTGCATTTCGGGCTTTCCGGAAGCCGCCAACGCTGGACGCCTTCGCGGTGGTCGCCGGATTCTTCCTCTTGGCGCAACGGCAGCCAAAGCCCAGTGCGCCCGCCGGCCAGTTCGACAAATGGTGTTCCGCGCTCGCCGCCTGCGCGATAAGCCTGGTAGGAAGGCTCCGCCGCAACATCGGCGGCGATGTGCACCCACGCGTTGTTCTGCACAATGCCGTCGAGCGGCCCCCGGGGCGGCGTGCGATCGGCCTTCGTAAATGCTTGGCGACCTCGGCCGGGAAATCGCCGCGCCAGCAGACCGGATGGAACAACTCGCCGTCATAGCTGCACATGAGGCCGAAGGCGGCGTCGCCGAGCACCGTCGCCTTCTCCAGGATCGCATCGAACACTGGCACGAGATGACCCGGCGAGGAGTTGATTACCTGCAACACCTCGGCGATCGCGCTCTCGCGGGCCAGTGCCTCGTCGAGTTGTCGCTGGAGTTGCGCGTTGGCGCGTTGAAGATCGGCCACCGCGTTGTCAACTGTCGCGGTCATTCGCTTATCCCGTCTGGCCCGTGGTACCGGCCCCACGACGCGCCAGTCTATCTTCGCCCGCGACAGAGGACAGTCCGTTATTCGATCAACTCGTCAGGTCTCGCTGCTTCGGGCTGTGAACGACCGGTTTCGAGGCATGGGCCTCGCCTGCCGGGCAAATCGGGAACTTCCGCAAACCACCCGACTCGGCGGTTTGGCGGTCCGATATCGAATGGCAAGTCCTCGCGGCTTAGCCGCCGTTGGCGATCGCGGACGCCGCCGGCTACTCGCGGCTGATGGGGACGGCGGAGGGAGCGCTCGCGGTGTTTAGGGGCCACTTTTTAGTGGTAGAGGCGGGACAGCGGCCGGCGCGCACGGGCACGAGCATGGCAACCGACCGCCGCTAGCGCGTCGCGGCTGAAGCCGTGGCCCACCCACGATGACATTTTGGCGATCGCCTCGCCGAGATGCAGGTAATGGCCTTCGCTAAATTGCGACACCCGACCAACCATCGCAACCTCGCTGGCTTGCCGTGCATCGGCGATTTCGATCCAGCGGGTCAAGTTGCTCTGTGTCATGGCCAACCTTCCCAACACCATTTTTTCGATGATTGGACGATAGTCCCCCACGTGCCGCGCGAATGTGACGTAGGTCACACATCGCGATTTTTTTCGCTTTTTTGTGTGGAGACGGTTAGGCACCTCTGATCGGCAAGATCGGGTTCGACCTTGGTCAGGAACGGCAGGATTTTACGCCGGAACTGACCTTCGCCGCCGGCAGTCTCGACCCCAAGCGCCATTCGTGGCCTCGCCAGCGGATCGTCGTGAGCGGCCATTCACCCACGGCCTATGCGATCACCTCATCGGCGCCGGCGCCCGACAGGGTTTCATCATCTTCGACTATTGGGGTGTCGGCGCACAATCCCCCGCTTTGCCCTTCTAAAGCTGTCCCGTCGGCGGTAATCAGGCGGGGAGCGAGGGCCAATGGCAGGTGATTACCCGAGCACCGATTTCGCCATCAGCGAAGATGCTGCGGTGCGCCGCGTCTTGCATCTCCCGACAGGCATGGAGATCGTCACGGCTCGGGCGCGCCGGGATCCGGTGGCGGTCTTATCAACATTCACGATCGAGATTGAGGGCTCTGGCAGCCAACACCCGCAGCAGGAGGTTGCCCAAGCGGCGCTCCGGCATCTTCGCCGTCTGGTTGATGCGCAGATACGGTGTAGGGCGGCTCCGTGGCTGAGTGCAGCTACGTGCCGGGGACCTTCAGTGCTAGTGCCTGATTAGTCCGCTCCTTCAGTATGTCCGATGGGCGGAACACCAGCACGCGACGCGGGCTGATCGGAACCTCCTGACCGGTCCTCGGATTGCGGCCGATACGTTGTCCCTTGTCGCGCACGGTAAAAACACCAAAGGACGCGATCCTGACCAACTCGCCCCGCTCGAGTGCATCCGAAATTTCGGCGATTACCGACTCGACCAATTCGGCCAACTCGTTGCTCGACAAGCCTGCCGCCTGATGCACCGCCTCGGCGAGCCGAGCGCGAGTAAGCGTATGGCCGGCCATGCGCCACCCTCCCGTACTTTCCCGAAACCTAACTTCAGCGCAAAAGTTGGTCAAATTGCAGCGTATTGCCAACGGGTTGCTTGGGCCCTGCCCCGACCGAAGGCGGCGCCACTCGGTGAGGGTCTGCT
The DNA here is from genome assembly GCA_963778385.1 of uncultured Alphaproteobacteria bacterium. GTDB lineage: Bacteria > Pseudomonadota > Alphaproteobacteria > ATCC43930 > CGMCC-115725 > DATARH01. The sequence continues at coordinate 437,899 of CAVZUA010000041.1, read as the reverse complement.
ATCCATCGTTGAACCGCCGTTGCCAATCGGCGCAAACGCGCGGGCGCCCGTCGCTGGTAGCGACGAACATCAACGGCGAGGTATGCGCCGATTTCGGCCATTCGCGCGGTAACGACAAAATAGCCGGTTCGACGCAAACTGCTCTTCGCTTAGGCCGAAGGCAGTTAAGACAGCATCGGTTTAACCTCACGTTAGGGTTTTGATGGACGTTTGACATTCGCCCGTTTTCATTGAAGAGGTGTTCGTTGTCGCGCCGTCCTCTCATGGCGTCGATGCTCTCCGGCCTTGAACGCCAACAACAGCGGTCGATCGAGCACGCCGTCGTTGATCTCTCGAGCCGATTGACATGCCTGCCGACTGGGCACCCGCGACGATGTGTGCTTGCAGCGATGATCGAGGTTCTCGTGGTTGAAATCAGGGGGCGTGAGGTTCGAGCCGCGAAACGGGAGTAACCGACCGGCAGATCGCCGACGCGATTCGGCCGCGGTTCGATCCGCGTCTGCTGTCGCCGGAACAACTCGATCTCGTCGAGCACGCCTTGAGGCTGATGGTCTCGGCGACGCGGGCGCGTGGTGATGTCGAGACTGTGGCGGAGTTCGATCAAGAGCCTCAAAAAGGGACGGATGAGTACGACGGATAACACGCAGCGCTAAGCGAAGCGCGCCTCATAATCCGACGCAATGTCCCTCCGGTCGGTGCCCCCTGAGCGGTCGCCCGTAGCCGTATCCCACCAAGCTGGCTGCATGAGATCATGCTGCGCAATACTGTGCGCACGTCGAAACCCGCATTGAAGCGCCGATTTTGAGTTCGACAAAGGGAGGGAACCATGAGCAATGCATATCGTCTTGCCGGATTTGGTCTGGCGGCATTGTTAGCAACGCCGGCCAGCGCGCAATTGCTGAACCACAAGGATCTGTCGCTGGCCACCGCGTTGACGATCGCGACGACCGCCATCGAAACTTGCAAGGGCAATGGCTACCGTGTGTCGGCGACGATCGTCGGCCGCGAAGGCCAGATCATCGTGCAGCTGCGTGGGGACGAGGCGCCGCCGCACACGATCGAGAACAGCCAGAAGAAGGCCTACACCTCGCGTACGTTCCGCATCCCGTCAGGCGAGTTTGCGCAGCGGGTCAAGGACAATCCGACCACCGGCGCAGTCCACCTAACCGGCATCGTCGCGGCGCAAGGGGCTTTGCCGATCAAGATCGGCGACGAGGTGATCGGCGCGGCCGGTGTCTCCGGCGCGCCCGGCGGTGAAAAGGACGAGGCCTGCGTCAAGGCCGGCCTCGATAAGGTCGCCGATCAGCTCAAGTGACCAGCGCGGCGCCGTGTAGTCTTCTCCTGGGCGGCGGCGCCATGCCGCATTGTTGGTGACTTTCGCCGCTGCTGTCGCCCGCTGCACCTCCGTCAAATGCCGTCGTGCAAGGTTCAGCGAGACCACCGTGCCGAGCGGATCGGCGCCCAGATATTCCTCGAAATACGGCTCCGTCAGGCGTCGACCGCGGCACGCTGCTACCGCCCTGGCGCGGTACTCCACAAGCGCCTGTCGCGCCTGCGCAAAGTCCCGCTCCGCCTCCCGCGCCCGCTCGTCCGGGGTCATCTTCGCCAAGCGTTCCTTAAGACGCGTCACATCCTCATGCTTCTGGACGACCCAGCCGAAAAGTTTGGCAATGTCCATTAGGTTCTGCCGCTTCACCTGAAGGAGCGCGGCGGGCACGCAAACGTCGTCCGAGAAAACCATACGACCGTCGTCACCGACGCCCTGCGGAGCAGCAACTCCCATAGCTTGTACATGGCTGAGCGGCCGTCGCAACCAAGCACGCTACGATCGTGGCCCACCGGCTAAGCTAATGTGGCGACGCCATAACGTCCGTGCGCGGGCGCCAGTCACGTTCAACCTTCCGGTGCGCCTTCATCCAGGCACTCCGTGTCACATTCCAGCGGTAGCCGCGTGGCCCTGGCAATTGTGCGGTTCAGGACCCGCCCGATCGTCGCGGCAACGAGCTATTCATTTGGCGTGCCACAGCGGATGAGTCCGTCCGTTTTCTGCGTGACACGTTGGCGGATGTGGCCACAGCGCAATGTCGGCGAAGCCGCGGGCAGACCCACCCTGGCGGTTAGAGGCATGGTCGTCAGGGCGGACCGCCGTGGCTATTTTTGTTCCACGTGGAACAGACGATTGCAGAAGGGTGACGGTATTCGACCTATTCGTGCAAGCTGAAATCCGTTGAAGGTTCGCGCGCCCGCACATCCCTCGTCATCGCGCTGCGGCGAGCGCCGGTCAATCCGCCGGCCGATTACTGGCCGTCTGCAACCTGGGGACCACGGCGCAGGACCTTAGCGAGCCGCCGAAACTCCCGCATCCCCCCCATTCGAGCTTTGGAGTAGCGACCGTGGATCCAATTGCCGTGCCGGCGATGGGGGACCGACATTGGCGGCTTCCGCAAAGCCCGAAATGCTGCCCAGCCGGTCGGGGCGTTCGATGGCACGCTCATGCCGGCTCTTCGCGCTCGGCCCATACAGCATCTCCCATAGCCGCAAAATGTGGTGCGGCTTCAAGGAACCAGGTCACCGCCCAAGCAATGGCCTGCTTGTCTTGGGCGCGTCTCGAAGGACGCACGACGCCGCGGCAGCGGAATAGCTAAGACCAGTCAACGCGAGCCAGCGCCAGTCAGGTCGGCCGTGTTGCGCGCGGCCGCCGGCACCCGCGCGGCTATTGCTTCTCCTTGCCCGCGCGCCCGCCTTCGGGACGCCGAGCGGGAAAGCGGCGGAATACGAGGACGGTGGATAACTCTGTCAATGCATTCAACGCAGAGGGCGTGTACTGGGCGGCGTGCGGCAGGGCCGGCTCACGCCTCGCTGCGGGTGTTGCGCAACTGCGCTTCGCGCAGGTCGAGCTCGCGCTCGATATGGCGGCGCCCCTCGTCGTTGAGCTTGCCTTCGCGGAACAGGGTGTTGATCTCCTGCCGCTCGGCGTCGATCAACGCAATCTCGATTTCGTCATGCACGGCGCTGGTGCGGCGGTGGAGGCTGTCGCCGTCGTTGCTGTGCCGGGTGTAGCGAAGACGGTCTTCGTGATGGCTGCGCATGCCCTTGACCCATTCGGGCGCGAGACGGTGCTGCCGCGACAGGCTGTCGAAGCGATGCAACGCTGCTTCGATCGCGCGCCGGCGCGCCGCGTATTCCTGCGCGCGGACCCGCTCGTGCTCGTGGCGGCCGGCCTCGCCGACCCCCAGCAGCCGAATGACCGCCGGCAACAGCAGCCCCTGGCCCACCAGGGTGACCAAGATCACCGTAAAGGTCAGAACCAGGATCAGGTCGCGTTCGGGAAACGGTGCGCCGGACGCCGTGTACAGCGGCAGCGACAGCGCCGCGGCGAGCGAGACGATGCCGCGGATGCCGGTAAAGGCCACGGTGAACACCCATTGCCACGGCGGTAGCGGCTCGTCGTGGCGGATCCAGAAGTTGAACCGGCGCGGCAGGTAGGCGGCGGGGTAACTCCATATGAACCGCGCGACGATCACCACGGCGCTGACGACCAGCGCCGACAGCGCGAACTCCGACAAATGGTGGTCGCCGATATGGCTGATCAGCGTGCGCGCCTGCAAGCCGGTGACGAGGAAGACCATGCCCTCGATCAGGTAGATGAAAAAATCCCAGAAGAAGATGCCCTGGAGCCGGGTCGCCGCCTTGATGAGGCCTGGTCCGGCCCAGCTCACGTAAAGCCCGGTGGTGACGGTCGCGAGCACGCCCGAGCCGCCGAGATGCTCCGGCGGCCAATACGCCAGAAACGGCGTCAGCACGGCGAGGGTGACCTCGATGCGCGGCTCGTTGACCCAGCGGCGGAGCCGCAGCATCACCCAGCCGACGCCGATCCCCCACAAAATCTCGCCGCCGACGATGACGACGAAGGTTCCCAAGGCCTCGCTGAACGAGAACGCGCCAACGCTCACGGCGGCGACCGCGAAGCGGTAGAGGATCAGCGCGGTCGCGTCGTTGGCCAGGCCTTCGCCTTCGAGGATGACCAGGATGCGGCGCGGGATTCGCATCCGGCGGGCGATCGAGCCGGGCGCCATCGTATCCGGCGGCGAGACGATCGCGCCGAGGACAAAGCCGACCGGCCACGGCATGCCCATCAGCAGGTGCATGGCCGCCGCGGTCGCGACGGTGGTGACCAGCACACTGCCGACCGCCAACATCGAAATCGGCCGCAGATTGTCGCGAAACTCGCGCCAATCCATCGCCACGGCGGCGTTGTAGATCACCGGCGGCAGGACCAGCAGCAGGACGATCTCGGGCGCGAGTTCGATCGTCGGAAGGCCGGGGATCAGGGCCAGCCCAACACCGGTAATCACCAGCAGAACCGCCGTCGGGACGCGCAGCCGCGACGCCGTGATCGCGACCGCGGCAAGGATCGCCAGCAGAATGACCAGAAGCTGGGTGGTGGGCATCATCGGCATGGGCGTCGCGTCGGTCAGGTGCGGGAGCGCCTACCCTACACGACGCTGCCGACCCGAATAAGCACTGGGCGGTTCGATGCGTCCTTCGAGACGACCGCTTCGCGGTCTCTTTGGATGGGGATCCGCCAGAGTCTCGGGCTGTTCCTCACACCAGCCACGACAATCTGCTTCCGATCCGGCTGGCTGGTTAATGTTTCTGTAGCCATAGTGACGCACCCTCTGGTTGATCTGGGGGAGATCCGATGGACGAAGCCGCCGCAAACCGATGGGCAAGGAAGGCGGTCGTCGATCAATGGCTAGCTTGGGCCAAAGAACAGGAACTCGACCCGGATCGTCCATGCAAACGCGATCTAGACGTTTTCGCTGACCTCGTCGTAAAGCGAGCGGAAACTGAAGGGCGACCATTGGCCTTGTGGGTGATCACAGCTAATCGAACTCGCGTCCTAAATTCACTGGCCTATCATGGGTATAGCCTGGCACCCGCGGACTGATCCCACGCCGATCCGCTGAAGCGACGGTCAGCGCTGGCGGCCCGCGTGGGATTTCGTCCCGCGCAACGTCTTCTGGACGAGCGCTCGCCGCTGTCATTCCTGGTAGATTGTCGCGGCCAATTCAACCGTCGCGATACGCCAACGCGGGGAGGGAACGATGGACATAGACATGGGGCGGCGAGTTACCGCCGAGTTCTTCGGAACGTTCTGGCTGGTGTTCGGCGGGTGCGGCGCGGCCGTGCTCGCCGCCGGGTTTCCCAATCTCGGGATCGGCTTTCTCGGCGTCGCGTTCGCCTTCGGCCTGACCGTGCTGACCATGGCCTATGCGGTCGGCCACATCTCGGGCGGGCATTTCAACCCTGCGGTTACGATCGGCCTGTGGGCGGCGGGTCGTTGCGCCGGCGGGCATGTCATCCCCTACGTCGTCGCCCAGGTGATCGCGGCGATCGCCGCCGCAGCCGTGCTGTGGATCATCGCGTCGAGCCATGCGGGATGGGCACCCGGCGGCTTCGCCTCGAATGGCTATGGCGATCTGAGCCCGGGTAAATATGGGCTCGGCGGCTGTTTCCTGATGGAAGTGGTGATGACGTTCTTTTTCCTCTTCATCATCATCGGCACGACGTCGAAGGGCGCGGCGGTCGGCTTCGCCGGCATCCCGATTGGGCTGGCGCTGACCCTCATACACCTGGTGTCGATCCCGGTCACCAACACCTCGGTCAACCCGGCGCGCAGCACCGGGCCAGCGCTGTTCGCCGGCGGAGAATATATCGGCCAGCTTTGGCTGTTCTGGGTGGCGCCGATCGCCGGGGCAGTGGTCGCCGGGCTGCTCACGCGCTGGCTGCACGAGCCAGTTTCCGGCGATGCCTAGCACACACCGATGCGGCGGCGGCCGCTGGGGGGCAAGAAGCCTTGTTCTGACCGCCGCCCGTTAGTGACGGCTATGTGATCGGTTAAGGTATGTTCGGCACAGCGCACAGGCGAGACGCGCCGAAAGCGGTTGCTACGTCGCGTATGAAGCCGCTTCGTTCGAGTTCATTAGTGAACGATGGATCGACGATGTCAGTCTCCTTCAACGCAGTCGCGCCGGGATACATCTTTGCCAGAAATTCCCGCAGCTTTGGCATCCCCGGGGAGGGCTGTCCAAGGCCCCCGGTACCCCGCCCCCGCCTCCTGAGGCGCTCATACGGGGAGCACCTCCGGGGGTTCGCTTCCGCTGAGGGCTAACTTTGAGCCGGAGTTGATAGAAGCCGGTAGCCGCTGCGAAAACGTCGGGTGGGCGATTATACAGTAGTGACGCCGGCCAGGGATGCGAGCGTAGCGCCAGCCGCTCCAGCCGGCACCCACCAGGTGCGATCACCGACGATCCCGTCGACCGAGACGGCCCGATCCGACTGGTAGGCTATTAACGGCGGCCTCGGTGCGCGGCCCGAACGATCCGTCGATGGCTCCGGGATCGGCTGCCGGGTTTTGCGCGGCATAGGCCTTGAGGCCCTTTTGCAGTGCAGATACCGATGCCCCGCTGCTCCCGCGGGAAAGCACCGGTGTCGCCGGATCTGCGGGCAGTGCGGCCCAGGTGACGGGGCCGACAACCCCATCGACGGTCAGCCCGTTGCCCTGCTGGAAGTCCTTGACCGCCGCCTCGGTCGCGGCGGTAAAGCTGCCATCGATCTGCGTAAAATTGCTCTGTGAGCGCGACCATCGCCCCGGCTAGCAGCTCCAGGGTCCAGCGCGCGCGGCCCTCGGGCGGGTCTGAGCAGGCGGTCGCCACCAGCAGCGCCTCCTCCTGACCCGAGAGCTTGCGTTCCGCCCCCGGGCGGGGTTCTTCGCTGAGCGCGGCTTCCAGGTTGCCTTCGACGAAGCGGCGCTTGGTCCGGTACACCGTCGATCCACCGACGGCGATGCTGACGGCGATGTCGTCGTCGCTGATACCAGCGTCGGCTGCCAAGAGAATCTGTGCCCGCTTGAGCTTGCGTGCGGCATGTTTGCCGCCGCTCAGCAGAGCGGTGAGTTCATCGCGCTCGTCTTGGCTCAGCTCTACTCGGTAACGTACATTCATCGGTGCCCCCGAACTTGAGGGCACAACAGATGAAGCAGATGCCTGGGCTATGTCGCCGCGCCGGCGTACCCGGCTTCACGCCCAAGCAGGGGCAATACTTGGCCTTTATCCATGCCTACACGCTGGTGCTCGGCAGGCCGCCGGCCGAAGCCGATCTGCAGCGATTCTTTCAGGTGACGCCGCCTTCGGTTCACCAAATGGTGCTCACGCTCGAACGCAACCGGCTAATCAGACGCGACCCCGGCATGGCCCGCAGCATCCAGGTGCTGGTCGATCCCGAAGCGCTGCCGCCCCTCCGTGCCAGAAGCGATCAACTCGTCAAATCCTCTGTGCAGAGCTACTAGCTTCGTCTAGGTGGTAACGATTTCCGTGATCAAGGCCGCAAGCTCGGCTTCGAGATCGGGGACCTGGATAGGTCCATAAGCCTGCACGGCGCCGCGATTGAGCGTATCGTCGCTCTGCGCACGAATGACCGCCCACATGGGCATGTTCGCAGTCAAGGGTGAAGTTTAGGGGTTCATGGGCAGTTCTCCGGTCGTTATTTCGAATCCAAGGTCTGAGCCCGCTTTCATGACCTGATGGTGTGCTGCACCAGATCAAGCTCACATACGGTCGCCGCCTGGTTTGCGGCTGCACCAACATCCCGCGTTCGGCGGGTGGGGCTCAGGAGGCCGGGACCATTCTATCGGTCGGCTGTCGAGGCCAACGGTCACTTCGGTTCGGCCACCTGGATCCGGCAGGACTGATCAGGTCCTTGCGGATGGGGTCAGATCGTCGCTGGCGCCGCCTTCATCACGGCCCCCTCGATTACGACGCCGGCGGTAGTGTACCGCCACAGGGCGATCAGGAGCTTGCGCGCCAGGGCGACGATGGTCGTCTTGCGCATCCGCCCGCCAAGGCGCCGGACCCGCTCGTGGAACCACAGGCTGAGCGCCGAGGTCGGCTGGTTCTGTAGCCATAGCCAGGCCAGCTCGACCATTGTTGTCCTCAGCCGCGGGTTGCCCGCCTTGGACACACCCTGCTCGTGATCGATCGAGCCGCTCTGCCATGGCGTCGGCGCCAGACCAGCGTAGGCGGCCACCTGCCTGCGGTTGTCGAACTGGCGGAACAGGCCTTCCGACCAGAGGACGGTGGCGGTCTCGGGGCCGATGCCCTTCAACCGCGTCAGCATGGCCGCCGGCGAGGTCGCCTCGTCAGTCGCCGGCTTGAGCAAGGCGTCCCGTTCCGCCTCGACGCTCTTCAGCTGCTCCAGCAGGACCTCGAGCCGATCCAGCTCGCGGATGAGCTGCGCCTTCAGGTGCTCCGGCAGGGGCCGGCCGTCGCCTGTCCGCAGCTCCTCCAGCCGCTCACGCCGACCCTTGCGCAGCGGCTCGTAGCCAAACACCCCCTGGGCGAAGAGTAGCCCTTTGATCCGGTTGACGTGCCTCACCCGCTCGCCCACCAGCGTCTTGCGCTCGCGGCAGACACGCCGGCGGTCCTCCTCCTGCGGCGTCGGCGCCCTGGCCATCGAACATACCCGCGGCTCGCCACGCTTGAAGGCCATCAGGGTGCGCACCAGGGTCTCGCCATCGATCCGGTCGGTCTTCGCCCGCCGACGCCGGCGCGAGGTCAGGATCGACGCGGCGTCGACCACGTGGCTCTCGATTCCTTCGGACTGCAGTACTCGGTGGATCCAGAAGCCATCCAGACCGGCCTCCTGGATGACGATAATCGGGAAGTCCCGGCCGGTCCGCACCCGCGCTTTCTCCTTGAGCTGAGCGAACCGTCTGAGCAAGCCGGCGATATCGCCGGCCTGAACCGAATGCCTCGACATCTTCTCCCCGCCGCCCGGCGATAGCGACGTGACCAGCCAGGTCGATCGGCTGAGTTCTAAAGAAACGAAGATTGCACGAAGATCCGTTTGGATAACGGTCGGCGCTTCGGCGCGCTCAGCTACAACTTGCATGGTCGTCTCCAGAGTGGGTGGGTTTAGCAACCTCACTCTGTCCGAGCGCCGGTCGCTATCCTGACGCCCATGGGATCTATCGAGCCGTCTGGCCGTTGGACGCCGCGAACCCATCCGCTGCGAAGAGCCTCGCTGTCGCGGGCGGGCGAGAATTGCCCAAGCGATCCATCCTCGAAAATAGGGCGGGTAGCCAACAGGCCATGCGCTTCGCCCCGCCCCACGAAAAAGCTCAAAAAGCCCGGGCAACTCGAGACGTCGTAGTCGAAGGACGTCCCTGCGCTCTTCCCAAAATCGAAATTGTGCATAAGGTCGATCGGTTCGCAGAGCCACGACCCGTCGCTGGTTCTGTCGCACCAGTCGAACGCGTTGTTGAAGAAATCCAGGTGGGCCGTGAAATCTGGACCCTCGCCGGCTGGCGGAACCGTCGGGTTCGCGCCGCCGACGATCGGGCAGCGCAAATGCCAGCTGTTGTTGAAGACAAACCAGGGCGCTATCGGCACGCCTTCCGACTCGGGATCGGGCGGCCGCTGTTCATAGCTGAGCTTCAGGACACGGCCCATCGTATGGCCGAACTTGGGCCGCGGTCCCTGCCTACTCTGAAAATAACCGGTATTGCCGTAGAAGTACCAATAGCCTCCCGTCACACCATCGAATGAAAACCAGGCGTGGCAATCCAGCAGCCGATTGTGACGGACATGCCAGTTGTAGGCGGAAACCTCAGGCTCCGTCGGATTGTCGCGAATACGGATGAAGTCATTATCGACGATGTGCACATCGGCATTCAGCTGGCGGATATTTTCGGCTGACGGAGGGTAATCCGCCGACTTCATCCGGATGCCGTTGAAGGCATCCATGATCCGGTTGCGGCGGATCACCACCTTTCCCGTAATGCCCTTTGACGACAGAAACCCGCCGTTGAAATACCGATAAAGGCCGTCCGAGCCTTCATTGCCATGCGACCGTTCCCAATCGAGTGTCAGCCAGAGATCGTGGCCGGGCGAATCATCCTGCTGCCACTCATTGTCCTCGATCAGTAAGTGAGAGGTGTTACCCTTGGCGAAGATCGCGTAGGTACCGTGGCGCCAGACGCATTTACGGATTTGCAACGAGCGCGTGTCCTTCACGAGCAGGATGCTGGGCCAACAGTTTTGTATCTTCAGCCCTTCGATCACGACGTTGGTGCATTCGTCGATCACGAGAAAAGCGAAGTCCGCTACAGCCGGTTTGCCAGGAGCGTCCTGGGACGGCGAACTTCCGCCCCAGAAGGGGTCGGGCACTTGCCCACCGGAAATCCATTGATCGTCAGCAGCCCGGAAAACGATCCGGCGATCAGCGGTTCCGCTTCGCGCCTCCATCACTGAAGACTTATCGTAAAGACCGCCATGGATGAGGATTTCATCTCCGGCCTGTGCCACTGAGCAGGCGTTCTGAAGCTCGGAGGGCGAACGCACAATGTACTGCCCCATTCCTTCCCCCTTAACGTATAGGTTGGATTTGTTGCAACCGCCTCTCACCCTCAAAGTGATACACATTCGCGTTGCGGTAGCAAGACGCTAGTGCCGCGCGTGGCGCAATTGGCGGACGCCTCATCGACCGTGGCTAAGATGTTATCGGTGAAGCGCGGGCCGTACTGAATTTAGATGGTCGCTGCAGCGGCCACTGGAGGTGCCCAATCGGCTATCCCGCTCGCCCGCGCTTAAGCCGTAGACTGCCGGCTACCGCCGATGGAGCAGGTGCGCCTGAGCGCGTCCTCGTACTCGCGGAACTGCATTAGCCGTCTGCCAAGGGGTTGCCCGATCGGCTCATCGCATATAGGTGAAATTCCTCCGCCAGACCGCGGAGGTGGTGAGTTCCGCGGTCTTCGAAAACAAGCTCCGAACCAGCCACAAGGTCGCAAACCGTTTTTGACACGAAAGCTTCACCCGGACGGGCCAACTCGACAATCCGTGCCGCAATGTGAACTGCCATCCCGCTGACCTGCTCCTTTTTCAAGTGAACTTCACCAACATGGATGCCGCTACGCACCAAAAGCCCAAGCGGCGCGATTGTGTCGGTAATAGCAGCAGCGCAGCGAATGGCGCGCGCCGCACTGTTGAAAATGCCGACAAAACCGTCCCCGCGGTTTCCGACTTCCATACCGCCAAATCGTTTGATTTGGTGCCGTGTCGTATCGCCGTGCCGATCGAGTAACACACGCCAATTCCGGTCTCCCATTTCAGCCACTCGTTTTGTTGAGTTGACAATATCAGTCATGAGGATCGCGACAAGCACGCGGTCGTAGTCGATCTCCGTGAATGATTGTCTCCTGGCTGGGCGAGAATGTGCTATCCGCAATGTCGTCTTACTAGCCCGCAAAGAACTGACCGGCGCGATCGCATGGCGAAGGGGACGAGCCAGGTCTCGCAACCAGTCAAACCAAGTAGGACCGTTGAGAGTGTGCAGGATGCGGATGTAAGGCTCCGACTCAGCTCGCTGGAATGCAGCGTGTTCGCGAACCGATCTGGCATCCGCTTGCTCGATCCACCGAGGTTGGATGTTTTCGTGCATGGCGAACTCCCGGGTACGTCGGCCTCGCTGCCCCACATGGGAGATTTTTTGAGGGCGCTTGGTGCCGATCCGATGTCGCACATGATCGCCATAGGCTGTCAGCGTCGCGTAAGCTGTTGGTGAATTTGGGATCAAAAAGGTGTGAAATCGGTGGCACGCGTAAGCTGCCTCAGAAGACTATCGCGCTACCGGGAGCCCCTTCAGCCAAGTAGAAGGAGTGCAACAATTCGGCGCGCTTGCGGGGCTTTAGGTACGTAACAGGAAAGCTTAAGAGATCGGCTATAAGGCGCTCGATGCGGGCGCGGCTGAAAGTACGCGGCGAGGCGATGCCCTCGCCGCGGGCGACGTCGATGATCATGTCCTCGAGTATCGCGCTGGCTCGTACTGTCGTGCCAAAGGCGACAGTATCGTAGGCGTAAACAGGACCGTGAAACGAGGCGGCCTCATACGATACTAGTACTTCATTGACAACACTCTGGGCGTAGCCTGGCTCGCCCGCATCGATCTTCGCCCTAACCTTGTCATGGTAGTCGTGGATTCCGAACGGATCAAATGACACAATGCCTCTCCACCATAAGCCGAACGTTATCGCCGGTATGTCATCTCGAGGGGGCCGTCCCGGCTCAGCTCACGGTGACTTGCCTCTAGTTTCGCTTTGGTAGGATGACCGAAGTCTAGCCGGCCGACACCGTCGCGCAGCGGCCGATCAGCCGGCTGACCATACGGTGAATGTGACGTTTCGCGTGCCCGTACAGTCTCCTTCAGGCCCGCAACTGAGCCGCCGCCGGCGATTGCGTCGGCCAGTGCTCGTGTTACCTGCGGTGCCGCAACGCTCGTACCGCTCAGAACAGCCACAGAGCCCGAATAGGTGCCTGCTGCGAGAACGCCGCTCAGTGAAGGACTTTCTTCGGAGACCGCTGCGAAGTCTGGGCCCTGCGCCTGTGCGGATTGTCCATATAGGTCGTTCATCCGGCGTTTGGAGTGCCCCCCGGAAGACGAATATGTAGCAGGTTCGCCGTCGGAATGACGGTAGCCACCAACAGCAAGCACACCATTAGCGTATGCATAGGTGCTGAGGGTTTCCTGCCTTGTCACCCGCGTGCGCGTCTTGCCAGGGGTTTCGAGTTGTTCGTCATTGATGAGGCGACCAGAACCCGATTTAAACATTTGGTAGTTCGGATCATCAAAGTAGGACTGTCGTGCACCGGTATGGGCGAACATCCCGACATCATCGCGGTGTACCCGAAGGTCGATGTCACGAAGGGTCTGCGTCATGACATTCTTGACTTCAATCTGCCATAACCCGGAAGGCACGATTAGGGCTCCGACCTGGTCGTCGGCCGTCGGTCTGATCGCGATCGTAATGCGCTCGCGCGAGCCGCCCGGTCTGGCGAAACGCTGGTGGTATAGACAGGCAGCAACGTGCCTCCCGATCCACCATTCGACGGCCTCGTTGAGCCTGGACGGGTTGTTCTTGAGGGGTCCATCGCGCGGGGGTATGAGGGAGACCTCTACTTGCTGCAATTTCTCGCCGCCTTCCTTGACCTCGGGAAGCCAGATCTCTACGAAACTCGGGGTCTTGTCGTCCGGTTGCACGCGCCAGGCGATCTGGCAGACTTCCCCTGCGGGGATGTTCATCTGAGCCGTAGACCGCAATTGCAAGCTGTTGCCGGCGGAAAGCACGAACGTGCATAGCTCTGGATGACCGCCGCCGCGGTACGTCTCGACGAACTGGGTGATCCGTCGCTCGATATCGCTGCAACCGTCTTGGGGGCCCGCCATGCTATCGAAACTGCCATTGACAATTAGCGGTAATCTTTTTTTGGTTTCGGGCGACAGTGCGGCAGACACTTCGTCCGCTTTGACCAAGATCCAATCGAGCGCGTGCTTAATAGATTGCGGGAGCCACGTGTCGGAGCGGTTCTCGCCGACCTGGGTTGGCATCTGAACGGTTATGATCGGCCGGCGACCGGCTGTTTTAGCTCCTTCAGTCCGCGAATAATCATACCCGGCCGCGAGATCGAGCACGTGAGTGCCGTGGGTTATCGCGGCGCGCAGCGGTTGGCGCAACCCTTGCCCGGGATCGATGAGACCCAGGGCGCGATAGACCTGCTCCTCGTCCTGGTTGAGGAGTTTTTCGATTTCGTAGCCGCTCCAACTCCGGCCCAACAAATCGTCAACGGGGTTACTTGCCGTAGGGGCGCCGACCAGCGCCAAGTCGAGGAAATGTTTGACGCGTGTCGTGCTCGCCGTCGCGCGGAAGCGATGGTTAGCGATAGCGATGCCGTCGTCGATGGTTGCAATAATGATGGGGCCATTAGGAATGGGGGCTTCGGGGCCCGTGTTTGACCGCGCGGCAACGCTATCGAGCTGCGGCTGGCCAACTTCGCCCTCGACCGCGAGACCGGCGTCCGTGATCTCGATAACTTTATCTTCCGACAATAACACCAACTCGTGGAATGCTTCGGGATGGACGAGAAGGTCGGCGCCCAGCACGGGCCCCACTCCTTCCATTTCGGAAGAGTTCGTTGAACTGTGGGTGCCCCCCGGTCTTTCTAGATTGTCAATGGCGAAGCGGAGCGAGGCATGGCTGCTGGCCGCCATCATCACCGCGCGTTCTTTACTGCCAGAGCCCGAAACTTTTTTATTGATCAGCTCCGCAAAGGGACTCGGCCCATCCCATTGGAAAGACTGGTAGAGCTCCTTCGCATTCTCCAGCGTTAGCCGCAGCGAGAACCACAGCCGGCCGTCCTTTCTGCCCTTCTGGGTAGTTTCTTGGAACCAGTGCGTCTCGGGGCGAATGCAATGAGGGCAGTCCCTCAAACCACGCGACCTCCACTGACCTGACATGGCCTGTCTCCATCGCTCGGTTGGGTTATTTCCATTCCTCGACAGCTTGGCTCCACAGCCAACGCAGAGGGCTGTGTTCCGCGGCGCTTGGCTTGAGGGTAAATGGCTCTTCACCAAGCGAAACAAAACTTGGGACCGTGGCGCCAGTTTTGAGGATGTTCGACCAACTGAACTGTTCTCCGGGGAAGTCACGATTCCCATAAGCCCCGCTGTCAAATTTATACCGATTTAGCTTACCGGACCCTTTTGCCAGCGCCACGAAGTAGTGGCCCGCCGCCAGCCCCAAGACCAGGCCCGCGGCCAAGTCGATCGGGAAATGCATGCCGGCGATTACGCGGTTCACCGAGATTCGAGCCGCGAGCCGGGCGAGCTTATCGTCCCAGCCGGCATAACGTGACTGCGCCTCTCCCATCAGGGCGGATATGACGGTTGCCACCATAAATGATTCGGAGGCATGGCCTGCCGGGAAACTGCCGTGCCCCGGCGTTTGTATCATCGGCATAATTTGCGGGCTGAACTCCACGGGGCGGGGGACTGCGAGCGCGTGTTTGATACGCATCTCGGCTGAGACGAGCGCCCGATAAAATGCTTCCAAAAGTTCTAGCGTGAAGTGGTGGCGTTCAGGATGGAACGGGGTTAGCGCTCCGAAAAATAATTCGATGCCCTTGATTTGCGAGAGGATCTCGGGCGCACGGTCGCGTCGCAAATCGGCATAGTTGAAGACGTGGAACAGCTGGTTCTTGAGAAGGTAGTCCGCAGATGGACGCACCAGTTCAACGAGCTCGTATTTGTTGTCATCCTCGTCACGGACAAGAAACGTTGCAGCTGAAGCCTCGGGATCAACCTGCAGCTTGAAGGCGGACAAGAGCACGAAGTCGAGCACTTGTCCCCGGACCCGTGCCTCCCAGCGACGCATTTGCCTCCCGACATCAAGCGCCGCGTCCTTCGGTTCTTTGCCCGACTTCGGTGACGTCCACGACCCGACGATCCCGTCGCGGGTAGTGACCAGCGCGCCGGAGGAATAGGGAGAGATGCTCCCGCCCCCGGCAGCCCCGGCTAAGGCGCTGCCCGCCACTGCGCCGTCGCCTGCCATCGCGCCGTCGCCCGCTAGCGAGCCATCGCCGGTCAGACTGCTTAAACTCATCGTCCGATCCTCCTCCGGTTGAGCGATGCCGCGGGGTGGGCACGCCCCAGGCGCTGCAGCGAGCACCAGCCAAAGGATGCGGGTTAACGATCGATGATACAACTAACCCAAGCGCGGTGGATTACGAATTCACGCCATTTTCACGGATTAATGACGGCGGATGCGATCTCGAGCAGCAAGGCCCTTGCTCTTCCCGATATTAGTGCGCCTTGATACTATCGCTTACTTGATCGGACGGCTGCTCCAACCATGAGCGATACGGGAGGGCGACCGGACCTCCGGATTTGTGTGATCGGAGCCTTCCGGGTTCTAACCAACGACGGCCAGGACCTAACTCCGCGCGGCCGGAAGGCGCGCGCACTCCTGGCGATGCTCGCGCTGACGCCGACACGTCGCCGATCGCGGCCCGCGCTGCAGGACAAGCTATGGAGTGACCGCGGCCCCGAACAGGGCGCCGCGAGTCTGCGCCAAACAGCAACTGAAATTCGCCGTGCCCTAGGCAGCCATTACCGCGACTGTTTGGTCAGCGACATGCGTGGCATCGGGCTGGACCCGAGTCGGGTCACGGTTGATGTCGATTACGCCGACCTATCGGAATTTACCTCGGCGGCCGAGGCGCCAATATTGCTGGAAGATATTGACGTCGCCGATGAGGAATTCGAGCACTGGCTGCGCAACCAGAGGAACGGGTTCGAGCAGCGCCTTACCTCATCAAGACCGGTTAGTACCGGCCTGTTGGGCAAGCCGAGCATCGTCGTCCATGCTTACCGCACATCGGTTCGGCCTTGGGTCGCGATGGTTCCGCCCTCTATCATTTCCAGCGAAAGCGGACTGTTTCTCTCCCGCTTCGTGGGAGACCGTATCGTTCAGGGACTGGTTGATCAGTGGGGCTTCGAAGCGCGGGACGACGGGGAAGCTTCCCTGGGCGTGCGACTTCGAGTTGACGCATTACCAGTGTCCCGCGAGGTCGCGATAAATGTAGCCCTCCTTTCTGCCAACGGCCCGCTGCAATTGTGGTCGAGCTCCGGTTCGATCTCGCTAGAGAATGGTTTTGTTTCGGACGAACCCAGGCTGCAGGCGCTGATTAATCGGTCGGTTGATATCGCCGCCCAATATCTCAGCCGGGCCGGTTCGTCACCCGAGGCTCGCAACGCTTTCGGACAGGCGTTCGAGGCAGTGCACCGGATGTTCAAGACCGAAGTCTCCGAAGTCGATCGAGCCGATGCGCTGCTCGCCAGCGCCTACGAAGCAAATTCGAAGCCAGTCCACCTGGCATGGCGGGCGTATGCCCGCGCGTTTTACGCCGGCGAACTTTACAATCGACCTGACGCTGTTGAGGAAGCGGAGGAACTCGCCCGACGCGCGATCGAGGCCGACCCTCACAATGCCACCGTCCTGGCGCTGACATCTCACGTATACGGTTTTGTGCTGCGCAAATGGGAGTTCGCACACGAATTGGCAGAACTGAGTGTCAGGTGTAATCCTGCGCTTCCGCTAGGGCACACATACCTTGGTAAGGCCAAGTTGGAACTCGGCGACCGTGAGACGGGATATCACGAAACGCGCCGCGGGTTAGAGTTATCCGGTAAGGCGCCATACCGGCACATGCTGCATACGGCGCACGGACTAGCCTCATTAGTGACCGGTCGGTTTGAAGAGGCGTTGCGGGCCGCGGAAATTGTCCAGGTGATGGCTCCGACCTTCCGCCCGACGCGCCGTTACCTGGTACCACTCTACTTGCAACTCGGGGAGCGCGACAAAGCGCGGGATGCGTTTCAAGCAATGTCGTTTATAGAGCCGTCGTTCTCCCTGGAAGCCATGCGTGAGCAGTCATATCCCAGTAATACAATTCGCGCCTCCGGGCTCCTGACTTTCTCCGATAAGGATCTTTAGAAAGTTTTGTCGACGGTTGGAAAAACTGTGCAACCGGAAGGGAACAATGGCACGGCCTCGCGCAGCGGACGATTTTGCGGCCTTCCGGGGTCGGATGGAGGAATTGAAACGCGAGCGCGAGCAAGCGGCGCTGGACGAGGACGAGAACCCAAGGCGGCGGCTCGCCGAAAAGCTGAGGACAAGCGTCTGCCGCGTCGGAAGCGGCCAGCCAGGTAAGTCTGGCCCTGCCAGCATTTGATTGGATGCGGCCGTCTTAGCCGCTCTCGTGCCGGAGAAAAACAGGCCGCTCCTCTTGGGGCAACAGCGGCCCACAAGTTTGTTAGGTCGAAAAGCGCGCTCGCGACAGTTGGAGCCGACAGGACCCACACATTGAAGCGCCCGGCGAGGCGGCGAACTGCGTCGACAACCCGGTCCGCCCTCAGGCTATTCGGAGAATGCGTTCGATCTCGCTGGCGGCGACACCATACACCTCGGCCACTTGGGCCGCCGTCATCCCGTACTTCGACCAAGCGCGGACGCGGGCGAACTGCGCTGCCGGAATGACCGGTGTCATCGGCGGGTTGGCGCTGATCGGCGCTTCCGGTTCGTCATGCTGAACAGGTCCCGGCGTCGACACTGCCAGCACACGGGGTTTGCGTACCGCTTCGCCAGCCGGTGCCGTTTCCCGAACAGATGGCTCGATGAGTTGGGGTTTGCGGGTAAATAGCGCCTCCGCCTTTTGGCGTGCGCTTGTGCTCTGCTCGCGGTTGTCGCCGCGATCGTCGTGCTGTTGTTGCGATCGATTAAACAAGACCTGCTCCGGGATAGTATCCGCTGCCGCGAGCGGCGATACGAGTTCAAGAAAACTTAGCAAGCTGAATTTCGGAAACTGGGTTGCTGGTTGAATATTTCAAGGACGCCGACGTGCTTGCCTACGGCAAATCGCCGATATTAATTCGGATACTGTCAGGATTTGCTGTCCGCTCTACGGCGAGGGGGAAAGCTCGATGGAAGATTTCGCCAAATGCGTTGAAGATCACATCCCGCGTCTGCGGCGCTATGCCTGCGCTCTCACCCGTTATGACGGGGACGCCGACGACCTCGTACAGGACTGCCTCGTACGCGCGCTATCAAAGCAGCATTTGTGGCAGGGCGGGACAGACCTCCGCGCTTGGCTCTTTTCCATCCTCCACAATCAGTACGTCAACTCCCTCCACCGCGCGGCACATGAGAGAGCCGCAGTTGAGTTGAACGAAGACGAGCCCTTATTGAGCTGTGCCGCCGCGGCAAGGCAAACGCCTCGAACTCCGCGATCTTGCCCGCGCCTTGGCCCTGCTTCCCGACGTGCAGCGCACCGCTGTCTTGATGATTGGACTTGAAGGCCTGGCCTACCAGGACGCCGCCAAAATCGTGAATATCCCGGTTGGCACCCTCCGATCACGGCTTTCGCGCGGTCGCGAAGCGCTACGCCATCTTATGGGTATGGTCGAGGACGAGCACACAGATGCAGTGATGGCGCGTTCTAGTGCGAACCTCGCTGCGTAAAGCAACGGCAAACGGCAGCCAGCAAGGCGTCAAAACAGTCGCTTGAGCGCGTAATCCGCTCGGTAGCACTCGCAAAGCAGCGGACCACTGTGCGCAAAGCCCCAACGCCCGTCGCCCGAGGCGCTGAGGCCCCATGATGATCGTCTGCAGACGTTTCAACTTTAAGATGATAAGCTTGCCAGATTTGTCGGCTCTTTCCCCTAAGGGTCGACGGCCAAATGCTGCGTGACCCCCAAAGTCAGCGAGGCGACCATGTGGAAAAAATGCGAACGATGCGGGGCCAATCACCTCGCCCTTAGGCACGGTCTTTGCGCCGCCTGTTATGGGCAGGATCGCCAACACAAGCCCCTTCCCACGACGGCCGATCGCGGAACCGCCGACGCCGGTCCCGCCGTCAGCAGAGCGAGCGTCCACGCCGACAAGGTGATCGAGTAGGCGCAGGCTCGTGTGCGGCAGCTGGCCGAAGGAGACAGGCAAAACCAAGAAAGCCCTCCATTAAGGCTCGGCCATCGCGGTAATTCGCAACACGCGCAGGGTCAGCGCTCGTGTGCCATCGATTTGGACCCGGTTGATTTTCGCGGCGTCTCGCCCCGGCCGCCGCTGCGCTTGTCGCTTTGGTTTGACGCAATCCATGCGGACACTGCAACCGAACTTGTCTTAGCCTCGTCAGGAATATCGACGCCCTTTTCCCGCGCGATCCTCTCGGCAAACGACACCTGCGCCGGACTCGGCAGTTTGGAGCCCTTTTCTCCAGGCGCTTCACCCCGGTCATTCTTGGGCGCGTGCCGGTCGAGGAACGCACGGCAGATCGATGCCGATTTCGTATAGCCGACGGGAGGCTTAATGCGCTTCTGTCGGGCGACGCTGTCGGCAAAGCGTTTCATCGCGAGTGTTGGTGGACGAACTCCCGCGTCACCGCCAACGACAGTATTGCGCAACGATGGTCCGCCAGTGCCAGGACGCTCGACAAGCTTGCCGATGATGCGTTGCGCGACATCGCACACGGCGTCGATCGCGCCGACCATCTCCTGCTTGCCGATCACGACCTCATCGAGCAGGCATTCGAGTTGTGCCGTGACGCCCGGGTCGACCAGTGCCGGATCGGCCTGCTCGAGAACCCCGAACAACGACAGGCCAGTTTCGGTGGGGACGATGTTCTTGCCCTGGGCGATCAGAAAGCCCTGCTTCTTCAGCCCCCCGATGATCTCGGCTCGGGTCGCCGGCGTGCCGATGCCCTTGGCTTCCTTCAGCCGTTCCCGCAGGACTTCGTCATCAACAAAACGCCAAGAGTTCTGCATGGCCTCGATCAGGGTGCCCTCGTTGTAGCGAGGTGGTGGTCGGGTCTCCTTATCCTCGATAGTCGGGTCTTCCAGTCGTGCGATCTCGCCATTGCGGAGGGCCGGCAGCAATTGCGCGTCGTCACTCTTTTCGTCGGCGGGCTGCCAGTCGGGGAAGGCCGCGCGCCACCCGAGATCGATGGGCTGGCGACCCGCCGCACGGAAAGCAAAACCGCGGACGTCGAGCGTTGCGGTCGTCTGGCGGTAACGGAAATCGGGCATGATTGCGGCCAGATACGCCCGCGAGATGACGTCAAACAGCTTCTTTTCGTCGCTCGAAAGTCGGGGCCAGATCTCTCGCAGATCGTCGACCGTGTTGACGTTGGGAATGACCGCATGGTGGCTCGCCCCTGCCAGTCCCTTGTCGTAGAAACTGCCGCTCGCTCCCCTGCGGATGATCGGCGGTTCGGGCACCGGGATTGAGCTGTATGATTTCCCCGCCCCCAGGCCGGCGGCAATTCTCGGCACGTCCTTTATCAGGCTCTCTGGCAGGTAGCGGACCTCGGCGCGGGGATAGGTGATGATCTTCTTGCCCTGACCGTCATAGAGTTCCTGCGCCACTTCGAGTGTCTTGGCCGCCGGCCAGCCGAAACGCGAACTGCAGAACTTCTGCAGCGAAGGCAGATCGTGCAGCTTGGGCGGCCCCTGCCGTTTCTCTTCGACGCGCACGCCAAGGGGGCCCTCAAAGTCCCTGGCCGCGTTGACGACGTCCTGGGCAATCTCTCGCCGGACAATCCGCTCCTGAGACGCGTGCCGCATCCGAAATTGACCACCGGCAACTTTGGCCGTGGCGACAACTTCAAAGTAGGCCAGCGGCACGAAGTTGCGGATTTCCAACTCGCGCTTGCACACGATTGCCAAGGTCGGCGTCTTCACCCGGCCAACCCCGATCACACCCCTGGCCCCTCGGCCCAGAACAACCGTCGCGGTCCGGGTCAGCGACAGGTTGTAGATCTGGTCGGCCTGCCGGCGCGCGACGGCGGCGGCGTAAAGGTTGGCATATTCCGAGTTGGGCTTCGCCCCGGCGAATGCGTCGCGGATGGTACGCGAATCCTGCGCGGTGAACAGCACTCGCATTACCTGGCCACGATACCCGTAATGCTCGAGGATCTCCTGGCCGATCAGCTGACCCTCGCGATCACAGTCGGTTGCCAGCCAGACCCGTTTAGCCGAGCGCAGCGCCTCTCGAATGGCTTTGAGCTTGGCGGCTTTGTTGCCACCCTCGGCCGGTCGGGTGCCGTAAAGACCTTCGGGCCGCAGCAGGATCGGTGACCAGCGCTTCCAGGCCGGCACCACATCCTCCGGTTCGAGCAGATCGAACAGGTGACCCTCGGCCGGAAGGATGTCCCCATACCGAGAACCGATGGCGGCGCGGATATCTTTCGCCTGGCTCGTCTTCTCGGTGATGACCACCTGATCTGCCATCGAGGGCTCGCTTTTTGGTGGACTGGATCGAAGAGCGCAGTCTCGAGAACGTATAGTGAACCATCGGCTTGTGGCAAGTCGCCCTCTGGCAGATGTGCGTGGGAGCGGCAAAATCGCGGAGAACCGCCACCGAGTGATGCGGCGCACAGCCGCTGTCAATAAGACCGCCTGCGGCATCAGCGCGAATCTTCGTCGTTCGGTTGGCTCGGTCGCGGCGATGACACCGGTGAAGGCGCTGGTCGGGTCCTGCTCCTGGACAAGTGGCGGCGGCAGGCACGGTGCGCTGCGGCGATGGCCGAGGTTCGCAGATGCGGCGACCCTCACGGCATACCGTGCGCTACGTGAGCGCATCGAGGTGGATTTCCATTTCCCCAAAGCGTGAACCACCCTTCGCCGTCGAAGTTAAATGCACGAGTTTCATTTGTGCGATTACCTCATAGGCGAGATCGAGAAAGACGGTCTACGCACCCAGAACGGGACGATGCACCCGCTCCGTGAATTAGACCGGCCGCTGTGATCGCGCGGCAGCTCTAGACCCAATGTCCGCTGAGTGATCGGCGGCCCGTCCTCGGCATGCACACTGTCGAGGGTTGTGGCGGATGACCGGCACAGAGCCTCAAGCATGGGGGACGGGCCTGATGGACGATATCACTTTTGTCGGATTGGACGTGCACAAGGCGACGGTATGTATTGCGGTAGCAGAGGGCAGGCGCGGCGGCGAAGTACGACAGCTCGGGGTTTTCGAGAACCGTCCCGAGATCCTGAGTAAGGTGGTGTCGCGGCTCAGTAAAGGCGGTCGGCGGCTCAGCTTGTGCTACGAAGCTGGCCCTTGCGGCTACGGACTTCACCGGCTGCTGACCGGTTACGGGCATGAGTGCGTTGTGGTAGCGCCGTCGCTGATCCCGATGAAGGCGGGCGACCGGGTCAAGACGGATCGCCGCGATGCGCTGATGCTGGCGAAGCTGCATCGGGCCGGCGAGCTGACGGCAATCTGGATACCCGATGCCGCTCACGAGGCGATGCGCGATTTGGTGCGGGCACGGGCGACCGCGGTTCGGGTGTTGGTCAAAGCGCGACAACACCTGCAAGGCTTCCTGCTGCGCCATGAGCGGATTTACCGCGGGGCTCGCGCCTGGACCTTGGCCTATCGACGCTGGCTGTCGACGGTGCAGTTCGAGCATCCGGCTCAGCAGATCGTGCTGCAGGACTACATTCATGCTGTCCAGGAAGCTGAGACCCGACGCGACCGGCTGACGCAGCAGATCGAGGAGCTGCTGCCGAACTGGTCGATGGCGCCCGTCGTCGCGGCTCTCCAGTCGATGCGCGGGGTCGCCCTCGTCGTGGCGGTCACCGTCGTGGCGGAAGTCGGTGACTTTCGCCGCTTCGCTAATCCCCGGCAGCTGATGGCCTATCTCGGCCTGGTGCCGAGCGAGCACTCGTCCGGGCGCTCGGTTCGACGTGGTGGCATCACCAAGGCCGGCAACGCCTTGGCGCGGCGCGTGCTCATCGAAGGGGCCTGGACTTACCGCATGTCGGCGCGGGTGAGCCGTAAGCTTCACGACCGCCTCGAGGGGCTGCCCGCGGCGGTGCGCGACATCGCCTGGAAAGCGCAGCTCCGCTTGTGCGCGCGATATCGGCGCCTGGCTGCGACCGGCAGGCCGAAAGTTGTGGTTACGACCGCGATCGCCCGCGAGATGGTTGGCTTCATCTGGGCGATTGCCCGCCTCGCGCAGCCGGCTCTGGTCTGATCAGGTGCCGCCCTCCATCGCAGCCGGAACCAGGTGAGGAGCTGCTGGACATAATGTAACCGATGCGCAGGGCGGGGGGCAGGGCCGCGGTGGGGAACCCTCCCGCGCTGTTATGAGCCGGTCCCCGGATCGACGCTCGTCCCTAGAGTGAGGCAGCCCCAAGACGAAACCACGGTCATGCGGTACCCAACCCGCGCATGAGAGCTTGTTCAACCGGCGTCTTCGGGTCCTGTCTCCTGCCCTGCGCATCCTACGGCCTGCCCCATCCGCCGCCGCGGAACAGAAAAGCGCGCCCGACCTCTTGAAAGCGAACATGAGAGCAGGCTGTTGAAGAAGTCACTCGCGGCGCGCTTTCAGGATGGCGTCATCGCCGTTGTGGAAGGATAGCTCGATTTCGACGGTTCCGTCGTCTTCGAGTTCGGCAGAGCCGGAGCCGCAGATCTCGTCGCCTTCGTCGAAACCGGTCCAATTGAAGAACACGATGCGCTGGCCGTATCCGAGCTCCATGGTGGCGTCGACGGCGCCGAAAGCGAACTCGCCTCGGCTGTTACTACCAAAGCTCATGTAGGCCGGCTCGACCAGATCGAGGTAGTCGCGCTCCCACAGATCGGCCTCGACGATCCGCCACCGGCCAATCAGCTCGCAATCCTTCGCGGCGCTCATGTCGCCGCCGCGATCAGCTTCGGCGCCCGCACCAGATTGTAGGCGGCCGCGGCGAAGGTGAAGCTCCAGTCGACCTTGAGCAGGCCGCGCAGCTTGGTCTTGCGCAAGCCGGCGACCGTCTTGATCCAGCCAAACGCCTCCTCGATCCGCTTGCGGATGCGCTGGCTCTTGGCATAGCCGGGATGGCGCGTGGTGCGCCGGTCGATCGCCGAGCGTCGGCCGCTGGTGTTGCGGGCAACATGCGGGCGCACATTGATCGTGCGCAATTCCTCGACAAAATCGGCGGCATCGTAGCCCTTGTCGGCACCCAGCGTGACAGCGCGCGGGCGATCGGCAAAGCCTTGGACCATGTCGAGCGCCGCCAGCCGTTCGGCATGACCAGAGACGCGGGTGAGCCGGGCATCGACGATCAGACCCGAGCGGTTCTCCATCAGCCCATGGCCGATGATAGCACAGCTTGGCCTCCATCCCCGGCCCCTTGCGGTACAGCCGGGCGTCCGGGTCGGTCGTGCTGCGATGCGTTTCGTTGGAGCGCTTCTCGCCCCGGAAGTCGACCGGCGCATTGCGCCCGCCGTCCATCTTCCCGTCATCGGGCGGGCCGCCGGCATCCGGCGGTTCCTTGGGCTTGAAGCTCTTCATCGAAGCCCAAGCCTCGATCAAGCGTGCCGTCCACCGAGAAATGCTCGCTCGACAGCAATCGCTTGACCCGAGGCTGGGCCAGCACCGCGGTCAGAAACTTGGCCGCGACCTCGCCTTCCAGCAGCCGGTCGCGGTTCTTCGAGAAGGTCGAGTGATCCCACACCGGATCGTCCATCCCCAGCCCGACAAACCAGCGGAACAGCAGGTCGAACTCCAGCCGCTCCATCAGTTGACGCTCCGAGCGAACCGAGTAAAACGCCTGCAGCAGCATCGCCCGCAGCAGCATCTCCGGCGCAATCGATGGCCGGCCCATGCCAGAATAGAGCGCCGAGAAATCGCGCGACAGCGCTATCAGAGCCGAATCCGTCAGCTCCCGAATGGCGCGCAGCGGATGATCCGGCCGTATCCGCTGCTCAAGATCGACGTAGGAAAACAGCTGCCCCGAACGCTCGTCTGGTCCCCGCATCGTTCCCCTCGACGAATACCCCTCATCGAGAGAATCATGCCTCCGCCGCCGATGCCACCGACTTCTTCAACAGCCTGCTCTCATGTTCGCTTTCAAGAGGTCGGGCGCGCTTTTCTGTTCCGCGGCGGCGGATGGGGCAGGCCGTAGGATGCGCAGGGCAGGAGACAGGACCCGAAGACGCCGGTTGAACAAGCTCTCATGCGCGGGTTGGGTACCGCATGACCGTGGTTTCGTCTTGGGGCTGCCTCACTCTAGGGACGAGCGTCGATCCGGGGACCGGCTCATAACAGCGCGGGAGGGTTCCCCACCGCGGCCCTGCCCCCCGCCCTGCGCATCGGTTACATTATGTCCAGCAGCTCCTCACCTGGTTCCGGCTGCGATGGAGGGCGGCACCTGATCAGACCAGAGCCGGCTGCGCGAGGCGGGCAATCGCCCAGATGAAGCCAACCATCTCGCGGGCGATCGCGGTCGTAACCACAACTTTCGGCCTGCCGGTCGCAGCCAGGCGCCGATATCGCGCGCACAAGCGGAGCTGCGCTTTCCAGGCGATGTCGCGCACCGCCGCGGGCAGCCCCTCGAGGCGGTCGTGAAGCTTACGGCTCACCCGCGCCGACATGCGGTAAGTCCAGGCCCCTTCGATGAGCACGCGCCGCGCCAAGGCGTTGCCGGCCTTGGTGATGCCACCACGTCGAACCGAGCGCCCGGACGAGTGCTCGCTCGGCACCAGGCCGAGATAGGCCATCAGCTGCCGGGGATTAGCGAAGCGGCGAAAGTCACCGACTTCCGCCACGACGGTGACCGCCACGACGAGGGCGACCCCGCGCATCGACTGGAGAGCCGCGACGACGGGCGCCATCGACCAGTTCGGCAGCAGCTCCTCGATCTGCTGCGTCAGCCGGTCGCGTCGGGTCTCAGCTTCCTGGACAGCATGAATGTAGTCCTGCAGCACGATCTGCTGAGCCGGATGCTCGAACTGCACCGTCGACAGCCAGCGTCGATAGGCCAAGGTCCAGGCGCGAGCCCCGCGGTAAATCCGCTCATGGCGCAGCAGGAAGCCTTGCAGGTGTTGTCGCGCTTTGACCAACACCCGAACCGCGGTCGCCCGTGCCCGCACCAAATCGCGCATCGCCTCGTGAGCGGCATCGGGTATCCAGATTGCCGTCAGCTCGCCGGCCCGATGCAGCTTCGCCAGCATCAGCGCATCGCGGCGATCCGTCTTGACCCGGTCGCCCGCCTTCATCGGGATCAGCGACGGCGCTACCACAACGCACTCATGCCCGTAACCGGTCAGCAGCCGGTGAAGTCCGTAGCCGCAAGGGCCAGCTTCGTAGCACAAGCTGAGCCGCCGACCGCCTTTACTGAGCCGCGACACCACCTTACTCAGGATCTCGGGACGGTTCTCGAAAACCCCGAGCTGTCGTACTTCGCCGCCGCGCCTGCCCTCTGCTACCGCAATACATACCGTCGCCTTGTGCACGTCCAATCCGACAAAAGTGATATCGTCCATCAGGCCCGTCCCCCATGCTTGAGGCTCTGTGCCGGTCATCCGCCACAACCCTCGACAGTGTGCATGCCGAGGACGGGCCGCCGATCACTCAGCGGACATTGGGTCTAGGGGCAACCAGCGGGTAGTCGGTCGGCAGGCTCCAACGTTCGCGATAATCGGCAGCCGTCAGGGTATGGGCGGTCGCGAGATGCCGCCGCAGCATCGTCCATTTGGCGCCGCACTCCAGGCAGGTGATGTATTCCGGGTTGACGCTGCGCCGGATGGGCACGGCTGGCTGGAGTGGAGCTTCCTCAGCCCGAGGCTGACCAAGCTCAGCCAGAGATTGGTAGACCTGCGCAATAATCGCCGGGAGGTCGCTCGGACCAACGCTGTTGTTGCGCAAATACGCGGCCACGATCTCTGCGACTTGTTCTTTCATCCGATTACCCCCTCCTATGTTTATACTGGCTATCCGTCCCCAAGGGGGCTGACGCTTCGCGGGGACCGGAGGGGCCAGCGTTCTGCCCGACGACAGGGCGCTGGCCCTGCATCAGCGTTAGGTGGCCGGGGGTTTAGTCTTTCTCGGGGCAGCGCGGCTTTCGGTTCTGTCGGCGGCCCGGTCGTACGTATCGGCGACCGTGTTCATGGTTTGGCGAGAAGTCTCCGTCTTCAGTTGCGTGGCAATCGAACGCGTTGTCCGTGCCCACTCCCGCCAGCGTCTCGGATCGGAACCGGTGCCAGATAGCGACATTTCGGCCGCCCCCTGTTGTTTGTCCCCACTACGGCAACGCGGAGGGTGAGCGTACGGTTCCGTACGAACGGCAAAATTGGGGTCGTCGCGGTAGGCGCACTCTACCTGCGCCGAGAGCGCAGCTCGGGCGCTGCAATCCCCCGCCCCGCTCCATGCCGGGGGCGCGTGAGCCCCCGCGAGGCCGCTTTTCGTGGGCATGGTATACTTGGCGGTATGCTTACACGCGCACCCCCTAGCGTCCCCGTGACGATCGCGCATTTTGCAGAACGGACGAGTGCCGTTCCACGTGGAACAGGAGGCGGCTATCGAATTTTGCCCTCGCGTGCCACGCTCGTGGTGATGTCGAGACTGCGGTGGAGTGACCTTCCCCCGGAAGAGTGGACACCGGGTTAGGCGGATTTCGCCTCTGCCTGATCGGGGGTGATGTATCCGATGGCGGAGTGGATCCGCTGACGATTGTAGTAGCCTTCGATGTAAGCGAACAGGTCGCGCCGGGCGGTATCCCGAATGGGCGACACGTCGCCGCCGTGCCGAAAGCGCCGGATGCGAGAGGTTACGAAAGCCGCCGCCAGCCCGGATGCTGACCCGTTTGCTGCTGAGCGAGCGCGACCATCTGACCAAGGGCGATGCGATTACCGTCGCGCGCATCGAGAAAGGAGTGCCGACATTGGTCACGGCCCGCGACCTGGTCGACCGCTTCCACGGAATGGTGCGGGAGCGCAATCCAGCCGATCTGCCCGCCTGGATCACCGATACTGCGAACAGCGTCCTCGCCTCCTTTGGCAAAGGCATCGTCACCGATCGCGCCGCCGTTGCCGCAGCGATGACCCAACCTTGGTCCAACGGCCAGGGCCGAACGTCGACTGTCGGTTGGATAAGCCGACGATCACCGTGACGCTCGGCAACGGGTCAGATGTGCCGTAAGCGGTCATCCCCGGATGTTTTGCATAGTCCGTCGCCTGCACCCACGGTGGAACAGGAGCAACTGCTTTTTTCGGTAGAATTGAAAATTGTGATTGCGTCTTATCTAGGAATATCAGAGGCTTTCCAATGACCTCCGGCTTATAGAAAAAACATCAAACGACGGTGGGATAACTAGGGCTGGTCGTCCCCGTCTGCCAGGAGGGCAGTGAGAAAGGGTTGCGGTTCCGTGTCCGTGACTAGGGCAAGGACTTCGTGCACGCTGGTACGTGACCGTTGTGGTCACCGCGACTGTTGGCGGTGTGTTCCCCGCAAACCTGCTGCTTGCGGGAAGCGCGTTGCCCACCGGCGGTCAGTTCGTGGCAGGTGCCGGCGCGATCAAGCCAACACCAAATGGGCTGGCTATCGGCCAGACGAGCCCGCACGCGATCATCAACTGGCAAAGCTTTTCAATTGGCCAGGGTAACGGTGTTCAGTTCAACAATGGCGCTGGCGCCACCCTCAATCGTGTTACCGGCGGCGATTTATCAAAAATCTCCGGCTCGCTAACGGCCACGGGCAGTGTCTACCTCGTCAACCCGCAGGGCGTGGTTGTCGGCCCCAGCGGGCGAGTGGTGACGGGGGGCAGTTTTGTCGCCTCGACCCGCGACGTATCGAACGATGCGTTCATGGGCGGCGCGGCGCTCCGGTTTCGGGGCAATTCGGCGGGAGACGTGTCGAATGCGGGCCAGATTGTCTCGCAGAATGGCGATGTCGTCCTCTTGGGCCGGTCGGTCTCGAACAGTGGGCAGATAGCCGCCGCAAACGGCCGCGCCGTACTGGCCGCGGGAGACGACATTCTGTTGCGTCCGGCCAGTGGCGATCCACGCATCGTCGTCAAAGCAGGTGCTGGCGACGTTACCAACACCGGAACGATCGTGGCGGCGGCGGCGCAGCTCGCGGCGGCCAATGGCAATGTCTACGCACTTGCCGGTAACACCAGCAATACGATAGCGGCGTCAGGCATCGCCACGATCAATGGCCAGGTGTGGCTGGTGGCGCCAAAGGGCACTGTTAGCGTTGATAGTACCGTTGCCGCACGCAATGCTGACGGTTCGGGCGGCCGGATCATCTCGCGGGGCGAGAATATCGCCGTGCGACCGTCAGCGACGCTCGACGTGTCCGCCTCGGGCACAGGGAATGGCGGCGCGATCTCAATTAAGAGCCATCCGGTCCGAGGCCAGGGCGGCGACACCAGCTTTGCCGGCACCGCGCTGGCGCTCGGTGCGGGTGGTGGCACCGGCGGGACGGTCGAGACCTCGGGTCACACGCTGTCGATTACCGGCGGGGTCGTTAAAGCGGGACAATGGTTGCTAGACCCGGTCGACTTGCTGGTCGACGCCAATGCTGCGACGACGCTAAACGCCAGCCTCGCGGCCGGCAGCAACGTAACGCTTACCACAAACGTGACCGGAGCGACGGGTCCCGGCACGCAGAGCAGCGGCGCGGGAGACATCACGGTGGCGGCGCCTCTGTCATGGGCGTCAAGCGCCGCGCTGAGCCTGAGCGCCTTTCGTAATATCAATATCAATGCCGTGATCAACAGCGCGGCAAACGGTACATTGACCCTGCGCGCCGACAACACGGGTACCGGAACCGGCACGATCAACTTTAATAACGGAGCGCAAGTCTCTATCGGGCCGAACGGTTCAGCCTCTTTCCTCTTCAACTCGCAGGACAACACCAGTAACAAGGCGGTTAATCCAGTCAGCTATACGAACCCGCAATCCTACGCCGTAAATGTCACCCTCGGCTCTGGAGCCCTTCTTTTCCAGTCGCTGCTCGTTAACACGCCCTACGACCTGCAGAACATCCAGAACAATCTGGGCCAGAACTACGCACTCGGCGCCGATATCGACGCGTCGGCTACGGGCTCGTCGTTGTTCAAGTTCACGCCTATCGGCACCAGCGCGGCACCGTTTGTCGGCTTGCTTGACGGGCAATCGCACTCGATCAACCGCCTGACGATCACCTCCTCGGCGTCGAATGTCGGCCTTTTCGGCGTCATCGGCCCGCAAGGGCTGGTGCAGAATCTAACGCTCGCCGGTGAGTCCGTTAGCGGCACGGCGAGCAGCGGCGCCAATATCGGCGGGTTGGCCGGGAGCAACGCCGGGATCGTCGTCAGGGTCAATGCCGTAACTAAAACAATCGGGTCCAGCACGTTTGGCTCGGTGGTCAGCGCCGATAATAGCAACAATACGACCGGCGGACTCGTCGGCGCGAACTCCGGCTTGATCTTCAGTTCCTCGACCGCTGGGCTATCCGTTTCCGGAGGGAATGGCAGCAACGGCACCACCGGCGGCGTCGCCGGCGTCAACAGCGGGACGATCGACGGCGTGACCGGTACGGGCGTCTCGGGTGGATTGTTGGTGGGCGGCATTGCCGGCGACAACAGCGGCAGCATTACCCTCGCCAACGTGACCTCAAGCTCATCCGGCACACCGGTACCCAATGCGATTTTTGGCTATCTCGGGATTGTCGGTGGGCTGGTAGGGCAAAATGAGGCCGGCGGATCGATTACCAATTCCACCATCCAGAGCGGCGCGGGGGTCGGTGGTGACGTCGCCGGCGGTATCGCGGGTGCCAACGCCGGTTTGATCGCCAACTCCAGTGCGAGTGGTGTCGCGGTCACGGGGACGACCACTGCCGCGGGCGGGCTGGCCGGCATCAACACGGGAACGATCGATCAGTCGACGGTTTCCGACATTTTCGCCCGCTTGCTCGCGCCGACGCTCGCAAACTCGCTGAAATCAGCCGCCTTCGTCGGCGACAACAGCGGCGCGATCACCAATTCCGCCGCGACCGCAACACAAAAAACGCTCCTCGTAATCAGCACCAACGCAGAAAACCTCGCCGGGCTCGTCGGCACAAATGAACAAACCGGCTTGATCCAAAATTCCTATGCGACGGGACCAGCAGCGGCGAGCGGCGGTCTGGTCGCCGATAATTTTGGTTTGATCACCAATTCCTATGCTAGCGGGATCGTCAAGAGTTTCGGCGCCGGCGCCGGCGGGCTGGTCGGCACCAACGAGGCAACCGGCATCATCACCGCATCCTATGCCACCGGAGCGGTCGACAGCGGCAACAGCGGCGGTCTTGTCAGCCTCAACAAGGGATCGATCAGCCAGTCCTACGCGAGCGGGCAGATTGTGGGAGGGGCTGGTTCAGGCGTTGTCTTCAACAATCAGGGCACGATTACCACCTCGTACTGGGACAGCGGGACCACGGGCGTCGCGGCCGGCGTCCAGATCGGATCAAAAACCGGCGTCACGGATGTCGGCGGCGCGCCGTTCGATCCAAAATCCTACCCCGGGTTCGATTTCGCCAACATCTGGGCGATCTTCCCGGGGAGCACGCGCCCGATCTTGCGGTCGGAATATTCGACGACGGTCACCAACGCCCATCAGCTCCAGCTGATAGCGCTTGATCCAACCGCGGCCTACACGCTCGGCAACGCCATTGATGTCAGCGAGACCTTGCTGCCCTCGGGCGTTTGGAACGTCAGAAGCGGGTTCGCGCCAATCGGCAATATTGCCGCGCCGTTCACCGGCAGCCTCGATGGGCAAGGCAATACGGTCAACAACCTGTTCATCCTGGCGACCGACACTACTGCGGGGCTGTTTGGGGCCATTGGGTCAAAGGGAACGGTTCAGAACCTCACGGTCAATGGTGACGTCTACGCCCCGTTCGACAATGCGGCTCTCGGGATCGTTGCTGGGGTAAATGCGGGAGCGGTGACCAACGTCTCAGCGGGCGGGTCGGTGATTGGCGGTGGCAATGCAGCCTCGCTCGGTGGCCTCGTTGGTGCGAATCGCGGGACGATCACGCAGTCCTTCGCCGGCCCTGTCGTGCTCGGCGGCCCGAAC
Source organism: uncultured Alphaproteobacteria bacterium (assembly GCA_963778385.1). Classification (GTDB taxonomy): domain Bacteria; phylum Pseudomonadota; class Alphaproteobacteria; order ATCC43930; family CGMCC-115725; genus DATARH01. The sequence goes on along the minus strand of CAVZUA010000041.1, from coordinate 405,648 downwards.
AGCGCAGCTGGCGGGCTTGTGGGCAACAACGCTGGCGGTACCATCACCGCGTCGGGCGCTTACGGTGCGGTGAGCGCGGGTGGTGGCAGCGTGATCGGTGGGCTCGTAGGCTTCAATTCGTCCGGGACGATCAGCCAATCCTCCGCCGGTGGTTTGATTGCCGATGCGCAATCCGCCAACGGGCCGAGCGTGGCGACCACAACACCAGCGGCGCTCGGCGGGCTGGTGGGCTGGAATCAGGGCGGAAGAATCGACCAATCCTTCGCCAGCGGATCGGTCACGGAGAGTCTCGGCAGTGGCTATGCTGGCGGGTTTGTCGGCTACAACACCTCCACGATCAGCAACAGTCTATCGCTCGCGTCGGTGTCGGGAACCGGCACCGATCAGGTCGGTGGGTTTGTCGGCGCCAACGGTGTCGGTGGGACGATCAGCCAGAGCATAGCCCTTGGCAGCGTCATTGGGGGTTCGGCGACCGGTGCGTTTGCTGGCAGCAACCAGGGGATAATCACCAATTCGTTTGCTGATACGATTAGCGCCGGGCAGCTCCGGCTGGTTGGCTTCGGGTCAAGCGCCGGCGTCGCGGATGTCTCGCTCGGAGTGGGAGATCCGGCCAGCTACGCCGGCCTCGATTTCTCCGGCGTCTGGGTTCTTCTCAACGGCGGCAGCATACCGCTGCTGCGCGCCGCCTACTCAACAACGATCCACGATCCGCTACAGCTGCAGCTGATGGCGCTCGATACGACCGCCTCGTACACCCTCGCACAAGATATCGATGCGAGCGCGCTCACGCCGTTTGGGTTCATCCCGATCGGATCGCCCGTGCAACCCTTCACCGGTTCCCTCCAGGGCAATGGACACGTCGTCTCGAACCTGACCTTCAGCTCACCGTTCCCGGCGACTGGCCTGTTTGGCGACATCGGCGCGACGGGCAGGGTGTCGGGTCTCGGCGTCGCGAACGCGTCGATCACGGCGACGGCGGGCGGCGACGCAGGTGTCCTCGCAGGGATCAACCAGGGCACGCTGACCCTGGATTATGCCACCGGCACTCTGACGGGCGGTGGCGTTCTCGGCGGCATGGTGGGGCTCAATTCGGGGCTGATCACCAATTCCTACGCGATCGTGGCCGTCAGCGGTGGTGCGGGGAGCACGGTCGGCGGCTTTGTCGGCACCAACAGCGGGGACATCGGCAATACTTACGCGGCCGGAAAAGTGACTGCCGGGCCAGGGAGCACACTGGGCGGCTACGCAGGGCTCAACACGGGCTTCCTCGGCAGCGGCGACACGTTCGGTGCAACGTTCAATTCGAACCGCTGGTTCGGCGCGCTGAGCGGCACCTCCGTCGGCATTGGGCAGGACAAAAATTCCGGTCAGACGCTGCTCGGCAACGCCCCGACGCCGAGTAACCAAGCGCCCGGGATCGGCACTCTCAGTAACCCGGGAGCCTTGAGCGGTATCTTTTATTTCCCCGCAGGGTCAGGGACCGGCGCGTTGCCAATCCTGACCTCCGAGTACGAGACGACCATCACCAACAGCCACCAGCTGATGCTCGTTACGTTGGACCCGAGTGCAAGTTACCTGCTCGGCGCGAATTTTACCTGGCAGGGTCCCGCCGCCTCAGGGATCGATAGCTCTGCGACTGGAATTTCAACGTCGCTCGGACCAGGCAGCCCCGGCGGTTTCACCGGTATTTTCAACGGCGAGGGCTACACGATTTCCGGTCTCAATACGCCGCTTTTCCTAGCCATCGGCGCCAGTGCCGAGGTCGGCAATCTGACGCTGGCGAATGTGAACTTGACCGTCTCTGCAACTGACGGGGGCTTTACCTCATACCATGGCGAGGACAACGAACTCGGCGTGCTGGCCAATGCCAATGCCGGACTGATCGCCAATGTCGCCGCGACCGGGGCATTCACGATAAACTACAACGGCGTACAGAACCCGAAGCCGCCGTTTACCGGCAAGACTCTGGCCGGCGGCCTGATTGCGTTGAATACCGGGACGATCCTTGACGCTACCTCGCAGATCAACGTCACCGTAGCCGGTCCGATCGGGTTCGATGCGGTGGGCGGCGTCGCTGGTTACAATCAAGGGACAATCGCGTTCTCCGCCGCATCGGGCGCTGTGCGCAACGCCGACACGCCGTCGAGCAGCATCGGCGGGCTCGCCGGGTATTCGAACGGCCTGGTGCGGGACTCGACCGCGGCCGGGCTGGTTACCGGCGGTGGCAATTGTTGCGGTGTGGGTGGGCTGATCGGGCGGAATGATGGCATTGTTATTGGGTCGAGCGCTAGCAGTGCCGTCATCGGCGATAGCGATGCGGTGTTTGTCGGCGGATTGATCGGCGTCAATAGCGGCACGATTCTCACATCCAGCGCAACGGGAACCGCGACGATCCTCGGCAGCAACGGCGCGGTCGGCGGGCTCGTCGGGAATAACAATCTGGGCGCCTATGTTGAGCAGCCGCAGAATGCGGCGACGATCAGCTTTGCCAACCCGAGCGACAGCGCCGGCACGGTGATCGGCTTCGGCCAGTCGACGACCGCGCCGTCACCGAGCCTGTGTATTAGCTCGAACTTAATCTGACAGTCGTTGTTGGTTTCCGAAGCGGAGCCGGAGGGCGGGTCGCGGTTCTCACCCCAGAGCTGGGACCGCGGCCCGCCCTCCGGCGGGACGGAGATCATGATATGACCCAGGAACAGAAGATCATCCGAGTGAAGGCTGGGCTGCTGGAATTGGCCAAGCAACTCGGCAACGTCAGCCAAGCCTGCAAGATGATGGGGTACAGCCGCGACAGCTTCTACCGGTTCAAGGAGCTGTACGACAAAGGCGGCGAACTGGCCTTGCAGGAGATCAGCCGCCGCAAGCCGATCCTGAAGAACCGCACGCCGATCGAGATCGAGGAAGCGGCGGTGGCGCTGGCGATCGAACAGCCGGCCTGGGGCCAGGTACGGGTGTCGGATGCGCTCAAACGGCGCGGGCTGTCGATTTCGCCCGCTGGCGTGCGCTGCGTGTGGCAGCGCCACGATCTGGCCTCGATGAAGCAGCGTCTCAAGGCGCTCGAGGCCAAGGTGGCACAGGACGGCATTCTCTTGACCGAGGCCCAGATCGCCGCGCTCGAGAAGGCCAAAGCCGACAAGGAAGCGCATGGCGAGTTCGAGAGCGAGTGCCCCGGCTACTGCGGGGCGCAGGACACCTTCTATGTCGGCACGCTGAAGGGTGTCGGGCGGGTCTACCAGCAGAGTTTCATCGACACCTACGCCAAAGTCGCCTTCGCCAAGCTCTACGACCGCAAGACACCGATCACCGCGGCCGAGATCCTCAATGACCGGGTGGTGCCGTTCTACGACGAGCACGCGATCCGGCTCTGCCGGGTGCTGACCGATCGCGGCACCGAGTTCTGCGGCAGCGAGAGCCACGAATACGAGCTCTACCTAGCGGTCGAGGACATCGACCACTCCCGCACCAAGGCCAAGAGCCCGCAGACCAACGGCATCTGCGAGCGTTTCCATCGCACCGTGCTCGACGAGTTTTACCGGGTGGCGTTCCGCAAGAAAATCTATCGGACAATCGACGAGCTGCAGGCCGACCTCGATGCCTGGATGGTCGAATACAATGAGCAACGGCCCCACCAGGGCCGATGGTGCTTCGGCAAAACCCCGATGCACACTTTCCTTGACGCGCTGCCTCTGGCGAAGGAGAAAATCATGGCTGCTTGACGACAGGCGACACTTACAAAGGCTCAAACAGCCAACACCGTCTGTCAGAACAAGTCTGAATTAATACCCGAGCCTCTCACAGCGATTGCTGCGATCGCACCGAAGATCACCGGTCCCCAGGCAAACGCGGGCGCCGACGTCAATCTCAGCATTACCACGGTTCAATGCCCACCGAGCGGCCTGCCGCTGCAATCCTTCCCCGACGAATACATCCAGCCGCAATATGCGCAGCCGCAGCAGAACCCCAGTAATTTCCAACCAAGCCCGGTCGCCTGTCAGGATTGCTCGACCCCGCAACCAAGCCCAACGCCACAACCGACCCCCAACCCCACACCAAACCCAAGCCCCTCACCGCAGCCGAACCCAGAGCCTAACCCGTCACCGCAGCCGAACCCAGAGCCCAACCCGTCGCCGCAGCCGAATCCAGCGCCCAATCCAGCCCCGAATCCCGAGCCGGGGGCCAACCCGAGTCCATCGTCAGGACCAAACCTACCGCCACAGCCAACCCCGGGGCCGTCACCCCAAGAAACCAACCCAACACCGCAACCTGGCACAAATTCGAATCCGAATACCCAGGCCGGTGTGCCGTTAACCGACATCATCGACACAAATAGCGGGCCGCAGCCACCGATCGACACGAGCCCGCTCAACTGGACGAACGATCAGCTTAATAGTTTCCTCGACCAGATGCTTGGGATCACACCGGGCGGCACTAGCGCGACGGGAACTGACCAGCAGAGCGCGCAAAATCAGGCACAGACCGGCGCGGACAACCAATCAGCCGGGAACAATGCGGGTTCGCCGAGCCCGGGCCAGGGCAGCACCGGAAGCCAGGCCAACGGCACCGATCAGAATGGACAAAATCAGGCGCAAGCCGGCGCGGACAATCAAACGCAACCGCCCATCATCGAGACGCCGCAGTCTTCCCAGCCATTTCAAAAGGGCCAGCAGATTACGGGTGGTTTGACGGGATTGGGCGGCGACGTCTCAACGAATGGGACCGGAGCCGGTTCGACCGCATCAGCCTCGACGACCTCCAACATGACGAACGGCGCAGGAGGCGCCGGGACATCCGTCAACCTGCCGGCAATGCTGAACGGTATCCCGGTGCAGCTAGCTCTTGCCGGCGTGCAATATCTCCAAGGACAGGTCGACCAGGCGTTCTCTCTCGCCGATCAGTTTAGCAACACTGGCATCAACTATTTGAGGGGCGCGGTCGACGCTACCCAGACCCAGGTCAACCAGGTCCTCAACTTGGGTGCGCTAAGCAATCCGCAAGAAACGCCAGTACCGCAGCCGGGACAGGTGGCGCAGTCCGTCCAACAATGGCTCCAGCAATTCAACTCAGCCAACATCCAGACAACCGTGCAGCAGAACCTCACGCAAAGCGGGCAAATCCTCCAGCAGATGGGCGCCAACCCGGCCTATACGGCGGGAAATCTGCTGGGCTTACCGGGTCCACATCTGCCAAGTGGTGTTCAGTTATCCGGCAGCGTGACGAAGCTCGAAACCACGCTGATCGATGCGGAAAAGTCCGCGGCGGCGCTGGAAGGTCGGGTAAGCACGACGGCCACGCTTGCGGGAGGAGCGCCCAGCACGGCTGGTACTGTTGTCCCAACCCTTGCCAAAGAGGGACAGACCGGTGCGGTGCCGGCTGTCAATGTCATTCAGAGTAGCGTGATGTCAGGCGGGGCGGTGAGGTTGACAAATGGCAGTCAACTCATTGCAAGCGTGATAAATCCGAGGTCATTAGGTGTTATGACCGAAGCGCAAATAGGCGAGGTCGGCGAGCAAATCGCGGTCAATGCCCTCAAGCAGTCCGGTTACACCGATTTTGTCGCCGTCAAAAACGCAAGCAATAACGGCCTAGACATTTTTGCTAGGGCCCCGAACGGAGAGATTCACGCCTTTGAGGTGAAAACATCCGAATTCGGCTACGCACCCGGCCCGAGCGGGTATCAGCAAAGCCTGTCATCCACTGCAACTCGGGTAATATCGGGAGCTCTTAGCGGCCAGGGCGGTTACTTGCTCGACCTCGCCGGCAGCAACATGGCTGCAGATTATCTCACCGTGATCAAATTCGAACTCGAAGCGCCGAGTGGGGTTGGGGTTGGCGGCTGGTTCAGTATCAACTTGTCACGCGGAACGGTGACGCTTTCCCCATGGCACTAACTTTCAATTTCCCGCCTTCCTCAAAGCGGCAGCGCCGTGAGATATACCATCAGATCTTGTCAGCAGGGTCTAACACGACGAAGATAATTAACTGGTTGATCGCCGCACTGGTGGCCGCCGCGGGAGCAGTTGCGGCACAGGACACGCCGTCGATAGCAGTTGAGACGATGGTCATCAAATTTCGTGGCTTGGCGGCCAACACGCGCTCGACTCTCATACTGCTTGTTGCACTGCTCTGTTCCTGGACCGGGGTTGTTAACGCTCAGGACTATCGCCGGATCGCCCCGCAATTGCCGCCGCCGAACCCGCCGGCCGAAATACCGACACCACCGCCGATCGTCGTGCCGCCACCGCCAAACGGCGATCAGGTGCTTCTGGCTCGGCTCGAAGGCATTCGCATCGTCGCTTCGAACGAACAACTTTCCCGGCAGGGGACGAACGCCAAGGGACTGGTTATTGAGCAGGTGCAATTGCTCGAAGCTCCCGAAGTCAGGGCTGAGTTGTCGGCCTTTATCGGGAAGCCTTTGACACTCGCGGTGCTACAGAAGATTTAGGCGTTAATTGAGAGTTGGTACCGCGATCGCCAGCATCCTTTTGTCGTAGTCTACGCCCCAGAACAAAACGTCTCGACCGGCACGGTGCAGCTCATCGTCGCGGAATTTCACGTTGGCCAAGTGAAAGTCGAAGGGAACGAGTGGTTTCCCAGTTCGACGATCAGTAACGAGTTCGGCCTCCGGCCGGGGGACACGCTCGATCTCGTGCAACTCAGGCAGGGGCTCGACTTTGTCAATGCGAACTCGTTTCGCACGGTCAGCTCGTTGCTCGAAAAGAGCGCCGATCCACTCAGCACCGACATCACGTTGCAAACGCAGGATCGTCTGCCGCTCCGCGTCTATGCCGGGTACGAAAACAATGGCGTGCCCGTGACAGGCCGTGATCGGTGGAACCTCGGGTTCAACTGGGGCAATGCGCTGTGGCTCGACCAGCAGTTCAACTATCAGTTCACGTCGAGCGACAATTTCTGGCACAGCCGGCCTGCGGGAGCCGACCCCAGCTTCTTGTCGCACTCGGTGGATTGGATCGCGCCGCTGCCCTGGCAGCATAGAGTAGAGTTGTTCGGTTATTACGCGCAGGAAGCGCCGATCGTCGGCCCCTCGCTAGGTCAAACCGGCACCAGCGGGCAGGCGAGCTTGCGTTACATCATACCGCTGCTCCCCACCGACTGGCTGACGCACGCGATCAAGCTGGGCTACGACTACAAGACGACAAACAACAACGTCTCGTTCGGCGGTGTGCTGGTTACCGCGACAGACACTGAAGTCGATCAGTTCCCGTTGATCTACTCCGCCACCGCCACCGACCCCTTTGGCAGCACAACCTTCGAAAATACGCTTGTCCTCAGCCCTGGCGGCATGACGCCGCAAAACACGACGGCGGCTTTTGTGGCACAAACCGGCTCGACCGTCATTCGCGCCAACTACATTTATGACCGCGTCGATGTGGTGCGCGTCACCAAATTTCCCTGGAACATGAGTGGGATTGCGAGGTTTACGGCGCAGGGCTCCGACCGTGACCTGCTGCCGAGTGAGCAATTGGGTGCGGGCGGGATCGAAAGCATTCGTGGCTACGACGAGCGGACCGCGAGCGGCACGAGCGGCATCCTGGCGAGCCTCGAACTGCGCTCGCCGCCGTTTCGCGTCTTACCGCTCGCGGTGGACCTCACTGGGGATCTGAGCTTGCCAGACTACCTTCAGGCGGATGCCTTCTGGGACTACGGCAGTGTGCACGAGAACAACCAGGCGGCCAGCGGCATACACGGCGCCACGCTCGCGAGCACCGGGATGGGGTTACGTTACGTCCTCGATCGTTATCTGAACTTCCGCCTGGAATACGGGTTCCAACTGCGCACCCCGCCTGGCGCTACCGGCCATGGTCAATTCGGGCACATCCAACTCACTCTGGCCTATTAGCGGAAGTGGTTGCCGACAATCGTCTGGCGGCGCAATCAGATCGGAAATCTAGCTATTCGGAGGATTTGCGGGCGCGGGTTTTGGCGGCGGTTGACGGGGGCATGGCGGCGCGGGCTGCAGCCAAGCTGTTCCGGGTCAGCGTGTCGTACATCTACAAGGCGCTGATCCGGCGGCGGCGCACCGGCCAAGTGACGGCCAGCCTGCGAGGGGGCGACCGGCCGCGCAAGCTCTCGCCGGTGCAAGAGGGCGCACTGGCGGCTCGTATCGAGGCGCATCCCGACCTGACGCTGGCGGCCTTGCAGACCTGGCTGTTGGCCGAGCGCGGGGTGCGGCTATCAAACGGGGCGATGTGGTCGGCGGTAGCGCGTCTTGGTAGCGGAGCAGGTTGGCTTATACGGTTCCCATCGCGGTCGGCCTTCGTGAGCTTGCACCCGTTGGTGATTGCATCGATGTACAGCCAGCCATCGATATCGCCATAGTCGACCTTATGGTGCCGGCAAGCCGCCTGGATGCGGCGGGCGAGTTCCTCAACATCGTCCTCCAGCGTCAGGTACAAGACCTTGGAGCGCATGAAGATGCGCTCCCCGGTGATTTCTCGGCCGGCAGCGATAGCAACGGAACGGGCGACCAGAGTTGTGGCGGCGCGCAACTCGGCATGGATGCGCGGCGCACCATATCGTTCCCGGTGGTGAGCATGAACTCGCTGGATATCGCCCAGGAGTTCACGATTGGCGATCTTGCGCGGGCTCTCGGGCCGTGACCGCCAAGCGTAGTAGCCTGACGGACGCTTCTAAAAACCCGTAGCGTTTGGGGTTGATCGCTGATTCGATATCGCCGGGGGTACGGGGGATCGGCGATGGCGGGACAACCGGGATTTTTTGATGGCGATGAGCGGCTGAAAGCGCTGACTGCAGCCGGCGATCCGTTGGAACGGCTGACGCTGGTAGTCGATTTTGAGGTTTTCCGTGGTGAGCTTGAAGCGGCGCTGTCGCGCTCGGATCGGAGCAAGGGAGGCCGCCCACCCTACGACCCGGTGATGATGTTCAAGGTCCTGGTCCTGCAAACGCTCTACACGCTGTCGGACGAGCAGACCGAATATCAGCTCAAGGACCGGCTGTCGTTTATGCGGTTTGTCGGATTGGCGCTGCACGATCCCGTCCCCGATGCCAAGACGATCTGGCTTTACCGCGAGCAGCTGGCGGGGGCCGGTGCGGTCGAGCGCCTCTTTGCACGGTTTGATGAGCGGCTTCGCGCCAAAGGCTGGCTGGCGATGGGCGGTCAGATTGTCGACGCGACGGTGATCGAGGCGCGCCGGCCCCGGCTGACCCAGGCGGAGAAAGATACCCTCAAGGGCGGCGGCATCCCTGCCGACTGGAAGCCAGCGCGGCGCTCGCAGATCGACCGCGACGGGCGCTGGACGTTGAAACGCGGCAAGAAGCGCGAGGTGCCGCCGAGCGAGGGCCAGAAGCGCCAAGCGGAGATCGCTGTGCCGATGTTCGGGTACAAGAACCATATCGGCGTCGACCGCGAGCACGGCTTTTTGCGGCGCTATATCGTGACGCATGCGGCCCGGTATGACGGCAGCCAACTCGGCGCGGTGCTCGATTGCGACAACACCGCCAGCGATGTGTGGGCCGATACCGCCTACCGCTCGGTGGCAAACCTGGTCCTGCTCGAACGGCGTGGCCTCAAGCCGCAGTTTCAGCGCAAGAAGCCGCGAGGACGCAAGATGCCGGCGCACATCGCCCGCGGCAATGCCACCCGCGCGCGGATACGCGCTCGCGTCGAGCATGTCTTCGCCGCCCAAAAATGTCGCCTCGGCCTGATCGTGCGGACTGTCGGCATGGTTCGCGCCCGCGCCAAGATCGGCATGGCTAATCTCGTCTACAATTTCACCCGCCTGGCCTGGCTCAAGGGGCAAACCGCGCCTGCATGACGCCAGACCCCGATGCTGGGGCCGCGGCCGACCGCAACTCGCAGATCGGCAGGCCAGCCGGGACGAAAAATCGCGAGCCCAAACCCCGAAATCGGCCCCTCGGCTACTCAAAGACCGGGTAATTCGAGGCGTCCTGACGGTGACACGCCCAGTGCATCGCACATGACGCGCACCGGCCAGACGTCCCGGTGATCCTCGATCTGGCGCAACCTCATTTCGGAGGTTCCGAGAAGATGGCCACAGGTTTTTTTAGAATGTCGCGCTCCATCCGTAGCCGATCGTTCTCACGGCGAAGCCGGGAGATTTCTGCCGCCGGGTCCGGGGCGGAATGCGGGGCCGACGCCGGCGTGTTGGGGCGCAACGCCGGCCCCGCATTCCGCCCTCCGCTCCGATCACGCCAATTGCGAAGCATCGAGGGGGCAATCCCCAGCTCCCCAGCAATCTGCGTCAGCGGCCGACCGCTGCTCGCCAGCAACGCTACCGCTTCCCGTTTGAACTCATCCGTAAACTGCCGACGTCCGCGGCCCATTCGACACCTTTCCGCTCCCTGCGGAGCTTAACAAAGGTGTCCACCAATGCGGGGGAGGCTCAGACGGCCAGATTAACGCCTGCGAGGACCGGCTCCTCGCCATAGGCGATCGTCAGTTCGCGGACACGCAGCTTATCAGCCTCCAGCGATCGTTGTGTCGTGCAGCCCGGAGACCTTCGAGCCAGCCTTGATCAGGCCGCCGATCTCCAGCGCGTGCTCGACCCGCCCGGCGGCGTCGAGATCGATGCCAACTGTTTCCGGGTAGAGTGCATCGCGGTGCTGCACGAGAATGTCGGCGAGTTCCTTGAGATCGAGCCCGGCGGTCATCTCCTTCGGCAGCGCCGCGACCAGTTGCTCGCCAGTCATGCCGCGCAACACCTTGAGCGCATCGGCCAGCGCCTGGCACAGCGCCACCATCTCCGGCCGGCGCCGCTCGACCTCGTCAGCGCGCACCGCAACCCCCATGAACTCGAACGAGTTACCGAGATGGTTTTTGGCGTCTTCGAGGTCCATGCCGTTCATCAGCACACGGGCGTCGGCCCGCTTTAACAACGTCAGCGCCGGCTCTTGCACGACGCCGGCATCGATCTGACCCTGGCGCAGCGCCTCCAGAAGGTTGACCCCCATCGTCGCGAATTGGACCTTGGCCGCGTCGGCACCAGCCTGCTTCAACAGGTAGAGGGTCAGCGCATGGTCGGCGTTGCCGAGTGCCGACACCCCGACCGTCTTGCCCTCCAGGTCCTTCACCGATTGAATCTTGTCAGCAGTCTTTGGCGCCGTGACGAGGGCGAATAGCGGAAGCCGTCCGGTGACTGCAAAGCGGCGGATCGATGCGCCGACATTGACGTAGGCCTGGATCGCGACATCGAGAGCGGTGGCGGCGTAATCGACCGCGCCGCCGACAAGCGCCTGCATCGCCGCATTGCCACCTCGGGTGTAGACCAGCTCGACATCGAGCCCGTGGTTTTTGAACAGCCCGGAGGAGCGAGCGACCTCGTACGGCACGCCACACAGTAGCTGGCTGCAATAGGCGAGCTTCACCTGCACTCCTTGCGCCTCGGCCCGGTCGGGTCGCGCTGCCGGTATGACGCTCATGACCAGCGCCGCGCCTTTGAACAGCGTGCGCCGTGACACCTCGATGCCAGGCACCCGGGCGGTGCTTTCGTCGCAGCAACTCATCGGCGCCCTCCAGGAATGAATATGGCTGCGGGACGCGAGGATACGGACCATTTCGGGCTTAGGTCCAATGCAAAGTCGAGCTTATACTTGATGCAAAATCGGCATAAGCAAGGCACATCGATCTGTGCTGTTTGCAAACATTCGTCACGTCGCGGGGCTGGGCACAGTCTCGAAGGCGGCATCGCGCTAGTCGCAGGGAGGCGACGATGAAGCGGATTAGCCGGCGGCGGATCGTCGGAGGTGCCGCTGCTGCGGCCGCCACTGCGACGCTCCGTATCCCCTCCGTCCGCGCCCAGAACGACGCTCAGACCTTGCGCTTTATCGCTGAGGCGAACTTGAAGGTCTTCGATCCGATCTGGAACACCGCGTACATCACCCGCAACCACGGCTATCTGGTGTACGACACCCTATTCGGCATCGATGAGGACTTGCAGGTCAAACCGCAGATGGTCGACCGGGTGAGCGTGTCTACCAATGGCATGAAATATACCTTTACGCTACGCGACGAGCTGAAATGGCACGACGGTCAGCCGGTCGTGTCGGAGGATTGCGTCGAGTTGTTAAAGCGCTGGGGCAAGAGAGATCGCTTTGGCCAGTTGTTGATGGCTCATACGGCGAAACTGACGCCGACCGACAAACAGAACTTCACGCTCGAGCTAGGTGAGCGCTTCGGCCCGGTCCTTGACGCGCTCGGGAAGCCGTCTAGCAACGTGCCGTTTATGATGCCGGCGCGGATCGCCGCCACCTCCGCCGATGAGCCGATCAAAGAAATCGTGGGTTCCGGACCGTTCAAATTTGCGCCCGACGGATCGCAGCCCGGCGAACAGATCGTATATCTGCGGAACCAGGATTACGTTCCACGCGACGAAACGCCTAGCGGCTCGGCGGGAGGCAAAAAGGTCTATCTCGATAAGGTGGTCTGGCGCTACATCCCCGACCCCTGGGAGGCGTCTGAAGCGCTTGCATCCGGGGAGGTTGATTGGTGGCAGGAACCCGAGATCGCTTTCATTCCCAAGATCGAGCAGAACCCGGCTCTGCGAACGTTTCTCTTTGATCCGCTCGGTGTTCAAGGCTGGCTGCGGCCGAACTGGCTACACCCGCCCTTCAACAACAAGAAGGCGCGGCAGGCGCTGCTCCACATGATGGACCAGACAACTTTTCTCGCTTGGGCGATCGGCCAGTCGCAGTATTACCGCACCTGTCCTTCGGCGTTCGCCTGCGGCACTCCATACGAGACCAGATGGACGCCAATTGCAGAGCACGATCTCGCAAAAGCGCGGGAACTGGTGAAAGGGTCGGGCTACGACGGGCAACCCATCGTGATACTCCAGATCACCGACAGACCCTTTCTCAGTGCGGCGGCGATCGTCACTCAGCGGCGGCTCGAATTCGATCGGCTTCAGAGTCATCCTGAAGGCAATGGATTGGTCAACAGGCCTGATCGCGCGCACGCACAAGGAGCCGCCCGATAAAGGCGGCTGGAACCTGCTGTTTAGCTGGTGGGAGGCTGCAGATGTGAGTAACCCCGCCGTTCACTTCGGCTTGTCGGGTGCAGGCCCACGCGCCTGGTTTGGTTGGCCGGACGTGCCCGAGCTTGAAAAGCTCGTTACCGAGTGGGTGCGCGCACCCGACGAACCGAAGCGTCAGTGGCTTGCCGAGGAGGTCCAAAGGGTCGCGCTGAGCGAGGTAACCTATGTGCCGTGGGGGCAGTGGCTCCAGCCATCCGCTGCCCGAAGGAACGTTCGGGATGTCCCCAAATTCCTTGCGCCCTCTTTTTGGAATGTGAAGCTCGTTTAGGGCTCGCTCAATTCACACTGAGAAGCCCTAAGAAGTTGCAGCCGGGAGGCAGCGTCGGCTATCGGCGCGCCACTGCCGCTCATGCGCTACGGCTGAGCGCAGCGAGCGAATTGAGGTAAAAGCGTGACGCGATGACGGTGAGGCAGGAAACTAGGGAGCGGGCACGCGAGCGCAGCGAGGCATATCGCGAGCGGCGTCGGCATGGGCGCGTGTTGGTGCCTATAGAGGTAGCACCGCACCAGCTATCCGCACTGGAGCGGTTGGCCCTCCTGGACACCGGTAATCGAGACAAACGGGCCATTGCTTGGGCGGTGACCCGGTTCCTGGAAACAGCCCCTCATCTCGCTGCCACTGGAGATTCTCTATGGCCCGAGCGCGAAGAGCCGATATGAGAGCGCGATCGAACGCCCCGACCGGCTGGGCAGCATTTCGGGCTTTGCGGAAACCGCCAATGTCGGTCCCCCATCGCCGGCACGGCAACTGGATCCACGGTCGCTACTCCAAAGCTCGAATGGAGGGGATGCGGGAGTTTCGGCGACTTATTAAGGTCGCACACGGGTGCTATAGCTCTTGATGCGGTCCCCAGCTCTTGATGCAATCCCCGTGACGATCGCGCATTTGGCAGAACGGACGGGTCGCGTTCCACCTGGAACAGGAGGCGGCTATCGAATTTTGCCCTCGCGCGCCACGCTCGTGGTGATGTCGAGACTGCGGTGGAGATCGACAGGAGCCTGTTCCACGTGGAACGGAAGTTGCCACCGACATCGCCCCGACGACCCCGCCTCCTAGCACCAGGCTTGGGTCTGGCTGCAGCTTCGCTGACATTGCGCTATGGCCACATCCGCGAACTCGTGTCACGCAGAAAACGGACGGACTCATCCGCTGTGCCACGCCAAATGAATTGCTCGATCTCGCAGGCGGTTTCCAGTTCGAAGGTGAACTCATCCCGCAACACGGCCTCTTCACCCATACGATCTTAGTGAGATTTGTTCCACGTGGAACAGCGGGTTGAGTTGCCCGCCCGCGATGCTCGTAAAGGGTTTAGCTCTCGACGCTGCCCCAACCCCGTGGCGCAGCGGGTTCCTCGGGAACCCGAACCTCCACGTCGTCCTTGTGCGTCCACAGTGCGATCATGGCCCACACTAAGAGGTCGTCGATGTCGTGTTTGACCGTGTTCCCATGCGGCCAAGGCCGACTGCGATTTCAACCGAGCCGCTCCGCACCCCGCTGACCCCATGAAGTGCCCCATTGAGCACGTAGAGAACGCAGACACCCGACAGCGTCGATATCGCTCACCACCGAGCCGTCGCCCTTGACCCATTAGAGAACGGAATCCACGTCTAAGCGGCCATTGATTTCATGTTTTCGGGGCTTCCGGTCATGCCCTTTTTGAGACCTTGCCGATACGAAACAGCCAATGACACCGGTCTCTCCGCCTCGAATTGCAGGGGTCCGCAGCTGCCGCGAGGCTCGGTATGCTCAGTCCTTCTCGTTCCGGAAACCGCGGCAACGGGACCAGGATGATCCAAGGCCCTACTCTGGAGCGCTTTCATGCGACCAGGCCTCGGCGCTGGCGCCGGCCAGCTCCTGGACCCGCGCCTCGTCGGCGCGCAGCTCGGCGGCGGTTCCCGAATAGACCACCGCGCCGTCGTCGAGCACGTAGGCATTGTCGGCGATTTCGAGGCTCATCCGCGCGTTCTGCTCGACCAGCAGCACCGATATGCCTTCGTCGCGCATCCGCGCGACGACGTCGAACACCTCGCGCACGATCAGCGGCGCGAGACCCTGCGACGGTTCGTCGAGGATCAACAGGCTCGGGTTGAGGATTAGCGCGCGGCCGATCGACAGCATCTCCTGCTCGCCGCCCGAGAGCTGGCGGCCGCGATTGTTGCGGCGCTCGGCGAGGCGCGGGAACAGCGCGAAGACCCGCTCCTCGTTCCACGGCCCGCTGCGCGCGACCGGCACGCGCAAGTTTTCCACGACGGTGAGGTTGGGGAAGACCCGCCGCCCCTCGGGTACATAGCCGACACCGAGCCCGGCGATGTGATAGGGCTGCCAGCGCGTCGTATCCTCGCCGAAAATCTCGATCCGGCCCTCGCGCGGCGGGGTCAGCCCCATCAGGCTACGCAAGGTTGTCGATTTACCCGCGCCGTTGCGGCCGAGGAGCGCGGTGATCCGCCCTTGCTCC
Source organism: uncultured Alphaproteobacteria bacterium (assembly GCA_963778385.1). Lineage (GTDB taxonomy): Bacteria > Pseudomonadota > Alphaproteobacteria > ATCC43930 > CGMCC-115725 > DATARH01. Next base: position 390,161 of record CAVZUA010000041.1, on the reverse strand, counting down.
ACCGTCAGGCTGACGCCACGTAGGATATGGCTCTTGCCATAATAGGTATGCATCCCCTCGGCTTGCAGCGCGTTCATAGGGCCTGCCCAAGATAAGCGGCCTGCACCGCCTCGTTGGCTGCGATCTCAGCGGGCGTGCCCTCAGCAAGCACCGCCCCCTCGGCCAACACCATGATGCGGTCGGCGAGATGGAAAATCACCCGCATGTCGTGCTCGATCAGCACGATGGTCAGCTGCTGCTCGTGATGCAGCCGGCGGATGAGCTGGGTGATGTCGTAGGTTTCCTGGTCGCCCATCCCGGCGGTCGGCTCGTCGAGCAGCAACAGGCGCGGCTTCAGCGCCAGCGACATCATGATCTCGCTGGCGCGCTGGTCGCCGTGGCTCAACTCGCCGACCAGCCGATCGCTTGCGTGGCCGAGCCCTCCCATTCCTACCAGTTCGTCGACCCGGACGGCGATCTCGGCGTTCTTAGCGCGCGAGATCCACGGGCGCAGCCGGTAGCCCGAGGCAACCTCGACGGCGATGCGCAGATTTTCGCGCACCGTCAGCTCGGGGAACACCTCGGTGATCTGGAAGGTGCGAGCGATGCCGCGCCAGACCCGACGGGCCGGCAGGAGGCCGGTGATGTCGTCACCGTCGAATACAATGTGGCCGCTGCTCGGCTGCAGGAAGCCGCTGATCAGGTTGAAGAACGTCGTCTTGCCGGCGCCGTTGGGGCCGATCACCGCGCGCAGTTCGCCGGGTTCGACAACCATCGACACATCGTTGACCGCGATAAGGCTGCCGAACCGCCGCGTCACGCTGTCGACCGTGAGGAGGCTCACGACGCGGATCGCCGGCGCACGAGGCCGAGCACGCCGCGCGGGAAAAACAGCACGATCAGCACAAAGAACAGCCCGATGAACGACATCCAGTTCTCGGTATGGCTCGAGATGTAATCCTGCAGGAACAGGAAGATCGCGGCCCCGATCAGCGGCCCCCAAAACGAGCGCATTCCGCCCAATACCGCCATGATTACAAAATTGCCCGATTGGTCCCAGCGCAGCGCGCGCGGATCGACGAAGTTGTTCATGAGCGCGAACAGCGCGCCGGCGACGCTGACGAAGAAGCAGGAGATGATCCACGACGTCCAGATGTGTACATCCACGGGAATCCCGAGAAACCGCGCGCGCCGCTCGTTTTCGCGGATCGCCAGCAGCGTGCGCCCGAACGGGGAGCGCAGCAGGAACGCCATTGCCGCCACGCATACCGCGAACACCGCCAGCGCAAAAAAATAGAAAGCCTTGGAGCTGTTGAGGATGTCGATCCGGGCGAAGCCCAGATCAAGCGGTATGCGGTGCCAGGCGCTGACCCCGTCGTCACCGCCCGTCCCTGAGCGCCACTGGAACGCGATGAAATAGAACACCTGGCCGAATGCGATCGTGCACATCGCGAAATAGACGCCGCGCAGCCGCACGATCATCGGGCCGATCGCCGCCGCGGCGGCGGTGCTGACGACGACCCCGACCAGCATCCCCAATGGCGTGCTGGGGTAGATATACTTGATCGTCATCGCGGTGCCGTAGGCGCCGAGCCCGAAATACGCCGCGTGGCCGAACGACAGGACGCCGGTGAACCCGAGGAGGAAATTGAGCGCCATCGCCGCCAGCGCGTATACGACAACATGCGTCCCGAGCTCGACATAGCTTCCCGCCGCCGGCAGCCACCACGGCGCGGTAAGCAGCACGAACCAGATCAGAAGGTCAGCGGCGCGCTTGTCGAGCCGCGGCATCAGAAGCGGCCTTCCTCGCCGAGCAGACCGCGTGGCCGCACGATCAGCACGGCCGCCATCATCACATACATCACCGCCTCGCTCGCCGAGGGGAAGAACACGCTGGTGACCCCCGAGGCGACGCCGATCAACAATCCTCCGGCGAGCGTCCCGGGCAGGCTGCCGAGCCCGCCGACAATGATCGCAATAAAGCTCGGCATGATCAGATTGTCGCCGATCGTCGGCTGCAGCCCGAGCATGCCGATCGCGAGCACGCCGGCGAGACCGGCGAGGTAGATGCCGAGCCCGAAGTTCAAATTGCGCAGCATCCGCACGTTGACGCCCAATACCGACACCGTCTCGAGGTCGAGCGTGCCGGCGCGGATACGCAGGCCGAGGCGCGTGTGATTGAGGATCAGGAACAATCCCAGCACCACCGCCGCGACCAACAGCATCATGAACACGCGATAGCCGGTCAGGAAGAAATACGTGCTGGAGAGCGGCGCCGCGAGCCAGCCCGGGATCTGGTAAGGCAAGCTCTGCGCGCCCCAGATAAAGCGTGTCCCGTCCTCGATCATGAAGGCGAGCCCGAACGTCAACAGCAGGCTGTAGAGCGGGTCCCGGCCGTATAGCCGGCGGATCAGCAGCCGCTCGATCAGGATGCCGATGAACGCGACGAGAAACGGCGAGACTAAGAGCGCGCCCCAGAACCCCAGATACGGGATCAGCGTGTAGGCGAGGTAGCCGCCGATCGCCAGAAACCCGCCATGCGCAAAGTTGATGACCCCCGACAGATTGAGGATCAACGAAAGTCCGAGCGCCATCAGCGCGTAGAACGCGCCGATAATCAGCCCGTTGAAGACATTGAAGAGCAGCAACTGCGTCATGCGGTAATCACTGAACCCATCGCCACTGCAAGGTGCTGCGAGAATGAGCAAAAACAAACCGGGGCCACGGTCGCGCGGCCACGGTTCAAGCTAGCATTACGACGGCCATTCCATCTTGCAGCCGGTCTGCTCGACCGACAGCGCGGCCTCGTCGCCCTTGACAAGCTGGGTGACCTTGAACAGGTCTTCCGGGTCGCCGCTGGCGGCCGCCGGCTGCGACTGGCCGACAAACAGGGTCGGCATCAACTGATTGTCGCCTTTGCGATAATAGGGGTTGTTCGGCATCAGCGCGATTTCGGGCGGCAGCACCAAACCCTGCATCGCCTTGGCCAAGTCGATCGGCTTCAGCGACTTCGCCTTGTCGGCGGCGAGCTTGCAGCTCCAGGTCGCGGCATAGCCGAACCAGGTGCGGGCGGTCGGCACACTGCCACTGCTCTTCTTGCGGATATCGGCGACAAACTCCTCGACGTGCGGCACGCCCGGCTGCTTCCAGTACCATTCGAACACCCAGTCGCCGAACAGCGCGTTGGGCGGCAGGCCCTTGTTGACCTCAAGCTCCTGCTGCGCGCCCGCGATATGGAGCTTCTTGTCGAGCCCGAACTGCACCGCCTGCTTGAGGCAGTTGATCATGTCGTCCCCGGCGAGAAGCAGGATCAGCGCGTCGGGATTGGTCGATTGCGCCTTAATCAGATTGGCCGAAAAATCGGTGGTGCCGAGTGGCGTGAAGTCTGCGCCGAGCTTGGTGCCGTCGGCCGCCTTGAGACTGGCCTCGAACCCGTCTTGCAGCGAGTGTCCAAACGCATAGTCCGTCGTGATAAAATACCATTTCTTGCCGTAGCTGGTGAGCAGCAGCTTGGAGACCGAGTTGGTCTCCATCCGCGTTGTGTTGCACACCCGGAACACGTTCCAATGGCATTGAGTACCGGTAACTGAGTCGGTGTGGCCGCCGGGCACGATATGGAACACGCCCTTCTGGTAGCTGGTATTGGCCATGGCTTGCGCCAGCGCCGAATTGATATTGCCGATCAGGAAGTTGACCTGGTCGCGCTCTATCAGCTTCAAGGCTTTCTGCACCGCCGTCGCGGTGTCGCCGCTAGTCGAATCCTCGACCAGCAATTCGACCTGCCGCCCGTCGATGCCGCCCTTGGCGTTGATCTGCTCGATGGCGAGTTGCGCGCCGATCAGTTCGTTCTTGCCGAGCGCGGCAAAGGTGCCGGTTAGCGGGTTGTCGAGCCCGATCTTGACCGTTTCGGCCGCGTGCGCGGTTTGCACGAACGGTCGCGCCAGCGGCAATAACGCCATCGCGGCGCCTGCCTTGAAAACCGCACGGCGACGTACGCCATGCGAAAATTTGTTGGCTTCCACAGTTTCCTCCCTGCGTGCTCTTGCTCAGCCGCGCGCGTAGCTTTGTCGTTATGCAACTGTCGCGTTCGCAGCAAATTAGTAACACGCAATCGCAAGTAAAGGCACAAATTGCCGCGAGCCCCCAATCACGAATACAGCAGGTTCGAGGCCGCAACCAATGCCCAAGAGCGACGACCGCTATCGGCGCTACCTCGCCGTCGGCTCGCCTAGCCCCAAACGACCGATTTCCGAGCCCTGATCGGTCATTTGTCGTTGCTGTCGTGGTCTTCTGGTCATGCCCCCATTTCAACTATTCGCCACCGCTCCTGAGCAGGCTCAGAAGGCGGAAGAGTGTGGTGCCCTGGTAGGCGGAGGGCTGATGCAAGCCCTGCCGCTGATCTAGTCGCCGCCGCCGAACAGTGCCGAGTACAGCGCCACCCACAAAGGGGCGGTTCGTACACCACCACAAGTCGCTGAACCCGAATTTCGCTCGCGGTTGGCACATCAGTTGCGTCCTCCGCGGCTGGGCGGGGCAGATGGATGCGACAATCGTACATGCAGAAACCGCGATTCGCCTCAGTCCGGGCGTCCGCGTCGGTGCATCGCCATCTCAGATAGGCATTGCGCATTTCTTGTGCCAGCGATTCGATGAGGCGCTGCCGTTGCTGCTTATCGCCGTCCAAGACGATCCGAGCTACACGATACCATATTGGTATCTAGCCGCGTGCTACGCACAGATGGGGCGGCATGACGAAGCAGGTCCGCGAACTCCCATACAGGCCGGCAGCACACATCGCTGCATTAGAGGCCGGACAGATGGCAGCATCCGACTACGCGCAAGTACGATCCTGAAGTTTTCCCTTGCCTGGGAGAGGGTGTCCACAGATGGAATTTGACCAGTGGCATTGGCGACCGGGGAATTGCGCATTGTCAGGGCAGTGGGGGCGCACGCTTGGGCTGGTGTCAGGTTTCGTCAGGCTGGCGGGCAGATCAGGCGACTCCAAGCCAAGTGGGTCCGAAATTCCACCGCTTGGTTCCCCTGCGGTTCCCTACGATAGGCAAGGGCCTAGCCGTTTCCGGCTAGGCCCTTGTTTTAATTGGTGGAGCCAATGAGGATCGAACTCATGACCTCTACAATGCCATTGTAGCGCTCTCCCAGCTGAGCTATGGCCCCGTACCGCCCTGGGAACTGGTCTCTTGGTGGCGGCGAACTTAGGAACCGGCCTCGCGACCGGCAAGGGGAATCTTATGGTTCCTCTTCCTCGACATTGTCGATGACCTCGGCCATGTCGTCCTCGTCTTCGCCGAGCTCCGAGGCGTCTTCGATCAGCTCCTCGTCTTCCTCCTCCTCGCCCCCGGCGAGCGGGACCGCCTCTTCCTCGTCCTCGGCGGCTTCGATGTCCTCGGCCTCGACATCGGTCTCGAGATCGTCGCCGACTGGCGCCAGCTCCTTCTCGACCGGCGCCACGGGGCGCGCCCGGCGCGCCTTCAGAAACGCTTCGGGGTCGTAGGGCGTGCTGCATTTCGGGCAGATCACCTGCTCGCGCAGCAGGTCGTAATAGCGGGTGCCGCAGCTGGGGCAAATCCGCTTGGTGCCCCATTCCGGTTTGGCCAAATCTTGCTCCTGATCGCTCGAAACTGAGAAAGCCGGCGCGGCATTGCCACAGCCGGCGCATCCTGTCAAAACCAAACGTGCCGCCGGCGCCATCGAGGCGGGCGGAGCGCACTTTGGCCGCGGCCATATGGGCGTTCGGCGCGGTCTCGGCAAGGGCCATTTTGGCGAAAGCGATTTGCAGAGGCGGACCCGGCATGCCCGACGACATGATTTCGCACTCTCCCGCGCCGCTGGCCGCCGCGCGCCCCAGTGCGGCGCTTGCCGGCGCGATCCGAGTGCCGGGCGACAAGTCGATCTCGCACCGCGCGCTGATGCTGGGCGCGCTGGCGGTCGGCCGCAGCGAGATTTCCGGGCTGCTCGAAGGCGAGGACGTGCTGTGCACCGCGGCGGCGATGCGGGCGATGGGCGCCGGCGTCGAGCGGCTGGGCGAGGGAAGGTGGCGGGTCGACGGCGTCGGCATCGGCGGACTCGCCGAGCCGGCGGATGTGCTCGACCTCGGCAATTCCGGTACGGCGGCGCGGGTGCTGCTCGGCGTGCTGGCGACGCATCCGTTCATCAGTTTTGTGACCGGCGACGCCTCCTTGCGCAGCCGGCCGATGCGCCGGGTCACCGACCCGCTGTCACGCTTTGGCGCGAAATTCACGACGCGGGAGGGCGGGCGGCTGCCGCTCGCGGTCAGCGGCGCGGCCGATCCGGTGCCGATCGAATACACGCTGCCGGTGCCGTCGGCGCAGGTGAAGTCGGCGGTGCTGCTCGCCGGGCTCAACACGCCGGGCGAGACAACGGTCGTCGAGCCGCAGGCGACGCGCGATCATACCGAGCGGATGCTCGGCCATTTCGGCGCGACGGTGCGCGTCGCGCCGGCCGACGGCGGCGGCAAGCGCATCACCATCGTCGGCCAACCGGAGCTGGTCGCGGCGCCGATCGTCGTACCGGCCGACATCTCCTCGGCCGCCTTTGCGATCGTCGCGGCACTCGTCGTGCCGGGCTCGGAGGTCACGGTCGAGGGCGTCGGGCTCAACCCGTCGCGCACAGGGCTGCTCGCCAGTCTCAAGGAGATGGGCGCCGACATCACCTATCTCGACGAACGTGTCGAGGGCGGCGAGCCGGTCGCCGATCTGCGCATCCGGGCGAGTGAATTGCGCGGCGCCGACATCCCACCGGAGCGCGCGCCATCGATGATCGACGAATACCCGATCCTCGCCGTCGCCGCGGCTTGCGCCCAGGGGCGCACGGTGATGCGCGGCCTCGCCGAGCTGCGGGTCAAGGAAAGCGACCGTCTCGCCGGCACCGCGGCCGGGCTCGCCGCCTGCGGCGTCAAGGTCGCGGTCGAGGGCGATGACCTGATCGTCGATGGGGACGGCCGCCCGCCCGCCGGCGGCGCGCTGATCGAGACGCGGCTCGACCACCGCATGGCAATGGCCTTCGTGGTGATGGGCCTTGCGGCGAAAGCGTCGGTGCGCATCGACGACGCTCGGCCGATCGCCACCAGCTTCCCCGGCTTCGTGCCGCTGATGAACGGCCTCGGCGCCGGCTTGCCCGAACTGGGGTGAGGCGAACTTGATGCCGATCATGCTGCGCGCCACAGCGAGCCCCTCGGCGCCTGGATGCCGTCGGTGCTGTATTGAGGGCGGAGTCAGAATGCGCGGTTCGAGACAGCGCTACGCGCCCCCTCACCATGACGGAAGTTGGTGCGTGCTATCACCAGAATTCGACGTAAGTTGGTGCGTATCACCAGAATTCGTCATCCTGAGAGCCTGACTGGAAATGTGCTTGAGGCATCCCCAGGGTGGCATCTTTTCTCGCGTCATTCCGGGGCATCGTGCAGCGATGAACCCGGAACCCATAAACACGGACCTCGAAAAGTGCGTCCCGAGGCCGGCAGGTGCCTTGGACAAGCCTGTGTTCATAGGTTCCGGGTTCGGCCCTGCGGGCCGCCCCGGAATGACGAAGATAGTTTCGCGTCAGTTTCTGAGGAGCGGCCCCATTCGAAACGCCGGGCTCCTCAGGGTAAGCTGCCCGCGTCTCGAGGGACGCTAAATGCCGGCCGGTGGACCCCTCATCATCGCTATCGACGGGCCGGCAGCCTCGGGCAAGGGTACGCTGGCACGTCGTATCGCAGAGTATTTCGGCCTCGCGCATCTTGATACCGGCAAGCTCTATCGCGCCACCGCGCTCGGCGTGATCGAGGCTGGCGCCGATCCGGCCGACCCGGCGGCGGCGGAAAAAGCCGCGCGAGACATCGACTTCACCCGCCTCGGCGATCCTCGGCTTGTGCGGGAGGACGTCGCCCGCGCCGCGTCCATTGTGGCGGCAATCCCGGCGGTCCGCGCGGCCTTGCTGGAGGCGCAGCAGCGCTTCGCGCACCACCCTCCGGCCTCCGCGAAGGGCGCGGTGCTCGACGGCCGCGACATCGGCACGGTGGTCTGCCCGGATGCGAATGTGAAGCTTTTCCTTGTCGCCAGCGCGGAATCCCGCGCCGAACGGCGGGTCGAGGAGTTGCGGGAGCGCGGCACGGCGGCTATATACGAGGCTGTCCTGCAGGACATGAGGGAACGCGACGCGCGCGACAGCGAGCGTCAGGTTGCGCCGCTCGCGGCCGCGCCCGACGCGATGACGATAGATACGACACGGCTCGATGCCGACCAGGTGTTTGAGCTGGCCTCCGACCTTATCGCGCGACACCGCAGTCTCCGCCGCTGACGGCGGGCTTCTCTCACGACTTTGCTGGACCGGGTCAACGCGGCTGCCCCCGATGAAATGCGGCCGCCCGCCTCGCTCTGATCCCGGCGAGGCCGCCAGTTCGCTTGAGGATCGAGGATTTGGAATGGCTGTTGCTGAACCCGTCGCCGCCCCCAGGGAAAGTTTTGCCGCGCTGCTCGATGAATCGTTGGGTGTCTCCACCAGCGGGCTTGAGGGCACGGTCGTCAAAGGCCGCGTGATCTCGATCGAGAACGACGCCGCGCTGATCGATGTCGGCCTCAAATCGGAGGGGCGCGTCCCACTCAAGGAATTCTCGGTCGGTGGTCAGCCGCCGGAAATCCATGTCGGCGACACCGTCGAGGTATTCCTCGAGCGGATGGAGGACAAGAATGGCGAGGCCGCTCTGTCGCGCGAGAAGGCGCGGCGCGAGGAGGCCTGGACCCAGCTCGAAAAGAATTTTCAGGCCAATGAGCGCGTGACCGGCGTGATTTTCGGCCGTGTCAAGGGCGGGTTCACCGTCGATCTCTCAGGCGCCGTGGCATTCCTGCCCGGCAGTCAGGTCGATATCCGCCCGGTGCGCGACATTTCCCCGCTGCTCGGCACGCCGCAGCCTTTCCAGATCCTCAAGATGGACCGCTCGCGCGGCAATATCGTCGTGTCGCGCCGCGCCGTGCTCGAAGAGAGCCGCGCCGAGCAGCGTTCCGAGCTGGTGGCGAGCCTCAAGGAGGGTCAGATCCTCGCCGGCGTGGTCAAGAACATCACCGATTACGGCGCCTTCGTCGATCTCGGTGGCGTCGACGGCCTGCTGCACGTGACCGACATTGCCTGGCGGCGCATCAACCACCCGTCCGAGGCGCTCAATATCGGCCAGAACGTCCAGGTTCAGGTCATCCGTTTCAACCCCGAAACGCAGCGCATCTCGCTCGGCATGAAGCAGCTCGAAGCCGATCCGTGGGAAGGCGTCGAGTTTAAGTATCCGGCGAGCGCCAAGTTCAAGGGCCGCGTCACCAACATCACCGACTACGGCGCCTTTGTGGAGTTGGAGCCGGGGGTCGAGGGCCTGGTGCATGTCTCCGAGATGAGCTGGACCAAGAAGAACGTGCATCCGGGCAAGATCGTCTCGACCTCGCAGGAGGTCGAAGTCATGGTGCTCGATGTCGACCCGACCAAGCGGCGCATCAGCCTCGGGCTCAAGCAGACCCTGCCGAACCCGTGGGAAGCCTTCATGGAAGAGCACCCGGCGGGCAGCGAGATCGAGGGCGAGGTGCGCAACACCACCGAGTTCGGCCTGTTCATCGGCCTGCCGGGCGAGATCGACGGGATGGTCCACCTCTCCGACATCGACTGGACGCGCGACGGCGAAGAGGCGATGCAGGATTACCGCAAGGGCCAGATGGTCCGCGTCAAGGTGCTCGACGTCGATGTCGAGAAGGAGCGCATCTCGCTCGGCATCAAGCAGCTCGAGGCCGATCCGTTCGAGGCCGGCGTCGACAAGGTCAAGCGGGGCGATGTCGTCACGGCGACGATCATCGGTACTTCCGATACCGGCCTCGATGTGACGCTGCCCGACGGCATGCCCGGCTTTATCCGCAAGTCCGAGCTGTCGCGCGACCGCAGCGAGCAACGGCCTGACCGCTTTGCGGTCGGCGAGCGGATCGATGCCAAGATCACCACGATCGACCGCGCGACGCGCAAGGTCACGCTCTCGATCAAGGCACGCGAGGTCGACGAGGAGAAGCGGGCAATGCAGGAATTCGGCTCGTCGGATTCCGGCGCCAGCCTCGGCGATATCCTCGGCGCCGCGATCCGCCGCCGTGCCCAGGAAGAAGACAAGGAAGAAGACAAAGAAGAAGACCAGGGCGAGGCCTGAGCCTCGGGCTGCCCCGCACCCAACCCTCTCCCCCGCAAGCGGGGAGAGGGTACACATCTGTGTGAAATCCCCTCGTCCCGCTTGCGGGGAGACGCAGGGGCCCGTCGCGACAGCGATGGGAGGGTGAGGGCCCGCCTATCCCAGCGGACAGAATGCACTTCCGATCAGGGGCTTGCTTGACGCTTGCTCGCGGCTTTGGCACGGTAGCGAACCCCAAACAAAACCGACCGGAGCTGCGACCGCAATGACGAAATCGGAGCTCGTCCAACGGCTCGCGGAGGCCAACCCGCACCTTTACCAGCGCGACGTCGAGATCATCGTCACCGCGATCTTCGACGAAATCTCCGCGGCGCTCTCGCGCGGCGACCGCGTCGAGTTGCGCGGCTTCGGCGCATTCTCGGTCAAGAAGCGCGACGCCCGCGTCGGCCGCAACCCGCGGACCGGCGACAGCGTCTCGGTCAGCGAGAAGCACATCCCCTTCTTCAAGACCGGCAAACAGCTCCGCGACCGCCTGAACCAATAGCTGCATGCTCTCGTCACCCTCGCGTAAGCGGGGGTCCAGGAGCCACCGTCCGATCGCTCGCACTGGATTCCCGCCTTCGCGGGAATGACGCCTATATAGAGCCCGAGATCGGTGATGAAGGCGCTCGCATGAGAATTCTGTGGTGGATCGTGCTGGCGGTCATCGCGGTGATCCTGATCCTGTTTGCGGTCTCCAACCGCGAGAGTGTGTCGGTCGGTCTCTGGCCGCTGCCCGATTTTGTCGAGATGCCGCTTTACCTGCTGGTTCTGGGCACTTTGATCATCGGCTTCTTCTTTGGCGAAGTGGTTGCCTGGATCGGCGGCTTGCGCTGGCGGCGCGAGGCCCGTCGTTCGCGCGAGCGCATCGCGCTCCTTGAACGCGAACTCGATGCGGAGCGTGCCCGGCCGGTGGTCTCCGGGCTTCCCGCGAATTCCGTCGTGCCGTGACGGTCGCGGCGAAAATCTGCGGCCTGTCGACCGAGGCGGCGGTCGCGGCGGCGGTCGATGGCGGAGCGGCCTTTGTCGGCTTTGTCTTTTACCCGCCGAGCCCGCGTTCGATCACCGCCGCCCGCGCCGGAGAATTGGCCCGACTGGTGCCGCCTTCGGTGCGGCGTGTCGCACTATTCGTCGATGCCGACGACGCAACCATCCGCGCCGTACTTGATGCCGCGCCGACGATCGACATCCTGCAATTCCACGGCGCCGAGACGCCCGAACGCGTGGCCGACGCCAAACATCGTTTCGACCGTCAGGTCATGAAGGCCGTGGCAATCGCGGGCAACGGTGATCTGGCGGTGGCGGCGCGCTACGAGGCGGTCGCTGACCTATTGCTGTTCGACGCCAAGCCGCCGCCCGGGGCGACGCGGCCCGGCGGTAATGGGCTGGCCTTCGACTGGCAGCTGATCGCCGGCCGCGACTGGCGCCTGCCGTGGATGCTGTCCGGCGGCCTTACCGCCGAACTCTTGCCCGAGGCTGTGCGCATCTCCGGCGCCGCCGCCGTCGACGTGTCATCCGGCGTCGAGACCGCCCCCGGCGAAAAGAACCTCGCTAAAATCCGTGCGTTCCTCGGTGCCGCGGCGGTGCTTTGAAGAAGAACATTTCGACGCGAAGGACGCATAGGAATACGCGAAGGACGCGAAGGGTTTCGAGCGCGCATTGCGCGCTCAGCAACCTACAATGAGACGGCGAGATGGTTGAGGGTAAGCGATGCGCCGGCACCATTGAGGTCGAAGCTTGACGGTTCGGGGCAGCCCGGTGGGTTATCAGCGCGAGCGGGTGGCGCGGCGGCGTTTGCTGGGCTGGCGGGGTGCTTCGGCGGCGCGATAGGGATTGCAGATAGCGCGGGCGGCTGCGACGGCCTGGGCGATCTGCCGGTGCGCGGTGCCTTGGCGCTGACGCTTTTCGGTGACCGGCATTTCCGGCAAGAGATCAAGGTTTTCTTCGCAGTAGACCAGGATTGGAATCAGCACCTCGCGATGCTTGGTGAGCAGGATGCATTTTCCCCACTCCTTCGGGCGCAACCCGATCCCGAGGACGAAGCCGACGGCCCAATCGCGCGCGACGATGCCGCCGTCGTCATCGATCATAAAGATTGGGTGATATGCCGCCGGCTGATCGGCGAGGGTTTCCGAGACCTCGTTGTAGCGATTGAAGATTGTTTTGACAGCGCGTAGCTCCGGACTGTTTTCGTGCAGCGGCGGCTGACGGCCGCCGAAGATCAGCGGTATCCACTCGTCGGGATGAACAAAGCTGGGGGCGGCGACAAGCGCGGCGATCAACCCGTCGATGGCGCTCATGCCGATCGCGCCGGAGCGCCCCGTACCGCGCAGGATTTCGTCGAGTTCGGCATAGGTGAAAGCGTCGGTCACGCCGCCAACTCGCCGCCACGGCTCCATGCCCATGGCATCAGTTCGTCAAGGCGGCTGGCCGGCCATAGATTGACGAGTTTGGTCAGCACGTCGGTGAGGTAGGCTTGCGGATCGACGCTGTTCAGCTTGCAGGTTTCGATCAGCGAGGCCAGGCAGGCCCAGTTCTCGGCGCCGGTGTCGTGGCCGGCGAAGAGAGCATTCTTGCGATTAAGGGCAATCGGCCTCATCGAACGCTCGACGGTGTTGGAGTCGATCTCGATCCGGCCGTCCTCGAGAAAGCGTTCCAGCCCATCCCAATGGTTGAAGCCGTAGCGGATCGCCATGGCGATCGCCGATTTGGCGGAGGCGCGCGCGAGCTGGGCTTGCAGCCAGGTCTTCAGCTCGGCAACCAACGGCTTGCTTTGGGCTTGGCGCACTGCTTGCCGTTCGTCAGCACCGTGGCCGCGAATCCCAGCCTCGATCTGGTAGAGCTTGGCGATCCGCCGCAGCGCTTCTTCGGCGATGGGGGCTCCTCCGCCTTTGGCGACCTCGTAGAACCGCCGCCTCCAGTGCGCCCAGCAGAAGGCCAGGATCACGGCATTGCCCGCCCGCCCGCGACGGGCCACTTGCTTGTAGGCCGTATAGCCGTCGCACTGCACGATGCCGCGATAGCTGGCGAGCAGCGTCATCGCATGCTCGGCGCCGCGTCCCGGTGCGTAGGTATAGACGACCGCCGGCGGGCCGGTGCCGCCGCGCCACGCGCTGTCGTCGCGCGCGATCGACCAGAAGTACCCGGTCTTGGTACGCCCGCGGCCGGGATCGAGCACCGGTGCGCGGGTCTCGTCGACAAACAGCCGCGGCGAGCCGAGCAGTATCTCGCGCAGGCGCTGCCACAGCGGCATCAGCTCGGCCGCGGCATAGCCAACCCAGAACGCCAGCACCGAGCGGTCGATCTCGATCCCTTGCGACAGCAGGATCTGGGCTTGCCGGTAAAGCGGCAAGTGCCAGGCGTATTTACTCACCAGCACATGCGCGACCAAGGTCTCGGTCGGCAAGCCGGAACGGATCAGGCGCTCCGGCGCCGGAGCTTGGACGACCGCTCCGGCGCACGCGCGACAGCCATATTTTGGGCGACGGGTGACAAGAACGCGGTGTTGTGCCGGAATGACGTCGAGCCGTTCGGATTTCTCCTCGCCGATGACATGCATCCCGCCGCCGCAGCACGGGCAGGACGTCGTCTCCGGTTCGATCACGACCTCAATCCGCGGAAGGTGCGCCGGCAGCGATTTGCGCTCGCCGGGCTCGGGCCTCGGGCGCGGCGCTGTCGTCTGCTTTTCCGCCGTCGCCTGTTCGTGCGCGCCCGCAATCTCGCCTTCTTCAAGCGCCAGCCGCAACTGGTCAGGGTCAAGCTGCTCCGAGCGCCGGCCAAATTGCGCGCGCTGGAGAACGCGAATGATGTCGTGCATCCGCTCGACCCGACGCAGCAGTTCGTCGCGCTCGGCGAGCAATACCAGTGCCGCAGCCCGCAGGCCCGGCATATCTTCGGGAAGCGCATCGCCCGTCGCCATGGCGGTCCCGATTCGACCATATTCCGGCCCGCGTGGCGCGTCCCTTCAGCGCCTCCGATTCAATTTGTCGCGGTGCTCAGCGCGTCGCTTTCGGCCGCGCGATCCGCGGCACGTGCACCCGCGTCCAGTCGAGCCCTTCAACGAGCGCGGCGAGCTGCGCCGGCGACAGTCGCATCACCCCCTCGCTGATCGGTGGCCATTTGAAGGCGCCCTGTTCGAGCCGCTTCCAGACCAGCACCAGGCCGCTGCCGTCCCACACCAAAATCTTGACCCGATCGGCACGACGACCGCGGAACACCAGCAGGGCGCCGGAGAAGGGGTCTTGTGCCAGGATCTCCCGGGCCAGCGCGGCCAAGCTGTCGGCACCCTTACGGAAGTCGACCGGCCGCGTCGCGATCAGCACCCGGACGCCGGGCGGGACCGGGATCACATCGCTGCCTTCACCGCCCGCAACACATCACGCAGATGCCGCCAATCCACGCCCGTCGCGACCCGGATCACAGCGCCGGCGAATTCGATCTCGACGCTGCCTGCCCTCGACGACGCCGTTCCCGCCACCGGTGTCGCTTCACCAGCCGTGGCGATGATCGGGACAAATCCAATTTCCTCCTCCGCCGGCAACGCCAGCGATCCAGACCGGGCCAGCCGCCGCCACGCATACACCTGCTGCGGGCGCAGCCCGTAGCGTCGCGCCACCGCCGACACGTTGGCACCGGCAGCAAATGACTGGGCAGTGATCCGTCCCTTGTCCTCGTCAGACCATGACCGCCGACCGCCGACACCGCTGATCACCTCCAGCCGGCGGACGCCAACAACATCGTTAGGTTCGAATGTAGGATCGAAACTACGCACAAATCGATCTCCCAAAACCGGCAGATCATCGTGCCCAGCACCGCCAATCAAAACGTGCGGTCAGAACACCGCTTACGGTTGAGGCCGCCGTAGATCCGATCCTCATCACCTTGCTGTCTCATGGTGAATTGGCGGCGCTTCGCGCCAGGTACGGACGCCTTCGCGTCCTCTGCGTGACCTTTGCGTCCTTCGCGCCAAAGCGTTGTCTTTTTTCTCCGTGACCTCGCTTCCTCCGTGGTTCATTAAGCACCCATGCAGACCCCCAACAGCTACCGCATCGGCCCCGACGCTGACGGGCATTTCGGTCTTTACGGCGGCCGCTATGTTGCCGAAACCCTGATGCCGCTGATCCTCGCGGTCGAACGCGCCTACAACGAGGCCAAGGCCGATCCCGCGTTCAAGACCGAGCTCGATTACTACCTCAAACACTATGTCGGCCGGCCGAGCCCGCTGTTTCTCGCCGAGCGGCTGACCCGGCATTTCGGCGGCGCTAAAATCTATATGAAGCGCGAGGAGCTGAACCATACCGGCGCCCACAAGATCAACAATGTGCTGGGCCAGGTGCTGCTGGCGCGCCGCATGGGCAAGACCCGGATCATCGCCGAGACCGGCGCCGGCCAGCACGGCGTCGCCACCGCGACCGCCTGCGCGCTCTTCAACCTTCCCTGCGTCGTCTATATGGGCGCGACCGACATCGCCCGGCAGCAGCCCAATGTCTTCCGCATGAAGCTGTTGGGCGCCGAGGTCGTGCCGGTGCATTCCGGCACCGCGACCCTCAAGGACGCGCTCAACGACGCCTTGCGCGACTGGGTCGCCCATGTCGACGACACGTTCTACGTCATCGGCACGGTCGCCGGCCCTCACCCGTACCCGACGATGGTGCGCGACTTCCAATGCGTGATCGGCGACGAGACCCGAATCCAGTTGCACGAGGCCGAGGGCCGTCTGCCCGACACGCTGGTCGCCTGCATCGGCGGCGGGTCGAACGCGATGGGCCTGTTCCACCCGTTTCTCGATGACCCATCGGTACGCATGATCGGCGTCGAGGCCGGCGGCAGCGGCATCGCGACCGGCAAGCATGCCGCCTCGCTCAATGGCGGGTTGCCCGGCGTGCTGCACGGCAACCGCACCTATCTGCTGCAGGACGACGACGGCCAGATCATCGACGCGCACTCGATCTCGGCCGGGCTCGATTATCCCGGCATCGGCCCGGAGCATTCCTGGCTCAACGATCTCGGCCGGGTCGAGTATGTCTCGATCACTGACCAGGAAGCGCTCGACGCCTTCCAGCAGTGCAGCCGGCTCGAAGGCATCATCCCGGCGCTGGAGCCGGCGCATGCGCTGGCGCACGTCGCCAAGATCGCGCCCGGGCTGCCGCGCGACCATCTGTTGGTGATGAACATGTGCGGCCGCGGCGACAAAGACATCTTCGCCGTCGCCGAACATCTTGGGGTGGAGCTGTGATGATCGCCGCAAGATCATGGGGCTTTGAAGCGATGATTGGAGCCATCCCTTCGCAGCCTTTGCCGGCCCCCACCCCAGCCCTCCCCCGTGGCCACGGAGGAGGGAGCGCGCCGCAGGCGCGGGGGAGGGGGCCGGCACGAGCGTTTCCTTTGCAGGCTCACCCGCTAATGACTCGGATCGAAAAGCGCTTCGCCGCGCTCAAGGCGGAAGGCCGCGCCGGCCTCGTCGCTTATCTAGTCGCGGGCGACCCCGACTTCGACACCTCGACCCGCCTGTTCGAGGGTATCGCTGCCGCGGGCGCCGATCTGATCGAGATCGGCATGCCGTTCTCCGATCCGATGGCCGACGGCCCGTCGATCCAGGCCGGTGGGCTGCGCGCGCTGCAATCGGGCATGACCTTGAAAAAGACGCTGGCGCTGGTGCGTCACCTGCGCGCCCGCGACCCGGACACGCCCTATGTGCTGATGGGTTATTACAATCCGATCTACCGCTACGGCGCCGAGCCGTTTGCCCGCGATGCCGCCGCCGCGGGAGTGGATGGCCTGATCATCGTCGACCTGCCGCCCGAGGAAGAAGCCGAGTTGGCCGATCCCGCGACCAAGGCCGGGCTCGACCTCGTCCGCCTCGCGACGCCCACCAGCGACGAGCACCGCCTGCCGGCGATCGTCGAGCGGGCCAGCGGCTTTGTCTATTACGTGGCGATCGCCGGGATCACCGGCACCCGCTCTGCTGACGCCGCCAGCGTGCGCGATGCCGTCGTCCGCATCCGCCGGTTCACCAAGCTGCCGATTGCTGTCGGTTTCGGCATCAGAACCCCGGCGCAGGCCGCCGAGATCGCTCGCACCGCCGATGCCGCGGCCGTCGGCACGGCCCTGGTCGACCGCCTGGCGCAGAATCTCGGACCCGACGGCAAGGCAAAACCCGGCTTGGTCGACGCGGTGCTCGCCGACATCGCCGCGCTTGCGGCCGGCATCCGCGGCGCCCGCAAAGAAGGCGGTTGACGCCGGGGCCGCGCGACCATCGTCATCGATCCCTAAAATGGCCAAATTCGTGTGGTAATACCGATCTGATGCAGCGGTGGCTCATGCAGCGGTGTCGTGCGTCCGATCGTGCCCCGGCGAGTGGTGTAGGAGCCGGGCATCCTGAGCAGCGTTGGCTGCTTATTCAGGCTGCCACGGCGGGCAGACTGACGAAAGGATCATCGCTCAGGGGTGCGATGGTTTCCAGGCTCATGTAGCGGGCGCGCTGGACGGCCCATTCGTCGTTCTGTTCCAGCAGCAAGGCTCCGATCAATCGGATCACGGCGGCCTCGTTGGGGAAGATGCCGACGACCTCGCTGCGTCGCTTGATCTCGCCGTTGAGGCGCTCGAGCGGATTGGTGCTGTGCAGCTTGGCGCGGTGCTGGGCCGGGAAGCCCATATAGGCCAGCACATCGGTCTCGGCGTCATCCATCAGTGCGGCGAGTTTCGGCACGCGTGGCCTGGCTTGGTCTGCGACCTCGCGCCATTGCTTTCGGGCCGCCGCCGCATCGTCCTGGGCGAAGGCGGTGCCGACCCAGGCGGAGACGATGCGCCGTTGGGTTTTGCCGGCATAGGCGAGCGCGTTGCGCATGAAGTGGACGCGGCAGCGCTGCCAGGCGGCCCCCAGAACCTTGACGATGGCGGCCTTCAGCCCCTCGTGTGCGTCCGAGATCACCAGCTTCGCGCCGCGCAGGCCGCGACGTGCCAGGCTGCGCAGGAACTCGACCCAGAACGGCTCGGCCTCGCTGTGGCCGACGGTCATGCCGAGCACCTCGCGCCGCCCGTCGGTGTTGACGCCGACGGCGACGATGACCGCGACCGAGACGATATGGTGGTCGCGCCGTGCTTTGACGTAGGTGGCGTCGAGCCAGAGATATGGCCATTCGCCCTCGATCGGACGGCTGAGGAAGGTCTGCACCCGTTCGTCGATCTCGCCGCACAGGCGCGAGACCTGGCTCTTGGAGATGCCCTCCATCCCCATCGCCCGCACCAGATCGTCGACCGAGCGCGTCGAGATGCCCTGGACGTAAGCTTCCTGGACCACCGCGGTCAGCGCCTTCTCGGCCAGGCGGCGAGGTTCGAGGAAGGCCGGGAAGTAGCTGCCGCGCCGCAGCTTGGGGATGCGCAGCTCGACCGTACCGGCGCGGGTCTCCCAGTCGCGGTCGCGGTAGCCGTTGCGTTGGTTGCGCCGCTCCGCGCTGCGCTCGCCGTGCCCGGCGCCGCATAGGGCTTCGCTCTCCAACTCCATCAGGCGTTGCGCGGCAAAGCCGATCATCTCGCGCAGGAATGTCGTGTCGGAGCCCTTCTCCAGAAGCGCGCGAAGGGCGATCTTGTCGTCGGTCATCGTGGTGATCCTCGGGTCAGAGTTGCGTGTCGCAACCCAACCCTACTCAGGATCGCCGCGGTGGCCGCTGATCGGCCCACCTGCGCCAAACTCGTGGCGGTCGCTCCGGCGGGCCGACCAGCGGCCTCCTACACCATCACCAGGGACACGACCGTGCGTCCTTCGAGACGGTCGCTTCGCACCCTCCTCGGGATGACGGTTTTCTTGGTGGCATTGAGAACATCGTCATCCTGAGAACCTGACCCGAAATGCATTTGAGACATGCTTGGGTATCGTTCTCCATCGTCATTCCGGGGCATCGCGCAGCGATGAACCCGGAACCCATGAACACGGACCTCGAAAACGGCGTTCCGATGTCCCAAAGAGCTGGAAAAGACCGTGTTCATAGGTTCCGGGTTCAGCCCTGCGGGCCGCCCCGGAATGACGATAATAGTTTCGAGTCAGGCTCTGAGGAGGTGCGCGGCACCGTCTCGAAGGACGCATCGAAGCGGGTCAGCGCTTAATGAGGTCAATATCAGGTCTATCGATGCGAGACTTCGGCAGACGACAGCCGACCGACTTGGCTGTAGATTCCCTGCAAATATCAGCGAAAACAGCGATGGCGCGGTGGTGCCGAATTGGCTCTCCAATTTCGTGCTGCCGAAGATCCGCACGCTCGTCGGGCGGAAGGAGGTGCCCGACAATCTGTGGCGGCAGTGTCCGAGTTGCGAGCAGACGCTGTTCCTCAAGGACCTTGTCGCCGATCTGATGGCCAGCCCTCATCGGGGCGTTCAGGTCCCTTTAGCGAAAGCGGCCGCTTCGCGGTGCGATCCGGGAGACAACGGCTGATGCTCGACCATGTGACGCTCGGCGTCGCCGACCTCGACCGGTCGCGCGCCTTCTATGATCGCGCGCTCGCGCCGCTCGGCATCGAGCGGCTCCACGCCGACGGCGACAATTATTCGGGTTACGGCGTGCGCCCCAAGGCGTTCTTCTGGATCGGCCGACGCCCGGAGGTGCTGACCGGAGCGCATATCGCCTTCTCCGCGCCGGACCACGCCACGGTCGACGCGTTCTACAGAGCCGCTATCGCCGCCGGCGGCCGCGACAACGGCGCGCCGGGACTTCGCCCGCAATATGCGCCGACCTATTACAGCGCGTTCGTCCTCGACCCCGACGGCCACAACATCGAGGCGGTGTGCTACGCTCAAGCGTAAGCAAGGAGCTTGGCGATCGCCTGCGCTGGATAGCTGAAGAGATCGTGGGCGATAACAATCGCGTTTATTTTCGATCGATTGTACGTCGGCGCTGCGCTCCTCAAGCTGGGATTTCCGCTTCAACCGCCGGCGGCGGGGAATGGAGCGACGAGGTCGTGAAGGATAGACGAGTTGGCGCAGCCAAAGGCGTATCTGAACACACAGTTTCTCCAGAGCAAGGACGCGCGCGCATTGCGCATCCTCGCCGAATACCTGGAGCCGTTGTCCCGCTTTCAGCGCCAGCGCGTCCAGGACACGATCGTGTTCATGGGGTCCGCGCGGCTGCGCTCGCGCGAGGATGCGGAAGCGAGGCTGGCTGAAGCAGAAAGAGTCGGCGCGGGTGTCGAGGCTGCTCGGGTGGCGCTGGACTTGTCGCAATATTACGAGGCGGCTCGCGAACTCGCGCGTCGCTTGACCGAATGGTCAAAGGGGCTCGCCGACGAGGAGCGGCGCTTTGTCATTTGCACCGGCGGCGGGCCCGGGATCATGGAGGCCGCTAACCGCGGCGCGGCGGAAGCCAAGGGCAAAAACGTCGGTTTGACAATCTCGATCCCCGAGGAGGAATTCGACAATCCCTATGTCAGCCGTGAATTGCATGTCCATTTCCACTACTTCTTCATGCGAAAATTCTGGTTCGTCTATCTCGCGAAGGCGGTCGTGTTGTTCCCCGGCGGCTTCGGCACGCTCGATGAGTTATTCGAAATCCTGACGCTTATCCAGACCCGCAAAATGCGGAAACGTATTCCAATCATCCTTTACGGCAGCAAATACTGGAGTGACATCATCAATTTTGATGCACTCGTTGGCTACGGTACGATCAGCCCAGATGATATTAAGCTATTCCATCGGACCGATTCTCTTGACGAAACCTATGCGATTATCACGCATGAGTTGATCAAACATTCGATCGATACCCCTGGTCCGACCCTATAATTATGCCGAACTGGCTCAGCAATTTTGTCCTGCCAAAAATCCGCACGCTGGTCGGGCGGAAGGAGGTGCCGGACAATCTGTGGCGGCAATGTCCGGGGTGCGAGCAGACCCTGTTCCTCAAGGACCTCGTCGCCGATCTGATGGTATGCCGGCATTGCAGCCATCATTTTCGCATCGGCAGCGCCGAGCGCTTCACGATGCTGTTCGACGATGCCCAGTTCGAGAAGATCGAGATCCCCAAGACGCCGGTCGACCCGCTCAAATTCCGCGACCGCAAGCGCTACTCCGAGCGGCTGCGCGAGGGGCAGACCGCGCTGGGCGCTGGCAGCGACGCGATCGCCGTCGCCCATGGCCGGATCGGCGGTGTCGCTTCGGTCGTCGCGGCGTTCGATTTCGCCTTTATGGGCGGATCGATGGGTGTCGCGGTGGGCGAGGCGCTGCTCGCCGCGTCGCGGCTCGCGGTCGAGCGTCAGGCGGCGCTGATCGTGATCCCGTCCTCGGGCGGCGCGCGCATGCAGGAGGGCATCTTGTCGTTGATGCAGATGCCGCGCACGATCATCGCCGCCGACATGGTCAAGGAGGTGCGGCTGCCCTATATCGTCGTGCTGACCGACCCGACCACCGGCGGCGTCGCCGCCTCGTTCGCGGCGATCGGCGACATCGCCATCGCCGAACCCGGCGCGATCATCGGCTTTGCCGGCGCGCGGGTCATCGAGGAGACGATCCGCGAGAAGCTCCCCGAAGGGTTTCAGCGCGCCGAGTATCTGCTGGAGCACGGCATGGTCGACATGGTCGTCAAGCGCACCGAGCTCGCCGCGACGCTGGCGCGGATCCTCAAATTGCTGCGCGAGCCGGCGGGGTTGGCGGCGATGGCGCGCCCCGCATGAGCGATGTCGATCCCGCCGTCGAGCGGGTGCTGGCCCGGCTCGGCGGGCTGCATCCCAAGCGCGTCGATACGGTCGACAGCCGCACGCTGACGCTGGAGCGCATCGAGCGGCTTCTGGCCGCGCTCGGCAACCCGCAGGACAAGTTGCCGCCGGTGATCCATGTCGCCGGCACCAACGGCAAGGGCTCGACCGTCGCCACCTTGCGCGCCTGTCTGGAGGCGGCGGGCTACCGCGTCCATGTCTATACCTCGCCGCATCTGGTGTACTTTAACGAGCGCATCCGGCTCGCCGGCAAGCTGATCGACGATGCGTTCTTCGCCTCGCTCCTCACCGATTGTGAGCGCGCCAATGGCGGCCGTGAGATTACGTTTTTCGAGATCGTCAACGCCGCGGCGTTCCTCGCGTTTTCTCTGGTACCGGCGGATTTCGTGCTGCTCGAGGTCGGGCTCGGCGGCCGGCTCGATGCGACCAATGTCGTCAAGCATCCGGCGGTGACGGCGATAACGCCCGTGTCGCTTGACCATCAGGCGTTTCTCGGCCCGACGATCGCGGCGATCGCCGGTGAGAAAGCCGGCATCCTCAAATCCGGTGCGCCCGCCGTCATTGGTCCGCAGATCCCCGAGGCCGAAGCGGTCATCGAGGCGCGAGCGGGCGCCGTCGGTGCGCCGCTTTACCGCTGGGAGCGGGAATGGCGTTGCGAGCCCGCCGGCGACGGCATGCGTTACGAAGGGCTGCGTTGGCGGCTCGACCTGCCGCGCCCTTCGCTGCTGGGGCCGCACCAGATCGCCAATGCCGGCATCGCGCTGACCTGTCTCGAAAGCCTGCCACCCTCGGTCATGCCGCCGGGGGCGATCGCCCAGGGGCTGCGCCGGATCGAATGGCCGGCACGCTTGCAGCGCCTGACGCGCGGCCCCTTGGTCGAGATGATGCGCGGTTGGGAATTGTGGCTCGACGGCGGACACAATCCCGCCGCCGGCGAGGTTCTCGCCGCGTCGATCGGCACCTGGCGCGACCGGCCGCTGCATCTCGTCGTCGGCATGCTCAACACCAAGGATTCAGCCGGCTTTCTCGCGCCTCTGGCGCCCGTCGCGCGCGGCCTTCAGGCGGTCACCATCCCCGACGAGGAAAACCCGCTCCCCGCCGCCAAGATCGTCGAGGCGGCGGGATCGATCGGCATCGCTGCACAGGAGGCGCCGTCGATCGAGGCCGCCTTGCGCGCTATTGCTGGGACCGGAGAGTCGGGTCGCGTGCTGATCTGCGGCTCGCTGCATTTCGCCGGCGTGGTGCTGCGCGCTAACGGCTGAACCAAATGCATGTCGCCGGCGTTAAACCGGCATGACACACAAATTCCCCCTGTTGGCTCTCGCAGCGTCGGGAGTCGTCCTCGCCTCCGCCGTCGCCTATGCGGCGCAGAGCGATCTCTCCCCGCGCATCCTTCGCGCCGCCGCGATAATGGGACCGGGCAGCAGCCTGGAATCGATCGCCGACCAGCGCGACGTGATCGAGCCGCCATCGTCGATCGATCCGGGGATGTCCGTCGATCCGCCGCAGATCGGCCGGATGCGGATCATCCCGCCGCCGGCGGCTGCGCCGAGCGGCCGGCCGATCCTGCCGCGCTGACACGACAAAACGGCCGGGCGATGCCCGGCCGTTTTTGTTACGCGAACAGTCCTTACAGGACCGATTCGACCCATTCGTAGAGCTTGCTCTTGGGCAGCGCACCGATCTTGGTAGCGGCAACCTGGCCGTCCTTGAACAGGATCATCGTCGGGATGCCGCGCACCCCGAATTTGCGCGGGGTTTGCGGGTTCTCGTCAATATTCACCTTGGCGACCGTGAGGCGCCCGGTCATGTCCTCGGCGAGATCGTCGAGGAACGGCGCCACCATCTTGCACGGCCCGCACCACTCGGCCCAGAAATCGACCAGGACGGGGTCCTTGGAGCGGAGCACCACGCTGTCGAAATTGCCGTCGCTGACCGCTGTCGGCTTCATCGCGAATTCCTTTCGCTGATACTGGGCATGACATTAGGGGAGGGGGAAAAGCAACGTCAAGGCAGGTGCCTTGCGAGCAGGGCGGGGCTGATCGGCATCAAACGCGGCGCCTCGGTCCACAGGATCGCGCAGCTTACCGGCCGATCCGGGTAGATACGCTCAAGCGCCGCCCGGTAGCTCGCAAGCTGCTGAAGATAAACGGCGCTGACCTCGTCTTCGCTCCGCGGCGGCGGCCGCACGGTCTTGTAGTCGACGATCAGCACGCGCTCCTCCGTCACCACGATGCGGTCGATCTGGCCCGACAGGGCGCGCCCGCCGATCAGCCCGACAACCGGCACCTCCGCCTGCGCATCCGGGCCCCAGAGCGGTGCGAATTCCGGCGTCCCCAGCACCGCGATCGTTTCGCGACAGATGTCTTCCAGTTCGTCCGGGGATAGCGCGTGGACCGGCAGCGCGAGGAAGCGCCGCGCCGCCACAGCTCGCTCCGCGGCCGGCAGTTCGGGAAGGGTTTGCAGCAGCCGGTGAACCAGCAGCCCGCGTTTGAACCGGTCGCGGCCGCCGATCGCCAGCGGCGACAGCGTGGCCGGCTCGCTGCCGCTCGGCTGCGACGGCAGCAGCGGTTTTGGCGGGTCGGGCTCGTCCGGCGCCGGGTGGGCGAGCCAGTCGGGCAGCGCGGCGAGAGCCGGTCTTGCCGCGGTGCGCGAATCGCGGACCGGCGGCGCCTCCTGCATTGACGACAGGCGCAACCCGTCGCCGTCCCAGCCGTCGGTCTCGCCGATCAGCGGCGCCGTGTTGAACGCGAACCGTTCGGCGATGCCGGCGAGCCCGGCGCCGCACAGCGTATGCCAGGTCTCGGCGTCCTTGCCGGCGTTGCGCGTCTGCCAGCCGCAGATATAGAGCCGGTCTTCCGCGCGGGTCAGCGCGACATAGAGCAGGCGGCGGTATTCCTGCAGCTCGCGGCGGCGCTGCGCCTGCCGTTCCTGGACATAATGCCGGCTGGCGAATTCGCGGCGCGGCCGCCACAGCGGCAGCTCGTCGGCTTCCGTCCACAGCAACTGCCCCCTCGGATCGGGCAGTTGCATGGTGTCCGGCATGAAGACGACCGGCGCCTCGAGCCCCTTGGCGCCGTGCACGGTCATGATGCGCACCTCGTCGTGCTGCTGCTCGGCGAGATCGCGCTTCACCTCGATGTCGCCGGCGACCAGCCAATGCAGAAAGCCCTGCAGCGACGGCACATGCTCGCGCTCATAGGTCAGCGCGAGCGCAAGGAATTCCTCGACCGGGTCCTCGGCCTCCGGTCCCAGCCGTTCGAGGATCGCCTTCCGCCCGCCGCCGCTGCCGAGGATGTCGGCGTAAAGCTCGTAGGGCGGCGCGTAATCAGCGCGCCGGAGCAAGCTCCGCAGCGTTTCGACTGCGTGCGACAGCAGCAGATCGTCGGCGCCGCGGCTCAGCAGCCGCGACCACAGCGAGCGGTTGCCGCGGTCGTAGGCGAGCGTGAACAACTGCTCCTCGGAGACGCCGAAGAGCGGCCCCTTCAGCACAGCCGCCAGCGTCAGGTCGTCTTCCGGCAGCAACAGGAAATCGCCGAGCGCGACGAGATCCTTGACCGCGAGCTGCTCCGACAGGGTCAGCCGGTCGGCGCCCGCCACCGGCACGCCGCGCTGCTTCAGTTCGCGCAGCAGGTCCTCGACAAAGGCGTTGCGCCGCCGCACCAGCACCATGATGTCGCCGGCGCGGATGTCGCGGTCGCGCGACGGAAGCGGCTCGCCGCGCTTGAGCCAGCCCTCGATCGTCGCGGCGATCGCGCGGGCGAGCCGGGTATGGGCCTGCACCGCCCGCTCCGTCGGCGCGTCGGCGAGCGGGTCGCCGGTTTCCTCGGGGGTCGGCGGCGCGCCCGGCCACAGCTCCACATGGCCCGCCTGACCGACCCGCGCCGCGACATGGCGGATCGCCTCGCTGTCGAGCCCGACGCCTTCCGCCGCGACGCCCAGCGCGAACACCGCATCGATCGCGCGCAGCAATGGCTCCGCCGAGCGGAACGACACCTCCAACGCTACCGGCCGCCAGGCCTGTTGCGCGGCGACGACGCGCTCCTGGAAATGCGCGCGCATGCGGCCGAAGGCACGTGGATCGGCGCGCTGAAAGCTGTAGATCGACTGCTTGGCATCGCCGACCGCGAAGACCGTGCGCTGGCGGCCGAGCGGGTCCTCGCCGGCGAAGAATTCGGCGGCGAGAATCGCGATGATCTCCCATTGCTCGGGGTTGGTGTCCTGCGCCTCGTCGATCAGGATGTGGTCGAGCCCGCCATCGAGCTTGAACAGCACCCACGGCGCAATGCCGTCACGCCGCAGCAGGTCGAGCGCCTTCAGCACCAGATCGTCGTAGTCGAGCTCGGCATGCAGCCGCTTGCGCGCCTCGTACGCCTCGACCAGCGCCGCGCCGAGCCGCACCAGCGCCCGTGTTGCCTCGATTACGACCAGCGCGTTGCGCGCATCGAGAAACCGCTTGGCACGCTCCGCCTCGACCGCCAGCATCCCGGCCAGATCGAACACCGCCGCCTTCGCCACAGCCTGGGTGCACAGCCGCGCGCGGATTTCGCCTTCATCGGTCAGGAACACCGAGAGATAGTCCTCGACCATCGCGAGGCGCACCGCCTCATCCTCGCACCAGCGCGCGATGAGCCTGCCGCGCGGTCGGTCGGTCTTATCGCTGCCGTCGGCCATCGCGGCGCAGCATTGCCGCAGCGCGGTCAGGTCGCCGCCGTCGCAAAACTGCGCGGTCAGCGTCTCCACCGTCATGTCGGGCGCGATGTCCGCCGCAGCGGCGAGCCGGGCGGCCAACGCCTCTTCCCCGGCGTCGAGCGCCACCGCCAGCTTGCCGCGCTCTTTGGCGAGCGCCGACATCAGCTCGGCGAAGCGTTCCTCGACCAGATAGCGCGCGACAACCGCCAGCGCCTCGGCGAGGTCGGGGCGCTTGCCGGCGCGGGCGGCGGCGATGATCTGTGCGGCGGCCTCCTTCTGCGCCTCGCCGGCGCTGCGCTCGTCGATGACCGCGAACTCCGGCGGGACACTGGCTTCCAGCGGGAAGCGCCGCAGCAAGGATTGGCAGAACGCATGGATCGTCTCGATCTTCGCGCCCCCCGGCGTGTCCAGCACGCGGCTGAACAGGCGGCGGGCCGTCCTGATGTCGTTGTCGTCGGGATAGCGGCCGGTCAGCGCGACCAGCTCCTGCGCCAGCGCGCCGGAAGGCATCGTGGTCCACTTGGCGAGCCGCTCGTTGAGCCGGTTCGCCATCTCCGCCGCAGCGGCGCGGGTGAAGGTCAGACACAGGATGCGCGACGGTTCGGTGCCGTCGAGCATCAGTGTCAAGAGCCGCTCGGTGAGCACCTTGGTCTTGCCGGTGCCAGCGGAGGCCGAGACCCATACCGAAGCGGCCGGGTCGAGCGCCCGGCGCTGCGCGTAATCGGCCGCGGCCGCCGCGGTATCGACAGCCGTCACCATTCCGCCTCGCTCTCGATCAGCCGTTCGAGATGGGCGTAGTCGGAATAGCGCGGCGCCCATTTCGCGATCGGCACCGCGCGGTACGGGGTCCTCGGATTGTCAAAGCGCGCCACCTGCGCTTCGATCGCCGCCAGCGTATGCGCGATCAGCGCCTCTGGCTCGTCGCTCGCCGGCTCGCGGGAACCGGCTGGATTGCCGCCGCCGAGCCGCCAATGGTCGAGCGCCGCGACCGGTGCGCCGGCGATACCTTTGAACCCGCCGGCCTCGGCAATGGCGCCTTCGAGCGCCAATTGCACGGCGATCGCCGCCTCGATCTCCACTCGCCGCGGCACCGAGCCGGTCTTGTAATCGATGATCGCCAGCCCGCCGCAAGCCAGCCGGTCGATGCGGTCGGCGATTGCGGTGATGGTAAACGGGCCGCCCGGCGCGGCGATGATCAATTCGCCCTGGATCTCGCTCAGGCTCTCGACGATCTCGCCGCGGCGCAGCTGCTCCTCGCCGACAAACCAGGCGGCGATGCGCTGGAAGCGCGGCCACCAGAACGCCCAGGCGCCCGGCCGCGACAGCAGCGCTCCGAACTTCCACCGGCCGATATCGAGCAATTCGAACTCGGCATGGGGCGGCAGATCACGTGGATGACGGCGCACGAACTCGGCCAGCGTCTGGTGGATGGCGATACCGAGATCGGCGCGGTCCGGATCGGCGTCGAGCGCGTCAAGCGCCCTCAGCCTGAGGACATGCTTGGCGTAGATCGCATAGGGATCGCGCCGCCACATCTCGATATCGGTGACCGCCAACCGACGCGGCCGCGCCGCCAGCGGCGGGCGCGGCGCGGGCGCGGTGAGGGGACGGTGCGCCGTCGGTTGGTCGCTCCCGGCTGCCGCCGCGGCGATCTCGGGATCGGGGCCGAGCCGCCCCTCGAGCCCGACCGCGCGCAGCACCGCGTCGAGCCGCAGCAGCCAGCGCGACGGCACTGTCGGCACCCCTTCGTTGCGCGCCGCGCGGGTCAGCGCCACTTCCGGCGCGCCGAGCGCCTGGGCGAAATCATGCGCGGCGATGCCGATCGCGCGCTCGGGCAGCGGGATGCCGAATTCGGCGCGCATCTGCCGCGACATCCACGGGTCGGTCGGCACCGCGCCGGGCCAGCTGCCCTCATTGAGTCCGCCGAGCACGACCAGGTCCGCTTGCTGCAGCCGCGCTTCGACCAGACCCCAGATCGCCAGGCGCGGATGCCGGCCGTACGTGGGCCGAACAACTGCGCTCGCCGACAGCGCCTCGAACAAAGCCGGGTAATGCCGGCCGGGGAGCGCCGGGAAGTCGCGCGCCGCGTCGAGCAGGTCGTGGCAGAACACGGCAGCGACCTCGCCCGCCGCCTCGCGCCATAGCCGTGCGTTGCCGCCCTCCTCGTGGCTCGCGGCGAGACGCTCCGCGGCGGCGATGTGTGCTGTGGCCAGTTCGACGATGCTGGCTTTGTCGCAGGCGAGCAGCGTGGGCAGCTCGCCGAGGCAGGTCTCGATGCGGTCGACAAAGCGGCGCAGCTCCGCCGGTTTGTCGCTCAGCGCAGCGCGCAGCCCGGCGAAACCGGGCGCCGGGCGCGGGCCGCGAATGCGGCATTCCAGGCGGCGGGCGAGTTCGCGAAATTCCTCGGGAGCCAACCCGCCCGCGGCCAGCGGGTGCTTCAGCGCGGCGAGCAGCGGCACCGGCGCCAGCTCGCTCGCCGCCATGTCGAGCACCAGGCGCAGAAAAGCGCCGGGCGGGGTCCGCGCCAGCGGCACGCCGGCGGAATTGTCGATATCGATCTTCCACCGTCGCAACTCGGCGGCGACGCGGCGCGCCAGTGCCCGGTCGGGCGTGACCAGCGCCGCGGTTGCGCCCGGCTCCTCCAGTTTGCGCCGCAGCAGCAATGCGATCGTCACCGCCTCTTGCTGCGGGCTGACGCAGTCGTAGCGGCTGACGCCGGCGAGCACGTCGGGCGGCTCCGGCCGCAGATCACGCCACGCATCCGTAAGACTGGCCGGCCGCAGCGCCTCGGCGGCCAGCCGCAGCCGCGCCTCGCGCCCACCGGGGCCGGCCGGGCGCCACGGCCGGACGTCTTCCGCCGTCATGTCCAGCGAGCCGAGCAGGCGTGCCAATAGATATTGCGGGTGTGCCGGATCGTCGGCGACGGCCTGCCACCCCTCCGGCGCCGCCGCGCGATCGAGGCCGGGCAGGATCACCGTCCCGTTTTCCATGCTGGCGACGACACCGATCAGCTCTTCGAGCGCCGGGATGCCGCCGGTCAGTCCGGCGGCGATGATCGGGTCGCGCGGCGGCACGCGGCGCCACAGCGCGGCCTGGCGGGCGAGCAGCCGGTTGCGCCGCTCGGCCGGGTCGAGCGCGCCTTCCGCCGCGAGGATGGCCGGCCAGCTTCTCGGCAGGATGTCGAGAAAGCGCAGCACCACCTGCCAGTGCTCGGCGAGGTCGAGCGGCGCGAGCTTCGCCAGATCGGCAAAGCTCGCGCCCTCGGTGGCGGCCGTGTCGATCAGCCGGGCAAGCGCCGCGGCAAGCGCCGCCGCTTGGCCCGGCAGCAGCTTTTGCGCCGGGTCGCGCTCGCCCCATTCGAGCACCAGCCGGGTCAGCAACAGGCGCCGGCGCAGTTCCGGGATCGCCGGCGGGATGGCCAGCGTCTCCTCGTCGCCCGGCTCGTCCGTATCGAGATCGCCAATCGGCCGCATGCGCGGTAGCAGCAGCGGCGCGCCGGGGTCGCTACCCTCGCCGGTCAGCCGCAGAAACGCCTCGCGCAGGCTGCGCACCGCGCGCCGCGTCGGCAGCAGCACCGTCATCCGCGGCAGCCGCAGCGGGTCGCCGCCCGCCAGCGCCACCAACCCCTCCGCCAAGGTCGCGAGAAACGGCCGGTCGGCGGGGATGGTGTAGAGGCGCGGACCCATGCTTTGTCGTCATTCCCGCGAAAGCGGGAATCCAGGGCAAGCGACGAGGCGGTCGCCTCTGGACCCCCGCCTTCGCGGGGGTGACGATGTCAAAACTGGCACGGCCTCGGTCACATCAATGCTCATGCCGCAATTCGGCGAGGCGGGAGCGAGTTGCTTCCAAGCCGTCGGGCGTGCCGACATGGAACCACTCGCCGTCATGCACGATCGCCGCGAGGCGGCCGGCATCCTCTGCGCGATCGTAGAGCCGCTTCAACGAAAACACCGTGTCCTCAACCTCGGCGAACAGCCTCCGGTGCAGAATTTGGACGCCGGCGAAAATATAGGGCGCGACCTCACGTTCGGGCCGGCGGCTCGGCCGGCCCAGCGGGTCGAGGAAGTAATCGCCGCGGCCTTCATAGCCGATCGCGGTGATCGTGCGCTGCAGCAGCAGGATGGCATCCATCTTCTCTGGCTCAAAGGCGGCGGCGAGCCGGGCGAGCATCGGCGCGAAGCCGTCGAGCCACAAAATATCCCCGTTGACGACGAAAAACGCATCGTCGAGCAGCGTCAGGGCCTGTTTCACGCCGCCGCCGGTTTCGAGCAGCGTCGCCTCGCGGGAGAACTCGACGCCCGGGTGGTCCCGGCCGGCGAGATGCGCCGCAATCATCTCGCCCTTGTAGTGCAGATTGACGACGACGCGCTCGACGCCGGCGGCCGCCAAACGATCGATCGTGTGATCGAGCAGCGCGCGGCCGGCGACATCGACCAGCGGCTTCGGCAGGGTGTCGGTCACCGGGCGCAACCGCTTGCCGAGCCCGGCGGCCAGCACCATCGCCGATTTGAGTGGCCCGCTCATGCCGCGGCGCGGCGGTCGGGCACGCGCCGCACGGCGGGCGGCAGATGGCGGTCGAGCCAGCGCGCCAGCGAACGCAGCGCCGGCTCCTGCAAGTCGCTCTCCAGCAATCGCCATACCCGCGGGAGGTGGTCGAGATAGCGCGGCTTGCCGTCGCGCTGCCACAGCCGGGTGAAGATGCCGATGATCTTGGCGTTGCGCTGCGCCGCGAGAATCGCGGCGGAGCGACGGAACGCGCCGCGGTCGAGCGCCGGGAACGCGGCGAGATAGCGCTCGGTCATTGCCGCGCGCAACGCGGGCGGCACATCGCGCCGCGCGTCTTCGAGCAGCGACACGAGGTCGTAGCTCGCCGGGCCGCACAGCGCGTCCTGGAAATCGAGCAGGCCGCAGCCCTGCACCCCGGTGCGACCGTCGAGCAGCATCAGATTGTCGACATGGTAGTCGCGCAATACCAGAGTCGGCGCGGGCAGCGCTGCCTGCGGCAGCACCTCGCGCCACAACGCCAGGTATTCCTCGTGCAGCGCCGCCGACAGCGGCGCGCCGAGCGCGGCGGGCGCGTACCATTCCGTCAACAGCGCCGCCTCGCGCAGCAGCACTTCCTCGTCATAGGCCGGCAGCGCCGGGGGCGCGTCGACCGCCCGCTGCAGCGCGACCAGCGTGTCGATCGCCAACGCATAAAGCTGGGCCTCGTCGCTGCCGCGTGCGAGCAGCCGGGCATAGGTGTCGTCGCCGAAATCCTCGATCAACAGCAGGCCGCGCTCGCTGTCCTCGGCGAAAACCTCGGGCGCGCTGAGGCCGTGCCCACGCAGCATCGCGGCGATCGCGACGTAAGGGCGGACATCCTCCTGTGGCGGGGGCGCATCCATCAGCACCGCACGCCGTCTGCCGTCGGCGAGCCGGTAGTAGCGGCGGAACGACGCGTCGGCCGCCAGCGGCGCCGGTTGGGTCTCACCCCAGCCTCCGGCAGCGAGAAAATCGGCGACCGCCGCGACCCGCTCGCTATCCACCCGTGGTCTCCGCCGCGAGGCCGGCGAGACGCGCTCTCCAGCCGCCATCGCCCGACAGCACCGCCCGGCGCGCCTTGGCCGCCTCGGCAAAGTCGAGCGCGACCAGAAGACGCCGCCGCGGCAACAGGCTGCCCAGCCGCTCGGGCCATTCGATCAGTGAGATGCCGTCGCGAAACGCGTCCTCGATCCCGAGCTCCCAAGCCTCTTCGGAGGCGCGCAGACGGTAGAGATCGAAGTGCCAGACCGCTCCGCCAGGCAGATCGTAGGTTTGCACCAGGGTGAATGTCGGGCTCGGCACCGCCTCGTCGCCGCCGCGCGCGCGGATGAAGGCGCGCGCAAAATGCGTCTTGCCGGCACCCAGCTCACCTTGCAGCGCGATCACGTCGCCGGGATGCACCAGCCCGGCGACGCGCGCGGCGAGCGCTGCGGTCGCGGCTTCGTCGGGCAGTTCGATGGTGATCATGGCCGTCCTGTATGCCTCTCCGGTTGCATTCGGGCAATACGTCCCTAAGCCGCGGCCGGCACGGCGCCTTTGGGATGGCGGAGTCGACGTCGCCGTTATTCCCGGCGATCGTTCCGGACACGGGCGTGCAAGACCGAGAGCGCTCCGGAGAAATCCGCTAATCTGTGTGGATGGCGGAACAAACACATACCACTGACGTAGCGATCATCGGTGCCGGGCCGGTTGGACTCTTCGCGGTGTTCGAGTGCGGCATGCTCGACATGAAGTGCCACCTGTTCGACGCGCTCGACATCGCGGGTGGGCAATGCGCGGCGCTCTATCCGGAGAAGCCGATCTACGACATCCCCGGCTATCCGCGAATCGATGCGGCGCTGCTGGTCGAGCGCCTAGCCGAGCAGGCAGCGCCGTTTCACCCGACCTACCAACTCGGCCACGCGGTCACGGCGCTGGAGCAGAACGGCGACGGGTTCGTCGTGACCAATGCGGCGGGGGTTCGCGTCGTCTGTCGCGCGGTGGTGATCGCCGCGGGCGGCGGTGCCTTCGGCCCCAATCGCCCGCCGATCGCCGGCATCGAAGCGTTCGAGGGCAGGAGCGTGTTCTATCTCGTGCGTCGTCGTGAGGATTTTCGCGGCAAGCGAATCGTCATCGCCGGCGGCGGCGATTCGGCGGTCGATTGGGCATTGTCGCTGGCCGAGCTCGCCGCGCGGGTCATGATAGTACATCGCCGGCCAAAATTCCGCGCCGCGCCGCAATCGCAACGTCAGCTGGAGCAGCTGGCCGCCGAAGGCAAGATCGAACTGGTGATCCCCTATCAGCTTGCCGCATTGGAGGGCAGCGAGGGCCGTCTCGACACGGTTCTCGTCGCCGATCTTGCGGGCAACCAGCGGCGCCTCGAAGCCGACTGCCTGCTGCCGTTCTTCGGCTTGGCGACGGAGCTCGGGGCGCTTGCGCAATGGGGGCTCGCTTTCGACGATAACCGCATCGCGGTCGACCCGGCGACCTGCGCTACATCGCGCCCCGGCATCTTTGCGATCGGCGACATCGCCGCCTATTCCGGCAAGCTCAAACTCATTCTCACCGGCTTTGCCGAGGCCGCTGTAGCGGCGCATGCGATCCACCCCTTGGTCCACCCCGGCGAGGCGCTGCACTTCGAATATTCGACCACCAAGGGCTTGCCGGACCAGCCGTCGTAATGCTGGGTCGACTTCACGCGTCCTTTGAGACGCGGGCTAATGGCCGCTCCTCAGGTTTACGCGCGGGATGAAGAAAATCGTCATCCTGAAAGTCTGACTCGAAACTATCTTCGTCATTCCGGGGCGGCCCGCAGGGCCGAACCCGGAACCTATGAACACGGCCTCATCCAATCTGGTTGCGGCGTCGGAACGCGCTTTTCGAGGTCCGTGTTCATGGGTTCCGGGTTCACCGCTGCGCGGCGCCCCGGAATGACGCGGGGAAACAGCGTCTTGAAAACGAGCCAAACGCATTTCCAGTCAGGCTCTGAGGAACCCGCGCAGCGGGTGTCTCAAAGGGCGCGCGATGCTATCCCGCTTCAGAAACTCAGCCGCGTCTTGAACACCAGTTCGGCGTAGAAATAGAGTTCGGCGTCGAGGGCGCGCTTGATGTTCTCGGCGCGGCGGAAACCGTGCTGCTCGCCGGCGAACAGCAGATAGCCACAGGGGATGCCGCGGCGGCGCAGCGCGTCGACCATCATTTCGGTCTGGTTGGGCGGGACGATGCGGTCCTCGGCGCCCTGGAAGAAGATCACCGGGCAGTCGAACCCTTCGATATGGCTGAGCGGAGAGCGCTCGGTGTAAAGATCCGCGCGCTCGGGATAGGGACCGATCAGCCAGTCGAGATAGCGGCTCTCGAATTTATGCGTGTCGCGGGCGAGGGCGGCGACGTCGCTGACCCCGTAATAGCTGGCGCCACCCTTGAAGACATCGCGGCCGGCGAGCGCCGCCAGTACCGTGTAGCCGCCGGCACTGCCGCCGGTGATGACCATGCGCTCGGGATCGGCGAGGCCCCGCGCCGCGGCATGGCGGGCGGCATTGACGCAATCGTCGACATCGACGATGCCCCATTGGCCGGCGAGCCGCTCGCGATAGGCGCGGCCATAGCCGGTACTGCCGCCGTAATCGACATCGATCACCGCGATGCCGCGGCTGGTCCAATACTGGATACCCATGCTGAGGCTGGATGAGGCGGACGAGGTCGGCCCGCCATGGCATTTGACGACGAGCGGCGGCCGCTCGTCGGGCGGCGCGGCGAAATCGGGATTGTGCGGTGCATAGTAATTGGCAAAGGCAGTGCGGCCGTTCTCGGTGGGGAATTCGAGATGCTGCGCCGCGGTGAAATAGCGCTGCAGCGCGGGGTCGGCGGCGCTCGCCGAGGATTGGCGCA
Organism: uncultured Alphaproteobacteria bacterium; assembly: GCA_963778385.1. Taxonomy (GTDB): domain Bacteria; phylum Pseudomonadota; class Alphaproteobacteria; order ATCC43930; family CGMCC-115725; genus DATARH01. The sequence goes on along the minus strand of CAVZUA010000041.1, from coordinate 355,196 downwards.
GGATGTCGCTGGCGCCGGTCTCGGGGTCGATGACCGCGATGGCGCCGGGTCCGGTCGGCGAGCCGACGCCGCAGACGATCTTGCCAGCGCAGGTCTTGATCGAGCCGAACTCGCTGTAGGGTAGGCCGAGCGGCGTGAGCTTCCCAGTGCCGATGTCGAGCCGGGCAAGCCGGGTGCGGCCGACTTCGCCATAGGTGCAGACCAGTTGTGTCGCCGACAGGAACGCGTAGCTCGATTGGCTGAAGACCCATTGCGCCGGGCAGAAATCGGCGGGGTAGGGGCAGACCGGCCGGACCACGGCATCCTTTGCCGCGTCGCAGCGGTAGAGGTTCCACCAGCCGTTGCGGTCGGCGATCAGGTACAGCACGCCGTCGGGCGACCATTGCGGCTGGGCGATCGAACTCGCGGTCGCCGCCGGCGATCCGGCGCGGCTGCGCGAGCCCGCCATCCGCGGCGATCTCGGCGACCCATAATTCGGTGCCGACCCACGGCATGTTCGGATGGTTCCACGACAGCCAGGCGAGGTTCCGGCCGTCCGGCGAGAGGCGCGGCGCGGCATAGAAATCGCTGCCGTCGACCAAGACATGGCCCGGCCCCGTCGCGGCGAGGTCGACCGCAACAATCGTATTGTCGACACGCTCGTCGGAATGGGCCTCGCGCACGCCGATCCACCGGTCGCGGGCGGTGTCGATGACACCGTCGGCATAGCGCCAGCGCGTACCGTCGCTGGGCTCGGGGGTCAGCGGCTCCGGGCCGCCGCCGGGCGCAAGGCGGTGAAGGCGCTGGTCGGCGAAATTGCTGAAATAGACGATACCTTGACGCACCGTCACCGCGCCGCCGCCATATTCGTGGACGCGGGTGCGAACATTGTAGGACGCCGGCGTGATGTCGCCGCCGTCCTTCTTCACCAGCACATTGCGGCCACCCTCGCTCGGCCGGCTTTCGGTCCAATAGATGTCGGCGCCGTCGACAATGACGCCGCCGAGCCCGATCGTCTCGGCGACGATCAAATCCGAGGTGATCGGCGAGCGCCACGCGCCGTAGGGTAGGGTTTCAGGCATGTCTTGATCCTTACGATCTCGATCAGTTATCTATGATTATTATATAAGTGTTATGGAGATTCCCATGGCGGCTAAGATGATTTCGGTAAGCCTGCCGGAAGATATGTTGCCCGAGATCGACAGTTTGGCGCGCCGCGAGCACCGCTCGCGCTCCGAGCTGATTCGGGAGGCGCTGCGACGCTATCTTGCGGCTGCTGCGGCAGGCCGGACGATTGCGACGGACGACGCGGCGGCTGATGAGGTCGCGGCAATCGCCCATGGCCGACAGGAATTCGAGCGCGGTGATTTTGTGCAGCTCGAAGACCTTCAGCATGAACTGGGACTTCCTATTCGCTAGGGCGGCGGAACGTTCTTTGCGCTCCATGCCGCAGCAGGACAGAGGACGAATAAACGTGGCGCTCAACGCCATGAAGGAGGATCCGTTCTCGGGCGATGTGACGGCACTGAAGGGCGACTATCACGGGCTCTTTCGCCGGCGGGTCGGATCGTGGCGTGTCATCTTCGAGTTGGACCCGGACCGACGCCGTATTTTGGTGCACGACATCTTGCGCCGCTCATCTACCACGTATTAGCACACCTCCTGTGTCACCACGCCGGTGCGGATCGCGTCGGCGATCGCGACGAAGGTGTTGGTGACGGCGGCGATCTGGTCGGGTGAGACGGGATAGGGGCCCCGGCCGTCGATGGCGTCGGCGAAGGCCTCCAGGTTGACCCGGACCGAGTCCGGCGCCTGCAATTTGAGGCGGATTGCCTCGGCGCCGCTCTTGCGGATGATGATGTCCTGGCGGCTGACCGCCTCGGCCGAGCCGTTGCGGCCGAAGGCGTGGACGCGCAGAAAGGCCGGGGTCGAGCGCACGCAAGCAAGCGTGCCGCCGACGCCGGAGACGAACTCCAGCATCACCGACAGGCTGTCCCACGGATCGGGGCCGGGCTTCAGTGACGAGAGCCGCGCATGCACGCGGCCGACCGGTCCGGCGACGCGCATCATCGCGTCGAGCACGTGGATGCCGGTGCCGGTCATGCCGCCGGCGGGCGTCTCCTCGAACGACTCGCGCCACGCGGTGAAGCCGGCGGCAATCTCGTTGGAGAAGTTGCCCTCGACATGGATCAGCGGACCCAGTTCGCCGTTGTCGGCGAGGCGGATGAGCTCGGCGATCGCCGGGAAATAGCGTTTGTCGGTGCCGATGCCGAGCACCACCCCAGCCTCGCGGCAGGCGCCGATCGCGCTTGCGGTGCCATCGCGGCTGAGGGCAAGCGGCTTTTCGCAGAACACATGCTTGCCGGCGCGCGCCGCGGCGACGACCTCGTCGACATGCCGCGTGTGCGGCGTCGCCAGCACGATCGCGCGGATCGATTTGTCGGCCAGCGCATCGGCAAAACTGCCGGCGAGCAGGTGGTGCGTCTCGAGAAAGGCGCGGTGCTGTGCGGGGTCGCGGCTGACCGCGCGGGTGAAACGGATTTTGTCGCTCTTGCCTTGCACCGCCTCGACCAGGGTCTTGCCCCAGCGGCCGAGGCCGACGATTGCCGCGTCGATCATCTGCTGTCATCCTTGCCCGAACCCGGCCTGCTCTCGGAGACCCTACATGACTTACCGCACGATCACGGTAAACCGTATTTCCGGGGCGCTCGGCGCCGAGATTTCCGGGGTGGACCTCGCGCGCAGCAATCTCGACGACGCGGTGATCGGCGAAATCCGCCATGCGCTGGTCGACAATTGCGTGATCTTCTTCCGCGACCAGCATCTGACCCCCGATCAGCATCTCGCCTTTGGCCGGCGTTTCGGCGAACTGCAGGTCCACGATTTTGTCGAGGGCATGGAGGAAAACCAGGAGATCCTCGAAGTCCGTAAAGAGGCCGACGAGATGCGCAATTTCGGCGGCGGCTGGCACAGCGATGTCAGCTACCTCGAAAAGCCGGCGCTCGGCTCGGTGCTGTATGCGCGCGAAGTGCCGGCCTATGGCGGCGACACGATGTTCGCCAATCAGTATCTCGCGTACGAAGCCTTGTCGGACGGGCTGAAGGAGACGCTCGGCAAGATGCGGGCGATGCACAGCGCGCGCAAATCCTACGGGCTCTATTCGGCCGGGGCCAAGGATGACGGCAAGCGCGCGATGAACATCCACTACACCGAGGAGGCGCATGGCGAGGTCGATCATCCGGTCGTGCGCACCCATGTCGAAAGCGGGCGCAAATGCCTTTATGTGCATGGCGGGTTCACCACACGCTTCCAAGACATGACCGAGGAGGAGAGCGCGCCGCTGCTCCATTACCTCTACCAGCACGCAGTGCGCCCGGAATTCACCTGCCGCTTCCGCTGGGAGAAAGGCTCGATCGCGTTCTGGGACAATCGCTGCGTCCAGCACAACGCGATCAACGACTACCACGGCCAGCGCCGCGTCATGCACCGCGTGACAATCGAGGGCGAACGGCCGGTCTGAGCGTTGGCTCAGGCAGCTACTGTGGCGTAGCCTGAGATGACGCTCTCCTTCCGCGCCGCCGTCTTGCACGCGCCGCAGACGCCGTTGCGGGTCGAGACGATCACCGCTGGCGCGCTCAAGCCGGGCGACGTGCTGGTCAAGATCGAGGCGGCGGGGCTGTGCCATACCGATCTCGAAGTCATCGAGGGCTCGTTGCGCTACCCCATGCCGATCGTGCTCGGGCACGAGGCGGCCGGGGTCGTCGAGGAGGTGGGGGCCGAGGCGAAGGGTGTCGCTGTCGGCGACCATGTGATCCTGTCGTGGAACCCGCATTGCGGACATTGCTTCTACTGCGACCGCGACCTGCCGATCCTCTGCGAGACGTATCTGGCGCATGGCCCGAAGGCCGTTGCCTTTGACGGCGAGAGCCGCGTCGCGCTCGGTGATGGCTGCGACCTGCGGCAGCTGATGTTCCTCGGCGCGTTCGGCGAATACTGCGTCGTGCCGGCCGAGCAGGCGATCGTCGTGCCCCGCGAGTTGCCGTTCGACCGCGCCTGCCTGATCGGTTGCGGGGTGATGACCGGGGTCGGCGGCGCGCTCAACATTGCCTCGATCGAGCATGGCGGTGTCGCGATGGTGATCGGCTGCGGCGCGGTCGGGCTGTCGGCCGTGCAGGGGGCGCGGCTTGCCGGTGCCGGGGAGATCATCGCCGTCGATCTCGATGATGCGAAACTCGCGCTGGCCGCGAAGATGGGGGCGACAACCCTAGTCAATGCCAAGCGCGAGGATCCAGTTGGCGTCGCCAAGGCGAAGAGCGGCGGGCGCGGCGTCGATACGGTCCTCGAAGCGGCCGGCAACCCCGCCGCATTCGGGCTCAGTGTCGAGGCGGTGCGGCCGGGCGGCGAGGTGATCTGGCTCGGCAAGACCGATGTCACCGCCGAGGTCGCCCTCCGCTGGGGCGCGCTGATGGGCGAGAAGCGCATCCGCCGGTCTAGCTATGGCGGCGCCCGGCCGGCGCGCGATTTCCCGATGCTGGCGCGCGCCTATCTCGACGGCCGGCTTTATCTCGACGAGCTGATCACCCGCCGCATCGGCCTCGACGACATCAACGCCGGCTTTGCGGCGTTAAAGGCCGGCGAGGCGATCCGCAGCGTGGTGACGTTCTGACCTTGCCGTCTCCCCTTCGTCATTCCCGCGGAGGCGGGAATCCAGGGCGGGCGATGAGACGATTGCCCCTGGACCCCCGCCTGCGCGGGGGTGACGAGCACAACCGATGATCACCGCGCTCAGCGCCGTCACGCTCGCAACAAACGATATGGCCGCATCGGTGCGGTTCTACGGATTGTGCGGCTTTGAGATGCTGTTCGGCGGCGAGGAAGCCAGTTTTACGAGCTTTCGTGCCGGCAGCGGTTATCTCAACCTGATCGCCCAGGCCGCTGAGGTGGAGTGGTGGGGCCGGGCGATCTTTTACGAGAGCGATGTCGACGCCCTGTACCGGCGGTTGGTCGAGGCGGGTGAGCGGCCGCAGGCGCCGCCGTGCGATGCACCCTGGGGCGAGCGCTTTTTCCATGTCGTCGACCCCGACGGGCATGAAATCAGCTTTGCCTGGCCGCTCGACCGTCCGTCCGACAGCGCGCCTTAGCTGCGCCGGCGGCGGCAGGCGTTTTGCCGCATCCCGTTGATCGGCGGTGGGGACGGCAAACATCAACCGCGCGTATGCCGAAGGACCTTCCATGACATCCGACAACCAGCCCGTCTCGCTCACCGAGGCGCTGTGGCGCGGCTTCAGGTCGCGCTGCCCGAGCTGCGGCGAGGGACGGCTGTTCAGCCATTTTCTGAAGGTGACGGATCGCTGCCCGGCCTGCGGCGAGGTGATGTCGCACCACCGCGCCGACGATTTTCCGGCCTATCTGGTGATCGTCATCGTCGGCCACATTCTGGTACCCCTCGCGCTCGGCATCGAGGTGGCCTATTCGCCGCCGCTGTGGCTGCACTCGCTGAACTGGCTGCCGCTGACCGCGATCTCGGCGGTCGCGTTGCTGCAGCCGGTCAAGGGCGCGGTCGTCGGCATGCAGTGGCAGATGGGCATGCACGGCTTCTCCGCGGCGAAAGAGCGCCGGCTGACGGCCGCCGCGTAATCGCGGTGTCGCTTTCCCGTTCACATCGGCGGAGCGTTCTGGTCTCTTAGCGGCCCGCCGCAGGCAGGAGGAGACCGATGCCGCAGCCGAGCTATGTCCATGGCGCGAGCGCCGTTCCGCTGATCGGCGAGACGATCGGCGTCCATTTCGACCGCGTCGTCGAGCGCTTCCCGGACCGCGACGCGCTGATCGTGCGCCACCAGCATATACGCTGGAACTGGCGGGAGCTGCAGCATCAGGTCGATGCGTTTGCCGCCGGGCTCGTCGCGCTCGGCCTGAAGCCGGGCGAGCGGATCGGCATCTGGTCGCCCAACAATGCCGAATGGGTCGTCACCCAGTTCGCCACCGCCAAGGCCGGACTGATCCTGGTCAACATCAACCCGGCCTACCGTCTCGCCGAGCTGGAATACGCGCTCAACAAAGCCGGCTGCGTCGCGCTGATCACCGCGGCGCGGTTCAAATCGAGTGACTACATCCAGATGCTGCGCGACCTCGCGCCGGAGCTGGCGACCGCCGGCCCGGGCACTCTCCACGCCGCGAAACTCCCCGAGTTACGGCTCGTCATCACCATCGGCGACGAGACGCATGCCGGCATGGTGCCGTTTGGCGATGTCGCGATGCTGGGCGGTGACGGCGAGCGGCGCCATATCGCCGAACTGGCCGAGACGCTGCAATTCGACGACCCGATCAACATCCAGTTCACCAGCGGCACCACCGGCTTCCCCAAGGGCGCGACGCTGACCCATCACAACATCCTCAACAACGGCTTCTTTATCGCCCAGGCGATGAAGTTCAGCGAGAACGACCGCCTGTGCATTCCGGTGCCGCTCTACCATTGCTTTGGCATGGTGCTCGGCAACCTCGCCTGCATGACGCATGGCGCGGCGATGGTCTATCCGAGCGAGGCGTTCGAGCCGCTGGCGGCGTTGGAGGCGGTCGACGCGGAACGCTGCACCGCGCTGCACGGTGTGCCGACGATGTTTATCGCCGAGATGGACCACCCGGAATTTCACCGCTTCGACCTGCAATCGCTGCGCACCGGGATCATGGCCGGCAGCCCGTGCCCGATCGAGGTCATGAAGCGCGCGATCGACCAGATGCACCTCTCGGATATCACCATCGCCTACGGGATGACCGAGACCAGCCCGGTGAGTTTCCAGTCATCGACCGACGACCCGCTCGACCGCCGCGTGTCGACCGTTGGCCGCATCCAGCCGCATGTCGAGGTCAAGATCGTCGACGCCGAGGGGCGCATCGTGCCGCGCGGCACGCCGGGCGAGTTGTGGACGCGCGGCTATCCGGTGATGCTCGGCTACTGGAACGACCCCGAGCGCACCGCCGAATCGATCGACCGCGCCGGCTGGATGAAGACCGGCGATCTCGCGACGATCGACGACGAGGGCTATTGCAACATCGTCGGCCGGATCAAGGACATGGTGATCCGCGGCGGCGAGAACATCTATCCGCGCGAGATCGAGGAATTCCTCTACCGCCACCCGAAAATCCAGGACGTGCAGGTGATCGGCATTCCCGATACGCGCTACGGCGAGGAGCTGTGCGCCTGGGTCAAGCTGCGCGAGGGCGAGCGCGCCTCGCCCGAGGAGATCCAGGAATTCTGCAAGGGGCAGATCGCGCACTACAAAATCCCGCGCTACATCAAATTCGTCGACGGCTTCCCGATGACGGTGACCGGCAAGATCCAGAAATTCCTGATGCGCGAGGAAATGATCCGCGAACTGGGGCTCGCCGAGCAGAAGACGGCTTAAACAACATCGTCGTCCCGGCGGAGGCCGGGACCCAGGGTTCCGCAACTCGTGCGCCTGATGACTGGATACCGGCCTTCGCCGGTATGACGAGTGAGGAGTTCGAAATGACCAAGATCGCTTCCGTCTCTACCTACCCCGTTTCGGTGCCGCGCAAGGTGCCGGTATGGACGGCGCATGAGCGGTCGACCGCGTGGAATGCGATCCTCACCGAAGTGAAGACCGATGACGGGCTGGTCGGCCATGGGATCATCCATGCCGGCCCGGCGCCGCGGGTTTGCGACTACATCGCGAAATTCGGGGCTTTCGTTGCTGGCATGGATGCGTTGGCGACGACGGCGGTGTGGGAGCGGCTGTTCGCGCTGACCTCGCCGCGGCCCGGCGCGATCGAAGGAAACCCCGATATCCCGGCACCGATCGGTCGGCCGGACCGCACCGTGGCGATGGCGGCGATCGGCGGGATCGATATCGCGCTGTGGGACCTCAAGGGCAAGGCGGCCGAGATGCCGGTCTATCGGCTGCTCGGCGGCGAGAACCGGCCGCTCCACACTTACGCCACCGGCGGCTATTACCGCGAGGTCAGCGACGAGGAATATGGCGAAGAACTGGCTGGCTTTCTCGATCTCGGCTACCGCGCCGTGAAGCTCAAATGCGGCGCCGGCTCGGTGGAGCAGGGGGCCAAACGCATCGCCACCGTGCGGCGGGTGATCGGCGAGGCGCCTGACCTGATGCTCGACATGAACGCGCCCTACGATCTGCCTGATTGCATTGACTTTGCGCGCCGGGTCGAGGCGTCGAACATCTTCTGGCTGGAGGAGCCGCTGCACTGGTATCTGCAGCCGGCCGACTTTGCGCGGCTGGCGGCGGCGACGCCGATCCCGCTGGCACATGGCGAGCGTGAGCTGACGCGTTTTGCGGTGCGCGACTTCATCACCATCGGCGGCATCCGTTATGTGCAGTTCGACGGGACCCGCGCCGGCGGCTTCACCGAGGCGCTGCGCGTCGCGCAGCTCGCCGAGCAGCACGGCGCGATCCTCGCGCCGCATACCGCGCCCGAATTGCACGGCCATCTCGTGCTGGCGATGCCGCGCTGCACGTTCGGCGTCGAATCGCATGGCGGCCCGGAGACCGACCCTTTGCATTACGGTCTTTTCCATGAGCACCCGCATTTGCAAGACGGCAAGCTCATCATCTCCGACAAGCCCGGTTTTGGCCTCGAGATCGACTGGGGCTTTGTCGCCAAATACGCCGCGACCGGCGCCGGCGGGCGCGCGTTCGGCAGCTGAAGGATACAGGACCCGAGCAATGCTCTATAGCAAGCTCGTAAAGCACTAAACTACCTGTAGACAATTTCCGAAGCCGCAACCTACCGTTCGCCCAACGGTCGCTCAAAAGGCCGGGTCCGGACAGGGGGTGCGCTATGACGGTGGCGGCAACCGATATCTGCGTTCCGTGGTGGAAGGAGCCCACGAAAGACCAGTGGTACGCCTATATCGCGGCCTGGGCCGGATGGACCCTCGACGCCTTCGATTTCACCGCCTTCCTGCTGATCATCGCGCCGATTGCCAAGGAATTTAACGTTCCGATCCCCGAGGTGGCGGCGGTGCTGACGATCACCTTGTGGATGCGGCTGCTGGGCGCTACCGCCAATGGCTGGCTCGCCGACCGGATCGGCCGCAAAAAACCGCTGATGATCTCGATCGCCTGGTATTCGGTCTGCAATTTCGCGGCCGGCCTCGCGCCGAGTTTTTTCCTTCTTTTCCTGTTCCGGGCGCTGCTCGGCATTGGCATGGGCGCGGAATGGCCGGCCGGTGCGGCGCTGGCGATGGAGACCTGGCCGGTGCGCTCGCGCGGGTTTATGGGCGCGATCATGCAGGGGTCGTGGGGGATCGGGTTTTTGCTGTCGAGCGCGCTCTACGGTCTGTTTTACAACTATATCGGATGGCGCGGTTTGTTGATGGCCGGCCTCGCGCCCGCGCTTTTGATCATCTGGATCCGGCTGTACGTCAAGGAACCCGAGATCTGGGTCGAGAACAAGCGCCAGCAGGTGGCGCAAGGACGTGAAGTCCGCGTGCCGCTGTTCGCGATCTTCAAGCCGCAAATGCTCGCCAACACCCTGACAACCTGTCTGATGATGGCGTCCGCCTTTGTCATATACTATTCGAACTACGCGCTGTTCGCGACGCATCTGCAGCTTGATCTTAAGTTGAGCCCCGCATTGGTCGCGTTGCCAATCGCTCTCGCGAATACGCTGTTCTTCCTGTCGTCGATCTTCTGGGGCTGGGTCGCGGAGCGCCTGGGCCGGCGATGGGCGATCCTGATCCCCGCGGCGCTCGGCGTCCCGACCGCGTTTCTCTATTTATTGCCGACCGACTACACGCTGATTGTCATCGGCTTCTCGCTGCAGGGCATGTTCGCCTGCGGTGGCATGCATGCCCAATATCCGGCGTATCTCTCTGAACGCTTCCCGACCGAGGTGCGGGCGACGGCGGTCGCGTTCTGCTTCCACCAGGGGGCCATCTGGGGCGGGCTGGCCTCACCGCTGCTCGTCTGGTACGCGACAACCAACCAAATCACGCTGTCGGGACCGATCCTCGTTGTCACCATCGTGGGCCTGGCGATCTTCCTGGTCGCTGTCCTCCTCAGTCCGGAAACCAAGGGAAAGGTGCTGATCGCCGATCTCAGCGTCGCCTGATCCGGCTCATTCCGTTGTGCGACTTCGCGGCCCGGCATCGGCGCGAAGCGGGTACCCTGCGCCCTCATTCGCGTCAAAGTGAGATAGACAACCGCCAGTAGCTCTCCTACTCTGCGATGAGAGCCCCCGTCGATGGGGCCGACGCGAACAGAGGAGTGCTTGGGAATGGCGATACCGGCCAGCGATGTCAGCGTGCCCTGGTGGAAGGAACCCACCAAGGACCAATGGTATGCCTACATGGCGGCGTGGCTCGGCTGGACGCTCGACGCCTTCGACTTCACCGTCTTCCTGCTCATCATGGTGCCGATCGCCAAGGAGTTTAACGTCCCGCTGACGGATGTGGCGATCGTCTTCACCCTGACCTTGTGGATGCGCCTGGTGGGTGCGACGGCTGCCGGCTGGATGGCCGACCGCATGGGCCGCAAGACGCCGCTGATGATCTCGATCGCTTGGTTCTCGGTGTGCAATTTTATCGCCGGTTTCTCGCCGAGCTTCTGGTTCCTGCTGCTGTTCCGCACGCTGCTGGGCATCGGCATGGGCGCCGAATGGCCGTGCGGCGCGGCGCTGGCGATGGAGCAATGGCCTCAGCGCTCGCGCGGCTTTATGAGCGGCGTGCTACAAGGCTCATGGGGGCTCGGCTTTCTGCTGTCGAGCGCGTGCTACTGGCTGCTCTACGACAGTTGGGGCTGGCGCGGCATGCTGTGGATCGGTATCGCCCCGGCGCTGGCGATCGTCTACATCCGCTTCTTCGTCAAGGAGCCGGAGGTGTGGGTCGAGAACAACCGGCTGCAGAAGGAGCAGAACCGCGTCGTCAAAGCGCCGCTCGCCGCGATTTTCCGGCGCGGCATTATCGGCAACGTGCTCAACGCCTGTTGGTTCCAGTGCGCCGGGTTCGTCACCTACTATTCGATCAACGCGCTGTTCGCGACCCACCTGCAAAAGGATCTGGGCCTGACGACGGCACTGATCGCGACGCCGATCATGCTGGCGAATGTGCTCGTATTCCTTGCCAGCTCTAGCTGGGGAGTGTTCTCCGACAAGTTCGGCCGTCGCTGGGCGATGATCCTTCCCGCGCTGATTTCGATGGCGATCGTGCCGGTCTATCTGCTGTCGACCAATACGATGGTGATCGTCGCCGGCTTTGTCGCGATCGGGCTGTTCGCCGGCGGTGGGATGTACGGCCAAATCCCCGCCTTCCTCAACGAGCGCTACCCGACCGAGGTGCGCGCGACCGCGTCGGCGTTCAGCTATCACGTCGGCGCGATCGCCGGGGGTCTGGTGCCGCCGCTCCTGACCTATTTCGCGACCGACCCGGCATGGAACCTCGGTTTCGCGATCCCGATGCTGATCGGCGCAATGTTCGGGCTGGTCAATTTCGTCGTCGCGCTGGCGCTCGGTCCCGAGACCAAGGGCACCGAGATGGTGCCCGACCTCGTCATCGCCTAGCCGACCGCCGACACAAAACGCCCTCCGTCCGGCTCCCCCGGGCGGAGGGCTTTTTTTGCCGGCTCGGCTAAAGCCGGCGTCAAATCAGCGTTGCTCGCAGACCTTGACCGTCTTCATCGCGGTTTCGGCCTCGACGCGGGTCCGATACATGCCGTCCAGGCCAATGACCGTCATCTCCTTTGTCATCGGCCGCTGGTCGACGATCTGGCAGTGCTTGTCCGGGCCCTGCACGATGTAGAAGTCGGCGAACGCCGCCGGCGCCGCGATACCGACAAGCGCCGCACCAAGCACCAGGGTTTTGATCAGCATGGTTTTCTCTCCTAGACTAATTGTACGCAGGAAACAGAAAACGAAAGCAGAGGGTTCCTTATCCACCCTATAATTATGATCCCTATGCTTCATAACTATCTAATCAACTCATCTTGATTGCGGATAAGTGAGAAAAATGCTTTCGCGTTTTATGTTTGTTTGGAGAAATCGCAGCAACTTCATCGCGATTTGACCGCACAAGAAGGCCGGCCTAGCCTTCGGCGAGCAGCAACCCTGGGAGCCGCCCATGCCGCCACTCGTGCCGTTCGATCCCGCTGTTTTGCCGGCGGGCATCCGTTCGCGCTTTGTCGAGCGTATCAACGGGCTGACCGTTCATATCCTGGAGGCCGGTTTCGAGACCCCGGGGCGGCCGTGCCTATTGCTGCTGCATGGCTTTCCCGAGATCGCCTATTCGCGCTCGCCGCGGCCGGGTTCCATGTCGTCGCGCCCGATTTGCGCGGCTACGGCCGCACCACCGGCTGGAGCGCCAATTACGACGACGATCTGCGGCCGTTTCACCCGCTGAACCCGGTGCGCGACGCGCTCGGCCTCGTCGCCGCGCTCGGCTATCGCGAGGTGGCGGCGGTCGTCGGCCATGATTTCGGCGCCTCGGTCGCGGCATGGTGCGCGCTGGTGCGGCCCGATGTGTTCCGCTCGCTGGCGCTGATGAGCGCGCCGTTCGACGGGCCGCCGAGCGTGCCGTTCGCAACCGACGGCAAGCCGCCCGCGTTGCCGGAAAGCCCGACGATCCACGAGGCGCTGGCGGCGCTGCCGAGGGCGCGCAAGCATTACCAATGGTGGTATTCGACGCGGTCGGCCAACGCCGCGATGTGGCACTGCAAGCAGGGCGTCCATGACTTCCTGCGCGCCTATTACCACCACAAAAGCGCTGACTGGAAAGACAACAAACCGCACGAGCTCGCGGGCTGGACGGCCGAAGAGCTGGCGAAGATGCCGACCTACTACGTCATGAACCTCGCCGACGATATGCCGACCGCGGTCGGCAAGGAAATGCCGTCGCCGGCGGAGATCGCCGCCTGCCAGTGGCTTCCTGACAACGAACTCGCCGTTTACGCGGCGGAATACCGGCGCAATGGCTTTCAGGGTGGGCTCAACTGGTATCGCTCGCGCTCGAGCGGCATGTTCGAATCGGAGTTGCAGCTGTTTTCCGGCCGCACGATCGACGTGCCATCGATCTTCATCTCAGGCAAGAGCGATTGGGGGGTCTATCAGCGCCCCGGCGCGGTCGAGAGGATGAACGGTAAGACCTGCACGCGCATGACTGGCGTGCATCTGCTCGACGGCGCCGGGCATTGGGTCCAGCAGGAGCAGGCGGCTAAAGTGACGGGGCTGCTGGTACAGTTTCTGCAGCAGCAAAATCGCTAGTCACTTGAAGAGAGTCGATGATGTCCGCCGTGCCGTATCTGAGGAACGATGTCAGCGAAGCCGAATGGAACGCGTGCTGTGAACTGGCCGCGCTCTACCATGTCTGCAACCATCTGGGCTGGACCGACCTGATCAATACCCATATGTCGGCCCGGGTGCCCGACGAGCCGGACACGTTCCTGATCAACCGCTACGGCGAGATGTTCGACGAGGTCACCGCGTCGAGCCTGATCAAGATGGACATGGACGGCAAGGTGCTCGGCCTCGAGGGCGGGTTCAACAACGCCGGGTTCACGATCCACAGCGGCGTGTACAAGGCCCGTCCCGACGCCAATTGCGTGACCCACACGCACACCCGCGCCGGCGCCGGGGTCTCGCAGTTGCCAAAGGGGAGCATCCGGCCGATCAGCCAGGATGCGCTGCAGGTTTACGACGATCTCGCCTACCATCCGTACGGCGTGCCCGCCACGGTCGAGGAATGCGAGGCGCTCGGCAAGAGCTGCGCCGGCAAGAGCTGCGTCGTGCTGATGAACCACGGCCTGTTGACCTTGGGGCAGACCGTGCACGGCGCGTTCTTCCGGCTCTACAACATGGAGCGCGCCTGCGAGCTCGAAATGATCGCGCGGCAGATGGGCGCCGAACCGGTCGAGATCGAGCCTTATGTCGTGCAGCGCGCCGCCGAGCGCATGCGATCACTCCGCGATACGGAGACTTACGGTCTCATGGAATGGGAAGGCGTGGTGCGCACGGTCGAACGGGCGGGGGCCGATTTCCGGCGGTAGGTGTGATTATCCCTCTCCCCGCACGCGGGGAGAGGGAGGGACCCGCGCCAAAAGCGCGGGAGGGTGAGGGCAGCCTCAAGCTCGGACAGCAGCATCTCCAGCACCCCGTCCATGCTGCCGGAAATGTCGTTGTTCCAGACGCGAACGACGCGGTAACCAAGCGCGCGCAGCTCTTGATCGCGCTGTCGGTCGGCAATGCTATCTGCGTGTTGGCTGCCATCGACCTCGACCACGAGCCGAGCTTCTCGACACAGGAAGTCGATGTAGTAGGCGCCTACGGGTGCCTGTCTGACGAATTTGAAGCCGCCCAGTTGGCGATTGCGCAGCCGACGCCACAAGCGGGCCTCAGCATCAGTCGTCGAGGATCGCAGCGATCGGGAGCGGTTTGTCAGATGCGGCAAGGCTCCGCGCATGCGGCTGCCCCTCACCCCAACCCTCTCCCCGCAAGCGGGGAGAGGGAGTTGCGTAGTAGGCTAAACCTTCTCGATCACTTCCATTTGGGCGCCGTCCGGGGCTTCGAGGAAGGCGACGTGGCGGCCGTTATTGTTCAGCTCCTCGAGTACCTTGATCCCGTTCTTGCGGACCGTGGCCATCGTGCCGGCGTAATCGTCGGTCTGCACCGCGAGATGCTCGATGCCGAGGAATTGCGGGTGGTTCTGGGTGTCGATCTTGACGGTGATGTTGAGCTGCAGCCCGTGCAGGTCGACGCGGAAGCCGCGGCCCGGGATCTCGGCCAAAAGCTTGCCGCCGAAATTGTTGATGTAATAATCCGCCGTCGACTTGGGGTCGGCGCATTTCAGGTGCACGTGTCCGATCTCGTAGGCCATGGTTTCCTCCTCGGCGATGTCGCGGTTGCGAGCAGATTCGGTTTGTCGGTCAGCGTCAAGCCCGAGTAGGGTCGCCGCCAACGTCACGGCATCAGATCAGGGAGGAGTCACATGCCGATCAATACCGACAGCACAGGTCTCGTTTTTACCGGCTGCGAGATTTCCGCCGGCGGCAGCGCAAGCGCCGGCGGGGGCTCCGGCCATGCGCCGGGGCACGCCCATGCCCACGGCAAGCGCTGGGAGGTCGTGATCGCCGGCAAGCGCATCAAGACGGTCGATGTCCATGCGCACTGCATCGTTCCCGACGCGGCGAAGGTCATCAATCACCCGCTGGAGGCGCCCGCCCTCTTGTGGTCGGATGTCGGCACCCGGCTCGCGCACATGGACAAGACCGGCGTCGATGTCGAGGCGCTCTCGATCAATCCATTCTGGTATCGCGCCGAACGCGACCAGGCCGAGGCCCTGATCAAGATCCAGAACGAGACGCTGGTCGAGTTCTGCGCCGGCAACAAGGACCGGTTTGTCGGCTTTGCGACGGCCGCACTGCAATTTCCCGACCTCGCCGCGCAACAAGTCGAGCACGCGGTGAAGAATCTCGGCTTCCGCGGCGTCGGCGTTGCCGGCAGCGTCGCCGGGCAGGATCTCGCTGACCCGAAATTCCATCCGTTCTGGCAGAAATGCGAAGAGCTTGGAGTGCTTGTCTTCATGCACCCGCTCGGTACGCGCGAGCTCGAGCCGAGCGGGCGTCTCAACGGCAACGGCCTCCTCACCAACACGATCGGCAACCCGCTGGAAACCACGATCGCGCTGTCGCATCTGATCTTCGAGGGGACGCTCGACCGCTTCCCCGGGCTCAAGATCTGCGGCGCGCACGGCGCCGGCTTCCTCGCCAGTTACGCGCACCGCTCCGATGCGGTGCTCAAGGTGTTCCCGAATCGCGTCGGCACCCCACCCAAGCTGAAGCCGACCGAATATCTGCGCAACGGCCAGATCCTCGCCGACACGATCATGTTCACCGGCGAGGCGGTGAAGCATTTGATCAACGTGATGGGTGTCGAGAACGTGGTGATGGGGACCGACTACCCGTTCCCGTGGAATACCGACCCCGTGGACCACATCCTGTCGATCCCCGACATCACCGACGCCGACAAGATCGCAATCCTCGGCGGCACGCTGCACAAGCTGATGGGGATCGAGCCGTAGCCTTCCGACGTAGGAGCCGCTTAGGTTGGGGCCCGCAGGAAATACTCGGTGGCCGTGGTGCCGCGCTCCTCGCCGTCGGCGCGGTGGCCGCTGGCGCGGCGGTTGTGCGGCACCGTCTCCTGATTGTCGGCGATGAGCATCTCGTCGGCATCGAGGCTTTGTAAAACGAGATAGATGTGGTCGGCGCCGGGCGGCTCGGTGTTGTCGAGAGTCACGCCGACATCGCCGGGCGTCTGGCTCCCCACGTCGATCTTCTGCCAGCCGCGCGCTTTCAGCGCGCCGGCGAGCGTGCCCGCGCCGAGCGTCATCGGCACCGGAATCCCCGACTGCCGCAGCAAGGCGCTGAGGTTCGCCGCACAGCCGTTATGCGGGAAGCCGGGCAACGCCGCCCGCGCCGTCTGCTGCGCCTGGGCAAGGCTCTCGACCGAGCTGCCATTGGCGATCAGCGTCGGGACGTCGTCTCCGTCCTTGCCGGTTGTGGTCGCGGCATCGCCAATTTCCATCGTCGCAACCAGCGTCACCCGCCCGTCGCCCTGCTCTCGGACCTGGACGTCGAAGCCCTCGGCTTCGAGCAGCGCCTTTTGAAAGGCGAGATTATCCGGCGTTATGTCAGGCAGCGTCTGGCTCGCTTGTGCCATGTGACCCTCCCGTGGTGCCCGATGAGCAGCCGAGCTAGCTACGGATTTTCGTCGTCTTTGGTTCCGGTCAGCGTGTTGAGGCCATCGTCCTGTTTTGTCACCGTGACGGTGAACCCATCGATTTCGAGCAGGCTTTTTTGCAGCGTGACCTGGTCGTCGGGCACATCGTTGATGACGCGCGTAATCTGGCCCATCTCGTCCCCGCATCGGCTCAGCCGAAGAATGCGTCAGTCCGTCCCTTTTCGAGCCGCTGCCTGACGAATTCCGCGGCTTCCGCCTTGGTCACCGCGCCGTCGTTATTGCGGTCGAGCGGCCGGTTTTTCGCGTAGGCGTCGGTGCCTTCCGCAAACAGCACATGATCGTTTGGTT
Organism: uncultured Alphaproteobacteria bacterium; assembly: GCA_963778385.1. GTDB lineage: Bacteria > Pseudomonadota > Alphaproteobacteria > ATCC43930 > CGMCC-115725 > DATARH01. The sequence continues at coordinate 338,162 of CAVZUA010000041.1, read as the reverse complement.
GGCCGACCGCTACAGGCAGCAGGATCGCCATGTAGGTGTCTTCAATCGTCGCAAGTCGGTTGGTGAATCGACGGAAGTGAGCCTCGACAAAATCGAGCTGCTGCACGCCCGTCATCTGGCTCAGCGCCTCGACGGTGGTTCGAGACCGATCGCGGTCGAAGGCAGGAACTGGATCAGCCCGGTCGCGCCGGTGCTGGCGTTGTGCGCCTTCGGATCGAACGTCTCCCCGGTTTCGAAGGCCATGGCCGACATCAGGAAATCAGGGTTGACGCCGAGTCGGCCACAACACTCCAGCACCTTCTGCTTGAATTCGGCGCTGACCTTCTTTCCCCAGGCAATCTTCTGCAGCGCGTCGCCGCCGCCGACCGGCTCGGGCTCTGCGATGTCGCGCTCCCCGAAAAGATTGGTCGTGCCGTCCGCATTCGCTTGCGCGGTGACCGTGAACCCCTCGGCCTCCATCAGGCTCCGGAAGAAGGCGACACGGTCGGGCTGGATGGCGGTAACTTGTCGTTCCTGCCGGGGCATTTCATCCTCCGCCGTATTCCGCGTACAAGATTATGAGGTTTGCACGGACTGCCTCAGCTTTTTTTCATGCACTCGATAATCGCTTTCTTTTCGTTGACGAATCCGGTCGGGTTGAGCAACAGGTCGAGCACTGGCGTCGTCTTGCTGAGCGTTGCCGGGTAGCAGCCAACCGCGAGGTCCGCGCGATCCTTGGTCGCGACGCCGGTTTTGTCCTTCAACAGGGCTTCGAGCTGGTCGGTCAGATCGTTCGCCTCGACACAGGCGACGATCGTCCGTTTTTCCTTGGCGAACCCGCTGCGGTTCTGGAGGAGTTGGTTGGGCTGAACTGACTTGCTGAGAGTGGTTGGGTAGCAGGAGCGTACCAATTCCACTCTGGGCTTTGTCGGCAGCCCGGTTTGCGGGTCCTTGAGCAGTTCGGTCAGCCGATCGGTCAGCGCGCCGGCATCGACGGCGGGCGGCGATGGCGTCGTTGGGTTGGCGGGCGTCCTTGGTGTCGGGGCCGTGGGGCCGGTGGATCGCGGTGTCGCGGGAGTCCGCGGCGCGACCGGCGCGGGTGCGGGGGCTGCCGCGGCGGGCAGCGCCTGCACGCAGGCCAGCACCCTGGGGCGGTCCGCGATGAATTCGCCGCCGTAGAGGAAGTCCACCACTAGAATATCCGCGGGTAATCCGACCACGCCAAAGCAGGTGCGCAGTTGCTTGACCTTGGTCGGGTCGATCGTGCCGGAGGCACCGGTCAGCAGCGGGATCAGCACCTTTCCGGAGGCGTCGAGCGATTTGGCCGAAAAGGCGCGCCGCTTCAAGATTTCCGTCTTGAGCGCGCCCGCGTCCCCCGCGACGTTGATGATGGCGCCCGGCAGGGTGCCGGCGTTGTAGTAGCTGTCGAGGTCTTGCAGCGCATCGAGAATGCCGTAGGCGTTGGTATCAAGCTTCATCCCGTTCAGCAGCCGTTCCTCGACCTCCCTCCGCGAGGCTTCCATTTTGGCGACGAGCGAGGGCAGGGTCCGGTCGAACAAGGCGTTCTTGTCAAACGAGGCGCGCGCGCCGACAAGCCCGCCGGAAACTGCGGCGAGGATTTGCTGGGTTCCCGAGCTGGCGACCGTGGCGCCGGCGCCGGCCAAGCCGAGCAGGGCCCAATCGGTGGCGATATTGCGTCCTATCCCCTCCTGGAACAGCTGCTCTTCGAACAGACGGTACGAAATGTTGATGGCCGCGATGCGCGCCGCGATGATCGTGTCGCGATAGCCGCGGCGTTCCGCTTCGGGCTTCTGATAGAATGTCTCGACCACCTGGATGGAATTGATCGGCTCGATCTTGGGCAGGGCGGTGTCGAAGGGGCGCTGCGGATAAGCATCGAGCGACGCCTGGCAACCGGCAAGCAGCCCCGCGAACACGAGGATCAGCGCCAGCCGACCGTATCGGCTCGCATTGGCTTGGCGGCACTGCGCAATGTTCGGCATGTTGCCCTCCCTCGGTCACGGTGCGCTCGGGAGCGTGGCTGGTGCCGCGAACGCGACATCGGCCGAGGGGGAGGGCAACCCGAGTTGGCCAGCCTGCTGGCCACTACTCACATTCGTTAATGATTAATCGTAAATATTAAGAGAGTATTACCAACTTCGCGCTTGGCGTTAGTCGGCACAGTGCCAATTCCATCGCGCCGCCCGTTCTCCGGCGCCCGAACCTACTCCGTCGCGGCGCTCGCCAGCTCGCGGGTACGTGCGTCGAGCTTGGCCATCAACGTGATGAGCCCGCCGTCGCGCATCACCGAGCGGAAGGTATCGCGTTCCATCTGCACCAGACTCGCGCCGGCGGTGAAGATGTCGACGATTTTGTAGTGTCCGGCTTCGGCTGCGACGTGCCATTTGACCGATTGCGACCCCCAACCGTCCTTGGTGAAGGTCGTCCACACCACGGCGGTGCCGTCGGCGAGCGGCTCGACCGCCGTCGTGTCGACCCGCACGCCGGGGCTGGAGGCCGTTTCGAGCTGCGGGTAATAGGTCTCGACCAGGTAGCTCACGAGGATCGTGCGGAACCGCTGCTGGATGTCGGCGGATTTGTCCGTCAGCTGGTCGGCCGCGGTGTAGCCGGCGATGCGCTTCATGTCGATCTTGTCGGCAAACAGCTCGGCGAGTTGCGCGCGGCGCTGCAGCGAACTCGCGCCGGGCAGCTTGGCGATGCGGAAGGCTTCGCCAAGAAAACTCGAAACGAAGGCGGCCACCGTCTTCGGATCCGCTGCACCTTTACCGGCCGTCGTTGGCTGCTCAGCTGGCCGCGTGGCATCGACCGTAATAACGCTCAAATTTATCGGCACGACCGCGGCCTTGGCCCCGGCCGGTGGCGTTGGAGCGGGTGCCGCGGTGGCGACATGGCCCGCGATGTTCGCCGGCGGCGCCGCCGGCTTTGGCGCGGCGGCAGCGACCTTGGCAGATGGCAGCGGCTTCTTGGCCGCGATCGCGATCTTTTTCGAGGCCGACGTTTTTTTGCTGAGGGCCGCGGTCTTATTCGGTTGCTTGGGCTTCGCGGCGGCGAGCTTTCGCGATGCTTGAGCCGGCGTGACTTTGGCAGCGCTAGTCTCTGGCGGCGCGATTTTGACCGGTTTCGCAGGGGCCGCAGAAGTAACGGAAGAAGAACCTGTAGCGCTTTGCGCCATCGTTGGCAATGCGCCGAAAAACAGCAGTAAACCGGCAATACTGCCGCTGATCAGACTCCGCCAAGCGCCGCGTATCATCCAATTCTCCGACCGTCGGGGCCACGCTCCAGCGGTCTCACGGCGCCATCGGCTTCCCCCATAAGGCCGATCACTCCATGCCCCTCAGCGGAATATACACGCATTGTAATAATCACGAATTAAATTTTCCGGACACGCGGAAATTCATTGCTTAATGCCCGTAAATATTACCACGCCACCTTGCGTCATGACGGTACCCTTGACCGGGCTGAAAGGAAGTCTGCAATCTTCAGCAGACTTACAAGCGCGCCACGCGCCATGGAGGGGGAAATGTCCAACCAATCAACTGGTGACAGGCTGATCGGCCGGCGGACCGTGCTGCAAGCCGGAACGGCGCTCGCCGCGGCCGGGTCGGCGTTGTTGCGCGGAGCGAGGGCCGAGGCGCAGCCGCGGCCCGGCGGCAAGCCCTCGATGATCATCGATGCCCAGGTCCACGCTTATGCCGCCAATACACCGGAGAGACCCTGGTTCAGGGTGCCGAACTGGCCCGCTCACGTCACCGGCGACGAGATGGTGGCGGCGATGGACAAGGTCGGCGTCGACGGCGCGATCTACATCTCGCCCTTTTCGATGTACCAGTACGACGGTAGCTACGCGGTGGAAGTGCAGAAGGCGCACCCCGACAAGTTCGCGCTCGTCAAGCCGGTCAACCCAGACGATCCGGCGGTGGCCGAAATCATCGCCGACTGGAAGAAGACACCGGGCACGGTCGGCATCCGCATCATCATGACCAAGGAGTTGAAACGCGCGGCGGACGATCCCGGCCTCGACCGGATCTGCAAGGCCGCCGCTCAACACAGCTTTCCGGTCAACGTGCTGTTCTGGGGCAATGTCGACGCCGGCACGGCGCTGATCGACCGCCATCCCGACACGCGGTTCATCATCGACCATATGGCGATCGAGCAGCCGAGCGTGCCGCCGGCGCCGCCGGAGCCTTGGGCGGACCTGCCGAAGGTGGTGGAACTCGCCAAGCGCAAGAATGCCGTGATCAAGATCACCGGCGCCTGCACGCTGTCCAAGCAACCGTATCCGTTCCCGGATATTTGGGACCCGCTCAAGCGCATCTTCGACGCCTGGGGGTTTGACCGCTGCCTGTGGGGCACCGACTGGACGCGCGCCTTTGCGGTCGTGAATTACGAGCAGGCGGTCGAACCTTTCCTCAAGACCGACCGACTGAGCGACAGCGAACGGGCGATGCTGATGGGCGGCGCCACCGCCAAGGCCTACGGCTGGTCGCCAAAGAAGGCTTAGCGCCCGATCCAGGCAATCACGAGGAGCCCATTTCCCCGGCGACCCGCACGCGCACGCGCAGCGCGCTGCCGGTGAGGTAGGCGAGCGGCATGTCCTCGATCTCGATCGTCTGGATCGTCGCCGGGTCGGCGCCGGCAGAGGTCGCGCGCGCCACGGCCTGTGCCTCGGCGGCGGCGATCGCCTCGGCGCGGGTCATGTCGCGGTAGATCTGGTCGGTCTCGCCGCTGATTTGGGCGACCGCGGCGCCGACCGCGTTGGCGCAGTCGCCGTGCGACACGCGGATGATTTCGCCAATCCCGGCCATCCGGTCGGGCACCAGGAAGGCGCCGCCGCCGACCGCGATCAGCGTCGCGTCGCCGGCCTCGGTCTTCATTCGGTCGATCGCGTCTTCGAGCTTCTCGCGCGCCAGGCCGAGCACCGCATCTGCCGTCTCGCGCGGCAGATCGCCAAGCCGGCCCGCATCGCCGATCGTGGCGATTCCCATTTTCACCGCTGCGTCGGTGACGGTGATTGTGGCGCCGCCAAACACCAGCGCCTCTTGCGTCAGCCGGTAGCCGACGCTCTCCGGCCCGACTGCAAGCGGCGCCGGCCGGGCGATGCTGCCGCCGCCGAGGCCGATCGAATAAAGATCGGGCATGCGGAACAGCGTCCGCACGCCGCCGATCTCGACCACCGAATTGGCCTCGCGCGGGAAGCCGTTGCGCAACTGGCCGACATCGCTCGACGTGCCGCCGACATCGACGACCATCGCGTCCTTGAGCCCGGAAAGGAACGCCGCGCCGCGCATCGAATTGGTCGCGCCCGACGCGAAACTCATCACCGGCAGCGCCATCGCGGTCTCGGCCGGCATCACCGTGCCGTCGTTCTGGGTGATGAAGAGCGGCGCCTCGATCCCGCTTGCGGCAATCGCGGCGCGGAACCCGTCGATTGTCACCTTGGCGAGATCGGCGAGCGCGGCGTTGAGCAGCGCCGCGTTCTCGCGTTCCAAGAGGCCGATGCGGCCGAGCCGGTGTGACAGCGTGACGGCAGCATCGGGGCATTCGGCGACGAGGATCGCGGCGGCGCGCTCCTCGTGCGACGGGTCGAGCGGCGAGAAGATGGAGGAGATGCCGACCGCGCCGATACCCTCGTCGCGGATGCGCTGCGCCGCGGCGCGCATCGCCGCTTCGTCGAACGGCATGATCTCGCGGCCGTCGTAATCGTGGCCGCCTTCGAGCATGAAGATCTCGCCGCAGCACAGCGCCGCCAGGTCCTTCGGCCAGTCGCAGAAGGGTGGCAGCGAGGCGGCGGCCGGCATGCCGATCCGCACCGCTGCGACACGGCCAAGATGCCGCCGCTGAACGACGGCGTTGATGAAATGCGTCGTGCCGATCATCACACCGTCGGTCCTGCCGCGCGCGACCTCCGGCTTCTGCCGCAGCAGATCGAGCGCCGCGACGATGCCGCCGGTCACGTCCTCGGTGGTCGGGGTCTTGACCGCGTGGACGATGCGGCCGTCTTCGAGCAGCACCGCGTCGGTGTTGGTGCCGCCGACATCGATGCCGATGCGCCTCATGCGTCCTTTGCGTTGAAGAGTTTTCTTTTCATCCGAAGACCGAACGGAAATCGATGTCGTAGCCGAAGGCGCGCGGCCCGACATGCTGCAGGCCCTTCTCGGCGCAGGAACACCGGCGGCGCTGGCAGGGCGATGACGTCGCCCGCATGCCGTAGCGGATCGTCTCGGTGCCGAAGGCGTTGCCGGATACGCTGTCGAGCACGCAGATCAGGTCGGGCGACATGGCGATCGGTGCGCCGTCTCGCCAGGCGATGACCCATTCGTTCTGGAAGGCGAGTTCGAGCCGCGCGCCGCGGTCCTCGTCGAGGCCCTCGATGACTGCGGTGCCGCGCAGGAAGCCCTCGGTGGTGCGCCGCGCGACATCGACAACCTTGCCGCGAAACAAAAGCTTGCCGCCGGCTTCCTCAAGCACCGCTGCGATCGGGTCGAGATGCAGGCGCTGCGCCTCGCGCACGCGCCGGCCGATGCCGATCGCCTTGGAGGTGGTGAAATGGATGCCCCATTGCTTGATTTCGGCCCCGGTGCGCGGCGCTTTGCAGGTCGAGGCGATCGAGCCCATCTCGGCGCAGATCTTGCGGCTGGCGCGCTCCATCCATTTCCATGTCGGCACGTTGGTGACGATCGCCTCGATCCCGCGCGGGTCGTAGAGCGCGCAGGGATAGGGCCGCAGATCGCCGACTGCGACGCTGGTCATCTGCGCCTCGGGATAGGCGCGGCCCATCGTGTCGGCGTCGACCACCGGCAGCCCGAGATGCGCCGCCGCCATCAGCGGCTGGATCGAATTGTTGCCGCCGATCTCCAGCGACATCACCGCGCGGAATTTCCAGCCGTGATACTCCTCCTGCATCGCTACGGCGCGGGCGATGTTGCGGCTGTCGGCGAGCCGTTCCTGGCCGACCAGCGGCGCGCCCATGTTGGAGACGACCGCGACCCAGTCGTCATCGTCGAGATCGAGCGGCGACATCAGCGCGACGCGATGGCCCTGGCGTAGAGCCGCCGCATGTTGAGCAGCCCGAGATACGGGCTCCCGCCGCCGCCGGTGCCGAGAATCCAGGCGCCGACCGCCAGCGACTCGATGTCGTCGAGTTCGAGTGCTCTTGTCATCGGCCGGCGCGATCGACCTGCATGCGGGCGAGGAACGGGAGCAGCGGGTGGGTGCCCATCGCCACGATCGCCTTATGGTCGAGCGCGAGCAGCGCGGCGCGCTGGTCGGCGGTGAGCGGGAAGCGGTCGGCATAAGCGGCGCGGTCGGCGAGATAGGCGGCGCGCGCGGCGGCGTCATGGGTGATGCCGTGCAGCGCGTCGATCAGGCCCGACCAGCTCCGGCTTGATCGACGGGTAGTGCAGGTCGGCCAGCCCTGGCGGCCCGCCCCACCAGCCGAGCGAGACGTAGTTGTGGTGCCAGCTCGGGTCCATCGACACGATGTCAGGCTTGCGCTCGCCGAGCATCCCGGCGGCCACCGCCCAGCAGCGCAGCTCGATATTGCCGACTCGGTCGAGTTCCTCTTCGCTGTAGCCGATCAGCGATTTGAGGTTGCCGGCCGCGAGCCGGGTCAGCGCCGCCTCGTCCCAAGCGAGGTCTGGCTCGGCATAGCGCTCGGTGCCGGGGAAATGCGACATGCCGCCCGAAGCGATGACTGCGGTGCGCAACCCTTGCGCCGTCACTATCCGCGCCAGCGCTTCGCCAAAGGCATAGCAGCGTTCGATGGTCGGCTGCGGCGGCAGATAGGCGTTGACCGAGATCGGCAGCACCGGATCCTCGACGCCGAGATGGGTCAGTGGGATACCCATCGCGTAGTCGATCTTGGCGGTGCTGGTGAAGGCCGGGTCGAAGCCCTGGCGGTACAGCTCCTTGACGATCGCGAAGCCGGTCTCGCCCGGCACCCGCCAGCGGAACTCATGGCCGGCGAATTGGCCGCTCGCCTCTCCGCCGACATGCACGGTGAAGGCCGGGCAGACATGGTGAAAGAACTGCTCGGCATGGTCGTTGGCGATGACCAGCCATAGATCGGGCTTCAGCGCCCTGAGCCGCTCGCCGATCTGTGCGGCGACCGCCCGCACCCGCTCGACCGTTGCGCGATCCTCGGTCTCCGGCATGGTGAAGAATTGCGGCGCATGCGGCAGCATCGCTCCGCCGATCACGGTCGATGGCACGACCACCTCCTGTCATTGCGAGGCGCCCAGGGCGCCGCGGCAATCTCCCTCCCTGCAGGGCGAAGACGCCACGAGATTGCGTCCCCCCGGACCGTCGCGCAAGGTGCGCGCCGTCCGGGGGTTCGCAATGACAACGGTTGTGGAGGAAAAGGTGCCGCTATCAGGAATTCGGGTCGTCGACTTGACGCGCATCCTGGCCGGGCCGTTCTGCACGATGATGCTGGCCGATATGGGCGCCGAGGTGATCAAGGTCGAGACGCCGGGGCAGGGCGACCCGCTGCGCGGCCAGGGCGTCATCCGCGACGGACTATCTTGGTATTTCGCAGCGTTCAATCGCAACAAGAAGTCGCTGAGCTTGAACCTGCGCAGCGAGGAAGGCCGCGCCGCACTCGCCCGGCTTATCGAGACGAGCGACGTGCTGGTCGAGAATTACCGGCCAGGCGTGCTCGCGGCGATGGGGTTTGACGACACGCGGCTGAAGGCGCTGAACCCCGGTCTCGTGACCTGCAGCCTTTCGGGTTTTGGCGACAGCGGCCCGTATCGCGACCGCCCATCCTTCGATTTCATCGCCCAGGCGATGAGCGGGTTCATGAGTGTGACCGGTACGGCGGACGGGCCGCCGCTGCGCGCCGGGCCGCCGATCGCCGACCTCGTCGCCGGGCTCTACGGCGCGATCGGGGTCTGCGCCTCGCTGGTGCGCAAGGGCCGCACCGGGCTCGGCGACCGCGTCGGCGCCAGTCTCAACAACGGCATGATCAGCCTGTTGGGGTTTCTCGCGGCGAACTATTTCGCCACCGGCGAGGAGCCGAGCCGCACCGGCAACGACCATGCGATCGTCTCGCCCTACGGCATGTTCCGCACCGCCGACGGCGAGGTCGCGCTGGCGCCGAGCCAGGAGCAGAGCTACCAACGCCTAGTCGACGCGCTCGCGATGCCCGAACTTCGGGTCGACCCGCGTTTCTCGACCAACGATCTGCGAGTCGCCAATCGCGCGGCGATGAATGTCGCGATCGAGGCGCGGCTCGCGGCCGGCAGCACGGCGCATTGGATCGAGGCCCTCAACGCTGCCGGCGTGCCGTGCGGGCGGGTCATGGGGCTGGCCGAGGTGTTCGCTGACCCGCAGGTGCTCGCGCAGGAGATGGTGGTGACGCAGCACCATCTGGGACACGGCGATGTCAGGATGCTCGGCTTTCCGATCAAGTTCGCTGAGGCGCCGTGCCAGCTGCGCCGCCCGGCGCCGGAAATCGGTGCCGACAGCGATGCGGTGCTCGCGGCGCTTGGCTATTCGGCCGAGGAGATCGCCAGGCTGCGCGCGGCCGGCACCATCTGAAACCCTTCCGCAAGCCCACCCCGGCGAAGGCCGGGGCCCATTTTTCAGCCGCACCAGCAGCGGAGCGATGGGTCCCGGCCTTCGCTGGGATGGTCGTATTTTGCGGGATGGTCGTGCTTTGAAGGTAGTCTATCTGGCCGCAACGGTCCGCTGCATCACCACCTCGATCGCCAGCGGGTCGTACAGCGAGAGGATGTCGGTCACGAACTCGACATCGATCGGCGTCGGCGCACTGACGATGACCGCGGTCTCGCCGTTCTTGATGTATTGCGCGAAGGTGTTCGCGACATCGCCCAGCATCAGCGGCGACACCGACAGTGCCGCCAGCTCTTCCTCGCGGGTATGCTCGGGCACCCGCCCGATGTCATGGATGACGACGAGCGCCATCTCGTTCCACGGCATGCCCTCGGTGTGCAGACGGTTGCGGGCGTCCTGCGCGCAGCCTCGCGATTCGTATAATCCGACGACGAGCTGTCCGGCCATCGCATCCTCCTCGTTGCGTGAAGGCCAACGAGGCGGCGCGCGCAAAGGTTCACACCCGCTCAGACAGCCAGATCGCGACGCGGGCGCCCGTCTTGATCGCAGCGGAGAGGAGTTCGTAGCCGGGTGTTTCGGTGGCGTCATGCGCCAGCGCCAGGTCGCGATGCGCGATCTCGTCGGCACGCGCCGTCTCGATCGTGGCAGCGAGCTCAGGGTCACTGGCGCCGAGTTGCGCGGCCTGGCGTGCGTAGTGGCCGTCGATGACCTCCTCGACCGCGACGGTGCAGGCCATCGCCGTGCGCTCGCCCAGTAGGGCGGTCGCCGCGCCGAGCGAATAGCCGGCGATGTGCCAGAGCGGCGACAGCGCGGTCGGCCGCACGCGACGCTCGCAGACCAGCCGGTCGAACTGCGCAAGGTGGCGCTCTTCCTGCGCGGCCATCTCGCCGATCGCGCTCGCGCCGCGACCGCGGCGGAGCATCGCGAGCTGGCCCTGGTAGATGCGGGTCGCGCTGTATTCGCCGGCCTGGTCGACGCGGATCATCCGTGCCCGGTCGCTCGGCGGGGTGCGATCGCCGGGCAGATAGGGCGGTCGCGCCGCCGTCACGCGAAGCGCACCCGGCGCGAGCGCCGCGCTGCTTCGACGCAGGCCGCCGCCAGCACCGCCGAGGCGATCATGTTCCAGCCGGCGAGCGAGATGCCGAACAGCGACCACTGCACCTCGTCGCACATCACCGCCTGTTTGCCGAGCAACTGGGCGCGCAGCGCGTCGACGCTGGTCGCCGCCGCGCCGCCGGCGGTGCAGGCGGACGGTCCGGCGAACCAATGCTGCTCGACCCCGACATGGTAGAAGCCGAGCGCGGTGCTGGCGAGAAACACGACGGTCAGCAGCATCGCCGACAGCGGCAGCGCGAGTTGCCGCGTAAACAGAAGGCTGGCGATGGCAATCCCTATCGCCACCCACCACGGGGCGCGCTCGAGCAGGCACAGCTCGCATGGTGCGAGCCCGCCCCAGTATTGCGACAGCAGCGCCGCGCCGAGCACCGCCACGCTCGCCGCCAGCACCGCGCTGGCGAACCGCCTCGTCGTCACAGCCATGCGGTCATAGATAGCGAATGACCAGGAAGCCTCCAACCAGGCAGACCGCGAAACCGGTGGTCACCAGCATCAGCCGCTTCTCGATGAAGTCGCGCACCGCCGGGCCGAACCACCACAACAGCGCCGCCAGGAAGAAGAACCGCATGCTGCGCGAGATGATCGAGGCGGCGATAAAGGTCATCAGGTCGAAATGCGTTACCCCGGCGGCGATTGTGACCAATTTATAGGGGATCGGGGTCAGTCCCTTGACGATGATGATCCATGCGCCCCACTGGTCGAACCCGGCCTTGAGCGCGTCGTAGCGGTGCATCGCGTGGTAGAATTCGAGGATCGGCCGGCCGACCAGGTCGAACCCCCAATAACCGATCGCATAGCCGAGCAGCCCGCCGACGACCGACGAGATCGTCGCGATCGCGGCGATCCGCCACGCATTGCGCGGCGCCGCCAGCATCATCGGGATCATCAACACATCGCCGGGGATCGGGAAGAACGAGCTCTCGGCGAACGACACCGCGATCAACGCCCATATCGCGTTGGGGCCGGCGGCGACTTCGAGCATGCGGTCGTAAAAGCGTTTCAGCATTCCGGGGTCTCGGCTGCGGTCGGTCTCTCTACTCCGCCGGGGTTTGGATTTCGACAAAAGTTTGCGACCACCGGCATCTCGTCAGCACACCGCCGGTCGCTTACCTTTACGCGGGTGAACAAATGTTGGAGCCCGCGGCTCATCGACGGCGTCCCCGATAGGGTGATTCTGTTCGACGGGGTCTGCGTCTTGTGCTCGCGCTGGGCGCGCTTTGTGATCGAGCGCGACGCCGAGGCGAGCTTTCATTTTGTCGCGGTGCAGGAGCCCTATGGCCGGGCCCTCGCCGAGCGTCTCGGAATCGACGTCGAGTTCCCCGAGACCAATGCCGTAATCCTCGGCGACCGCGCCTATTTCAAGTCCGACGCCGCGATCGAGGTTCTGTCGCGGTTGCCCTCCTGGTCCTGGGCAAGGGTTGGGCGCCTGGTGCCGAAGCGGTTGCGCGACGCGGGTTACGACCTGATCGCGCGCAACCGCTATCACTGGTTCGGCCGGACCGAGACATGCCTGGTTCCGACGCCGGACCTGGCGCGACACTTTCTCAGCCAGACGCCGCACGGCTGATCATGCCACCGCGCGTGCTGGTCGTCGGTGGCAGCGGCTCCTTCGGTGGACGCTTGGTCGACGGGCTGATCGCGTACAGTAATTTCGACGTCGTCATAGCCGGGCGCGACCGGGCGCGCGCGCTCGCCAAGGCCGAGCAATGCGGAGCCCGTGCGAGCATCTTGCCGCTCGATACGACGACCGTAACGGCCGAGCATCTCGCGGCCGCCGACGCCTTTGTGGTGGTTGATGCCGCCGGCCCGTTTCAGGGCGCGGAGTATCGCCTGGCGCGAGCGGCGATCGCGGCGCGAATGCATTACCTCGACCTTGCCGATGCGCGCGGTTTTGTCGCCGGTTTCGGCCGGCTCGATACGGCGGCGCGTGCCGCCGGGGTGATCGCGTTGACCGGTGCCAGCTCGACGCCGGCATTGTCGCACGCGGTGCTCGACTGCATCACCGCGGGTTGGCGGCACATCGACACGATCGAGATCGCGATCTCACCGGGCAATCGCAGCGCGCCACGCGGGTTGTCGGTGCTTCGCGCGATCCTGTCGTATACCGGTAAGCCGGTGCGGGTCTTCGCCGGCGGCGGCTGGGTCACCCGTCCGGGCTGGGGCTGGCCGGTGCGGCGGGATATGCCGGGATTGGGGCGGCGCTGGCTGTCGCTCTGCGAGACGCCTGATCTCGATCTCCTGCCGGCGCGGTTCGCACCGCGGCAAACCGCCGTGTTTCGCGCGGGGCTCGAACTTTCGGCCCTGCATCTCGGCCTCTGCCTCGCGGGACTGGCGGTGCGCGCGCGCCTGCTGCCGTCGCTGGTGCCGTTTGCCGCGCTGTTTCGCTGGGTAGGCGAGCGTCTTGGCGGTATCGGTAGCGACCGCGGCGGGATGCTGGTGGAGGCCGCCGGCATCGACGCCGCCGGCCATACCGCGCGTGCGACATGGTCGCTTGCGGCTGAGGCCGGCGACGGACCGATGATACCAACCTTGCCCGCTTTGGCGGCGATCCGTGCATTAGCGGATGGTTCGCTGTCACGGCCGGGGGCGCGGCCCTGCGTCGGCGAACTCGGGCTTGACGCCATCGCTCGCGAATTTGCTCCCTATCGCATCACCACGCAGCTTTCGGTCCGCACCCCCGATGACGCCGACGCCGTTCCAGCAACTGCTCGGCGCTGATTTCGCGCTGCTGCCCGAGCCGGTGCAACGGCTGCACGGTCTTCGCGCCGATGCGACGACCGAGGGTCGCGCCGATATCGTCGCCCGCGAAGGGTTCTTGCCGTGGCTGATCTGCAAGCTGTCCGGGCTGCCAGCGCCGGGCCGCGACGTGCCGGTGACCGTCGCGTTTCACACGGACGGCAAGGGTGGCGAATTCTGGCACCGCCGGTTCGCCGGGAGACGCTATCGGAGCGCCTTCGAGATCGGGCGCGGCCGGCATGTCGGCTTGCTGTGCGAGCGGTTCTTCCCGTTCGTGTTCTTTCATCGGCTGACGCCGAGCCCTCAGGGTTTGCGCTGGGATCTGCTGGCATGGCGGCTCGGCCCGGTGCCGCTGCCGCGCCGGCTGATACCGCCGACGGTCTGCTTCGAGAGCGGCGAGGGCGATCGGTTCGTCTTCGACATCGACGTAAAGTTTCCGCTGATCGGCCAACTCATTCATTATCGCGGCTGGCTCGAGCAGCAATAATTCAGGCAGCGATAAGGAGAACAGGCGATGGCGCCGCGGGTCGATCCGGTCGCATCGGACGAGAAGCTTCCGGCGCAGGCCGATGTCGTCATCATCGGCGGCGGCATCATCGGCACCAGCACGGCGCTGTTCCTGGCGCAGAAGGGCATCAGTGTCGCGCTGTGCGAGAAGGGGCACATCGCCGGCGAGCAGTCGAGCCGCAATTGGGGTTGGTGCCGCAAGATGGCGCGGGATCCGCGCGAGATCCCGCTGGTCATCGAGAGCCTCAGGCTGTGGGAGCGGATGAACGAGACGGTCGAGGCCGAGACCGGCTTCCGTACCTGCGGGATCATGTATTTGGGTGAGACCGAGGCCGATCTGGCGCGGCTCGAAGCCTGGCTGGAGCATGCGCGCGAATATCAGCTCGACACGCATATCGTCCGCGGCGCGGAAGTCGCCGAGCGGCTGACCGGTCTCGCCAAGAAATGGGCTGGCGCGCTCTATACGCCGAGCGACGGCAAGGGCGAGCCGCAGCTCGCCGCGCCGGCGATCGCCGAGGCCGCGCGACGGCGCGGCGCGGCGATCTTGAACTCATTGCGCGGTGCGCGGGATCGAGACCGCGGGCGGTCGCGTCGCCGGCGTCGTCACCGAAAAGGGCCGCATCGCCTGTCAGTCGGTGGTGCTGGCGGGCGGTGCGTGGTCGCGGCTATTCTGCGGCAATCTCGGTGTCGAGCTACCGCAGCTCAAGGTGCTCGGTTCGGTGATGCGCACCGAAAAGCTCGACGGCGGACCGGAGATCAGCGCCTCGGGCGGCCTCTTCGGCTACCGCAAGCGGATGGATGGCGGCTACACAGTGGCCACGCTGGGCGTGCGCACGATCGATCTCGTGCCGGACAATTTCCGCCTGATGATGGACTACATGCCGGCGGTGAAGCTGCACTGGAAAAAGCTGCGGTTTCGCTTCGGCTCGCGCTTCATGGAGGAATGGCGCATGCAGCGGCGCTGGAGCCTCGACGAGGCGACGCCGTTCGAGGCGGTGCGCACGCTCGACCCGGCCGGCGACCCGTTCGTCCTCGAACGCGCCCGCAACAGCATCGCCGAGTCGTTCCCGGCCTTCCGCAACGTCAAGATCGCCGAGAGCTGGGGCGGGATGATCGACGTGATGCCGGACGCGATCCCGGTGATCTCCGCGGTCGACAAGGTGCCGGGCTTTTATATCGCCACCGGTTTCTCCGGCCACGGTTTCGGGATCGGACCGGGCGCCGGGCGGCTCGTCGCCGACATGGTCGCCGGCGGCCTGACCATCGTCGACCCGACCCCGTTTCGCCTGGGCCGCTTCACCGATGGCTCCAACCCTCGCCCTCACCCGCTGGCGAGCTAGGGTTAGCGGCTGACCATCGGCCGTCGCAGCGCGACGAACAGGATGAAGACCATGACGGCTCCGACCGTCGTAATCGCGAGGCCGAGCAGCGGCGCTAACGCGCGACCGAGAGCGACGTATGCCTGAGCCAGGAACAGTTCGTTCAGCAGGAAGATCGCTGCAAGCACGATAGCGTACGCAATCACGAACGCACCGATTTCGCCGCCGCGCATCGTGGCTCCGGTTTCTTCGCCCTGGCTCACCATTGTTGGCACGCCGCCGAACAGGGCGCGAAACAGGATGAACAGCGCAAAGACGGCCGCGCCCCAGACCGCGCTGATGCCGACCGAGACAGTCAACAACAACGAATGATGGCCCGTGTGAACCGCCCATAGGTACAGGGGATTCAGCGCACCGACGACGGTGAGCATAAACGCGCCGATCGTCTTGATCAGCTCGGCGACGATAAAGGCAAGAACCTCGCGCCCATTGGTGATGCCGTCGTTCTGGGTCGCCGGCAGTATCGGTGATTGCGTTTGGAATTGCGTCATCTGACCCTCCGCTGGCGGATACGGCCAAGGCGATACGACGGTTTCGCTACGTCACCGGCGCGTGCTTCACGTCCTTGAGCCGGGGCAGCACTTCCTTGCCAAAGAGGCGGATGCCTTTTTCGGCTTCCTCATGCGTCATAAAGCCGGAGCGGCCCATCAGGATCAGGTGCTCGAAGCCGCCGACCTTGTCGTAGAACTCCATGATCTGGCTGAACACAGTGTCCGGGTTGCCGGCGAACATCACGCCGCGCTGCACGGCCTGCTCGGCGGTGACGTTGCGGAACGCCGCCGCCGGACGCCCGACATGCGGAACCCCGCCGGCGAGCGTCGGGGAACTCCCTTGGGGCGGCGCGGAACGGTAGAGCAGCGGCGCCTGGCTCGCCGGCGATGCCCCGGGCAGCATCCGCGAATATTGCGGTGCCGAGCGCGCCCCGACGCGCAGAAACCATAGCGATTTGTCGCCGATCGCCATGCCCTCTTCGTCGCTGTCGCCGACATAGGTGAAGCCCATATAGGCGAAGCGGTCCGGGCCGGCGGGCGGTAGGCCGAAATTCTGGCGCGCCTGGCGATAGGCGTCCCACGATTTCCTCGTGCCGTCCGGCCCGCGGACAAAGGTCGCGTTGATGATGTCGCGCCGAGCGAGCTCGACCGAGGTTTCCGGATCGCCAGTGGCCGCCCAGAGCGGTGGGTGCGGGCGCTGGTAGGGCCCCGGCCAGATGTTGATGTGCCGGTGGGTGAAGTATTTGCCCTCCCAGCTCACCGGCCCGTCATGCGAGGTCAGCGCCTTTTTGATCAGGTCGATCGATTCCCAGAACCGCTCGAGATTGCCGATCGGGTTGGTGTTGGCAGACGCCATCTCCGACCCGCCCGACTTCACAAATCCGATATCGAGCCGGCCCTTCGAGATCACGTCGGCGGTGGCGTATTCCTCGGCGATGCGGACGGGATCGGGCCGTGCCGTCACCAGCGTGCCGAGCGAGAGGATGCGGACGTTCCTGGTCTCGCGCGCCAGTATGCCGAGGATCAGCGGGCTGGCGCCGTAAAGGCAGTTGATCCCGGCGTGGTGCTCATTCGAGATGATGTTGAGCCCGACCTCGTCGCAGACCCGGTATTCGTCGAGGCATTCCTCATAGAGCCGCGCCGCGACCTCGGGATCGCAATAGCGGTTGGGCAGGCTGCCGCGCACCGAATCGACGCTGTCGAGCACCTCTTGCGGGATGAAGGGGTAGGGGTTCTCGCACAGATACCAGGCTTGCATTGTTCTATCCCGTCATTCCGGGGCGCGGCGCCGCCGCGAACCCGGAACCCATGCACACGGACTGCTCCGGCGAGGCTGCGGCCGACGGAGCTTCATTGGCGACGGCCGGTGTTCATGGGTTCCGGGTTCCTTCGCTGCGCTCGGCCCCGGAATGACACGGGAAGCGTTCAATCCCCCAAGAACCCCGTTACCGCCTGAGCGAAACGCTCGGGCTGTTCCTGCTCGGGGTGGTGGCCGGCGTTTTCGATCAGCTGGAATTCGGCGCCGGGGATCAGCCCGGCATAGGCGCGGCCGTAATCGGGGGTGACGATGCCGTCATGGTCGCCCCACAGCACCAGCGACGGCGCGGAAATCCGCCCGAGCCATTGGTTGAGTTGCGGGTTGTACATGTAAGGGTGCCAGCCGTAGAGGCACAGCGATTCCCAGTTGCGGGCATGGATGACCAGTTCTTCGTCGGTCATTGCGTCGTAATTCGGCGCCTTTGCCGGATCTGCCCATTCCTTGAGGCGGACCGCGGCGGGGTTGGTGTTGAATACATCGAGGATGTCGCGATCCTCGGGACCGCCGAGCTTGATGCCGACCGGGTCGACCAGGATCAGATTGGCGATCCGGTGGCACGACGCAACCGCGACCTCGGCGGCGAGCCAGCCGCCGAACGACAGCCCCATCAGGGTCACCTTCTCGTAGGGCAGTTGGTCGAGCAGCGCGAGATAGAGATGCACGAGGTCGTAGATCGTGTCGAAATCCCCGGGTCGCGGCGAGTTGCCAAAGCCGGGGCCCGACGGGGCGATGATTTCGACACGCCGGGCCAGCAGGTCGAGAAACGGCGCTTTGGGGTGCACCGTATCCATGCCGTGCAGCAGCACGACCGGTGCGCCCTGGCCACGGCGCAAGACTTCCAGCTCGAACCCATTGACCGTCATCCGGTCGGCGTTTCCCGACATCGTTCTCAACCCGCTTGTTGCCGGCGCTCTTTATGCCATGAAGCGCCGCGCCGCCACTATTGGCGCGAACGTGCCGGGAAAGCCGGGCGTCAGCCGTGCGGCGCATTGTCACGTGGCGGGGCCCGCTGTGCCGGCGAACGGCTCTTGCGATCGTACCACCACGGGCTGTAGTATGAGGTCCTCGTCGCCACAACAGAAAGGAGGTGATCCTGTGTCTCACCATCAACCGCGGTTTACCGCTGCCGTGACCAGGATCCCTGCACAAGCCGAGATCCACGCCTGATCCAGGCGGTGTCGCGGCCGCAACGGCCGCTGGTTATTCGGTGGAAAGGCCGTCTTCTTCGGAGGGCGGCCTTTCTTCTTTTGTGCAGAAAAGCGGGATCCATCAGATCGGTGGGTATCGCTTCGCTCCACCCACCCTACTTCGTCAGATCAAAGCCACGCTTTTTCAGCCACGCGGCAAAGCCGGTGCCTTCCGGAGACATCGCCTGGCGCGCCTTGTCCTCCGACCAGCCGTAAAATTCGGCGGTACCGAAGATTTCCGGCGATTTCTGCCGTTCCTTGAGCGAGTGCCGCGCGTCGCGTCGCCGGTCGTACGCCTCGACAGCGGCGATCGCCTTGTCGTCGTAGCGGTCGCCGTGCACGGTCGCCTCGGGCGGCAGGCGCATCGAGATAAAGCCTTGCTGCGCGGGGTAGCCGAGGCACAACCCGGCGACCGGGAACACTTTGTCGGGCAGCGCCAGGATATCGCCGACCGCCTCGATATGGTTGCGCAGCACGCTGATCGGGCAGGTGCCGAGACCCAGGGTTTCCGCCGCGAGCGTCGCCGTCTGCAGCGCGAGCGCGGCGTCGACCGTGGCGTTGAAGAAGCCTTCGAGCGTGCCGTTCTCGACCGGATGCGCGGAGATTCGCTCGAGCCGCCGGGCGTCGCCGCAAAACACCAGGAAAACCGGCGCGTTGCCGATCCATGGCATGTCCGGGATCAGCGCTGCGAGCCGGTCGCGCTGCCCGCGGTCATCGACGCGGATCACGGTCGCCTGCTGGTAATCCGATTTAGACGAGGTCGAAAACGCTGCCGCCAGAATCAGCCTCAGGACCGGTTCCGGCACCGGCCGCGTGTCATAGCGCCGGTGCGTGCGACGCAGCAGCACCTGTTTGAGCCAGGGATGGTCCGGCGCCTCGCCGCCGAGATCGAGGTCGTCGCCAAAGCGGGCCTGCAGCTCCGGTTCGTAGGGCTTGGTCATCAGCGGCCTCTTCGTCGTCCCGGCGCAGGCCGGGACCTACGGTTCGGCCGCCCGAGACGCTGGCGGGTGGGGCCCGGCCTGCGCCGGGACGACAATCTACGCGACATGCTCTACAAGGGTGGCGACCGCAAAGGAAGCGACATGCCCGACACGCTGACCACCAACTCGCCGATCATCGCCGCCTACCGTGCCGCGACGCCGGGATCGGCGGCGCGCGCCAGTGCGGCGCAAGAGATGTTCCCGTCGGGCATCACCCACGACTTCGCGCTACATCGAGCCGTACGGGCTCTACATCACCCGCGCGCAGGGGCCGCGCAAATGGGATGTCGACGGCCGCTGCTACGTCGATTATTTCGGCGGGCACGGTGCGATGCTGCTCGGCCATTGCAACCCGCAGGTCATGGCGGCGGTCCATGCGCAGCTCGATCGCGGCACGCATTACGGCGCCTGCCACGAGCTGGAAATCGAGTGGGCAGGGCTCGTCAAGCGGCTGCTTCCGTCGGCCGAACGGGTGCGATTTACCAGCTCCGGCACCGAGGCGACGCTGATGGCGGTGCGGCTGGCCCGTGCCTTTAGCGGCAAGCAGAAGATCGTCCGCTTCAACTATCATTTCCACGGCTGGCACGATCACATGACGACCGGCCATGCCAGCCATTTCGACGGGACGGCGACCACCGGTGTGCTCGACGCGGTCGCCGGCAACGTGCTGCTGTGCGACCAGAACGACGAGGCGGCGCTGGCCCGGCTGCTCGAACAGCACGAAGGCGAGATCGCCGCGGCGATCATCGAGCCGACCGGCGCCAACGGTGGCCGCCTGCCGATCGACCCCGATTTTCTGCAGGCGCTGCGGCGGCTCACCGCCGAGCACGGCGTGTTGCTGATTTTCGACGAGGTGGTGAACGGCTTTCGCGTGTCGCCGGGCGGGGCGCAGCAGGCCTTTGGCATCAAGCCCGACCTGACGACGCTGGCGAAAATCCTCGCCGGCGGGTTGCCGGGCGGCGCCGTGTGCGGGCGCAAGGATATTCTCGACCTGCTGGACTTCAAGGCGACGCAGGAGTCGGGCAAGGAAAAGATCAACCATCCCGGCACGTTCAACGCCAACCCGCTGTCGGCGGCGGCGGGCATCGCGACCTTGCGGCAGGTGGCCGAGACCGAAGCCTGCGCCCGCGCCAACGCCTATGGCGACGCGCTGCGGCAGCGCCTCAATGAGGTGTTCGAGGAAGAGCGCGTGCCATGGGCCGCCTACGGCCGGTTCTCGTCGATCGAGATTTTCACCAACCCCGAGGGCATCGACGTCACGTCAAGCAAGTTCAACCCGCTCGGCCTTCCTGCGAAGCACTTCAAGGGCGTGAAGAACGCCGGCTTGGTGCACAAATTGCGGCTGGCGACGATGCTCGGCGGCGTCGACTTCAACTCGCATCCCGGTGGCGTCATCTCCTGCACCCACGGCGACGCCGAACTCGAAGACACCGCGACGGCGCTGCGCAACGCCGTGCGCCTGCTGCGGGCAGAGGGGGAGGTCTGATCGAGTTTACGCATTACGTAAGGCGTAAATCAGCTTATTCTTACTGTCGTGATCGTCAGTTATCGGGACAGGCGGACTGAGCGTTTCGCGTCCGGTGAGCGCGTACAACAGTTTTCGGGTTTCGCCCGACAGGCCGAAGCTCGGCTTGACCGGTTGGAGGCAGCGGAGAGCCTGGCTGATCTTGCTGCGCTACCGGGAAATCGGTTGGAGGTGCTTCGGGGTGACCGCGCCGGCCAATACAGCATTCGCATAAACGATCAGTGGCGAATTTGCTTTGAATGGCCCGCTGGATCGCCAGGACCGGTAAACGTCGAGATCGTCGACTATCATTAGGTGCATTTCGATGGCTCGAACCGCAATCCACCCTGGCGAGCATCTGGCTGAGGAGCTCCGAGAGCTGGATTTGTCCGCCGCCGAACTGGCGCGACAGTTGGATGTGCCGGTAAACCGGGTTACCGGCATCCTCAACGGTCAGCGGAGCATTACCGCCGACACCGCATTGCGACTAGGTCATTGGTTCGGCACGAGCGCCGAATTTTGGCTCAACTTGCAAAAGCTCTACGAGCTTCGTCGAGCCCAGGCGCGCTTTGGTGAAACCATTGAAAAGCTGCCGCGCCTCACCGATCGCATTGCCTCCTAGAACAGCGCCTTGCGGAGCATGTCGAGGCCGCTGGCGGCGAGCACGACCAGGACCAGCACGCGAAACCAGTTCGGCTTGATGGAACCGCGCAGCCAGCGGCCGAGCGGCATTCCGAGCTGGATCGGGATCATCGCCGCCGCCGACATGAGGAAATCGCCGCCCGACATCGCGCCGCTGCCGCCGAGGACGATGAGCATCGTCGTGCTCGCGGTCAGCGCGAGCAGCGCCATGTGCTTGACGAAGGTGTCGGGATCGGTGCCGGTGCTGACCATGAAGGCGATCATCGGCGGCCCGAAGATTGCCGACATGCCGCCAAGCAGGCCGGCGCCGAAGCCGACAAACGGCCCGCCCCACCGCGCCGCGCGACCGACGATACGCAGCCGCGGCAAACAGAGCAGCAAGACCGCGAGCGCGAGAAAGCTGATCCCGATGATCAGGTTGAGCCGCTGTCGGTTGATCGTGATCAGCAGGTGCGTGCCGATCACGGCTCCGACCGCCAGCGGGACCATGATCGGCCACAACTGCCGCACGGCCTTCACGGTGCCGCCGCCCTCCGCCGATTGCTGGATGTTGGTGACGACCATCGACACCGATACCAGCGCCACGGCGACCGGCACATGCACGAACTGCGTCGCCAGCGGCACGAGCACCAGCGGCAGGCCGACGCCGGTCACGCCTTTCACCAGGCCGCCGAACACGAAGACCGCGAACAGGGCGATGAGCGCCGCGACCGGCAACGCGAGGATCGCCTGCGTCACCATTGGTTGAGCTCGCGTTCATCTGCTTGTCGCATGTGTTTGGTTATGCCCAAGGAACGCGCAGCGCGCTAGTTTTGAGGCGCGGTGTCCCCACCCGGCCCGCTGGCGTGGCCCACCCTCCGCCGCTTGCAGGGGCGGGTTTGAACGCGCCAGCAGCGCTCCCTCCCCCGCAGGCGGGGGAGGGTTGGGGTGGAGGTGTGAAACCCCTCCCGTTTGGCATGAAATAAGCTATCCTGCGGCAACGAAACGCCGCGGGCTTATCATCCGCGGCTCGCGGGCCTGAGAGCGAGGAGACCGAGATCATGCTGCCAGCTAAGGAAAACGAACTGATCACCCGCGTCGGCCCCGGCACGCCGATGGGCAATGCGATGCGGCACTATTGGATCCCTGCCTGCCTGTCGGGGGAGATTGCCGAGCCTGATTGCCCGCCGGTCCGCGTCAAGCTCATGGGCGAGGACCTTGTCGCGTTCCGCGACACCGAGGGCCGCATCGGGTTGGTCGACGAATTCTGTCCGCACCGCCGCGTTTCCCTGTATTTCGGGCGCAACGAGGAATGCGGCCTGCGCTGCGTCTATCACGGCTGGAAGTTCGACGTCGAAGGCAACTGCCTCGATCAGCTCAACGAGCCGCCGGAGAACCAGTTCAAGCAGCACATCCACCTCACGGCCTATCCGACGGTCGAACTGGGCGACATCGTCTGGGCTTATATGGGGCCGCCGGAAAAGATGCCGCCGCCGCCGAAATTCGCCTGGACACAGGTCCCGGAAGAGCGCCGGCATGTGACCAAGGTGATCCAGGAATGCAATTACCTGCAGGCCTTGGAGGGCGGGATCGATACCTCGCACGCGCCGATCCTGCACCGGCTGCTGACCGACAACTCGACGCGCGGCGGCATGAAGCCGTCGAGCCCGTTTGTCCGCGGCAAGGCGCCGAAGCTCGTCGTCGACGTAACCGATTACGGCTATCTCTATGCCGGCATCCGGCCGCTCGGCGACTCCGAGGTGCACATCCGCAGCTACCATTTCATCATGCCCTTCCACCAGATCCGCCCGTCGCGCTCGGAAAGCGGCTCGCCGATGGATGCGGGGCACATCTGGGTGCCGATGGATGACTACAACACCATGGTCTACAACTGGAACTACACGACCAACGAGGTGCCGCTGACCGCGGAAGACAAGCTGGAACGTGGCCTCGGCAACGGCCCGCTGCATGTCGACCCGGCAACCTTCCGGTCGAAGCAGAACCGGTCGAACAATTACGGCCTGGACCGCGAGGTGCAGCGCACCGAGAGCTATACCGGCATCGACGGGATCAACCAGCAGGACCGTGCGCTGCAGGAAAGCATGGGGCCGATCGTCGACCGCTCGAAGGAACATTTGGGGCCGGGCGACAAGGCGATCGGACAGACCCGGCGCATGCTGGGGCAGGCGGTGAGAACGGTCCAGGAGGGCGGTGTCCCGGCTGGCACCGGCACCAGCTACTATCACATCCGTGCCGGCGAAGAGGTGTTGCCGCGCGACGCCGATTGGCACGCGATCCTGGCGCCGGAGATCACCAAAGACAAAATCCTGCAGACGGTGTGACGAGGGATCGAGCAGCCTCACATCGCCTTGGCCGGGCTTGACCCGGCTATCCACGAACTGCTTCAAGGTGTTCATGGACCCCCGGTCAAGCCCGGGGGAGGCGACGCTTAAAAAGGGAGCGATTCACGATGGCAGCGCAGCCGTTTGCCGGGGTTCTGGTCCCGGTCCTGACCCCGTTTACCCCGGCGGGCGAGCCCGATGCCGGGCATTTCGTCGCGTTCTGCCGCTGGCTGCTCGATGAGGGCGCCGACGGGCTGGCGATTTTCGGCACCACCAGCGAGGCCAATTCGATGGCGGCGAGCGAGCGCATGGCGCTCCTCGACCGGCTGGTCGCCTCCGGTATCCCGGCGGCGAAGCTGATGCCCGGCGCCGGTGCCTGCTCGATCTCCGAGGCGTCGATGCTCATCAAGCACGCCGTGGCGCATGGCTGCGGCGGCGTGCTGATGCTGCCGCCCTTCTACTACAAGGGCATGACCGACCAGGGCGTCTACGACTTCATCGCGGCGGTGATCGACCGCGTCGCCTCGCCGGCGCTCAAGATGTACCTCTACCACATCCCGCCGCAGACCATGATCCCGTTCGGAGTCGAGCTGGTCGGCCGGCTGATCAAGGCCTATCCGGGCACGGTCGCCGGGCTCAAGGACAGCTCGGGTGATTGGAGCAACACCAAGGCGCTGTGCGACGCCTATGCGGCCGAGGGCTTTGCGATCTTCCCCGGCTCGGAGGTGTTTCTGCTCGACGGGTTGCGGGCCGGGGGCGTCGGCTGCATCACCGCCTCGGGCAATGTCAACGTGCTGGGCATTCGCAAGGTCTACGAGAACTGGCGGACGCCGCAGGCCGACCAACTCCAGGCCGACATCACGCTGGTGCGCATGACCATCCAGAAATACCCGATGGTGCCCGCGCTGAAGCGCATCGTCGCGCATTTCCACGGCGATCCCGACTGGGCCGCGGTCCGCCCGCCGATGGAGCGCCTCTCGGATGCGCAGTCAAAGGCGCTGATCGCCGATTTGGAGAAGATTGGCTACAGCCTCGGCGAGCGCCGCCGCGAGGCCGCGGAGTAGTGCTTATCCGCGTCATTCCGGGGCGCCGCTTGGCGGCGAACCCGGAACCCATGAACACGAACTTGCGCCTGTTGTACCGAGACGTTGTGTCGAGTGTTCTCAGGTCCGTGTTCATGGGTTCCGGGTCTGGCCTTCCAGGCCATCCCGGAATGACGCGAGGAGATGAGGTATGGCCACCGAACACGCGCCTGCCCGCACGCCCGAGCGCCGGGCGTTTTACGACAAGATCGCCCCGGCGAACTTGGCGCCGCTCTGGGAGCAACTGCACAGCCTGGTGACGCCGGTGCCGGTGCCGAAATGCCTGCCGACGGTGTGGCGTTACCGCGACGTGCGGCCGTTCCTGATGCAGTCCGGCAGCCTCATTACCGCGCAGGAGGCGACGCGGCGGGTGCTGATGCTGATGAACCCCGGGCTTGGCGGCCAGGCTTCGATCACCGGTTCGCTGTTCGCCGGGCTGCAGCTGATCATGCCGGGCGAGATCGCGCCGGCGCACCGCCACACGCAATCGGCGCTGCGCTTCATCATCGAGGGGCACGGCGCCTATACCGCCGTCGATGGCGAGCGCACCGCCATGGAGCCGGGCGATTTTGTCATCACCCCGTCCTGGACCTGGCACGACCACGGCAACGACACGCCAGAGCCGATGGTGTGGCTCGACGGGCTCGACATCCAGATCGTCAACCTGCTCAACGCGAGCTTTGCCGAGGGGTACCCCGACGATACGCAGCCGATCGCCCGGCCCGAGGGCGACAGCTTCGCGCGCTATGGCAACAACCTGCTGCCAATCGATTGGAAACCCGAGGTCAAGACCTCGCCGGTGTTCAGTTACCCGTATGCGCGGACGCGCGAGGCGCTGGCGGCGTTGGCTCGCAACGGCGCGCCCGACCCGTATCACGGCCACAAGCTGCGCTATGTGAACCCGGCCTCGGGTGAGTTCGCGATGCCGACGATCGCGACCTTTGTGCAACTGCTGCCGGAAGGCTTCGGGTCGCTGCCCTATCGGATGACCGACGGCACGGTCTTTGTCTGCGTCGAGGGCGAGGGCGAAACCCGTATTGGCGACACGGTGCTGCCGTGGGAGCAGCACGACATCTTCGTCGTACCGAGCTGGGCCTCACACACGCACCACGCCAGCGCCGAAGCCGTGCTGTTCAGTTTCTCTGACCGTGCGGTGCAGGAAAAGCTCGGCCTGTGGCGCGAGGCGCGCGGCAACGCGTGAAAAACCTCAGGATCACGTCCTAAAAGTAGCTGCGCAGATTGGCGCGGATGCGATCGAGGACGCCTTGCCCCGGCGGCGGGACGACAAAGGTCTCGCCGGTGATCCGCTCGTAGGCGTCGATGTACACCGCCGCGGTTTCGCCGATGACGAGCGGTGGGATTGGCGGGATGTCGTCGCGGTAGGGGTCGCAGCGCGCGGCGACCCAGCGGCGCAGCACATCCTTGTCGAAGGCGTCGGGCGGCTGGCCGGCAGCGAACCGCGCCGGATAGGTCGCGGCGAACCAGTAGCGGCTGCTGTCGGGCGTGTGGATCTCGTCGGCGAGGATGATCCGGCCATCGGCATCAAGGCCGAACTCATACTTTGTGTCGACGAGGATCAGGCCGCGCGCCGCGGCCATTTCCCGCCCGCGCGCGAATAGCGCGAGGGCGGTTTGCGACACCGCCTCCCACTGCGCTGCGCTCAGCAAGCCGCGCGCGACGATCTCGTCGGGCGTTATCGGCTCGTCGTGCTCGCCGTCGCGCGCCTTGGTGGTCGGCGTCAGGACGGTCTGCGGCAGCTTCTGGTTTTCGCGCAGTTCGTCCGGGAAGCGGACGCCGTAGATGTCGCGCCGTCCTGTCTTGTACATCGACCAGACGGAGGTCGCGGTCGTCCCGGCTAGGTAGTCGCGCACGACGACCTCGACCGGCATGATGGCGAGCCGACGGCAGAGCAGCACGTTGGGGTCGGGGTATTCGATGACGTGGTTCGGGCAGATGTCCCGAGTTCGCGTCGAACCAGAACCGCGCGGTCTGGGTCAGCACCTGCCCCTTGCAGGGAATGGCGGCGATGCTGCGGTCGAACGCCGACAGCCGGTCGGTCGCGATGATGATGCGGCGGCCGTCGGTCAGGTCGTAATTGTCCCGCACCTTGCCGCGGTAATGCTCGGGCAGCTCCGGGATCGTCGCGTCGTCGAGCACGAGGTCGGGGCGCGCGGCCAGGAGCGAGGGATCGATCATCGCGCTTGTATAACGGCTGCGGCGCGAAACGAAAACCGGCCGGTCAGTGCACCGACCGGCCAGAAATTCGTCTTGTTTACTGGCTTAGTGGTGGTGGCCGCCACCACCGCCGTGCCAGCCGCCACCGCCGTGCCAGCCACCACCGCCGTGCCAGCCACCACCGCCGTGCCAGCCGCCGCCATGCCATCCGCCGCGCCAGCCCCAACCCCAGCCGAAGCCGACCGGATAGCCGTAGCCATAGGGATAGCCATATGACGGATAGTACCCGGAATAGTACGGGTAGCCGTAATAGGGGTATCCGTAACCCGGATAGTAATATTGCGCGTTGGCAGCCCCGGTCCCGGCGGCCAGGGTCAGAACACCGGTCGCGGCGAACGCCAGCCCCATCAGAGCCCGGCGGAACCAGCTCGGCTTGGTGATGTTGCGAAACATGATACGCTCCGTATGCCTCAAGGATTTCGCGCTCTAAATTTATACGCACCCGGTGAGTTTTTCGCCCCCCTTGTTGCGCGAAAAATTAGACCCACCTCGGCTTTGCCTGCATAGGAGGGAATTGACATGGCCGACGCGGTGGTTCGGACCACTTGCTGCATCGCGGGCGGGGGCCCTGCGGGCGTCATGCTCGGGTTCCTGCTCGCGCGCGCCGGGGTGAGCGTAACCGTATTGGAAAAGCACAAGGATTTCTTCCGTGACTTTCGCGGCGACACGATCCACCCGTCGACCTTGCAGTTGATGCACGAGCTCGGGCTGCTCGACCAGTTCCTCAAAGTGCGGCACGACGAAATCCGCAATCTGCGGGTGCTGATTGGTGATACGGAAATTCAGCTCGCCGATTTCAGCCATTTGCCGACCGCCTGCAAATTCATCGCTCTGATGCCGCAATGGGATTTTCTGAATTTTCTGTCCGAGCAGGGCGAACGCTACCCCGGTTTCGACCTGCGCATGGAAACAGAGGCGACCGACCTGATCGTTGAGGGTGACCGGGTGGTCGGCCTTCGCGCGGTCGCTCAAGGGCAGCCGGTCGAATTCCACGCGGATTTGGTGATTGGCGCTGACGGCCGGCATTCGATCGTGCGCGAGCACGCTGGGTTTCATGTCGAGAACCTCGGCGCCCCGATGGATGTGTTGTGGCTGCGGATGTCGCGGCAACCGGGCGATCCGGAACAGACCGGCGGCACGATCAACTACGGCCACATGATGGTCACGCTCAACCGCAACGACTACTGGCAATGCGCCTATCTGATCCGCAAAGGCGGCTATGACGAGTTGCGCGCGCGAGGGCTCGACGCGTTCAAAGCCGACATTGTGCGGCTAACCCCGTTCCTCGCCGACCGGGTCCACGAGCTGGCGGACTGGGACGATATCAAGCTGCTGACCGTCGTGGTCGACCGCTTGCGGAAATGGTGGCGGCCCGGATTGCTGTGCATCGGCGACGCGGCGCATGCGATGTCGCCGGTCGGCGGGGTCGGGGTCAACCTCGCGGTGCAGGACGCGGTCGCCGCGGCCAACATCCTCGCCGTGCCGCTGCGCGAGGGGCGGCTCACAACCGACCACCTGGACCAGGTCCAGAAACGCCGCACCTTCCCGATGAAGGTGATCCAGCAAATGCAACTGACCGTCCAAGAGCGGCTGATCGACAAGATTCTCGACTCCCAAAAGCCGATCAGGGCGCCTTGGCCGATGCGGCTGTTCAATACGTTCCCGTTCCTGCGCCGCATTCCGGCGCGGATCGTCGGCGTCGGCGTTCGGCCCGAACATATCCACACCGCGCCGCATCCGCTAACCACGCCCGCCGCCGCGCAGTAACGGGCGATCCAGGGCAATTTACCGGTTCTTCACCAAACCGGGTTAACCATCCGGCGCCCGCTGCGGTGGAAGACGATGGCTTATAATTATCGCGATGACCCGATCCTGGGCCCGACTTTGGCCCATTGGCTCGCCAAGCGCGGCGAGCGAGCGATGCCGCGGCGCAGCGAGATCGATCCTACGGAAATCCCGCCGAAGGTGCTGCCCAATCTGCAGATCATCGACGTGATCGATGGCGGCGCGCGGTTTCGCTACCGGCTGGTCGGCACCGCGCTGGTCGAGGCGTATGGTCGCGATTTCAGCGGACGGATCGCCGACGAATTGTTTCCCGACGACCGCCTTAGCTTCGTCCAGGGCATCTATCGGACCGTGTGCACCTCGAAGCTGCCGTTTTTCTCGCGCAACAAATACCACACGCCAAAAGACATCGACCTGTTCTCGCTGCGCATCTACATGCCGCTGTCGGATGACGGGGCTGCCGTCACCCACATCCTCGGGGTGATGCGCTTCGAGTATGGCGCGCTGCTCGATAGCGGGGTCTGGGGCGACAAGGCCAAACTCGACCCCGAGTGGCACTACACGGAAACAATCGAGCTGGAAAACCGCACGCCCGCGCTCGGCGTCTAGGCGGCCATCGGTGCCTCAACCGGCCGATCGGTATCGCCGGCTGTCGACCACAAAGACGGGTGGGGCGGGGAACTCCGGGCCGGCTCTTCTTGTAAATCTACCTAGAGATGCACGGCGCGCCGAGCGTCGCACCCGCCGCATGCCCACAATCGAAAGGTAGACCGTGTCGAGCGAGAATCTCCACGAAGACCCGACGGCCATCGGCCCCGAAGTCGTCGACAAGCACCGCGCAATCAGTTCGCTGATGGAGGAATTCGAGGCGGTCGACTGCTACGACCAGCGCGTCGCCGTGACGGCCGACGAAGAGCTGAAGACGATCCTCGCGCACAATCGCGACGAGGAGAAAGAGCACGCCGCGATGGTACTCGAATGGCTGCGCCGGCGCGATCCGGCGCTCGATGCCAATCTGCGCAAGTACCTTTTCACCGAAGAGCCGCTTGCGGTGATGGTCGCCGAAGAGAAGGCCGAGCCGCCGGCTTCAACCTGAACAGATTTCGCTATAGTCCTGCTCCGCCAAAATCTCGGCAAAGAGCGGGCGGTCGATATTGCCGCCCGATTGCACGACCGCGACCTTCTTGCCGGCGAGGCGGTCGCGTTCCTGGAGCGCAGCCGCGAAGGGCGCGGCGCCGGCACCCTCGGCGATGTTGTGGGTATCACTGAAGATGATGCGGATGGCCGCGCGCATCTCGGCTTCGGTCACGGTCACGATACGCGCCGCATGCCGGCGGATAATGGCGAGCGCCGATTCATCCGGAACCCGCACGGCCAGCCCGCCGGCGAAGGTGTCGGCGCTGTTGGTGGCGATAGGTTTCCCGGCGGCGAAGGACAGCGCGTAGGTCGCGGCGTTGGCGGCAGCGACGCCGACGATCTCCGCTTTCAGCCCGAGCGCCTTACGTGCGGCGATGACGCCGCAAATCCCGCTGCCGAGACCGACCGGCACGTACACGACGTCGAGGTCGGGCACCGCGCGGAACAGCTCCAGCCCGTAGCTCGCGACGCCGCGTACCAGCAGCGGGTGAAAGGAGCGCACCGCGTGCAGGTTCTCCGCGTCGGCACGCTGCATGGCGTGTTCGTAGGCGGCCTGGAAATCGTGGCCGTGTTCGATAAGATTCGCGCCAAACCCCGCCATGGCCCGGTTCTTCTCCGGGCTGTTGCCATGCGGCACGACGATTGTCGCCTTGAGCCCGAGCCGCGTCGCGGCATAGGCGATGCTCTGGCCGTGATTGCCGGTGGTCGCGCTGATAACGCCGGCGATGCCCGGCTGCGACTGTTTCAGGTCATTGAGATAGACCAGCCCGCCGCGCAGTTTGAACGCGCCGGTGGGGGTATGGTTTTCGTGCTTGACCCAGAGCTCCGCGCCGACGCGCGCCGACAGCAGCGGCCAGCGATATTGCGGCGTTGGCGGCAGGACTTGATGGACGAGCTCGGCCGCGGCATCGAGCTCGGTGAGGCTTGGCAGGCTCACCAGCCGAGCTCGCCGCGCAGCCGCGCGACAGTGTCCATATTGCGCTCGGCATCGCCGGCGAAGCGCAGCACCAGGTGGCTGGCGCCTTCGTCGACATAGGATTTGAGCCATTCCGCGGCGCCCCCCGCCGGGCCGGCGTAGTTAGCCTGGCGGCCGCGCATCGCCGCCGGCGGCTGGCCATAATAGTTCTCCATGAACCCGTCCATGCGCTGATCGGCGCGGGTCTTGTCCTCGTCGATGGTCAGCGTCAGGTAGATCGCGCCGACAACATCATTGGGCTTGCGGCCGGCCTCGCGGGCGATGTCTCGGATCTCGCGGAATTGCGCGCCCCAGCCCTTGGCGTCGGGCGCGTTGGGGAACCAGCCGTCATAGAGGCGACCGACCCGCTCGCGCGCCGCCCGCACCATGCCGCCAATCCAGATCGGCGGTCCGCCGGGGCGATGCGGCACCGGGCCGAGCACGCTGTTCTCGACCACCCAGCGGCCGTTCCAATTGATCGGCTTGCCGCTCCACAGCTCGCGGCACAGGCGCAGCCCTTCGAGCATACGGCCGACGCGCTTCTCGAACGGCACGCCGGCGGCGACAAACTCGGCACGGATCGGCGGGTTGTCGGAGGCGATGCCGACACCGAGGATGTAGCGGCCCTGGCTGATCTGGTCGAGCGTCGCGATCTGCTGCGCCAGCACGACGGGATTGCGCAGCGCCGGCAGCAGCACCGCGGTGCCCAATTCGGCCTTCGTGGTGCGCGCGGCGACCGCGGCGAGCAGAGTCAGCGGGTCGTGGCGCGGCCGCGCGAGCAGCGAATCGCCGACCCAGATCGAATCGAACCCCAGCCCCTCGGCGCGCTCGGCGAGCGCGAGCAGCGGGGCCGCGTCGGACTGGCCTTCCATGACCCGCTCGCGGGTCGGCAGCAGATATCCGATGCTTGGGGACATTTCGCTGGCTCTCCTACGGTCGAGGCAACATTCTGGCGGCGAGTTGTATCAGGTTTGCCGCCGGCCCTCCCAGCGAATGGAAAAGGTTCTCAGCCCGCCCCGCCTACCGGCGTTTTTTGCGGCACGCACGCCGTTCTTTTACGGCTGGGCGGTGCTCGCTTGCCTGTGCTTTGCGGGGTTCGCCCGGCAGGGACCGGCGGTCTCCACGCTGTCGGTTTTCGTCAAGCCGCTGATCGACGATTTCGGCTGGTCGCGCACCGCGTTGTCGGGTGCGGTGTCGCTCGGCGGGATTCTCGCGGCGATCATTTCGCCGATCATCGGGCCGTTTCTCGATCGCGCCGGCTCGCGGCTGTTGCTGTGCTACGCCGTGCTGACCACCGGCGCCGCGCTGCTGTTGCTGTCGACGACGCAATCGCTGGCGATGTTCTATGTGCTGTTCTGCTTTGCGCGGATGAATTGGGCGAGCCCATTCGAGCTCGGCATCTACGGGGCGGTTAACAACTGGTTCGTCGCCCGCCGCCGTTTCGCGACATCGGTGGCGACGCTGGCGCAGATGGCGGGCCTGGTAACGATGCCATTGATCGCGCAGTTTGCGAT
Source organism: uncultured Alphaproteobacteria bacterium (assembly GCA_963778385.1). GTDB lineage: Bacteria > Pseudomonadota > Alphaproteobacteria > ATCC43930 > CGMCC-115725 > DATARH01. The sequence continues at coordinate 305,697 of CAVZUA010000041.1, read as the reverse complement.
GCTGCACGGCTCATGGCGCGGCGGCTGGCTGGCGATCGGTGTGCTGACCCTGGTCGCCGGGTTTCTGCCGACATGGCTGCTGCTGGTGCGCCGGCCCGAGGATATCGGCCTGCATCCCGACGGCGCCGTGCCGGCCGTGACGACCGCGTCAATCGCCGCGCCGCTCGCGCCGGAGCCCGATTTCTCGCGGGCCCAGGCCTTGCGTAGCTCGGCGTTCTGGCTGCTGCTCGCCTATACCGTCCTGGTCTACCCGATCCAGGCGGGGATCAGCCTGCACATGGCGCCAAACCTGATCGAGCACGGCATCGCCCCGGCAATCACGGCGACGATCGTCAGCACCTTTTCGCTAATGTCGGCTGCGGCGACCATTGCTTGCGGCTTCCTGCCGCGCCGACTGCCAATCCGCTACCCGATGGCCGCGATCGGCGTGTTCCTGACGGTCAGTCCGCTACTAATGAAGGGGATTGCCTCGCCAGGTGAAGCCTATCTGGCCGCGGCGCTGTTCGGCTTTGGCGTCGGCGGCATCCTGACGCTGTTGCCGATCGCCTGGGCCGACTATTTCGGCCGCGCCAATTTCGGCGCGATCCGCGGCGTCGCGCTGTCGGCGCAGGTGATGGCGCAGGCGGTCGGCCCGCTGATCTCCGGCGGCTTCCGCGACTGGACCGGCAGCTACCAGGCGTCGCTGAGCGTTCTCGCGGCGTTCGGCGCGCTCAGCATCGTCGCGGCACTGGCCGCGCGCCGTCCCGGCGTCAGCTCCGCTTGACGGCGCCCACGCGCTCGACAAGCTGCGCCAGCGCCTCGTAAGGTTGCGCCCCGACAACGCCGTAACGCGCGGCGACAAAGGTCGGCACGCCGGTGACGCCGTACGACGCCGATTTCTGCCAATCGGCGTCGACTGCGTCCTTGAACCGGCGTTCCTCAAGCACCTTGCGCGCCTCGACCGGATCGAGCCCGACTTTCTCGACAATATCGAGCAGAACCTCAGGGTCGCCGATGTTCCGGCAGTCGACAAAGTACGCCCGGTACGCCGCGTCGTGATACGCCGCACCGCCGCCCGGCTGAGTGTCGGCCCATTTGCCGAGCTCCTGGGCCAGCCGGCTGTTGTAGCTGTGCGTGCGCTTGCCGTAGGGCAGTCCTTCGGCGTCCATCCGCGCCTTCATCTCCTGGTACATCTGCTCGGGATCGCGCCCGCGCTCCCGATACCAGGGCGCCATCTCACGTCCCTCCGCCGGGGTATCCGGATGCAGCGGGAAATGCACGAGCACCGGCTCGATGTCGTAGGTCTGCCTGAGTTTTTCGATACGCACGGTAGCGAGGTAGCACCAGGGTCAGACGTAGTCGGTGAACACTTCTAGCGTGACTGGTTCTGCCATAACTGTGTGTATTCCTTCTGTTCCAACCGTTCGATGCTCTTTCAACAGAAGAAGATAGGCGACATTTCAGCGGAAGCAATCGAGAGATCATCGAAGTCCTCGACGCCCCGGTGACGCGCGGGCGCGTCGATGTTCCATGTACGTTCCTGCGGAGGACATCGCGCACCACCGCATGTCGTCAAAGCGGATTCCGGCCTACCATTCCTTGCGTCGGCGGCCAGTCGTTAAGTCCGATTCGCGACGCTACGGGTGCGCGCAGCCTTGCGTGTTGTCGCCGGTGCGGGCGAGCGGCTTACCATTGACGAAGACGTTCGATGCGCCGCCGACAATCGCGCCGCCGCAAGCGGTGCTGTCGCCCGTGGTTGCCGCCGGCTTGCCGTTGATGAAGACATCGGGTGAGCCTTGTACGACAGGCCCGCCGTTTTTCGTAGTGTCGCCCTGGCGCGCCGCGCTGTTGCCGCCGACCGAAACGTCGGGGCTCCCTTGGATGATCGGGCCGCCGCTCTGTGGCGACGGACTCTGCGCATGGGCCGCGGCGAGAAAGCACGCTGCGCCAGCGAAAGCGAGGAAGAGCCTAAGCAAGAACGCTTGCTCCCTTGGTCGAGGGCATCCAAGTTGCATCATATCGGACGCGCGGCAAGCGCGCGAAATATACGCATAGCGGCTTGCCGCGCCTCATCAAAAGGCGAGCGACCGCGCGGGGTTCCGACGACCGCGCGGCGGTTGCCGGGCCGGCTCGCTGACCGTCGTTGGCAGGGCCATGCTTGCGGAATGCTATGCCGCTTCCCACTCCGGCTTCGGCATCCTTAAGGGTGAGTGAAACTGGCGCGTCAAAACTCGACACGCGCCCTGAAACCGAAAACCGCAGCATCGTGGATATTGGCCTGCGCGTTGGGCCGAAACACATATTGGAAATCCGGCTGGAAATGCAGGCCGCGATACACGTGAATGTCGTAGTCCACTTCGACAATCATCTCGCGCGACTGTACCCCGGTCGCGCTGTTCGATAGCGGCAATCCGAGCGACTGTTGGATGCGCTCGACCGCGGCGAGCCGATCGCTCACACCGACATAGGTGAATAAGAGGCCGACGCTGTCCTGCGGCCGTGCGTCCCAGAAGCCGCGGTCAAGGAACGCCGCGATATACTGATGCCCGTACTGGGTATTGTTCGGATCGTTCTGGATAAAGCCGGCGAGCGCGATCAGACCGGTATCGTCGCCGGGACCGTTGCGGATGAGCATTTGGTCGGCCAACGCCCAGCCCTGGAAATTCCCCGTATGCGTCTGAGCGACGTAGCCCGGCACCCCGGCGGCCGCGAGGGCGTTGGTGAAATCCTTGTAGGTCGACGATGTATCGTAGCCAAAGCCGAGCTTGTAATGGCCGGGCAGTTCGTCGGCCCCCAATTTCGGCAGCCAGGCGGCCTCGACCGGGATGTAGACGCCGCTGTCTTGCGACGCGTCGAACTTCCAGCCGGTGCGGAAATTGACGTTGCTGTAGAGGCCTTGGTTGACCTCGTAGACGCCGCTCTCAAGGTAGGTGTCCGGGGTCGGACGCACCCGGAGCCGCAGCGCCCAGGCCGCATCGGGATAGGCGCTATGCCCGATATCGCCGCCCGGCAGCGATTTTGGATCGCCGCACAATGCGTTGTTCAGGAAACCGCAATAGAGCGGCGAACTGGCGAAGTCATTCTCGACATTCATCCGGCCGAGCGCGGCATCGAACCTGCCGTCGTCGAGAGTTTCCTGGGCGTAGGCGGAAACGAGATGAAACGCGACGTTGCCGCCCGAACCGTAAATTTCCTGCACGGGCAACAGATTGTCGCCGAAGGAGTGACTCACGTTGGAGCCCGAGCGGTTGACGATGATCGTATGCGTCGAGAGACCGGTGATGCCGGCGAGCCGCTCCCAGTTGACATCGGTCGAGAAGCCGATCTGGTTGGCGAATGAAGAGGCGCGGTGCGTGCCACCGGTGACATTCCCGGCGAACTCGGTGAGGGCGTTGAATTGCAGGTTGATGCCGAGCGCCTGGAGCCGGGGTTGCATGCCGCCCCAGTCGTCGAACAGCCGCTCGACGGGCGCGGCGTCGACGGCTTGAGTGGGTGAGGGCGAAACCGGTTGCACGCGTTCATGAGCGGCGCCGAGGCCGGTGCGATAATTCAGCGTCTGGCTCGGCGGGGAGCCAGCAAGCGGGGCTTGCTCGTCGGCGCGCGCGGTCGTCGCGAGCATGGCGATGCCCGCTGCCAGCAACATGGCGACGGTCGGGATGCGCAGATTGGCGGTCCACATGCCCGTGCTCAGCCCGCCAGCATCGGCGGTGCCGAGAAGCGGCGCCTCAGCGGCCTATTCGGCAAGGTGCGGGGCGGTCGAGCGGTCCAGTTCGAGCTCGATCTCTTCGAGACTGTGCCCCTTGGTCTCAGGCACAATGAGGACAACAAAGACAAGCGCTGCAAGACTGAGGATCGCGTAGATCAGGAACGCGCCGCCGTTTCCGACCGCGGCAACAAGATCGAGAAACGTCACCGAGACAATGAGATTGAAACCCCAGTTAGCTACCGCAGAGAGGCTCATGGCTCTGCCGCGCAACGCCAGGGGGAAGATTTCCGCGATCAGGAGCCAAAAGACGGGTCCGAGCCCGATCGCGAAGAAGCCGACGAACGCCGCGACGGAGGCCACGGCAATCCATGCGAGCCCGCCCGAAACGCCAGCGTAGAATGCGCCCGCGAGCACCAGCAGCGTGACGGCCATCCCGCCCAAGCTCCAATAGAGGAGTTGCCGCCGCCCCAGCCGGTCGATCAGCCGGATCGAAACGATCGTCATGATCACGTTGACCGCCCCGACCCCGGCGGTCGCGAGGATGGAGATTGCCGCGGAGGGCAACCCTGCCGTCTGAAAAATGGTCGGCGCGAAATAGATCACCGTGTTGATGCCGGTGATCTGCTGAAACATCGCGAGTCCAATCCCGATCGCGAGCGGCCGGCGCAGCCGCGGCGACAGCAACTCTCCCCAACCTGCGAGCTGACGTCCCTCACGAGCGATATCCGTGCGCAGCTCGCTGAGTTCTTCGGAAGCAGCGCCGCCGCGCAAGCGCCTGAGGACTGCGCCCGCGTCCTCCATCCGTCCGTGACCCGCGAGCCAACGTGGGCTCTCCGGCAAAATCAGCATACCGATCGCGAGAATGACGCCAGGCAGTGCCCCGACGCCGAGCATCCATCGCCACCCCTCGGCTACGCCGGCGAGCGCAAAGCCGGCGAGATAGGAAACGAGGATGCCGACGGTGATACAAAGCTGGTTGAGGGACACCACGGCGCCACGATCGCGCGCCGGCGAGATTTCCGCGAGATAGAGCGGAGTCAACATCGAGGCGACGCCAATGCCGAGCCCAACGAGAAACCGGCCACCCAGCAGCGCCATCAGACCCGCGGCCAGCGCCGACAGAACAGCGCCGACAACGAAGAGCAGCGCGGCCGCCAAAATGATCCGGCGACGGCCGAACCGGTCCGACAGCAAACCGGCGACGGCGGAACCGATCGCGGCGCCGGCAAGCACGATGGCGACGACGATGCCTTGCATCGTCGGCGATAGATCGAGCGCCCCGCGGATGAAAAGGAGTGCGCCGGATATGACCCCGGTATCGTAACCGAACAGGAGGCCACCCAGCGCCGCGATGCCGGCAATAAAGTAGAAAGACATGGTGTCTCCTAGCGTTCGCCGGAGGACAGAGCGTATTCTAGCCGGACTGTTCAATCATTGCGGTAAAAAACTGAGCATGCCGGGATTGGGGCTGTGCAGACGGGTTCTCGCGGAGCGCCCGATCAATCGGGAGAATTGCGCGCGACTACAGCTTCATTCCGCCGGAGTTGGGGCGCCAACCGCGGGCCGGCTCTTTCCGGCATGTCGGCGCTCGTCGAACCGCTGCAATACGGCGAAGAACGACGGGACAAACAGAACCGCCAGACAGGTCGAGGCGATGATGCCGCTGAGCACGCTGAGGCCCAGCGAGATGCGGCTGACCGCGCCGGCGCCGTGCGCGGTGACCAGCGGTACGACGCCGAGCCCAAAGGCGAACGATGTCATCAGGATCGGGCGAAACCTCAGACGCGACGCCTCGATCGCCGAATTGATGATCGATTTGCCATGAACGGTGCGAGCCTCGCGCGCCATTTCGACGATGAGGATGCCGTTCTTGGTTGAGAGCGCGATCATCAGGATCAGGCCGATCTGGGTATAAAGATTATTGGCGACGCCGAGGCTGGTCAGCGCGACGACGGGCCCCAGCAGTGCCAACGGCACCGCCGACAGCACGGCCAACGGCAGGATCCAGCTCTCGTATTGACCGGCAAGGCAGAGGTAGACGAGGAGGACGGAGAGGCCGAACAGGTAATAGAGCTGATTACCGGTCAGCTTTTCCTGGTACGACATCGCGGTCCACTGGTAGCCGATATCACCCGGCAAGGTCTTTGCCGCGATGTCTTCCATCGCGGTGATGCCTTGGCCGGAGCTCGCACCGCGCGCCGGGGCGCCGATGATGCTGGCGGTCGGATACAGGTTGTACAGGCTGATCAGCGACTGTCCGACGCGCGAGCCGATCTCCGCCACGGCGCCGATGGGGACCATCTGGTTGTCGCGGCTGCGGACGTAATAGTTCAGCAGGTCACCGGGCTGAAGACGAAACTGGGAGTCGGCTTGCGCGTAGACCTGGAGCGAGAGACCAAACTTGTTGAACTGATTGATGAAGGTCGAGCCCAGATACGACGACAGCACGGAAAACACCGCGCCGGCAGAGACCCGCATCGTCTCCGCCCGGGCGCGGTCAAGCGAAACAGAGATATGCGGTCCGCCCGGGCTGAAGGTCGTCAGCGCCCGCTGGAAAAGCGGATCGGCCGCCGTGTTTTTGACGAATTCCTGGCTGACCGCCGCCAGTTTCGGATAATCGAAGCTGCCACCGAGCATTTCGAGCTGCAGTTGCAACCCGCCGGCGTTGCCGATGCCTTGGATCGGCGGTGGCGGCACGACGAACAGCTTGCCGTCGGGCGCGCCATCCAACGCGTTCTGCAGGCGATCGTATATCGAAATTATGTCGGTATGCGTCGCCTTGCCTCGGTCGTCCCACGGCTTGAGTACGATAAAGCTCACGCCGGCATTGGGCAGATCGGCAAAATTGTCGAGCGCGGAAAGGCCGGAAATCTGAATGACGTGATCGACGCCCGGCGTGTCGCGAGCGATCTTCGTTGCCGCATCGAGCGCGGCGTTTGTGCGGCCGAGCGCCGCCCCATCGGGCAATTGCGCCACGACCATCAGGTAGCCCTGGTCTTCGTTGGGGATGAAGGCCGTCGGCAGTCGGGCGATACCCCAGACGCCGGTGGCCGCCAGCACGAGCCCAACCAGCACCATCAGCCCACTGACCCGGACCATGCGCCCGATCAGTCGCGTATAGGCACGCTCGCATTTGTCGTAGACGCGATTGAAGCCGCGATAAAAGAAATTCCGCTTGTCCGGCGGCACCGGCATGCGCAGCCACAGCGCGCATTGCGTTGGTTTTAGCGTCGCCGCGTTGACGGCGCTGATCAGGGCGGTCACCGCGATCACCAGCGCGAACTGCGCGAACATCTGACCGCTCAACCCAGGAACAAACGCCGACGGCAAGAACACCGCCATCAGAACAAGAGTGATGCCGATGATCGGCCCGAACAGCTCGTCCATCGCCTTGATGGCGGAGTCGTGGGCCGACATGCCCTCTTCGATATACTTTGAGACGCCTTCGACGATGACGATGGCGTCATCGACAACGATGCCGATGGCCAGGATCAGCGCGAACAAGGTCGACAGATTGACGGTGTAACCCAGCGCCGCCATACCGGCGAAGGCGCCGATGATGGTAACCGGCACGGTGGTTGCGGGCACCAGGATCGCGCGAAAATTTTGCAGAAACAACAAGATGACGATCAGCACCAGGACGCCGGCTTGCCATAGCGTCTTGTAAACCTCGTTGATCGAGGCGTTGATGAAGACCGTCGTATTGTAGGGGATGCTGAACTGGAGCCCGGGCGGAAAGCGATGCGACATCTCCTGCATCTTGGCTTGGACCGCGGCCGCGACCTTCAGCGAGTTGGCATCCGGCGCCTGGTAGATGGCGATGCCCGCGGCGGGCTTGGCGTCGAGCTTGAAGTCCTGCGAGTAGGTCTGCGCGCCCATCTCGATGCGCGCGACGTCGCGCACGCGGAGGAGCCGGCCACCTTGCGCCGTCTGATCCTTGATGACGATGTTGCCGAATTCGCCGGCATCGCTCAGTCGCGATACGATATCGATGGTATACTGGAACGCTTGGTCCTTTGGGGCCGGCGGCATGCCGACCTGACCCGCCGCGACCTCCTGGCTTTGCTCTTTGATCGACTGGATCACGTCGTCCGGCACCAGACCGAACGAATAGAGTTTCTGCGGATCGAGCCATACCCGCATCGAGTACTCGCCGGCGCCCATCACCGTGACGTTGCCGACACCGGGCAGCCGGGCGAGCTCGTTGACCAGATTGATCGTCGCGTAGTTCCACAAATAGAGGGCGTCGTACCGGCCATCGGGCGCATCGAGCGTGACGAATTCGAGGATAGAGGGTGATTTGGCGCGGATCGAAACACCCTGCGCCTGGACCTGCGCCGGCAGCGAGGCAAGCGCGTTGTTGACCCGGTTCTGAACCAGAACCTGGTTCATGTTGGGGTCCGAGCCGATGTCGAACGTCACGGTCAGGTTGTAGGTGCCGTCGTAGGCGCTGGTCGACTGCATGTAGAGCATGCCGGGCACGCCGTTGACCTGCAGCTCGATCGGCAACGCGACGGTATCGATCAGTGTCTGCGCGCTCGCGCCGGGATACCGTGTCGAGACCTGGACGGTGGGCGGCACGATGTTGGGGTACTGGGCAACCGGCAAGCGGAAGACGCAAATCGCGCCGAGCAGCACGAGGACGATCGCCAGCACATTGGCGAGGACCGGATGCTCGATGAAGAACTTCGACATCATGGCCGGCTACCCGGTGCGTCGATCGCGGTCGGCTGTGGCGTAACCTTCTGGCCGGGGCTTATCCGCCATAGGTCGCCGACCACGATCTTGTCTGCGGCGGTGATGCCGCTGGTGATCGCCCGCAAACCGTTGAAGAGCTCGCCCAGTTGAACGTAGTGCTTTTCGACGACGCCGTCCTTGTTGACCGCCAGCAGGTAGCGGCCGCCCTGATCTTCCTGCAATGCGCGGTCGGGCACCAGCAGCGTGTTCTGCGCACCGCGCTCCATCGGTAGCCGGATGCGGACGAAGAACCCCGGAACCAGATCGCGGTTCGGATTGGCGACTTTGCCGCGGATGAGGAGCGTCCCGGTCGCCGGGTCAAGGCCGGGCGAAACATACTCCAGCACGCCACGGCGCGGGAAATCGGTCTCGTTTTGCAGCCCGACCTGAATGGGCACGTTCGGCAGGTCGGCGGTGGTCAGTCGCTTCTTTTCGAGATTTTGCCGGATCTTCAACGCATCCTGTTCGCTGAGATTGGCCACCACATAGATCGGATCGATTTGATAGATCGTGGCAAGCGGCGTCGACTGCTGGCCTGGCGAACCGATCAGATTGCCGGCGTAGATCTGCCCCTTGCTCATCTGTCCGTCGAACGGCGCCCGGACCTCCGTGTAGCTGAGGTTCAGCTGGGCGAGCGTGACCTGCGCCTGCGCGCCAAGCAACTTCGCTTCCGCCGATGCCTTTTCATAGACCCAGTGATCGACCTCGGTCTGCGCGGCTGCTTCCTGTTTTACCAGGGCCTTGTAGCGGGCGATCTCGGTGCGGGCGTAATCGATTCCGGCATTTGCCGCCTGCACCTGCGCCTGCGCCTGGATAAGCTGCGCCTTGTATTGGTCCTGCTGGATCTTGAACAGCAGGTCGCCTTTTCTGACGATTGCGCCGTCTGGAAAATTTTGGCTCTCGAGATAGCCTTCGACGCGCGCCACAAGATTGACCGAGGTGATCGCCGCCGCATTGCCGGTCAGTTCGACGTAATTGGTCACCGCCTCTGCTTTGGGCTGGATCACCAGGACCTTTGGCGGTTCAGCCGCCCCTTGTGCCCGCGCCGACGAAGACGCGACAGAGGCGAGCCCGACGGCGCCGGTTGTCAGGATCGCGATCGACCAAGCAAGGGGTTTGAACCAACCCGGCTGCACCGTCCTGCCGCGCGTTGAGCCGATTTCTGACGGACGAGTTTTCACGGTTAGCCTCACCATTCCGGAGCTCGCACTCTGGGTCCGATATCCTCAGACGACGGCAATCCTGGAGGAGGCGGTTGCGGTTGCCCCGATGGAGGCAGGACGTCGCCCCAATTTGTCCGGGCTCGCATCTCGTCACGCACCGCCGGCGGCACGAATTCATTGCCGTCGCGTATTTGCCAGCCGCCGCCAAGGGCGCGGAACACTGCGGTGAGCCCCGCCGAGACATTGCCGGAGGCGACCGCGAGATCGTTCTCGGCCGTGTACAGATTCTGTTCGGCGGTCAGCACGGTGGTGAAGTCGCGCGTCCCGAGATTGTATTCGGTGATCGCGATGCGCAGGGCGGCATTCGCGGCGGCGACGCTGCGGCGCAGGTCGGCGACCTGATTTTGCGAGTTCTGGAACGTGGACAGTCCGTCCTCGACTTCTTTTTGCGCCTTGAGCACCGTGTTCTTGTAGTCGACGAGCAGTTGCTGGAGCTTCGCGTCCTGGACGCGGACGTTGTTGGTGATCTGCCCGTAATTGAGGATGTTCCACGAGAAGGACGGACCAAAAGAGAAGGCGAGGGCTTTCGCGGTAAACACGTCGCCGAGCGTGGCGTGCGGCACCGTGCTGGCAGCACCGCCGAATGAGCCGGTCAGCGTAAACGCCGGGTACAAATCCGTCTCGGCGATGCCGATCTGGGCGCTTTGTGCCGCCGCGGCCAGCTCCGCGGCGCGGATGTCCGGCCGGCGACGCAGCAGGTCCGCGGGAACCCCGACGGCGACGTTCCTCAGCGGCGTCGGGATGCCGGCTGAGCCGCTCAGCAGGGGGCTCAGCGACAGCGAGGGCATACCCAGCAGCACCCGCAACGCGTCGAGCCCCTGGTCGAGTTGGATCCGCAGTTTTGGGATCGCCAACTCGGTCTGCGCGAGGACGTTCTGTGCCTGATAGACCGACAGCTTGCTCGCGGCGCCGCCGACAAACCGCGCGTTGGCGATCGCCAGGGCCTTGCGCTGCTTGATGACGTTGTCGCGCGCGATTTCGATTTGCTGCTGGGTCGTGCGGATGCCGATATAGACGGTGGTCACGTCGCCGAGCAGCGTGACCAGCACGTCGTCATAGGTCGCGACCGAAGCGAGATAGGCGGCATCCGCCGACTCGACACCGCGGCGGAACTTGCCCCAGAAATCGAGTTCCCAGGCGATCTGGACACCAAGACTGTCCCGCCAGAAATAGCGCGGCGCGAGGGGGCTGGAGAACGGATCCTTGCGGCTCTGGCCCGCATAGCCGAGGCTGCCGACACCCTCCTGCGACTGCGGGTAGAATTCGCCGATGGCGATGCCCAAGGCTGCCCGCGCCTCGAGTACGCGAGTCCCGGCGCTGAGCAGCGTCAGGTTCTGGGCGTAAGCCAGCTCGATGAGCCGATTGAGGACCGGGTCGTTGAACGATTTCCACCAATCCCGGTAGTCCTTGCTTTCGGACATCGCCGGACTGGTCGCTTTGAGGAATTTCTCCGAGACCGGAGCTGGCGGCGCTGTGAAGTCAGGCCCCAACAGACACGCAGCGAGCGGCAGCGTCATCATCGTCGCGGCCACGCGGCACCAACGTGCGCGGGCATGCCGCCGGGGAATACGGGATTGATCGATCAGTATTGGGTTCGGCACGGGTTCGAGCCGCCGCTGCTTTGGGGTAGGTGCTCAGCAACGAGCCGTCCGAAGCGTATCAGTAGAACAGCAACGGGCCGAGTTTAATTTGTGATATTTATCGATAACCGGATCAAACATCCGATAGCGGTGAATTTCCGCGTCGGAAACGACGTTCGCAAAACGGCAATCCGAACGGCCGTCGCGCGCGGCTCAACGAGGTCTTGTCGAAAAAGTTGCCGAGACGGCCGGCGCGGGGCAAATCTTTGCCTGGTCCGGCCGCGCATTCGCCAGCCGCTTCGCCATGCGAGCTCATCGGCGTGAGGCATATCTTATTCGTGACGGCGACCCGCATCGGGGACGCCGTCCTGTCGACCGGGCTTCTTGCCCATCTGATCGAGCGGTATCCGGACGCGCGGATCACGATTGCCGCCGGTCCGGATGCGGCGCCGCTGTTCGAGGCAGTGCCCGGGATCGAGCGCCTGATCACCGTGGCCAAGCGGCGGCATCGCCGGCATTGGGTCGAGCTATACCGCGCCGTGGCCTTCCGCCGCTGGTCGCTGGTCGTCGATCTTCGCGGATCGGCACTGGCCTATCTGCTCTGGGCGCGAGAGCGGCGGGTGATTGCCAAGGGCGACCCGCGGTGCCACCGCGTCGAGCAACTGGCGCAGATTGCCGAATTGCCACAACCGCCTGCGCCGCGTGTCTGGACCGCGGAACGGCACGAGGCGACAGCGGCCAAGCTGGTGCCCGCCGGCGGGCCTGTGCTCGCCATCGGCCCCGCCGCCAATTGGCGCGGCAAGACCTGGGCGGCCGAACGCTTCGCCGAGTTGGCGGTTCGCCTGACCGCGCCGGCGGGCCTGTTTCCCGGCGCGCGCATCGCGGTGCTGGCGGCGGCGCACGAACGCCAGCAGGCCGAGCCTTTGCTCGCGGCGCTGCCCGGCGCGCAGCGCATCGACCTCGTCGGTCGGGTCGATCTGCTGACGGCCGCGGCGGTGCTGCGGCGTTGTCGGTTCTTTATCGGCAACGACACGGGGATCATGCACCTGGCCGCGGCGGTCGGGATCCCGACCCTCGGTCTGTTCGGGCCGAGCCCGCCGGCGCAATATGCCCCCTGGGGGCCGCATACCGCGATCGTCACCACCACGGTGCCCTACGCCGAATTGGTAGGAGCGCCGGAATTTGATCACCGCACCACGCCGTCGCTGATGGACTCGCTTTCCGTCGATGCCGCCGAGGCGGGAGTACGTTCGCTTTGGCAGCGGATCGCTGAGGAGGCGGCGGATTGACCCGGCTCACGCACCAGGAGCAGCCGACATGAGCGGCAGCTCCAGCGTATCGCAAGGCCTCGCCGCCGGGACCCTGACGCTCGACCCCGCCGACCGGCCGCCGCGCCGCCGCTCTTCCCGGCGACCCGAGCTTCTTTGGGTGATCGCCTTTATCTTTCCCTATGCCGCGGTGTTCCTCGCCTTCGGCGCCTATCCGGTCGCGCTTGCGTTATGGATGGCGCGCAGCCCCGCGCTCTATGCCGAGCTGTTCGCGGAGCCGCTTTATCTTCCCACCCTGGTCAATACGGTGCTGTTTGTCGCCGTCGGGGTGAATTTGAAGATGTTCGTGGCGCTGCTGCTGTCCGGCTTTTTCATGCGGCGAGGCTGGTGGGTCAAGGCGCTGCTGGTGATCTTCGTGGTGCCTTGGTTCATCGCCACGGTGCAGGCGTATATTTCTTTTCATTGGATGCTGATCGGCCAATACGGTCTGATCGACGGTCTGATCGAGGCGATCTTCGGGATCCAGGGCCCCGACTGGTTCAACGATCGCTGGCTTGCGCTCGGCTGCAACATCTGGGCTTACGTGTGGAAGTGGATGCCGCTTTGGACGCTTGTCTTTCTGGCCGGGCGGCTGGCCATCCCGAGCGAGATTTACGACGCCGCTGCCGTCGACGGGGCGACCGGGCGCGCCGGATTTGTCCACGTGACGTTTCCGCTGCTCGCCAATCTGTATCTCGTGTGCACGCTGCTCGCGACGGTCTGGGCGCTGGGCGATTTCGCGACGGCCTATTTTGTGTCGAACGGCGCCCCGACCAACACGACACATGTTCTGGCGACCCTCAGCTTCCGCTATGCATTTGACGACGCGCGCCCGGCGATCGGCATCGCCGCGGCGCTGTCGGCGCTGCCGCTCGTCGTGCCAGCGATCGTGTTGGTGATACGTCGGCTGCAGACGCGCGAGCTGCAGTTATGAGCCTGGCCCCGCCGATCGCGGCGGCCCGGTCCAATCACCGCGCGCGCCGAATACTCGGTGTTGCGGGCTCGGCGTTGCTCGGCGTGATGCTGCTGCTTTGGTCGCTGACGCCGATCTACAACATGTTCCTGATCGCGCTCGATCCCGAAGAGGGTGAGATCGAGTTCGACGGCAATCTCTATCCGCCCAATCCGTCTTTCGAGGGGTTCGAGGCGGCTCTCACGCAGGAAGCTCGTTATCTCGAGGAGTTTTGGCACCAGTTCGGCAACAGCTTCTATATCGGCTTTCTGACGATGGCATTGACGGTCGTGATCGCTTCGATGGCGAGCTTTGCGCTGGGACGGTTGCGGTCGGGCAAAACGTCATGGTGGGAGAATGCCGGGCTGTTGATCTATGCGATCCCGGCCTCGTGTCTCATCATTCCACTATTCCGTGTCACGCACGCCTACGGGCTGGCGGACAATGCCTGGGCGGTGATCGCCGCGCAGGTTTGTTTCGCAACGCCCTTCGCCGTGCTGATCCTGCGCCAGTACGCGCGGCTCATCCCGACTGAACTCGATGAAGCGGCGCGGCTCGACGGCGCTTCCGCCGGGCAGCTCTATCGTTTTGTCTATCTGCCGCTGATGCGGCCGGCGCTCGCCATCGTCGCCATCTATGCGCTGGTCATTGCCTGGAACGATTACGTTTACCAGTTCGTCCTGCTGATTTCGTCGCGCAACACGACGGTCTCCATGACACAGGCCAATCTGTTCGCCGATGCCGACGCTGCATGGAATGCGATGATGGCCGCCGCGATTATTTACGTCTTGCCGCCGCTGGTCTTCTTTCTGCTGCTATCCCGCTACGCGACTTCTGGTCTTGCCCGGAACGGGACACGCGGGTAGCTGCTATCTGGAAATCATTGGCGTAACGAATTGCTCTAAATTGCTGTCAAAAGCACGGGCCGCCGCCGTTGACCGCAGCCTGAAACGGGTTTCTGCTTTCTACGGCCAAAAATCAAAGACAGGCCTCCCGGCGCGTTGCCGGGGTTTGAACAGGAAGGAGATCCGTCATGCGGCTGACCCGACGGTCGGTGCTGCGCAGTGGTGCGGCCGTTACGGCCCTGAGCACCTTGGGACATCCCTGTATTGCGAAAGCCGAGGTGAGAACCGCGGTCGTCTGGTGGACGCAAGGCTTTGCCCAGGAAGAGGACGTTTCGACCAAAAAAGTTATCGACGATTACGAAAAAGCCAGCGGCAATAAAATCGAGCTGAGCATCATTCCGTACGCGCCGGAACGGCAGAAAATCATCTCGGCGATCACCGGCGGCGAGGTGCCGGATATCGTCACCTCCAACCAGCCGGAAATCGTCGCGCTCTATGCCTGGCAGGACAAGCTTCTCGACGTCAGCGACGTCGTCGAGACCCAGAAGTCGCATTACAGCGAAACCGCGCTGCTTTCGGCCAATTGCTACAACAGCGTCACCAAGCGGCGTGGGCTTTATGGCGTGCCCTATGTCGGCGCGACGCTGCCGTTCCACGTGTGGAATTCGCTTGTCGAGAAGGCGGGCATGAAGCTGGCCGACGCACCGAAGACCTGGGACGCCTACTGGGATTTCTTCAAGGGGGTGCAGAAAAACTTGCGGGCGCAAGGGGTGCGCAACGTCTATGGGCTCGGTCTGCAGGTCACCACCAACGGCGTCGATCCCAACAACGTCTTTCACTATTTCCTCGCCGCCTATGGCGGGAAGGACATCGTGACCCCCGACGGCAAGCCCCGGCTCGACGACCCGCAGGTCAAACAGGCGGTAATCAAGGCGTTGACGTATCCGACGACCGCCTACAAGGAAGGTTACGTGCCGTCCGGCGCGCTCAACTGGAACGATGCCGACGACAATAACGCGTTCCACTCGAAGCAGATCGTCATGGACCTCGACGGCACGATCTCGACCGAAGTGGCGATCATCAAGAACAAGGAAGATTACGACGATATCGTCACGATGGGCCTGCCGCTCAGCAACGAAGGCAAGCCGATCCCCAGCCAGTTGACCGTGACCAGCAAGCTGATCCCGAAAGGCGCCAAAAATGTCGAGGTGGCGAAGGACTTCTTGAAGTTCTTCATCCAGCCGCAGGTCCTGAACGAATATTTCAAGACCGGGCTGGGGCGCAACGTTCCGGTGATGCCGTCGATCGTCAAGAACGATCCATGGTGGTTCGCCGACCCGCACCGCAAGGCCTATGCCCAGCAGGCCGCGCTGAGCGAGACGATTCCCGCTTACTGGGCCTTCAATCCGGCCTATGCCGAGATCCAGAGCACGCATGTATGGCCGCTCGCCTGGGCGGACATCATCCAGAACGGGACGACACCAGAGGCCGCCGCCGAGAAGGCGTTCAAGCAGGCCGAGGCAATTTTCGCGAAATACCCGATCGGTACGACCTGAGTGTCGACGCGCCGCGAGTTGGATGAAACCGGCGTGATTGCCGGCAGGGATGTGGGATAGCCGGGGTCGGCGCAAGCCGCCCGGCACCATGAGGGTATTCCCAGCGCTGCCCTCCGGGTGCGGCGCGGCCGGCCGTGCGCGCGACGTCACGACGCGGCCATTGACTTGTCCGCGCTGACGGGGTTTTGCTTACGCCAACATGAACACACGGGACGGCTCGGCCGAATCCTGGGCCGCTATGCCGTTATCTGGGGAGGCTTCGCGATGCAACTTACTCGTCGATCCGTCTTGCGCAGTGGCGCGGCGCTCACCTCGCTAGGTGTGCTCGGGCGTCCGTACGTCGCCAACGCCGAGGCGAAGACCGCGGTGGTGTGGTGGATTCAGGGCTTCGCCCAGGAAGAGGACATCGCCTTCAAGCAGATCGTCGAAGACTACGAGAAAGCGACCGGCAACAAGATCGACTACACGATCGCGCCCTATGCCCCGATGCGGCAGAAGACCGTCGCCGCCATCACCAGCGGCGAAGTGCCCGACCTGTTTCAGAACAGCCCGGTCGAGATGAACGCCGTCTGGGCGTGGGACGACAAGCTGGTCGATTTGAGCGATGTCGTCGCGACCCAAAAGGACAAGTACACTCAGGCCGCGCTGCTCTCGGCCAATTGCTACAACAGCATCACCAAGAAGCGCAGCAATTACCTGGCGCCGTATCAGACGGCATCGCTGCCGAACCATATCTGGAAGCCGCTCGTCGAAAAAGCCGGCTACAAGATGGAGGACATTCCCAAGACGTGGGAGGCCTACTACGACTTCTTCAAGGACGTGCAGAAGAAGTTGCGCGAACAGGGCATGCGCAACGTCTATGGGCTCGGCTTCCAGCTGACCACCCAGGGTAACGACCCGAACAATTTCTTCAACTATTGGCTGCTCGCTTATGGCGGCCACAATCTGGTCTCGAAGGACGGTAAGCTGCATCTCGACGACCCGCAGGTGCGCAATGCGGTGATCAAGGCGCTCGACGTGCCGACGCGGGCTTACAAGGAAGGCTTCGTGCCGCAGAGCGCGATCAACTGGAACGATGCCGACGACAACAACGCCTTCCACGCCAAGCAGCTGGTGATGGATCTCGACGGCACGATCTCGACCGAGGTCGCGATCATCAAGAAGAAAGAGGACTACGACGACATCGTCGTACAAGGCCTGCCGCTCAGCAACGAAGGCAAGCCGGTGCCGGCGCAGGTCACCAATACCGGCGGCATGATCCCCAAGGGGGCAAAAAACATCGAGGTGGCCAAGGACTTCCTGAAGTACCTGATCCAGCCCAAGGTTACCAACGACTACTTGAAGATCGGCATGGGGCGGAACGTTCCGGCCATGGTGCACATCGTCAAGGACGATCCGTGGTGGAGCGCGGACCCACACCGCAAGGCCTATGTCGAACAGGCGCTGCTGGGCCCCACCGAGCCGGACTTCTTCGTTTACAACCCGGCCTGGGCCGAAGTGCGCAACCAGCACGTTTTTGGCGCCGCCTGGGCCGACATCCTGAAAAACGGCATGACACCCGAGGCCGCCACCGACAAGGCGTTCAAGTGGGTCGAGCAGATCTTCGCGAAGTATCCGATCGCGAGCACCTGATCCGGCGCGGTGCGGTGACCTGCGCCCGATTGACGCGCGCGCAGCGTCGCGACCGCTGTATTCGTCTATTCGATTGAAAACCCGCTTGTTTGACAGCCCTGACTGCGATGCAATGCAGTATTGCAATAACAATTGAGCTGGGAAGATACCCGCCTTATAGTCCGCCGGTCGCATAACGATAGTGCGTCCGGCGGGGCGCCGGGTAAGGGATGGAAATGAACATGAGATCACTGTCCAGGCGGTCGGTCCTACGCAATTCGCTTGGCTTTGCCGCGGCCGGAACGCTCGCGCGCCCCTTTATCGCCAACGCCGCCGCCACGACTGCGACCGTGTGGTGGACCCAGGGTTTCGTGCCGGAAGAAGACGCCGCGTTTAAGAAGATCGTCGAAGAATATCAAAAGCAAAGCGGCAATACGATCGACTACAGCCTGATCCCCTTTGCCCCGCTGATGCAGAAGATCGTCTCGGCGATTACCAGCGGCGAGGTGCCGGACCTGGTCTCGCACGACATCAACGACCAGGTCGTCGTCCCGCAGAATGCCTGGGATGATAAGGTCGTCGAAATTTCCGACGTGATCGAGACGCAAAAGTCGGAATACCACCCGACTGTCTGGCTCGCGACGCAGTACTACAACAACGTGACCAAGAAGCGCGGCGGCTATCTCATTCCGTACAAGACAGCCGTGCTGCCGTTCCACGTCTGGACGCCGCTTGTCGAGAAGGCCGGCTTCAAGCTGTCGGACGCGCCGAAGACATGGGACGCGTTCTGGGATTTCTTCAAGCCGATGCAGGCGAAGCTGCGCGATGCCGGGATGCGCAACGTTTACTCGATGGGGCTGCAGTGCACGACCACCGGGCCCGCCGACGGCAACAACATGTTCCACCATTTCCTGATCGCGAATGGCGGTAACAACATCGTGACCAAGGACGGCAAGGTTCATCTCGACGATCCGCAGGTCAAGGAAGCGGTGATCAAGTCGCTGACCTACATCACCACCGCCTATAAGGGTGGCTACGTGCCGTCGGGCGCGCTGAGCTGGAACGACGCCGACGACAACAACGCGTTTCATTCCAAGCTGTTTGTGATGGACCTCGACGGTACGATCTCCACCGAGGTCGCGATCAAGGACCCGGCCGAGCGCGAGCAGGTCGCAACCATGGGGCTGCCCAACAAGAACGACGGTACCCCGATGACGGCGGAACTGGGCGTCGGCGGCGCGTTTATCCCGAAGGGTGCGAAAAACATTCCGGTCGCCAAGGAATTCATGAAATTCCTGATCCAGCCCAAGGTCACGAACAACTACCTCAAGGAAGGGCTGGGTCGCTGGCTGCCTGCGGTACCTTCGCTGGTCAAGACCGACGAGTTCTGGACCTCCCATCCCCAGCGCAAGGCCTATACGACCGAAGGCCTGCTGAACGACACAGTACCGAACTACCCGGTGTTCAACCCGGGCTGGGCCGAGGTCAACGCGCAGCAGATCTGGGGCTCGGCGGAGGCCGACGTTATCCGCAACGGCGTCGATGCCAAGACGGCGACAGAAACGGCGTTCAAGAAAATTGAAGCGATCATCGCCAAGTACCCGATCGTTCAGAGCTGAGAGGCGGACATGACAACGGCATCATTTCTCGAAGGCAGCCGGCCCGCCTTAGCGCGCCGATCGTGGCTGCGTAACCTTCGCGGCGGGCTGCAAGGCACGGAATACGCTTGGGCGATCGCGTTCTGCATTCCCTATATCGGCGTGTTCATCGCGTTCGTGCTCTTTCCCGTGTTCTACGGGCTGTGGCTCGGTCACGAGCCCAAGCTCTACGTCGAGCTGTTCAACGACCCGATCTACCAGACGACAGTGGTCAATACGATCCTCTATCTGGCGATCGGCGTGAACCTGAAGATGTTCCTGGCGCTACTGCTGTCCGGCTTCTTCATGCGCAAGGGTTGGTGGGTCAAAGGCTTGCTGATGGTCTACGTGCTGCCCTGGGCGGTGCCGGCTCTGCCGACCTTCATTTCGATCCATTGGATGCTCAATACCGAATGGGGCCTGATTAACAACACGATCTGGGAGGTTTTCCACGTCGATGGGCCGGGCTGGCTCGATACGTCGCGGTGGCTGGCTTTGGGCTCGGTGATTACGACCTATATCTGGAAGAACATGCCGTTCTGGACGGTCATTCTCCTTGCCGGGCGGATGGCGATCCCGCAAGAGCTTTATGAAGCGGCGGAAGTCGATGGCGCCACCGGCATCAGGCGCTTCCTCCATATCAGCTTCCCGTTGCTCGCTAATCTGTACCTGGTGTGCACGCTGCTCTCGACGATCTTCACGCTCGGCGACTTCAACACGGCTTATTTCATCACGGGCGGTGGGCCGGCGCTGTCGACGCATGTGCTGGCAACGCTCGGCATCCGCGACGCGTTCGAGATCGCCCGGCCGCAGCTCGGCGTCGCCGCGGTGCTGTCGGCGCTGCCGCTGATGATCCCGTTGGTTGTCATCCTGATGCACAAGCTGCGCACCTCGGAGGTCGAGCTATGACCGCGGTTACCGCACACGGCGCCGCGGCGGCGCGGCCGAACTACAAGCGGCGGCGCTTCCTCGGCGAGGCGCTGGCGCTGGGGTTCGGCGTCATCCTGGCGATCTGGACGCTCTTGCCGATCTACAACATGGTCATCGTCGCGCTCGAGTCGCACAATGACGTGTTCACCAGCAACCTGTTCCCACCCCAGCCGTCGCTCGAGAGCTTCTGGATCGTTATCACCCAGGGCTATTGGTACCTCGAATTCTTCTGGCACCAATACGCCAACAGCATCTATATCGGCTTCTGGACGGTGTTCCTGACGCTGACGATCGCGTCGATGGTCAGCTACTCGATCGGACGGATGCGCATCCGTCACGGCTGGCTGCTGACCAATGCGGCCTTGCTGACCTATCTGGTGCCGGCGTCGTTCCTGGCGATCCCGTTCTACCGGATGATGCAGAATTACGGCCTGGGCAATAATGTCTGGTCGATCATCGCGGTCGAAGTGACCTTCGCCACCCCGTACGCGATCTTCATCTTCCAGCAATACGGGCGGAGCATCCCATTCGAGCTCGACGAGGCGGCGAGGATCGACGGCGCGTCGCCGATCCAGGTCTATTTCCGCATCTACTTGCCGCTGATGGCGCCGGCGCTGGTCGCGGTCGGCACCTACGCGCTGCTGCTGGCGTGGAACGAGTACCTGTACCAGTTCCTGCTGCTCTCGAATAAGCGCAGCATGACAGTGCCGGTGGCGCTCGCGCAGTTCCTCAACAGCGACGAATCGCCGTGGAATTACATGATGGCGACGGCGATCGTCTATGCGATCCCGCCGGTGGTGATCTATTACATGTTCCGCGGACGGATGACGGCCGGCCTCACCATGGGTGGGGTCAAGGGCTGACCCTCCGGTCTCGGTCCCCGAACAGGAAACGGCGCGGCCATCCGGTCGCGCCGTTTTGCTTTACGAGCGCGGTTCGGCCGCTGCGCTGGGCGGCGGGGCGAATGGCGGCTCGCCGCGCCCGAGACCGCAGGAAAGCGCCAGGCGGATCAGATCGGCCGTCCGCGGCGTCGCCAGCTTGGCCTTGAGCTGGCTGCATTGATTGGCCACCGTCTTGTAACTGACCCCGATCGCATCGGCGATCTCCGTCAAGCTGCGGCCGTCGGCGAGCAGCCGTAGGATCTCCACATCGCGTGACGACAGCTGGCTCAGCGGGTGCGCCGCCGGCCGGACATGGCCCAGCGCCAATTCCTGCGCCACCTCGGGCTCGATATAGGTGCGACCCGCCGCGACCCGCCGCACCGCCTCGAGAATCTGCTCGGGCGGCGTGTTCTTGCTGATATAGCCGCGCGCCCCGGCCTCGAGAATGCGCGCCACGTAGATCGGGTTGTCGTACATGCTGATCACCAGCACCCGTGCCTTGGGGTCCTCGATCAGCAGCCGGCCCAGCACTTCCATCCCGCTGATGCCCGGGAGGTTGAGGTCGAGCAGCACGATATCGGGCCGCGTATCGCGAAAGACGCTGACCGCCTCCTGGCCGCTCGCCGCTTCGGTGATCTCCGTCCCGGGTTCGGCCGCCAGCAGGCGGCGCAGCCCGGCGCGGACGATGGGATGATCGTCGACGACCAGGACCCTCATGACGCCGCCTCGGCAAGCGGTTCGCACCGGGGAAGGGCGGCGTTGATGGCAAAGCCGCCACCGGCCCGACTCAGGAATTTCAATCGCCCGCCCATCGCCTTGACCCGTTCTTCCATGCCGATCAGCCCGTAGCCGAGCGCAGGCACATCGCCGCTGCCCGAGCCGTCATCGCTGACATCGATGATGGTGTCCCCATTCTCCGGATCGCGATCGACCGAGATCGCGATCCGCTTGGGCTGGCCGTGACGTACCGCGTTGCTGAGGCCTTCCTGGACGATGCGGTAGACGGTCTTGTCGACGGCATCGCCCTGGTTTTCGCAAGCGGGAGCAATCGTGGTCCGATATTCGATCGCCGGATAGCGCCGCCGCCAGAACTCGATCAGGCTCCCCACCGCCCCCGCGAGACCGAGCTCCGCGAGCCCAATGGGGCGCAGGCGCCCGAGCATCCCCCGCACCTGGCGCTGCAGATGACGCGCCGCGTCGCCGATCGATTGGAGATGGTCGGGCAGTTCACTGGTCTGCCCCTCCTTCACCAGCCGCGTCATGTTCGCGACATCGACGTTGATCGCGAACAGAAACGGGCCGACCTCGTCATGCAGGTCGCGGGCGAGGTCGTTGCGCTCCTCCTCCTGCAGAGTCATGAGCTGTTCGTGCAGCCGACGGTTGTCGGCGCTTGTCTCCGCCAAGCGGCCCGCCATGCGGTTGAACGTGTCGCGCAGCCGCGCCAGTTCGGGCGAAAGCGGCCCGTCGACCCGGATCGCGTAATCGCCCTGGCCGACCTGTTCCATCGCCCTGGCGAGCCGGTCGAGCGGCCGTAATGCTTGGCCGATGACGAGATAGATCAGCGGGATCGTCGCCCCGGCAAATACCGCCAGCACGACCAGGCTGCCGCCTAGCTCATCCCACACTTCGAGGATCTCGTTGCGCGGGTCCGTCTGGACCAGCACGACGCCGGGCGGTTTGCCGGCGATCGCGACGGGCACATCCCGCGCCTCGCGCTTGACCCCGATCAAATGCATGAACCAGCGGGGCACCGCGCCGAACGGCTGACGGTCATCCACCGGCTGCACGTCCTCGGTCGCGGATATCCCGATCAGCGATACATGCAGATGCCGGTTGCCCCGGTATGACGCGATCAGATTGTCGAGATCGCGCTGGGGGTTGGACGAGTTGCCGAGAGCCTTGACCACGTTCTCGATCGTCTGTTGCGCCACGACGAGCGAGGCGTGCATCTCGGTGCGGACCGAGCGCGACGCGTTGAGCAGGGTCACCGCGCCGCCGATCGTCAGACCGGCGAGAAGCGTGATGATCAACAGGGCGATGAGCCGCAATCGCAATGACATGGCGTCTTCCGCGGATTGGGGTGGCCGCAACATGAGGATGCCACGAAGGATGCGCGATTCCTATTGACCGGGCAGCTCGACCGACCCTCACGGTAAATCGGGAAGTTTTCCCGAAAATATCGGGAAGTCTTGGCATGGTATCCCGAGCGTGCCCGTGGCGTAATTCCGGTTGAATAAGAATAGGGGCAAGCACCTTGTTCAGGGGGGCATTTTGGCTGGGCGCCGCTGTCTTGACGGGCATCGGCGGGGCCTTTGCCCAGACGCCGTCGCCGGAAACAACGCTGTCGCCGATCGAGGTGATTGCGCCGAGCCCGCTCGCTGGTACTGGCATCGACCGCGACAAGGTGCCCGGTACGGTCCAGACACTGACCTCGGGCGATTTCCAGCGGCTGGAATCGCCGGCCGTTACCGACACGCTGTTCCAGCGTATTCCCGGCGTGACGCTGTCCGATCCCAACGGCAACAACGCCGACCAGACGCTTGCCTATCGCGGCTTCTACGCGTCGCCGCTGCAGGGCACGCCGCAAGGCATCGCCGTCTACATGAACGGCATCCGGGTCAATGAAGCGTTTGGCGACACGGTCAACTGGGACCTAATTCCCACCAACGCGATCGACCGCAGCGATCTGTGGACCAACAATCCGGTTTTTGGGCTCAACGCCTTGGGTGGTGCGATCAACCTGCAGATGAAGAACGGCTTTACCTTCCAGGGATCGCAGACCGAGCTGCAAGGCGGCTCTTTCGGGCATTTCAGCGGCGGCACGCAATACGGTTACCAGGTGGGCGATTTCGCCGCTTATTTCGCCGTCCAGGGTTCGCGTGACGACGGCTGGCGCTTTCAGTCGCCCTCCGATCTGACGCGGCTTTACGGCGATGTCGGCTGGAAGAACAACGGCGCCGAAATCCACCTGATCGCGGCGGCAGCGTATTCCTCGTTCGGCGTTGCCGGCTCGACGCCGATCCAACTGCTCGATCTCGACACGCGCGCAGTCTTTACGACGCCGCAGACCACCGACAACCGGATGGCGCTGCTCGGCCTCAACGGCAGCTACGCGTTCAGCGACGCCTGGTCGGTGCAGGGCAATGTCTATGTCCGCGGTTTCCGGCAGCGTCATCTCGACGGCAACCCCGCCGATGTCGAGCGTTGCAACGCCAGCGCCGACCCGCAATTCCGCAACCATCTGTGCCTGCAGGACGACGGCTTCCCGCGTCCCAATCCAATCACCGCCGCCTTTCGCGACCAGTTCGCGGTCCTCGATCAGAACAACAACCCGATCCCCTGCCCGCCGGGCGCGGGCAACACCTGCGGTACCACGCCTTACGGCACGCTCGACCGCACCGCCGACAAAAACGGGACCATCGGCGCGTCGCTGCAGGCCACCGGCACCGCGCCGCTGCTGGGGCATGGCAACCACTTCATCGCCGGCGCCAGCGTCGACGCCAGTACCGGCGAGTTCACCGGGTCGAGCGAGCTCGGGACGCTGAACCCGGCGCTGATCGTCGGCATCGATCCGGCCATCCCCGGCGCCGGGTCGACGATCCATACCCTGGGTGGCATCGGCTACGCGCCGATCGACGCCAATACCTCGAACAATTATTACGGGGTCTACGCGCTCGATACGTTCGACGTCACCGACCGGCTCGCGGCGACCGCCGGCTGGCGCCTCAACATTGCGACGATCGGTGTGGGCGATAAGCTCGGCACCAGCCCCAACCTGACCAGCAACCAGACCTATACGCATTTCAACCCCGTCGCCGGTTTCACGTACAAGATGATCGGCGATCTGACCGGCTATTTCGGCTATTCGCAGGCCAACCGTGCACCGACGCCGCTCGAGCAATCCTGCTCCAGTTCGACCAATCCGTGCCTGCTGGAGAACTTTCTCGTCGCCGACCCGCCGCTCAAGCAGGTGGTGGCGACCACTTATGAAGCCGGGCTGCGCGACCGGCTGCCGCTCTTTGACGGCAACCTCGGCTGGAAGGCGGCGTTTTTCCGTACCGACAGCGACGACGACATCATCAACGTGGCGAGCACCATCCAGGGCCGGGGCTTTTTCAAGAATGTCCCCGGTACGCGGCGGCAGGGCATCGAGGCCAGCGCCGAGTATAGGTCCGAACAATGGCGCGCCTATGCCGGCTACAGCCTGATCGACGCGACCTACCAATTCACCGGCAACCTGCCCTCGCCGAACAATCCGATGGCCGATGCCAACGGCAATGTCCTGGTGACCCCGGGCAAGCGCATTCCCGGCATCCCGCTGAACCAGGGGAAATTCGGCGCCGAGTTCATGCCGACGCCGCAGTGGATTTTCGGCGCCGATTTCAGCGTCGTCGGCAGCAGCTTTTTTGTCGGCGACCAGGCCAACCAGAATTCGAAGCTTCCCGGTTACTGGCTCGCCAACCTGCACGCATCGTATCAGCTCAACGAACACGTCCAGCTTTATGGGCTGATCAACAACCTGTTCGACAAGCGCTATGCGCTCTACGGTACCTATTTCGACCCCAGCGATGTCGCCAATGTCGCGGGGTTTCCGGTGGCGCTGACCGACAACCGCAGCGAGGTGCTGGGCGCGCCGCTGTCGGTCTTCGGCGGAATCCGCATCACCTTCTAGGCGCCGCCGATCAGCCATGCCCAATCGGCGGGCACAATACCGCCGCCCGTCGGGCACATTGCGGCGGCATCCCTTGTGGTCTTTCCCGACAAGCATCCATGGGCATCGTGAATACCGCCGTGAGCCGGCATCGGACGCGGCTGATCCTGGTCGGCGCCGCGGTGCTGCTCAGCCTCGGCATGGGGCTGCGTCAGAGCCTCGGGTTGTTCCTGACCCCGGTGACACGCGACCTCGCGCTGACCGCGGCCGATTTCACGCTCGCCGTGGCGGTGCAGAACATCGTCTGGGGCGCGTCGCAGGCAGTGGTCGGCGCGCTCGCAGACCGCTCCGGCTTGCGGATCACGATGTTGGCGGGCGCGGTGATCTATGTCGCCGGGCTCGCGGTGATGGCGACGGCGCACGGCGCCGCGGCGCTGATCGTGTCCGGCGCGATGATCGGCATCGCGCTGTCATGCACGGCTTCGTCGCTGGTGATGACGGCGGTGGCGCGCAGCGTATCCGAGGAGCGGCGCAGCAAGACGCTCGGCATCGTCTCGGCGGCCGGGTCGCTCGGCACGCTGCTGGTGCCGATCACCACGCAATCGATCCTCGCCAGCCATGCCTGGCAGATCGGGGCGCTATTCTTCGTATTACTGGCGGCGCTGATGCTGCCGTCGGGCTTCCTCGCCGGCGGCGCCGACCGGATGCCAATGCGCAGCGGTACGCGGATGACGATGCGGGCGATGCTGGGACAGGCGGTGCGGCACCGGCCGTTCCTGGTGATGTCGGGCGCCTTTTTCGTCTGCGGTCTCAACCTCGTGTTCCTGACGACGCACCTGCCGACCTACCTCGCGATCTGCGGGCAGGACCC
This sequence comes from uncultured Alphaproteobacteria bacterium, assembly GCA_963778385.1. Taxonomy (GTDB): domain Bacteria; phylum Pseudomonadota; class Alphaproteobacteria; order ATCC43930; family CGMCC-115725; genus DATARH01. The sequence continues at coordinate 279,231 of CAVZUA010000041.1, read as the reverse complement.
GATGCTCAGCGCCGAGGCGATCGCGGTAATCGGCGGGATGAACTGCATCGGCTCGCTCGCCGCGGGGTGGCTCGGGGCGCGGTATCCGAAGCATATCCTGCTCGGGCTGCTCTACATCCTGCGCGCGGGGGTCTTTACGGCGTATTTCATGATGCCGCCGACCCCGGCAAGCACGCTGGTCTTCGCGGCGGCGATCGGGATGCTGTGGCTCAGCGTCGCGCCGCTGATCAGCGGCCTCGTTGCCGAGATGTTCGGCACCCGCTACATGGCGACGCTGCTCGGCATCTCCTTTGTCATGCACCAGGTCGGCTCGTCGCTCGGCGCCTGGGGCGGCGGGCTGATCTTCACCGCCTTCGGCTCCTACGACTACGCCTGGAAGATCGGCGTGCTGATCGGCTTCACCGCGGGGGTGATACAGATCGTCGCCGGTGGGCCGACACTGCGCCGCGACCGCATCGGCGCCCCCCGCCTCGCGACGGGATAACGGTCAGCGGCGGCGGGTGCGGCTCGGTTCACCTGTTACGCACTGTTAACTCAGTTATTTGCAGCCTTATTAGGTGTCCCTTGCCTGGTTACTCTACCGTCTTTTTGTCCACCCGCTTCTCTCCTTCTCTAGAACAATAAGCGAACATAGTGGCCATTTTCGCGATGTTATGCTTCCTTCACGATCGCTCCCCGGCTTTTGCGAAGGCCGCGACCCATCGACCTACCACCCGAGCGGTTTAAATATGGGCCCCGGCCGGTGCTGGGGTGGTTAACAGAGGAATCCCCGGCAATGCTCCCCACAGAACGGCTCGACTATTCACCGATCTCCCAACGCAAGAAGCTGACGCTGCCTAGCGGGGCGCGGCTGGCGCTGTGGGTCATCGTCAATGTCGAGGAATGGGACATCAACGAGACGATGCCGCGCACGGTGCTGAACCCACCGGCGGGCGGCTCGCCGATGCCCGACATCCCGAACTGGGCGTGGCATGAATACGGCAACCGGGTCGGCTTCTGGCGCATGCTGGAGGTGTTCGACGATCTGCGCGTGCCGGCGGTGCTGGCGATCAACGGCTCGGCGATCGCCCGCTACACCGCGATCGTCGACGCCGCCAAGGAGCGTGAGTGGGAATTCATCGGCCACGGCTTTAGCCAGAAGAACATGCAGAAGGTCGCCGACGAGAAGGCCGACATCGCCAAGACCTCGGCGGCGATCAAGGACGTCACCGGCAAGAGCCCGCGCGGCTGGCTCGGCCCCGGCCTCACCGAGAGCTGGGAGACGCCCGACCTGCTGGCCGAGGCCGGCTACGACTATGCCTGCGACTGGGTGCTCGACGACCAGCCGGTGCGCCTCAAGACGCGCGGCGGCAAAAGCATCGTCAACCTGCCCTACACCCAGGAATGCAACGACGTCGCGATGATGCTGATCCAGCATCACAAGGCTAATGAATACCAGGATCGAGCCTGCGACCAATTCGACGAACTCTACCGCAACGCGAGCGATTCTGCACGAATCATGGCGTTGGTTGTCCATCCCTATATCATGGGATCTCCTCACATAATCAAATACTTACGTGGAGCGCTCGTACATATCCAGAAGCATTCCGGCGTCCTTTTCTGGACTGGGGAGCAGATCGTCGACTGGTACCTCACGCAGAGCAGTTGAGCGCGACACCAGGGCACCCAGACCCAAAAGTTGCCTGAAAGTTGCCACCAAGATGTCGCAGGCGCCGGTCTCATCGGCGTAGTTTGCCATAGCGAAGGTGACCATGGGCGAGCGGTCGCACGTACTGGTGCGCGGCACGGGAGATGTCGGCTCGGCGGTTGCCGTCGTGCTCTAACCGTGCCGGCTACGCCGTCGCTCTGCACGATGAGCCGGCAACCACAACACCACGGCGCGGCATGGCCTTCGCTGAATGCCGTCTTTGACGGTTGGGCGACGCTGGATGGCTTGACGGCGGCCCAAGTGAAAAACCCCGCCGAGCTACGCCATGCCCTCGGCATCGGCGACACTGTACCGGTTGCGGTCAGTTCGACGACGCGGTCGCTGCGGCGAACTGGTCGGCGCTGGTTGACGCGCGCATGCGCAAGCGCGCGGTGCCGGAAAATCAACCAGGCATTGCGCCGCTGACGATCGGCCTCGGGCTCAATTTCGTCGCCGGCGATTCGGTCGATCTTGCCATCGAGACCATGTGGGGCGACCGGCTTGGCGAGGTCATCGAGGCCGGCGCGCCGCAGCCGCTCGCCGGAGAGCCGCGGCCCATCGGCCCGCGCCCGCTTCGTCTACGCACCGAGACCGGCCGTTTTATTAAGAACGCGCGCATCGGCGAGCGGGTCGAGGAAGGGGCCATCATCGCCACGATCCGCTCGGTTACGCTGCGCGCACCGAATCGCCGGGTGCTGCGGGGTCTGACGCGCAGCGGCGTCGAGGTCCCGGCCCGCACAAAGGTGATCGAGGTTGACCCTCGCAACGAACCGGCCGGGGTCTTTGGCCTCGGCGCGCGTCCGCGGCGCATCGCCGAAGGCGTACTGAGGGCAATGGTGTATTTGCGGGTGGCTGAACCCGCATGACCGGTGGGACCGTCACGAGGGGCGGGACGCTTGCCCGCTCATAACTGCGCAGTGGCGCGGTGGCCTTCGCTGGCGGCGCGATCATCGCCGCTTTAGGCGGGCTGATCGGCCTTGGCGGCGCGGAATTCCGCCGGCCGCTCCTGATCGGCGCCTTTCGCTTCGCCGCGCTGCAAGCCGTCATCCTCAACAAGGCCATGAGCCTCGTCGTCGCCTCCGCCTTGCCCTTTCGCGCTGCAACGGTTCCCTTTACAGCCGTCGCGGCTCACTGGCCGATCATTCTCAGCTTGCTCGCCGGCAGCCTGCTCGGCGCGTGGTTCGGGGCAGGGTGGGCAACCCGGCTTGCTTCACAGACGCTCTACCGCGTGGTCGCCGCGCTGTTGCTCGGGATCGCGGTCGTTCTCGCCCTCGGTCACGACGCGGGACCGGCTTCGGGCGCGATGCTCACGGGCACGGCGCAAATGATTGCCGGCGTTGCCGCCGGGTTCGCCATCGGCGTTGTCGCCGCGCTTCTTGGCGTCGCCGGTGGCGAGCTGCTGATCCCGACACTTGTCTTGCTATTTCGGCGTCGACATCAAGCTCGCCGGCAGCCTGTCGCTTGCTGTGAGCCTGCCGACCATGCTGGTCGGTTTCGCCCGCTACAGCCGGGACCGCAGCTTCGTGGTGCTTGGCGAAAACCGCCGCTTCGTGCTGATAATGGCGGCCGGCTCGATCTTCGGCAGCTTCATCGGCGGCCGACTGCTCGGGTTTGTGCCGAGCGCCATCCTGCTGCCGCTGCTGGCGGTTATCCTCGTGCTTTCCGCCCTAAAGTCTGGACGCGTAAATAGCTCCGGCCGGACTGGCGGCCAACGGATACGTTCCTTATGACCTTCCCCTTCATCCCAGGAGGCCGTCGTGCTGTTTTTCGAGTTCCCGCGCTGGAACGCGAACGGCGAGGCAGTTGAATTCAGCGTCATTCTCGGCCTTTATGAAGGCACCGCGCGCATCGGCCGGCACGTCTTTCAGCTGGTCCTCGACCAGCCACCCACGCCCGAACGCTGCGTTGAGACCTTTCACCTGCAGCGCGAGCGGTTCGAGCTGATCGTTGAGTGCAAATTGCGCCGGCGGCAGCTGGCCGAAGACGGCAATGTGAGCATCAACGCCGGACGCGATCTGCGCGAGATGCCCGCCGCTGGCCGAAGGTGCTTCTTCAGTCCGGCCGCGGCCGGACTGAAGCCGGTAAGCTAGGAGCGGCTGCGGCGTGCCGTACAGGTTTGCTGCGTTCCGGCGTCGGCACCCGGTTGGGGAAGATGCTTGTCGAACGAGTGGCGCCGATGGCATCGAATGACGCTCGTCTTGCCGGCCGCCGAGCCGGCACCACGCTGCTTCAGGTCCGTGACCTGCGAACCGATCTTCTAGGACCTACGTCGTTCTCGTTGTCGGCGGGAGAATGCATCGCCCTCCAAGGAGCATCGGGCAGTGGCAAGACGCTGCTGCTGCGCGCCCTCGCGGATCTTGACCCCAATGAGGGCTCGGTGACGCTCGAAGGCCGCGACCGTACGACGATGTCCGGACCTGCATGGCGGCGCGTGGTCGGCTATCTCCCGGCTGAGCCGGGCTGGTGGGCGGATACGGTCGGCGCGCATTTCACCGACTGGACGCCGGCGCTGGCGGTCGCCAGACAGTTAGGATTTACCGAGGACCCCCGGGACTGGCCGGTAGCGCGGCTATCGACCGGCGAGCGGCTGCGGCTCGGACTGATCCGCGCGGTGATGGTGGCGCCAAAGATGTTGTTGCTCGACGAGCCGACAGCGGCGCTCGATCCCAGGTCCGTCGCGGCGGTCGAGGGGCTCATCGCAGCCCGTCTGCGGACCGGACTCGCCGTGCTGTGGGTGACCCACGATGCAGGGCAGGCTGGGCGTATCGCCGGGCGTCGCCTCTACGTCAGCGGCGGGCAGGTACGGGAGGCGGCGGAATGTCCAGTTACATCGCGCTGAACTACTGGGAACTCGCAGCCGCGAGCGTCTTCATTCTAATCGACGCCGGTCTCTCGATCACCTTTGGACTGAGAATTCACCGCGGGTTGCTCTTCGCCACGATGCGCATGGTCATCCAACTGAGCCTCGTGGGCCTGGTCCTGACGACCCTTTTCTCGCTTGTTTCACCGCTGTGGACCGGCCTCGCTGCGCTCGGGATGGTGCTCTTTGCCGGCCACGAGGCAACCCAGCGGCAGGAGCGACGGCTATCGGGCTGGTGGTCCTACGGATTGGGCACCGGCTGCATGATGATGGCGTCCGGTCTCGCGACAGTTTTCGCGCTGCTAATCGTCCTGCGTCCGGCCCCATGGTACGACCCGCGCTACGCGATCCCGCTTCTTGGCATGATTTTAGGCAATTGCATGACCGGCGTTGGCTTGGGGCTCGATACCCTGACGACGAGCCTTGCCAATCGTCGTGCCGGTGTCGAGGCCCAGCTCATGCTGGGCGCATCACGGCGAGCCGCGACAGCCCCCGTGACGCGCGACGCGCTGCGAAGCGCGTTGATGCCCGTCATCAATTCGATGGCCGCGACGGGTGTGGTCTCGCTCCCCGGCATGATGACGGGGCAAATTCTCGGCGGGGTTCCGCCGGTCGAGGCGGTCAAATATCAGATCCTGGTGATGTTCCTGATCGCGGGCGGCACCGGCTTGGGAGCGGTCACGGCAGTATTGGCCGGCGTCTATCGGTTGACGGACGCGCGGCATCGTCTTCGCCTTGATCGCCTCAGCCCGCCTAAGGCTGTCTGACAGATGCCCCTGCAGAATCGGGTAACGCCGTTCGGCACTATCGTCGCGATCGCGCAACGCGGTCTCTTCACGGGCAATCGGGGAATCATTCGCGATCCGGCAGCCAAGACTTTGCTCAGGGGGCGATGGACGACCAAAGCGTGGTTGATCTGCGTCTACGAGTACAAAGGACGCCGGCGCGAAGTCATGGGCGACCGCACTGGACAGCGCTGTTCTTCCTCGATGATGCGATCGCGCTCGCGGCTGGTCATCGACCCTGCTTCTTCTGCCGGCGCGAATACGCCGAGCGTTTTCCCGGCGCGTGGGCGAAGGCGAGGGGTGGGGCGAAGGTCTTGGCGCCGCAAATCGATGTGGTGCTGCACCGGGAGCGGATCGATCGGGGGCGGAAGCGGATCCATCCGATGCCTGGCCCGATCGGCGAATTGCCGGATGGCGCCGTCGTCACGGCTTCCGGCGAGGCTTATACCGTTGCGCAGAGCCGGCTCTTCCGATTGACGGAGCGAGGTTATGAGAGAGCCGGAATCCTCTAACCCCGACGGATTGTTGACCCCACCCCCCACCTTGCTCGCGATCCGGGCCGGTTACCGGCCGGTCTTGCACCCCGACCTGGTGCGGGACCCGCCATCCCCGTAGCGACGATCCACGCGGGCCGTCCGTTGCGGCGCGGCTACGACGTTTGGTTTCAGCGGCGAGACGCCGCTCGCGCAATAACCCGTCTTGCGAACCCCGTGACGATCGGCTAGTCGTTATCGCCTCGGGGATTTGCAGGCTCCCCTTCAGGCGGCTCCCGTCCAAGCTCTGCGCAACTTCGCTGATGCGAGGGGTGCGCGCGTGGCTGGAGCGAGATCAGTTTTCCCACAAGAGCCAACGAGGCTGGATAGCGGGCCGAACGCGCCCGCCAATCATTGGCGCGTGCCGAGCGCGTACTTGGTCTGTGACATGCCCGGCGATTGTGTGCCTGCGCGGCGCGGATACCCGCGATCACTGTCGCCGGAAAAGGTACATGAACTATGACACAAGCCTCCGTCGCGGATACCGGCACCCGGCAGCCGGCGTCGCATGGCGTTTCGCTCAGGGAGGCGTTTCGCGTGTGGCTGCGTGTCGCCGCGCTCAGCTTCGGCGGTCCGGCCGGGCAGATCGCCGTCATGCACCGGATCGTCGTCGACGAGAAGAAATGGATCGGTGAACCGCGGTTCCTGCATGCTTTGAGCTACTGCATGTTGCTTCCCGGCCCTGAGGCGCACCAGCTGGCGATATATATCGGCTGGCTGATGCACCGCTGGCCGGGCGGGATTGTTGCCGGAGTCCTCTTCGTCCTGCCCGGCATCGTCTCGATCATGGCCTTGAGTTACGTCTACGCCGCATTCGGCAGCGTGCCGGCGGTCGCGGCGCTGTTCTTCGGCCTCAAGGCCGCTGTGCTGGCGATTGTCCTGCAAGCGGTGCACCGCGTCGGCAGCCGGGCACTCAAAAGCAGCGCGATGCTGGTGCTCGCCGCGCTGGCCTTTCTCGGCATCTTCTTTCTCGGCGTGCCGTTTCCGCTGATCGTGCTCGCCGCCGGCGTCATCGGCTTTGTCGGGGCGCGGGCGGGCTCTACCGCCTTCCAGGTCGGCGGCGGCCACGGCGGCGGCGCAAAGAGTGTCGCCGACGGCGAGAGCCTGCTCGGCGAGGAATTGCCCGAGCACGCGCGCCCCACCGTCGAGCGCGCTCTGCGCGTCTCCGCCCTGTGGCTGTCGCTGTGGCTCGTGCCGGTGATCGCCGTGGTCTTCGCGCTGGGCCCGGACCACACGTTCAGCGCGATCGGCGCGTTCTTCTCGAAGATGGCGGTGGTCACCTTTGGCGGCGCCTACGCGGTCCTCGCCTACATGGCGCAGCAGGCGGTCGAGGTCTATGGCTGGCTCAAGCCGGGCGAGATGCTGGACGGGCTCGGCATGGCCGAGACCACGCCGGGCCCGCTGATCATGGTTGTGCAGTTTGTCGGATTTCTCGCGGCCTACCGGCACCCGGGCATGTTGCCGCCAATGCTCGCCGGCACGCTGGGTGGCCTCTTTGCGACTTGGTGCACATTTGTGCCGTGCTTTTTGTGGATCGGCCTTGGTGCGCCGTTCATCGAGCGGCTGCGCGAAAACAAGCCGCTGACCAGCGCGCTCGCCGGGATCACAGCCGCCGTTGTCGGCGTGATCCTCAACCTCGCGATCTGGTTCGCGCTGCATACCTGGTTCGGCGATACCGTCCCGGTACGCGCCTACGGCCTGGTCTTCGACATGCCGGTGCTGACCAGCCTCAAGCCGTGGGCGCTCGCGCTGTCGTTTGCAGCGATGTTCGCAATCTTTCGTTTCAAGGCAGGCACGATGCAGGTCCTCGCCGTCTGCTCCGCCGCCGGCATTGCTCTCTACCTGCTCGGGGTGGTGACCCCGTGAATGCCACGTGTGTCCTAGCGCTATTGGGAGGTTTGCTCGTGACCAATTTGTCTGCTGCTCAGGAACCTGCAGTCCAGGTCGACATCGCCGTAATGCAGCCCGGTCAGGAGCCGGGCGATTTTACCTTTTGGCACACTGGCGGCGGCGGACCCGTGGAATGGCGGGTCGTTTCCGACCCGACCGCCCTGCGCCACGCGGCCATCGCCCAGACGAGCACGGATACGACCGATTACCGCTTTCCGCTGGCGGTCTACAAACCGGTCTCGGCGCGCGACGTCGATGTGACGCTGCGCTTCAAGCCCGTTGGCGGCAAAGTCGATCAGGCAGGCGGCATCGCGGTGCGTCTCAGCACCTACGATGACTATTACGTCGTCCGGGCCAACGCGCTCGAGGACAATGTCCGGTTCTACCGGGTCGTGAAAGGCCGCCGCGAACAAATCGACGGCGTCAATACGAAGGTCGCCGGCAATCAGTGGCACACCCTTGGGCTGCGCGCTGAAGGCGACGCTTTCACCGTCTGGTTTGACGGCAAGACGCTCTTCACAGCGCACGACAAGACCTTCGCCGACGCTGGCAAAGTGGGGCTGCGGACGAAGGCCGACAGCGTCACCCATTTCGACACGATCTCGATCCGACCACTCCCCTAAGCGCAAGGATTTCAACCGATGTCTCTTTCTCCCGTGGCGATCCGGCCGCTTCTGCTCAAGCCGCAATGGATGAATGGGCTGTCCGAGCGTCTGCTCGTCAGCCATTACGAGAACAATTACGGCGGTGCGCTGCGGCGGCTGAATGCCATTCGCGCGCGTCTCGCCGCACTCGATTGGCAGCGTGCACCCGTCTTCGAGATCAACGGCCTCAAGCGAGAGGAGCTGATCGCTTCGGGCTCGGTGATCCTCCACGAGGTCTATTTCGATGCGCTCGGCGGCTCCGGCGACAACCCGCCCACAGGGCTGGCCGAACCGCCCGACGACCTCGCACGCGCTCTGGAGCGCGATTTCGGCAGCATCGCGGCGTGGCGCGCGGAGTTCACCGCCATGGCCAAGGCGCAGGGCGGCGGCTCGGGCTGGACCATTCTCACCTGGTCGGATCGTCTTGGGTGCCTCATCAACCAATGGGCCGCCGATCACACGCACGGGCTGCCCGGTGGCACGCCGATCCTCGCGCTCGATATGTACGAACACGCCTACCACCTCGATTTCGGCGCGAAGGCGGCGGCCTATGTCGATCAGGTCATGGCAAACCTGAATTGGGAACGGATCGGCGCACGCTATCGCCTTGCAATAGGTGAAGAAGCGGCAGAAGAGCTTTTCTTGCCCTATGGCGCGCCGCCGCAAGATGAGGCGCGGATTTCGGCCGAGGAGTTAAAGGTGGCGCTTGACGCCGCTGAGCATCGCCCGGTGCTGCTTGATCTCTGTCAACCGAGGGACCTGCCGCGACGCACCGACATGCTGGCCGGTGCCACGATGCACGCCCCAGCCGCGCTCGGACAATGGGTCGAGGAACTGCCGCGCGACCGGCCGATCGCGGTTTATTGCATTTGCGGCTTCCAGGTCAGCGGCACGGCTGTAACCGAACTGCGCCGGCGAGGGTACGACGCCCGGGCTCTCGCGGGCGGCATCACCGCGTGGCACGCGATTGGCGGCGCGACAGTGCCGCTCGATACCTCTACCTATGAGCAAGCGCCCTAACATTCCGAGCTGCCCATGAGGGCAGGGGGATCCAGCAGCCTCTCCTCGAGATGGTCACCCCACCATCCAAGGCTGATCACTTCCTGATGCTGATCACTTCCTGATAAGGGAGAGATCCCATGGATGCTTGGGACTCGACGACGAAAGCTGGATTCACCCGCCGCAACCTCTTCTTGGTTACTGCGAGTGCCACGGCGATAGGAGGGTCGGGCAGCGCTGCCGGCCAATCGCCGGCGGCGCGATCCGCGGCACGCATCGAACCCGTCACGGGAAGCGGCGTGGCGTGGGGTTGCGCGGCCACGATCCCGACCGCGCCTTTGCCGGCTTCACCCTGTTCAGCCCGCTGCCAAGCAAGAACAAGACGGTCTACCTGATCGATATGCAGGGGAACGTCGTCCACACCTGGGAGATGCCCTATCCGCCCGGCCAGTCGGGCTACAACGGGCAAATCCCCAACGAGAGCCATGTCGGCCGCGCGCCGTACCGGGGCGGTTCGGCGCTTGAGATTACCTGGGACGGCCGCATCCTTTGGGAGGTAACGCACCCTGATCACAATCACGACGGCATCCGGCTCCGCAACGGCAATGTGATGCTGATCTGCCAGAAGCCGCTGACCGGTGAGATCGCGGCTAAAGTCCGGGGAGGCCGGCCCGGCACCGAATACGATAACGGCAAGATGGACGCTCCCTACCTCATCGAAATGACGCGAGGGGTTCGCCGAGCCCAGCGCGGGAAACAATGCCGGCTCGGCGACATAAACGTTATCCGTGCCGTGGAATTTGCCGGTGATGTCGGTGATCGAGGCGCCCGCCTCGCCCATGAACAGAGTTCCCGCCTCGTGATGCGTCGTGCCGAGCCCGTCTCGCCAAAAGCGCCGGCCGCTCGCTGATCGCGAAAACCAGCGACATGACGATGATGAGCCCGACGCCATACTGGCTAGCCGCGAAAAATGCGGGGATACCCTCGACCATCGGGGACGAGCCCAAGATCAGCAATAGTGCTGTCCGCGCCGAGGTCTTGTGCTGGTGCTCGTGCAGCGGCGGTGAGCGTTCGAGGTCAGCTGTCACGGGGTATGATGTCTCGACGGCATGATCGTGCCAATGCGCATGTGGCATCGCTCTGCCGTGCCGGTGGACGTGGAGATGGCGCGTGAGCAACATCCTCGCCCCGTAGCGGCGCGTATAGCGGGTCGTCTTCAGCCTCCGATTCTTCGCCGTCGTGGTAATGATGACCGCCGTGTTCAATGCTCGGTGAACCGGGTCTCGAAGCGTTGGACGTGACCCGCGCGTTCCAGCATCACTGTGACTTCGAAGCCGTGCGGCTCCGGGATTTCGTCGTAGATCGCGCCCGTGAGCTTGTGTGACACCCTGACATCATCAAACGCCTTCGGCGCGCCGAAGGGCATCTGCACAGCACGATCGGCATGAGTTGCAATCGGCGGCTGGAACCGCTTCATCATCGAGGCCAATGGCCCGCGTATCCAGGTCACGCTCAACGGGCAACTCGTGAACGACTATCAGAGCACACGCGAGCAAACAGGCCATATCGCTTTGCAAGCGCATGATTTCCTGTCGCGCACGCAGTTCCGCAATCTCTTCATTCAGAAGCTTCCCTAAAGGGAAGCCGGCCTTTTCAGGTTTAAAACAGCCTTAAACGGCGGCCCAAAAAGTCTCCGTCGACGGGGTGCCCGTTGCCCGCCAGGGCCCGGCACCCGCGATCTTCGATGGAGAGGTATCGTGCAGAAGAATTTGATCATCGTGGCCGTGGCTTTGGGCCTTATGGTGGGCGCCACGTCGCTTTACGCGGTCGCCCGGCCGCGCGACCTGCAGCTCGATCTCGGGCCGTTGCCGATCACCGAACCACAACTTCGCGAGCGACTCGCCGCAGCCGGCTTCAGCGACATCTACGTGACGCCGAGAACCACGCTCGAAACGCTAGCCGCTAAGAACGGGGTCAGTATGAAGCTTTCGGTCGACGTTCAGTCCGGCACGGTGACGCGTATGTGGGAAGACAACGATGATGATGATTGAGCGGCGGCGCCCGGCCGGAAGCGAATAACGAACCGCGCGCCGTGTGGCGGAGCGGCCTCGACCGCGATGTTCGCTCCGTGCGCCTTCACTATCTCGGCGACGATCGCAAGGCCAAGTCCGGCGCCTTCGCCGCGCGCTCCGGGCCCACGCCAAAACCGGTCGAACAGCTGGGCGCAATGCTCGGGCACAACGCCGGGACCATGATCGGTGACGCTGACCGTCGCGCCGGCAGTCACATGAACGACGACTTCCGTACCTGCAGGCGAGTGCGTCAGCGCGTTCTCGACCAGGTTGCGCAGCGCATCGGCAATGGCTGCGGCGTTGCCCGGGATGACGACCGGCTCCTCGGTACCAGTCAGCGCGATCGAGCGGCCCGCGGCGAGGGCATGGTGGGCCATCGCACCGGTCACCTCTTCGGCGATACCGCGCAGATCGACGGGCGCGCTGACGTCGAGCGTGAGGGAGTCGAGCCGAGCGACGCACAGAAGCTGCTCCACGAGGCGGTTCATCCGCGCCACCTCGTCGCGTAACGCGGTGACTTCGCCATTCCCCGCGAGGCCGTCGAGGCGGGCGGTGATGATGGCGAGCGGCGTGCGTAGCTCATGGGCCGCATTGGCCGTAAAGCGCCGCTGTGTAGCAAAACCCTGCTCCAGCCGATCGAGTGCGTGGTTGACGGCGGTGACAAGCGGTAGGGCCTCCGAAGGCACGCCACCTTCGGGAAGCCGGACCGAAATTGATTCCGGTGTAATCGCCAAGGCCCGTTCGGAAGCGGCTCGCAGCGGCCGCAGGCTGCGGCGTACCCGATAGATCGCGAGCAGGAGGGTCACTGCGGCTACGGCCGGGATGTACCAGACTGCATCCGACGCGGATTCACGCAGAATCGCGTGTACTAATTGGTCACCTCCGGAAACTTCCGCGACGGCAACGGATGCGGGTCCACCCGCGCTGTCGAGGCGGATGCTGAGACCGGCATAATCCCGATTGAGCGGGCCGAATTTGCTGAGTTGAAAATAGACCGGTTCGGCATCACCCGCCGGCCATCGCAGCGAGGCAGCGCCAAACTCGGGGGTTGAAGCCGCGAGTAGGCGGCCGTCCTTGTCGCGCACCGCATAGAGCGCCCGTTGCGGCTCGGCGGCGTAGGATTGCGCAAGCGCGGCCGGCAGCGTGAATTGGGGCGTACCGGAGGGATCACTTACGACATGCGCCGCGATATCGTCCGCGCGCAGGCCAAGATCGCGTTCGGCAAGTGAACCGGCGGTCAGCCAGGCGCTATACCAGAGAGCCCCAAGGGCAAGCGCACCCACCAGGAGAAACAGCGCCGCGAGCTCGATCGTCAGCCGGCGCTGCAGCGATGGAGCGCGTGCTGTCACGGCTTCGGTTCGGCGAGGATGTAGCCGACGCCGCGGACCGTGTGGATCGCGTGGCTGGCCCCGGCGTCCTGCAAGTGACGGCGCAGATGATGCACATGCACCGGGATCGTGTTCGAATCCGGCTCCTCGTCGATCCCGTAAAGTTTTTCTTCAAGCACCGCCTTGGGCACGATGCGGCCGAGGCGGCGCATCATCTGCTCGAGGATTGCGAGCTCCTGCCGCGAAAGGCGTACCGGCGCGTCATCGATGCCGAGTTCGCGGCCTACCGTATCAAGCCGCAGATTACCGGCTTCGAGCGTGATGCCGAGAACACCGCCCGGCCGGCGCAGGAGGGCCTGGATGCGCGCGATCAGCTCGGCCATGGCGAAGGGCTTGGTGAGATAATCGTCGGCGCCGGCATTGAGGCCGGCGACGCGGGCCTCGATCGCGTCGCGCGCGGTGAGAATCAGAATGGGAATTTCGCGTCCCATGCGCCGGGCTGCCCGGAGCAAGGACATCCCGTCGCCATCGGGCAAGCCCAGGTCGAGCACGGCTGCGTCGTAATTGATCAGCTCCAGCGCCGCCGAGCCCTCGGCCACGGTGTCGACGATATCGACCGCAAAGCCGGCAACCCCGAGCTGCGTCTTGATCAGCCCGGCCAGCCGGCCTTCGTCCTCGATGATGAGCAAGCGCAACGCCGTTCCTCCGCGGTCCGCGCGGGATAGCGCATACCAAGTTTAACGCAGTTTTAGCGGCGACCGCTGCCCGTCCCATGGCATCGCCCGGCTGACGGTTAAAACTGCCTTAAACAAGGCCGCGCAGGGTTCGCGCATTCACGGCACGGTTTTGAATATTTTCAGTGATGAGAGTAACTAGGTCACGTTTTACTTATTTGGATGACAATAATGTCAAATACCCCGTCCTAAATACGCCATTATTTTCGAATTCCGAAAGAAGTTAAGGAGAACCCTCATGATGACGTTCCGGATGATCGGTCTGCTACTATTGGGCGTCGGCTTGGCGGCCGGGAGCGCCTTCGCAGAGGACGACAATCTCGCTGCGCTCGCCAAGGCCATGTCAGGTGCGAAGGCAACTCTCGAAGCCGGCCTCAAGGCCAGCGAACGCGAGGGCAAGCCGATTTCGGCGAAGTTCGAGATGGAGGATGGCAAGCTGCAGCTTTCGGTCTACACGGTGAAGGGTCAGGACTTTATCGAAGCCGTGCTCGATCCGGCGACGGCCACTATCGTCAAGGCCGAAAAGATCACCGGCGACGATGATCTGAAAGAGGCGAATATCCAGAGCGGGTCTCTGGCTACCGCCATGCGCTCATTGCTGGCGGCAACGGAGGCTGCCGTTAAGGCGAACGCGGGGTTCCGCGCGGTGAGTGCCACACCGGACCTGAAGGATGGCAACTCCGTGGCGGTCATCACACTGCTGCAAGGCAGTGACTTCAGGAAAGTCACGACGCCGCTCGATTGAGGCGGCGCGGCAACAAGCGCGCGTGAGTTACTAGGAGGATACATGAGACGCTCGGCAAAAATAACGCTCGGTGCTGCGCTACTGCTCGCCCTGACGGGCCCGGTAAGTGCGGCCGAAGGTGACGATTGGGCACGGGTCGCCGACGCACTCGGGAAGGCCGGTTCCGTGATGCCGGGCGGCGTCTACCGCGTCGGCCTGCCTCGCACCGATCTCAAGGTCACGCTTGATGGCGTCGAGATCAAACCGGGCTTTGCCCTCGGCGGCTGGCTGGCCTTCGAGAAGATGGACGCCGACGCCATGGTGATGGGCGACCTCGTGCTCACGGCCGAGGAAGTTAATCCGGTCATGGTCAAGCTGCTCGCCGGCGGAATCGAGGTGACGGCGCTCCACAACCACCTGCTGCGCAACCAGCCCTTCACCATGTACATGCACGTGCTGGGTCATGGCGATCCGGTGAAGCTGGCGGCGGCGCTCCACGCGGCTCTCGCCGAGAGCAAGACGCCGTTCGCGGCGCCTGCCGCCGCGGCATCGCCGCCGGCGATCGATCTCGATACCGCCGCGCTCGACCAGATCATGGGCGCCAAGGGAACGAATAACAGCGGTATCTATGCGTATGGGATCGCGCGCGCCGAGCCGGTTACGGATGGCGGCATGCCCGTGCCCAACGCCATGGGCTCGGCCAACGCGATCAATTTTGAGCCGCTCGGCGGCGGCGCAGCCGCAATCACCGGGGATTTTGTGCTCGCCGCCAACGAAGTGCCGTTGGTGATGAAAGCGCTGCGCGAGAATGGCATCGAGGTCACGGCCCTGCACAACCATATGCTCAACGATCAGCCTCGCCTGTTTTTCATGCATTTCTGGGCGCATGACGACGCTAAGAGGCTTGCCCAGGGCCTGAAGGCGGCGCTCGCCCACGTCAATCTCGCCAAGAGCTAAGCTGAAGATGTTGTACCGCTTGCTGCTGTCGATCGCGCTGACGATGGCGGCGGTCACGTCTGCCATCGCTGCCGATGCCCCCCTGGTGCTTGAGGCGAAGATCCCGCTTGGCGAGGTTAGTGGCCGCATCGACCATCTTGCGGTCGATGCGGCGCGGCAACGGCTGTTGGTTGCGGAGCTCGGCAATAACAGTCTTGGCGTCGTCGACCTGGCCGCGCGCAAGGTGCTGCGCACGCTCGGCGGTCTCAGCGAACCGCAGGGAGTGGGTTACGAACCATCCACCGATACCGTCTATGTCGCCGACGCCGGCGACGGATCGGTGCGCATCTTCAAGGCCGACGACTTCAGTCCTCTTGGCCGCATCGAGCTCGGTGATGATGCCGACAACGTTCGGATCGACCTGACCCGCAAACAAGTGTTGGTCGGCTATGGCAAGGGCGCCATCGCCATCATCGATCCCACAACGCGTGCGAAGGGTGCGGAGTACCGCCTGCGCGGCCATCCGGAGGGATTTCAGATCGACGGCACCGGCACCCAGCTCTTCGTTAATGTGCCCGACACCCGGGCAATCGCCGTCATCGACCTCCCGAACGCGGCATTGCGCTCGGCGGCCACGCCGGGGCTGCGCGGCAACTTCCCGATGGCGGTCGATGCCGAAGCAAAGCGCGTGCTTGTGGTGTTCCGCAGCCCGCCCATGCTGATGGCGCTTTCGAGCCCGGAGACGCAAATCGTCGCCAAGGCCGAGACCTGCGGCGACGCGGACGATGTCTTCGTCGATGGAAAGCGTCATCGCGTCTACGTGGTCTGTGGCGCGGGAGTGATCGACGTCCTCGAGCCGCACGGCGCGGGTTACGAGCGGGTCGCAAAGGTTCCGACGGTCTCCGGCGCTCGCACCGGTCTCTTCGTGCCCGAGCTCGACCGGCTGTTTGTTGCCGTGCGCGCCTCTTCCGGTGAGCTGCCGGCAATCTGGGTGTTTCGTCCCGAGTTCATGAAGCGCGGGGTCTGCATTACCGGCGCGATGCTGCTGCTAAGCGCCGCCGATGCTCGGGCCTTTCGGCCGTTTGATGGCACCGACGCCGCAGTCGCGGAGACCGGTCAGCTCGAGATCGAACTGGGCCCACTGCAATATCGACGCGATGGATCGGCGCATTCACTGATCGCACCCGCGACGGTCTTTAATTACGGCTTTGCACCGGGCTGGGAAGGCGTGGTCGAGGGGAATGTTGCGTACGGGCTCGCGGGCGGCGTGGCTGGGACGAGCCTTTCCAGTGCGGGTGCGTCCCTGAAAGGCGTACTGCGCGAGGGAAGCCTGCAGGATAGGGAGGGACCCAGCGTTGCCGCGGAGTTCGGCACATTGCTGCCCGGCATCCGCGATGAGCACGGAGCTGGGGCGAGCGTCGCCGGCATCCTCTCGCAGCGCTGGGAATGGGCGACCCTGCACCTCAACGCCGCCGTCTCCCTGACCCGGCAGCAACATCCTGATTTGTTTTTGGGCGCGATCCTCGAAGGACCGCATGACTGGCCGGTCCGCCCGGTTGCCGAAATCTTCTACGATCGCGATTTCGCGGAGACGGCAACCCGCTCGGCCCTCATTGGCGCGATCTGGCAAGCGGACGAAGAGCTCGCTTTCGATGTCGGGCTGCGGGGCGCCCGCGTCGGCGAGCACACGACGGGGGAAATTCGGCTTGGAGTGACATTTGCGTTCGCCATCGCGCAATAACCATCGGCACGGAGACCGACGATGAACCGGGTGCTGGTTTGGAGCCTTGTTGGCGCGCTGCTCGGCGGCGGTCTCGCGGCGTTGATCGCAGCTTATGACGAAGCAGAGGGTCAGATGGTCATCGCCGGCGATCTGCCGCTCACTGAGGATCAGGTGCGTGGCCAGCTGGCGGCCCGCGGTTGGGCCGACCTGACCCTGACGCACGATGCGCGCTACATCGAAGTCTCAGGCAAGGCGTCCGGCCGAGAGGCGCATATGATGGTCGACTTGCTCACCGGCAAAATCATCAGCGACGACAGCGACGAGGATTAGCCGCCGGCGGCCCGAAACGGAAAGATACTATGGACCTGGGCCGTATCTCACCGGGCCGCTGCCCACCCGACGATCTCAATGTGATCGTCGAAATCCCGGAGGCGGCCCAGCTGGTGACGGTCGCGATCTAGCGAGCGGCTGCCAGCTAGTCGGCGGCGCGCGCCTCTGTGTTCTCGGCTTGGTCCGATGAGATCGACCCGGGCCGCTGCCCATCCGCGGCGACCTCCTCGAGCAACCAGTCGCGGAAGGCGACGATCTTCGGCAGCGAGCGCGTGGCCTTGGGGCAAACGAGCCAATAGGTGTTCCGGAGCGGAATGGCCGCTCGGAACGGCCGTGCCAGACGTCCCGACATCAGATCGGATGCGGCGAGCATGGTGCGAGCTAGCGCGATGCCCTGACCGTCAATCGCCGCATCGATCAGCATGCTGGCATGATTGAGGATCGGACCGTGCAATAGACCCTCGCCGGAGTGTCCCGCCGCTACGAGCCAGCGCGACCAGTCGCGGCGATCATCCAGATGCAGCAAGGGAAACTTCAGCACATCTTTTGGTTCGCGAAGACCGCCGCGATTGGTCAGCAACGAAGGGCTGCAAACCGGAAACAGCTCCTCGGCGGAGAGATTGACGGCATCAAGCTCGGGCCATTGCCCCTCGCCGTGCCGGATCGCGAGGTCCACATCTTCCCGCGCAAAATCGACCCGGTGCATCAAGGCCGCCAGCTTCAGTTCGATCTCGGGGTAGGCCTCGGCGAACCGCCCCAGCCGGCTGACAAGCCATTTGGCGGCAAAATCCGGTGAGGTGCTGACGGTGATCGTGCCCGACCGCTGACGTTGCAGCAGGCGATCGGTGCCTAGCTCAAGCCGCTCGAACACGTCGCGCACGACCGCGAGATAGTCGCGCCCCGCATCGGTGATGACCAGGCCGTTGCGCTCGCGCTTGAAGAGCTGAAGCCCCAGCTCCGTCTCCAGCGCCTTGACCGAGTGGCTCACAGCGCCTTGCGTCACACAGAGCTCCGCGGCGGCGCGCGTAAAGCTTTGGTGCCGTGCTGCGGCATCGAACGACCGCAGCGCATTCAGCGGTGGCAGCGAGCGACGCATGATCGCGCCGTTATACATGAATTAAATTGGGTCAGGCCCGAGAAACGATGCTTTGCGGGCCGCGGGGGCCTGCTCCCATGTATCGGCTCCGTAATCCACCCGGGCGGAGCCTGTCATGATCTTCCTGACCCTGCACCGGCCGGTGAGCGCCGCCGCCGGCTGCGACGTTGAGAAAAACTCAGTCGCGGACGGGGCCCGTGGTGTCCGCCGGACGATCGCCCGCTGGTTTGCGCGTTCCCGGCAGCGGCGTGCGCTTCGCGAAATCGCCGAAAGTAATGATTTTCACCTCCTGAAGGACATCGGCGTCTCGCAGGAAGAGGAATTCCGCGAGGCGGATAAGCCGTTCTGGCGGCGCTAATTCCCAGCTTCGCGCGGAAGGCGCCTCGGTTTCCGCGCAAATTCGCCGAGCTTTCCCGAGGATAAATCGCAATGGAGAAAACCCATGACTGACGTCACGATTTTTGGGTTCCCGGCCAGCAGCTTCGTGCACATCGTACGGCTGGTGCTGACGCACAAGGAGGTGCCGTACACGTTCCACGACCTCGAACCCGACATGGGCTCGCCCAAGCATCTGGCGCTGCATCCGTTCGACCGGGTGCCGATCCTGCAGCATGGTGAGTTCGTGCTCTACGAGACAAGCGCGATCGTCGCCTATCTCGAGGAGCTGTTCCCGACGCCCGCGCTGCAGCCGGCGCAGCCGCGCGACCGGGCGTTGATGAACCAGTGGATCAGCGCGGTGAACGGCTACTATTACCCCTACATGATCTATCACGTCGGTCACGAGCGGAACGTATTCCCGAAACTCGGCATTGAGCCCGACGAGAAGGTCGTGGCGCACGCGCTGCCCAAGATCAAGGTCGGGCTCCAAGTCGTCGAGCGCCAGCTCGCCGACGGCCGGCCCTACCTGGTCGGCGGCGACCCGACGATCGCCGACTACTACCTGTTGCCCAGCACCTTTTCGTTTGCGCGGACGGATGAGGGCAAGGCGATGTACCTGGGCTATCCAGTCTTCTCGGCCTGGCGCGAGCGCATGGAGGCTCTGCCCACGGTGCGTCGCTTCCGGGCGGAATCGGCTCCGTATGGGCCGATCGAGCACGCACGCAAATGGGCTGTCTCGCACCGGCCGAAATACTGATCTCGTGCGAGAGAACGGGGACCCGCAGATTCCCCGTCAGAGGATGCTCCTTCAAGCTCTGCCCCTTCGGGGATTTAAACCGAGTCCGCTTCCGGCTTTTACGTCGGAGCGGCCATGGAGGAGAAAATGACAAAGTTGATTATCTCGCTAATCCGGCCTGAGCGGCCGACGGTCACCGCAGACATCGAGCCGACGCCGGTTGAGATACAGCGGTGGGAGGACGACGGAGGCGCGGTGCTTCCGGTGTCGCAACGGCGTGCTCGCTGCCACTGTGCCGTCGATCATCGGCAGCGCGCGGCGGCTTAGTCAGGCGCAGTTCGGGGATCGCAGACTCCCCGTCAGAGGAACACCTTCAAGCTCTGCACCCTTTCAGATCGACAACAGATGTCTCACGCCACTGTCAGCCGGCGTGCATCGTCTTCCGCTTCCGCCAGCAGCCATTGCCGGAAAGTCGCGATCTTGGGAGTGCTCGCGGTCGCCTTTGGGCCGACGATCCAGTAGGTGTTGGCCATCGCCAGCGACACGTCGACTGGCCGCACAAGACGGCCGTGAATGATGTCCCAGGCAGCGAGCGCGGTGCGGGCAAGTGCAATGCCCTGGCCGTCGATCGCCGCATCGATCAGCATGCTGGCGCGGTTGAGAACCGGTCCGGGCATGGCCTGAATGTTGATACCGGCCGTTTCGAACCAGTGGCCCCATGTGGTCCAGTCATCGAGCCGCAGCAGCGGAAATTTCAACAAATCCGACGCGCCCATCACCCGGTTGCGGCCGCGAATGAGCTTTGGGCTGCACACCGGAAACAGTCGCTCGGAACAGAGGCGCATCACCTCCAGCTCGGGCCATTGCCCATCACCGTGGCGGACCGCCAGGTCGATATCCTCCCGCACGAAATCGACGCGCTGGTCGCTCGCCGCCACTCGAAGATCGATCTCCGGATGCGCTTCGGCAAAGCGCCCGAGTCGGTTCACGAGCCACTTTGCCGCGAAATCCGGCGACACGCTGACGGTGAGGACACTGGAGTGCCGTCGGCGCACCAGCCGCTCCGTGCCAAGCGCGATCTGGTCGAGCGCCTCACGAATCACGGCGAGATAGTCGCGGCCCGCCTGGGTGATGACGAGCCGTTGGCGCTCGCGATTAAAAAGCTTGATTCCCAGTTCGGTCTCCAGCGCCTTGACCTGCTGGCTCACCGCCCCCGCTGTCACGAACAGTTCTTCCGCAGCGCGCGTGAAGCTCTTGCTCCGCGCCGCGGCCTCGAAAGCCTTGACGGCATTGAGTGAAGGGAGGCGACGAGGCATCCACCCTTTTATCAGAAAAGCTCTGGAACCAAGGAGCCTTAGTCAGGAGATAGCCGGCACCGAGTTCCGCCCTTCGATAGATTTTCTAACCCTGGCCCCAGAAATGATCGATTGCGGTTGCCGCGCCCGCGAGGATGATCGTGTCGCGTTTCGCTGAAACGTATCGGGCTCGTCTCGCAGCCGCCCGGCTTTGCAAAAGACCCTTCGTCCAAGCGCTGCTCAAGTCCCTCCGCGGGACGAGGAGCGCCTTATGAGTGAGCGAAGCGTCCCAATTTCCGCACCATCATCGGCCCCCGGGAAGACCGCGTCTTCTCCCGCGGCAGCTGCGCGCACCAAGCTGCTGCTCGAAGGCCCGATCCTACCGACGTTGCTGCGGCTGGCCGCCCCGAACATCCCAACCTGCTTGCGTTCGCCGGCGTCATCACGTTTGACGGATTCTTTCTCGGGCGCATCGGCACCAATGCGCTCGCCGGCGCCTCGCTGGCATTTCCCTGGGTGATGATGGTCCTGCAAACGACCAACAGCGGCATGGGCGTCGGCGTCTCGTCCGCGGTCGCACGCGCTCTCGGCGCGGGGCGACGCGACCGCGCCGATGCTCTCGTCTTCCACGCATTTCTCCTGGCGCTCGCTGTCGCGGCGATCTTCTCCACCGTGTTCCTGCTGGGCGCACCCTTCCTGTTCCAATGGATGGGCGGTCGGGACGAAATGTTGGCGGACGCGCTTTCCTACGCGAACGTGGCGTTGGGCGGTGCCGTCTGCATCTGCGTGCTCAACCTGCTCGGCAATGCGGTGCGCGGCACCGGCAACATGAGCTTCCCCGCGGCCGTGCTGGTTGGCTGCGTGCTAGTGCACATCGCCATATCGCCGGTGTTGATCTTCGGCTTCGGACCGTTGCCGGCGCTTGGCCCGGCCGGCGCAGGGTGGGGCCTGGTGATCCCGTTCGCCGGCGGGAGCGCCGTCATGATCTGGTATCTGCGGTCGCGTGCGATCGTCCGGCTGAACTTTCGAGGGGTGACGCCTAGGTGGGAATTGTTCGCCGACATCCTCAAAGTCGGCGTCCCCGGCCTGATCAACACGGCGATCACCAATCTCTCGGTCGTGCTGCTGACGGGCATCGCCGGACAGCTGGGATGCGATGCCGCCATCGGCTATGCCATGGGCGCACGGCTCGAATACATCCTGCAGCCGATCGCGTTCGGCTTCGGCACGGCGCTCGTCGCCATGGTCGGCACTAACTGGGGCGCGGGGCAGTATCGTCGCGCCCGCGAGATCGCGTGGACGGGCGCCGCGACGGTCGCGGCCGTGTGCGGAACGATCGGCCTGATCGTCGCCCTCCAGCCTGGCCTGTGGATCGGCCTGTTCAGCAACGATGCCGATGTCGCACGTCTAGGCACCCTCTATCTCCGCATCGTCGGCCCGGCTTACCTCTGCTTCGGGCTCGGCCTAGGACTTTTCTTCGTCATGCAGGGGGTCGGCCGCGGCGTCGCGGCGATGAATGCCAATGCGGTGCGCATGATCGTGAGCGCGGCCGGTGGGTTCGTCGCGGTCTACTGGTTCGACCTCGGCGTCGCCGGCTTCTTTGCCGCCGTTGCCGCCGGCTTCTGCGTGTACGCCGTGCTCCTCGTCCGCGCCGTGTTCGGCGTCAGGGTGCCCGAGCCTGCACTCGCAACGAGCTCCTAGCTGGCACGCCGCTCCATTGACCCAGGCTGTCGCTTAGATCGAGGAGATTGTCATGAGTACACGGGTTGGTCCCCGGTGTCCGGGTGCCTTTGAAGGCGGTCCGGGCGGGCTAAACGAGATCGATCGTGCGCTTGTCCTGATCGGCGCCGCGCACTGGACCGAGCCATTCAATACCGGCTCTGAAGCGAAACCGCGAGTTGCCACATATGATCGAGAAGCTGATCGCGGCTTAGGCTTAAAACATAGGTCCGGTTGAAGCGAATGCTGTCACCGGACCGGATCATGGTGCCGACCACATCGTCCCGGCGCGTTCGCGGAAACGCGGCGACAAGCGCCGCACCAAGTCCAGGCTCGCGCCGGCCAAGCTCCTCTCGCGCCGCCTTAATCGCCTTGGCGGCGTCGCCGAAAGAAGAACGCGCGCGGCTGCCTCCCAGACGCCTGAAGGCATGCCGTGCCGGGCGTTGCTCGCCGACTTCGAAGCCCGACCCAACGATATCGTCTTCAATTAGCGCAGTGTCGGCCGCCTGCGGATGAACTTCGGCGAGCGAGGGGGTTGCATTCCCGAGCGCGCCGACCAGCAAGCAGCCGATGAGAAGGCGCCGGAGCATCGGTTCTCCCGCAAAGCCACACCGAAGGTATCATAGGCTGAATTCAGCATTTGTGCAGGTGTTGCCGGTGTTCAGCTGTCAGAACCTTCGGTTGACCCCGCTACAACCCGACGCGATAATCGGAATAGGTATCCGGCAACCACCCTCAAGCCGAATAATGGCCAAGCGTTGCCCTATCCCCGCTGCGTCGATAACGACAGCGGAAGCGATGGGGTGCGTCATGCTTGGCCTCCAGATCCTTGATCTTGTCTTATTCACCGCAGGCGCCTTCGCGGCGGCCTACGTCACCGGCCTCGCCGGGTTTGCCTTCGGCATCGTCGCGGCCGCGGTGTGGCTGCATTTCCTGCCGCCCGCGCAAGTCACGCCGCTGATCGCTGCCTTCGCCCTTATCGTGCAAGGGGTCTCGGTGTGGAAGCTGCGGCAGGCGGTAAAGCCCGCCCGCATTGTGCCGTTTGTCATCGGCAGTGCGCTCGGGGTCCCGCTCGGCGCCGCGCTACTGCAATGGGCGCCGGCGGCTCAGATGCGGATGGCCGTCGGCGCTGTGCTGATAGCCTTCGCCCTCTATAACTGGTTCCGGCCCAGCTCGGCCGCGGCGGCCAACGCCGGCTTTGTCGCGGACGGCACGGTCGGTGTCGTCAATGGTGTGGTGGGAGGCGCGACGGGTCTTGCCGGCCTCGCCACTGTGGTTTGGTGCAATCTTCGCGGCTGGCCGGCGGCCGAGCAGCGCGCCGTATTTCAGCCCGTCGGCGTCGCGACCTTCGTGATGATCGCTCTTTGGCTTGGCGGCACAGGAAAGATCGGCACGGAGACGGCCTGGCTCTTCCTGCTCGGATTGCCGGCGCTGGCGCTCGGCACCTGGGCGGGCCTCAAATCCTTCGGCCACCTTAACGAGGCAGGCTTTCGGAAAATTGTCCTGGGGCTTTTGCTGCTGTCCGGACTCGCGCTGCTCATTCGCGGGGGGTAACACGCCCCTCTTAAAGCACACCCAGGCCGCCGAGCATGCCACCGGCGACCAGCAGCCAAATCGGATTGAGGCGGGTCGTCAGCAGAGCCGTGGCCGCGGCGAGGCTTATCGCTACGCCCTGCCAGCTCGTGTCGGCGGCCCGTCCCATCACGATGCCGCTCGCCATGATCAGCCCGACCGTGACGGGGGCGAGGCCCGTGCGTACGCTGCGCTGCCAGCCCGCGTCGCGGAAGCGGTCCCACAGCCGGAATGCAGCGAAGTAGATCGCGCACGGCGGCGCAAAAGTGGCGGTCGAGCTCGCGAGCGCGCCCGGAAGTCCCCAGACCTTCCATCCGACCAGCCCCATCATCAGGATCATGTTGGGGCCAGGAATCGCCTGAGCCATCGCGAAGATGTTGGTGAAGTCCTGGTCGGTCATCCAACCATGCGTCGTGACGACAAACGCACGCACATCCGGCAATACGGTCGGAAAGCCACCAAAGCTGATCGCCGACAGCAGCGCAAGCTGCGCGGTCAGGGCGATCGGCGCGCCAGGAGACATCATCGCGCACCAGCAGGAAACAGCGCCGCAACAACGATACTCGCGGGCGCCAGGACGAATAGCACCGCGAGAAGCGGCAACTTGCTGAACGCCAGTAAGACGAGGGCGAGGGCAGCGAAGATGATCGCGGCGGGACGACGGCGGTGAGGCAGTAGCAGCCTCACGCCCGTAGCAACGAGGAGTCCTGCCGCCGTCGCTGAAATTCCACCCAGGATGTTCCGCAACAGGGGCGTATGGGCGTATTCGAGGCAAGTCACCCCAATCGCGAGGCCAATGCTCCACGGGATCAACAGAAAGCCGGCGATCGCCGCCAGGGCGCCGGCACCGCCGCGCAACTTGGCACCGACACAAACCGCAATCCCAACGATATTAGGTCCCGGCAGGAACTGGGTGAGGCTGACGATGTCGAGGAACTCTGCCTCGCTGAGCCAGCGGCGGCGCTCAACCGCGATCCGGCGTGCCCAGACGATCCCGCCGCCAAAACCGAACGAGGAGACGGTTAGAAAAGCGACGGCGATCGCGCTCAGTGGTACGCGCGACGGGCGGGGTGGGTTATCCGTGATCGCCGACATGGTGACCGGCCGGGTTGTCAATCGTAAGGGGAGCCAATAGCATAGCGCGGGGTCGAAGCAGGCACCCCTTCAGACATTGGTCCAAGCTCTGCGCCTCTCGCCAAGCGAGGAGTGCCGCATGACCGGACGTGATGCAAAAGTCGATCCCTCGAAAGTCGCGATCCTGTGGCGCGGCGACGCCGAGGCCCGGCGCGCCGCGACGCCGCAAAACAACCGCTTCTTCCGCATCTTCGAGGAGCTCGCCGCGATGGGCATTGACGCCGAGCCCGCGGTCTATGACGAGGAATTCGAGGACGAGGTCCGCGCGCAGCTCCTGGCCACCGCTGGCGTGCTTGTGTGGGTCGACCCGCTCCAAAACGGCAAGACCCGCGCGGCACTGGACATTTTGCTGCGCGACGTGGCGGGGCGGGGGCCCTGGGTAAGCACCCACCCCGATACGATTCTCAAGATGGGGACCAAGGAAATCCTCTATCACACCCGGCATCTTGGGTGGGGTGTCGAGACGCAGCTTTATCCCACAGTGGCCGCCTTCGCGGCGGAATTCCCCGCACGGCTCAAGGCCTCCGGGCCGCGCGTGCTCAAGCAAAATCGAGGCAATGGCGGGCAAGGGGTCTGGAAAGTTGAACTGCTGCCCAGCGGTGACGTGCGCGTGCTCGAAGCGCGCCGCGGCAGCGTCCCCGGGGACACGTCTCTCGCGGCGTTCATCAAGAGCTGCGAGGGTTATTTCGAGTGGGGCGGCTGCCTGATCGACCAGCCGTTCCAGCCACGCCTGCCCGAGGGAATGATCCGCTATTACGTGGGCGCGGATAAGGTCGCCGGCTTTGGGCATCAGCTGATCAAGGCGCTCATCCCGCCGCCGCCCGAGGGGCCGGATTCTCCGGCGGCACAACCGGGGCCGCGGATCATGCATGGTCCGGACGCTGCGCCCTTTCAAGCGCTGCGGCGGCAGATGGAAGCCGAATGGGTGCCGCAAATGATGGAAGCGCTCGGCATCGCCGCTGCCGAGCTGCCGATCATTTGGGATGCCGACTTTCTCTACGGACCGCGCACGGCGGAGGGCGAGGACACCTATGTGTTGTGCGAGATCAATGTGAGTTCGGTCTTCGCTATCCCCGACGAGGCCCCAGCCGCAATCGCGCGCCTGACCAAGGAGCGGCTGCACCACGCGCGTTAAGCATCTTCGTGCGCGTGCTCGTGGCGGTGATGCAGGTCCGGATAATGCGGATGCTTGTGAGCGAGGCGCTCGTGCCGATGCCGGTGGCTGTGCGGCTCCTCGGCGGAATCGCCCGGCCCATGCGCGTGCCGATGGTGGGCGTCGTGGACATGCCGGTGCTCGTGGTCGAGCGGCTCATGCACATGCGGGTGTTCGTGCGTCTCGGCGAGATGGAGGTGAACGCCGACCGCCATAAGCGCCGCCGCGCCGACCAAGGCCCAGCTCGGAGCCTCGCCGAAGAGCGGAAGCGCCAGCGCCGCGCCGATGAAGGGAGCGGTCGAAAAATAGGCGCCGGTACGCGCGGCGCCGAGATAGCGCAGGCCAAGGACAAAAAACACGAGGCTCACGCCGTACCCGAGCAACCCAACAACGCCGGCCGCGAGGATCAGGCCGGGGAAGGGGAGGGCGGCGCCATGCGCCAGCGCGAGCGCGGTATTGACAGCACCGGCGGCCAGCCCCTTGATCGCCGTGGTCTGCATAGGGTCGGCGGCGCTGAGCTTGCGCGTGAGATTGTTATCGATCCCCCAGCACAGGCAGGCCCCGACAATGATCAGGGAGCCAGAGCCGAACCCCGAGGCGGAAACGCCCCGGCTGGGCCAGGACAGCAAGATGGCGCCCGCAAGGATCGCCATCGCACCGATAAAAATTCGCCGATCGAGATTTTCACGAAACACGAGCCAGGCAATCGCCATGGTGGCGAGGCTCTCGGTATTAAGCAGCAGCGATCCCGTTGCAGCCGGGGTCGTTGCGAGGCCCAGCATGAGCAGCGCAGGTCCGAGAACGCCGCCAAACAGCACGATGAGGCCAAGCCAAGGCAGGTCGCGGCGTCTCAGCGGAGCTTCGGATTGGACGGCACCGGATAACCGCCGGACCAGCAAAGTTGCGCCGAGTCCAAGGCCCGAACCGAGATAGAGAAGGCCGGCGAGCAGCAGTGGATCCACATTGCCGAGCAACAGCTTCGCCACGGGCGTGCTGGCGCCGAATAAAAGCGCGGACCCGATGGCCAGAAGGGGACCGCCCTGATGCCAAAGCCTCATCGCATGCCTCCGTTCCGGAACATAGCTGGAAACTCATCGATCCCTTTGTGAATACAACAGAAAATTTTTCCTCGCGGATAAGCAGGTGCAGGTGCAGCGCGCGGTCGACCTGGGCATACGGCCTTCACGGTCCGGCGGGCGAGGGGCGATTACCGCCTACCGATATTTATTGAATACGTGCTGAATGATCATTTCGGGCGGAATCGCGAATGGCTTCACACGAGGCCACATGCGATGGCACCTCGTCCCCGCGCTGTTAACGGCTCAGTTTGCTCGCGGGCGATCCTGCGTCAGCCCGTTTTTGCCGCTGGGGAACGGTTCCTGCCGCAGCTTGGCTTCCGCGATTGCCTCGTCATAGACCGACCGCATCTCATCGACCACCCGAGTATAGGACCATGTTTGACGAACGACGCGCGCCGCGACGAGCCCAAGGCGCCGCCGCGTCTGTGGCGCTCCGATGAGTCCAATGATCGCTCGCGCCAGCTGCTCGGGATCGCGCGGCGGCACCAGCAGTCCGGTCCGACCGGGTTCAAGAATTTCCGCTGGGCCGCCGATGTCGGTTGCAATGATCGGCAGCCCATAAAGCATGCCTTCGAGAACCACCATCCCGAACGGCTCGTACCAGCTCGGCACGACTAGTATGTCCGCCGTTGCGTACCAGCGCGCCAGTTCTTCGGCCGAGAGCCAGCCGGTAAATTCGAATTGACCGCGCTGCGCCGATAGCTCCGCCGGCATCCAATGTCGCGCCATGGTTTCGCCGTCGCAATGGCGGTGGCCGCCGGCGAGCACAAACCGTGTGGCCGGATTGATCGTGAGCACCGCCCGAGCGGCAGCGAGAAAATCCCTCACGCCCTTGCGCTCGACAAAGCGGCCGGTGAAGAGGATTAGCGGTGCCTTATTAGCTTTGCGGCCAAGAGCTGCGCGCCGGGCCGCTCCGCTATCATCGATCCCGTTGCCGACGACGCGGATACGGTCCTTCACTCCGGGACAATAGCTCAGCAGCAAGTCTTGCTCGCTGCAGGTGAGGGTTACGATCCGATCGGCGGCGTTGATCACCTCTGCCTGGGTGTCCCACTGGCCAAGGCATTCTACCGGCCCATCGCCCTGCTCATACTCGGCGCGGTCGAGCGAGTGCGCGGTATAGACGAGCGGGATCTTGCCGTGGGCCGATAGCGCCCGGGCGAGCGGCCATAGCCAGAACACGTGGAGGTGCAGCAGGTCGGGTCGCCACTCGTCAATCAGGCGGGCGCCATAGGCCTCAGCAGCCGCATGCGCGACGGGATGGACCAGGACGCCGGCTACCTTCGAAATGCCCGACTGCCGCTCGCGCCGCGCCTCCACAGCCGGTAGGCGATAGGACGGATCGCCGCCGGCGCCCACCAGCAGTATTGCGACCTCGATACCGGCGTGCGATGACGCGCTCGCCAGCCCGCCAACCGCGGTGCCCAAGCCGCCGTAAATCAGCGGCGGATATTCGGTCGTGAGATGAAGGATCCGCATAGCCGCACCCTCGAGAAAGCGAGTCGTGCCGACTCGAATACCGATGTGCGCCGCGTCAAAGCGCCTGGATTTGAAGCCTGCGGAACGCGACCTTGCCCGTGTGCGTCTGCAATCCGACAAAACGCGGCACGGCATTGGTGCTTGGCAGACCGCGGTCCGGATGCGCGGCATCCGATCCCGCCACAAAGTTGAATGCGGTCACCTGAACACCGTTGAGGATTATGGTGTAGCTCTGGCCCTGCACCCGGATCTCAAACGCGTTCCATTCTCCGACGCCGCGAACCGGCAGCGTGTTCGGGTCGTTTGGACCCTGAAAATTGTAAATGGCTGCCGTCTTATGGATCGCCGCGCCGTCGGGCGCCGCCAGCTGATCGATTTGCACCTCAAAGCCAAAATCGACGCCGACAAAAGCGGTGTTGTCATAGTTGCGGGATTCCGGGTCGGGAAAGCGGATAAACACCCCGGAATTTGCATCCTCCTGCCAACGGCGCCATTCCAGCTTGAGGACAAAATCCGCTGGGGTCGGCTGATCGTTCCACAAGAGGCCAATATTCGTTCCCGGCGAGGCGACCAGTGCTCCGTTCGCGACGACGAAATGCCCTGGATCATCGTGGCCCGGCTCGTTGCGGATCGTCGACATGCGCCAATGTTGCAGTGACGCCCCGTCGAATAAGGAGGTGAAGCCGGCATCCGGGGTGAAGGGCGCAGCGAGATGATCGGCCAGCCGGCGGGCCAGGGCCGTGCCGGTCAACATTGGATTGGGCGATCCCACGGTCGGAAGCAGCGCTGGCCCGGCGACGTAGAGATTGGGTACGCGGTGAAACCGCGCATCCGCGTTGGTGACCGCGATTGCCGGATCGTCGCCAAAGGCCAGGGTCCCGGCCTCGTGGTGCGTCGTGCCGAGACCATCGCGGCGGTTCGCCCGGGACAGGACGGTCGACGCCGACTGGCCGGCGGCAACCGGTTGAAAGGCGTTCCCGACCAGCACCTCGTAGGCATTTCCATTGGCAAAGATGAGCGCCACGTCTTCCGCGGCCTGATCCATCGTGTCCCAAAGCTGGTAGTCTTCCGCCGACGGATTAATGGAAACAAAAGCGCGTCGCTGATTGAGTTCATCGAGCTGATCGGACAGGGTCACGTGGCTCGCGGGGTTATTGGGGCGCGACTCGCCAATGCCGCGCATGGTGAGAACGACATGCTGATCGCTGATGCCCTGAAAACTGCTCAGCGTGTCAAAGTCCGGTATTTTTTTGAATAGCTCGGCTTCCGAATCCGTGCCCGGACCGGCGAGGCCGGCGGCCGTGATTTGTAGATGGAAATGACCAAATAGATGGTCGGGATGATCATGACGGCCTTTGACGAACAGCGCCGAGGCCTGGAGATCGTTGATCGCGGCGTCGAGCCCGGCGACCGCTGCCCGCGGGATGCGAATGGTCAAATTGGAGCGCAAGTGAACCATCAAATTCGCGCCGAGACGCTCGCCGCCGGGTAAACCCGGCAGCGATATTGCGGCGACCCGGGCATTTTCGATCGTGCCTAGTGCAAGGATAACGGCCGCCTCTTCCGGCACTGGCAGGGGGCCGAGGCCGGTGTCTATCTGGACGATCCGGCGGACGGGCCCATTGCCATCGGTAACGAGCCGGCTCACGTGGCAATTAGGCACGACCATCAGCCGCTTGCGCGTGTCGTCACCACCCAACTCCGACTGCGCCGCTCGGGCTATTTCGATGAGCAGCGGCGCGCTCGAGAATTTGTTGAGCGGGAAAGAACCGGCGCGAGGCGCATTCGCTTGCACGGCCAGCGGCGCCTCGAGCTTGAACAAATTAGCCTGCGCATCTGGAACGCCGGGTAGTGTCAACGGCAGCTGATCGAGCGGTATCGCGTCGGTCACATGCCCCGCATTGATCCCTTGCTGCAGCTGCGCACGCAGAGCCTCATGCAGCGGGCCAAAGATAAAATCGTTGGTTACGTCGGTGCCGATCTGGGTGGCCGCTTGTACAAAATAGCCAGGTCGGCCGTCGGCCAGAGGACCGTTGAGGTCGTTGACGACAGCCAATGGCCACGCGCCGGGCATCTCGCTCGCGAGCAGTCGCGGCGACCAGCCGCCAAAGAACAGTGACCGTCCCCCAAGCGCGTAGGCGAGGCCCGGAAATCCGCCCTGCACGTCCGTGCGCCAGGGCAAACCCCAAACTTCGTTTCGCGCGACGCCGGGGTCGACCATGGTCGGGCCCGGCACGTTCAGCCCGAGCATCGGCAGGTTCTGCACATGCTCCGTCAGCACGAACGGGCCAGCGTCGAGCAGCAGGATACGGCGCGCTCGGGTTAAGTCCCGGTAGAGCAGGTGCTGTGCAAAGATTGGCCCGAAGGAACCGGCGCCGACGACGATAATGTCGAAAGGACGGACGCTTGTGCTCGCCAATGCCTCATCGAACCCGTTGCAGACGTAGCGCCCAATCACATCACGGCTAAAATCGGTGTTTTGGGCAGTGGAACTGGTCGGCATGATGCCTCTCCTGCGGAAAGATGCTGGGCACCACGGCGTTGGCGCAGCGCGCTCGCCATGTCGTTTTTGATTTTGATCGGCTCCTTCGACTCGAACGGGACCCCTTGAATACGGTGCATCAGCGGCTTTGGTTGCGCGTGCGCTCCGGAGACCCCTGCTCACCTGCCGCACCGAGGCACACGGCCCCTTCGCACCCGCACGGGATCAGCTCTTGAAGATATTCGTCAGTTGATTGACGGCATAGGGCGCGAAGAGCGCGGCACCGGCCAATATATAAGTGGTCACTGCCGAGACGAGCTGAGCAACCTCAGCGATACTCTCAAAGGCCTTAAAGAGGATGATATTTCCAAGAGCCCAGAAGAACGCGGCGAGGACGACCGCCCCGATCAGCCCAGTCACCCGGCTGTAGCTGGTGTTGTCCGGCGCCGCCGCACCGGCAGCCGCGGACTGGGGCGCGACGTTAGGCGCCTTTTCCCGAAGGACCTCTTTTATATCGATATTTCTGAACAGAAGCCGCAGAAGAAAGATAATTGCCAGGTTAAATATGACCAGATTCAGCCACATCACATAAGGTGCGCTGGCGCTCATTTCTGTGCCTCCCCATTGCCGGTCCAAGGTCTATTTTTTGCGACCGAGCCTTGTGTGACCAATCCGCCCGAAACCTCCAATCCTAATGAACCGCTCAAAAAAGTGCGGTCGTCGCGTTCTGATTGCAAGGGGTTATCGTCAATTATGGCATCACTAACCGCGTTACGGTTGTGGGGCGGTGTGTTTCACAATTGTGACAACTGCGCCCAGCGCAGGCGCATTCACCGCCGCGCGGCGGTGACGGTTTCACCTTCCCAGGCGCGCGAAGGGCACCGATAAAAGGCGCAGTTGAAAAGTGCTTGTGTGTGCAACGGGCCGGATCGCTCGCGAAGGCCAAGATCGCCAGCGAGCCCGAGGTGCTGATCGGCATGCGCCGACATTTTTCTGCGCGTACTCAAGCGCGCAACCGTGGCCAGATCAGATAAGCAGTATTGCCAGCGGCGTGAAATGTTGCGCAGCCGATCCCCTCGACGATACCGACAGTGGCAGCGCGCCAACGGCGCAAGTCTCCGAGCGGTGAACACGGCGACTGTTGAATTAGATATCAGGAACTCGGGTTTCTCGAACGTCATGCCTCGAAGTCCGATGTCGGCGACCGGCGTTACAAAATCGCGTTCGTCCAAGGATGCTCTGCTACACCAAGCCGGAACAACGCATCGTCAACCTCTGTGTAATAAGGATTGAAATTCTTGAGTTGTGCAACCATCCCGGCCTTGACCCTTTCAGGGTTGCCCGGCAGTTCGTCTTTCGTCCAAAAGCGTTTTGCTCGATCGAAATACCCAATCGTATCGAGGAACGACGCGGCGTAATAAAACGAATCGGGGATAGGGTCGCTCTTGTCCGGACTAACAAGATTTCCATCATTTTTGACTGATCCCACCAAACACCAATCAAGCATCTGCTGCACAGCCCGGCTGGCCGCCGCGCGTTGCTGTGGCACCATGTGCAGCCAGCCGCGATAGAAGATCTCCGCAACATCATAATTGTTGTGGTCGGACATCCTGGTACCACCATCGAGCCAGCCTTGGGGATAAGTCCCCGTCTGCATAGCCAGCAGCGTGTCGATTAACTGAGGCCACCAGCGCACCAAGTGCGGAACGTATCGAACCATGTGAAAGGTAAGAACTCAAGTCCTTGGTCCGGAGTTGATTTCCCTTCTCATCAATTATATACGTGACGCCGAAAAATCCCGTCGACGCGTCCTGCCAGTCGCGAATAAATCGCACGAAAGCGGGATAAAACCCCGGGCTGCTCAAATAGCCGGCTTGTCCTCCCTTCATGACAAGCCGGGCGATAACCGAGATCGCCAGGTTCAATTCTTTACGTGTATCACGCCGGCATCTTGTGATATCGGACCAACACAAATCCTGAAGATACGTCACCATGCGGACGGGGTCATTGATGCGCTGCAGGAAGATTGGCTGCCGTGGCCACGGCCACGCCCGCGCGAGCAACTGGTCCGTCGAGCGGTCTAACTTGAGGAACCAGACATCCGTGCCGGTGCCGAAGCTGCCATCGGCGTCTTGCGCTAAGGCGTTGGGCGGGTTCGCAAGAGCGATTACCGCGTTTAAGTAATCAAGCGCAAGCCGGACGTTATCTGCGTCTGTGGTGCAGTTGACCCAGTAGTCAAGCCCGTAGAGTGCGTCCCGCACGTAACTCGTGTCGACCCCTTGCCATTCCAACTTGGCAAGGGCGTCCTCGACATCATTCATCCTAAGTTTGGCATCATTGAAAAGCTTTTGGTTTTTAGCGTTCAACAAGTCCCACAGCACTTTCTTAGGGTTGTAGGTATTGTTGCTCATTTCAATATCACCTCGTGCGGCTATGCCGGTTCAGCCAGTGATTAGCGGCGCGGCCAGGGTCGGCGGTCCTGATGATATTTCCTTACGGGCGACCTGGAGGTGAAGGTTGTCTCTCGCTCCTAACAAGTCCGTCGTCGGCAACGCCGATCGTCACCGGCGGCACCACCAAAGCCGACAATATTCCTGCGACACCTCCAGAGTTGGCCCAACGTTGCTTTATAAAGACAATACCTTAACCCAACCATCGGGCTTGTCCGGCGCGGGCGGATTACCACAATTCGTGTGGACCCAATCGATGCCCGGTCCATCATGCGTATAGTGTTTGCCCCGGAGTTAGAGCGTGAAGCAAGTTCGGAATGTTGGTTCCTTGGCGGAGATCTTCTCAGAAAGATGCAGGCTTACCGCTTGGCGACTTACGGCGACTGGCTTCGAGAGTCGGGCAGTTTCACTCGGGTTTTTGGCCGTGATGCTGACTTGTCCTCTCCGCTACTTCCGTCTGGTCGCCAGCTGCTGGCAGATCGCGCGCCATTCCTCCTCGAGATACCCGAGCAGAAGTTCGGTCTGCCGGGTGATCGGTCGCCGGCCGTAATACTGGTGCTCGAACCCTGGCAAACTCAGCCCTAGCCGATTTGCTGCCTCCTCGCGGGTCAATCCGAGCCGCTTTATCCGCCGCTGGAATTCGGCCTTATCCATCGCACCTTTCTTGATCCAATGGATTATCGTTACTATCTAATAGAGGATATGGCAGCTGTTAGTGTATTAAGCAAATGGCAAGCGGATCAGTAAGAAGGCGGAAGTACGCCAACGGCGGCGAGACCTGGATTGCGGATTACCGCGACCACCTCCACAAGCGCCACATAAAGAGTTTTGACACCCAGCGCAAAGCCAAGGAATGGCTGCACAAGACGATCGGCGAGGTGCGCGACGGCACCCACACCCCGGAGCGCCAGTCGATCAATCTGTGGGACGCGGCGGAGCGATGGCTGCAGCACTGCCGCGCTGAAAAACTGGAGCCCGTTACGCTGCGTTACTACGAGATGACACTGCGGCACATTTTTCCGGACCAGACCGGAGCCGACTCGCCCCGCTCGCTAGCCGCTGTGAAGCTCGCCAACCTCAATCAGGCGTTCCTGATGAAGTGGCGCGACGACCTGCTGCTGCGCCCCAAGATGAGCCGGGACCTCGCCCGCCGCGTGCTGTCGACGCTCAAGATGATCCTCAAATACGCGCAGACCCATGGGCTGATTGCCCAGAATCCGGCGCAACTGGTGACGATCAGCGAAAAGACCCGCGAGGAGGAAAGGCTGCTCGTCGGAATCAACGTGCCTACCCCTGAGCAGCTGGCACAGCTACTAGCCGCCACCAACGGCACGCGCTTTTTTGCGCTACTCAAGACCGCGATCTATACCGGCATGCGCGCCGGCGAATTGCGCGGGCTCCTCTGGAGCGCGGTCGATCTCGACGGCAAGGTGATTTACGTGCGCCAGCGCGCCGACGAGCGAGGTCGGATCGGGCCGCCCAAGAGCAAGGCAGGGCGCCGCTCGATCCCAATTTCCGACGATCTCGTCAACACGCTGGGCGGCTGGCAAAAGGAATGCCCGGCCGGGCCGCTTAATCTGGTTTTCCCCAACACCCTTGGGAATGTCGAGCAGCTGAACGTGATCAGCGACCGCTTCTTTCGTCCACTGCAGCGCCGACTCGGCATCGCCAATGCGTATAGCCAGCCGTTCAATTTCCACATGCTGCGCCACGCCGCAGCATGGCGCTGGATCAAGGCCGGCTTTGCCCCCAAGCGGCTGCAACAGCTAATGGGGCATTCGGCCATCAGCATGACGTTTGATCGCTATGGCGGCTGGTATGAAGACCCGCTCGACGATCAGACCAAGCTCGCTCAGGCGGAAGCGGCGCTGAAGCTGGCGTAGCGTCAGCGCGCGGTCGCCTGGTCGAGGGCTTCAGGCGCTCTACGGGCTTCTGAGCGCACCCAGAGTCGCGCTGACCGGAGGGCCGGCGCGTGCAGAATTATTGACTGAACTTCGCCGGCGCAAGACCTTGATTTTTTCCGGCATGACCGACGCCAAAGGGGCCGGTGATCTAAATAAACAATCACGAGTTAAAGCGGTATTGGGATCGCCGGTACGCCGATGTCTTCGGCCCTGCGCGACCTGGCCCGCGCTATCGGCGGCGTGAACCGACCCGGAGATAGCGGGTCTCAGGATCATCGAAAAATATAACGGTTTTCAAGGCGATAGGGAGCGCGGTCGCAGGAAGTCACGGCGCCGGAAGCATCGCCTCAACACGTATACCCATGCTCGCTGAACCAGGTCTCAATCGCGGCCGCTTCGCGTTCGAGGTCAACCTCCGGCGAGCAGAAGTTGCCGTCAGCGACACCCCCTGCAAGCCGTTCGCACATAGCATCGAGCTCAGCCTCGAGCCATTCCGCAGCGCTTCGGTGCGTCGCGCGGTACTCGGTGCGCCGCAGGCGCTCTGCGAGGAGGAACTGCAGCCAGCGCTGATGGCGGTCGCCCATGACTAACGCCGAGACCGCCGTGGAAAGGGAACGACGCTGGCTTCACCGATCGTAAGGTCGATAGGCTCGAGCCCGTTGGCGATCAGCACGCGGTTGAGTTCGGCATCGCTCATCTCCGCCACGGGCTTCGATTGTTCGATCGTGATGGTTTCGCGCCAGCCGGCCCGGGTTTTGAGCCAAAAGATCATAGCGGCCACATTGCCGCGCTTGGCGACTTGGAACAGCTTCTCGCCGATCGTGATATTGGCCTTTGCTCGGCCAGTGGTGATCTCATAGCGGCAGACGCGGTTCAGCGTCTTGTCGGTGACGCCCATGATTGCGCACACCGCGGTTTGCGGAATCCCAAGCGCCACCATCATCGACACTTGCTCGCGCTCTTTCGCGGTTGGCTGCCATCGTCGGGACATCGAAGACACCTCCTTGGGTGACTACCCTACTTTTATAGCTCGGAAGTGCATCGAGCCATGGCGGAAAGGCCAATCTGACGACCGCGGGCCGTCGGCGTATCAGGGGTGTGGCGGGCGTGCTGGTGAGACTGCCTCAGCGGCGCGGGCGCGGCGGTCATAACGGCTCGTCAACGAACGGCAAGACGTCATCCCACCGGTCAGGCTCGCCCCACACCCTCGCCCAGAGCGCTTCGCGGACAGGCTCTGGGATGTCGCCCAACTCAACCCAGAGATCGCTGCCGGGGGCGCGCGCAAAATAATTGCGGCAAAACACACCAGCAATCGTCTGGCGGCTCTGGGTAGATCCCATAGGGGTCCAGGACCTGTCCGTAGTTCCACGAAAGCTCGCCAGTCGCAGGATCGATGCCGCGGCCTGCCGCCCGGCATGCTGCCCGAAAAACTCCTCGCGCTCCTTTTCCGTCAGTTCTGTGGCGTAGCGCATGGTCGTTCTCTCCTTGGGTGGTTACGCGGATTTCGGATGACGTGCCGCCAGGAACCGCTTGGCGTGCTCCTGTGCGACATTGCGCAGAACTCCGAAGGCCTGGGCGGTAGGCGGGAACATTGCCAGCAGCGTCTCCTCGATCGCCTTGTCAGGCGCCGTCCAATCGATCGCGGCGTGGCCATTGCCGCCGATCGTTGGTGGCGGTTGTAGCGCTGGGGGTGGCGGTGCCTTCATCGGCGCTGGTAGAGGCGGCAGGGGCCAGGCGAGCGGCAGTTCGGGGGAATTAAGCGCCTCCATAGTCAAAGCACGGTGGATCGGTGGCCCGCCCCGATCACGCAGCCAGACGATCCATTCAGCCGGCCAGCGGCCCTCTCGCGGGGTGCCCGGGATCCAGATTGGACGCCAATTACAAGTGCGCAGATAGGCGGCGCGCTCGATCAGACCAGCGCGGCCCTTGGTGCCCATGTGGTCGAGCCGCAGCAGCAGCACGACACCGCGAATCCGGCGCTGGTCGAGCAAGCTGAGACAGCGGGCGATAAAGGTGTCGAGGAGCGTCCGCGACCATGGCGGGTTGGTGCAGATGAGCCCGTCGACCATCTCGGGCGGCGGCGCTTCACGCAGGAAATCGAGTTTCTGTACGTTGGCCGAACGCGGCGCGATATCGCTGGCGATGACGGCGTGGCCGCGCTGTTCGAGCCCGGCGACGATCGGTCCTTCGCCGGCGGCCGGTTCCCACATCAGAGTGTCGGGGCCAATGCCGATGTCGGGCAGCACGAAATCGGTGAGCGCCGTCACCAGCTGGGGCTCGGTGACGTAATGCTCGTAGCCGCTCCGCTTCCAAGAAGGCCGCAGAGAGGCGGGATCCTTCGCCATGTCAGCCTCCCCGGCGCAGCTGCTGCGTCAAATGGAGCACGGGGCCGGCGATCTTCTTGTCGCGACTGTAGCGTTCGAGCGCGACGTCACCGCCGGCGGCATAGGCGGCAATTCCGCCAAGAAGCCGACGCAGCTGATCGATCGACGACAGGTCGAACGGCAGATATGCGCCGCGCGCCCGCCGGCACATCTCGCGGAAGGTGCTGCCGGCAACTGGCTCCGCGCCTTCGTGCAGGATGAAGATCGGCACGCTCAGCCCACCAAGGTTACTGGCGAGACGGCAGAGCCGGTCGGCGCTCTCCTCCATGCAGTCGCCGACAAAAACCAGTGCCTGGATGCGCTGTCGTTGGGTTTCGGCGATGGTGTGCTCAAGGACGCGCGCGATCTGGGTTTCGCCGCCGACGCACGAGACCGCGGCCATCGCGCGGTGCAGTTCGGTCGCGGTGTGCAGCCAGCGCGAGGCCCGGCATTCGTCATAGCCGCGGAAGAACATCAGCTTGACGTCGAGGCCGCCGAGTTCCTGCGACGGCCCCGAACATTTCGCCCTGGATCTGGCAGGCGCGGTCCCAGGTCGGCTGGCGGCTGGCGGTGGCGTCGATCGCTAGGATCAGCCGGGCACGTCCGCTGATGGTGGTGACCGCAGTGTTGCCGACGGCGACCTCGCGCTTCAGGCGGTCGTAAAGCGCAAGGGCGGTGCTGCTGCTCATCACTTCCTCCAGTGGCGCTGCTTCGGGGGCTTGTGGTGTTGCGGGTAAAGCGGTGCCGATCGCACCAATCGCGCTTCCGCGGCGACGTAAGCGGCGCGCGCTTCGGCGCTAAGCCCGGGGCAATGCGCCGGGCAGAACAGCTCCCGCGGGCTTGATGCGACGCCGAGCCAGGCGGACTCGCCGCAGATCGGGCAGCAGCTGCGCGAGCGGATCATGGTTTGAGCAACTCCCGGAGGCCAGAGCAGGAAAGCCCCCGCGTTTGCGCGGCTGAGTTGGGTCAGATGGAGACGTGCCGTCAGCGTCAGGCCCTTCTCCTCCTCCACGAAAAAATTCGTGTTTTGCGCCTTTTCAGCTCGTGGGGACGGCATGGACAGGTGTGGACGCCGCCATGTCCGCACCTGTCCATGCCGTCCCCACCTGCTTTGGAACCTATTTTTCATGTGTTATTCCGCCGCCACAGCTTGGCGCGGCCGGTCGCGCGACTTCGGTAGGGCACCTGCTCGAAGCCGAGAATCCGCAACCGGTGGGCGAGGCGCATCTCGTCGGTTTTGGTGTAATGCCGGTGGCCGAGCGGCACCTCGTCCTTGGCGGCGTAGAGCCCGATCGCGCCGATCAGCGCGCCCGACAGCGAGAACAAGAAGGGGGTGGTGTCACCCCTTTGGGCTCGCACCCGTTCGTGCCCCTCAACCCATTCGAGGAAGTCGTCATCCCAGGTGTCTCCCTCGAAGTGCTCCGCCTGCTCGGCCTGGGCAATGGCCTCGATATTTGACGCCAGCCACCATTTGTGACCGGCGCGATAGAGCGCGACAGCCTCTGCCCACAGCATGAGGATGTCGCGCTTGATCGCTTCGACATCGACCGGCTTAAGCAGATGCGCCGGATAAATTCGCCTGTTGCCAGTGTCGTCATAAAATTCGGTGCGATTGCTGGTACTGAAGAAGGCGCAGGTCCGCGGGTAATCCTGTGGCCCGCGCCCGTAGGGGGCGCGGAACCGGTCGAACCGGCGTGACATGAAGGCCTTAAAGAGGTTCACGCCCCGCTTGTGGTGGGTGATTTCAGGAATCTCGCAAAGCCAGATACCGACAATGGATTGCTTGGTGTCGCGGTCGGCTAAATCGGCGGACAAGTCGTCGCTGTACCACTCCCGCCGTGGGCACAGCGCCTCCACCCCTTGGCTCTTGCCCCAGCCTTGCGGGCCGATGACGAGGGGCGCGGTATCGAGCTTGCAGCCTGGCTCGAAGATGCGCGCGACCGCACCGACAATGAAATTGCGGCCGACATGTTCGAGGTAGCTCGTCATGGCGTCGACCGCCGGGCGGTTCTCTTCCCCGGACAGCTCGGGATCCGGCTCGCGACCGCACGGGAAATAGTCGAGGAGGAGTTGGCCAGCCCGCTCCTCGCCGTCCCACGCGCCCTCAAGGGAATCGAGGAACTGCCGCACGGGGTGGAAGGGGTGCCGCTCGGCGGCGAGCACGATTAGGTCGAACGCCGCCAGCTTTCCGATATCGAAACCGCAGGCCTGCATCGCCAGCATCATTTCCAGGACATCTTTGTTTTCTCTCAGCGGCCGGTAGGAAGTGCCGTTCACCTGTCCCTCGGCGGCCGGAAACGGCTCACAGACCTCGATCGTCTGGCTGAAGGCGTTGAGCCGTATCGCGCCGACCCAGTGCGGCTCTTCCTCGACAAAGTGCAGCGCCGCGCCAAAGGGGCCGTGCAATTTCTTCGCGAGCCTGGCGTAGGCGCGCGCGACCCAGCGCCCGACCAGCGCCCGGCGCTTCTGCCACCGCCCATCCTGCTTTGCCGCATCGACCTGATCGAACAGGGCGAGCAAGTTCTTTTCCGCATCCTCGGCCTTGATCCCGAGGCGCGCCCAACGCACGGCCAGCTCCCATGACGCGCCGCCGAGATTCTCGGCCTCGCGGATCAGCCGCTCCAATTCGAGGTCGTCGAGCTTTTTGAGGCTGTCGCCATTACCGCCCTTGCTTCGTAGCGGGATCGCGCCGGCGGCGAGCTCGTCGCATTCGTCGAGAGGCTCGCCCTCGGCTTCAAAGGCGGTCTCGAACACCGCGCCATCGATCTGACCGTAATAGAAGGCGCTGCCGATGCTTTGGGTTTCGCTCGCCAACACGCCGCCCAAAACGCCGTTTAGCCAGCCGGCGAATTTGGCGAGCTGTGACGCCGGAATCGCCGTCGAGAAGAACACGATCACCCGCCAGCGCGGGGTCGCCGCGGTGTGGCTTGGCGTCGTGTAGGCGATAAAGCTGAGTTCGGCGTCGCGTAGCCGCTTGACCGCCTCAACGAACGGCATCTTCTCGAGGTCGTAGTCGGCGACGAGGGCGTGGTAGTCACGCACATTCTTGCCGTGCCGCAGCGAATTGGCGGCGCTGCGCTTGGTGCCAAAGCGCGCGCCGCACAGCAGTGGGAGCAAGTCTTTACTGGGAGCCTTCGCGCCCACGATGAGCCGGTGCCAGCCCTCGATGTCGTGGCTTTCTTCGCGGCACGCGTAACCGTGCACGTCGTCAAAAAGCGTCATGATCACAGGCTGGCTCACCCGCGCCTCCCTTTGCTGCTGACTTCACCACACCGGCCCACTGCGGAGAGCCGCAGCAGCGCTCGCGTTTTGCGCCGCAGTCGTCGGAAGTTGCCCTCACAGTCATCACAACGATCATGGCGGGGGCCTCCGCCCGGTTTTCGCGGCGATCCGGTCGACGATGCGCTGCAGGTGCGCCGTCTGCTTGGGCGTCGTTGGGCCGACCCAGCGGCTCAAACTGGCGAGGAAGCCAAGCTCCCAGTCCGACATCCAGCCGTCGCCGGCGCACCCGACACCGAGAGCCCAGTCGGCGATCTTGGCGGCTTTCGTCGGCGGTACCCGCACACTGGTCCAGCCGTCGCCGGCGCTCTGCTCTAGCTCGACGATGCGGTGGCGCAGCTCGACTGCCTCGGCGATCGCCATCCGTGCCGCTTCCTTGGCCGTGGCGGCTCGCTCGTCGGCGTCGAGAAAATCGCTCCAGCGCATCCCGGCGCTCGCCAGCATGCGGCTGCACGCGCCCAACGCGGCGTGGCGCTCGCCTTCTACGGGGCTGTCGAGGAGCGCACCGGCGCGGACAAATCTCGAGCGGTCGAGTGCCGGCATGGCCGACTCCCGTGAAAGGAAGTTTAAGGGGGAAAGAGAGGTCGGCGGCGCCTAGCGCCGCTCGGTTAAGCGGGCGAGCTATCCGCTCAGCAACTTGAAGGGCTCGATGCACTCGCGCTGCTGGAGAATCGAGATGGCGCTGTCGGTTATCGCGATGCCGGAAATCCTGCAGGGCTGTCCGTTGGTGGTGATCCCGCCATCCATCGACGGCATGTGAAACGTCCCGGCCGGATCGTAGCCGCCCGATACCACGTGGCCGTCGACCACGAACGTGTCGATATCACGGCGTAATTCAGCGCCGGATTCCGCCGCCTCAGTGTCGGGCTCGACACTGGCATCGGCCAGAGGGCGCGAGGCAGCGAATAGCGCCCCGAGGTCTTCGCGGACGGTGACGTAGTGGGCAGCGTGGGTTTCGATCACGCTGTACTCGGCCGCTGCCCCATTCGGCAGCGCATTCGGCACCTCGAGCTCAGCCTTGCCGGGCTCGGCGTCGACCTGCACAAAAATCGCATCACGCAGCGCGCGCCCCTGTCGTTGACCGCGTTGGTCGCGGAACTGGATCACCGTGTCTGGAATCAACGAGAGTGGCACCTCAAACACGTCGAACCCTGGAAAGCTCAGGAGCTGCGACGCGATGAACGTCGCGTTGACGAACGGTGTGATCGAGATGGGGACGGTTTCGCTCGCGACGCTGTCGATGATCGCACCGGAGATGCAGATGCGAGCCGGCACGGCGTCGATCTTTTGCTGTACCAGCCACCCGGCGACGGTTCCGTCCGGGATGAACGCGCAGAAGGTGTGTTGTGCCGCGCTGGTTTCCGGCGATATTTGGGGGGCGGACATGGATCTCCTCCTCGTTCGCGTCGCAATGCTGAAATCTCTAGGCCGGCTTCCCCAGGTGTGCTCCTGGTCGGCCCTTTCTTTTTTTGACGTTACGCGGCATCGCGCTCGCGCGGCCGAGTGACGTCCTCGTCGAGTTCGTCCGTCTTAGCAGTAAGCTGGTTGCCGAATTTGTAGGTCCTGATCCGTTTGGACTCGACCCACCACTCGACTGATTTTATTGACAACTCCGGCTCACCGAGCTGCTCGGCGAGGTAGTTACGGATGCGCCGCAGGGTGCGCACGAATTTGGGCTTCGGGGGCGTCGGGGCGCTGGTCGCCGTCGCCCGTCCGATCGCGGTCGGCTGGACCGGGCGTTCGGACATTTTGGGCTTCGGGGTGCTGATCGTCGCCTCCTGTTCACTCGCCAGCTGGCTGAACAGGAGCATCGCGGATTTGGCAGGGGCTGTCTCTTAGCGGAATGCGCGAGCCCGGCGGATGCCGCGCATTCCGCGGGTTTTTTTAAGCCGAGCCGTCGCGCGCCTTACGCCCCGCGCGCGCTTCGTGGAGCACCTCAAGAGCGCTTCGCCCCGCGCGGGCTTCCCCGACTACCTTGCGCGCAATTTCGAGGGTGCTGATGGCCCGCAGCGGGCGCACCACGTTGTCGCGCGACGCCCAGCCGAGCCGCGTGACCCACTTCATATCGTCCTTTTCGGTGGGGCGCTTTGGATTGGATCCTTTCATCGCCTCGATTACGCGGCCAGCGTACGAGACGGCCATCTCGTCGGTCAGAGCGACGCCCCGGCCTTTGCGTGACGGCGGAGACGTGCGCCCCTTGCCCCCGGGGCGGCGCGGCGGGTTGTAAATGACCACCGTCTGCGGTGGCGGCGCGTATCGAGCAGGGGCCGTCTTGATCGCCTCTTCGAGCCATTTGGCCTTCTCGGCCCAGCGTTGGACCTCCGCAGGGTCGAGGCTGCGCAGTAGGCCGCTGATCTGGTCGAAAAAGGGAGCGACCTGCTCGATTTGCTTGCGCAGCTGGCGGGCCAGGTCGGAGAAAGCGGAGGGCAGCGGATCGGTCACCCGCCGACGCTATCGAAGTCGCCAAAAAGTCGCCAGGAAAATCAGGAGTTGTCAGGGGTGGACAGGAATAGACAGGAACTTCAAGATGTTAGCAGAGGCGCAGTTTTTGGTTGGCAGCTGGAACAATGTCCCCTAAATCATTGAGATCGCGCGATAATGTATACGAAATACGGGTTCACGCGCCGGTGTTGCTGATCCAGCACCACAAGGCGTCGGAATATTTCGATCGCGCGCTCGACCAGTTCGAGCAGCTCTACCGCGATGCCCGCGACAGCGCCCGCGTCATGGCGCTGGTCGTGCATCCCTACATCATGGGCGCCCCACACCGCCTGAAATACTTCCGCAATGCGCTCGCCCACATCCGCGGCCACGCCGATGTCGTCTGCTGGACCGGCGAGCAGATTCTGGATTGGTACGTCGCCCAATGACCCCCACCCCAACCCTCCCCGGCCAGCGGGGGAGGGGGTTAAAGCAACAGCCGCTTCGGCGCGCTCCCTCCCCCGCTGGCGGGGGAGGGTCGGGGTGGGGGTGTAGCTCGCGATGAGGCCAGAGTTCGATCTCTCCAACGCGTCGCTCGCCGATCTCCAGCAAGCCTTGCAAGAGGGGCGCACCACATCCTCGACGTTGACCCGCTCCTACTTCGAACGTATCGAGGCCTATGACCGCGCCGGGCCGGCGATCAACTCGGTGCGCGAGGTCAACCCGGATGCGCTGGCGATCGCGGCGGAGCGCGACGGGCGAAAGCCGTCGCAGCGCTACCCGCTCGCCGGGATCCCGATCCTCGTCAAGGACAATGTCGCTACCGGCGACCGTCAGCACACCACCGCCGGCTCGCTGGCGCTGGAGACCGCCCGCGCCCAGCGCGATGCGACCGTCGTCAAGCGGCTGCGCGCCGCCG
This sequence comes from uncultured Alphaproteobacteria bacterium, assembly GCA_963778385.1. Lineage (GTDB taxonomy): Bacteria > Pseudomonadota > Alphaproteobacteria > ATCC43930 > CGMCC-115725 > DATARH01. The sequence continues at coordinate 234,527 of CAVZUA010000041.1, read as the reverse complement.
GCGCGGTTATTCTCGGCAAGGCGAATCTCACCGAATTTGCCAATATCCTGGCGATCGAGATGCCCTCGGGCTACAGCTCGCTCGGCGGACAGGTGAAGAACCCCTACGCGCCATTGCTCGACGAGCGCGGCTTTCCGGTTGTCTCGCCGGGCGGGTCGAGCGCCGGCTCGGCGGTTGCGGTGGCGGCGGGGCTGTGTGCGGCGGCGATCGGCACCGAGACCTCGGGGTCGCTGCTCAACCCGGCGTCGCAGAACGGGCTGGTGACGGTCAAACCCACGCTTGGGCTCGTCAGCTGCGCCGGCGTGATCCCGATCTCGCACAGCCAGGACACGGTCGGGCCGCTGACCCGCACCGTGCGCGACGCGGCGATCCTGCTCAACGTGCTGGCGGCGCGCGATCCCGCCGACCCGGCCACCCGCAAGCTGCAGCGCCCGCCGGATTACACCACCTGCCTCGACGCAGGCGGGCTCGAGGGCGCCCGTATCGGCGTGCCCAGCGATCCGAGCGATCCGGGCAACGACGTCTATTACGGCAGACTGGGGCCGCGTTCATCGGCGGCGATCGCCGACGCGTTGGCGACGCTCGAAGCGCAGGGCGCGACGCTGATCCGCGAAAACATCCCGACCCCGGGCTGGATCGGCGGGCCCGGCACGACGATGTCGATCCTCAACCGCAACCCCTACAGCGCGAAGAAGGACACGCCGAGCTATTCGTCGGTCGTTTTCATGTACGAGCTGAAGCACGACCTCAACCGCTATCTGCGCGACTGGGCCACCGGGACCGAGATGCATACGCTGGCGGACATCGTCGCGTTCAACGCCGCGCACCCGGAGGCGATGCGGTGCGGCCAGGATCTATTCCTCGCCGCCGAGGCGACGCGGGGTGATCTTTCCGAAATCGAATACAAGGCGGCGCGAGCCTCCGATCTGCGGGCGAGCCGCGCGCTGGGCCTCGACGCTTATATTGCGCGCCACCGGCTCGATGCGGTGGTGTTTCCGCAGGCGCTCGGCTGCGCGATCGCCGCCAAGGCCGGCTATCCCAGCGTGCAGGTGCCGGCCGGTTTGACCTCGGGCGCCGACGGCAAGCCGACGCCCGAGTTTCCGCTCGGCCTGACCTTCACCGGCCCCGCCTGGAGCGAGACGACCCTGCTGCGCCTCGCCCACGCCTACGAGCAGGCCTCGCGACAGCGCCGCCCGCCGGCTGGGTTCGGTGCGCTTTAGCGAGGCAATGCCGTCATGCGATCACCCAAACGAGGCGTTGAAGCCGGACCGGCGGCAGCCCACCTGAATCCGCTAGGAGACCCCGCATGCCCGCTCCCGCCTATGCGCCGCTCGACGATGCGCTGGACATTTTGGCACCGCACGGCATCGACCTCACCAATGGCAATTTCAACCACGCCCCGATGGCCGTCGAGGCGCTGTGCGCGCTGGCGCGGCCGGATGCGGTGTTTCCCTGGATCGAGGCGTATCGCCCGCGTCTGACACCACGCCCATCCGACGCTGACGAGAGCATCGACTGGAGCCACTATCGCGATCACCTCAGCGGCCGTGGCAGCTTCCCGGCCTGGAGCCGGCTGTTTGCCGCGGAGCTTGCCGCCGAGCCGTGGCGTGGCGTACTCGACCGCTGGGCGGGACGGCTCGCCCCAGGCTATTCGGGCGCGGCGACGCATGGCGTGATCCGCGTCGGCCATGCGGTGCGCGCGCTGGCCGAGGCGGAGACGCGGGTGCGGTTGCGCGAGCTTGCCGATGCCTTGGCCAGTTGGGCGGCGAGCTACGCCGAGCTGCCGACAGCGTCAGGCGCCGCTGGCGGCCGCTATGCGGCGACCGAGGCGCTCGCGAAGGTGCCGGTGGTGCCGTCTGAGCGGCGGCCGCCGGGCAATATCACTGTCGCGCTCGGCAAGCTCGCCGATTTCCCCGAATTCGCACCGGCGATCGACCTTGTCGAACTCGGCGACGATCTCGACGCCGCGGTTGCGGCGCTGGCGGAACTGTTCGCCCGCGTCTATCTCGCCAATGCGATCGACACCCGCACCTTCATCGTCTTTGTGCATTCCGTAACCGCAGTGCATGCGCTCGGCAACATGCTGCCGCATATCAGCCCGGCGACCGGGCGGCGGCTCGCCCGCCATGCTTGGCAGGCCGGGTGCGGTCTTTATGCGGCGTTCGGCGGTGCGCCGCCGGCTGACGCCATCGAGGCCGGGGATGACGGTCCCGAAGCGCTCGCAGATCAGGCCGTGGCGAACGGCGACGAGCATGTGATCAAATTCACCGAGGCCTGCCTCGCGCGCCATAAAATTGCCCCATCGCCCGCCTATCTCGCGGCGATCCGGCACGCGCTCGGCATCGTGCGGCGGTGCTGAACGGAGAGCGGATTGGTTGCAGACGCGACTGTAAGATCAACTTGGTCTGACGGCGCTTATCCGGTTATAGGTCGTTCGTGACGGGTCGGTGCAGGATCAGCGTGCGATGGGGATGATAATCGGCATGTTTTCCCAGGTTGCCCGACTCGGTGTTTCCCGCGCCGCCGCGTTCTTCTACGCCGTGGCAGTGGGCGTCGTGGCGAATATCGTCATCGCCCATCTGACACCCGATACGACGCATCCCGCGATGACCGACCCCCACCCGCCGGTCGCGAAAGGCGGCGCACCGGTCGCGATGGCGCCGATCGCGCCGCGACCGGCCGAGCCGGCGAGGCCGGTCGAAGTCAGCGTGCCGACGAACGCTCCGGCTGTCACCGCGGCGTTCTCGGCGGCACCGACGCCGAGAACGCCAGCCATGTCGCCGGCATTGCCGGGGACAACCCCCGCTGCCGCCCCATCATCGACCGCGACCAGCCTGCCCGGCGCGGCGCAGATGGCCGCACCGCCGCTGAAGCCGGCCTCGCTCGCCACCGCGCCGCTGTCCGATCCCAAGCCGGTGCCGGACAAGCCCGCGGCCAATGTCGAAGCCGCCGCCCAGGATCCTGCCGCAGCGCCGATCTCGCTGCTGCCGCAGCCTGATCCGCCCACGCCCGATCCGCCGGCGCCAAAAAAGCCGGGCCCCGGCAGCGGCGGGCTTTATTGAATTTAATCATCGCTCCCCGGCGAAAGCCGGGGCCCATTTCTCAGCCGTCTCGGGCGCCGAAGAGTGGGTCCCGGCTTGCGCCGGGAAGCGGCCGAAAGTAAACGCCGCTCACCGGTTCTACAGCTTCGTCCCGACGCAGCAATGCAGCGGATGGGCGCAGAGCAGCGTGCCGTCGGACGCCGCCTTGTCGCGCGCGGCGTGCCAAAGCGGCAGTTCGTCGGCCGCGAGCAGCGACAGCACGTGGTCCTCGCGATAGCGCCAGATCGGCCCGTCCGGCCGGTCGAGCGTGACCAACGCCGGGTATGAGACGAGATCGGTGAGCCCGGCGCGCCGCATGCGGCGATAGAGGCTGGCGTCGGCGACCCCGGCCGGCGCGACCGAGCGCGGCGTCGGCGTCACCTTGCGCAGGATCGGCTCCGGCAGGTCGAGGTTCCACCATTGCGGCATGTCGGTCGCCCGCACCGTGATGGCGATCCTCCCGCCCGTCTTGGCGACACGGACCGCCTCGGCAATCGCCTTGTCGGCGTCGCATTCCTCGAACACCGTCACCGAAAAGACGCAGCCGAAGGTCGCGTCGGGGAAGGGGAGGGCCTCCGCGTTGCCCGGGCGGAACTCGACGCGCTCGCCGAGTTCCTTCGGATACGGCGAGTGCTGCCGCTTCGCCCTGCAGAAAGCTGTTGGGGTCGATCGCGACGATCTTGTTGGGCACCATCCGGGCGAGCTGCCGGTCGAGCGAACCGGCGCCGCAGCCGATATCGAGGATCAATTCGCCCGGCCGGGGCGCCATCGCGTCCACCAGCCCGCGAAACATCGCCCGATAGCTCGGCGCCGCGGCACGGTCCTCCAGCATCGCCACGCCGCCGAGATGGCGCCCGCCGATCGTGACCACCGTGAAGTGCTTCGCGAGCTCCGGCCGCACCGGCGCCCATTGCGATGCGGCGAGAAAGAACGGCATCAGCAGCAGCGCCGGCCCGCTGCCCTCGATGCGGTAGGTGACGCCGGCATGCTCACTCTGGCCCGCGGCGCATGGCGCATCGGCGCCGTGCTCGCCGAGAAATCCGGTCATCGCGGCGATCAGCTCGCCGGGGCAATCGGCGGCGGTGTCGGCCCAGCCTTGCGCCTCGTAGCCTTCGAGCATGACCCGCTGCGCGCCGGGCAGCCGCGCCAGCGCGCGGCTCGTCACCTCCCAGGTCGCGCCGTATTCGCCGGCGACCATCAGTATCCGATCGGCGACCCCGGTAAATGGCGCCGGGTCGAGCCGGATCGGCGTCACGCAGACAATACCGCCGAGGCGCTCGCGATGCGCTGCCGCCAGTCCCGCCATGTCGCTAGGGATCTGGCTGGCAATATGCGCCCGCCTGATCCCGAGATGGTCGAGCAGCGCGACCAGCCGGTCGGTCGGTGGTAGCTGATCCGTCACGCCACGACCTTGGCTTCGCGCAGCGCTGCGATCTCGGCCTCGCCGTAGCCGTATTGGCGCAGCACCTCGTCGCTGTGCTGGCCCGGCGTCACCGGCGCGGTGCGCGGCGGCACCTTGTCCTGGCCGGCGAGGAAGAACGGGCTGTCGATCGTCCACAGATCGGGGTCGTCGGCATAGGGCTTGACGAAGCCGGCGGCGAGCGCCTGCTCGTCATGACGGATGTCGTCGACCCGGCCGACGATGCCGAAAATGATACCGGCCGCGTCGAGCACCTGCCGCCAGTGCGCCAGATCGTGCTCGGCGAACAGCCGGTCGAAAATCGCCACCATCTCGTGCGCGTGCTTGTTGCGCGAGGCGTCGGTGGCGAAACGCTCGTCGTCGAGTTCCTTGGGCGAGCCGAAGCAGGTCTTGAATTTCTCCCAGCGCCATTCATCGGCGGCGATCGACAGCAGCAGCCAGCGTTCGTCCTTGCACTGGTAATGCACGCGCAGCGCCGACAGCGCCTGCTCGCGCGGCGGTTGCGGCCGTACGTCGTCGCCGCACAGCGCCGCCTGCACCGAACAGGCGTTGGCCCACAGCCCGTTCGCCAGCAACGATGAGCCGACGTAATTGCCCTTGCCGGTCTTCTCGCGCTGGTAAAGCGCGGTGACGATCGCGCCGTAGGTGCCCATCGCCGACGGATGGTCGCCCATGCCGGGCAGCGAACGCGCCGGGGTCACGTGCTCGCCGGCGCGGACCAAGTCCATGAGGCCGGTGCGCGCCCACCAGGCGGTGGCGTCAAAACCGGGCTTGCTGGCCTCGGGGCCGGCTTCGCCGTAGCCGGTGAACGAGGCGTAGATCAGCCGCTCGTTGAGATGCTGGAGGTCGGCGTAGCTGATCTTGAGCCGCTCGCGCACCGGCGGCGGGTAGTTGGTGATAAAGACGTCGGCACTCTCAACCAATCGGTAGAGGATTTCGCGCCCGGCCTCCTTGCGCAGGTCGAGCGCCAGGCTCTTCTTGTTGCGCGCGTCGAAAAAGAAGCCGGGGTTGAGCGGCGGCCGGCCGGGTGCCGGGGTGCCGCGGCGGCGATAGGGATCGCCCATGCCCGGCGGCTCGATCTTGATGACCTCGGCGCCGAAATCGCTCATCACCGTTGCCGCTGCCGGCCCGGCGATAAAGCTGGCGCAATCGATGACCTTGAGCCCGTCGAAGATGCGGTCGCTCACTCCCAGGCTCCCCCTCCATGGTACAGGTCCGGCCGGCTTCGGCGCCGACCGGACCCAAACCTTACTAGAAGAGCCTGTCGTCGAGGCACATATTCATCACGTAGCTGGTCGCCTCGGACGCGTTGTTGCCGAACCAGTCGGTGCCGAAACCCTCGGCCGCGATCAACTTGGCGTAGTTGGTCTTCATCGATTGCGGGCCGTAGGGGCCAACCGTCAGGCTTGCATCGACCCTTTGCACGGTCGGATTCCACTGGTCCGACGGCATAGCGGCGAAATCGCGGGTGTTGGTATAGGCGACGCCAGCCGACTGCGCGTAGGGCAGGCAGGCCCACCAGCTGTGCAGCACTTCGTGGAAGCAGGTCATCGACTTGTCCGGGCAGCGCGCCGCGTGTTGCGCCGGAACCAGCCCGCTGAACGTCGGACCCTTCTGCCAGCAGTGAATGCGGGCGGTCGGATCGGCAATGTTCGCGCAGAGATTGTCATAGGCAAAGGCCGGCGACATGACGAGCAGGGTCGCGACGGCGAACAAGAAACTCACAACGTTCTTACGCATCGGGATGCTCCTTGGAGAAAGGTTCAACCAGGAGCCTCTACGCGTTGTCGGACGCAAAAGTTGCGGTAGCGTGCAGATAAAACATCTATATGGATCAACATTGTTCCGGCGTTCTTCGCGATGCGGCCGGCGGCATACTCGGCAGACCTTTAATAAAAAAACGCTTCAATGCAGAGGACACGCAGCGGATTTAAATCGCGCAAAGCGCAAGAATCCCGTTAATTCACCAAGTTTCTGGCGCTTCGTGCCCACAGGCAGCTTCGCATCCCCCGCGTAGCCTTTGCGTCCTCTGCGTTTAAGCGTTCTCTATTTAGCGGCCAGCAGAGACAATCCTCAAACATCCATGCGATAGGCGTCGCCGTCCTTGACGATGCGGCCAGCGGTCGCGCCGGCGAAATGCGTGCCGATCACCAGCACCGGCCGGCTCGACAGCTCCTTGAGCATGCGCTCGCGGGTCTGCTGGCCCATTTCCGGGTCACTGTCGGCAGCGGAGCACCATTCCGGGTGCGCGATCTGACACGGGTGGTGCATGAAATCGCCGGTGATCAACGCCTCCTCGCCCTTCGACCGGATCAGCACGCTGACATGGCCCGGCGTGTGGCCGATCGTCGGGATAAGGCTGATCTCGTTGGTGATGCGGTGGTCGGTCTCGACCAGATCGACCATGCCGGCGTCGTGGACTGGTTTTACCGAGTTGGCAAAGACCGCTTCCATGTCCGGCCGCTCATGCGCATGACGCCAATGCGCGAACTCGACCCGCCCCATCAGGTAGCGCGCCTTGGGGAAAGTCGGCACCCATTTCTTGGTCCCGTCGGGGCCGTCGACCAGCATCGTGTTCCAGCCGACATGATCGACATGGAGATGCGTGCACAGCACCGTGTCGATCGAGTTGCGCGCGAAGCCGGCCGCTTCGAGATCGGCGAGGAACGGCAGGTTGAGGTTGTTCCAGGTCGGGATGCGCCGGCCCTGCTTGTCGTTGCCGAGGCAGGTGTCGACGACGATGCGCTGCCCGTTCTTGCCGCCTCCCGACGCCTCGATCACCAGCGCGTGGATGCTCATCTTGAGCCGGCCGCACTCGTCCGCGAAATGCGGCTGCAGCCATTTGATCGGCAGGATTTCCTCATAGGTCGCCTGCGGCAGGATGAATTGGCTGCCGCCAATCACCTCCATCTCGACGATTTTGGTGACCGTCACATCGCCGATCCGCCATTTCATGGCGTGTCCCTCCCGTCATGCGTCCGCGGGAAGATTAGCGAAGGCCCGGCTGAGAGCGCCAGCCTGGCGCTTACCTCTTTTATTCAACTGAAAGATTGATTATGATCTCGTCTCGATCAGAGGCGAGGCGACGGTGGACAACGAAACGGCTGACGATGCTACGCTCGATCTGGTCTTCGGTGCGCTCGCCGACCCGGTTCGCCGGGCGATCCTCAACCGGTTGGATGGACAAGACCTTCTCGTCACGGAGCTGGCGGCACCATTCAACATCTCGCTGCAAGCCGTGTCGCGCCACATCCAGGTGCTGGTGCGCGCCAGGTTGGTGACTCAGCAACGCAGCGGGCGCGTCAGTCGCTGCCGCCTCGACACCGGGCCGATCCTCCGGGCCTCGCTGTGGCTCAACCGGTATAGCCGCTACTGGCAGGCACAATTCGACACGCTCGCCATGTGGCTCGATTCTCTTTCGCCCCCGCAAAAGGAGACTGCGCATGTCCTACCGCGAGACGACAACGAAACTGGCCGAGTATCGCCGCGAAATCGGCGCGCTGCGCGAGCGGATGCGCGTCTTGCAGGCCGAAATCAAGCCGGAGGAGGTCGCTGACTACACCTTCACCATCGCCGACGGCCCGGTGCGCCTGTCGCAGCTCTTCGGCGACAAGGACACGCTCTTCATCATCCACAACATGGGCAAGACCTGCCCGAACTGCACGATGTGGGCGGATGGGTTCAACGGCGTGCTGCCGCATCTCGAAAACCGCGCCGCCTTTGTCGTGACCTCGCCCGACGACCCGGCGACCCAGGCGGCGTTCGTCGCCGCGCGCGGCTGGCGCTTCCGCATGGTGTCGCATCAGGGCACCGATTTTGCCGCCGAGATGGGCTATCGCAGCGAAAGCGGTGGCTGGCTACCCGGCGTGTCGGTCTTCAAGAAGCAGGGTGGCCGCGTGCTGCGCGTCTCCGACCAGCGGCTCGGCCCGGGCGACGATCTGTGCTCGGTCTGGCATTTCTTCGACATGATCCCCGAAGGCCCGGCGGGCTGGCGCGCCAAGTTTACCTACAACTGATCGATGGTCCCATGCCGACACAGGAGAGTGATGGAGGGAACGATGAACGACCTCGGCAAAGATAAAACCGCAGCGCCGAAGATTGTCGACCGCGCCACCTTTCAGGCCGAACTCGATGCCGTGCGGCTTCGCGAGAAGGCTCACACGAGAGAAGGCGACGCCGTCGCGGCCGCCCGCCGGCGGCTTCCCATGGTCAAGGTCGACGGGGCCACGCCGCTAATCGGCGACCGCGGGACAGTGACGTTGTTGGATGTGTTCGAGGGACGGCGGCTGCTCATCGCCTACTACTTCATGTGGCATGCCGGGCGCCCCGCGCCCGAGCAATGCGAGGGGTGCACCTTCTATACGTCGCAAGTCCGCGAGCTGACCTATCTGCATTCCCGCGACGTCACTTACGCTACGTCGCTCAAGGCCCCTACGAAGAGAGCGCCCGGTACCGCGATTTTATGGGCTGGGAAATGCCGTGGTACGCGGCGCCCCGAGAGTCGCTCGAAACACTTTTGGTTGGTCGCCGGGTCGGCATGATGCACATCGTCTGCTACCTGCGACGGGGATCCGACGTCTTCGAGACGTACTGGACGACGCGGCGCGGGGTCGAGGCAATGGACATAGCTATCGACTCCTCGACCTGACGGTTTGCGGGCGGCAGGAAGCGTGGGAGGACTTGCCGCCCGGCTGGCTGCAACGGCCGAAGGGCGAGCGTGCCTACCGCACCGACGGCCGCCCCATCGCCCAATGGTCGCGCCTCATGGCTGGGTACTCGGACGATCTGGGGACCGGCGGGCGTTAACCCCCGACTTCGACCGCCGTCGAAATGATTGGCGGCTGGCCGCCAGGGCGGGGTGGTAGACTGCGCCCATGATCAGTGGAGCCATGATCGCCGAGATCGCCGCCCTCGCGGGCGATCCGGCGCGCGCCAATATCCTCACCGCGTTGCTCGACGGCCGGGCGATGACCGCGACCGAGCTCGCCTATGCCGCGCGGGTCACGCCGCAGACCACCAGCGCCCATCTCGGCAAGCTGACCGGGGCCGGGCTCATTACCGCGACCCCGTCGGGGCGGCACCGTTATTTCCGCCTGGCCTCGCCCAAGGTGGCGCAGATGCTCGAAAGCATCGTCGCGGTGGCCGGCGACAACCGGCCGCGTTTCCGGCCGATGTCGCGCCAGGCGGTGGCGCTGCAGACGGCGCGGATGTGTTACGACCATATCGCCGGCCAACTCGGCGTGCGCATCGCCGACGCAATGACCTCGCGCGGCTATCTCGTGCTGGAAGACGATGGCGGCCAGATCACCGAGACCGGCATGCGCTATCTCTGGGAGCTCGGCATCGACACCCGCGTCGCCGGGAAGGGACGGCGCCATCTGTGCCGCGCCTGCCTCGATTGGACCGAACGGCGGCCGCATGTCGGCGGCGCGATCGGCGCCGCGCTGGCCGAACGCTGGCTCGCGCTGGGCTGGATCGCGCGCGCCAAGGACAGCCGCGCCGTCACCGTGACCTCGGACGGCGAGCACGGCTTCCGCGACACGCTCGGTCTGGTCCTCGCCGACGACGAAAAGGCCGTCGCCTAGGGCTACGCCTCGGCCGAGCGCAGCCTGCCGTCGGGCTGGGCCGGTTCCTCGCGCCGAGCGGGCTGATCGTCCTGTGGCTCGGCGTCACGCGGCAGATACAGCCGGACCGTGGTCCCACGGCCGAGCTCGCTGTCGATCGTGCAATAGCCCCCCGATCGGGTGACAAAAGCATGGACCAGCGCCAGCCCCAGCCCCGTGCCCTTGCCGGGTTCCTTGGTGGTGAACAGCGGATCGAAAGACTTTTCGCGGGTCTCCGGTGTCATCCCGTGCCCGGTGTCGGCAATGGCGATTACCACGTAATCGCCGAGCGGCGTCCCCGCCGCCTCGGTCGCATCGAACGGCACGTTGGCGGTGGTGATCGTCAATCGGCCGCCGCGGGGCATCGCGTCGCGCGCGTTGAAGACCAGGTTGAGGAGCGCGGTGGCGAGCTGACTGGAATCGATCCTCGCCGGCCACAAGTCCCGCTGCAGCCGGAACTCGGCGGTGATGCGATCGCCCGATTTCCACGGCAATTCGAGCGTGTTGACGACGAGATCGTTGATATCGGTGGAGTGCGGATCGGCGGGTTCCTGCCGGGTCAAGCCGAGCAGGCGCTTCGTCAGCGCCTCGGCCCGCCCGCACGCTTCCTTGGCGACGGTGATCGGTCGCTGCCGCCGTGCGTCGCCCTCCTCGATCATCGCCTCCAACCGCTCGACATTGCCGCCCACCACCGTCAGCAGATTGTTGAAGTCGTGCGCGATGCCGGCGGTCAGCAGGCCGACCGCCTCGAGGCTCTGCGCGCGATGCAGCCGCACTTCGAGCGCCGCGTGCCGCGCCGAGGCGTCGGCTGCGCGGGCCAGCGCCTGCTGTTCCCGGCGCGTGCGGCGCAGCGCGAGCAGGCTCAGCGCGACCAGCGCGATCGCCGCCGGCACGCCGATGACGGCATAGCCGGCCACCGAGCGCAGCCAGTCATGAAAGATCGCGGATTTCGACCGCTCGACCGTGACGTAGACCGGATAATTCCCCACCCGCTTGATCGCGACCAGGCGTCCCTTTGGATCGAACGGCGAGCCGGTTTCCTGGATGCCGGAGTGACCCTCTTCGGCGATCGCCTTGGCGAGCAGCGGGTCGGGTTGCGGCGCCTCCTGCTGGTTCGCCGGCGCGGGATATTGCGCCAGCACCGCGCCGTCGTCGCGCAGCACGTTCGCGGTGTCGTGCTCGTTGCCATCGAGCAGCGAGTTGTAGAACGAGGCGAAATACGAGCCCGACACGGCGATCACGACGATGCCGTTGAACTGCCCCTCCGGCCCGCTGCGGCGCAGGCTGACGGTGAAAAACGGCTGGTAGTCGCCGCTGTCGATGCTGCGCGCGCGCAGCATCCAGATAAAGGCCGGCGCCGCCGATTTGCGCAGCGCGGTAAAGTCTTCGCGCGAGGCGTGGTCGAGTTGGCGATTGACCGGGAAAACCCGGGCGCTGACCAGTTCGTGGCCGCCGGCGTCGATGACCCAGGCTGCGGCGACTTGCGGCAGGCTGCTGATCTGCTGGGCGATGCGGTCATGCAGCGCCTTTTCGGAGGCGCGGATCTGGTCGTCGCTGAGACCGTTCAGCAGGTCGTCCATGCGTGCCGCCACCAGCAGATGGGTATCGAGCACCTTTGTCGTGTTCTCCGTCGCGACGGAGACGGCTTCCCACACCGATGTCGTGGCGCGCTGATAGCTGTTGAGGTAGGAGAAGTAGGCGGCGCCCGCCCCGAGCGCGATTGGCAGGGCGATCGTCGCGATGAGCATGAGGCGCAGCATGCCCAGTGCATTGAGCCAGCCGCGCGGACCGGACAATAGCTTCACCTCGGACGCAGACGCCTCGTTATTCCTGTTGTCGGATGCTGCCATGGGCTCTCGCGCTGGGGATCGAGGCAAAATTGCGGCGGCCGATGGTCGGCTAGTCGAGAGGACCGGTCAACAACGCGCAATACGACGGTGTTGATAATGTGGGTAAATCGAATGCGGTGGTGGTGCAGTTTTCACCGGGAATGTGGCATGTCCAAGACGCGGAAACGGGTTTTTGGGGGGATTTTCGCCGTCACCGGCGTCTGGCTGGCGGGCTGCGCGGCGCCGGTCGCCGCCCCGCCGCCGAAACGCGACGATTTTTACATCGAGAAAGAGACCTATCGCCCGCACAAACCGAAGCCGCCCCCCGAAATCCCGCCGTCAAAGCCGTTGCCAGCCACACCTGCCTCCGCCCCGGCGGCGGAACCGGCGCCCGCGGCGGCGCAGCCCGCGGCGCCCGCGCAGCTACCGGCGGCGGCGCAATCCCCGACAGCCGTGCCGCCCGCCGGCGGTCTGCCGCACGACGCTTCGCAATACATCGAACCACCGCCGCGCTGAGAAAGCACGCATGTCCCTTCTTCGCGACGCTGCCCTCGAACAATTGCTTGAAACGCTGCATGAGCGAAGCACCGAGCAAATCGCCGCAATAGAGCGCTACGCGGCCGAGGAGCTTGCCGCGGGGTCGCTATCCGCTGAGCAGAAGGCGGTACGGCGCAAGGCCTTTCGTCGCGATAAGCTCGTCGCGCTGGACCGCGACAAGGCAGAATTCTGTTACCAGGTTTGTCGTGCGACTGACGCGCGCCGGATCGTCGAGATCGGGACATCTTACGGTGTTTCCACCCTCTATCTCGCGGCCGCGGTACGTGACAACGTCCGCGCCCGCGGCGGAAGCGGCTTGGTCATCGGTACCGAGTACGAGCCGGAAAAAGCGCGCGCCGCAGCAACCCACTTCAAGACGGCGGGCCTCGACGGTTTTATCGATCTGCGCGAAGGCGACCTGCGCGAAACTCTAGCCGACATCGACGTCGCCGTAGATTTCATGCTCGTTGACGTCTGGATTTCGATGGCACGGCCAGCACTGGAACTCGTCTACCCTCACCTTAGGCCGGGAGCCATCGTTGTCTGCGACAACACTGAACAAGAACGCGATGCGTATGCCGATTATTTTTCCTTCATCCTGTGACTAATGCCTGTGCACCCCACTGGCAGGTCCTTGCGAAAGGTAAATGTCTCAGCGGCTCGGAGCGCACACCTTCGACATGTGGACCGCGATACCACCATTAAGCTCCTCCTCGCGCTCCCATTGATAGCCGAGCGCTTCGTAGAGGCACAGGTTCGCGCTGAAGAGCTTGTTGGTGTAAAGCCGTGTTCCCTTCAATCCGGAAGACGCGGCCAGGTCCTCCGCATGTTTCAAGAGCCGCTTTCCGAAACCGCGGCCTTGCCATGACGGTGCGACGGCGACGTTCTCGATCAGCAGAAAGTCGCCCTGGGGCACAGTCTCGATCACCGCCGCCAAACAGCTGTCCACGTAGAGCAGGTCGAAGCGATGTTTTTTGATCGCGGCTGTGTAGTCGACCGTCATCGGCAAAGGCTCCCGGCCAATCACAACGACCCACTTGGCGTAAGCCTCGCGGGTTAGGGTGCGAATGGCATCGGCGTCTGCATCGTGCGCCGCTCGCAAAGTGACCACATCGACCATGTATTCTCCGTCCAACTGCACCCGACATGATGCGGCAGCGGCGGCATCCCCTAACCCGCCCGCGATCCGTTCGGCACCGGCGCCTCCGGGACAGCAAGAACCGGAACCAAGCTGTCGGCATAGCCAATATCGAACAGCATGCCTTCCGAAATCACCCCATTCATTTTGCGCGGCGCGAGGTTGACGACAAAAAGCGCCTGTTTTCCTTCGATCTCCCTTGGATCAGCGCGCTCCTTCTTCAAACCCGCGACAATGGTCCGCTCCTGGTCCCCAAAATTTACCCGCAGCGCGACGAGCTTCTCGGACCTGGGGATGTCCCGCACTGATATTATCGTGCCGACCCGGATATCCACCGCATCGAGATGCCCGACCGAGATTTGCGGTTTTAGAGGTGCAGGGTTCATCATCAAGGTCCGTTCCGGCGCGATTACTCATGGCAGTCTCGCGCGCGGCGTCGGAAATTCAAGCTAGGCGCTATCCGGCCGCGGCGTGACCTTGCGGCGGTGCTGCGCTAGAGTCGTAGCAACGTCTCTGAGAGGAGCACGCTATGAAAGCCGCTGTCCTGCACGCGCCGCATGAGCCGCTGACGATCGAGGACGTGACGCTTGAAAAGCCCAAGGGGCGCGAGGTGTTGCTGCGCACGGCTTTCGCCGGGCTGTGCCACAGCGATCTGCATTTTATCGAGGGTCTTTATCCGCACCCGACACCCTGCGTGCTCGGCCATGAGAGCGCCGCGATCGTCGAGGCGGTGGGCGAAGGCGTGAGCTACGTCAAGCCGGGTGACCATGTGATCACCTGCCTCTCGGTCTTTTGCGGTACCTGCCCGCAATGCATCACCGGCCACCCCAATCTGTGCGAGGACACCAGCGTCAAGATGCTGCCCGGCGTCGCGCAGCGCATGCGCTGGAAGGGTGGGGTCGAGCATATGAACCAGTTCCTCAACCTGTCGTCCTTCGCCGAGCAGATGCTGGTGCACGAAAATTCTATGGTGAAGATCGAACCCGACATACCGCTCGACCGCGCCGCGCTGGTGGGCTGCGGGGTGATGACCGGGGTCGGCGCCGTGTTCAACGCCGCCAAGGTGGAACCCGGCTCGACGGTGGCGGTGATCGGTTGCGGTGGTGTCGGGCTGTCGGCGGTCAACGGCGCGGCGCTGGCCGGCGCCGAGCGGGTTATCGCGATCGACACCCAGCCGTCAAAGCTCGAATTGGCCAAGGAGCTCGGCGCCACCGACACGCTCAACGTCAGCAACATCGACGATCCGGTGAAGGCGATCCGCGACCTGACCGGCGGCGGCGTGCACTACTCGTTCGAGGCGCTTGGCACCAAGACCACCGCCGAGCAGGCCTTCGGCATGCTGCGCGCCGGCGGCACCGCGACGATCATCGGCATGGTGCCGCTCGGCGTAAAGATCGAGCTGCACGGCTACGACTTCCTGCGCGACCGCAAGATCCAGGGCACCTCGATGGGCGGCAACCGCTTCCGGGTCGACATGCCGCGCCTGCTGTCGCTGTGGAAACAGGGGCGGCTCAAGCTCGACCATCTGATCTCCGGCCGCATCAAGCTGGCCGAGATCAATGACGGCTTCGCCCAGCTGAAGTCCGGTGCGCCGGTGCGTCAGGTGATCGATTTCGCCGCGGCGGCGTAGACCAGGCGGCGGCGCCGGGCATTCGCCGCGACCAAGCTACTGGTCGCCGCAGCCCGACGGGGCCTGGCCCATGTAGCACCCGCCGCCGCCCGCCATCGGCCCATTGGGATGCGGCAGGCCGCGCGGCAAATAGCCGTATCTCGCCGGGTCGTTGAACTGGGCGTTATAGGGCGCGGAGCCGTACCCATAGCCCGGCTGGCTTGAGCAGGACCAGCCATAACCGTTCCACCAGCATTGCGCATCGGCGTGGCTCGACATGGCGACGCCGACCGCCAGCGCCGCCGTCGCGACGGCAAGTTTGAGTTTGTTCACCGGCTGTCTCCTGTTGACGTTTGTCCCGTCAACGGGAAGGGCCGGCGCTTCGATCCGTCAGCGCGATGGCACGGCGTTGGCCGGATAGGTGATGTCCGACTGCGGCGGCGACATCGGCCGCTGGTACTGGCCGTTGGTGATCGACGTGCCCCACGGGTAGCTCTTCGGATAGATGTAGCGGTCGGGGCAATTCCAATGATTGCCCGCCCAGTAGCATTCCGCGTGCGCTGCCCCGGCAAACCCGATCAGCGCCAGCGCCGCGGTCGCGGCCAACAGCTTGGTCATGTGAAACCTCCCGTCGAAAAATGGAAAAGCGCGCCGGGCCGGTCGTGCCCTAGCGCGGACGCGAGGGATCGGCAAGGCGGGCATCGCGCGCCTGGTCGATCGTGACGATCGGCGTGATCGCCACGCCGGGGCCGGGAGATTGCGGGTAATGCGCGGTATAGCCGTGGCTGTCGCCGCAAGCCCAGTCCAAGCCCGTCCAACTGCAGATGTTTTCGGCGGCTTGCGCGCTGACGGCCAAAGAACCGATCGCCGCGGCGATCGTGCCGGCCAAGATGAGCTTCATGGCTAAACCTCCGATCGACATTCTGCCGCGTTAAACGCGGCCGGGATCGATTTCGATCCACGATCGGAGGTTGGAGACAGCGGCGCCGCCCCGGCCAAGGCCGCGGCGGCGCGACTGTCACTTAACAGGGTAGGTATTTAATAGGGGCGGGGCCCCGGGTAGGTATTGTCCGGATGGCCGACGCCGGCGCTGACGGGGACCGAGGCGGTCTGCGGGGTGTAGGCGCAGGCGGCGAGCAACAACACGCCGACCAGCCCGAGGGCGATCTTTAGCATTTTAATCTCCAGTGATATTGCTTTGGAGCAATGATTATGCGCTTCTGACCTAATTTCGGCTATGCCGGCTGGCCCAGGGCTGCCTTGCGTTATCGGAAGGGCACGTTATTCGAGGAAGCCGCGGAGCAGCAGCCGTCCCGGACGACAAAATGTGGGGATTACCGTCGCCAGCGAATCTTGACCACCGGCGCCGCGTCGGCGATCGGCGCGAGGCCGATCACCGCGGCAAAGCTTCCATCTCGCGGAGAAGTTCGTCGGTGGTGTAGATGACGGTCCCTTTTTCATCGGCGATGTAGGGCGATCGCAAACGCATCGCATGCCACTCATTCCGGATGAGCTCGAGCGCACCCCGAAGAGTCGATTGGGGCATACGCGGCGCCCATGAGGCCCGCCCACCGACCGGCGTTCCAGGCTCTGTTTGACTCAGGCATATGACAACCGGGCCGCTATCGAACTCTCGAATTCGGCTTCGTCGCGGGTCTAGGTCGTCGACCGCTACTCTCAAAGCGGCCGCCAGCTTACGCACCGCATTATCGCTCCCGGGTTTTCGCCCGGACTCGATTTCCGCCAGATAGCTAGACGCGATTTTCGGCTTCCCCGGCCAATGCACGTTGCGATAGGCAACGCTTTTTGCGCCACACTTTCACTGGATTCTCGCCATCCAGGAGCCGCGTAGCTTCGTCCACCGTTAGGTAGTCGGCGCGCGCGACATCCTTTCCCCGCAAGCGCTCCTGCGCTCGTCGCTCGCCAATAGCCGCACGGTCTTCGGCATCCTCTAGTGCGGCCAGCAACTCCAGCCAGTCTTCGCGCCGCACCGTCACCATATCGTCTGTTCGATCCACGATCTTAATCGCGTTCATCGGTAGACCTCTCTTCGATGCGCGACGCGATCAGCGATCGTCAAGCCGCTTTTAAAACCATCGCGTCTTGTCGACGACGTTGCGCAACGGCTGGCCGGCGACAAAGCGCTTGGCGTTGTCGATCAGCACTTCGCGCCGGCGGTCGTCGAGATAGGGGCCGTGCCCGGCGGTGTGCGGCGTCAGCAGCACATTGGGCATGGTCCATAGCGGGTGCGTCGCGGGCAGCGGCTCGATCTCGTAGACATCGAGCGCCGCGCCGGCGATCTCGCCGGCGTTGAGCGCCGCGACCAGATCGTCGAGCCTGGTCGTCATCCCGCGCCCGATATTGATAAAGAACGCGCTCTTTTTCATGCGCTGGAACCGCGCACGGTTGAAGAACCCTTCGGTCTCCGGCGTGTGCGGCACAGTAAGGATCACGAAATCCGCCCGTGGCAGCAGCGTGTCGAGCTCGGCGGCGCGGTGCAGCTCGGTGACGCCTTCGGGCTTGTCGGGGCGGCGTTCGTCGACGCCGATCACATTCATCCCGAACGCAGCGGCGAGCCGCGCGGCTTCGGCGCCGATCCCGCCGACGCCGACGATCAGCGCCGTCGCCTCCGGCAGATGCACGACATCGCCGCTCTCGCGCGCGGCCTGCTTCCACTCGCGGCGCAACTGCTGCGGCAAGTAGATGTGCAGCCCACGTGCGAAAGCCAGTACGAATGACAGGATGTGCGCGGCGATATGATCGTTATAGATCTCGCGGAAATTGGTGATCTGCACCGGATGGGCGATCAGCTCCGGGTAGTAATAGCCGGCCGGCGGCGCGGCTTGCGGCGCCTGCAGCCAGCGCAGATGCTCGACGCGCGGCAGCAGCTCCTTGGGGATCGTGCCAAACGCGCCCTCGGCGAGCGCAATCGCCTGCTCGGCCCCCTCGCGCGTCTCCGGCACGATGACTTCGAGCTCAGGGCAGGCGTCGGCGACCGTCTTCGCCCATTCGCGCGTCTTGTCCGATTGCGGCGGCAGCATCAGAAACGGGATCGGCATGTCGTCCTCCTTTTTGCGGAGAAACATCTCACCGCTACGCACGGGGCGAAAGTGCAAAGGACGGCAGGCGCCGTTCGATGCGACGCGTCTTGAATCTCACCACGGAGACACGGAGGCGCGGAGGTTTCAGCAGCCCGGCAATCTCCGTGCCTCTGTGCCTCCGTGGTGAACCTTTATCGGCGCCGCGCGCCAATGGATCCTCCGCGTCCGCTGGCGGACTCTGCGGTAAGGCGTTGTCTTTTTGCCCCGAGCGGCTAGGGTCGACATCAGCCGCGATGGGGGAGGGGATGTGCCGGAGCTGAACGGGAAGGTCGCCTGGGTCACCGGCGCGGGCAGCGGCATCGGTGAAGCGGTGGCGCTGATGCTGGCCGGGGAGGGCGCGACCGTGGTGCTCACCGGCCGTCGCCGCGAGCCGCTTGAGGCGGTTTTCGCCCGCATCGGGGAGGTGGGCGGCAATGCGCATATCCAGCCCGGCGATCTCACCGAGCCCGAGGATGTCCGCCGCATTGGCGATCATCTGCGCGAGGCGCTCGGCCGCTGCGACATCCTTATCAACAATGCCGGGATCAACATCAACGACCGGCATTGGGACAAGCTGACGCCGGAAAACGCCCGGCTGATGGTCAATGGCAACCTCTCGGCCGCGGCGCAATGCGTCACGGTCGCCTTGCCGCTGATGCGCGAGCGCAAGGACGGGCTGATCATCCATACCGCCTCGATGGCCGGCCGCTTTATCGGCGGCTTTCCGGGCCCGCTCTACACCGCCGCCAAGCACGGCATCGTCGCGATGAGCCATTCGATCAACATGCAGGAATGCGTCAACGGCATCCGCTCCTGCGTCTTTCTGCCCGGCGAGGTCGCGACGCCGATCCTCGACCGCCGCCCTAACCCGGTCAGCCGCGAGGTGCGCGCCAAGATGGTGCAGTCCGAGGATTGCGCCGACCTCGTCCGCTATATCTGTCTGCTGCCGCCGCGGTTGTGCATGAACGAAGTCATGCTCAGCCCCACCCACAACCGCCGCTACGTCGCCGAAATCGAGAAGCTTTCGTCCTTATGATTCCTGTCCGTGCCGGCCCGCACCCGAGTGCTTCGCGCTCTTCCTTCCCCCGTGTCCACGGGGAGGGGCAGGGAGGGGGCTGGCACCAACGTCGACAACGTGAAAGGAACCGCCAATGGCCCAATCCGCCAATCCGAACCGCAAGAAGATCATGGCGCCGACGACGATGTCGAAATCCGGCTGGGCGCTGATCGAGGCGCGCGACGACCTCGAAGGGGTCGAGTTCACCCCCAATCTGCCAAAGCCGGAATTTCATAAACTGCTTGAAGATGTGAGCGGTATCTGTTTGGGAGTGACGCCGTTTTCCGATCCCGAGCTCGACGCCGCGCCGCAAATTCAGGTCGTCTCGCGCATCGGCGTCGGCTACGACGCCGTCGATGTCCCGGCGCTGACCCGGCGTGGCGTGCCGCTGATGATCGGCGGCACCGCCAATTCCGTCAGCGTCGCCGAGGCCGGGGTCTTCCTCACCATGAACCTCGCGCGCAAGGGCGCGACGATGGACGCGCTGGTCCGCGAGGGCCGCTGGCACGACCGCTACAAGGACATGCCCGTCGACCTCTACGGCAAGACCGTGCTGATCGTCGGCTTCGGCAAGATCGGCACCCGCTCGGCAAAGCGCTTCGCGGCGATGGAAACCAACGTGCTGATCCACGACAAATACATCTATTCCGAGACGATCCGCGGCATGGGCTACGAGCCGGTCGAGGATCTCGACAACGGTGTTGCGCGCGCCGATTTCATCACCATCCATTGCCCGAAGACGCCCGAAACAGTGGGCCTCTTCAACGCCGCCCGGATCGCCAAGATGAAGCCGACGGCCTTCCTGGTGAACACCGCGCGCGGCGGCATCGTCGACGAGGCGGCGCTGTACGACGCACTCAAGAACCACCGCATCGCCGGCGCCGCCCTCGACGTGTTTGTCGAGGAGCCGACGCCGCAGGACAATCCGTTGCTGACGCTGTCCAATTTCATCGCTGCTCCGCATGTCGCCGGCGTTACTAGGGAAGCGGTCGACCGCATGGGAGTCGAGGCGGTACGGAACATCATCTCCGTCATCGACGGCAAGCCGATCAAGGACAACGTCATCAACAAGGAGGTGCTGGGGTAGAGGCGGCGCGGGCGTCAGCGTCAGTCCAGCATCAGCGGTGCTTCGTCGAGGTCGTGCTCGATCTGCCGTAGCGCGTTCTCTGCCGCCCAGTCCTGGATCTGGCCCTTCTGCACGGCCCGGCGTCCGACGACCACGGAGGCTGAGAACTCTTCGTAGGCCGCTCGCTCCTCGCGGCCATTGCTCGCGGCGACCGAGACCGCCGTCTTCATCTTTCCCGCCGTGGTGTCGAGCCGCTCATGCGACACGACATCGCAGCATGATGCCGCACCCAGCACCATACCGAAGGTGTGCGCCATCATTTCAGCGTCGCTTCGGAAGAATTCGCTCATGGGTCTGATCGCCGTTATTGCTTTTGCCCGATTGCTCAACGCCTTGGGAAGCGACGGAGTTCCCTTTCCGACATAGTGGGCAGGGTCCGTGCTTGACACGAGCCGCGTGCGCTGGCGGGATCGGCCTCCGACTTGAACCCAGGAGGAAACCATGGCGCGCCCGAACGGAGTGCGGGAATTGTGGGCCGCGGGGAAGCCCGTCATCAACAGCTGGCTTGGCATCCCGTCGAGCTTCTCGGCCGAGGTGATGGCCAATGCCGGCTGGGATTCGCTGGTCGTCGACATGCAGCACGGCATGATCGACTACCAGGTGATGGTCACGATGCTGCAGGGGATCTCGACCACCAACACGACCCCGCTGGTGCGCGTGCCGTGGAACGACCCGGCGCATATCCAGAAGGCGCTCGACGCCGGCGCCTACGGCATCATCTGCCCGATGATCAACAATCGCGCCGAGGCCGAGAAATTCGTCTCGTCGATGCGCTATGCGCCGCTCGGCAGCCGCTCGTCCGGGCCGATCCGCGCCTCGCTCTATGGCGGGCCGGACTACCACGCCAAGGCCAACGACATCGTCGTTGCGCTCGGCATGATCGAGACCCAGGAGGCGATCGCCAATCTCGACGAGATCTGCTCGGTCAAGGGTCTCGACGCGGTCTATGTCGGCCCATCAGACCTATCAATCTCGCACGGCCATCCGCCCGGCGGCGACAAGCCCGACGAGTGGATGATGGCGCTGCTTGGCAAGGTGCTCGACGCCTGCAAGCGCCACAACGTCGTCCCCGGCCTGCATTGCGGCGCGCCGGCCTATGCGCTGAAGGCGATCGGCATGGGCTTCATGTTCGTCACCGTCGGCGGCGACACCCGCTTTGTCACGACAGGCGCCGCCGCGGCGGTGCAGGAGATGCGCACCGGGGTTGCCGCCAAGCCCGGCGCCGGCGGCAGCAGCTCGAGCCCGTACTGATACCCCTGGGTACCTCCACCCTAACCCTCCCCCGCCAGCGGGGGAGGGAACTCGTTCAGGCGACGGCTGTCTCCCTCCCCCGCTGGCGGTGGAGGGTCGGGGTGGGGGTATGACCGCGATCTACGTCGATGCCGACGCCTGTCCGGTGCGCGAGGAAGTGTATCGCGTCGCCGGACGGCTCGGGGTCGATGTCCATGTCGTGTCGAACGGCTCGCGGCCGATCCGGCCGCCGAATTTGCCGTTCGTCCACATGGTCATGGTGGGCGATGCGATGGACGCGGCCGACGACTGGATCGCCGAGCGCATCACCGCCGCCGATATCTGCGTCACCGCCGACATCCCGCTTGCCGCGCGCTGTTTAAAAATCGGTGCGCGCGTGGTGCCGCCGAATGGCCGGCTCTTCACCGAGGCCAATATCGGCAATGCGCTCGCCGGCCGGGCGATCGCCCAACATCTGCGCGAACTCGGGACCGGCGGCAAGGGGCCGCCGCCCTTCGTCAAATCCGACCGCTCGCGCTTCCTGTCGGCGCTAGACGTCGCCGTCAACGCGGCCCTGAGGGCTCAGCCGCCCAGTACGCCCTGCGCCTCGACATAGCAGGTGTAGATCGATTGCGAGGCGGCCATGAACAGCCGGTTCCGCTTGCGGCCGCCAAAGCAGACATTGGCGCAGCGCTCGGGCAGCAGGATGCGGCCGATCAAGGTGCCGTCCGGTGCGTGCACCGCGACGCCGTCCTGGCCTTCGCCACCGGAAAAGCCGCTCCAGACATTGCCATTGGTGTCGACGCGGAGGCCGTCGCCATAACCTGGCATCTCGTTGAAGAAGACGCGCCCGTTGGCGAGGCGCGTCCCATCGTCGATCACGTCGTAGACATAAGTCGTCTTATCGCCGCCCGGCGTGTCGACGACGTAGAGCTTCGTTTCGTCCGGCGAGAACGCCAGGCCGTTCGGCCGCGCCTGCTGCGCCTGGTCGACGACGACGGTCATCGCACCGTTCACCGGATCGATGCGGTAGACGCGAAACGGCAAGTCCTGCGGCGCGGTGTGGCCGAGATAGTTGCCGCGCGTCCCGGCGCCGTTGTCGGAGAACCAGATCGAGCCGTCGGATTTCACCACCACGTCGTTGGGCGCGGTCAGCCGCTTGCCGTCGAAACTGTCGGCCAGCACCGTGATCGAGCCGTCATGTTCGGTGCGCGTCAGGCGCTGCGCATCCATCTCGCAGGTGACGAGCCGGCCCTGCCGGTCGCGGGTATTGCCGTTGGCATAGCCCGAGGGGCGGCGGAACACGCCGATCGCGCCGGTCTCTTCGTCCCAACGCATGATCCGGTCGTTGGGGATGTCGCTCCATAACAGGCAGCGCAGATCGCCAAAATACACCGGCCCCTCGGTGAACAGGCAATCGCCGGCAATGCGCTGCACCGGCGTATTGCCGAGCACGATCGCCGCGAACCGCGGGTCGAGGATCTTGAAGGCAGGGTCGGGATAGCGGATGGGATCGGGCATGGCTTCCTCCCACAAAAACAACGTTCAGCGCAGAGATCGCAAAGGGCACGCGGAGGACGCAGAGTGCGAAGCGCAAGTGAGATCACTACGGAGACCCCGAATACGAACCTCGGCGTCTCCGCCTTTGTGGTTATCGACGCGGCTTCGCCGCGCTCCCGACCGCTTCGCGTTCTCCGCGTTTCCCTGCTTTGCGATGAAGCGTTCTTTGTTTGAATTTACGAGTTCGGGCCGCGCTCCATCGACACCGGCTGCCAGCGCTTCAAGCTGCTGTTCATCAGCACCGTCGGGTTGACGCAGGACATCGGCCAGCGGCCGGTCAGCGCCAGCGACAGTTCGAGGCCGACGCGGCGCCGGCGGAACGGATCGAACCGCGACGTCGCCGAGGCGACATGCGCGGTGAGGATCACGTTGTCCATCCGCAGCAGCGGGTTGTTGCCGCCCGGCGGCTCCTGTTCGAGGACGTCGAGCCCGGCGGCGGCGATCTTCTTCTCGTCGAGCGCCTTGATCAGCGCCGCCTCGTCGGTCGTTGGGCCACGCCCGGTCGAGATGTAGATCGCGCTCGGCTTCATCTGTGCGAAATGCTCTTCGCGGATCATCCGCTGCGCGCTGGCCGTCGCCGGCGAGTGCATCGAGATGATGTCGGCGCGCGCCAACAGCTCGGGCAGGCTGACCGGCTCGACCCCGCGCTCGGTCATCACCATTTCCTCGATGAACGGGTCGTAGGCGACGATGTGCAGCCCAAACGGCTTCGCCCGCTCGGCGACGGCGCGCGCGACATGGCCAAACGCGATCAGGCCGAGCGTCAGCCCGCGCAGCCGCGGAATTTTCAACAGCGCCGGCCGGCCCTCGGCCCAGCGGCCCTCGCGCACCATGCGGTCCTGCTCGACCAGCCGTCCGTGAGTCGCGAGGATCAGCCGCAGCGCGTGGTCGGCGACTTCCTCGATAAAGGTATCGGGGCAATTGGTGACCGGGATGCCCCGGGTGGTCGCCGCGTCGACATCGACCGTGTCGACCCCGACCGAACCCAGTGAGATGATTTTACACTTCTGCAACCCGTCGATCATCTTCTTGGTGATCGGCCGGCCCTTGGCGTAGAGCGCGTCGCAATCCTTGGCGGCGGCGACGAATTCGTCCTCCGAGCCCGCCGGGATCTCGTAGATTTCCGCGTCGATCGGCGTCAGCGCCTCCAGTTCGTAACCATAGCCGCCGCCCGCCACGGTGAAACTCGCGCCCGCAGGCGTCGCTACACGAAATTTGGCCAAGACTTCCTCCCCATTTTGATGAAATCCGCAGGCCGCGATCAGAGCCAGCGGGGCAGGGGATTGTCAATCGCCGCCGGCGCCGAAACAGTACGCTCGTCACCGTAGAGGAATGTCGTATGACCCTGACCATGTACGAGCGGATCGGCCATCAGGGGCGGCGGCCGAGCCCATTTTCCTGGCGCATCCGCTACGCGTTCGCGCATAAGGGGATCACGCCTGAAATCCGCCATGTGCGTTTCGCCGATGTCGAGACGATCCGCGCGCTCAGCGGGCAGCATTTCGTGCCGATCGTCACCGACGGCGACCGGGTGATCCACGATTCCTGGAACATCGCCTGCTATCTCGAGGACCAATTTCCCGACCGCCCGTCGCTGTTCCACGGTGCCGGCGGGCGCGGGGTTGCGCGGTTGCTGAACCACTGGTCGGATGCGACGCTCGGCGCCGCGATCCGCCGCCTGATCGCCGCCGATTTCATCCTCTGCCTCGATGCCGGCGACCGCGCCTACTATCGCAGTTCGCGCGAGGCGGTGTTCGGCTGCAGCCTGGAGGAGCATTGTGCCGATCGGTCGCGCTGGCTCGCCGAGTTCGCCGCTGTCATCGCGCCGCTGGAGCGCACCCTTGCCGAGCAGCCCTATTTCGCCGGCGCCGCGCCGGGCTATGTCGACTACATTCTGTTCTCGGTGTTCCAGTACGCCCGGCTCGGCTGCCCGGACGAGTTTCTCGCGGAGGGCACGGCGCTGCGGCGCTGGCGGGACGGGCTGGTTCAGGCGTTCGACGGTTTGGGCGAGCTTTATCCGCGCTACCCGAAGGCCGGCTAAGGCAGGGCCATGAGAAACGCGTCGATTTCGGCGACGATGCGGTCGCTGTCGCCGATATAGGGCAGGTGGTCTTCGCCGGTCAGCTCGACATAGGTTGCGTCCGGCATGTGCGCGGCGAGGTAGCGGCTGTTTTCCACGCCGATGCGGCGGTCACCCGTGCGGTGCAGCAGCAGCGTCGGCACGCGGATCGCCGGCAGGACCCAATCGATATCGGTGTCGCGATCGACGCGCAGCAAGGTCGCCGCGGTTTTCGCGCTTGCGCTCATCCGCTCGAAGCGCGCCCAGTCGCGCCGAAATTTCTGGTCCGCGGCGAGGCTCGGCGCGACACGCGGCGGCAGCACGCAGGCGCCCCACGTGCGTTCGAGAATGTCGAACCGCGCCTCGACCTGATCCGCCGGCCAGTCGCGCTCCGGACTGTGGATGAAGGCGCCGTAGAGGGCGAGCGCGCGGACCTGCTCCGGATAGCTCGCGGCGAACAGTAGGCTCGTCAGTCCGCCCTCGGATTCGCCAAGGATTGCCGGTCGCGATACCGCCGCCGCGGCCATCACCGCCCGCAGGTCGTCGATACGCTGATCGAGGCCGGGCACGCCTTTATCGCGGTCGGAGAGGCCGGTGCCGCGCTTGTCGAACAGGATCAGTCGGGCGAATTGCGCCAGCGCCCGGTAGAACCGCGCCTGCGCCGGGTTCTCCCAAACGAGGCCGAGATGCGACACCAGCCCCGGCACCACCAGCAGGTCGAGCGGCCGGTCGCCGCCGGACTGCTCGATCACCTGATAGGCGATCCGCGCATCGCCGTTGCGGGCGAACCGGATCGCCGGCGGGGTCATCGATTGCGCGCTTGGGATGACGGCTGCGAGACTCATTCGGCAATCGTATCGGGCATTTCTTTACGCCAAGCTTACGCGGCGGGATTTGCCCGATTCGGAAGCAATTCGCGCACCGATATGGCATTCCCGCTTTTCGTCAAGTCGACGGTGACCGAAATAAGCGTAGAGATGCAGTAGGTTAGGGAATTCTTCACACAACCGGTTGAGACAGCACGTCGCGTCACCGCACTATGTTGTTGCCGTCGACCCGGCAGCGAGGCGAGGGGTTCGATGACCGCCTTGGGGGAGGCCGTCATCTCCGGTAGTGCCTTTGGGGGAAGGCCCACCACCCCCGCCTCGCCACGGTCGGCCCCGGATCATCGTTCCTGCAGTCTCCAGTATGACGATACCGCGACCCAGACTTCGCAGGGGCGCGGGCGTCCCGACTATCCATCCCGAACGTTGTCGGTCCCTGGTTGATACCCGGCGCGCGCCCTAGCGTTGCCTCAAACGGGCCGCGCGAGCCGCCCTCACATTCTTTGATTAAGGAGAAGCCCTGCACTATGCTCCGGGGAAAGACAACCACAGCGTTCGCGCGCGATGCTGTTTGGCACCTATCAGTTTATTTTCGGGTTTCTACCGCTGGCGCTCGCCGGGTATTGGCTTCTGGCTCGACATGCGCCGGCGCGCTTATGGTTTCTGCTCGCGGTCTCACTGGTTTTCTATAGCTACTGGGACTGGCGTTTTACCCCGCTGCTGATCGGCTCGATCGTCTTCAATTGGGTGGTGGCTGAGGCATTTTTTGCCTACCGCAAGCGGTTCCTTTTGATTTTGGCCGTCGTCGTCGATTTTGTTTGCCTCGGCGTCTTTAAGTACCTCGGCTTCTTTGAAAGCATCCTGTTCGACAGTACCGGCTGGAATCCGTCACTGGCACGGCTCGTGCTGCCGCTCGGCATCAGTTTTTTCACCTTTCACCACATCATCTACCTTGCGGACCTGCTGCGGGGGCGCGCGCCTCGGTATTCCTTCCGTGACTACGCCCTTTATATCGCGCTGTTTCCGCAAATTCTCGCAGGCCCACTGGTCCGGCATAACGAGATCGTGCCGCAATTGCCGTTGCCGCCGCTGCGCGAGGGCTGGGACGAGCGGTTTGCGCGCGGTATCGCGTTGTTCGTCATTGGTCTCGGCAAGAAATTGTTACTGGCCGATCCGCTGGCGAGGGCGGTCGATCCGGCCTTCTTGAGAGCCGCAGCGGGAACTCTGTCGACCGGCGATGGCTGGACCGCGTCTCTTGGCTTTACCTTACAGATATATTTCGACTTTTCCGGATACTCCGACATGGCGATCGGACTGGCGCTGCTGTTCGGCTATGCGCTGCCCTACAATTTCGATGTGCCGTACCGCGCCACCAGTCTGCACCAGCTCTGGCGGCATTGGCATATGACCTTGCTGCGGTTTCTCCGCGATTACCTGTTTCTCCCGCTCGCCAGCCGCCGGCCGAGCCTGCAGCGCCACATCTGGGCATTGATGGCGACAATGTTGCTTGCCGGGCTATGGCATGGCGCTGGTTGGATGTTCATCCTTTTTGGCGCGGTGCACGGCATCGCCATGTCGGTAGAGGTGTTGTGGCGGCACTATCGCCTGCCGTCGCCATCAGCCCTCATGGCTTGGTTTCTGACGATGGCACTCTGGATAGCCGCTCTGGTGATCTTTCGAGCGCCGTCGCTACAGCCGGTACTCAACATTTACAAGGCAATGGCCGGCTATGCTCCCGTGGGGCCGGTGCATGACTGGACAACCCTGATCGTTGCCGGCGCGATTGCGACGCTCGGCCCGAGCAGCCAGACTTTTGTCGATAAGCTCAAACCGTGGCCATGGCTTGTTCCCGCCGCGGGCGCGGCGACCGCCGCGGTGTTGCTGGCGGTTGGCGATCGCCCCTCGTACGAATTCATCTATTTCCATTTCTGACCGATGCGTTGGGACCGCTGGCTCGTCCGTTACGTCCTGGCCTGCGTGCTCTGGGCGGCGGTCTTCGCCGTCATCCAGGTGGCGCTGGATCCATACGACACGGGTCGGCTCGTCGTGTTTGGCGGCTACGGCGTACCGCCATTTGGCCCTCGGCTCAGCTCGGCGAGTCTCGCGCGTCGGCCGGACACGGAGGCGGCGATACTCGGCAATTCGACGATCCAGAATCTCGACCCCGTTCGACTCACCAAGCTCACGGGCCGGCGTTTCGTATCGCTATCGCTTCCCGCAACCGGTCCGATCGAGCAGCTTGCCGTCGGCCGCTGGCTGATGCGCCATCATGACGGAAAAGCCGGGCAACCCCTCTCGGTGCTCGTTATCGACATCGACGCGAGATGGTGCCGCGGCGACGGTACGATCGAGCTCACCAACCCGTTTCCCTACTGGCTCTATTCCGACAACGATCTGATTTACGCGGTCAATCTGGTCGGCCTTGGCACATTTGGCGCCGTCGGCAAAAAGCTCAAGGCGATGTTGGGACAGACGCGGCCGCACGGGGACAGCGGGTACCACGACTACGACCGCGACTGGCCCTGGAACACGGAAGCCGATCTTCGCCGCGGCACGGACGGCTACCAGTTGCTGGGGCAGAACTTTGCCGGCATGCGGCACCTGCAGGAGTTCCTGCCTCAGGTCCCGCCAGCAACGCTGGTGATCCTGCTTCATCCGCCACGCTACCACACCAGCATTCCGGCCCCCGACACCGAGGACGGGAAGGACCTCACCGTGTGCAAGGCCGGCTATCGCAAGATCGCCGAAGCCCGACCTCGGACGGCGATTCTCGATCTTCTCAAGGACGATCCGCTGGTTCACATCGACGCGTCTTTCCTCGACCGGGCGCACTATCTCCGCCCGGTCTCCAGCGCAGTCGAAAATGCGATCGGCGATATCGTGCGCACCCACCGCCCCTGACAATAAGCGAAACGGCCACGCTCGAAACCGTGCGCCCGGTGTCGACCGACGCCTGTTGGGCATAGCGGCTGCCAGTACGGCTCAACTCGCCGCACGGTTCATCAGCGGTTCGGTCAGAGGGTGAAGGAACGGCCTCCTTTGGCCGAACAGGAAACTCACGTATTCAAGATCGGCAAGCCGCCCTTGCGCGGGTTCCACTCCTTGCGGACCTGCCCCTCTACAGTCTGCCCGGTATCGGTGGTGGGAGCTTGCGTTGAGGCTCCCGGCGTTGCTCGGGGGTCAAAGACCTTTTTGGCGAGATGCTCAATGACGGCTTTTTCGCGGACGTGCCGCCGCTTCATTCGATCTGATGTCTCTGCCATTACCCGTCCTCCACGCTGTGGAGGATCTGCGATCGTTCAGCCAAAGCGAACTGGATCTCGGCTTGCAGGCAGTGCACGCGTTCGAGGTTGCCTTCCGCCACGGCATCATCGCGCTCGGCATAAAGGTCTAAGAGCTTATCTGCTATATCGGTGACGAGGGCGTGTTCCTCCGGCGTCATCATCGCAGCCTCCTGATGAGGGGCCATTAAATCCAAGAACACCAGAAGATTGAGCTTGTTCCATATCGTACAAAGTTCAAAAATTGTAACAAGGTCATGGACATGTCCGTTCTATAATCGATGAAAAATTAGGCGATAAATTATTTTCGTTTCTGTGCGCTGGCCGTCACATCGTGGATGGAATATTTACCTCGTCTTTCTGTAATAAGGATGGGAAAGCATGGGTCTTTTGGCACCCTCCTGATAGGAATTCCAACTTTCATCATCGCAACCCTGCCGGGTCTCATTCGCCAGCCCCTCTACCTAGCGCGGTGCGCTGGCACGATGCCGAACATCCTGAGCGGGAGCAGATCCGGTTTCGGCCTCGACGCAGGAAGTGAAACTAAGACACGATCCGCTTGACCGCAGGTTCTCACAACCGAGCCTTCTGTGCGATTGTCCGCGTTCATGGGTTTCGGGTCCGTCGCGACGCGGCGCCCCGGACCGACGTGAACATTCGAGCGGTGGTAACGGGGTAGGTGCGATGGCTGCTTTGATCCTCTCCGGCGGGCGCATCATCGATCCGGCGAACGGGCGCGACGAGATCGCCGACATCGCCTTCACGGACGGCAAGGTCGCCGAGATCGGCCGCGACCTGCCGCGCGCCGGCGCGGAAATCGTCGATGCCGCCGGCAAGCTTGTCGTGCCCGGCCTCGTCGACCTGCACACACATGTTTATTGGGGCGGCACCTCGCTCGGTGTCGACGCCGCGGCGGTGGCCAAGACCAGCGGCACCACCACCTTTGTCGATGCCGGCAGTTCGGGGCCGGGAAATTTCCATGGCTTTCGCCGACATGTGATCGAGCCGTCGGCGGTGCGCATCCTGCCGATCATCAATGTCTCGCATGCCGGGATCTTTGCGTTTTCGATGACGGTGATGGTCGGCGAATGCGCTGATCTCCGCCTGCTCGACCCGCGCGATTGCGTGCGCGTCATCAACGCCAACCGTGACCTCATTGTCGGGGTCAAGGTGCGCGTCGGCCGCACCGCCGGCGGCAATTCCGGGATCGCACCGCTCGACATCGCGATCGAGGTGGCCGAGGAGGTCGGGCTCCCGGTGATGGCGCATCTCGACCATCCGCCGCCGTCGCGGCTGGAGGTGCTGTCGCGGCTGCGGCGCGGCGACATCATCACCCATTGCTTCCGGCCGTTCCCCAACGCACCCGTCGCGCCGGACGGCGCGGTGCGCGAGGAGGTCGCCGCGGCGCGCGAACGGGGCATCGTGTTCGACATCGGACATGGCGGCGGCTCGTTCGGCTTCCGCACCGCGGAGGCCATGCTTGCCGCCGGCTTTATGCCCGACGTCATCAGCAGCGACGTCCACCAACTCAGCATCAACGGCCCGGCGTTCGACCAGATTACGACGATGTCAAAGCTGCTGTCGCTCGGCATGCCGCTTACCGAGGTGATCCGCGCCGGGACGATCGCGCCGGCGAGCGCTGTTGGCCGTACCGATTTCGGTCACCTCGCCCCCGGCGCGGCCGGCGACGCCACGATCGTCGATCTGGCGGAGGGCGCGTTCACCTATCGCGACGTGCTGGGCGAGACGCGTGAAGGCCGCCAGCGCCTGAGCGCCAGCGGCCTTGTCGTCAGCGGGAAGTATTGGGAGGGCGAAAGATAGACCATCCCGGCGCAGGCCGGGACCCATGTTTCAAATCGTCATCGCCGATAGTGCGGCGTTCTTACTTCGCCGCGCGAAGGGCGTCGGTGTCGCGATAGATCTGCAGACGGGTGACCCGGAGACCGGGGACGCCGTAACGGTCGATCGAACGCTGCCAGGCGAGGAACTCCTCGACCGACAGGTTGTAGCGCCGGCAGGCTTCCTGCAGGCTCAGCGTACCGTTGCGCACGGCGGCGACGACCACTGCCTTGCGCCGCACCACCCAACGCTTGGTATTGGGAGAGGGAAGTTCGACAGTCGGGGCAGGGGGATACGCCGAGATGTCAATAGGATCGAGATTGGCCATGTCTTTTAACGCAGGGTTGCTTTCCATGGTCGAGAAATTAGCGCTCACGCCTTAATTAAAACTAAACAGCGGCGGCAATTACTTATAGTTAAATTTGAGGAATTGTAATTAAAATCCCACTAAAAATTTCGGATAACCGTTAATTATTACGGACGCCAAATTAACAACGGCCGCGCGTTGTTAGCCTTGTCGTGTTTAATCTAAAGTTTCTAGAAGTCTTCCGACCTGTAGTGAGGCGCGGAGGGGCGAGTGTTTAATGTGAATTGTTGACGCACGCAACAAGCTTTTGTGACGAGGGATAGCATAGGTGCATGAGATTCTGGCGGTTGAAAGGCAGGGAGGCGATTTATATACTCCGCCGCCGTCGCTAACGGGGCTTCGGGGAGCAGGATGCATCCCACATTGCCGGAAGATTATCGTCCCACCGAAGACGAAGAATTTATGAACCCCCGACAGGTTGAGTATTTCCGACAAAAGCTCGTACGTTGGCGTTCCGAACTACTCGCCGATTCAGCCATAACCCTGCGATCCCTCCAGGAAGAAAGCTTGCTGAAGCCCGATTTGACCGATCGGGCCTCGCTCGAAACCGAACGCTCGATCGAGCTGCGCACCCGTGACCGCGAGCGCAAGCTGATCTCGAAGATCGATTCCGCGCTCGCCCGCCTTGACAGCGGCACCTACGGTTATTGCGAGGAAACTGACGAGCCGATCGGCATCCGCCGGCTCGAGGCACGCCCCATCGCCACCCTGTCGATCGAGGCGCAGGAACGCCACGAGCGCATGGAGCGCACCCACCGCGACGATTGAGGCGGAGGTCTCGTTATGGCGAGCCGACATAGGCGGCGCGGCCATTTCCGTCCGCCTGATTTTGCCGCGTACGACCGTACCGCTTTCTCGGCGGCAAGCCACGGCGCAGCGAGGTGATCCCGCCGCCAGCGGTAAATCTTCGTTAACCTTCCGTTAGCGCAAGAACCGCGACAATGCGGTAGAGTTTGCGTTCCCGCGGCATCGAGGCTGGTTGATGGTCGCCTACAGCGCAGCGGCCCGTCGCTTGAACCACTGGCGTGCGGATCGCCGCCGGCCGGTCTGGGTGAGCGTGCTGGCGCAGGCCGCGATGATCCTCGCGGCGATCGGTGTCGGCGTCTTCATTCTTTATGCGGCGGAGATCATTTCCGGCGTGCGCGTGGTCGCGATGGTGGTGGCGATCGTCGCGCTGGCCTGTGTCGTCGGCATCGCCGCGATCGGCGCGCTGTGGGTTCACGGCGGCCTCGAAGGCCGGCTCGACATTCTGAGCCAGGCGCTCGAAGCCTCGCCCGACGCGCAACTTATCGTCGCGCCCGACGGCAACGTCGCCTACGCCAATACCGCCTTTACCGGCCAGTTCGCACCCAATGGCGGGCCGCCGCTCGACCGGCTCGCCGCGGCGGTCGCCGATCTCGAAGCGGGCATCGACTTCCAGCGCCTGCGCAGCCAGGCGATGGCGGGGGCGCGCGCCATCGCCGCGGTGCCGCTGAAGGACACGCGCGGCGTGGTGCTCGGCTGGTTCAATGTCGCGGTCAACCCGATCCCCGGCCGGCCGGGCTACAGCTTCTGGCACATCCAGGACATCACCGCGCGCCACGAGATGGAACGGGTGATCCGCGAGGAGAAGAACCGCCTCGTCGACTTTCTCGACGAGGCGCCGATCGGCTTCTACTCGGTCGACGGCGACGGGCGTTTTCTGTTCGTCAACCCGACTTTGGCGCGCTGGCTTGGGGCGACCCCGGCGGAACTGGTCGGCGGCGACGTCCGGCTTGTCGAATTTCTCGCCGCGCCGCCCGCCGCGGGCGCTTTGCCTTCCGACCCGTTCGGCGGCCGTGCCGGCGATGCGCCGCGCGGCGACGTGGTGCTGAGGAGCCGCGACGGCCGCATCATCCATGCCTGGATCGGCCAGAGCGTCGCCGGCTCGGGCGACGAGCTGCGCACGCACTCGATCGTCCGCGACCTGACGCCGGAGCGCGAATGGGAGGCGGCGCTGCGCTTGTCGCGCGAGCGCTTCCAGCGGTTTTTCGCCAATGCGCCGATCGGCATCGCGCTGATCGACCGCTACGGCCGGCTCGAAGAGGCCAACCGTGCGCTCGCCGAGCTGTTTGGCGCGGCGCACGGCGACCTTGTCGGCCAGCCGCTGATCGGCTTTGTCCACGAGGACGACCGCCGCGATCTCGCGGTCAAGCTCGCCGGCGCCGCCGAGGGTAGTGCGCCGCCGGGTCCGATCGAGGTCCGCATCAAGGGCCCGCGCGACAAGACCTGCGTGCTGTTCCTTGGCCGGCTTGATGGGTTCGAGGGCCATGAAGGCGGCCTGATGCTGCACTTCATCGATGTCAGCGAGCAGAAGAGCCTCGAAGCGCAATTCGCCCAGTCGCAGAAGATGCAGGCGGTCGGCCAGCTGGCGGGCGGCGTCGCGCATGACTTCAACAATCTGCTGACGGCGATGATCGGCTTCTGCGATCTGCTGCTGATGCGCTTCAAGCCCGGCGATCCCAGCTTCGCCGACATCATGCAGATCAAGCAGAATGCCAACCGCGCCGCCAACCTTGTGCGGCAACTGCTCGCCTTCTCGCGCCAGCAGACCTTGCAGCCGCGCATCCTCGACATCACCGACGTGCTGGTCGAGCTGTCGCATCTCTTGCGCCGGCTGATCGGCGAGAACATCGAGCTGAAGGTCGTGCACGGCCGCGATCTCGGCCTCGCCAAGGTCGACCAGGGCCAGCTGGAGCAGGTCATCATCAACCTCGCGGTCAACGCGCGCGACGCGATGCCGGGTGGCGGTACGCTGACCATCCGCACCGCGAACCACGTCCAGGCCGGGCCGATGCGGCGCGGCGCGGAGACCATGCCGGCCGGCCATTATGAACTGATCGAGGTCACCGACACCGGCATCGGCATCCCCAGGGAAAATCTGGAGCGCATCTTCGAGCCGTTCTTCTCGACCAAGGAAATCGGCTCCGGCACCGGGCTGGGCCTGTCGACCGTCTACGGCATCGTCAAGCAGACCGGCGGCTTTATCTTTGTCGACAGCGTCAAGGGCGCCGGCGCGACCTTTCAGATCTACCTGCCGCGCTACCAGGAGACCGATATCGCGGTGGCCGCACGCAGCGAGCCGGCCGAGCCCGCCGCCGTCGCCGACACCACCGGCACCGGCACCGTGATGCTGGTCGAAGACGAGGACCCGGTACGCATCTTCGGCGCCCGCGCGCTGCGCAATAAGGGCTACACCGTGCTGGAAGCGCGTAGCGGCGAGGCGGCGCTCGAACTGATGGAGAGCGCCGACAAGGTCGACCTCTTAATCACCGATGTGGTGATGCCCAAGATGGACGGCCCCGGCCTGGTGCGCGAAGTGCGCGAAACCCACCCGGACATGAAAGTCATCTTCATCTCCGGCTACACGGAAGACTCCTTCCGCCAGCGCCTCGATAGCGACAGCAACATCCACTTCCTGCCCAAGCCGTTCTCCCTCAAGCAGCTCGCCACAAAGGTGAAGGAAGTCATCGACGGCGAGGTGGTGTAAAGCGAACTCCGGTATCCATCGTTCCACCGCGCCCGACTTACAACCAAAAAGGCGCGCAGCGCCAATCAAGTCAGAAGGAAGGACGTCCAACCTGCGCTCGCACCGGCGCCATCGCGTTCCCTGCGTGTCCTTCGCGTCCTCCGCGTCAAAGCGTTTTCTTCCTCCGTGCCTCCGTGCCTCTGTGGTGAAATGATGATCGAACAACAGACGGGAGGGGGCGACCGATGACCGCGGACGAGCTGGTGCAGCTTTGGGAAGAGCATATCCGCCACGAATTCGACACCAAGAACACCGACGCCACGCTCGCCACCATGGTGGCCGATGCCTATGTCGACCACGTGCCGGTCATGACCGGCGGGCGCGGCCATGACGAACTGCGCCGCTTCTACGCCACGCATTTCATCCCGAAAATGCCGCCCGACATGGCGATGACGCCGGTCTCGCGAACGGTTGGTGTCGACCAGCTGGTCGACGAGATGGTGGTCAGCTTCACCCACACGATCGAGATGGACTGGATGCTCCCCGGCATCGCGCCGACCGGCCGGCGGGTCGAGGTGGCGCTCGTCGTCATCGTCCGCTTCCGCGACGGCAAGCTGGCTCACGAGCACATCTATTGGGACCAGGCCTCGGTGCTGGCGCAACTCGGCCTTATCGACCCCGCGGCGCTGCCCGTCGCCACGGCGGAAAGTGCCCGCAAGGTCCTCGACCCGACCCAGCCGTCCAACACCCTCATCGAACGCGTGCATCGCTGAACTCGTAAAGCTTGTCATTCCGGAGCGCGCCGGAGACGCGAACCCGAACCCATGCACACGGACCTTAGGCGATTCCTCGTCCGAACCTAGTCGCTTCCGTCATTGATTTTGTGAGGGTTCTCTGAATCGATGTCCGCGTCACCAGCGACGGAGCGGAGACGTGGGCAGCAAAGAGAGCGCAGTAAAGAAATACATTGTGACACTCAGCGATACGGAGCGGGAGAAGCTCAACGCCCTTATCCATAGCGGGAAACATCCGGCACAAAAGCTGCTGAAGGCCCGCATTCTGTTGAAAGCCGATACCTCGGACGGTGGTGAAGGCTGGAGCGACAGCGAGATTGCAGCGGCGCTCGAGACCAGTGTCGCCACGGTTGCCAGGACGCGCCAGCGGCTGGTCGAAGAGGGGTTGGAGGCGGCCCTGATTCGCAAGCATTCGGCGAATTCGGCGAGGCGGCGGATCTTCGATGGGGCGGCCGAGGCCAGGTTAATCGCGTTGGCCTGTTCCAAACCGCCGGCCGGCCGCGCACGCTGGACATTGCAACTGTTGGAAGAGGCGGTCGTCGAACTGAAGATCGTCGAACGGGCCAGCGACAACACGATCGGGCGGACGCTGAAAAAAACACTCTCAAGCCGCATCTGAAGCAGCAATGGGTCATCCCGCCGGACGCCAACGCCGCCTTTGTTGCCGCCATGGAAGACGTCTTGGAGGTTTATCAACGGCCCTATGATCGGCAACGTCCCCTGGTCTGCCTCGACGAGACCTCAAAGCAACTCATTGCCGAAACGCGCGTGCCGATCGCGGCGAAACCCGGACGGCCCGGCCGGCACGATTACGAATACCGACGCAATGGGACGGCCAATCTGTTCATGATGTTCGCGCCACTGGAAGGCTGGCGGCACGTCAAGGTCACCGACCGTCACACGGCGATGGATTATGCCCAGGTGCTCAAGGAATTATCCGACACGCACTTCCCCGGTTCAGCAAAAATCGTGCTCGTCCAGGACAACCTGAACACGCACAAGCCAGCTTCGCTGTACGAAGCCTTTCCCCCCGCCGAAGCCCGCCGGCTCGTCGAACGGTTCGAGTGGCACTACACACCAAAACACGGGAGTTGGCTCGACATGGCGGAATCTGAACTCAGCGTTCTCTCCTCCCAATGCCTCGACCGCCGCATCCCCGATCAGCGGGTGTTGAAGGACGAAGTCGAGGCATGGGAAGCTGACCGCAACAGGAAGCACGCCAAGGCGAATTGGCAGTTCACCACCGCCGACGCGCGGGTCAAACTGAGCAGGTTGTACCCCGCACTATGAACGACTCGGCCGACTAGCAACCTGACAGAAGACGGTCTGTCTTCATGGGGGCCGGGCCCGACGCCATGAGGTGTGTCACCAGTGGCGCTCAACCTGCACGATATGTTGATGTTGCCGGACTGATCGTACCGGTGCAGGTTAACCGCCGATGGCGGACGACGGCGACGCAGATCGCCGCCTATATCGGGAGGATGGACCGTGCCGAGATTGACCGCGCTGCGTGTCGCCTGGGAGCCACGCATCCTGAGCATCCTGCGCATCATCGTCGGGCTGCTCTTTTTGCAGCATGGCCTCAGCAAGATCTTCGGCTTCCCGCCCAGCGCCAACCCGCGTCCCTACGTGCTGATGACCCTGGTGCCCGGCCTCGCCGGATTGCTGGAGCTGGTCGGCGGCGCGCTGGTGACCGTCGGTCTGTTCACCCGGATCGTCGCGTTCATCCTGTCGGGCGAGATGGCCTTCGCCTATTTCATGTCGCACGCTCCGCGCGGCTTCTTCCCTTACGCGAACGCCGGCGAGCTCGCCGTCATGTATTGCTTCGTCTTCCTCTATCTGGCGTTCGCCGGCCCCGGCCCTTGGGCCCTCGACCATATGCGCAGGAGCTAACGCGAAGCCGCAGAATGCCGATCAACGGTCGTCCCGGCGTTAACCTGGGCCCCACCGCGCCGCTGTTTCCGGCGGTAGCTCGGAAGCCGTTTACCGCGCCCCCGATTCGGCATGACTGGGCTAGATGTGGACCGTCCACGTCTTCCGCGTTCAACGCCAGAAAGCTCCAAGGCGGTTTCGGCGCGCGAAACCGCACAAAAGTTCCTCTTGTGTTCTAAGAACAAAATACGTACATTCGCATCGAGACCACGCGTTTGCGCTGTCGTGCCGGCTGTGGAATAACGGAGGGGAGAGATGAACCAACCGGTCTTGCGTCTCTTGGATAAGGACACGATGGACAAGCAGCGGGCATTGGACGCGGCGCTCGGCCAGATCGAGCGCGCGTTTGGCAAAGGCTCGATCATGAAATTGGGCTCGCGCGAGGCGGTGATGGAGGTCGATGTCGTCTCCACCGGCTCGCTGGGGCTCGATATCGCGCTCGGCATCGGCGGATTGCCGCGCGGCCGCGTGGTCGAGATTTACGGTCCCGAAAGCTCGGGTAAGACCACGCTGGCGCTGCACGTCATCGCCGAGGCGCAGAAGGGCGGCGGCACTTGCGCCTTTGTCGACGCCGAGCACGCGCTCGACCCGAGCTACGCCAAGAAGCTCGGGGTCGATATCGACAATTTGTTGATTTCGCAGCCGGACGCCGGCGAACAAGCGCTGGAGATCGCCGACACCTTGGTGCGCTCCGGGGCGATCGACGTGCTTGTCGTCGATTCGGTTGCCGCCCTGGTACCGCGCGCCGAACTGGAAGGCGAGATGGGCGACAGCCACATGGGGTTGCACGCTCGGCTGATGAGCCAAGCCCTGCGCAAATTGACCGGGTCGATCTCGCGCTCGCGCTGCATGGTGATCTTCATCAACCAGATTCGCATGAAGATCGGGGTCATGTTCGGCAACCCGGAAACCACGACCGGCGGCCAAGCGCTCAAGTTCTACGCTTCGGTGCGGCTCGACATCCGCCGCATCGGCGCGATCAAGGACCACGACCAGGTGATCGGTAACCAGACCCGCGTCAAGGTCGTCAAGAACAAGATGGCGCCACCGTTCAAGGTGGTCGATTTTGACATCATGTACGGCGAGGGCGTGTCCAAGACCGGCGAGCTGATCGATCTGGGCGTGCAGGCCGGGGTGGTCGAGAAATCCGGCTCGTGGTTCTCCTATGAGGGCCAGCGGATCGGCCAGGGCCGCGAGAACGCCAAGACCTTTCTGCGCGAACACGCCGAAATCTCCGGCCAGATCGAGCATGAAATCCGCGCCAATGCCGGCCTCGTCGCCGACGCGATGATGGCCGCGCCCGGCGACATGGCCGCCGGCGAGGAATAGCGGCCGACGAAATCGCCGCCTGTTCCGCCTGATAAATCGACGCAAATAACAGGCGAAACAGGCGCGCCGCGACTCCTTCTCCCCGCATGCGGGGAGAAGGAGTAGGGTGAGGGGCAGCCACCAGCAAGGACCGAAGGAGTATTGACCGCGAATTAACCAAACCGCGCGAGGCTCGGTTGGTGAGCGAAAAGGTCAGTCAGCCCCATGCCTTGGTTGCCGGTGCCGCATGGCGGGCATGGCTGCCCTCCCTGCCGTGGATCGTCGGGCTCCTGGCGATGCTGCGCGCCCTTGCCGCGTCGACTGCGCTGCTCAACGACCCCGACACCTATCTCCATATCGCCGCCGGGCGCTGGATGTTGGCGCATGGGGCGCTGCCTTCGCCGGACCCGTTCTCGTTCACCATGGCCGGGGCGCCCTGGCACCCCAGCGAGTGGCTCGGCGAAGTCGTCCTGGCCGCCATCTATGGCTTTGGAGGATGGGGAGCGGTCATCGCCGCTGCTGCGGCTTGCTTCGGTATCGCGATTGGACTGCTGACCTGGTTCCTCACGCGGTGCATCGAACCTCTGCCGGCGGCGCTCGCCGCCCTGGCCGGCGCAATGCTGGTGCTGCCGCATCTACTGGCCCGCCCGCACGTGCTTGCCTTGCCGCTGTTGGTACTGTGGTGCGGCGGGGTCTTTGCGGCCCACGACGACGGGCGGCCTCCACCTTGGCTGCTGTTGCCGGTCATGCTGCTGTGGGCCAACCTGCACGGCAGCTTCCTGTTCGGCATCGCGCTCGCCGGCTATCTCGGCGGCGAAGCGGTGCTTGAAGCCCGCTTCCGGCCGGAGCGGATCGCCGTCGCCGAGCGCTGGGCAGTCTTCGTGCTGGCGGCGATTGCGGCATCGGTCGTCAACCCGAACGGCGTCACCGCGGTCATTCAGCCGTTCCGACTGATGGCGATGCCGGCGCTGCAATCGGGGTTCGGCGAGTGGCGGCCGGCCAGTCTCATTCAGTTTCCCGCCCTGGCCGGGTGGTTGGCCGGTGCGGCGGCGCTAATCCTGGCCGGCTGGCGCTCGATGCCGTGGACGCGCTTGCTGCTGCTCGTGGGGCTGGCGTACATGGCGCTGGCGCATGTGCGGCACGCCGACCTGCTCGGCCTCGTCGGTCCGCTGGTGATCGCCGCACCGCTGGCCCCGCGGTGCGCCGCCTGGCTGCGTCCGGCGGCTGGGTCGCCGCTGCTGCGCATCTCCGCGCAGCGCGCCGGGCCGGCGCGGCTGTCCGGCATGCTGTCGGCGCTCGCGCTGGGCGCCGTGCTGAGCGTTCCAATCTTGCTGCGACCGATCGACCGCGCCGGCGACGCGGTGACGCCGCAGGCTGCGCTCGCCGCAGCCCGCGGGCTGAAACTGACCGGCCCCGTCTTCAACAGTGAGGCGTTCGGCGGGTATCTGGTTTTTGCCGGCGTGCCGAGCTTTATCGACGGCCGCGTCGAGTTGTACGGCAACGATTTCCTCTCCGCCTACCTGGCTGCCGAGCGCGGCGATGCGGTAGTGTTGTCGGCATTGCTTGACCGCTATCACATCGCCTGGTCGCTGGTGCAGGCGGAGGCTCCCGTCGCCGCGGCGCTCGACCGGCTGCCGGGCTGGCGCCGGGTCTATGCCGACGATCGGGCGGTCGTTCATGCGCGTGGAGATTAGAAGAATTCCAGTGCCGCCTCTTGCATGAATTGCGCGAACACCCGTAATTGAACCCATGCAGACCGCCAACGATATCCGCAGCGCCTTCCTCGATTACTTCGCTGCCAACGGCCATGAGATCGTGTCGTCGAGCCCGCTTGTGCCGCGCAACGACCCGACCCTGTTGTTCACCAATGCCGGCATGGTGCAGTTCAAAAACGTCTTCACCGGCATCGAGAAGCGGCCCTATCAGCGCGCCACCACCTCGCAGAAATGTGTGCGCGCCGGCGGCAAGCACAACGATCTCGAAAACGTCGGCTACACGGCGCGGCACCACACGTTCTTCGAGATGCTCGGCAATTTTTCCTTTGGCGATTACTTCAAGGACCGGGCCATCGAGCTGGCCTGGAACCTGATCACCAAGGAATTCGGCCTGCGGAAAGACCGGCTGCTCGTCACCGTCTATGCCGAGGATGACGATGCGGCGGAGTTGTGGGCAAAGATTGCCGGCCTGCCGGAGCAGAAGATCATCCGCATTCCGACTTCCGACAATTTCTGGGCGATGGGCGACACCGGCCCGTGTGGTCCGTGCTCGGAGATTTTCTACGACCACGGTCCGGATATCCCCGGCGGTCCGCCCGGCAGCCCCGATCAGGACGGCGACCGGTTCATCGAGATCTGGAACCTGGTGTTCATGCAGTTCGAGCAGACCGCGAGCGAGCGGCTGCCGTTGCCTCGCCCGTCGATCGACACCGGCATGGGCCTCGAACGCATCGCCGCGGTGCTGCAGGGGCAGCACGACAATTACGATATCGACCTGTTCCGCTCGCTGATCCAGGCCTCGGCCGATGCTTCCGGCGTCGCCGCTGACGGGCCGCATGCGGTGTCGCACCGGGTCATCGCCGACCATCTGCGCGCTTCGTCGTTCCTCATCGCCGACGGCGTGTTGCCGTCAAAGGAAGGCCGGGGTTATGTGCTGCGCCGCATCATGCGGCGGGCGATGCGCCACGCGCACATGCTGGGCTGCAAGGAGCCACTGATGTGGCGGCTGGTGCCGGCGCTGACGACGCAGATGGGCGCGGCCTTCCCCGAGCTGATCCGCGCCCAGCCGTTGATCACCGAGACGTTGCGCTTCGAGGAAACCAACTTCAAGCAAACCCTCGAACGCGGCCTGCGCCTGCTCGACGAGGAGGAGGCAAAGCTGTCGCCCGGCCAGGACTTCTCCGGCGAGGTCGCCTTCCGGCTTTACGACACATACGGATTCCCGCTCGACCTCACCGAAGACGTGCTGCGCGGGCGCGACCGCAGAGTGGCGACCGCCGGGTTTGACGCGGCGATGGAACGGCAGCGCGAGGAGGCGCGCCGCAGCTGGGTCGGCTCGGGCGAGGCGGCGACCGGCGCGGTGTGGTTCGCGTTGCGTGAAGAACTCGGCGCGACCGAGTTCCTCGGCTACGAGACCGAGAGTGCGGAGGGCGTCGTGCTTGCCATGCTCAAGGGCGGCGAGCGCGTTGCCGAGGCGAAAGCCGGTGACGAGGTCGCGGTCATCGTCAACCAGACACCGTTTTACGGCGAGTCGGGCGGGCAGGTCGGCGATACCGGGGTGATGTTCTCGGCGCAAGGCGGCGAGCTGACGATCCGCGACACAACGCGTGAGGCGGGCGATCTGTTCGTGCATCATGGCGTGTTGGCGCATGGCGCGCTCAAGGTCGGCGAAGCGGTTGAGCTGCGCGTCGATCACGAGCGGCGGCGCCGGCTGCGCGCCAACCATTCGGTGACGCATCTGCTGCACCAGGCGCTGCGCCACCAACTCGGCGAGCATGTCACGCAGAAGGGGTCGCTTGTCGCGCCGGACCGGCTGCGCTTCGATTTCAGCCACCCGCGCCCGATCAGCCACGAGGACCTCGCGGTGATTGAAGCCGAGGTCAACGACCGCATCCGCGACAACAGCGAGGTCACCACCCGGCTGCTCAGCCCGGAGAAGGCGATCGAGGAAGGCGCGATGGCGCTCTTCGGCGAGAAATACGGCGAGGAGGTGCGCGTCGTCGCAATGGGCGAGGCGAATGGCGAGCGCCAGCCCTATTCGGTCGAGCTGTGCGGTGGCACGCATGTCTTCCGCACCGGCGATATCGGCCTGTTCAAGACCGTCGGCGAAAGCTCGGTGGCCTCGGGCGTGCGGCGCATCGAAGCGCTGACCGGCGCCGCCGCCGAAGCCTATCTGGCCGAGGAGGAGGACCTGCTGCGCCAGGCCGCCGGCGC
The DNA here is from genome assembly GCA_963778385.1 of uncultured Alphaproteobacteria bacterium. Taxonomy (GTDB): domain Bacteria; phylum Pseudomonadota; class Alphaproteobacteria; order ATCC43930; family CGMCC-115725; genus DATARH01. Next base: position 191,438 of record CAVZUA010000041.1, on the reverse strand, counting down.
GCTGCGCACCAGCCCGGCTGAGCTGCCGGCGCGCGTCGCCAGCCTGATGGAGGACCGCCGCCGTCTTGAACGCGAATTGGCCGACCTGCGCCGGGCGCTGGCGAGCGGCGGTGGCGGGCCAACGACGACGGCTCCGGCGGCGGCCGTGAAGATCGGCGATATCGCCTTCGATGGCCGCGTCGTCGACGATGTGCCGGGCCGCGAGCTGCGTTCGCTGGCCGACGATCTGAAGCGGCGGATTGGCTCCGGCATTGTCGCCGTGGTGTCGCGCGACGACGGCAAGGCGGCAATCGTGGTTGGCGTCACCGACGACCTGACATCGCGTTTCGACGCGGTCGGGCTGGTGCGCGCCGGCGCCGAGATTCTCGGCGGCAAAGGCGGCGGGGGGCGCGCGGATATGGCGCAGGCCGGCGGGCCCGACGCCGCGCGCGCCGAGGAAGCGCTTGAGGCGGTGCGGCACGCACTTGCGGCACGGGCGAGCGCCTGAGCCGTCGATTTGCGGTACTGGATGGTGTCGTCCCACGATAGCCTATCGCAAGCTATTGACATCAATAACACCTTATAAGGGGCCCTAGACGCTCCTGAGCCGGCGGCCGATAGTCCATTGGGGATGTTGCGATTATCGCGCCGAGGGGCGATGCGGGGGCCAACAGGCGGGCGATGACTCGACTTCGGAGTGCTACCGCCCTGTTCCTGGTCCTAAGTGTGGTGGCACTCACGGGGTGCGAGACCACGTCATCGACGCAACTTGATCCACTGGCGGTCAACGGGCGGACCGGCAGCGCCCCGGAAGTCGGCTACGCCGGGGTCATGCATATCGCTTCGGCGTCGCGCGCCGGCGGCGATTACGGCAACGCGATCAACCTTTATCGCCATGCCGCGTCGATGGAAACGAGCAACCCCGAGCCGCTGGTTGCGCTCGGCGACACGCTGCTCGACATGGGCAGGCCCGACGACGCGATCGTCAATTACAACGCGGCGCTGAAGTTGAGCCCGAAATATCCGACGGCGCTGCGCGGCTTAGCCAAGGGCTACCTGAAGACTGGCCGCCCCGATCTCGCGGCGAGCCCGCTGGCGACCGCCTATACCGACACGCCGGACGATCCCAAGCTGCTGTTGCTGATCGGCGTCGCCGACGATTTCATCGGCCAGCACAGCCATGCGCAAAACCGCTACCGGCAGGGACTGAAGATTGCGCCGACCGACCGTTCGCTGATCGCCAACCTGGCCTTGTCGCTGGCGTTGAGCGAGAAATTTGATCAGGCGATCGACGTTCTGCGGCCGATCGCCCTGGCGCCGAATGCGGCGCCGCACGAGCGGCAAACATTGGCGTTGATCTATGGGCTCAAGGGCGATGACAAGATGGCGCGCGAGTTCGCCCGGCGGGACCTTGACGCCGCGGCGACGGACCACAACCTCGCATTCTACGACACATTGCGGCGACTGCCGCCGGAAGCCCGCAGCCGCGCCATTCTTTCGGCCAGCGCCGCGACAAAGCCGCAATCCTGACGCGGTCGCCCCGATTTCGACCGGGCGCCTCTATTTCGCGGGCGTGACATAGAGCGGTGTCCGCGCGGCGATTCGGTAGCCGCCGATGCCTGAGCGCGGCGCGGCATAAAGCCTGATCTCGCTGGGCCCGGATTCCGGAGGGATAATAATGATATGCATCTGCGTCGGCGCGACGGCCTTCGCGTCGGCGAAAAACTGCGTCTCGTCGCTCACCGCATCAGGCGTCCCCATCGGCACGAGGACGAGACGCAGATTGTCGAAATTCGTGAGTTCATGGGCATCGACATCGACCGCAACAGGCTGGCCGACAGCGGCGATGGGGCCGTCGGGGGTCACCGTCGCGGGTGGCAACTCCTTGGGCGGCTTCACGATGGGCGTGTCGTCGGCCTTTTTCTCGATGATTTCCGGCTGTTGGACGTCGGCATCGTCGCCCTGACCGTTGTCCTTGTGGGTGACGACGGTGACCTGTTTCGGCCCGCCGCCACCTTTGTCGAACGTGTCCATGATGCCGAGCGCAGCCGGGCCCATCAGGACGATGAACAGCGTCGGCAGGATGAAGATGATCATCGGCACGGTCATCATCGCCGGCAGCCGCGCCGCCTTTTCTTCCGCCTTGAACATGCGGGCGTCGCGGTATTCGGTCGCCAGCACGCGCAGCGAATGGGCCAGAGGCGTGCCGAATTTCGCCGTCTGCATCAGCGTGTTGACGACCCCGCGGATGGCACTCATGTCGGTGCGGGCGTTGAGGTTCTCGAACGCCTGCCGCCGGTCGGGCAGAAAGGTCAGCTCGGCCGAGGTGATCGCCAGTTCCTCGGCAAGGTCGGGGCAGGCGGATTGCAGCTCGCGGGACACGCGGACCAGCGTGGCATCGAGGCTTAGCCCCGCCTCGGCGCAGATGATCATCAAATCGAGGCAATCGGGGAGGCCGAGCTGCATCCGCTTCTGCCGCTTGGCGGTCAGATTTTTGATGTAGATCCCTGGGCCGAAGAAACCGAACACGGCTGCACCGGCCGCGGCGAGCAGCCGCAGATTTTGCGGGATCGGCAGCAAGTGTAGCGTGTAGCCATCGGCCAGCGTCGCCAGCGCAAAAGCCAAGGGCAGGGTGAGTCGCGCGAACAGATAGCGGACCACCGCGTCGCGCGACCGCATTCCGGCGCGGGCGAGTATCATGCGCGCCTCGGTCGCATGGTGTGAACGCAGCAAGTCGAGCCGGGTCACCAGTTCGTGGATGATGCTCGCCGGTGTGAGCTGGACGCGTTGGCGGCGTGTGGCCAGCGCGGCGAGCCGCATAGCCTGCTTCTTGTCGGCAATCTGCGCCAGGCGGCGCTCGAACGCGGTGTCGGCGCGCAGGCCTTGCCACAAGGCGAAGACTGTCACCAGCACGGCGAGCCCCGCCATGATCGCGATCACATCATTGAGCGCGAGCCCGAACGGCAGGTAGGCGTCGATGACAACGCTGCTCATATCTCGAACTTCGCCATCTTGACCATGATGCCGATGCCGGTGCACAGCATCCCGACGGCCAGCGCCACGAGCATCATCCCGCGTGGATCGATAAACAGCACCCGGATGTAGCCGGGCGAGGTCAGCATGAGAATCCCGGTCACGACAAACGGCAGCGAGCCGAGGATCATCGTACTGGCACGGGCCTCGCTCGACATCGCGCGGACCTTTTGCTGCATCATCTTGCGCCGGCGCAGCAGGTCGGACAGGTTGGCCAGCGTTTCCGCCAGGTTGCCGCCGGTTTCGCGCTGCACGCCGAGGGCGATGATGAAGAAGCGCAGCTCCGGCGCGTCGATGCGCTTGGCGATATCCCACAGCAGGCTGTCAAGGTCGCGGCCCATCCGCATGCCGCTCTCGACGCTGCTGAACTCGGACCCCACAGGGTCGCCGATTTCCTGCGCGGCGCCGATGATCGCCTCGCTGATCGGCAGACCCGAGCGCAACGCCCGCACCATCAGGTCGATGGCGTCGGGGAACAGGCTGAGGAAGGCCTTGACCCGGCGCTTGCCCATCGAGCCGATGACGGCGTAAGGCAGGCCGACGCCAACGGCTATGCCGAGCAGGACCGCCGTCCCGATCTGCAGGTGAAAAAACAGCCAGCAAAAGGCGATCGCGAACAGCGTAAATGCGGCGGTCGTCACCGCGTAGTGACCGAGGGTGATGCCGCGTCCGGTACGCTGCAGCCTGGCGACGAGCAGGTCGCGGCGCGGCAGCCAGCCCTTGACCAGGCGGTCCATCCCCGGCGTGGTGGTTTCGCGCCGCGCCAGCGAGCGCGCCTCCGGTGCGGTTGGGTCGACCGCCTTTTTGCCGCCGGTGACCAGGGTCAGCCGGCGCCGATAGCGGCGCGCCTCGCTGCCGCCCAGGATGCCGCCGATGAGCATCACAAAGAGCGCGACCATCAGGCCAAGCCCAAGCGCCATGATCGTGGCCGGATCGATCGCCATCGTCAGATCGCTTCCAGCAAGGCGCGGTCGAGCCCGAAATACTCGGCCCGCGGGAGGAAAGCGGGGCGGATGCCGGTCGACTGGAACGTGCCGCGCAGTCGGCCTTCGCCGGTCTCGCCCTGGAACTGATAGTTGAACAGCTCCTGGGTCGTGATGATGTCGCCTTCCATGCCCACCACTTCGACGATGTGGGTGACTTGGCGGGCGCCGTCGCGCATGCGGCTCACCTGACAGATCAGGTTGATCGCCGAGGCGATCTGCGTGCGCATCGCCTTCGATGGCAGGTTCACCGCCCCCATGCTGATCATGTTTTCGAGGCGGGTCAGCGCCTCGCGTGGATTGTTGGCGTGGATCGTCGACATCGAGCCGTCATGGCCAGTATTCATCGCCTGCAGCATGTCAAGCGCTTCTTCGCCGCGGCACTCGCCGATGATGATGCGGTCGGGGCGCATACGCAGCGTGTTCTTCAAGAGGTCGCGCATCGTGATCTCGCCGCTGCCTTCCAGATTGGCCGGGCGGGTTTCGAGGCGCACGACATGCGGCTGTTGCATCTGCAGCTCGGCGGCGTCCTCGATCGTGACCGTCCGCTCGGCCGGATCGATCATGCGCGACATCGCATTGAGCAGCGTGGTCTTGCCCGAGCCGGTGCCGCCCGAGATCAGGATGTTGAGCCGGCAGCGGGCGGCGATCTTCAGCACCGTCGCCATGCTGGTGGAGATGCTGCCATTCTGCGCCATGATGTCGAGCGTGATGGTCTTCTTGGCGAATTTGCGGATCGAGATCGACGGCCCGTCGAGCGCCAGCGGCGGGATGATGATGTTGACGCGGCTGCCGTCCTCGAGGCGGGCGTCGACCAGCGGCTTCGCCTCGTCGATGCGGCGGCCGATGCGCGAAACGATCTTGGTCGCGACGTTCATGACGTGCTGATCGTCGCGGAACTGAACGTCGGCGAGTTCGAGTTTGCCGCGGCGCTCGATATAGACCTGCTTGGCGCCGTTGACCATGATGTCGGTCACCGTCTCGTCCGCCATCAGCGGTTCGAGCGGCCCGAGGCCCAGCATGTCGGCGATCAGCGATTCGACGAGTTCGCGCTGCTCGGCGAAATTGAGCTGGATCTTGGTCTCGGCGAGCAGCTCCTTGACCCAACCGGTCAGCTGCGCCTCGAAGGCCGGGCGCGGCATTTCGGCGGCGGCGGCGACATCCATGTGTTCCAGCACCAGCGGCTGTATTTGCGCCTTCGCCGCCTCGACCAGGGCGCGATGCGGCATGCGGCGGTTACCCAGCGCCTCCGGGTCTGGAGAGCCAGGGTTCAGCAGCTCCTGGAGGACCGCGGTGACGAGGTCGCGCCGGGCGAGCGGGTCGGCGTTGATCGCGTTGCGCACGAAATGTGCCTGCACCGCTGCGTCGACCAGCTTCGCCAACTCGCCGCGGCTCAACAGGCTGCGGCGTTCGTGGCGGATTTCGCCGGAGAGGCGTGAGATCAGTTGCGCTCGCGCTGCCTCGAGCTTCGCTTCCAGCGATTGCCCCGAGGTGTCGGGGGAAGGCCCGCCCGCCCGCGGCATCGCGGTCCGCTCAACCGGCTTGACGATGAACGGCGTCGGCGGCGGTTCCGCTGGCGCTGCTTCGCGCGTCGGCAGGATCAAAGGATCGGCAGCGGTCTCCGGCATCGGATCGGGCGCAAACGCGCGCACGGGATCGGACGGCGGAACGGGTTCGCGGCGTGGGACATCGACCGGTTCTAATCGCGCGGCGGCCGGCGCACCGTTCAGTACGGCGATCGGCCGGATCGGTTCGTGTTTTGCCGCCGGTTCCGGCATCGGTTCCGGCGCCGGCTGGGCGTCAACCGGCTCGACCGCCTGTCCGGCGAGACGCCGGCGTGCCAGCCCGGCGATACGGCCGTCGAGATCAGGCTCGGTGGGGGACTTGCGAAACAGACTTACCATGGTAGGGCGAACCGCCATTTCTTCGCGTCGGCCGCGGCCCCGGCGAACTTGTCGACCAGTTGGTGGATTTCCTTGGAATAGGCACTGCGCGAGGCGGCGAGGGGGACAGGCTGCCCGGCATTCGCCGCGGCGCCTGCGGCCTTCGGGTCATAGGACAGGGCCGCGTCAAACGTCTTGCCGACAGCCTTTTCGAATTCACCCTTGCCGACCGTCGCACGATCGCCATGGGCGCCGGATTCGACGAGGAACAGTCGGGTCTGCGGCGCCTGCTCGCGCAGCAATGTCTGGATGCGGATCGTGTCGCGCAGCCCGGCGAGGCTGCGCTCGCACACCAGGATCGCGCGACTGGCCGTGCTCAGAACCACGCGGTGGACCGGCGTCACGTAGCGCGGCAGGTCGACGACGACCCAGGCGAATTTGCGCCGCAGCTCATAGAGCAGCACGTCGATCGCACCGGTATCGATGACCTGCGGGTCGGCCAGCCCCGCTTCGGCCGCCAGGATGCGCAGGTTCTCGCTGACCTTGATCATCGCCCGCTCGATGAACAGGCTGTCGACGCGGGAGGGCTGCTCCAGCGCCTCGCACAGCCCGTTGCCCGGATCGCTGTCGAGCTTCAGCGCAATGGTGCCGAAATGCAGGTCGAGATCGACCAGCGCGCAGCGCTCCTTGCGATCCTCGCCGAACACCCAGGCGCAGGAAACCGCTGCCGTCGTCGTGCCGACGCCGCCGCGGCTGCCGAGAAACGCGATCACCTGACCCAGGCCGGCGCTGCCGCCGCCGCCGGTATTCTTCTCGAAGAGCGCCGTCAACTGCTCGCGGCCGGGAGGCTTGACCAGATAATCGGTCGCCCCCGCCGCGATCATGTCGCGGTAGAGCCCGACATCGTTGACCGTACCGAGCGCGAGGATTTTGAGCTCTGCGCCACCCACCGCCCGCGCGGCGCTGAGTTCCGAGATCGGCGCCGGCGATTCGCTCAAGTCCATGACCACAACGCGCGGCGCCGCACCCTCGTGGATGCGGCGCAGCGTGGCGTCGAGCGTCGGCTCGAAACTCAGCTCGTCGTCGAGCTGCAATTCGCGGACGACGCCCTGGATGCGATCGAGTGTAGCCTGGTCGTGGACGATCGCGACGATGCCGGCCCGTTCGGTTTTGCGCGCGTTCGCGGTCGAACGTTCGACGGCTGCTGCCATTACTGACTCCCGCCTGGTGAATTCGGATTGGTGCCCGGACCCTGCGCCGGCGTGCTCTGTGTCGCGACCGGCAACGCCGTGTTGCTCGCGGGTAGCTGAACCTTGTCGTTCAGATAGCGGTTGACCGCCGACGCCGCCGGCTGTCCCGAGGCGCCGCTGACCGGTAGGCCGCTGGCGAGGTCGGTCGGGTGCGCGATCATCATCCCGAGATTGGCTTCGGTGGAGCACCCGAAATTGCTGCTCGGCTGGTTGCCGTAATCCGAGTAGGGCGGCTTGCTCCAGTTCGGGCAGGGCGGCAGCGTCACCAGCGTCCGCGTGATCGCGACCACCGCGCCATTGGGCGGCGCATCGCCGTAGTCGGTCATCGGCACGATGCCGTAGGGGGATAACGCCGCGGCGACGGCCCCGGCGCGCGCCTGGGCAAGCTGCGGCGCGCCGTTGACCGCGATGGTGACCCGGTCGCTGGGATCGACCCGTCCGGTCGCGGCGAGCTGCCGCAACCGTGCGGTCTCGCCCGCGGACAGCGCGGCGCTGCCCGGCGCGAAGTGGAGATTGAGCTGGGTCGTCGCGCTGTCGAGTTTCAGGCGCTTGGGCGCTTCCGCGTCGGTGTAGGTCGTCACCGGCGCGCAGGCGCCGACGAAGATCGTCAGCGCCAAAGCGAGGATAGAGCGGTTGCGATGCATGTTCTGGCCCCCGTCAATCGAGCTTGAAGCCGACCGGGCCGATCAGGCCCGGCTGCCCGCCCGCCGGTTGGGGGCCGCGCTGCGGTCCCGGCAGGGTCTGCTTGTAGGTCGCATTGGTGGCGATCCGCTCCGCGTCGTGCGGCAGCATCAACCCGTCGGTCGGCGCTGCGAGCGGCGTGTTCGACGGCTTCACCAGATACGGCGTGACGATGATCACCAGCTCGGTTTCGTTGCGTTGAAACAGGTTCGAGCGGAAAAGCTGCCCCAGGATCGGGATATCGCCGAGCCAGGGAATCTTGGTGATGTCCTGCTCGGACGAATGCTGCAGCAGGCCGGCGAGCGCAAAGCTCTGGCCGCTGGCGAGGTCGACCGTGGTCTCTGCCCGGCGCACCGTCAGCGCCGGAATTGTAACGACGGCGGTGGCGGTCAGCGGCACCGACACCGCGCCGGTGGTCGAGAGCTGGCTGACTTCCGGGCGGACTTTCAGGCTGAGGTGGTTCGCATCGATGATCGTCGGCGTGAAATCGACGCGACGCCGAAGGTCTTGTAGTCGACCGTGATGTTGTACCCGCCGTTGCCTTGCCCGTTGCCCGCGATCGGCACCGGGAACTCACCGCCGGCGAGAAAACTCGCGGTCTGACCCGACGTCGCGGTCAGGTTCGGCTCGGCCAGCGTGGTGATCAGGTTCTCCTGCGACAGGGCATCGAAAATCCCTTCAAGCCGTGAGCCGCTGCCAGGGATCGGAATGCCGTAGGAGATGGTGTTTGTGGTGGTAATCGCCTGATTGGTGAACGGATTATTTGTCAGCGCCAGCAGGTTGCTCGTCATGCCGCAAGCGATTCCGCCGAGGTTGCCGCCAGCGGCGACGCAGGCTTGCGGCGCTTTGGACCAGTTGAAGCCGAGCGCCTTGAGCGCGGTACGGTTCACCTCGGCGATCTTGACCCGCAGGTTCACCTGGTTCGGCGTGCTGACCGCGAGCTGGTTGACGACGTTTGCGTTCTTGATATCGACGGCGCTGGCGACCGATGCCGCCAAGGCGCGCGCCTTTTCCGCCCGCCCGGCGCTCGTCACGTCACCCTTCAGCACCAGCGAGTTTTCGACCGAGCTGACCGAGATGTTCTCGCCCGGCATCAGTTGGCGCATCGACTTGCGGACGCGTGACAGATCGTGCTCGACCCGCACCGGCGAATGGAGCAGTACGTTGTCGGCGGCGTCGACCGCGTAGATCACCGTCTCGCCGGGCTGCTTGGCGCTCAGATAGATCAGCGACGGCGACTTCACCTGCACGTCGGCGATGTCGGGATTGGCGATGAACACCGTCGCGGCCGGCGCATTGAGCCGGAGCAACGTGCCTTTGCCGGCTTCGAGCGCGATCGGCATGCCGCCCGGCGGGACCTGGCTGATGGTGATCGGCGGCTTACTGCTTGGCGCCCCAGTGGTGGTAGACGGCGGCGCGACGGGCGGCGTGGTGCCCGGCACGGCGGAAACTGACGGTGGTGATGCAGAGGGCGCCGGCGTTTGCGCGGCGCTCTGCGAAACGAATTGGACCCATAAGGTCAGGGCGATAAGCCCGGTAAGCCAACGATACATCACACCCCCCAAGTCTTTATTTCTGTACGGTGTTCGTCACTGTGCTCTGGCCGCCGCGGAGGATCGTCACGCCTTCAGCCACGCCGCCGGCGCTTCCCGACTTGGCGCCGGGGCCGGGCAGCAGCGGACTGACATCGCTGTCCAAGGTGTAGGTTTCAGAGCGGGGGGGATTGAGTGCGTCGGCGCGTGAAGATTTGGCGTCCCGTGAATTGCTGACCTTGATCTCGTCGGGGGGATTGGTTTCGTCGGGCCCGGGAACCAGGCTGCGCAGACTCAGCGACAGCTTGCCCATCTCGTTGGCGAGCGCGACGATCTCGGCTTGCTTCGGCGTAACCTCGAATGTCGCGGTCTTGGCGACGGTCGCCTCGCCCGCCTTGCTGTCGAGCCGCTGGTCGATGGCGATGACGCGGACACCGTGCAGCACCGTCTCGGAGACCTTATGCTCGAGGGCCGGGCCCGCGTCCTTCTGTCCGGCTTCAGGGCGATCTTGCACTGCGTAGGTGACAATCAGGTCGACCTGGTCGCCGGGGAAGACAAAGCCGGCGATGCCGGAGGTGACGGTCACCGGAACCGACACGGCGCGCATCCCGGGATGCAGCACAGCGGCGAGAAAGCCGCGATTGCCGGGTGCGACGATCTTCGCTTCGATCAGCGGCTCGCCGGCGGCGATTGGCTGCTTCGCCACCCAGCCGTTGTAGGTTTCGGGCGTGCGCGTTCCCAGCACGATGTAATTCTTGGCGATGCCGCCTTCCGGCCACGGCTCCCAGGCGAGATCGTCCGGCCGCAGGATCTGCCCGCGCTGGAGCGACGACCGCACGATGAGCACCGACTTCGACGGCGTCGGCACGGCGATCGGCGCCGCGTCCTGGCTCGCCATGCGCTGCGAGGCAAGCCAGACGCGGGCCATCATGGTGGTGCCGCCGGCGAGAACCAGCGCGACGATCAGCAGTAGGAGGGTGCGGGTGCGCATGGGCCTAACGGAAATGCGGGAGGAAAATCATCAGCATCGCGGCGGCGGCGATGGCGATGCCATAGGGAACGGGCGTGGCGACGTCGGGTTTTGTCGCGTCCTCGCCGGGGCCGAGCTTGGCGCGCGCCAGCGCCGCGATATGGGCGCCCTGCGGCATCAGCAGGAGCAGCGCGAGCATGCCGCCCAGCACGCCGGTCAGCACCAGCAGCGCCGGTGTGCCGCCGGGACCTGCCCAGAGCACCGCGGCCGCCAGCAGCTTCACGTCGCCGCCCCCAAGAAAGCCGCGCGAAAATGCCAAGGCGCCGACGAGAAACACCAGGACCGCGGCGGCGAGCGACCCTGCGATCCCCAGCCAGCTCGGCGCGGCGAGGATATAGAACGGCCACAATAGGCAGAGCGAAACGATCAGTACGTTGGGGATGATCAGCCGACGCAAGTCCTCGATCGCGGCGATCAGCATCAACGCGGCAAATCCAAGCAGGGCGGCAAATTGCAACTGCAGCGCCATGCGGCACTCCATATTCGATGGCTGGAATTGTCGCTAACAATGGTTAACGAACACATAACCGCGGGCGGATTTCGCGATCTGCATCGAAGGCCGTGTCTGCCCGCCGCAGCCTGGGCAACCCCTTACGCGGCCTCGGTTTCCTTTTACTTTTCGGCAACCTTTTGACGGCACATTAGGGGCGTCCGCACTCAAGGTGACGCTGTAATCGATGGCCGCCCCCGCCATGATCCGCCGCTTATTCGATCTCGCCGCAGGCCGCCAAGGCACTGTGACGATCGAATTCGCCGTCATCGCGCCGGTGCTGCTGCTGCTGGTTCTCGGCACGTTCCAGTTCGGACTCGTGATCAGCAATTATGTGCTGCTGACCAATGCCGTCGGCGCCGGCGCGCGGCAATTTTCGCTGAGCCGTGGCGACACCACGCCCTACACCGACACGGTGAGCGTGATTACCGGATCGTCGCCCACCCTGACGTCGGGGAGTATTACCGTCACCCTTTCGGTCAACGGGACGAGCTGCGCGAACGACAGCGCGTGCTCGACGGCCTTGACCAACGCTGCCGGGCAACCGGCGACGGTCGCGGCCACCTATCCGTGCAGCCTGGCGGTTTATGGCTACAATTTCGCGCCGACCTGCACCTTGTCCGCCCAAATGACTGGGCTTGTGAACTGAGCGGGACCATGAAAGCTTTGCTGCGAAAACTGTGTAACGAGCGACGGGGGTCCGTCGCGATCCTGACGGCCGGCATCCTGACCGGGGCCGCCGGGCTGACCGCGTTGTCGGTCGATGTCGGCAATGTGGCCCGCGCCCAGCGCCAACTGCAGAACACCGCCGACCTGGCGGCGATGGCCGGTGCCGCGAATATCTCCGCCGGGACCGCGATTGCGACCGCGAACTCCTACAGTGCCGTGGCGACCGACAGGAACGCCACCACCGGCTTCACCGTGACGATGGCCTCGGGCTATCCGGCGCTGAGATGCTTTACCAGCACCGGCGTACCGTGCAGCGGGTCGAGCACGGCGAATGCGATCGTCGTGCAGCAAAATGCCACCGTTCCGCTCTATTTCGCGCCGATCTTCGGCATCAACACGGTGCAGATTTCCGCGACCTCGACCGCCGGTGCGGGCGGCGGCAAGCCCAATGCGCTCGACGTCATGATCATTCTCGACACCACCGCGTCGATGAACACCAGCGACGCGAATTGTTCGATCAGCCACTCGACGCGCGAGGACTGCGCGCTCGCCGGCGTCCGCTCGCTGCTCCAAGGGTTTTGGCCGTCGCAGGATCATGTCGGCTTGATGGTGTTCCCGGGCGTCAGGAACTCAACCTCGGTGGGCTATGAATACGATTGCAACGCCAGCCCCGACCCAACGATCGTCGCGTATGATTCCTCACCGGTCTACCAGATCATCGGGCTGTCGAGCGATTACAAAACCTCCGACACGACGACGACACTCAACACCAGCTCCAACCTGGTTAAAGCGGCGCGTGGCGGCGCCTCTGGTTGCACTCAGGGGCTCGAGGCCATCGGCGGCGTCGGCACCTTCTACGGCGATGTGATCACCGCCGCGCAGACTGCGCTGACGACGAACGGCCGGTCCGGGGTGCAGAAGGTGATCATCCTGCTCAGTGACGGTGACGCCAGTGCCTCATCGAGCAACATGCCGAGCGGCAAGTACAACAACCAGTGTCACGAGGCGATCACTGCGGCGACGGCTGCTACGACTGCCGGGACCTGGGTTTATTCGATCGCGTACGGCGCCTCGACCTCGTCGTCCGGCAGCTGCAGCACCGATTCGACGCATATCTCGGCATGCTCGACGATGACGCAGATCGCCTCGGACTCGACGAAGTTCTACTCCGACAACTCGGGCGGGAGCGGCGGCTGCACCTCGACCAACTCGGCCAGCGAACTCGTCGACATCTTCACTCACGTCGGCTCCAGCGTGACGATGCCGCGTCTGCTGCCCAACAACACGACGTGACGCTTCACTCTCGGTAATCGAGCAAAAAAAACGGCTGCCCCGAGAGAGGCGGCCTTTTTTTGTTGAGAGCGATGTCGTCATTCCTACGAGAGCGGGAAGCCAGTCCCTGGACCCCGCCTTCGCGGGGGTGACAAGGAGAAGGTGAACCCGAAAGCATAAATGGCCGGATCAGGTCCGGCCATTCTGTTTGAGCGGAGCTCGCCCGAAACGACAAACGCCCGGCGGTGCCGCCGGGCGTTTTGGGATGCCGCTGATTAGAGCTTGGTTGCGACGGTGTTGAAGGTGCTCGACAGGTTGGTGCCGACGGTGCCCATCACAGTCACGGCGGCGACGGCGATCAGCGCCGCGATCAGGCCATACTCGATCGCGGTCGCACCGTCCTCGTTCCGCAGCAGCTTCAGAATGGTCGTGAACATCTAAATCCTCCTAGGGGGCTGACGGAAGGGATCATGCAGGCAAACGATTGCCAAACCGTAAAGAGCACTGGTTAACGTGAGGCATTGTTTAAAAGTTTAAATATCTGCGGAGACGGCGGTGGCCGGCCGGCGAACCGCGCCTCGCGCAATCGCCGGCCGGCTGGGCGCACTAACTGCCCGTCGCCACCACTTCATCGTCCGTCGGGAAGCGACCGGTCTGCTTCTTGGAATACTTCAAGACGCCATCGACGGTGATATCGAACACACCGGCGACACCCGGCACCAATTCGACTTCGGCGCCGTATTTCTGCTCCAACAATGCCCTCGCACGGAGAGCGCGCGGCTCATAGTTTCAAGGTTTGCACCACTCGATCCTGATTTTCACGGCAATGCCTCCGCTTTTCCGGCGTTGTCGCCGCGCCGATCATAGCACAGGCAACGGCGCGAATAGCGAGAGGGTTGCCTTTCGCCGATGTTGGCGCGACGGTGCCGCCGGTTCGCGAGGAGGGGCGGGAGATGGATGGTGCGGGCGAGCGGTGGCAGGATCAGCTGTACGATCTGTTGCGCCGCAACAACGTGACGCAATTCGCCTATGTGCCCGATGCGGGGCACCGCATCCTGATCGACCACTCGCTCGCCGATCCCGCCGTGCATTCGGTGGCGCTGACGACTGAGGAGGAAGGCGTGGCGCTGCTCGCCGGCGCCGATCTCGGCGGTGCGCGCGGCGTATTGCTGATGCAGTCGAGCGGTGCGGGCAACTGCATCAATATGCTCTCGCTGGCGAAAGGCGGCCGCTTTCCGATGCTGATGCTGATCAGCATGCGCGGTGATTTCGGCGAGGGAAATCCTTGGCAATTCCCGATGGGCCAGGCGGTCGAGCCGGTGCTGGGAGCGATGGGCGTCATCGTCGAGCGCGTCGAAAAGCCGGAGGAAGTGATCCCGACCGTCGAGGCGGCGCTGACCGTGGTGTTCCAGAGCGGCAACGCGGTCGCGGTACTGCTGACGCAAAAGCTGCTCGGCGCCAAGGCGTTCTAGATTGAAACAGCGGGCCCCGCGTCTTACCCCCACCCTAGCCCTCCCCCGCCAGCGGGGGAGGGGGAGGACTTCTGCCCGCGTTTCAACCGTGCACCCTCCCCCGCTGGCGGGGGAGGGTTGGGGTGGGGGTAACTTCCGACGGGGGCAACGGCTCGTATAGGGCTGGAGGAGACAAGATAATGGCAATGCGTTACCCGCAGGGCGTGGACGTGGCGGCGGCGATGGCCGCCGGTTTCGTTCTCGACCGCTGCGAGGCGGTGCCGGCGCTGATTGGCAGGCCGGATGATTTCCTGATCGTCACCGGTCTCGCCGGCACCGCGCGCGACATCGCTGCGCTGACCCATGACAGCGCGCAGATCTACACCATGGCCGGGGCGATGGGCGGCGCCGTGATGATCGGGCTCGGCCTGGCGCTGGCGCGGCCCGACAAGCGCGTATTGGTCGCGACCGGCGATGGCGAGATCCTGATGAATGTCGGCGCGCTGGCGACCGTGGCGATCATCAACCCCGCGAATTTCGCGATCCTCGTCGTCGACAACGGCCATTACGGCGAGACCGGCTGGCAGAAGAGCCATACCAGCCTCGGCGTCGATCTCGAAAAGATCGCGATCGGCTCGGGCATCAAGCGCACCGGCACGATCGCCACCGAATTGGAGCTCGCCGAGGGCGCCCGGCTGCTGCGCGAAGGCAACGGCACGGCGTTTGTCGTGCTGCGCGTCGCCCCGGCTGAGCCGCCGGCCTACAAGCGCAATTTCGATCCCGCCGCCTGCCGCAACCGCTTCCGGGCCGCGCTACTGGGAAGCTGAGCGGTCGTGAGGCTTGGATGATGAATTTCTGTATCAACCCTGGCGCCAACCAAAGGGCAGCAGGGACTTAAGGGAGGTCTTAGAAAATGCCCGATGGCGGTTTTGATCCCGTTCGCCGCGCGCCGGTGGTCGAACGCACGGATTATTTGGTGAAGAAAGGCGAGGTTTCCCTCGCGGTTTATCGCAAGCGAAGCGGGCAGGGGACGAGGCCCGTGCTGTTCCTCGTCCACGGCTCGTCGAATTCCGGGCTGTCGTCGTTCGACCTGGTCGCACCCGGCGGCGAGTATTCGACGATGAACATCTTCGCCGAGCTCGGCTACGACGTGTGGACGATGGATCACGAGAATTACGGCCGGTCGTCGCGCACCGAGGGCAATTCCGATATCGCCAGCGGCGTGCAGGACTTGATCGCGGCCAGCGAACTGGTGATCCGCGAAACCGGCCAAGCGAAAATGCACCTGCTCGGTGAGTTGTCGGGCGCGCTGCGCGCCGCCGCCTTCGCGATGGAGCGCGCGGCGCTGGTCGACCGGCTGATCCTCAACGCCTTCACCTATACCGGCCGCAACTCCCCGACGCTCGCAAAGCGCTCGGAGCAACTGCCGTATTTCCGCACGCATAACCGCCGGCTGCGCGACCGCGACATGATCCGCAGCATCTTCACCCGCGACCATCCGGGAACCAGCGATCTGCGCGTCGCCGACGCGCTTGCCGACGCCGAGCTGGAATTCGGCGACCAGGTGCCGACCGGCACCTATCTCGACATGTGCGCCAACCTGCCGGTGGTCGATCCGGCGCGGGTGCTCTCACCGGTGATGCTGATCCGCGGCGAGCATGACGGCATCGCCAGCGAGGAAGACCTGCTCGATTTTTACGCAAAGCTGCCGAACCCGGACCGGCAGTTCGTCGTGCTGCCCGGCGCCGCCCACGCGCTGGTCTTCGGCCACAACCGGCACCAGTTCTGGCATGTCGCTCACGCATTCCTGTCGATGCCGCCGCGCCGCGACGAGCACTGACAGCCGCAGCGAGGAGGCATGAGCGAAGCGGACGACCTGTCCGAGATCGAGACCGCGCTGGCGACGCTGCGCCGCCATGCCGGAGCCGAGAAGACGGCCGCGCTGGTCTTCGACGGGGCTATCGAGCTGATCCGACGCCACCACCGGTCGCTCTTCTGGGGCGACCGGATGTTGCTTCTGGACCGGGCAGCGGGTTTTCTCGCCGACCCTGCGTTTCAGCAGGCGATCAGCGCCGCCAGCAGCTCGACCGGCGAAAATCAATACGCTTCGCCCAACGGCATTTCCTGGCGTTTTCACACCCTGATCTGGGCGGCGCGGCAGGCTTTGTCGGTCCCCGGCGACTTTGTCGAGTGTGGCGTCTACGAAGGCGACATGTCGTGGGTGCTGACGGAGATGGTGGACCTGCCGGGCTCCGGCCGGCGCCTGCATTTGTTTGATACGTTCGCCGGTTTTGCGCCGCAATATTCCTCGGAAGCCGATTTCCCCGACGTCCCGGAGTTCTTCGCCCGCGCCGATCGTGATTACAAACGGCCGGAGATTTACGAGCATGTTCGACGCCGTTTTGCCGCCAAGTCTTATGTCGCGATCCACCGTGGCGCGGTGCCAGACACTCTTGTCGACGCCCCGCCGGTCATCGCCTTTCTCCACCTGGACATGAACTCGCCCGGCCCGGAACGCGCGGCGCTGGAGGCGCTCTATGAGCGTATCTCACCGGGCGGGATGCTGGTGTTCGACGATTACGGGTGGACCATGCACCGACGGCAGAAACAGGCGGCGGATGAATTCATCGCCGCACAAGGCCACGCCATCGTCGAGCTTCCGACCGGTCAGGGATTGGCGGTCAAACCTGTCGGGGCGTCTCGTCCGCGCAGCGCCGCGCGCACGAAATCGGGTTCGAAGATCCGGTCGGCCATGATCTGGCAACGCTTGATGAGGCGGGGCTCATCGGGGCCGTAATCGGCGTGCGCGTTGTGCAGGGTGCCGATATCGTCCCACAGCAGCACGTCGCCTTCGCTCCAGCGATGTACCCAGCGGAATTTTTCCTGCAACTGGTGGCGGAACAGAAACGCCAGGGTGTCGTCGCTCTCGTGCTCCGGGAGCTCGTTGATGCGGATCGCATAGCCGGGGTTGGCGTAGAGCACGTTCTGCCCGGTGATCGGGTGGGTGAGAAAGATCGGGTGCGACACCGGCGGCTTCTTGGCGCGTTGCTCGGGGGTCAGCGGCTGCCGCCAGGTGCCCGGCCGCTTCAACATCATGTCCCAGAATTTGTTGAAATCGTGCAGCACGGTCATTCCGTCGAGCCGTGTCTTGAGGTCGTCGGGCAGCTCGTCATAGGCGGCGTGCATGTTGGCGAATTCAGTGCCGCCGAGCGGCTGCCCGTCGCGACGCGGCACCTTGAGCGCGTAAAGCACGTTGGCGAAGGCGATCGTCTCGCTATACGACATGTCGGTGTGCCAATCCTGCCCGGCATCGCGCGCGCCGAGCGGGCGGCCGCGATCGTCCTTCATGTTCGACAGGATCATGATCTCGGGATAGCCCGGCTCCTGGAAGGCGCCGGCGACATTGATTTCCAGCGAGCCGAAGCGCTGTGAAAACGCCATCTGCCGGGCGGGGTCGACATGCTGCCGCGGAAAGCGCAGCACGCCGTGTTGACCAAGCGCCCGCAGGATGTCGGCGAAAGTGGCCCGGTCGAGTTCGGCGTTGAGATCGACACCCTCGATCGTCGCGCCGAGGGTGTCGCCGGTCGGGGTGATGTTCATCGCGTCTCCCCGACAAAGCCCGCCTGGATTTCGGCGACGCGGGCCAAGGCGCCGGGCGACAGCGGGCCTTTTTCGATCGAGCGGGCGGCGATTTCGAACTGCTCCAGCGTCGCGATGCCGATCAGCACCGTCGATATCGCATCCGACGAGATCACGTAGCGCAGCGCCGCCTCGACGAGGCTGTCGGCGTGACCCTCGTGCACTAGCGGCATAAAGCGCCGCGCGCGTTCGAGATCGATGTTGTAGCTGCTGCCCGAGCCGATCGGGTCGGGCGGCGGCGAGGCGAGCGCATGGCGTTCTTCGCTGCCGCTGAGGGCCCCCCCGGCGAGCACGCGGATATTGATGACGCCCATGTTGGCGGCCTTGGTGTGGGTCAGCAGCCCGCCGTAATCCTGCGCCGGGAAGCCGGAAGGCACCGAGGCGCCGGCGCTGGGGCTCAGCAAGTTGAAGCTGACTTGCGCGGTCGCGAAGGCGCGCGCGTCGACGACGCGCAGCAGCGATGCGGTCTCGCCGACCGCGGTGATCCCGTAATGGCCGATCTTGCCCTGCTGCACGAGCTGCTCGAACGCCGGCACGACCTCTTCGAGCATGCTTTCGACCGCGAAATTGCCGCCTTCGGTAACGCCGACGATCGCATTGTGGAACTGGTAGAGATCGACTCGCTCCAATTGCAGCCGTTTGAGGCTCGCATCGAGCGCGGCGGTGATGCCGGCGCCGATCTGCCCCGGTGCGGTGGGCGGCAGGCGCACCTTGGTTCCGACATAGATGTCGGTCGGCTTCAGCGCCTTGAGCACGCGCCCGAGATTCTCCTCCGAGCGCCCGTTGCCGTATTGCGCCGCGGTATCGAAATAATTGATCCCGAGCTCCAGCGCCCGCGCGACCGCGTGCTGCTGGTCGGCCAGCGTACCGCCGACCATCAGCCCGCCGACCGCGCCGCAGCCGAACCCCAGCAGCGACACGTCGAGACCGGTCTTGCCAAGCCTGCGCTTTTCCACCCGCCACTCCCGCTACAATTCATCCGGATCAAATCGCCCGGAGCTCCGCCATGTCAATCGACCGATTCGCGGGTCACGGTCGGTTTGTCGACATGGAACGGCGGCCTGTCGCAGTCGCAGCGCCGCGTGGATCGACAAAGATGCGCCGGCGCTCTGAACAGCGTAGAAAAGGCCAATGCGTACGCGGCAGGAGGACACTCCGATGCATCCGCTGTTTCGTGGCGCTGCTGTCATTCCGGTTCTTTCGATCGAGCATGAGCGCGATGCCGTGCCACTCGCCCGCGCGCTTTACGAGGGCGGGCTGCGCGTCATCGAGGTGACGTTCCGCACCGCGGCCGCGGCGGCGTCGATCGCCGCCATCACCGCTGAATTTCCGCAGGTCACCGTCGGTGCGGGAACGCTGTTGCGCGCCGCCGATGTCGCCGCGGCGGTTGGCGCCGGTGCGAAGTTTCTCGTCAGCCCCGGGACGACCCCGCAGCTCGCCGCCGCGGCGCTCGCCACCGAATTGCCCTACCTGCCGGGCGTCGCGACACCGTCCGAGATCATGGCGGCGCGGGCGCTCGGGATTTGCGTGATGAAATTGTTCCCGGCCGAGGCGTTGGGCGGCGTCGCGCTGCTGCGCGCGCTGGCGCCGGTCTTTCCCGGCATCGCCTTCTGCCCGACCGGGGGCGTCGACGAGCGTACCGCCGAGCACTATCTTGCGTTGCCGAACGTGTCGATGGTCGGCGGCTCATGGATGGCGCCGCGCGACGCGATCGCCAGCGGCGATTGGGGTCGTATCCGCCGCCTCGCCGAGCGTGCCGCCGCGATCGGCCGCAAGGAAGCGGCTTGAGGTCGCTGCGCCACGCCTGGTTTGAGATTCCCTGCGATCGCTGCGGCCCTTCGGGGGCGCCTGCGTATCGCGCGATCGGAGGCCTGGCTGGCTTGGCGTTTCTAATCGCCGGGTGCGCGGCATCGAATACATATGCGCCAGACGGCGCCATCAATCCCTTGCGCATTCCGATCGAGCCGATTGCCCTGGCCGGTTCCTTTTCGTGTTCGGCTTATGTTGAAGGCGGCCTGCCTGCGATCACCTGGACGCGGATACCTTTCCGGCAGGAGGGCGACCGGCTGACTGGTCTTTACACGTTCAAGGACAGCTTCGGTCATCATGACTCGGTCGTCTTCAACGGAACCCTGAGCGGAGGGGCTGCCCGGGTGATGGTGACCGCGGTGCGTTCTGACGGATCCTCGAATTTCACGGCGGATATGATTGGCACCGCGGCATCAATGACCGGCTCGATGATGCTTGGTACGTCGCAACGAGCAGTGCGCCGCTGTTCCCTCGCTTTGACTACCGCTCGGTAAGGAAATTCACCCACCCGCCGGGCAGGATCGCCGCATCCGTCCCCGGCGAGATGATCTCCCCTAACCTACGCGGTGCTTTCATTGCCGGTGCAAAGTAGCCTCTAGGAAGGCGCCGAGCGCGAAACGATATCTCCGCCACAGAATGTATCGCAGGAGATTGTGTGATGCTGAAAGTGTTCTGTTGTGCAGCGGCAATGCCATTCGTGGCGATGGGCATCGTCGGCGCTGGGGGCGCAGCGGCAATCTTGGCGGGGACCACTTTGGCCATGGGTGCAGCCGGGGCCGCTGCCGCCTGCGCCGCCGGTGTGTGCGGGGCGTCGCGTAAGGGTCGGTCGGAGCAGAAGCAGGATGAGGATCAGTCGGCGTAACTGAGTTCGAGGCTTGGCGTCCGTGGCCATTACGGGCGCACGGTGCTTCTAACGCATGCGGCGTCGGCCGCCCCGGCCGCGCATCCTCATAGGTCATCACAAGAGGTTCCCATGACAACACCCCCTCATCGGAGCGAATTGGCAGCCATCGTGGAGAACACGATCAGATCAAGACCCCTCGGCGACGTTGCGGAGCTGGCGCGCGCAATCGTCGATGACATCAAGGACGCTGGCTGGACGATTGCCAAGGCGGATGCTGTCCCGACCCCGGATGGCAGACCGGGCGCCGTGATCGCCAACAGAACGCTTCGGCCGGTGAGGGAAAAGCGGAGCGTCTTGCCGGTTTTTTCCAGGTGTGTTGTGCCGAATCCGGTTGTTGTAACCGTGTCTCATCGATTAGGCCGCGAGGAAGCCAAGCGTCGGCTGGCCGACGGGCTACAGCATGTAGCGGAGCAGATCGCCTCGGCACACGCCTCACTGGACTACGGCTGGGAAGAATATCGGATCAATTTCAGCGTAACGGCGATGCGCCAACGCCTCGAAGGTCATACCGACGTCGAAGACGAGTTTATCCGGATCTCAATTCACTTGCCGTTCTTGCTCCGGATGCTGGCCGATCCCATCGCCAGCCGCGTCGAGAGCGACACCGAGCTACTCCTGAACAACTCAGCGATCTGATCGCGCCGCTGGCGTCACAGCCGCGGCCCGGCGCTAATAGGTTGCGCGGCCGCCGGAAATATCGAACACCGCGCCGGTCGCGAACGAGCATTCGTCGGAACACAGCCAGGCCACCAGCGCGGCGACTTCCTCGACCTGGACAAAGCGTCCTATCGGGATCTTCGACAGCATGTAGTCGATCGGGGCTTCGGTCATCTGCTTGAAAATGTCGGTCTTCGCTGCAGCCGGCGCGACGGCGTTCACCCTGATGCCGGTTCCGGCGAGCTCCTTGCCGAGCGACTTGGTCAGCCCGATGACGCCGGCCTTCGCCGCCGAATAGGCCGAGGCGTTGGGGTTGCCCTCCTTGCCGGCGATCGAGGCGATATTGACGATATGTCCGCGATTCAGCCGGCGCATCACCGGCACAACGGCGCGGCAGCAATAGAACACACCCATCAGGTCGATCTCGATCACCTGCCGCCAGGCGTCGATCGGGTATTCGTCGAGCGGGTGGTTGGGCCCGGTGATCCCCGCGTTGTTGACAAGGATGTCGGGCGCGCCGATGCCCGCCACCGTCGCCGCCAAGGCGCGATCGATCGAGGCCGGGTCGGTCACGTCGGCGGCGAACGGCACGGCGTTGAAGATCGACGCCGCGGTGTTTTCGGCGACCGCCATGTCGATGTCCCAGATCGCGATCCGCGCGCCGGAAGCCGCCAACCGATCGGCGATAGCGGCGCCGATGCCGCGCGCCGCGCCGGTGACGATCGCGACGCGGCCTTCGAGGTCGATGCGGTTCATGGGACGCTCCACAGCTTGCGGTCGATTAAGGCGGAGAGCACCGCGGTAAAATGCGCCGCCGCCGAACGCTCCAGCCCTTCGAGCCAGTTCTGATCGAGGAACGAGGCCAGCGCCGGCTGTCCCAACTCCGCCTCCCACAAAATCCCCAGCAGCGAGGCCATCGCCTCGTCGGCCTCGCGTTCCAGCACGGGCAGCATCGCGGCTCGCTCGGCGCCGGCGCGGTCGCGCGTGTCCGGTCCGGCACCGGCGCCGAAATCCGGCAGCCTCTGCCGCTCGGGCGGTGCCAGCACGTAATGCGCGACCTCGTGCAGGATCACATAGGCCTCCGTATTGCCGTCGAGAGCGCTGCCATCCCAATTGTAGGCGCAGGACGTCCTGGCCGGGTGGACCGCCATGCCGTGCCGCCGCGCAAAGGCCAGCGCCTGCCGCCGGTCCGCGTCCGCGCCTACACCCTCTGCCCGCTCCGCCGATCGGGCTCGGATCAGCGCGAACGCCGCCAGCGCTGCAGCCTCGGCAAGCTGCACCGCAAATCGATCGAGCGCTACGTTGAGGTCGTCCGCACGAATAGGTGTCAGGATCATCAAAAACCACAAAATTGCCTTGGCCGGGCTTGACCCAGGGGTCCACGAATTGTTTCTGACTATTCGTGGACCCCTGGGTCAAGCCCGGGGAGGGGGGACCTTGCCCTGAGGTGCTGAAATGCCCGGCGCTTTGTTGTTTTCCAGTCGCCTCGACGATCCGGTGGCGTGGTCTGCGGCGCTCAAGGCGGAGATGCGGGAGCTCGAGGTGCGCGTCTCGCCCGATCTGGGCGACCCCGTCGACATCGAGACCGCGCTGGTCTGGAAAGCGCCGCCGGGCGAACTTGCCTCGCTGCCCAATCTGAGGCTGATCACCAATCTCGGCGCCGGAGTTGATCCGATCCTCGCTGACGCGACGATCCCGCCGCACATCCCGGTCGCCCGCCTCGGCGACGAGGTCATGGCCCAGATGATGGCGCAGTTCGTCACGATGTGCGTGCTCCGCCACTACCGCGACCTCGGCCGCTATGAACGCCAGCATCGCGAAGCGCACTGGCATTACGCGCTGCCGCGCACCTCGTACGAGGTGCCGGTGGGGATCATGGGGATCGGTCTCCTGGGCGGAACGGCGGCACGAATGCTCGCATCAATCGGCTTTCGCGTCGCCGGTTGGGGCCGGTCGCCGCGCACGATCGAGGGTATCGAGACCTATCATGGGTCCGAAGGACTCGCGCCGTTTCTCGCGCGCACCGAAATCCTCGTCTGCCTCCTGCCGCTGACCCACGAGACGCGGCATATCGTCAACCGCGACGCGCTGTATGCGTTGCCGCGCGGCGCCAAGCTGATCAATTGCGGACGCGGCGGCACGGTCGACGAGGCGGCACTGCTAGCGGCGTTGCAGGACGGGCAGATCGCCGAGGCGACGCTCGACGTGTTTGAGACCGAGCCGCTCCCCGACACGCATCCGTTTTGGCGCATGGATCAGGTGCTGGTGCTGCCCCATATCGCGTCGATCGCGGTGCCCGAGATCGCCGCGCGCGACGTGGTCGAGAACATCCGGCGGTTGCGTCAGCGCCTGCCGCTGCTCAACATCGTCGACCGGGCACGGGGATATTAGGTCGCGGGTGCACCAAAATCGGCGCGGCCCCGTTTATGCTATTGTAAGCGGGACAGGGGCATATTCTCTCGCATGAGCACCAGCATCCTCGTCATTGGGCGCACCGGTCAAGTCGCCCATGAACTGACGCGCAGCAAGTGGCCGGCGGATTTTGGCGTCGATTTTGTCGAGCGTCCCGCGATCGATCTCGGTCGTCCGGACGAAGCGCGCAACGCCGTGATCGAGGCGCGACCCGTGATCGTCGTCAACGCCGCGGCGTATACGGCGGTCGATGCGGCGCAGAAGAATGTCGATGAAGCCTTCGCGATCAATCGCGACGGTCCGGCGGCTCTGGCCGAGGCCTGCCATGAGATCGGTGCGCCGTTGATCCATTACTCGACCGACTATGTCTTCGATGGCACCAAGAATGGCGCCTATGTCGAGGACGATCTGGTCAACCCGTTTTCGGTCTATGGCGCCAGCAAGGCGGCGGGCGATGCGGCAATCAGGGCGCGGCTCGACCACCATGTGATCCTGCGCACGTCGTGGGTCTACAGTGCTACCGGGCACAATTTCGTCAAAACCATGCTGCGGCTCGGCGCCGAGCGCGACCGGCTGACGGTGATCGACGACCAGATCGGCTCGCCGACCGCCGCTGCCGATATCGCCGCCGCGACGATCGCGATCTGCACCGCGCTCGCCGCCGGCAGGGACGACGGCTTCGGCACCTTCCATTTCTGCGGCGGCGGGACGGCGAGCTGGTACGGCTTCGCCCGCGAGATTTTTGCCGGCGCCGAGCGCCGCGGCGCCAAGACGCGCGCCGTGGTGCAACCGATCCCCGCCAAGGATTATCCGACGCCAACGCCGCGGCCGGCCAACTCCGCGCTCGATTGCGGCAAGATCGCGCGTCGCTACGATATTGTCGCGCGACCCTGGCAGACAGCGCTCTCCGCCTGCCTCGACGAGTTGATAACGCCGGTTGCCGTGGAGGTCAGGTGATGAAGGGCATCGTCCTTGCCGGCGGACTCGGCACACGGCTCTACCCGATCACGCTGGCGATTTCGAAACAGCTGCTGCCGGTTTACGACAAGCCGCTTATCTATTACCCGCTGTCGGTGCTGATGCTTGCCGGCATTCGCGACATCCTGGTCATCACGACGCCGCACGATCAGGTGCATTTCCGCACCGTGCTTGGCGATGGCGAAAATTGGGGCGTTTCGATCAGCTATGCGGCGCAAGCCGAGCCGCGCGGTCTGGCCGATGCGTTCATCGTCGGGCGCGAGTTTGTCGGCCGTGACCGGGTGGCGCTGGTGCTCGGCGACAACATGCTGTACGGCGCCGGCTTGAGCGAGGTGCTGGAGGCCGCGGCGCGCCGCGATACCGGCGCCACGGTCTTTGCCTACCAGGTCACCGACCCCGAGCGCTACGGCATCGTCGCCTTCGACGCGGCGGGCCGCGCCACCAGCATCGAGGAAAAGCCGCAGCAGCCGCGTTCCAATTGGGCGGTGACCGGGCTCTATTTCTACGACAACAAGGTGCTCGACATCGCCGCCGCGGTGCGCCCCTCGGCGCGCGGCGAGATCGAGATCACCGACGTCAACCGGGCCTATCTCGATGCCGGCGAATTGTCGGTCCAAAGGCTCGGCCGTGGCTACGCCTGGTTCGACACCGGCACCCACGATTCACTGCTCGAAGCGGCCGAATTCGTGCGCACCATCGAGCACCGCCAGGGCTGGAAGATCGCCTGTCTCGAAGAGATTGCGTGGCGGATGGGCTACATCGCCACCGACGATCTGCTGCGTACCGCCGCGCGCTACGACAAAAACGGCTACGGCGCCTATCTGCGCAACGTCGCCGCGGAAGGCAAATAGGCCTATTCCGCAACCTGTGCCGTCGGCACGTCTTCCGCCGCTACCTCGTCCGCGGCGCGCGTGAAATAGAGGTGCACCGCGGTGCCGACGCCCTCGGCGCTCTCAACCCTGACAAACCCGCCGAGGCGCTGCATCATCGCGGCGGCGGTCGCGACCGCCGGACGCGTTGTCGTTTCGCGGTCGAGGACGCGGGCGAATTGCTCATCCGTCAGTCCAGGCCCGTTGTCGCGCACGGTGATGCGTGCGAACTCGCCGAGCCGCGCCCCCGGGTAGTCGGCGAGATCGTCGGCGCGGAACGCGAAGTTGCGGGTGCCGACGATCAACGTGCCGTCGCTGTCCATCACCGCCGTCGCCGCACCGACGAGGTCGAGCACGGAGGCCGCCACCGGCCCGCCTTCCGTGCGGCACGGCCATAGCTCGGCGAGCAGCGAGAAACGGCAGCGGACCTTGCCGCGCACCCGCTGGCGGATGCGCCGTTCGAGGGGCGCGAGCACGTCGTTGAGATTGACCAGCGGCGGCAAGGCCGGCGCGAGAGGCGGGGGTGCGGGCGGTGCTGAGGGGCGAAGTGCCGTGACGATCGGAGCGGCCGACGGCTCGGTGTCGTCGCTCGGCTCGACCGGCGGGCGAGGGCGCCGAGCCGGGAGCCGGATCCGCGGCATTCTTGGCAACAGTTTCTGGCCCAGCCACGTCAGCGTGGCGAGGATCATCGCCACAAGCAGGATCAGGATCGGCGGCGACAAGGGGCCCGCCGGGTTGGGCGGTGACGTCTCGGATGGCTGGGCGCGGACAAAATTCGCCAGATCGGCCGTCCGGGTCAGCGCGCCCGCGCCGATCATCCCCGCCTCGATTTGCGTCCAACGATCGCCATTCGAATAGCCGAGCGGAATTTCAGGATATCGCGCCAAGCGTCGCGCCACATCCGCTTGATAGCGATTGAACCCGGCGATGTCGGCGATCGCCGGCTCGCCCGGCTTGTCGGCGATAAGCCGGGAGATCATGTCGTCGGGATGGTGTAGGGCGTATTCCCAGCCCTTTAGCGATGCCGTCCGGAAACGGTCGACCGTCTCCGGGCTCGCGGTCGCTACGCGCTGCATCGTGAACAGGCCGTCGCCGTAATACTCGACGCGGTAATTCGCCGGATTGAACGATTTGAGCACGACGCCGCGCTCGTGCGCCTGCCATGGCACGGTCCACGCCGAACCTGACGCCGCATCGATCGTCCGGTCGGCCAGCGCGGTGACGACCTGATCGGGCTTGATCGTCACCGATTTGGTTTTCGCCGGGTCGATCCCCTCCGCGCGCAGCGCCGTGGCCAGCTCGATATCGAGGATGTCGCTCGCCGCTAGCCGCCCGATCCGCGCGTTCACCAACGCGGCGGGTGAAGAGAAATCGCTGTCGGCGCGGTAATAGACCGCGGCGCCGCTCTGCTGAAAGACCGGCGCCACCAACAGGATCGGCAGGCCCTGGGCGCGGCGGATTACCAGCTGCGTGGTGCCGATGCCGAACTGCGCCCGGTTCTCGGCCACCTCACGCACCGGGTCGATCGGCACGTTGTCAGGCGCACCGCCCGGCCGGATGGTCACGTCCAGCCCGGTGTCGCGGTAATAACCCTGCCATAACGCGGCGTAATAACCGGCAAACTCGAACGTCGCCGGTCCGCTCAGCTGCAGCACCACGGCTTCCGCCGCGCCGCCCGCTCCGGGAAGCGCGAGCAGTGTCAAGGCAACCGCGGTGGCGAAGGCCGCCATCCTCGACATGTGCCTCCAACCCGCGCGGTGCGTCGGTGTGCAGTGCAGCCCGACCCGCGCGACCCCAAGCTTTCGCATCTTGACGTGCTTTGGCCTCATGTCAGCGCGAAACGCCACCGAAATCAATCGGCATTGCCGAATATCCTGGTGGCGAGAAACGGCTCGACCAAGGCGAGAAACTCTTCCGGCGCATCGGTATGGACCCAGTGATCGGCTTCGGCGAGGCGGACGATCGCGGCGTTGCGAAACCGCGCGGTGACCGCCGGCTCGTGCTCCGCCGCCAAAGAGCCCGATTTGCCGCCGGCGATGAACAGCGCCGGGCCGTCGTAGCGTGCGCCCGCCGGCAGCGAGGGAAAGCCGGCAAGCGTCGGCAACGAGGCCTCGATCGCGGGGAGATTGATCCGCCAGTGTGGCGGCCCGTCGCCCAGCACGAGGTTCTGCAGCAGAAACGCGCGTTCGGTCGCGTCGCCGATGGCGCCGGTGAGCTTTGCGTCGGCGTCGCGCCGGCGGGTGATCGTGCCGAGATCGAGCGCCTGCATGGCCTGCACATAGGCGGCATAAGGCATCGTCGGGTAGATGACGGGCGCGATATCGACGACGACCAGGCTCTCGACGGCGCTCGGCTCGATCAGCGCCGCGGCCATCGCGACCTTGCCCCCCATGCTGTGCCCGATCAGCGAATACCGTCCATCGCCGCGCGCCTGCATCGCCGCCCGCACATCGTCCGCCATCGCGAGATAGTCCATCGTCTCCGACCAGGGCGAGCCGCCGTGGTTGCGCAGGTCGAACGCGATGACCCGCCAACTCACGCTCAGCCGCTGCGCGACGCTCGCCCAGTTGCGTCCCGAGCCGAACAGCCCGTGCAGGATCGCCACCGGCTCGCCCTCACCGTATTCGGTCGCCTGCAACGTCACCGTCATGCATCACACCTACGCCGAACCGCGGTCCGATGCACGCGGTCCGAGCGTCAAGGGAACCCGTCATCATTATTATGCTGCAATAGGAGTAATTACCGCTCCC
Source organism: uncultured Alphaproteobacteria bacterium (assembly GCA_963778385.1). Lineage (GTDB taxonomy): Bacteria > Pseudomonadota > Alphaproteobacteria > ATCC43930 > CGMCC-115725 > DATARH01. Next base: position 163,167 of record CAVZUA010000041.1, on the reverse strand, counting down.
CGATTTTCCCAGTTAAGATCGTAAAAAATCACAATCGCCGAGACGATCCAACCGATGCGCAGCCGTGGCCGTCCTCCGCTGTTGACCGGTGAACGCCGCTACCCCAACCGGTTACGGGAATGGCGGGAGCATAGCGGCCTGTCGCAGCAGGCGACCGCCGCGGCCGCCGGGATTAGCGGTGCTTATTACGGGGCTCTCGAACGCGGCGACAAACGGATCAACAGCGATACGGCCGAACGGCTGGCGAAGGCATTGGGCCGCGCCGCCGGTGAACTGCTGGGCGGCGTGCGGGGTGTGTCGGCGCCTTTGGTTTTCGCGGTCGCTGCGGCCGAGTCCGAATTGCGGCCCCCCGATTACGACTTGCTCGAACCTTATGAGCGGGTTCCGCTACGGCACTTGGCCGATGCCGAAAATTGTGTTGCGGCAGAGATATTTGACGATAGCGCCGATATCGATTTCGCGCCGGGCACGGTGCTGTTGCTGCGACGGGCAATGCCATCTCCGGCAGCCGTATCGGCCGGTGCGAAAGTCCTCGTTCGTTTCTTTCTCGATCCTCCCGATTTGGCGGGCGGCCGTCGTCGAACCCACGAAATCCTCTACGGTATTCTCGACCGCAATATCGTCGGCGACCTCGTGCTTATCACCCGAACGCGCAATCGACTGATCCCGCGTAACGTGCTGATCCAGAGCGCGGTGCCGCGTCGGGTAGGGCTCGCGGAGCGGGCTGTGCAGTGGACGCCGCGCGACGAGCCGATTTCCTACGCGCCACGCGCCGACGACCCGGCAGAGTTGCTCGGGATCGTGGTCTACGCGATGGGCCCAACGTGACGAATTGGACAAAAAAAGCGCTTGGCAATGGAAGTAATATGGACCTTAATTACTTCTATTGAGATGAATTGAGGCAGAAGCAGTTATGGCCGTTGTCTCGACGGATGCCCCGCAGCTCGCGGCGCGGGCGCGAGAACTGGCCGCCGCACCCGACGCTGTGCATTGGGCGCGGGTTTGCGGCTGGGTTCCGGGAACCGGCCATTGCCGCGATCATGGCTGCACGGGCGATTGCCTTTTTTACCCGCAGCGCGACGCCGAGGCACGGGCCATCCACCGCGATCGTCGTCGGCGGCGGACCCCGCACCCACGCCGGTAATCTCGCTTACTCGATCTCTTCCGATCCGCTATCGGGGCCTTCGTCGGTTTCGACCCGGTAGACGCCGCGCAGCCAGCGGCCGAGATCGATGTCGCGACAGCGTTTGGAGCAAAATGGGCGATGCTGCCGGGGCGCGGGCTTGCCGCAGATTGGGCACGATGCGGTGCGTGGCGGCGTGGTGTGATCGGCGGGCGTCATGCTGGCGATATGGGTTCAGCCCGGGGCGATGTCAAAACCGTCGAGCCCATCGACCGGCTCGATTGCGATGCGCCGTCCGAGCCGGTTTTCGAGCATCCGCAAGGCCGGCGCAGCCGAGCCGTGGAGCGCCGCGGCGATAGCCGGGGCGACGCGGAGCCGCCACGCCGCCGCCGGGCTCATCCGCGCCTCGCGCTGGACCCGCCTGAGCGCTTCATGCGCGAGCGCAACGGGTTGCTTGCGCCGGCCCGCTGGTTCGAGCATCGCGTCGGCGAGCGACCGTCCGCGGCGTGGCCGCGTCAGTTCGAGGTGGCCCAGTCGCGTCCAACCGAGCACTTGCGGTTTCGCCGGATCGTCGGCCAGCGCGATGGTGAGCGTCGCCAGCACTTGTTCGCGATGATCCCGTCGCTCGAGCCCGACGAAATCGACCACCACCGCACCGCCGATATTGCGCTGCCGCAGCTCTTGCGCGACGAGCCGGGCCGCAGCGCGATTGGCGGCGAGCGCGGCCCGCGCCGACGATGCGCCGGCCGGGGATCCGGTATCGACATCGATCATCGTCGCCGCGCGCGTCTCGTCGATATGCAGCGAGCCACTCTCGCGGAGCGCCAAACTCGGCGAGAGCGCCGTCTCGAACAGCGTATCGAGATCGACGGGCCATTCATCGCCGCGGCGGACGGTAACCTCGATGTCAGGAAATACTCGGCGCAGCTCGGCGAGGGCCGCCGCGTCGTCGGCGGCGATCCACGCCGGTCTCGCCGGTAGGCGCAGCGCGAGCGCGGCGGCGAGACCGGGCGTCGGGAAAAGCTGCAGCGGCGGATCGAACCCGCCCGGAAGGGCGGAGGGATCGGAGAGCTTGCCGCTGAGGCGCGGCGCCTTGTCTTGCCACGCTTCGCGCCGCACCTCGACGACGAGTGCCGCACCTTCGGTTACCGTTGCGCTGAGCGGCGCCTCCCGCAGCGGAAGAAAGCCGGGCCGTTCGTCGCCAATATCGACGAGTGCCGCATCGAGCGCTGGAACGACCCGCACCACCCGCCCCAGATGACGGCTGCCGGGCGGCTTGGTGTCGCCGCGCTCAACGTAAAGCTCGCGTGCCTCGCCGTCCTCGATCCAGGCGGCGCGCCATTCTCCCGGCCCGACGGCGATCAGCAGTTCGGCGGTCATCGATAGCCCAGCCCCGTGAGCAGTTGCGCCGTCTCGAACAGGGGCAATCCGACCACGTTCGAGTATGACCCCTGCATCCAGGACACTATCGCCGCCGCGCACCCTTGGATCGCATAGGCGCCCGCCTTGCCGCGCCATTCGCCGGTCGCGATGTAACGTGCGATCTCCCGGTCGGAAAGCCGCTTGAAAGCGACCTGGCTGACGACCCGCCGCGTCGTGATCCGTCCGTCGGGATCGACCACCGCAATGCCGCCATACACCCGGTGACGCCGCCCCGACAGCAGCGTGAGAAACGCACGCGCCGCCGCTTCATCCGACGGCTTGCCGAGAATGCGTCGGCCGCACGCGACGACCGTATCCGCCGCCAGAACAAACGCTCCTGGGTGCCGCGGGCGCACTGCCTCGGCCTTGGCTCGTGCCAGCCGCACCACATGCGCCGCCGGCAACTCTGCCTTGAGCGGCGTCTCATCGATCTCGGCCGGATCGACTGCGTCCGGCACGATGCCGATCTGGCGCAGCAACTCCAGCCGGCGCGGTGACGCGGAAGCGAGCACGAGGGTAGGCATCTCAACAAGTTAGCGCATGCCTCGCGCACACAAAAGCGCGGCATCGCGACGCTTATGCCCGCAGGTGGAGCACGCAGATCAGGGTAAAGAGGCGCCGACCAGTGTCGTGGTCGACCGCGACCTTCTCGGCGAGGCGCTCGGCGAGCAGGACCGAGCCTTCGTCGTGCAACGCGCGGCGGCCAGCGTCGATCGCCTCGACCTGGGAGAGGTTTTGGCGGCGCAGCGCGTCGTAATAGCTCTCGCAGACGACGTAGTAGTCCTTGACGATGCGGCGGAACGGCCCGAGACCGACTTGGATCGCCTCGGTCGACTGGTCGGCGCCGGTGATGTCGATCAGCAGCCGGTTTTCCTCGATCGCCAGACGCAGCGCGAACGGCCCGGTCTGCCCGGAGACGGGCGTAAAACTGTTTTCGTGCAGCAGGTCGGCGATCGCCGTGGCGCGCTCGCTCTCGATTTCCGGGCTGCGGCGGACGACGCTGCGCTCGTCGAGGGTGATCGCCGCGATGCGGTTCATTGCCCGGCGCGCCTCAGCGGTTGAGTCGGATCGACAGCGACAGCGCATGCGCGTCGAGCCCCTCGGCCTCGGCCAGGCGGATCGCCGCCGGTGCGAGCGCGGCCAACCCGGCGGCGTCGCAGCCGACCAGCGTCGTGCGTTTGAGGAAGTCGAACACGCTGAGCCCCGACGCGAAGCGCGCGCTGCGCGCCGTGGGCAGCACATGGTTGGGGCCGGCGATATAATCGCCGAGCGCCTCCGGCGCGTAGCGGCCGAGGAACATGGCGCCGGCGTGGCGGATGCGCGCGGCGAGTGCGTCCGGGTCGTCGACGGCTAGCTCCAGGTGCTCGGGCGCGACGCGGTCGACCAGCGCCACCGCCTCGTCCCAGTCGCGCACGACGATGATCGCGCCGTTCGCCTCCCAGCTTTGTCGGGCGATCGCGGCGCGTGGCAATAAAGTCAGATGCTTGCGAATGGCTTCTTCAACCATCACTGCAAATTGACCGTCGTCGGTGATCAGGATCGCCTGCGCCGAGGTGTCGTGCTCGGCCTGCGACAACAGGTCCGCGGCGATCCAGGAGGCGTCGTTGCGGGCGTCAGCGACGACCAGGATCTCGGAGGGGCCGGCGATCATGTCGATGCCGACCCGGCCGAACACGCGGCGCTTCGCGGCGGCGACATAGGCGTTGCCGGGCCCAACGATCTTGTCGACCGGCACGATCGTCGCGGTGCCGTAGGCCAAGGCCGCCACCGCCTGCGCGCCGCCGATGCGGTAGACTTCGTCGACTCCGACAAGCTGCGCCGCCGCCATGACCAGCGGGTTGAGTGTGCTGTCCGGCGTCGGCACCACCATGACCAGCCGCGCAACGCCGGCCACTTTCGCCGGGATTGCGTTCATTAACACCGAAGAGGGATAGGCGGCGGTGCCGCCCGGCACGTAGAGCCCGGCACTGGCCAAGGCCTGCCAGCGCATGCCGAGCCGCACGCCATCGCCGTCCACGTAATCGAGCGATTGCGGCAATTGCTTGCGGTGGAAGCTTTCGATGCGCCCGGCGGCGAGACGCAAGGCCGCCACGGTCTCGGCCGGTGCCTGCGCGGCGCTGGCGGTCATCTCCTCGGCAGACAGTCGCAACCGCTGCGGCGTAAGCGTCATGCGGTCGAAGCGCGCCGTATACTCAACCAGGGCAGCGTCACCGCGCGCCGCGACATCGGCGATGATCGCGGCAACCGCGTCGTCGACATCGGCGTCGGTCTCCCGCTTCGCGGCGAGAAGCACCGCGAAGGCGGCTTCGAACCCCGGGTCGCATGTGGTGAGGGTGATCGCCATCTGCCTCAGGCCGGCGCGGCTGCAGGCACCGCCGTCTTTGCCGCCGCGGTTGCCTGGCGAAACGCCTCGATCCAGTAGCCGACGTCATCCGGCCGCGTCTTCAGGGCGGTGCGATTGACGATCAGGCGCGATGTGACATCGGCGATGTGCTCGATCTCGACCAGACCGTTGGCGCGCAGAGTTGAGCCGGTCTGCACCAGATCGACGATATGCCGGCACAGTCCGATGATCGGCGCCAGTTCGACGGCGCCGTTCAATTTGATGACTTCGGCCTGGACGCCGCGCGCGGCGAAATGGCGGCGCGTCACCTCTGGATATTTGCTGGCGACGCGGATGTGGCTCCAGGTGCGCGGATCCTCCTGGCCGATCCAGTCTTTGGGTGCGGCGACCATCATCCGGCAATGCCCGATATCGAGGTCGAGTGGCGCGTAGATGTCGGAATAATCGAATTCCATCAGCACGTCGTTGCCGGCGACGCCGATATGCGCGGCGCCGAAAGCGACAAACGTCGCGGCGTCAAACGCGCGCACGCGGATCAGGTCGAGCCCCGGATCGGAGGTCGCAAACCGAAGTTGCCGCGCCGACGGGTCGTTGAACGCCGGCTCCGGCTCGATCCCGGCGCGGCGCAACAACGGCATCACTTCGGTGAGGATGCGGCCGTTGGGCAGCGCCATGATCAGCTTGTCGTTGCTCGCGGCGTGCGTCATGGCGAGTTGCCCGCGTCGTGGTCGGGCTGCCAGGCGGTCGGCCATGCCTCGCCGAGATCGGTCGCGAAGACGCGGATCGCGCCGACGCCAAGCCGCAATGTGGCACCGCCGGAGAATTCGAGGTCGATCGTGCCTGGCGTTTCGCCCGGCCGCACGGCGAGCAGCGAGAGGATGCGCTCGTCGTCGCGGCGCCGAAAGCCGCGGTATGAGACGCCTTCCACCGCCTCGACGGCAACCGAGCAGAACGTCCGCTCGTACACCGGCTCGCCGCGCGCGCCCCCATTTGCCTTGGGGCGCTTCCCTTCCCAGCGGAACCGGTTGGCGACCAGCATGAAACGCTTCGCGTCACGGTCGAAGGTCAGGTCCTTGACCGCGACGAGGGCGTCCTGCACCACCGCGGAGATTACCGCGAGATCATCGGCGTCCTCGGCGCGCAGCCTGAGCGGAGCGTCAGGCTTCACCGCTCACCCGCTCGATGCGCGCGCCGCAGGCGGCGAGCTTTTCCTCGAGTCGCTCATAGCCGCGGTCGAGATGGTGGACGCCGCTGATCATCGTTTCTCCCTCGGCCACGAGGCCGGCGATGACCAGCGACACCGAAGCGCGCAGATCGGTCGCCATCACCGGCGCGCCGGTCAGCCGCTTGACGCCGCGCACCAGCGCCGATGGGCCCTGGACGTTGATATTGGCCCCCAGCCGCATCAGTTCGGGGACGTGCATGAAGCGGTTCTCGAAAATCGTCTCGGTGATCATCGCGGCGCCGTCGGCGATCGTCATCAGCGCCATGACCTGCGCCTGGAGATCGGTCGGAAACCCGGGATACGGTTCGGTCATCACATCGACGCCGTCAATGCGTCCCGTACTGCGCCGCACGAGGACGCCGCCCTCGGCCTCGTGCATGCGGATGTCGGCGTGTTCGAGAATGCGCACCACCGCCTCGATGTGGTCGAGCCGCGCGCCATCGAGGCGCACCTCGCCGCCAGCGGCGGCAATCGCCATGATATAGGTACCCGTCTCGATCCGGTCAGGGATCACGATATGGCGGGTGCCATGCAGGCTCGGCACGCCGCGCACGGTCAGCCGGTCGGTGCCGATCCCCTCGATGCGCGCGCCCATGGCGTTGAGGCAGGTGGCGAGGTCGGTGATCTCGGGCTCGCGCGCGGCATTGATCAGTACGCTCTCGCCCTCGGCCAGCGTCGCGGCCATCAGGACATGCTCGGTGGCGCCGACCGAGACGCTGGGAAAGGCGATTTCGGCACCCTTGAGTCCGTTCGGGGCACGCGCCTCGATATAGCCGCCCTGCAATTCGACTTCGGCGCCGAGCCGCTGCAACCCCTTGATGTGCAAATCGACCGGGCGGACGCCGATCTCGTCGCCGCCCGGCAGCGACACGCGCGCCGTCCCGCAGCGCGCCACCAGCGGTCCGAGCACGAGGAATGAGGCGCGCATCTTGCGGACGATGTCGTAGGGCGCGGTCGTCGAGGTGATGTTGCGCGCCGACAGCTCCAGCACATGCGACGGCATGCCCGGCCCGGCGCGGCGTGGCGTCACCGCGACACCGTGCTGGGACAGCAGCTCTGCCATCGTGCGGATGTCGGCCAGTTCCGGCAGGTTGGCGAGGACGACCGGCTCGTCAGTCAGCAGGCTCGCGGCCATCAGCGGCAGCGCCGCGTTTTTCGCCCCGGCGATCGGGATCGTCCCCGACAGCGGCAGGCCTCCGCGAACCACAATTTTGTCCATAACTTACGGCTCCCATGCGCGTGCTTGAAGCAAACACGGCGCCTCGGCGATCGGCCGTCTCCTCCCCGCACGCTTTTACTGGAGCGCCCGCCGCGGCTCAACCCCGCCGCGGGCAAACCGCCCGCGGGCTATTCCTTGGCGTCGCCGGGCTCCGATGCCGGCGCGTCCTCGCGCGCCCGGGCCTGCTCCTTGCGCCGGCGCAAATTCGCGCGCAACGCCTCGGCAAGTCGCTTGTCGCGGGCAGCGCGCTCGGCCTGCTGCACGGGGGTGATACGGGGACCTTCACTCATCGGGCGCAGCGTCCATGGGGCCGCTCGCCTTGTCAATCGTCGGCGCCTCGTGTATCTCCCGCGCGGTCTCATCCGGGTCCGCACGCGACGGTCCGCGCGCTGCCGTAGCTCAGTGGTAGAGCACTCCCTTGGTAAGGGAGAGGTCGACAGTTCAATCCTGTCCGGCAGCACCATTATTTCGACCTGTGGCGCGGTGCACCGGCCGAGGATGGTCGATCAACCCGTTCATCCTCTCAGGCGTGAATACCGTCTAGTAGCGCCGGCGCATCGCCTCGTGAGACCGAGGAAGCACGGCTGTCGATATTAATCCTGTCCGACAGTCAGTTTTCGTCGTCTTGCTCATCGTGCCGCGGTGCTCGGCTGCAGAGCTTGCCGTGCCAAGCGAATTAGAAGGCCGCCGCCGAGCGCCGGCAGGATGATGTTTGCGCTCAACAGGATCAGATTATCGGCGGCAAAGGCGATGCTGTCGAGCGGCCGGTGGGTCGCTGCATTGAGCACGGCGGCGAAGATCCTGTGGTCGAGCCAGTAACAGACAGCCGCTGCGCCGAGGATGGCCGTCAGGACCGAGACGGCGGCCTTTACGGCTGGGGTGTGCCCGGCGACGAAAGCGCGTAGCGGTTCGTTGAATAGAACGAACAAACCGATCACCGACAGCAGTGCCAAGGTGATCCTGACCGCCTCCACCTTGTAGATGCCGTGCACCACCGGAAATAGGATCGCCGAGGAGATTGTCGCCGACGCCACCCAATAGGTCGTGGTCACCGTTGCCAGCATGACGAAATCGCGGGGCTTCTTGAACACGCGAACGCGGGTCAACCGGTCGCCGAGGCCCAGCAGGGCCGCCGCGATGCGTTGATCGACGAGGTGAAAGCTGGAAACCCGAGACCATTCCGCCGAGAGCTGCATGGCAACCCCCTTTCTTTTCGCAACGCCACGAACATAGTCGCGTTCCGCATGCGGTAATGTGACCGGCGTTACACCGCAGGCGCTTTTTCTTGCCCCAGCGATGGCGACACAGCTTCCGGCCCTTTACGCCGCGTTAAGGCGCACATCGCTAGGCTCACCCCGAAGCGGGTGCCGGTGGCGCGATGGATAGGCGAAGCAATCAATTTCTTGAGTTGGAACGCGGCGGTACCGGCATGGTCGGCTGGGCCGCGAAGCAGCTGGTGCTATGGGCAATCGGCGGTCTTGTATTCTATGCCGTCGTTGCCAACCAGCAACTCTTCCGCGGCGCCGAGCCGGAGCGAATGTCGCCGCAAGCCGATCCGGCCCCTCGCGTCGAGACGCGACCCGCGCCGGCCGCCGCCGCGGCGCTTCCGACTCAGCCCGAACGCTCGCGCGCGCTGGGTCAGGTGGTGCCGCCCGTGGTCCAATCGCTGGCATTGCGCGCCGAGGGCAACGGCCATGTCTTTCTGACCGCCGAGATCAACGGTGCGCCGATCCGGTTTATCGTCGATACCGGCGCGAGTTGGGTGTCCCTCACCCATGCGGATGCGTTACGGGCCGGCGTCGGCGGTGCGCTCAACTATTCGATAACGATGGCGACCGCGAACGGGCTCGCCAAGGCTGCGCCGGTGACGCTCCGCGAAGTCCGCGTCGGCCGGTTCGTGGTCGAGGAGGTCGCCGCCACGGTGCTGCCGGAGGAACGCGGCATCTCCCTGCTCGGGCAGACGTTCTTGAAGCGCCTGCGCAGCTACGAAATGCACGGCGACGTGCTGACGCTGACCTGGCAGTAATCGATCACGGGCGTCCCGCCCGCCTGCCGCCGAAACAGCCGCGGTCCAAAAGTTACTGCAGTATGGCCTGCAGCGCAGCGACGCGATGGTCGGCGACCGTGCGCCGACCGGTGTCGCGGTCGCGCATCGTCGCACTCACCAGCTCGTCGGCTTCGGCCATCTTGCGCTGCCCCGCGCGCGGCGACAGCACGCCGCGGTCGATGTCGGCCGAGTATTTCAGCCGCAGCCGCTCCTGGAGGCGCACCAGGTCCGGGTAACGCGAGGTGGGGATGGCATCGCGTTCGACCGCCGCGTTGACGCATTCGGCGTGCGCCAGGTAGTTGCCGATGCGCTCGGGGAATTGCTTGTTGCAGGCCTGCCGGTCGGCGGTCAGATCGCCCGGCGGCGCGCCGAGGTTCGGCACCGCGAACGGGGAGGGCACCGCGCACCCGGCGAGGCCAGCGCAAAGGATCGCCATCGCCAGAATGTGCCGCATCTCCACCTCCCTCGACCAAAGCGTGAATGACTTGCGGTTGAAAACGGCCAGTCCCGTCACTGGTTCCCCGCACCCTTATAACCCCTCGCCCGCTTGCGGGAGAGGGAGGGACCCGGCCCGCAGGGCTGGGAGGGTGAGGGTCAATTGATCGCGTAGAGCAATTCCGGGCTTGGCGCGGCTTTACCGAGCTCGACCTGCTTCACCGCCGCGATCAGCTTCTCGTGCGTCGCCGTCGGCAGGCCCAACGCCTTGCCGCGCTCGACGATGACACCGTTGATGAAGTCGATCTCGGTGCGCCGGCCCTTCTGCATGTCCTGGCCCATCGATGGCCGCTGCGCCTCGCTGCGCCCCTGCGAGTTGCGCAGCGCCAGCATCAGCGCCTCGACCTCTTCGAGCGCGCCCTTGTCGCCCTCCGACGCGCGCGCCAGCTTATCGGCGTCCTGCCCGGCGATGTCCTCCAGCCGATAGCCTTGCGCCTGGCCGATCCGCACCGCCTCGCCGCCGAGCTTGATGATGACCTGGCGGATGCGCTCGTCCTGGCGCATCGCATTGCCGGAGAGCCCCGATGCCGCCGACACGCCGTTATGCATGCCGTTGACGCAGAGCTTCGACCAGCGCTCGCCCCATAGATTGTCGGTGACCTTGCAGGTGTCGACGGTGCGGATCATCGCGCCCAGTTCCTCTATCCGCGCGGTCACCTTGCCGTGCACTTCGCCGACCCGGTAGACCTCGTGTCCCGGCGGGTTCTTGGCGCCGGTGCGGCGGATCTTGCCGGGCGCGTAGAGCTCGGCCGAGAGGATCGCGGCGATCGCGCCGACGGTCTTGCCCCAGCCGACCACGCCGGCGATGCGTTCCTCGTTGATGCAGTTCTGCAGCGAGACCATGTAGCCGCCGGGGGCAAGGTACTGCTTCATCATCGTCGCCGCCCATTCGGTGTCGTACGACTTCATCGAGATAAAGCAGATATCGATCGGCTTCTGTTTGGCGAGCTCCTGCGCCTCGGTCAGGTGCATGGTCTTCGGCCGCGCCCGGACAAACTCCGACTCGCTGACCCCCTCGAGCGCCAGCCCGTCCTTGCGAATCGCCTCGATATGCTCGGGCCACGGGTCGATCAGCGTCACGTCGAACCCGTTATGCGCCAAGTTCCCGCCGGTATAGCCGCCGATCGCCCCCGCGCCGAACACCACGATCCGCTTGTCCGATGCCATCGCTTCGCTCCCTCGTGATCCGTTGGCGGGCATGATAGCCCGCACGGTGAAAGAGCGAAGCGTATTCCGTGCGCTTGGCCGTGCCGATGGCGTCAGGTAGCCGTGCCGATACCGACGTTGCCGACACCCAGGAAATCAGATCCAGCCCGGCGGTGCCTAGGGAGCCGGTGGCGCTGACCTGATTGTTGTGGATGTCGTAGTACTGGAACGCTCCGGTATTGACGTTGCGCATCAGCATATCGGTTTCATTGGGATTGCCGGTGAAATTGCCGAAGCCGACAACCTGCAACTCGGAACCGATATTGCCGAACGAGCCGGAGGCGACTACTTGGTTGTGCTGGATATCGTAATACTCGATGTCGTTGGTGTTGACGTTGCGCATCAGCATGTCGGTTTCCCCGGCATTGCTGCTGAAGTCGCCGACTCCGAGAAGCTGCCACTCGGCACCGATACCGCCGAACGAACCGTTGCCGACGACCTGGTTGTTTTGGATGTCGTAGTATTGAATGGCGCCGGTGCTGTTGTTGCGCATCAGCATATCGGTTTCGTTGGGATTGCCGCTGAAATCGCCAAACGCCAGCGCCTGCAATTCCCCGCCGATGGCGCCGAACGACCCGGTGCTGGCGACTTGATTGTTGGCGATGTCGTAATATTGGACGGCGTTCGTATTGCTGTCGCGCATCAGCATGTCGGTCTGGCTCGGGTCGCCGCCGAAATTGCCGAGACCGAGCACTTGCCATTCCGTGCCGACATTGCCGAGGCTCGCTGTCCCGCTGCTCTGGCTGTTGCTGATGTCGTAGACCTGGAAGGTGCCGGCGGCGTTGCGCACCAGCAGGTCGCTGGTGTCGCCGCTGGTGAAGGCGCCGAACCCGGTGAACGGCAGCGACGGCGCCGCCTGGGTCAAGGGAAATGCCGCAAAGACCGCGTTGTTGGCGATGTCGTAGATGACGAGATTGCCGTTGACCGTATCCGACGAGACCATATTCGCGGTGACGCCCGACAGATTCTGCGGCGTATAAACCGCGATCGGCGCGCCGGCGTTTGGCAGCGGCTGGCCGAACCGGTCGACTCCGATGGCGTTGCCGACCACCGGATTGCTGTTGCCGTTAGCGACGACCGTGACCCCATTGCCGCCGTTCCCGCTGATCAGGTTCGCGGTCGGCTGGAACGGATTTGTGCTGGTGCCGCCGATCGTGTTGTTGGCCGCCTGGCCGCCGACAAAGACGCCGCCGTTGGCATTGCCCTCCGCGCCATCGCCCACCACGTTGGTGCCGACGAGATTGTAGAAGACCGTGTTGTCGTGCGCCGATCCGAGGACCGCCACGCCATAGCCGGTATTGCCGGAAAATGTCTGGTTCGGGATCACCGACGCATCGACATAGCCGCCGATCGTGTTGTTGTGCGCGGTGCCGGTGACCAGGATGCCGTCATTCCGGTTCGGCAGGGGCGTATTGCCGGCGGTGTTCAGACCGACAATGTTGGGATCGACCGTGACGCCGGACGCGCCGCCGGCGATTTCGATACCGTTGTTGTTGTTGCCTGAAAAGACATTGGTCCGGAGGTCGTTGTTGCCACCGGTAGAGGTAATCAGGATCCCGTCATTGCCGTTGGGCGCGGCCCCGCCGAAGGCCAGCAGGCCGCCAAAGGTGTTGAACGACTGAAACCCGCTCGCCGTGCCATTGACCGAGATACCGTTCAGCCCATTGCCGGAGATCACGTTCCCCAGGGGAATGACGCCGCCGACCTCTGTGTTCTGCGAGGATCCGTCGACCTGAAGCCCGTTGAGCCGATTGGCCACGATGGTGCTGTTGTCGGCGCCGATCCCTAAGAAATTGCCTTGCACGGTCACATTGTTGGAGTTGGTGACCTCCAGCCCTTGCAAACCGTTGCCGCTGATCACGTTGTAATAGACAAATGGCTGGTCGGTGACGGTGCAGCCGATCAGCGAATTGTTGTCCGCATTGACGATCCAGACGCCGTTTTGCGCGTTGCCGATCGCGGCGTTCCCGGCGGCATTGGTGCCGACGTAATTCCCGTTCAGCACGTTGTTCTGCGAGCCGGTGTCGATCAGGATGCCGCTCTGACCGTTGCCCGAAACGAGATTGCCCAGCGGCGGCGTGACGAAGACCGGCGTGACCGTGCCCTTTGTTCCGGTCGGGTTGTTCGGGCCGTCGGGGCCGGTGCCCGTGACGGCGCCGCCGATCTCGTTGCCGTTCGATCCTGCGGTGAGCCAGATGCCGTTGCCGCCGTTGGCGATCGCCGTGGTGCCGTCGGCGCTGGTGCCGATGCGGTTGGCGGCGACCGTGTTGTTCGACGAATTGTGAAAGCTGATCCCGTTGCCGCCGTTCCCGGAGATGACGTTGCCGACGACGCCCGGCGTGTTCGAGGGGTTGAGCCCGATCTGGTTATGCGATGAGGTCGCCGCGACAAACACGCCGTCGCCGCTGTTGCCGGCCGCCTGGCCGGCGAGATTCAACCCGATATAGTTGCTGTTGAGGGTGATGAATCCGGCATTCAACGTGACGCCGTTGCCGGCGGCGTTAGCCACCGCCGTGCCCAGCAGCTGCGACCCGGCCGAGCCCGTGTCGAAGACCAGGCCTGCGTGACCGCCGGCGTCGACCTCGACGACCGGGGGGCCGCCCGCCGTATAGGTCGGCGCCGTGGTCGCGTCGATCGTCACGGTGCCGGTGATCGTCGGCAGATCGCTGGCGAGGGTGATCGTCCCGTTGACGGTGAAGTTGATGGTTGACGGCGTTCCCGGTGCGGCCGCATTCGCCGCTGTTATCGCGGCTCGCAACGAGCCCGCACCACTGTCGTTCAGGTTCGTGACGGTGAACGTAGCCAAATCAACCTCCTATTTGTTACGCGTACCACCCGCCGAAGTCGCTCTGCCGATTGCACCCGACGCGTTGAGACGCCCCGCCGTTGCCGGCGGGCACGCTGCGTTGCATTGCTGTGAGGCCATACGCGCTTAACGGGACCGAAGCGCTCAAGGTTCATCCTTAACTGTGTTTTTTCATCTCACCGTTCATCGGGAAGATCAACCGGCTGCGGAATTAGTCGTCGGCTGGGCGCGTTGTTCGCCGCATCCCGGTATCGTCGAACGCGGAGAACCTTCATGCCGATCGCGCCACTGCGCCTCTTGTTTTTTGTGGCTTTTATCCTGGGGGCCGGCGCGTTCGGTAGCCCGGTCGCGAGGGCGCAAGCGATACCGCCCGGCAGCTACCAACGCTCCTGCGAGCAGGTTCATTGGGTCGGAACCACGCTGGTCGCCGAGTGCCGCCGGGCGGACGGCCGGAAGACCGGCACGGGTCTTCCCAACGCGAATCGCTGTGTCGGCGATATCGGCAACAATAATGGTCAGCTGCAATGCAACTATGCCGGCGGCGGGCAGTCGCCGGGTGCCTCGCCGCCGCGCGGTGGGCCTTCGCCTGGCCCCGGTTACGGCTCCGGACCGGGTTACGGCGGTCCCGGCCCGGGTTACGGCGGCGGACAGGGCAATGGCGGCTATGAGGATCGCCGCGCCCGTTGCGATGAGTTATGGCGCCGCCAGGCCGACCTGCGCGATCGCATCCCCTATACCGGGGGGCCGGAACGCGACCGTCTGGAATCCCGCATGCACGATATTCGCGAGGAACGCGACCGCCTCGGCTGCCGCTGACGGTCTCGACGAGGCCCTCAACACCATCGTGATATTGCCATGATCGTATCTTAAGTTGCGGTTATGACATGGCCGCGGCGAAGCCGCACCGCCTGATACGCCTGATAAAACGCCCCCAAGAACAGGCGGAACAGGAGTGGCTGGGGCGCACTTCACCGACTGCTGACAGGGGATTCGAAGAGGGGACTTTGACCCGCTCGCGGACATGGTAATCTCCGGCGCCGATACGCAGCCGGGGATGGAGACTATGGACTGGACCGAACGACGCACCCGCTTCCGTGCCCTGCTCGCCGGCGACCGCTGTGTGCATCCGGGCTCGGTCTACGACGCGATCTCGGCGCGCATCGCCGAGGATCTGGGGTTTGAGGTCGGCATCTTCTCCGGTTCGATCGGCTCGATGGCGGTGCTCGGGGCGCCCGACATCGTCGTGCTGACGCTCACTGAATTCGCCGCGCAGGCAAACCGCGTCTGCCGTGCCGGCAACCTGTGCCTGCTGGTCGACGCCGATCACGGCTACGGCAATGCCATGAACGTCCGCCGCACGGTCGAGGAACTGGAGACCGCCGGCGTCTGCGCGATGTCGATCGAGGACACCGTGCTGCCGCGGCCCTATGGCCCCTCGGGCAAGCCGACGCTGATCCCGGTCGAGGAAGGCATCGGCAAGATGAAGGCGGCGCTCGACGCGCGGCAGGACAAGAAGCTGGTCATCGCCGGGCGCACCAGCGCGCTGGCGATCACCGGGCTCGAGGACGCGATGAAGCGGGCCAAGGCCTATGAGACGGCGGGTGTCGACGCGATCTTCCTCGCCGGCGGCATCACCACGGAAGCGATCGAAGCGATCTCCTCGGAGATCAAGATCCCGCTCATCACCGGCGGCGGCGCCGGCTCGCTCGCCGATCTCGACTGGATGGGCGCGCACAAGGTGCGCGTCGCGCTGCAGGGCCATGCGCCGTTCAGTGCCGCGGTGCTCGCCGTCTACAACACGCTGAAGGCGCTGCGCGGGGGCACCAAGCCCGAGGCGCTGACCGGCATCGCGCCCGCCGACCTGATGCGCCGCGTCACGCGCGGCGAGGATTATTCGCGCTGGACCAAGGATTTCATGGGCGGCGCGTAAGATGCGAAAAGGGGGACACGTGCGCATTCTCCTGTCGGCTGCAGTTCTGCTCGGTGCGGCCTCATGCACCCAGTACCAGGGCTGGGGTTCCACCTCGTGGCTGTACACCCCGCCGCCGGGTCAGTTGACGCTGAGCAATAACCGCTTCGACCGAGCTGCGATCCAGGCGGTCATGGCGGCCGGCCCGGATTGCACGCCGGTCGACCCGTCGACGCCGGCGACCGCCTTCGACCTCCCGTTCAAGGGGACGCGGGTGCTGGTCGCGGCGCCGAATTCCGATATCTGCTGGCGTGAGCAGGTCGCGGGCGGGCTATGGACCGACTGGAATCGGGCCTTTACCGCCTCCGGCAAGTTTATCGACGCGCAGCTTTAGCGCTTCCGCGCACCCGCTCATGCTCTAGACTGTGCGGGTGAACACTGCCCGTCGCGACCTCTTCCCACCGATCGAGCCTTATCGCACCGGCCGCCTGCGGCTCGATTCGCGGCACACCATGTACTGGGAGGAGTTGGGTAACCCGCGCGGTGTGCCGGCGCTGTTCCTGCACGGCGGCCCTGGTGCCGGCGCGACCTCCGTGCACCGGCGCTTTTTCGACCCGGCGTTCTGGCGCGTTGTCGTCTACGACCAGCGCGGCGGCGGGCGCTCGACCCCGCTCGGCGAGACCGTGGACAATACCCCTGCGCATCTCCTTGCAGACATCGAGGCGCTGCGCCACGAATTGGCGATCAACCGCTGGCTGGTGTTCGGCGGCTCGTGGGGGTCGACGCTGGCGCTGCTCTACGCCGAGGCCTATCCCGAGAACTGCCTCGGGCTGGTGCTGCGCGGCATTTTCCTCGCCCGCACCGCGGAGATCGACTGGTTCCTTTACGGCATCAAGGCGGTGTTTCCCGAAGCCTGGCGCGCCTTCGCCGGGTTCATCCCCGAGGCGGAGCGCGGCGATCTGCTCGGGGCGTATTATTGCCGGCTGATCGATCCCGATCCGCGCGTGCACATGCCGGCGGCGCGCGCCTGGAGCCTTTACGAAGGCGCGTGTTCGACACTGCTGCCCAACCCGGAGACCGTCGCGGCGTTCGGCGAGGATCGGCTGGCGCTCGGCCTCGCCCGCATCGAGGCGCATTTCTTCACGCACCACCTGTTCTCCGGCAGCGACGATCTGCTCGCCCGCATTAGCCGCATTCGTCATCTGCAGGGCGTCATCGTTCAGGGCCGCTACGACATGGTGTGTCCAATCCGCAGCGCCGACGAACTGGCGCGCGCCTGGCCCGAGGCCGAATACGTGATCGTGCCGGACGCCGGTCATTCGGCGATGGAACCGGGCATTCGCGAACAGCTTGTGCTTGCGACGGAGCGGATGAAGCGGCCATAACTGGATCGCGCTGCGGTTTCACTTGCCGCAGGAATCATCGCGCCTAATATGCGTTTGTTGGGGATGTGTTTTTCGCCGCAAAGGTGGGGATGACGGTGAGACGTTTGGGGATCGCGAAACACTGCCTTGCAGCGGCCGCCATCGTCGCGGCCGCGTTCATCGCGCGGCCGGCGGCGGCGCAATTCTCGCTGGGCTCGCCCGGCGGCCCGCCGCGCCTCGCACTGGGCGCCGGCGCGTTCGATTTCACCCCCAACTCCGGCCATCACGATTCGGCCGTGCAGGGGCTGTTCAACGGCGAGTACCATTTCGGCGATGTGCTGTGGATCGTCTCGCCGATGGTCGGTGTCCAGGTTTCAACCAGCGGCAGCACCTACCTTTACGGCGGGTTTGGCTTCGACATCAATTTCACGCCGAATTGGGTGCTGACGCCGAATGGCGCGTTCGGCTGGTATGAGCGCGGCTCAGGAACCAATCTCGGCTCGGCGGCCGAGTTCCGCACCGGCGCCGAGTTCGACTACAAATTCGACGATCAGTCGCGGCTCGGCGTTGCGGTCCACCACATCTCCAATGCCGGCATCGGCAAGTACAATCCGGGCGAGCAGCAGATCATGCTCGTCTACCAGCTCCCGCTGCCCTGGTAGGCGCGGCACAAAAATCGCCGTAATCACCGCGGACCTCGAAAGGCGAACGGCCAAACGGGGAGGGGATGATGGACATTATCGGCGCGGCGGCGCTGATCAGCGGCGGTGCATCGGGATTGGGCCGGGCGACGGCTAAGGCCTTGGCTGAAGCCGGGGCAAAGGTCGCGCTGCTCGACATTGATGGCGCGGCGGCCGAAACGGCGGCCAAGGAGCTCGGCGGCCTCGGCCTCTCCTGTGACGTGACGAAGGCCGACGTGGTCGAAGGAGCGGTGGCCGCGGCGCGCGCCGCGCACGGGTCGGCGCGGATTGTCGTCAACTGCGCCGGGATCGGCCGCGCCGGCCGCATCGTCGAGCGCGACGGCAAACCGATGCCGCTCGACCAGTTCCGCCAGGTGGTCGAGGTCAATCTGATCGGCAGCTTCAACCTGTTGCGCGTCGCTGCGGCCGATATGATCGGGCTTGACCCGCTTGCCGAGGGCGAGCGCGGCGCGATACTGCTGACCGCATCGATCGCCGCCTTTGACGGACAGATCGGCCAGGCCGCCTACAGCGCCTCGAAAGGTGGGATCGCCGGCCTGACGCTGCCGGCGGCGCGCGAACTGGCCCGCTACGGCGTCCGCGTCGTGGCGATCGCTCCGGGTGTGTTCGCGACGCCGATGCTCGCCAGGCTGCCCGAGGCGGCACAGACCAGCCTTGCCGCCAACGTGCCGTTTCCGCAGCGCCTCGGCCGACCGGATGAATATGCGGCGCTGGCGCTGCATATCTGCCGCAACACGATGCTCAACGGTGAAGTGATCCGCCTCGACGGCGCGCTCCGCATGCCGCCGCGGTGACGGCGCAAGCCCGGCGCCGCCGACCCGCTGTAGCGTTTCGGCTAAACCGAATTCGCCATTTGGTGTAAGTTGCCGTCTGAGGATCGAGACCCTCGCCGTTGAAACGCGTGCACATAGCTGCTCGGGGAAACGCCATGAGGGACCGTTTGCGGACAGCACTGATGGTGATCGCCGCGGTGCTTTCGCTGCCGTCGGCATCTTTCGGACAAGGCTCGGCCGATGCAGCCAAAGCGATGCTGGCGAAGGCGGTTGCCGCGGTAAAAGCCGATAAGGCGAAAGCGCTTGATATGTTCAATAAAGGGGAGGGCGGCTTTCGAGAAGGCGATCTGTACGTGTTTTGCGTCACCGCGAGCGATGGCAAATTTGTCGCTACCGGCAATCCCAACTCGAAGAAATTGCTGGGAGTCGATGTAAAAACTTTGAAGGATCGCAATGGCGATCCAATTGACCTGAGTGAAGCAACACAGAAACCGGAAGGCGAGATCTCGACAATAAACTACCAGTTTACCAAACCAGGGACGATTGATAAACAAGTTGCAAAAGAGACTTACGTAACCAAGATCGGAGATTTGGTCTGTGGAGTAGGATATTACTATTTTACTGATGTAGAACGGTCTAACGATCTGAATTAACAGGGTCGACGAAGTTTTCTGACGTCAAGATGGTGCGGCAACCACGATCTGCATTGGTCAGCGCCGGGGCACTCACCGCTGCAAACAGTTCGCTGAGTCCGCGCTTGCCTTGGGTGCGGATGTGTTCAAACCTACCGGCATGAGCGCCAAGCGAAGCCTGCGGTGGAAGTCCCGAGGTGGCGTGCACACAAGGAGCACGTTGATGGATCGTCTCGAATTCGAAGCAGAACTCCGGCGCGACGGCTACAGCGTCGTCAACGCCAGCCTGACACCGAACCTGAGGGTGGCCAACCATTGCCACGATTTCGACGCCAAACTGTTTGTTCTCGGCGGCGAGATTACGATTACCCGCGACAACAAGCCGGAAACCTTCCGGGCCGGCCAGTCCTGCGAAGTGCCCGCCAGCTGCATGCATGCCGAACATGTGGGCTCAGAGGGCGTCGCCTTTCTGTCCGGTCGGCGCCGCAACGGCGGCCCGCTGGCACCCGACGCCTTTGAAAGCGATCTGCGCCGCGAGGGCTTTCAAGTCATCTATGGCGGACAAAAGGCCGATTTCGCAGAGGATATGCATGCGCACGACTTTGACGTGCGGATCTTTGTCTTGCGCGGCAACATCACCGTCGGCCGAGACGGCGGTTCGTTCACCTTCCAGGCTGGCGATCATTGCGAAATTCCCGCCGATTGCCAGCACACCACGAAGGTAGGGTCCGAGGGTGTCGCGTATGTTGTCGGCCGGGCTGATCGACAAAAGGCCGCCAACTGAACTCCGGCGACGAAATCGGAGCGCCGAGATAAAGCCGCTCTTCCCGACGGGGTGATTGGCGGGCCCTGGGTCAATAGCCGAGCACCGTCCCGTGCCGTCCGCTTGGCCTCTGTGGCCAGGACGCGCAAGTCCGAACGCTGTCGCTGCCGATACCTTCGAGCGTCCTGCGGCTTGCGCCGCAAGATCGCGCGGAACCGCGAGCGCTCCCGATATTACGGTGTTGGCGGTTTGCGGTCGCGTTCCGGGGCGATTTCGTCGATCGCTTGCGCTTCCTTGATGTCGCGTTCGCTGAGGCCGTCGGCGTCGTGGGTCGACAGGATGATCATCACCTGGTTGTAGACATTGAAGATTTCCGGGTGGTGATCCATCTTTTCGGCAATCAGCGCGACGCGCGACAGAAAGCCCCAGGCTTCGGAGAAATCGGCGAAGTGATAGCTTTTGCGGATCGCGTCGCGATCGTCGACTTCGCTCCACCCGCGCAAGGTCGCGAGCGCTGCATGCCGCACCGCGCCGACCAGTTTGTCCACCATGTCGCCCTCCCGCCTCGTCGTGGCCTAGCAAGTGTGCGCCAACGCCGATGCCGTCAAGCGGGAATGCGGCGGTGAGCGCGCGGAAGGCGCCCACCCTCGCCGATATCGAGGCGCTGGCGACGCGCGCGCTTGAAACCATCCCGGAGGAATTCAAGCGCCATCTTGGGCCGCTGGTTATCCGCGTCGACGAGTTTCCCGACGAGGAAACCGAAGAGGCCATGGAACTCGAGAGCCCCTTCGACATTCTCGGCCTTTACCGAGGTGTCGCGCTGCCGCATCAAAGCGTTTCCAGCCCGCGCGCGGAGATTGACATGGTGTTCCTCTATCGCCGGCCAATCCTCGATTATTGGTGCGAGACAGGCGAGGACCTCGCCGCCGTGGTCCGCCATGTGCTGGTCCACGAGATCGGCCATCACCTCGGCTTTAGCGACGAAGACATGGAGCGGATCGAGGCGGAGGGTTGAGCAACGCGCCGACCCGGCTGCGCAGGTCCGCCAGCGCCTCGGCCGCGAACCAGGGGTTCTTGCGTTCCCAGGCGGTGGTCCGCCAGCTCGGATGCGGCAGGACGAAGAACTCCGGCAGGAAGTCGCGCCAGCGCGCGACGACCGCGCCCAACGCTTCGCGATGCATCTGCGGCAGATAATAGCGGATCGCATAGCCGCCGACGAGCAGTGTCAGCCCGACAGCCGTGAATTGCGGCCGCAGCCGCGGATGCCACAGCGGTGCGCATTCTGGCCGGGGCGGAAGATCGCCGCCGTTCGGCGCGCGGCCGGGATAGCAGAACCCCATCCCCATCACCGCGACTCGGGTTTCGTCGTAAAAGGCGCCGCGGTCGATGCCCATCCATTCCCGCAGCCGGTCGCCGCTCCGGTCGTTGAAGGACAATCCGGTCTCGTGGACCCGGGTCCCCGGTGCTTGGCTGATCACCAGCAGCCGCGCCGTTGGCGCTCCGCGCACGATCGGCCGCGGTCCCAAGGGCAGATATGCGGCGCATAGCGTGCAGCAGCGGATTTCAGTGAGGAGCGCGGCGAACGCTTGGTCTTCGACCATGCGATGCCAAGCTCAGTCGAACAATGTCGTGAGGCGCTGCTTGATCTGGTCGGCGATATAGAGCGCCAGGGCCTGGATCGTCGATGTCGGGTTCACCCCGCCGGAGGTCACCCAGATGCTGCCGTCGATGATGAAGAGGTTCTTTACGTCGTGGCAGCGTCCCCACTCGTTCACCACCGAGCGCTCGGGGTCGACGCCCATGCGCGCGGTGCCGAGCAGATGACCCGGGCTGTTCAGCACGGTGCGCGAGGCGGAGATGTTCTTCGCGCCGGCCGCCTCGAGTATTTCCGACGCGCGGGCGATTCCGTGTTCCATCATGCGGCGCGAGTTCTCGCTCAGCGTGTAGTCGATCTTTGGCGCCGGGATGCCGTGGACGTCCTTGAGGACTGGGTCGAGCGTGACGCGGTTGTGCTCCTCGGGCAGGTCCTCACAGGCGACGCCGATCTGCATGCGATGATGCAGCAGCGCGCGGTAGGCGCGGTGATGGTCGGCACCCCACGGCAGGCGGCCGGCGGCCATGCTGGTGATCGCTTCGTTGGCCGGGCCGGTGCCACGGACGAATTGCAGCGTGTAGCCCCGGACAAAGTCGCGCGCCGGATCGGTCTCGTAGAACTCCTTGCTCCACATCACCGTTTGCGGACCCCGGCCGCCATCGAGCTCGTCCTCGACATAGCCAAAGACGTGCGGCCACGGATGGAGCATCAGGTTCTTGCCGAGCACCCCCGAGGAATTGGCCAGCCCGTTCGGGAAGCCCGACGAGGCCGAATTCAGCAATAGGCGCGGCGTGCCGATACCGTTCGCCGCAACGATCACCATTTCCGCCGGCTGGAAGCGCTCGGTGCCCTGGTCATCGTAATAGACGACACCGGCCGCCATGCCGTTCTCGTTGGTGACGATCTTGCGCACCCGGCAACGGGTATGCAGCTCGACCCGCGCGCGCAGCGCCTGCGGCCAATAGGTGATGTCGACGCTGCCCTTGGCGCCCTGGGCGCAGCCTGGGGTGCAATGGCCGAGATTGATGCACTTGCCGCGCCCGTCATAGTCGGTGGTGGCGACCGCGATGTCGGACGGCCACCAGTGCCAGCCGAGCTTGTTGACCGCCTGCGCATAGCACGTTCCGGTCTTGCCCAGCGGCACCGGCGGCATCGGCGGCTGGTGCGCCGGGTAAGCAGGATCGCCCGCCAAGCCGGCGACGCCGGTAATGCGGTCGTTTTCGGCGAAATACGGTTCCAGCGCCCAGTAGTCGATCGGCCAGTCGTCGGCGACGCCGTCGAGCGTCCTGACGCGGAAGTCGGAGGGATGCATGCGCGGGTAATGCGCAGTGAAGAGGATCGTGCCGCCACCGACGCCATTGAAATTGGCGATCTTGATGATCGAGTTGTCGTCGTTGATCGGATAGTCGGTGTCGCGCCCGCGGTCGTTGGGCAAGATGGCGAAATCGCCGTAGCGGCGCGCCTCCCAGTCGCGGCCATTGGTCGGGAAGTCGGTCGGCTTGATCCAGTCGCCCTGTTCGAGGCACAGGATCCGCATTCGGGTTTCCGCGAGGCTCCAGGCGACGGCGGCGCCCGACGCGCCGGCGCCGATGATCAGCACATCGACGATGTCGTCGGTCGGACGGGCAGCGTTCGGACTTGTTTCTGCAGCCATGTGAGCGTCCCGCCGAAGCCTCGCGAAGGCGATCAAAGTCGCGCAATCCTACAGGCCGACGCGAGCGAGAGGCAATTTATGCACCATCGTCGTCGCGCGGCTTTCAGGCTCGCGGCATCGGCCCCGCTGCGGTAACCTGTCGCACATAAGATTGCTTTTCGGAGGATCGCCGATGACACGCGCATACAACGTGGTCGATGCGGACGGCCACATCCTCGAGCCGCTGACCTTGTGGGACGACTACATCGATCCGGCGTTTCGCGATCGCCGGCCGCGCTTTGTGATCGACGAAAACGGCAAGGAGCGCCTCACGGTCGAAGGCAAGATGCTGGGCAACCCGCGCGGCATCGGCAGCCTCGGCTCGGTTGGCGTGCGGCAGGGCACCGTGCAGCTCGACAGCCTCAAATATGCCGAAGGCAAGAAGGGCGGGTTCGACCCGCATGCCCGCATGGTCGACATGGATGCCGACGGGATCGATGCCGCCTTCCTCTACCCGAGCCTTGGCCTCTTCACCGGCGCCGTCGAGGACCCGCCGCTCGCCGCCGCGATGTGCCGCGCCTATAACCGCTGGCTCGCCGATTACTGCAAGCCGTTTCCCGAGCGGCTGTTCGGCGTGGCGATGCTGCCGATGCAGTCGGTCGACCTCGCAATCGAGGAGATGCGCTACGCGCGCGACAAGCTCGGGATGCGCGGCGGGTTTCTCCGGCCGAACCCGTATCACGGCAAGAAGATGATCAACGACCCGATCTACGAGCCGTTTTGGACGGTGGCCGAGGAACTCGATTTCTCGATCGGCTTCCACGAGGGCTCGACCAACGCGATGCCGACGGTCGGCGTCGACCGCTTCGAGAGCGACCGTGCGGCGCGCCACATGATCTCGCATACGATGGAGATGATGCTGGTGGCGATGAGCGTGATCTGGGGCGGGGTCGTCGACCGGCATCCGCGGCTGCGCGTCGCCTTCCTCGAGTCGGGCGGCGGCTGGATCGCGCCCTGGCTCGACCGCATGGACCGGCATTTTGACGACGAGGGGTTCAACGACACGGCCCCGTCGATACGGCCGAGCGAGCTGTTCAAACGCAACTGCTGGATCTCGTTCGAGCCGGTCGAGAACAGCATCGCCGTGCTGGCGGACTATATCGGCCCGCACAAGATCATGTGGGCGACCGACTACCCGCATCAGGACGGCTTCTTCCCCGGCGCGCCGCAGATGATGCGCGACCGGCTCGGCCCGCTCTCCACCGGCGCGAAGCAGCAGGTGATGGCCGGCGGCGCGCTCGGGTTCTACGGCATGCACTAACCGAGGCGCCCCGGCGCCTAAGGGCCGCCGATTTACGTAGCCTGGCATGCCATAAGCCGGGCGCGTGGGGAGGGACGCGTGAACTTTGTGCGGCTCAGGTTTGGTGTAATGCTCGCGGCGATGATAGGCGCCGCGAGCGCTCACGCGCACGCCGAGAAATCCGGCGGCGTACTCAAGATGCCGGATTTCGCCAGCCCGGCCAGCATGTCGATCCATGAGGAGGTCACCCGGGCAGCGGTCAATGCGCTGATGCCGGTGTTCAACAATCTGGTGCTGTTCGATCAGCACAAGGCGCAGAACTCGATCGAGACAATCGTCCCCGACCTCGCCGAAAGCTGGTCGTGGGACCAGTCCAAGACGGCGCTGACTTTCAAGCTGCGCCATGGCGTGAAGTGGCATGACGGTCAGCCGTTCACCGCGGCCGACGTCAAATGCACCTGGGAGCTGCTGCAGGGAAAGACCGCCGAGAAACTGCGCCTCAATCCGCGCAAGGCCTGGTATCGCAATATCGAGGACATCACCGTCAATGGCGACGACCAGGTCACCTTCCACCTGAAGCGGCCGCAGCCCTATCTCCCGGTGTTGCTCGCTTCGGGGGTGTCGGCGGTCTATCCGTGCCACGTCTCGCCGGCGCAGATGCGCCAGCGTCCAATCGGCACCGGGCCCTTCAAATTCGTCGAATACAAGCCGAACGAGGTGATCAGGCTGACCCGCAACACCGATTACTGGAAGCCCGGACGGCCCTATCTCGATGGGCTCGAATTCCCGATCGTCGCCAGCGTCGCGACCCGCAACCTGATGTTTATCGCCGGCGATGTCGACATGACGCTGTCCTATGGCGTGTCGATGCCGCTGCTGCGCGACATCAAGAGCCAGGTTGCCGATGCGATCTGCGAAATGACGATCGACAACGGCGCGCGCAATTTGATCATCAATCCGGGCAAGCCGCCCTTCGACAATCCCGATCTGCGCCGTGCAGTGTCGCTGACGCTCGACCGCAAGGCCTTTATCGACATTCTCGCCGAGGGCCAGGGCCAGGTCGGCAGCGTCATGCAGCCGCCGCCCGACGGGGTGTGGGGCATGCCGCCGGATGTGCTGGCGACCCTGCCGGGCTACGACCCCGACATCGCCAAGAACCGGGCCGAAGCCCGCAAGATCATGGAAAAGCTGGGCTACGGGCCGGACAAGCGGCTGTCGGTGACGGTGTCGACGCGCAACACCGCCGGCTACCGCGACCCCGCGGTGATTGCCATCGACCAGATGAAGGAGATCTACATCGACGCGGTGCTCGAACCGGTCGAAACCGCCAACTGGTTTCCCAAGGTGATCCGCAAGGACTACACGATCGGCATCAACGTCAGCGAGACCGCGGTCGATGACCCCGACCAGATGTTCTACGAGAACTACGCCTGCGACTCCGACCGGAACTATACGGGCTATTGCGACAAGCAGACTGACGAGATGATCGACCGCCAATCGAGCGAGCCTGATCCCGGAAAGCGCAAACAGCTGGTGTGGGACGTCGAGCGCGTGCTCGCGCGCGATGCGTCACGCCCGATCATTTTCTACACCAAGGTGGCCACCTGCTGGCACCCCCGGGTCAAGGGACTCAACATCGTCCGCAACAGCGTGTTCAACGGCTGGCGCTTTGAGGACGTGTGGCTGGATGGATAGAAGTAAGCTTCCGGACCATCCATCCGTCGCCTTGGCCGGGCTTGACCCGGCCATCCACGAATAAGTTGAAGCTGTTCGTGGACCCCCGGGTCAAGCCCGGGGGAGGCGAAGAACTGTGTATCAGTCTGAGGTGGCGTCGGCTTAACCGGCTGCCGAAATCCAGAAATCGGCGATCACGGCGCAGCCGGGCGCGGGCGTCGGGGTCGGTGTCTGCACGCAGACAAACGGGTGAGGCTGGCCGCCGTAGCGCGATGACCAGGCCGTCGCGATCCCCGGGAATGCCGCGATGTCATCGACAAAATATTGCGCTCGCAAGAGTCCGGTCATTGCGGTTCCGGCGGCTTGGCAGAGCGTTTCCGCATACTGGTAGATCGCTTGCGCCTGGCTGTATCCGGCGTGCGACAGGCCGGCAAAGGCTGGCGACACGGTGCTTCCGGCGATGCTGCCGTCGCGGTCAATCGCCGTTAGCCCTGACGGGAAGAGGAACTCGCCGACTTTGAGGCACGGGCCTTGGGCGGCCATCTCGGGAACAGCCGCCTCGACGACCCGCTTCTCGCGGGTCGCGCTGTTGGTCAGCGCGATGAGGTTGATCTCGATGATCCCGCCCACGGTCGCGAAGGACTTTGTCGGCACCACGGTGATCGCGCAGGGGATGCCCGCGTAGTGTTGGTGCCAAACATCGAGGCAGTCGGGCGCATCGGCGATGTCGGCGAGATAGATTTGCGCTTTGACCGAACGTTCCAGCGACGAACCCGCGGCTTCGAGCGCCGGCTTCAGTTTTTCCAGGATCAGGAACTCGGTCTGCTTGCGGATCGGGATGCCGGCCCAGGCCGAATGGTCGGGCACGACGACGCGCGGATCGAGGCCGGTACCGGGGCTGTGCGCCATCTGCCCGGCGACAAAGACAAAGTCGTTGCAAACCACCGCCGGGACAAAGCCCGAGGTCGGGGCGGAGGCGACGCCGGGCGGGTAGATCTTGCGGATTTCGTATCCCGGCTCGAGCACTACCGCGATCAGCGAGGTTGAGATGGTCGATTGCGCGCCGAAGCACCGCTCCATGACCACCGAGGTGCTTGGCGGGATGTAGTCCTTGAACATGTCGTGCCGGGAGAGGTGATAGGCGGCGACCGCGCGCGGGTTCGGGTAATACTGGTCGAGCCGGACGGCGTGCGCGAGGTCGGTGCCGAATTCGCCGAGAATCTGGCGCATACGATGCAGCACGAAGTCGGCCTCGCGCCGGCTCGGGTGATGCCGACCATGGGCGGGAAACCCGGCGGGACCCGAGACCGCGGCATCGACGCCGCCGGTTTGCCAATCGAAGGCTTCGTGACCGGTCAAAAAGACCCAGGGCCCGGCCTTGACCGCATAGGCATAGGGGACGGGCGTTCCGAGCAGGTGCTTGATCGACTTGACCTCAATCGCCATTAATTACCTCCGCTAGCTCTCGGCGGCCGGTTGGAGCGGCAAGTCGATGTGGGATCGGCCCAGGGCGATGGTGAAAACCGGCGGCCGGCCGTGCGGCACCTGGCCGTAATGATCGGCGTCGGCGCCGGCGATTGCCAGCCTGATGCGGCTGCCCTTGGCAAAGCGCCACGCCGTCGGCAGCAGCACGATGGTGATCTCTTCCACACGGCCTGGAACGAGCGGCGCCGCGTCGGCGCGGTCGCAACTGTAGTAGGGCCACGCCGCGCGATAATTGGCCGGCGGGTCGGAGAGCTTGCGATGCAGCGCGCGCAGCACCCCCTCGGTGACATAGCGGACCGTGCCGCCCGGCTCTTCCTCCGACAGGTAGAGATGCAGCGCGGCATCCGGTTCCGAGGCGGCAAGGGACAAGGTCATCACTACATGTCCCGCGAGTTCTACCGCCTGCGCCAAGGGCTCCGAGCGGTAGCCGGGCAGGGCCGCTTTGCGGGCCTGCCAGTCGTCGTAATAGATGCGCGTATCGTGCGCGGCGAGGCGCCCGTAACGGGTATGCGTGCCGGTGCCGAAGCCGAAATCGCTCTCGTGCTGGTCTTGCCCGTCGGCCTCGGCCGTCGCGGCGAGGTTGTGGCCCCCCGCGAGAAACAGCCGCCGGGTCGTTTCGACCGGCGGCCATTGCGCCGCCTCGCGCCAGGCCTCCGCATGCAGGCTGAAATAATGGACTGGCGCCTCATGCGCGAGGCCGGTGTCGTGCTCCATCAGATAGGTATCGAAGAACCGCAGCAATTCGCCGTCGAGCGAGAATTCGGGTGTTTCGGCACGGCGCCAGGGCGAGACATTGATGCGCGCGCCGTGATCCCAAGGTCCTAACAGCAGATGCTTGTGGGGGTTCGGCAATGTCAGAAACCGCGCGATCGCCCCGTTCTGATACCCCGCCCCGTCCATCCATCCCGACACCGACAGGATCGCCACATCGCGCGGGATGCGATGGGCGTAGGTGCACGGACTGAACGAGGCCGGGGTGAATTCGGGGTCGTAGGGCAAAGCATCGTCGTGATAGCGGAATTCGCCGATGAACGACGGCATGCGGAAATTGGCGATGTGTTCACGTACGGCCGCGTCGCGCGCCGCGCCGGACGGGTCGTCGTCGACCGGCGCCGGGCCCGCAAGGCTCGGGTCCTTGAAGTAGGCGAACTCGCCGAGCAGATCGCGCCGGTCATGGTCGAGTGCGACCATCAGCGCGTCATAGGACTGCGCCAGTCGGTTAAGCAGCAGTCCGCCCGGGTAATAATGGTCGATATAGGTGTCCCACACCGCCGAGAGCGGGGCGATCGCGCGTATCGCGGGGTTGCCACTGCTGGCGAGGAAATCGCAGGCGGCGCCGACATAGGAAATGCCGGTGGCGCCGATCCGGCCGTCTGACCAGGGCTGCGCCACGACCCATTCGGCGATACGGGCGTAATCGTCGCGTTCGCGTGGCGAGCGGAAGCTGTCGCGCGTGCCGAAACTGGCGCCGGTGCCGCGCACGTCGACCGCGACCAGCGCGTAGCCGCGCGGCACGAACAGATCGCGCCAACGGGCGACACCGGGACAAGCCTCGGTGTCTTGCGGCGCGCCATTCCTAAGCGCGAAGCGACGATAATACGGGGTAAAGATGAGGATCGTCGGCACCCGTTCGGTCGCGTCCGACGGCAGGTAGATGTCGACGGCCAGGCGGCAGCCATCGGGCACCGTCACATAAATCGACCGCGGTCGAGCGACCAGACCGCGCGCTGGACGTGTGGCGAGATAGGCCGACGGCGTTACCCGCCAGGCGCTGCTGTCGCGATCGCTGTCCGACACGACGCCGCCACGCGCCGCGGGTTCAGCGGAACCACTGGTCGGACATGATCAGTTCGACCTGTTTGTTCTCGACCGAGTCGCCGCGCATTTCGCTGCCGTCCGGGTTGATCCGGCCGTGACGGTCGATCTCATCAAAGGCGGCGGCACCGATCCGCACCATCACCAGCGGTTCTTCGCTCGTCGCCTTGAACCAGTAGAACGTGCCGTGCGGCAGCAACACCCCTTCGTTCTTGCCGATCGTCTTGACCTCGTCATTGGGCCCGTAAAACGCGGCCTCGCCCTGTAGGACGACAAAGCTGTGGTCTTCGTTGGGGTGGGCGTGCAGACCGTTCTCGCCGTCGGCGGCATAAGTCTTGAGCACGACCCACATCTTGTCCGAGGCGGCGAGCGGTGTGTCGGTGCGGCCTTGTCGAGGAAGTTGCGCCTCCAGTTTGAAAAAGGTCGGCTTGGCATCGACGATCTGTGACTTGATCTTGACGCGGAGGTCTTCCGGACTATGCGCGATCGCTACAGTTCCATCCGGCGGCATGCGGTTTCCTCCCTTGAGGTTGACAAATGCTAGGCCGTCATCGAGCTGCTCGCAACCGCCGAGGGCCGGCTGGTGGGTGCTCGACATAGGTGGTCGGGTTCGGGGCTTGCAGCCCAGCCCAGCCCAGCCCGGTCGGGTCGACGCGGCGCCGCGCCTCGCTGTTGGCGATCGCAAGGTGCGGCTGACCGCCCGATCCGAACGTCGCGCAATACCCCAGCAACGCATAGCCGCGCTCGGGCGGCGAGTGAAGGCAAGAGGTATTTTGACCTCAGAGCCGCCGGTGGCCGATCGGGTGCCAACCACCCGGTATTCCCCGCTCGTTCTTGCCGCGCGAATTGACTTGGCCGGCGCTAACCTCTACTTCTGACGAGGCATGCGCCGTGTACCCACTCTTCGGTGGAGGGGTGGCCGAGTGGCTGAAGGCGGCGGTTTGCTAAACCGTTATACGGTTAACCCCGTATCGTGGGTTCGAATCCCATCCCCTCCGCCACCCCCTTGTTTTTTATGCATTATTTCGTCCTAAGTCGGCATCGGGAGCGCCGGGGCTAGGCGGCCGCAACGTGGAATTGCCACCGGATTGCCACCGGATGTTCTCGTTATTGTTTCTGCATCCGTACTTGCATTGTCCGTTTAGCTCACGAGGACGTGCCCAGAGCTTCCTCGACCGCGATGGCCGCTCTCTCGTCCGTATTCCCGAAGAGATGGGCATACACGCTTAGGGTCACCGTCGGGCTGCTATGGCCGATTCGTCGGCTTACCGTGACGACATCGACATTTGCCGCGATGAGTTGACTGACGTGCGTGTGCCGTAGCGCGTGCAACGTAACCTTCGGCAATCGGAGAGAAACGACTGTTTTTTGCCAGGCAGTGGTTATGCTGTCGGGCGGCCACGGGCTGCCGTCGGCGCGGGCAAACTCGGCTCTACCTAGACCGATGGCGAGCCTCATCTCCTGCTGTCGAGCCCAGCGTGCACGTAACTCTCTGACAAGTGTTGGCGGAATTGAGATGCTTCGTCGCCCTGCCTTGGTCTTAGGGGATTTCAACGTGAGTCCTGCGTTCGTCTGTTCGAACGAGCGCTCAACCCGAATTTTCCGGGTGTCGAAATCGATATCACCCCATCGAAGTGCTGCTATCTCGCCGCGCCGCATTCCGGTCGATAATGCGCTCAGCGCGATCAGATAGAGGGGATGTGGCTCAGGTTCCGAAGATCGGTCCGATTTCTGTGATCTCGCCTTTAGTGTACCGAGGACGCGCTTCACCTCGTCGGGTTCGAGTATGCGGATCTCAGCGGGCTGCACCCGTGGCGGCTCGGCGGCAGCGACGGGATTGCTGGCAATTACCTCCCGCTTGACGGCATGACCAAAGACTCTGTGCAGCAGTCGATGAGCATGACCTACGGTGCGTGGTGCCAGACCAGCTCCATCCGGTTTAGGCCGCTGTAACTTGCCGTACAATTCAGCGAAGTGAATAGTCTTCAATTTCTGTATCCGCGCGGCTCCAAGATGAGGACGGACGTGGTGGGCTGCCAACTCCTTGTAGCGTTCGAGGCTCTTGGCGGATACTTGGGTTGCGGCCCAGCTTTCCCAGCGATCGAGAAACTCCGACAACGTAGACTTTGATGCGTCGATGTAGCTGCCCTCGGCGGCACTCGCCATCAGGCGCACGAGTTCCGCTGCCGCGTCCTTTTTTGTTCCTTTGAACGGGCGGTATTTCATTTCCCGTACCACGGCCTTGCACCGTCTAGACGCTCTAGACGCTAATAGACATTGACGACGCCCTCCCCATCGTCTAGACATACGGATACTGGCTCAACCGAGCCAGTATCCGGTCCCCCGGAGGGGTGTGTGAGCGGTCTAAACAGCTTGCCTTAGGAGCAAGTGGGGGAAAAGGTGGCCCCACCACCGAAGTACCCCCGTGGGTTCGAATCCCATCCCCTCCGCCTGGATACCCAGACTTGGCGGCGGATCAAATCCACCGACGAATGATAGTGGATGTGATCCGAAATTGCAAGGATTCCGGGCGCAGTCATGGACAAGCTCGATCAGGAAATCGCCGACAAACGCGCTGCTGTTGATCGACTGCGCGCAGAATTGCGCTCGGCTGAAATTGAACTGGCTGCGTTTGAGCGCGCGGCGCAGCTGCGACCTGATAAGGCTACGCATCCCGGCCCGGCGAGTTCAAAGGGCGGCGGATTTTTCTTAGATACAGAAGCACCAGAGGCCCGGAGAGGTCGCCAGCCCGGCGCTATTTCGCATGAATGGCGGCGTGTCCTTGAACTCATAATTAGCCGTTTAGGCGGCTCGGCAACACCTGAACAGATTGCGGCCCTAGGGGGAGAAGTGGGGTTGCCAACGCTCACCGCTGCCCTAGTTCGACAGCGCATGACGCTATATCAGTCATACTCACATGATTATGTCCGGTTAGCATCGGATGGAAAATACCACGTTACGAATAAGGCCGTCGAAAGGTTCGGTTTGTCGCCATTGCCACACGCTATTAGCGAGGGCGCTATGCACGAAAATGAAGGCGATAGCGCGACTAGCACTTGACGTACCAAGATGTGAGAAATACACTATTCGGCAAGGAGATAAGCCATGCCGAACCCAGTTCTAAATCATCCTCGGTTCCACGATGAGCAAGCGGCTTACGAGTGGGTAGAAGCCATCGTTTGGGAGAAGGGGCGGGTGTGTCCGCATTGCGGCGTTGTGGATAACAGCGTCAAGCTCGCTGGCAAAAGCACGCGGATAGGCGTCTACAAATGCCGCGCCTGCCGCAAGCCGTTCACCGTCAAAATCAACACGATCTTTGAAGCCAGCCACGCTCCCATGCACTTGTGGATGCAGGCAATGTACCTAATGGCTTCGTCGAAAAAGGGAATTAGCACCAATCAACTCGCGAGGACGCTGGGCGTTCATCTGAAAACCGCTTGGCACATGAGCCATAGGATCAGGCTGGCGATGGATGATAGCGCTTCTGGTCCGTTGGGTGGGGAAGGCCAAATTTTAGAAGCCGATGAGACTTATACGGTCTATCGGAAAGGTGGACCGACTTGGATTCTCCATCCTGAATTTGGTTGGCAGCGGCGGCGCTCAGGCTCAGATCGCGTGCCAGTCGTTACGCTCGTCGAACGCCAAGGTCGGCTACGTTCGCGGAAGGTTGATAATGTTACCGCCGCGACGCTCCGCGACGTGGTGTTCAGCAGTGCTGATAAGAAAAGCCATTTGATGACCGACGAACTGCGAGTAAACGTACGGGTCGGCAATTCGACGGGGTTTGGTGCGCCCATCTCTGAGATTTCGGATCGAGGGGGTCGTCATCACCTTCGCGGATATCTCGGAGATGAAGCGCTATCAGATTGGGGCCTTCTTGCTAGGCTTTTGGTCGGGCACGAAATAGCCGGTGCGTACGCAAAATTGGCCGGAAACATACGGACATTTGGCGACACGAAGATGATTTTCGTGGTCATTCGATGCCACGTGATGCACCCTTGTGGCCGGACATCAAACGGACACCCAGTGCATGGAAAAGCTCTCAGACATATTGGTCCGCAAACTCACCGCGCCCGAGCGTGGCAACAAGATCACCTACGAACGCGGGCCCGACGCTGTGCGCGGTTTTGGGATTCGCATCACCGCATCCGGCGCGAAAAGCTTTGTGATCAATTACACCGTCGCCGGCCGCGAGCGGCGTTACACAATCGGGTCGTATCCAGCATGGAGCGTCGTCGCGGCGCGCGACGAGGCTAAGCGGCTGCGACAGGATGTCGATCGCGGGATCGATCCACTCGGCCAGCGCAACGAGGAGCGCGAGTCTCCTACTGTCTCGGAGCTTTGCGACCGGTACCTGACCGAGCACGCTAGCCGCAAACGCACTGGCGCCAACGACAAGACGCTGATCGAGAAATACGTCCGGCCGGAATTCGGCAACGGCAAGGTCACGAGTATCGCCTTTGGTGATATCGACCGGCTACACCAGCAAATCACTCGGGCTGGTAAACCCTATCAGGCAAATCGGGTTCACTCGCTGTTGACGAAGATGTTTTCGCTCGCGATCCGCTGGCAAATGCGTGACGACAACCCGGCTAAGGGTGTAGCGCGCAATCTGGAACAGCCACGGCATCGATATTTGGCCGGCGGTGAACTCCAACGCCTTACCGAGGCGCTGGCTGTGCATCCCAATCAAACAGCGGCGAATGCAGTCCGATTACTTTTGCTAACGGGAGCACGCCGTGGCGAGGTTTTGTCTGCAACGTGGTCCCAATTCGATCTTGAGTCTGGCGTATGGGTAAAGCCTAGCTCAAGCACGAAGCAACAGCGCATTCACCGTGTGCCTTTATCGGCGCCGGTCCATTGCTTGGGCGCGGGCAGTCGGGTTTTGGTGTCGGTCATGGATTCGCTCCCTCTTTGGATAACCGCGCCAGGCTCGGCACGGTGATGGCGCGGAGTTCGGTACAGTCGCGATCGGCATCACGCAGCGGCGGGACCAAGGCTTTTGAGCCGCCGATGACCTCGTTGAGTGTATCCATCTGCGGCAGCCACTCCGCGTCGTTCGCCGGCGCCGGCACGAACGGGCGCGGGTCTCGGCGCTCGGCCAGTCTCCGCTCGCGCTGCTCTATTGCCGCGTCCACAGCGGCGGCTTTGCGCGCCTCCTTCAGCATCGCGTCCAGAGCACGCAGCCCGATGCCCGAGCCCTGTTTGGCGATGTCGCGCAGTCGCTGAACCTCGGCCTGCGTGAGATCCGCCGTCAGGACGAACTGGACGTAGAGGTCGGGCACGGCGTCGGCCGCCGCGCCCTTGAGCGCCTTCTCTGCCGCTTCGAACCCCAACTTCAGGTCGTAGGTGGTGCGACCGTGGGCGAAGGAATGGATCCACAGGCTGCCGTCGACACGGCGCATGATTTTGGCCTTGCATCGGCCGTAGTCGACGCCTTCGAGGGGATCGGCCAGGGTTTCGCCGACAAAGGCTTCGGGATCCGCGAGCACCTGAGCGACTGTCGTGCCGGCGAGTTCCGGATCGTCGAACGGTAGCTCGACATGCGGCAGCAGCACGCCACCGATCTGTCGCTCGACGGCGTGCCGGGCGCGGGCGATGGTAATGCCGTGCCGCGTCGCGAGGCGCTCGGCCTGCTCGGCGACGTACCCTTCCCGCACTTTCGCAATTTCCGGCGCCAGCGCGGCCTTCGCCTTCGCGTACGCCGCGCGATAGTTGCTTTTCTCGACGATCGTCAGCGGCGGGCAGGCGGTAAAAGTGTCGAGCGCGCCGCCTTCGAAGGCGACGGGCTTACGGACCTCGGCATCCTGCGCGAGCGGCGGCGAGAGGTCCGGCGGCCCCTCGAACACTAACCGCTCGGGTCCGGCAACAGTCCGGTCGACGATACTTCTCTCAAGCACCTGGCCCGCCTTGCCGACCATCAACCATGGTCGACGGCGGAGGTGTGCCATGACCGGCCCCGACGGCCGCTCTCGCGTGACGTTCGAAGCTCCGATGACGGGGACGCGTCATGACCCCGGTTGGCGCTGCCCTCGGCAATGCCACCACCGTGCCGCCCTTCCCCTGTGTCTCCGGGCTTTGGCCGAAGGAAAAAGGGGCATGTTTCGCCAGTAGCAGGGACGGTGTGAATGATCACTCTCCTTGAGCTAACGCTGATCGAGAAAGCCGGCGGTCCACTGACAAAGTCGATCTCGCTTAGCGGCGCCGGAATAAAAAGCGACGGCTCCGCTTGTGTCATGACGACCGGCACGGCGAGCCGGCTGCGTTTGCGCGATCTCGGCGAGCTTGCCGAACGCATTCAGCGGTTCCAGGCGAAACACGCGCTGACATTAGGCGTGCTGCGGCCGGATTTTCCCGACCCTGTCGCCATCGTCACCAGGCGTGCGCTAAACGGTGAAACGCGGCCGGGCGTCGTCGCGCGCACCGGCGAAAATTTCCTCTATCGCCCCGGAATTGCTTCTCTCGAAGATGAGCGAAGCGGAGGTCGCCGAAATGATCGAGCGGCACATCGAGTTCTACATCGAGACGGAGAACGGCTACCGGTCAGTGCACCTCCCGAAACAATAGCAATCAGCCGCCTTAGAATTTAGCTGGCCCGCCACAAGCTCCACATCGGCGCCGGCCCGTCCGCCGCGGTATGACCAGGCGCCTCCAGGTGAGCGTCACGAGGGCTCGGTGATCATGCTGATGCGAGGGTGAGACGCTGGATTATCACACAATGACGCTCATCGTTTATGGCGCAAACTCCCACGGCGGTGGCTCGGTGCGCGGCGGGTTGCCTCGGTTATTTCGCATACTCTGCTGCGCCACTCGCATCTTCACCGACAGGGTGGCGATCGCGGCGGTTTCGGCCCGCTGCGCCGCTAGCAAACTCAGGTAGTACGGCAACGCCGTCTCGCTGCGTCCGACACAGTTCTCGATCAGTTCCGCAAGCCGTCGCGCCTGCACGATATGGCGAACATATTGCACCAACAACGGCAAATTCGCCCGGGTGAACCAGTCACCTTCCGCAGTATTGATGATATCGAGAAACACCTCGGCTTCGTCACCGGAAAGCTCCGGCGGCATAGGCAGCCGCGGATAGACGGAGAGCGCCTTCGGTGTCAGAAGGTCAGCATGCGATTTCCGGCCACGCTTTCTGTTCATGGCGCACATTATCTCCCAAAAGTGGCGGTTTAGCAAAAGCGGCCTGGGCACCGGTCCCCGCCCCCATCCGCTAGGATCCGGGACC
This sequence comes from uncultured Alphaproteobacteria bacterium, assembly GCA_963778385.1. GTDB lineage: Bacteria > Pseudomonadota > Alphaproteobacteria > ATCC43930 > CGMCC-115725 > DATARH01. The sequence continues at coordinate 126,406 of CAVZUA010000041.1, read as the reverse complement.
GGCCCCCCGGTTGTATACTGACGTTTGTGATCGCCAATAGAGCGAGACCGGAGCGCGCATGCTGGCCGCTCGCTGGGCCTGCGCCCGCTGACGACACGCGCAAGCCTCGGGAGCAGCAATATTCACGTCGCTGTTTGTTACGGTCATCTTTCCCTTTTATTCAGCCCTTGCCGCACAACAGCTCGAGATCGCGTCGCCTTGCCTCTGCACGATCGGCCGCCCGGATCCGCGCGACGATGGCCTCGACCGGCCAACCCTCGATCACGCGTTTCGCCGCCCAGTGGGGAGCCCATGGTTGGGCGGCTGAGCGGAGCGCTGACCGCACGGCGCGCGGCAACGTGTCGTACACTTCCATGACGTCCTGCATGGTGACGGTTTTGCCTGTGGATGCCCGGTTTTGGCTGGCACCGTTGAGGCCCGCGTCCGCCGGCACGGCTTCGTCGATCTTGTATTGGAACGGCGCCGGCATCGCTCGCCGCGGTTGCGCAGGGAACAGGATGGAAGACACAGCGTCACCGCACCGGCTGCAAATCGGCAAGTGTCAGGGTGAGTGCGCGCAAAAAACCGCGTACGAGGGTGACGCGCTTGATCAGTGGCATCACCGCAATTTTCGTGCGTTCGTGATCTAGCGCGCGTAGGAATTCGGTGATTGTCGTGTCGACATCGGGATCAACGTGCAGGAGCCGCGTGAGGGCCACCATTACGTCCGATCGGGCAACCGCGATGGCCGCCATCTCACCGAACCCCGGCTCGCCCGCGGCGGCCGCGGCGGCCTGCGCCTCGTCTATCCGCGCGAAGTGTTCGATTTGCCGTTCCCACCGGGCAGACGCCGCTGCCATACGATCGGAGACAGGCTTTGTCGGGGGCTGCTGACGGCCGATGACGTCGGTCCGCGTGTCCAGTTTGGACACGCCGCCAACCGCTTCCGGGTCGTCCGCTGCATCGGAGACAGGCTTTGTCGCGGGCTGCTGACGGCCGATGGCGTCGGTCCGCGTGTCCAATTTGGACACGCGGCCAGCCGCTTCCAAGTCGTGTCGGACCTTACCAACGGTCGTCGGGCTGACACCGGCAAGCCGCGCCGTCGCACGATCCGAGCGCCCGGGCATCTCCTTCAGCAGCTTTGCAGTTAGGTCGCGCCGCTGCTCGGCGTTTAGATGGCGCCGATGCAAGTTTGCCGAGGCGACGAAGGCCCACGCGTCGAATTTATCGTGATGTGTGATCACTTCGTGCCGCACGACGAGGTTGCCGCGCCCGTCCACGACCGGGACGCCCGCCCGCTCGGCGGCGTCGAGCCGGTTCCGGCCGTCCAACAACAGGAGGCGGTGGTTGTCCAGCAACAGCGTGACCGGCATCCGTATGCCGTGCTCGCCAATGTCGCGGGCGAGGTCACTCAGCTCGTCTTCTGCCAGCATCGGGAAAAGCTCGCACGCGGGGTGGAGCCCGATGACGTGTCGCCAGCAAGACGCCGGCGCAGGTGTCGGTGTGGTCAACACAGCCTCCCCGACCCGCGAGTCTGGCAGACCCCGAGCCGCGTGTTTGAGGGCCCGCGCGCAGGCGCACTGCGGGCGCAGTTGATTGGGAAGGTCGTGGTCCGCCCTCTTGCCTTGCCGCTTGGACCGTCTAACCGGTGCGGTGGCGTGCCGTCGCGAAGCGCACAGCAGAGGCCTTGGTCAGCTTGGGCTAGCGATGGTTATCGGCGGAAACCTACTCGCGCGACCGACCAAAGTATGCGAGGTCTTCTGGTGGCGGTCAATCGCAGAGATGCCGGTTCGCGCCGACGACGGCTTGAGGCTCGACGGCGTTCTCACTATCCTTGCGCCCCGGTGCCCTCGCCGATCGAACACCGCATCGCGGCAGCTCGCGGGGCGAGAAAGGCGTGCAAACATTGCCAGCGTTTGGATGTGTGGCGCCTCGCCTTGCGAGGGGTGTCAATGGTCCCACCCCCACCATTAAAGCCGCAGAGCCGGGCTATCGGGGTTGCTTTCTCATCTGGCCGCGGTCAAGGCGAGGGTGCAGGAACGGACAGCGTGCTGCGAGGTGCCGGACATCATCTGGCCGGTCATTGACACGGGGCTGCCAATAAGTTCTGCCGTGAAGTTCGATGACCCGTCCTTGCGCACTGCGGTCGCTTCGACTCGCGCACTTCCTCCCATGAGCGTGCCCGAGAAGATGACCGAATCCTGATACCCGAAGCTGTCCTTAAAGGCGTAAAGCCCGGTCAGCTTGTCGCCCTCCTGCCGAAAGGGTATCCGGCGCCAGGTAATCGCGGGTAGACCAGCTTCGATATTAGCCGTGCAGGCAAAGGCGCCAGACACCGCAACCGGCTCGGTCGGAATACGGAGCGGGTTGATGCCACTTTGGTAGCGGTCCGGTGGATATGCGGTCGGCGCGCACGCGGTCAGCAAAACCAATAGCAACGGTCCGACGGCGACGTGTACGTGTCGCACTGAGCTGAGCATGCACCCACAATGCGCAAAAGTGACTGGAAGCGTCACCGCACGAAAGAAGCGGTTCGCAGGAGAATATCGAAAGGAACGGACGTTTTGAAGGCCGGGTCATCGCGAATGACGGCCGCATGCGTGCCATCGCGCTCTTTCCCGTCGAAATCAGCCCGGACGTCATCGCGTCGCCAGATCCCGGCACGCCGGGGTCGCGAGCGGCAGAGCCGGCATCTGTTCGCGGATGAACGCCGCGCGATCGGCGACAGACCGGTCGGGACGGCTTGCCGACCATTGCAGCGGATCGGGCAGAATAGCCGCGAGCCGCGCCGCTTCGTCGGTGGTGAGCGCTCTGGCGCTCTTATGAAAATGAAATTGCGCCGCCGCTTCGGCCCCGTAAACGCCAGGCCCCCATTCGACCACGTTGAGATACATCTCGACAATCCGCTCCTTGGTCCAGAGCGATTCGATCAGCCCGGTGAAGTAGGCTTCGAGCGCCTTTCTCACCCAGTAGCGCCCGGGCCACAGAAAAACGTTTTTCACCGTCTGCATGGAGACCGTGCTGGCTCCGCGCAATTTGCCCCCTCCTTGCCGATATCGCCGCCACGCCTCGCGCAGCGCGTTCCAGTCGAAACCATGGTGCTCGCAAAACTTCTGATCTTCGCCGGCCAGCACAGCACGTACGAGATGCGGGGATATCGCATCGATAGGACGCCCAGAAGTTTAAGAATGTATACCGTCGGGATCGCTGAACTGCCACCGCCCCAGGTGGCCGAATATGACGCGGATCGGGGTCGCCGCTGCCCGTGATAGAGGATGCGATCTTCCTCTCGGCGCTTGTTCTTCGCATGAACATCTCGATCCACAGCCTTCTCGATGGCGCAGCACAGGCGACCGGCACGGTGGCGATCATCGCGACGTGTTCCGTGCCTTCACGACCCTGCCGTGGCGCTAGCGAATGGCGCTTCCGCCATTGTGATGGCCGGCTCGTTCGAAGAAGCGCTAGCGCTACGCGGGACCGGGATCGGCCAGATGTATGGGTGAAGTTCGAGGCCGAGCACCGGACGAGTTTGATTTCGGAAATTCACCGTCCGAGATCTTGGCAGTCGATTTCAACGGTAAGACCGTCATCCAGCGCACCAGCGCCGGCACGCAGGGCATTGTCGCGGCGTACCGGGCCGGTCGGCTCTATGCGGCCTCGCTGGTCACCGCAACAGCGACTGCTCGAGCGATGCTGGTAGGGTCGCCCAAACAGATCACCTTGGTCGCGATGGGCGACAACGGGATTAACCGGACCGACGAGGACGAGGTATGTACGATCCATCTTCGTAATCTTCTCGAAGGCCGTCCGGGCGACAGGCGGGCCGTTCAGCGGCTCATCCTGGCTGGTGGCGAAGTTGAGCGATTTCACGATCCGGCCCAGCTCCATTTGCACCTCGAGGACGTAGACATCGCGCTCGACATCGACCGCTACGATTTTGCCATCAGGGTCGAATACGAGGGAGACAGACCAATGGCTCGGATCGAGAATTCGGTTTGACCGTCGAGGCTGCCGCAGCACCAGTCTCACCGATCACCAAAGGAGAGCCGCATGAACCCTAAACATCCCCCATCTTCAGCCGCTCGCCGCCATAGTGGCTGGCGTGCTGATCCTGGTTGCCCCGCGTATCCTCAACTATGTCGTCGCAGCCTATCTGATCCTTGTCGGCATTCTCGGCCTTGGGCTGATCCGCTGATGAGGTCGGGCGACGGATCCGTCGCTGCATATTGCAGACCCGCTCGATTATCGGATCAGCTGCGCCGACGATTTCAATTCCACGGAGTAGTGTAGTTAGCTAAGCCCCGCCCCAGTCACCGACTTCCTCCGGTGACCTTCTTCCGTTTCAAAATCACACCGACTTCCTAATAGACTGGCGAATCAAGGATGGCCTTAGGCCATCGCCGTAGGCGGCGCCTGCGACCTTACGAGGCGCCGGCGGCAAGCAGCGAGTGAATAGGAGCGACGCCATGACCCTGCACGAGCAATCATCGACCACCGACGCCGCTGTGTGGGGCGAGAACACCGATGGCGGCCCGGGGGTGTTGGGCACGAGCACTGACAGTTTTGGGCTCGCTGGTGCCAGCACCAATAGCATTGCGGTGATGGGGCGTAGTAACGCCGCCGACGCCGTACTGGGTCGCAGCGCCACTGGCATTGGCGTCCGCGGGCAAAGCGGCGACGGCAGCGGTGTCGTCGGCGCGAGTAGGAACAACGACGGCGTGGTAGGCCAGGCGCTCGTGTCTGGCAAAAGCGGTGTGTATGGGACAAACCCTGCCGGCAATGGCGTGCTGGGCGTCAGTCAGGATGGCATCGGCGTCGCCGGTCAGAGTAGGACCGGCAATGGCGTGCGCGCGGAAAGCGAGGAGGACGATGGCATCTTCGGGCGCGCGCAAGCTTCCCGCAAGAGCGGCGTCTTCGGCTTCAACGCCAGCGAGGGCGGCAACGGTGTCGCCGGCATAAGCATGCAGGGCAACGGCGTGTATGGGCGCAGCGAAGGCGGCCCGGGGATGCTCGGGGAGAGTGGCAGCAACCACGCCGTCGTCGGGCAAACGCGCGCGCGGGATCGCAGCGGCGTGTTCGGCACCAATCCGAATGACTGGGGAACTGGCGTCACGGGAGATAGCGACCACGGCACTGGGGTCGCCGCGCGCAGCATCACCGGCACCGGGGTCGCTGCGCGCAGCGGCACGGGCATCGGCGTCCTTGCCGAGAGCACGAACAACGACGGGGTGTTCGGCGTGGCACATGTCGCCGCGAAAAGCGGCGTCGTCGGCATCAACCTTGCCGATGGCGGCAGTGGCGTCGCCGGCATCAGCGACCGGGGTGCGGGCGTGTATGGGCGCAGCCCGTTCGGCAACGGGGTTTACGGTGTCAGCTACCGCTCGGCCATCCACGGCGATGGGCAAGGGTCGGGCGTTGGCGTGTACGGTCACGCAGAAGGGGTGGCTGGCGTGTACGGCCATTCCGACAACGGCAATGGCGTCGAGGGCTCGACCTGGCGCTCCGACATCAACGGCGCCGCCATCGTCGGCACATGCCGCCGTCCGGACTACAGCGTCAACTTCAACGGCTACGCCGGGGTCTTCAACGGCAAGGTCTATGTTGGCGGTGCCTTGGAGAAAGCTGGCGGCGGGTTCAAGATCGATCACCCGCTCGACCCGGCCAATACCTACCTCAACCACTCCTTTGTTAAGTCTGATTCCCGCAAGAATGTCTATGACGGAACAGTCGTACTCGATGACGACGGCACCGCGACGGTGGCGCTGCCGCCCTGGTTCGATTGCCTCAATCGCGATGTCCGGTATCAACTCACGGCCATCGGTGCGCCGGCGCCCGAACTGCACATTGCCGACGAACTTGTTGACAGCCGGTTTCGGATCGCCGGGGGGCGTCCGGGACTGAAAATCTGTTGGCAGGTGACCGGCATTCGACAGGATGTGTGGGCGCAGGCGTTCCCCCTGGTGGTGGAAGAGGCCAAGCCGGCTGATGTGTGCGGCGCCTATCTCCATCCCCGCTTGGCAGAGGACAGGCAGGGACCGAGCATTGGCTGGGGTGCGCACGACAACATCACTCGCCGATTGGTGGAACAGCGTTCGCCGCGACTGGACAATCAGGGTCGCGTAGGGGGAGATTCGACGACCGGTCCGGACCCGGCCACCGATCGGTCTTAAAGTGGCGACCACGAGATTAGATGAGGAATACCGCGCGCAGGCCGCAGCCGCCAAGCCCCGCCCAGCGAATCGGCCTAGCGAGGACCATCCGCGGCACCGTCCGCAACACGCCGACCTGGCACGCAGGGCCGCCACGGCCAAGCGGACGAGGGCCCGACAGCTTATCGGAGGTCACCCGCGAACCATTCGGGGCGCCGAGGCGACGAGCCTCGGCAGAGGACGCCGACGTGCTTGCGGCCTAGTCGCCGTCGGCGGTCGAGTTGCTTTGGGTTAACCAGAAAGCCGCGTTCTAGCAGCATCTCGACGATCGGGCCGTGTGGCATCTCAATGGCCACCGCGATGACCGCCGGCTCGGCTCGCGTCGTCACCAACAGCCAGGTACACATCTCGGCGAGCCCGGCCCCGTGCTCCGTCATGGTGTGCAATGAGGGCCATCTCCCGCCGATAGTCGAGGTTTGACAGTCGGTCAGCGAGCGTACGGGCTCAGTTCACGTAGCGGCGCGAAGAACCGCAGACGTACATCCCCCGGGCTCAGATGAGCAAACAGGTCCTGCAGCAAAGGTTCGTCCTTCGCTCGTATGGGGCGCAGCGCGATCGAGGTGCCGTCGCGCGTCGTTGCCGTTCCTTCTAGATTTTCGAGGAGCATCGGTTCGTTATCCCGAGGTTCAGCGCTCGATGCGATAACACCTTGATCGGCTCAGGAACGCTGGACGGCTCTCGTCAGATCGCGGAGCCATTGGAAAGCCGCCGGGGTCAGCATGTCGTCTGTACATCTCCAACCCCAGTTTCCATCGCTCCGCCCAGGCACGTTCATTCGCGCCTCATCACCCAGATTGAGCAAGTCCTGCAACGGAACGATGGCCAACGCAGCCGCGGATGACCATGCCAATTCAATCAGCGACGAGGCGACCTCAGCGGTCTCTCCCGATGCACGGTTCAGGTACGTCCACATGTGTTGTTTTGCCTGATCCGAGAGTGCTTCATACCAGCCTCGCGTTGTCGAGTTGTCGTGGGTCCCCGTGTAGACGACAGTATTGGTGGTATAGTTCTGCGGCAGGTGGGGGTTAGCGGGATTGCCATCGAAGGCGAATTGGAGCACGCGCATTCCAGGCAGATGAAACTCCTCCCGTAGCGCGCTGACATCGGGCGTGATCAGTCCTAAATCCTCCGCGATAAATGGAAGCGTGCCCAACTCGGCCTGAGCGGCTTGGAAGAACGTGGAGCCCGGGCCCTGCACCCATTCGCCTTTCTGAGCCGTCGTCATACCGGCAGGAACGTGCCACGCCGCGGCAAACGCACGGAAGTGATCCAGGCGCACGACGTCCACGTAGGCTAGACGTGCACGAAGCCGGCTCAGCCACCATGCGTAGCCGGTCTGATGCATCGCGTCCCACTCGTAAACGGGGTTACCCCAGAGTTGTCCGTCGGCGCTGAAGTAGTCTGGGGGACGCCAGCGACAAACCGCGGTCGATGATGCTCGTCGAGCAGGAACAGCTCCGGGTTGCTCCACACGTCACTACTGTCCGGAGAAACAAAGAACGGGAGATCGCCGATGAGCCGGACACCTTTCGAACGAGCGTAGTCTCTCAAGCGCGCTGCTTGGTGGAAGGCCAGAAATTGGGCAAACCGAACCGGGTCGATATGATCGCCCAAGGTTCGTTGTGCCTCGATCAGCGCCGCGGGGACACGTTCGACCAATTCTTGCGGCCATGTGAGATAATACTCACCATTATGACGAACTTTAAGCGCCCGAAATAATGCATAATTGTCAAGCCAGCGATGATTTTCTTCGCAGAACTGCTCAAAAGAAGAACGCAAATCCGCGTAATTTCCGCTCCGAAACACGTTCCACGCCTTGAGAAGAAGGCGCCGTTTATATGGAATGACGGTATTGTAATCTATCGCTGTTGGCGGGAAGGCGTTCGCCTCGCAGTCACTTGCCTGCAGTAGGCCGTCCTCAATAAGTCCGTCCGGGCTGATCAGGAGTTCATTACCGGCGAACGAGGACAGAAGCTGGTAAGGAGAATTGCCGTAGCCGGTGGGACCAAGGGGAAGCAATTGCCACCATCTCTGGCCTGCCTCGCACAGTCGATCAACCCATGCTATGGCAGCGGGGCCGACATCACCTATCCCGTGAGGAGATGGTAACGAGGTAACGTGCAACAACACGCCGGAGCCCCGAGCAGGGATCGACGGAAACGTCTGGCGGACGGTATCGCTCATGCTTGCGTCACCTACGTGCTGTGAGCCTTCCCGCAAGCGTCGCCGGTGCGGCGGTGTCGACCGCGTGCCTATGCTTGGGGCAAGCTCGATACCACAGCGCCGACCGTTGCAGATCAGTGGAAGATTGGGCGTTCACCTTGCCATAATCAAATTTTACGCCAATCGCTCGCTCGCCCATCGATGTGCATCTCGATCAGGGAGGAGCTCGGCGCGTCTGGTGATTCGTGCCGACAACCGGCCGTATCACGGTCGGTGATGACGGGCACTGACGATTTTGCCTGTCGATACCTGCCCGGATTGCGCCAGCGACCCGGCGATGTTATCGGATTCCTGTGGAACAGAAACGGAACTCTGCCGGCACTGCGCCCGCCATCGACGCGCTTCTGGAGGAGCTGAACCCGGCGCAGCGCGCCGCCGTGATCTATGGAATCGGGGGGCCAGGGCTGCCGCTGTTGATCGCCGCGGGGGCTGGCACCGGCAAAACCAAGACGCTGGCGCACCGGGTGGCGCGGCTGATTTTGGGAGGTGCCGACCCGCGCCGTGTATTGCTGTTGACCTTCACCCGCCGCGCCGCGCTCGAAATGACCCGCCGTGCGCAGCAGATCCTCGTTGCGAGCCGGCGCGGGAGACCGGTTCGCGGCGCCGAGACCGCATTGCTGCCGTGGTCGGGCACATTTCATTCGATCGGCAACCGGTTGTTGCGCCGGCACGCCACCGCTCTGGCGCTTGATCCCGCGTTCACCGTGCTCGATCGTACCGACAGCGCCGATCTGTGCACCCATCTAATTTCGCAGCAACCGGGGGATTGACCGCATGGTTACCCCGCGGGCCGTAGGGCCTAGGGCGCTCAAAAACCAGTGGATCTATCAGGTTTGGGGCGTGCAAGTGATGGAAGTTGCATTGCGAACCGCGATTGCTGTGGGTTGGAGGGCGCGCGATGTCCAACCGCGATCTCACGGCCGTTGTTCGGCTATCCACAGGTGACGAACTGGGCGAGACCATGCGTCGACTGCGTATTTGGCTCGACACCGAGAAAATCCAGCCGGCCGTTTTTGCGACAAAGCAGATGCGGCCGGTTATACGTTCACGATCGGATTTAGCGGCGCTCACGACGCCGATCGCTTCAGGGCGCGCTTTGGAGAGCCTACTCACGCCGTTCTTGTCGCATAAGCTTGGGACCCGCCGAGCGGGTACGGCTGACGGAAGAGCGACAGAGACAAGAGCCGGCGCAACTTGCGCCACCTCTTCGTAAGCATGTCTGATTGTCTGATAATGGCGCCGCCAGCCGAGACCGGAGCGCCAAGTTGACGTGTCCTGGTTGCCGTGCGGAGAGGCCCTCAGCACAGCCTGAAAACGATAACACAGCCGCGTCAGGCGAGACCGGAAATTTCTTCGCCATGTCGAGACAGTTGTTGATATTCGATCACATTGTGACCGCCGCGCGCCCGCTGCTGCACCAATGAAGAAGCCCGCTCAGAATGTCAGGAGGACTGAGCGGGGCCGGTACGCACTATCGACAACGTGCTTTTAAATCGACCACGTGCTTTTAAAAGGCGCGGCTAGGAGGAAACCCGCGCCCCTCTGAGATACGCACTGCCCGACGCGGCTGCTTGATAACCCCGGCCAGAATGTTGATATGATACCTCGGCCGCCGCGCGGTTTTGTGGTTCGGTTCGTACTCTCCCTCTGCGTTCCGACACGCAGGGGGATCTTAGGATGAGCATCGAACCCATCGCACACCTTAGCCGCACCGCACGCATCGCCTACTCACGCCATCCCGTCGCGCGGCTATGCCGAATTTGGCGCAACGTGGCCGAAGATCAGTTGTTTGATAATTTTGCCGTTGCCGCTCGCCGGGATGGCGCTCTCGCTTTGGCTGCTGAGCCTCCGGGCGCGAGCGACGCCGTCGCCAAGGCCTGCGCAATCGCTTGCATGCCCTGACCTGGGCAAGCAATCAGCGCGCCAGGCCGTCCCTGTGGCGGTCGCCGAATACCGGGCTGACCAGAAACGTGGTGCCCATCAGCACTGCAATCGCGAGGGTGCGAATATAAATCTTCGGGGTCTAGGTGGATTGCGACATCGGTGATTTCCTTGTGAAACGAAATAGCGCTGACGGTCGAAGGAAGTCCCGGGGCGCATGCGTCCCGGGACGCGGGACGACAGTGGACTGGCTAGCGATAGCGCAGGCGCTCTGCCTCGATCTCTTCGGCGGTATAAAGCGGTGCGGCTTCGTCGAATCCGCGCCAGCCACCTTGCCGGTACGCGGCTTCGCGGGCGACCGAAGCCACGGGCTGATAGCGGCCGAGAATGTCCCGCGCTTTCAAGACGTCGTCGCCCTCCACCCTGGCAGCCACGAGAGTTCCGCCGCGGCGAACGCCTTCGGCGTAAAGATGGGCTTCGCGCTCATCGACGCCGGCGTTGGTCATCGAACCGATGATCCCCCCGGTCGCGGCGCCGACGGCAGCGCCGCCAACACCGCCCACGGCGGCAGCAACCAGCCAGCCAGCCGCCACGACAGGGCCGACGCCCGGGATCGCCAGCATGCCGAGCCCGGCGAGGAGCCCGCCGGCGCCGCCAACGACGGCACCAACGCCTGCACCAACGCCCGCGTCGGCGCCGGCGTTGGTGTGGTTCTTGTCGACGATGCTGCCATCGCCATTATTGGCGATAACGCTGATATCAGAGCTGGAGATACCAGTCGCCTCCAGAGCGTCCACGGCGGATTTTGCCGCTGCGTAGCTGTCGTAGAGTCCGGTTACCGTGGTGGTCATAGCATGTCCTCTCATTTGCCGCGCAGCCCGCGGCTACTTGGTTACGACGTTGCCCTGGAAATCGAGCGCGACATTGGTCGTCGCGCCACCTTTCGTGGCAGTTGCGCGCCAGATGCCGTCCTTGTCCTTCATCAGACCGGACACGTTGCTGTAACCCGCCACCTCGATGCGGGATTTAGCCTGCCCTTCGGTAAAGCTGTTTGCACCGGCCGCGGGGGCACCGGGGTTGGTGGTGGAGGGGCTCGCAACCGCGGGTGTGTTGGCGTTGGGGTTCGCGGGCGGCCCGCTTTGGGCGAATGCCGCAGCGGCAAATGCGGTCACCGCGAATAATGCGGTGGCCGTGGCGGCCATAAAGCGCTTCATGAGGGCACCTGTGATTGAGGAAAGTGCATATCAAACGAGTACCGCGCGAATGCGTTCCTGTCGCTTCGCGCAGCGACCAAAGAAAAAGGAGAGCTACGGTCTGTTAGGAAAAAATTCCGCAAAAATTGGAGTGCACTTACACATTAAAATGTGCCATTTGTCTTTGGCTTAAGATAAGTAAAATAGCCAGTTAAGGCTTGCTTTATTGTTCGCCGCGGATGGTGTTCGTCCAGACCGAGCGCCATCATTTATGTTGGAAATCTATTACAGCCGCGTGCCAATGCTCGTGGTCCCTCGGGACGACCTTCATGTTCCCAAATCTCGTAGGCGCGTTTTTTGATCTGTTCCTCGGCCCCGATCTGGCCGAATCCAGGATCTTCTCCAGCGGCGCGGCTTTTGCCGAGTGCTTCGGCATCGCGGAGAGCTTGCGCCTCGGGGCCGTCAAGGGCCTGCTCGGCCTTGCGTGCTTTTTCTTCGACCTTGCCGGATTCGGCGAAACGGCGCTGCGCCTCATTGTACTCTCGGGCCGCCGTCTTGTTGCCCTCGCCTTCATTGACCGGGGCAGGGGCCTTTCTCGGCGGCCGCATAGGCGGGATGTCCTGGGGCGAGGCCATTGCGCTCGGCTGCGGCATGAATGCGCGCGGCTCGACCGAAGTCATCGTCGCCACAATCGGCCTGTCGATGGGGGTGCTCAATCAGGACCTTTTTACCACCATCGTCGCGATGGCGGTGGTGACGACGATGTCGATGCCGCCGCTGCTGCGCTGGGCGCTGGGCCGGCTGCCGATCACCAAGGAAGAGGCCGAACGGCTCAAGCGCGAGGAGTTCGGGTGAGCGCTACGCGGTCACCGGCCGCTCGCTGTTGCTGTTCGCCCGTGAAGAACCTTAGGAGGCAGTGCTCCGGACACATATCTTTACCCGAATTGTCGCCGTTCTCGCGCGACAGCGCGCGACGAGCGCGTCCCCTGGACGTTGGCCTGAGCCACTAGCGTTCCCGTTGGAACCCATCGACGGAATTACGCCTGGCCAAACGGAGACATGATGACCGACGCAGCGCTCGACGCCATCGCCCTTTTGAAAGCCGATCACCGTAAAGTCGAGGCCCTGTTCGAGGAATTCGAGGCCGCCAACGGCGCGGCCCAAAAACAACGGCTGGCGAAGCGGCTATGCACCGAGCTGACTGTCCACGCCACGCTCGAAGAGGAAATCTTTTACCCCGCCTGCGAAGGCCAGGTCGAAGAGGACCAGCTGAACGAAGGCCTGGTCGAGCATGACGGTGCCAAGGTTCTCATCGCCGAAATCGAGGCGGGGAAAGCTGAGGACGAATTCTACGGCAGCAAGGTGAAAGTACTGTCAGAGCAGATCGAGCATCACGTCGGCGAAGAAGAACGGCCGTCGACGGGGATTTTCTCCAAGGCGCGCGCCGCCGGCATCGACATGGATGCTCTCGGTGCTCGTTTGGCCCTGCGCAAGAAGGAACTTACGGCGCAATATGCAGCGGAAGGCGTGCCAGCCCCCGAAACCCGGACCTTCACCGGCCATGATTTGGACGAGGGCGCTCCGGTGGGCCATTAGAACTGGCCCGTGAAAGACGTGGCCGCGTCAGGCTTCGACAAATGAAAAACCCATGGTGGCGCGTCGGCGTCCAAGCCTGGCTGCTGGGCATCGAAGCATCGTCGGTGATCGCTCTTCGAATGCTGAAGGGTGCCGCCGGCGGCGCCGCGGCACAGGAGGAGGCACGCCTCATGGTGCGCGAGAAGATTGAGGCCGGTCTCGCCCTCCAAGCCAAGGCGATGACCGGTCGCCTGGGTTCGACCGCACCCGGTGCGGCTTCTAGTGCCATCGCCGAGTACCGCCGCAAAGTGAAAGCGAACCGGCGCCGACTTACTGGCCGACACTGAATACGGAGGGCTGCAGCAATTCCCAGAGATGACAAAAAACTGGTCGCTTGCGCCGAGCGCGCCGGGCTACTGCGGGAGACCCGGAATCTCAAGATGGCCCGGTCGGCCCACGCCTATGTGCGCGGCAACACGCTCAAGTTTTACGAGTGGTTGGATACGACCGATAAAAGCAAAATTCCAGACGGGCCACCGATTTGGATCTGCGGCGACTGCCATGTCGGCAACCTTGGCCCCATTGCCGATACCGAAGGCACAATCGCCATCCAGATCCGCGATTTCGACCAGACAGTCATCGGCAATCCGGCGCACGACCTCATTCGCCTTGGCCTTTCGCTGGCAACGGCGGCGCGCGGCTCGGACCTGCCCGGCGTCACGACGGCGCGGATGCTTGAGCAGATGACGCTTGGCTACGAGGAGGCGCTCGTGAATGAAAACCCCGATCTCGGCAGCCGCCGTCCGGAATGTGTCGAAATCGTCATGAAGCAGGCGGTCGGGCGGACCTGGCGGCATCTCGCGGAAGAACGTCTCGAAGATACGCGTCCGACGATTCCGCTGGGCAAAAAGTTCTGGCCGTTGAGCCCGGAGGAAAAAGCCGAGATCGAGCGCATTTTCACCACGGAAGAGGCGCGTCGGCTGGTGACGGCCCTGCGCTCGCGCAAGGGCGGCGCCAACGTCGAAGTGCTCGACGCTGCGTACTGGATGAAGGGGTGCAGCTCGCTCGGCCGCCTACGTTTTGCGGTGCTGGTGGGCGTTGGCAAGAACTACCGTAAGAAATGCGGCCTCTGCCTCATCGACATCAAGGAGGCGACGCAGCCGGCGGCGCCGCGGCACACCGAGGCGCAGATGCCGCGGGATAACGCTCAGCGGGTCATCGAGGGCGCCCGTCACCTGTCGCCGGCGCTGGGCGAGCGCATGCTCGCCGCCCGTTTCCTGGATCGAGGCCTCTTCATGCGGGAGTTGCTGCCCGAGGACTTAAAGCTCGAAATCGACGTGATTAGCCGCGAGGAAGCGATGAAGGCGGCGCATTATCTAGCGATGGTCGTCGGCGTGGCCCACGTGCGCCAGATGTCGTCGCGGGACCGCCCGAAATGGCAGGAGGAACTGACCCGCCATCGCTCGGCAAGCCTCGATGCGCCGAACTGGCTGTGGTCGAGCGTGCTGGAGCTCATGGCGAGCCACGAGGTGGCCTATCTGGAGCATTGCCGTCGCTACGTGACCGATCCCCACCTCGCCGCCTGAGGAGCAGGATTATGTCAGATTCCCTCGACAATCATCCGCTGCCCGTCACGTGCCCTAAATGCGGCGCCCGGATCGAGAAGACCGTAAGCTGGTTGCGGGAAAACGACCGCATCGATTGTCCCTGTGGAACCGCGATCCATCTCGCGACCGGCGAGGTCATGGCTGCCACAGAAGCACTGCAAAGCGCTCGCGCGCGCATCTCGCGTTCGCCGCTCTATGCCGACTGATAACGAAATACCGGATGTGGCTGACCGCGAGGGGTCGGTCGTCGTGCTTCCTGTTGTCGGGAAGCCGATTGCCCAACTGGCGGAAACTGATGTTGAGGATGCAGCGCAACAAATGTCGGCGGATGACGGGCCGCCGAATTTGCAGACGGTATTTTTGGGTGGCCTCTTCATCCTCGGTCTGCTGGGTGCCTGTTATGCCGCCGCCGAGATCGTGCTGCCGATCGTGATCGCCTTCGTCCTCATGCTTGTGCTGCAGCCGGCGATGCGTCTGCTGGAGCGGCTTTATTTGCCGCGGGGACTTGCCGCGGCGCTGCTCATTCTCGCCTTTTTCGGTGCGTTCGGCGCATTAGGCACCGCGCTATCCGGGCCGGCAGCGAGCTGGAGCGAGAAGCTCCCCACCGGCATCCCCAAGCTCCAAGATCGGCTGAGTTTCTTGAGCAGGCCGATCGGCGCCGTCCAGAAATTCGTCCACCGCGCCGAAACGCTGGCACCCGGATCCGAGGCCGCTCCGGTGGCGGTTGCCGTGGCAGGTAATGGGCTCTCAGACCGGCTGTTGAACGGCACGCGCAGCCTGGTGAGCGGCCTGCTCGAAACCGTCCTGGTGCTGTTCTTTCTGCTTGTCTCAGGCGACACCTTTCTCCGTCGCCTCGTCGAGGTGCTGCCGCGCTTCAGGAACAAGCGGCTGGCGGTCGCTATCTCGCAGCATATCGAAAGCGACGTGTCGGCTTATTTGGTGACCATCACCGGCATGAATGCGGCTGTTGGCATCGCCACGGGGATCGTCGCGGCAGCTTGCGGGTTGGGCGACCCCATCCTGTGGGGGACGGTTGCCTTTCTGCTCAATTACGTACCAATCCTGGGGCCAATGATCGGCGTGGTGATCTTCTTACTCGCCGGCTTGTTGTCAATCGACACGCTCTGGGTCGCGTTTCTGCCGGCGGGTCTTTACCTCGCTATTCACATGATCGAAGGGGAGACGGTGACGCCGATGCTGCTGGCCCGGCGCTTCACCATCAACCCGGTGCTCGTCATCGTGTCCCTCGTCTTTTGGTATTGGATGTGGGGCGTGCCGGGGGCGATCCTTTCCACGCCGATGCTCGCAATCACCAAGATCATTTGCGACCGCATTCAAACGCTATCGGCTTTCGGGCACTTTATCGAAGGATGATCGGCGTCGTCTGAGGCCCGGAGTTGATCGTTCGGTCATTCGCTCGTGTGGTGGGACACTGGTGAGACGACCTATCTCGCGCCTTTTTGGAAAATGACGACGCCGACCGTTGCGCCCAAAATCCTCAGGTCGAGCAGAAGGCTGCGATTGGTGATGTAGTACAGGTCATATGCAAGTTTCTGCCGGGCGTCCTCGACAGAAGCACCATACGGGTAATTGACCTGAGCCCAGCCGGTAATTCCCGGTAACACGGTGTGCCGGTCATCGTAGGACGGGATGATCTTGCCGAGGTGATCGACGAAGTGCGGGCGCTCCGGCCGGGGGCCGACCAGGCTCATCTCGCCACGCAGGACATTGAACAGTTGCGGCAGCTCATCGATGCGGGTGAGACGCATGAACCCGCCGACCCGCGTAACCCGATTATCCCGCGCCGCAGCCCAGACCGGCCGACCATCTGCTTCTGCATCCTGTCTCATGCTGCGGAACTTCAGCAACACAAAGCGGCGGCCGCTCAGCCCAACACGCTCTTGCCGATAGAAGACCGGACCGGGGCTGTCGCACTTGATCGCGAGCGCGACCATCAGCATCAGCGGCAGGGTAAGCGCTATCAGAGAACAAGTGATCAGCAGATCGGTAAGACGTTTGATAAAGTCGGTCGACCAATGGCCCTTTTGCTGCACACCGAGACGCTCGTTCGACAAGATCATGCTCTCAGCCACCGGTTGCTCGCTATCAGGTTGGAGCTGGAACATTCGAGGAGCACTATGTAAGGGGGACCGTTGAATTACAGATTTCCTGTCAAATGTCTATTGGGTTTAAAGACCGATGCCACTCGGCCATGTCAGACACGGCGCAAAGCGAGATGCTGATGCCAAAACGATCCGAACCCAATCGGGGCATTCATCCAAAACCCCGCTTGCCCGCTCCATCAGCCATCGTCGTTATCGGCGGCCTGTCGGTACTGTCATGGGCGGCTGTCCTATCGGTGATCGTAGCGCTTCGCTGCGATCCATAATTAAATAGCCGCCGTTCAAGCTCGTCGGTAACGGCCTGCGATCCATGCTCGCACAACTCCTGCCGCGCTGGACAGCACTGGAGGGGTGCGCCACCGGCCTCCTGCGCGACGCCGGCTTACGCCCTTAGTTGCGCCAATCCCTGGCGCCGTTGCTGATGCCCACCCCGGGAGGACGACGGCGCTGCTGCGTTCGGAGCGCATGGATCCTTCTTCACGGCGCGCCCTGACCGGCTACTTGGTTTTGTTCGCGACGCTGTACGCCGGGTTCGGGGTTCAGTCGCCATATTTGCCGGCGCTGTTGAAGGAACACGGCCTCTCGTCCGAAGCGATTGGAACCGTGTTGGCGACAGGGGCTGTTATCCGTCTCGCCACAGGCCCGGCGGCCGGCCGGCTGGCCGATCGGCTCGACGCGGCACGGCTGGTGTTCGCCGGCTGCGCTGCCGTGGCGGCAATCGCCGGGATTTCTTATCTTGCGGCTTACGGGTTTTGGCCCCTGCTGGCAGTCGTATTACTGCAGGCCGCCGTGCTGGCACCGCTTGCCCCCTCGGTGACGCGCTCGTGCTCATCGCCGCTGGTCCGCTGCGGGCCGGGTTCGAATACGGTTGGGTGCGTGGTGTCGGGTCAGCAGCTTTTATTGTCGGCTCAGTGGTGTCGGGTCAGATCGCCGGCCAGTACGGCCTTGGCGCTGTGATCTGGCTCAATTCGGTGCTGCTGTTGACCGCGGCGCTCTACGCCCCGGCCGTGCCGCGATTGCCGTCACAATCGGCGCGTCAAAGAGTTACGACGGCGGAACGAGGCGGCGTCGCCGCGCTGGTGCGAATGCCGCCCTTTCGCCGGGTAGTGATCGTCGCGGCTCTGGTGCTTGGTAGTCATGCTCTGCATGACGGCTTCGCGATGATCCGGTGGAACGCGGTCGGCATTGGACCGGACACCGCCGGGCTGCTCTGGTCGGAGGCGGTGGCGGGCGAAGTCGTCGTATTCCTTACTGGCCGGCCCTTGCTTGACCGGTTCGGTCCGGCGGGCGCGGCTGTTTTGGCGGCGACGATTGGTGCGTTGCGCTGGATTGTTTCCGCCGAAACCGTTGCGGTCTGGGCGATCGCGGCGATCCAGCCGCTGCACGGCATCACCTTCGCGCTGTTGCATCTCGCCTGCATGCGGCGGCTCGCCGAAATGGTGCCGCCGCACCTTTCGGCGACGGCGCTGGCGGTTTATGGCGCGGGGATTGGCGGCGCAAGCGCCTTGCTGACTCTGCTCTCGGGCTGGCTGTACGGCGCGATCGAGGCGCAAGGATTTTGGGTGATGGCCGCGCTGTGTCTCGCTGCGATACCGTTGGCACGCAGACTCTGAAGCGGTGCATTCGATTTCCGCCCGTATGCCCGCGAACAAACCCGTCGGCGCGGCCGCAGACCTCGATCGTCGCCAACTCATGCCGACAGGCTGCAAGCCGGCGCTAAAGCTTAACGCTATCTCCAAGCGGTCTAGGCGCCGGGCAAAACCGGAAGGGCTTTTTGAACTCCCGTTAGCGCTGGAAGCGGCCCCCTTACGCTCGTGAGCAACAAGCGCTCCACGCATGAAGCTCATCGACAGCGAGCACTCAAAGCAGCGCAGACATTTGTATCAAAAATCACTTTCCGTAACACCACAGTTAAAAAATATTACGTTGCTTTACATGAACCGGAATGTTGTTTTATCGTTTGTGGAATAACGGAAATATTCTCAGGTGAATCTCATGCCTATATTACTCTGGCTTCTGGGTGTGCCCTTATCTGTCGTCCTCCTTCTTTTGGTGTTTCACGTGGTCTAAAGGGGCCTTCGACATTCCACGATATCCGGGCTGGTAGCGCCATTCCAACCAAAGCGTCACCAAGGCAAGATACCAATGAACGTGCTGCGAAAGGGAGCGGCGCCGGCGGCACTCGCCAAGCCTTACCCAAATACCGACGATAAAAGAGCCGCCGCGGCACGAGCCGCGGCGGAGGCTCTCTTTCGATCGAAGTCAGTCAACGAGGGAAGAGCGCGGTTCGAACGAGGTCGTCGATCGCGCGTGTTGAGTGCGGAGCCCAGGCCACAATGAAAATCGCACAAGTATCACCCCTAATCGAAGCCGTTCCGCCCAAAACTTATGGCGGAACGGAGCGTATCGTCGCCTACCTGACCAACGAGCTTGTAGAATTAGGTCATGATGTAACGCTATTTGCCAGCGGTGACAGTCAGACTAAGGCCACGTTAGCGCCGAGCTGGCCATCAGCCTTACGCCTCGATAAAGCGACGCATGACCATGTCGCTCCGCATGTATCAATGCTGGAGACGGTGGCGCGTCGTGCCGAAGAGTTCGACATCGTCCATCTCCATCTCGACTATCTGGGCTATCCTTTCTTACAGCGTACTGAGGTGCCGTTCCTCGCGACGCTGCATGGGAGGCTCGATCTCCCCGAGCTTGTCTCGATCTTTGAGTTGTTTGACGATGTTCCCATTGTGTCGATTTCCGATGCGCAGCGTAGACCGCTTCCGCACGCAAATTATGTGGCAACGGTGCCGCATGGCCTACCGGAGCGCATGCTTCTTCCGGGCTTCGGCAGCGGTGGCTATCTCGCCTTTCTCGGACGAATTGCACCGGAAAAAGCCCCGGATGCGGCGATTCGCATTGCCGCGCTCTCCGGCCTCCCACTGAAGATTGCAGCGAAGATCGACAATGCCGACAAGCAATATTACGAGGATCGCATTGCGCCATTGCTCGGCGCATCGCATGTCGAGTTTGTTGGGGAGATTGGCGAGTTCGACAAAGCGGAATTTCTCGGCAATGCCGCAGCGCTCCTATTCCCGATCGTGTGGCCGGAACCGTTCGGTTTGGTGATGATCGAGGCGATGGCCTGCGGGACACCGGTTATCGCCTATCCTAACGGCTCGGTACCGGAGATCATCGAGGATGGAGTGACCGGGTTCATCGTCGACAATGAGCAAGCCGCGGCCAATGCCGTCTCGATGCTGCGCCGTCTCAATCGTTCGCAAATCAGACAAGCATTCGAAAGGCGTTTCACAGCGCGGCGAATGGCTGAGGAGTACGTGAAGGTTTATCAGCACGTCGTCTCCTTCGGCTCTCAGCTTCAACAGGCTGTTTAAGAGTATCATGGGGATCTCCAAGGGTTCGGCACCGCGCTTGATATCCAGCGACGGGAGCAGTCGCGGGGCGCGGTCGCCGTGTTCTGAAGAGCGGCAATGATAAATTTTGGAACCTCGCGCCAGGCCATATAACGCGAACGTCTGCGCCGCGCGATTAGACAAGGCGCCGGCCGGGCGGTGAATTCGGCTTGGCCGTCATCTGACCCCTAACCGGAATAGCCCCGCCGTATCGGAGTTTGCTGCTCCACGGGAAACCTGAGAACTAATCAGACGGTCATGGCCGCTGACGATGCTCATTCTTCGGATGCGAAACTTCCGGGCGGCAAGCATCGGGAAACAGAGCGACATGGCCCAAGCATCGGGGCGAACTCAACGGATCTGAACAAAGGCGCGCGCTATATCCTTACGATATTCTGGCACCGCGTCGTAGCGAACCCGATCGCGGGCGAACGGCGGATGCACCTTCTGAGATTCCGCCAAAAGGGTGGAAGGACATTTTTCTGCGCGTCATCGCGGTATGGCAGACGACCGGATCCTCGCCAATGCCGCGGCCGTGACATTCTACGCGCTGCTTGCGCTGTTTCCGGCGATCGCCGCGCTCGTCTCGGTCTACGCCTTATTCGCCGATCCCCATAGCATTACCAAACTGCTGGATGCTGTCGCTGGCGTATACGCGGCCAACTCGACCAGCTCACGTCGCAACCACAGCGCTCGCTGGGGTGAGTTTCGTCGTCGGTCTTGTCGTGTCACTGTGGAGTGCAAATGGCGGGATCAAAGCCCTTTTTGATGCGCAGCGAAGCGGCGGAAAGTTTGAGGCATGCGGCCGAGGCCGCACATCAAGCGGCCGACGATCTCTGCGGGCAGGAAGACTGGATCGCTCATCAATCAGGCAAGCAAGCTTTCGAAGCTGGGGAGATGCTGCGCACCAGTGATCTGCAGTCGTTGCTGGGCGATACCAAGGAATTTTGCGCGGCAACCGATTCTTTTTGCCGGGGCGGTGATGGCTCTTGGCTTCCGGTTCCGGGCTTGACGTGATTTAGGAGTTGACCTCGCGGGAGGAACGCGATGAACGGGTTGATCTACTTGATAGGTCTCATCGTGGTGGTGCTAGCCATCATGTCCTTCTTGGGCTTGCGCTAAGGGGGCTAGACCGTGTCAACCGTAACCGCTCCCATAACTGTGCCAGTCGAGAAGACCGGCCTGTATCTCCAGTGGACCCCCGTGTTCGCCGGCGCGGCTATTGGTACCGCGCTGTCGTTTATCCTTCTCGCGTTTGGGGCTGCGATCGGATTGTCGACTTCCTCGGCGGCGCCGACGTGGCGGGATGCTTCCCCCGCGCTCGCGCTCGCCTCCGGGCTATACCTGCTGCTCGCTGCGATTACCAGTTTCGGTCTTGGCGGATATGTAGCCGGCCGCCTGCGCGAACGGTGGTTTCCGGCGGGGCATAGCGATCTTGTCGAGTTTCGTGATGGCACCCACGGGGTCGTCGCATGGGTGGTTGCGGTCGTCATCAGCGGTGTTGCTCGTCAAACAGCAGCAAGGGATAAAAGTTTCTCGGGAGCGTATTTATAAACCAAGAATAACCGCGAAATACTGATACACCCCGTTATGGTTTTTCCCGTCCCCGCGCGCGGCCGAACAGTAATGCAGCAACCTCTAGCCGATAGGGGTGTTTGCCCCTCGAGAAACCTATTCTGGAGGAACGCGTGAAAAAAACACTCTCAGCAGCGATCATTCTCCTTGCAGCGACCGGCTTCGCGGCGGCGCAGACGCATGCCCCGATCATGTCCTCGCCGCCGCCGGGCAAGACCGTGACCAAGTACTACAAGCAGAGCGTCTACGATCCTGCGAAAGACAAGATCGGCACGGTCGACGACGTCATCCTCGGCGATAACGGACAGGTCACCGGGTTGATTATCGGCGTCGGCGGCTTCCTTGGCGCCGGTGAAAAAGATGTCGCCGTGGCGTTTGAGGCCGTTCGCGCGGAGATGAAGGACGGAGCCTGGTATCTCACCTTGGACACCACCAAGGACGCGCTCAAGTCGGCTCCGGGGCTGACGTTCGACAAGCAGAAGACGGCCTGGGTTCCCACTAAGTCATAAGGCCGCACAGCGGGAGTTCACCTGATCACGAATTGACGGCTGCCGTTAGCTCGGCAGCCGTTTTTTGTTTGAAGCCAAACGGGGGCGCCGATCGGCCGTTGCTACCCTTCGATGAAATGCCCGAGACCGACAAGGGCTGAACCCGATCGCAGACGATCTTGAGCGTCGCGAGCATCGGTGTCGAGAGAATGGCACCTGGCACTCCCCACATCCAGTACCAGAACACCAGCGAGATAATGACCAACACCGGGTTCAGCGTGAACCGGCGCGCCAGCAGCCAGGGCGTCAGATTTTCACCTTCGATGATGTGGATCGCGAGATAGAGGGCGGCGGGAACGAATGCCCGCCACAGCGTGTCGAACGACAGAAGCCCGGCAACAAAGAAGATGGCGACCCCTGCCGTCGGGCCCAGCACCGGCACAAAGTTCAGCAGAAACGCCAGCGTGCCCCACAGGATCGGGTCGCCGAGCCCGCAGAGCGAGGCGGTCAAGCCCGACAGGGTCCCGACTGCCAGGTTCATTAATGTGATCGTCAGGAGATAAGAGGCGATATCGCTCTCGATCTGTTGGGATATTTCAACCGCCTGGCGTTTGTTTCGGAAGCTCGGCAGCACCTCGACCAGCCGGCGCAGGAACGTCTCCCCGGACATCAGCAGAAAGAACAGCACCACGATCGTTTCGAGCAGGCTGCCGAGAAAACCGCCGATCACACCCAGCAGCCGCTGCGGTACGTTTGTTCCCTCGATGGCAACCACCGGCACCGGCTCACCCGGAGCGGGTTGTGCCAGATGCTCGGCGTGACTGATGACCCTCTGAATAACCGCAATGGGTTCAGAGAGGAACTTTAGCCGCTCTTGCAACTTGGGTAGCGCTGTCGGCAGTTTCTCGGCCCATCCTGCCGCCGGTGCGGACAGCACCGTTGCCAGCACTGCTGCCACGCCGAAAAGCAAAGCGAGCAGTGTCAGTGCTGCCACGATGCGTGGAATATGCCAGCGTTCGGTCAGGCGCATCGCCGGACGGAGTACCAGCATAAGCAGAAACGCCAGAGCGATCGGCAGAACGATCCCTGACGCGACGTAACAGGCCGTCAGCACCGCGAGCAGCAAGAGCCCGCCGCCGACCAGTAAAAGGCCGAACAGCAGCCGCTCGCTCGTCGCCGGCACAAGGTCTGGAGCGTCCTCCCGTATGTCGGCAGGCAGGTGCCCCGGTGCCGGCGTTTCACGCGCCCCTATGGTCATGACGCGAGCCGCCTCTTGGGCTCCTGTCGTTGCCGTCTTATTGACGTCCGTCACGATGTCCCCCTGGCGGCATGCTTCCGCCTCGGCGCAATTGGATCAACGTCACTGGCGGAAAAGCGTCCAGCCCTCAAATCATTTGATTGGAATGTTTTTGCACGAGCAGGCGTCCGTTCCCCTCAGTGTGAAGTCCCGCGCGTGACCGGGGTCAGCAGCCCACCTGTAGGGGGCCTCAAAAACCTGATTGGTCATCGACGAGAACGAGGGGACCGGCGTCGACCGCGCCCGAGACGACTTCATCACAGAGCAGCTCAAAGCCCTGGAGCAGCTCAAAGCCCTGGAGCAGCTCAAAGCCCTGGAGCAGCTCAAAGCCATGGAGCGGCGGTTCCAGGCACGTAAGCAGGAACTGGTGACGCTTCCCAATCGGCATCGAAGCTCCGGTTCCTGTTGGGGCCGACCACCTTATGTCAACCACGTTGCGACCATGCCGACGACGCAGGCGAGCATCGCCCCGGTCGCGATCCACCCGAGAACCCGAAGCGGCCCGCCAATGGTGAATTCACCCATGACGCTGCGACGCCCCGCCATCAGCATCAGCAGCGCCATGATCGGCACCGCGACGACGCCATTGATGACGGCGCTCCAGTACAGTGCGGCGATCGGGTTGATTGGCGTGAAGTTCAGCCCGATGCCGACCGCCGCGGCGATGCACAAAGTGACGTAGAACGCCACCGCCTCGTTGGGCTCGCGCGACAGCCCGACCCGCCAGCGCCGCGCCTCGCTGACCGCATAGGCCGCCGAGCCCGCCAGCACCGGGACGCCGAGCAGCCCGGTGCCAATGATCCCGCAGGTGAATACAAAGGCGGCAAAGTGGCCGGCAATGGGCTCCAATGCCTTCGCCGCCTGGGCCGAGGTCTCGATATTGGTGACGTTGTTCGCATGCAGTGTGGCTGCCGCCGTCACCATGATCGCCACGGCAATGATGTTCGAGAAGGTCATGCCGGTGATGGTATCGGCGCGGATGCGGGCAAAGGCCGGCCGCGCTTGCCCACGGCTCTTCAGCAGCGGCTCGCGCTCCGGCTTCTGCGGACCTCTTCAGCTTCCTGCGACGCCTGCCAGAAGAACAGATACGGCGAGATCGTCGTGCCGGCGATCGCGACCAGCGTGGTGAAAAAGTCGCCGTCCCACCGCAGCGTCGGCACGAGAATGCCTCTAACGGCCTCGCCCCAAGGCACCTTCACCACCGCCAGGGTCGCGACATAGGCGAAAAGCGTCAGGCACAGCCATTTGAGGACGCGCACATAGCGCTCATAGTGCAGCACCACTTGAGCCAGCACGCAGCCGAACCCAAACACCAGGACGTAGAGCAGCGCCGGGCCGCCGATCAGCAGCTTGAGCGCATCGGCCATCGCCGCAAGATCGGCGGCGATGTTCACGACGTTGGCGGCAAAGAGCAGCGCGACGAGGATCTGTAATAGCCCGACCGGATAGTGTTTACGCAGGTTGCCGGCAATGCCGGTGCCGGTAGTCCTCCCGATCCGCGCGCTGATCTCCTGGATGGCGACCATCAGCGGGAAGGTCAGCACCATCGTCCAGGATATCGAGAAGCCGAGCTGCGCCCCGGCCTGGCTATAGGTGCCAATTCCCGATGGATCATCGTCCGAGGCGCCGGTGATAAGGCCGGGCCCGAGCGTGTGCAGGAACCCGGCGTTTCGGCCCTCCGCTTCGTCGGCGATGGGCGCTTCCTTCGCCGCCGGTGCCGCACCGGTTTTCAGCACTGTTGCCATCTCTGAACCTTCGGTTGCCGTGGCATGGTCAACGCCCCCGCGGCCGGGAAGTTCGCAGGATGCCTCGGTGTGCGGTCCCCGCCCTATCGCCGGCGGCCGCGCTTTCGGACAGGCTTCCTTCCCCGGGTGCGCATCACCAGTGGCAGGACATGCCAAAGGCCGACCAACAACAGCAGGGCGGCCGCGGGGGAGGCCGCGATCTTCGCAATGACGACGTAGGAGATGTCGCCGGCAAGGCCCATTACCAGCGGCAGCGTCGCCGCGGTCAACATCAGGCTTCCCGTGCAATGCTTTGCCTCATCCTCCTCCCCGCCGAGGACGATGCGGTGATAGGCGGCGGGAGCCATCAACAGCACCACCGCGAGCGCGACGAGGCCGAGACTGACGGCATGGACCGCCTGCGAGAATTTAGGAAGCTGTTCAAAGCCCCGCGTCAAAACGATTGCCAGCTGGAAGCCGAGCAGCGCCTGCCCGCCCGGCAGCACCACCCGGGCTTCCGTCAGCATTTGTTCGACCCGGACCGTAAGCGGCGTCGGCGGCCCCTGTCCAGCCGGCACTTGTCTCCCGTGACGGACCCCATTGCCGCGCCGTATAGGGCAGGGCGTACCAGGCGGCGAGGGCGAGGAACGCGGCCGCGCCTCCGGCAGCGAGCCCTGTCGCCATTCCGAACACACGCTCCAGGGGCGATGTAAAGATCAATTCCCAGTGCGAGCGCGAAGGGCATCAACGCCGCCTCGGCGAAAGCGGTGATGACCGGCTGCAGCCGCGGATCGTCGCGGCCGCCGTAGACCAGCCGATGATACGGACCGGGGGCAATCAGCAGCGCGACCGTTACGGTCATCAGCGCCAGGCCCGCCACCTCGGCATGGCGCGACAACGGCGGCAGCTCGTCGAAAGCGTCGCCGAACACCTCGCGCAGCTGAAACCCCAACAGGATCTCGGGATCAGTATCCGGGGCTCGTCGAGACCCATTTTGATTTCTCCATGCGTTCGCACGAACGGCACGCAGAAACCCACGTGATCACCGGGTGCCGAGATCGATGTGTGCATTCTCGCAACGGTAATGGGCACGGTCGATTTCGGTTATCGGGTCGTCATCGCCTCCGACGCCGTCTGCAGCAGTTTTCGTCTCGCGGCGGATTGCGGCGCACCAACGAAGCGCAAACGCTCGTCTACGCTAGGGGCGGCGTGGCGCGGTCCCAGTTGTCTGCCGCACCGCACCAAACAGACGATAGGCCCCCCCACCGAGTGCGACGACAGCAACACTAGCGAACGCCCGTATGAAACGCGAGGCGTTATCGTACAGCGCGATGCTCCTCCACTCCGCATCGCCGAGATGCTTGTAGGAAAAAAGCCCAAGCCAAAACATAGTGCCGAGCACAACGACGATTGCGATAACCCAGCCGGCAGCATAAGGCTGATTAACTGGCGGGTTAGATCGGCGAAATTCCTTCCGGGCCGGCAGTAGAACGAGAAGGAATAGCGATAGTGCGATCGCCTCCTCCCATGCGAATCCCTTGAGAAGCAGCGACACAGCCCCGGCGGCGAGCAGCGTTGCTGCGAACCCCCAAGCCTGCCGCAACCGCTGTTGCAAGTCATACGCACAAATCAGCATTAACAAACCGCCGATACTGCCAACCAGATGCGAAGTCGCGATGACGCTAAGCGGCAGCACCGCCTCCACCATGCGCAAGCGGGCGGCGCTCACCGGCAGGGCGTCTGAGAACAACAGCACCACACCGCCGATGAAGGTGCAGGCGGCAAGCACGTCCGGCCTGACTTCGTCGAGCCAAATGCCGATATTTTCCGCAGCCTTTGCGAACAGCGGCCGAGCCGCCGCAGCTTCCACCGCGGCAAACAGCACGCCTGCCCCAACCGCTGGAATAAGTTGGTAGATGACGCGAAACGCGAGGAGCCCGGCGAAAATTTGATCGGCAGGAATTCGGGTATTGAGACCGACCAAAACAACAGCGTCAAATACGCCGAGACCGCCGGGAACATGACTGATCATTCCGGCTACGAAGGCCAGAACGTACACCGCTAGGACGTGGGGATACGTAACGGCAAAGGCATGAGGTAGACAGAAGTAGAACACCGCGCCGACCAGCAACAAGTCCGCGACTGACAACGCTACTTGGGCGAGCGCGTCTCGCGGCCGAACAAGATCAAGCGAATAACCCAGCAGGTGAACCGGCCGACCGATCCACCAGCCTAATCCGACGTAGGACGCCACCAATATCGCAGCAACCGTCCCAATCACGATACCTGCTGGCTGAGACAGTCCGAGCGTCTCTAGAGACGAGGGGTCCCACAGAACAATGAGGGGGAAGACAGCAGCGACCCCGGCGATGAAGGTGACGACGACGAACGCCGAGGCTTCGGCGACCTCGCCGGCGGTCAGTCCCAGTGGCGTGTAAATCCGGTAGCGTACTGCGGGGCCGATGACACTACCGAAACCCAGCATGTGGCTCAAAGCATATCCAATAAAAGATGCGAATACGACGCGAAGATATGGCAGTACCCGCCCGATGTGACGAAGCGCCAGCACGTCGTAGAGGGTCAATAGCGAATAACTTGCTGCGGCCAGTCCAAATGCGGCAAGCAGCCGCACACCCGAAAGGCTCCCGATGGCGCGCCTCACCTCGGATGGCCGGAACGCCTGCGCATGGCCATGCAGGACAACGAGTGCCGCTGCAAAAAGGAGAAGCGCTGCAGCTCCTCCAATAAAGTGAAGGAGCCGACGCCGGGGGAACACCCAGTTGCTCGATCCCTTGTCGGGCCGTTGGGCGTTCATCGACCGTCTCCGAAGGACTTTTATACCGGCCCGGCAATCCGGAACCAACTTTCAGCACACGAGCAAGCTAGCCGCGGTGTCTTTCCAAAGTGCCAGCTATACCTCAGCCGCTTTCAATTCGCGCGCACTTTTGCGGCGGTAGTAGGCCAAGATTTTGGTGGTGGCGATGAGCGACCCGGTCCCGGCGACGATGCCGCCGTCGCCGCTGACCGCCGCCCTGCGGTAAGCAGTTTTATAGCGACCGCAGAAACGCCACCAAATCCTGCTTTTCGTGAGTATTTAGCTTGGTGCCGATGATCAGATTGAAGAACTCGACGGTGTCCTCCAACGTCAGCAGACGCTCGTCGTGCAGATAGGGCGGATTGTCCTTCACCCCGCGTAACGCAAAGGTTTTGATCGGTCCGTCGCCGATCGCCATCATGTTGTTGATCATTACCGGCTTGAAGAACCGGTCGGTCTTCAAATCGTGCATTAGGTTGTCGGTGTAGAACGGCGGTTGATGACAGCTGGCGCACTGCCCCTTGCCAAAAAAGACGTCCTGGCCGCGCAGTTCGGCCTGGGTCGCCTTCGCCGGATCGAGCTTGCCGAAGACGTCGAGCTTGGGCGCCGGCGGAACGTCGAGCATTTCCTCGACATCGGCCATGAAGTCGACCTGACTGCCGCGCTCCAGCGGGTTCACTCCCTTCTTCGTTGCGATCGCGATATCGCCGTCGAAATAGGCAGTGCGCTGCTCGAATTCGGTGAAATCCTCCACTGTCTTCAGGGCCCGCTGCGAGCCGAACAGCCGCTGAATGTTCAGACCGCGCAACGAGATGGTCTTGATGCGATGGCGGAATGCCTGCGGGCGCGTGTCCGGAGCCAGATGGGTCGCCCCGTTTTGATGGCCATTTGAATGGCAATCAAAGCAAGCCGCCCCCTGGCTGGGTAATTCGGCGCGGCGATCCTCGGTCGCGTTGAACTGTTGTTGTGGGAACGGCGTCAGCAATAGACGCAGCCCTTCGAGTTGCCGCGGCGTCAGCAGACCGTTGAACAGCTCGTAATAATTGGTCAGCGAGACCAGCTTGCCTTGTGTGACGTCGCCCAGCTCAGGGCGTGGGGTCAGATACATCGCCGGCGGAAACTCGGCGAGGAATTGGTCCGGCAGGTCAAAATCTATATCGAACCGCTTGAGATCGCGCCCATCCTGCTGTTTGAGCGCGTCAATCACAAAGTGCGGAAAGACAAAGCCGCCCTCCTGGTGCTTTGGGTGCGGCAACGGGTAAAAGCCCTTTGGAAACAGGTTCTGGTCGCGGATCTGGTCTGGGCTCATCGCCGCCAGGCTGTCCCAGGTGACCCCTGCCGGTAATTTGACCCGAACCCCCTCCTGCACCGGTTTGCCGCGGTCCATCGTGACGCCTTGGGCCGGGCGGTCGCTCAGATCGTAGCGGTCGTTGAGCACAGCGTTGTGTTCTTGTTCGGCGCCGGCCTTCTCCCCTGACAAACGCGTCATCAAGGTTGCGAACGGCTCCTTGATATCCACGGGCATGTAACTTGATTGCCCGCGTTCTGGCTGCTGACCAAAAGCGTAACCAAAGGTCGCGATGAAACCCACTAACGAAACAAGGGCCCAGCGTTTGATCCTGCTCGATAAGTTCACGCCGAGATCCTCTGCCGCTCGGAGCGCGCAACGGCGGCTTTTGCGTCGCGCTCTTCGCGCCCACCGATCAGGTGCCGGAGCGCTTCTCGGCCACGTGACAGGCGTGAGCGAACGGTCCCGACCGGGACGCCGACCACCTCGGCGACCGCCTCGTAAGCCATGCCTTCGAGACCGACCAGGAGGATTACGGTCCGCTGCTCCTCGGGCAGTCGGGCGAGGGCGCGGTCGAGATCACGCAGCTCAAGGCGTTTGTTCTGATCCGCCGGACGAGCCATAGACGGTTCGTTCTCGATCACGGATACGGCAGTGCCTTCGCGAACCGCGCGGCGCACCTGATTGACATATTGATTGTGCAGGATGGTGAAGAGCCAGGCCCGCAGATCGGTGCCTTCCTGCCACAAGTGCAATTTGCTGAGCCCGCGCATTAGGCAGTCCTGGACGAGATCGTCGGCCGCGACTTGATCGCGGGTCAACGCGCGTGCGTAGCGACGCAGCCTCGGAATCTCCCGCTCTATCCGCTGGCGAAGCTCGTCGTCCATAGGACCATCTCCCGTCTACTGATGGTCGAAGCTTACGAGTGCCACGCAACCCGGTGATGACCCGGAGGTATCTATTTGTGAGGAATTGTGTGTCAACGGTATCCGGGGAGTTCCCCTCGGTGTGCTCGCGCTGCCGTTCGCGCCTGTGACTAACTACCGCGGACCTTTTGCCGGCGTTGGATGTGGTCCGACAGCTCCCGGTTCCCTCGGGCGCTGCCGTCCCGCACGCTAAGCGGGACAATAAAGGTACAGACACTAATGAGGAATCTCTTGAAAGCCACCGCAATCGCGCTCGCACTTGCCGGGGCATCGGCCATCGACGCCGCCAATGCTGCTGACGTTGTCGTGTTCGATCCGGGCACCGTCGCTTATGGCTATCACGACGGTTATTGGTCCCGGGCTCACGAATGGCACGCTTGGGAAAAGCCGGAATACCGGGAAACGTACAGAGGCTCAGAGGCCAGGTATTACCACGACTGGAATCATGACCGGGATGCCGATCACGGGTGGCTTGGACCTCGGTAACTAGCTTCTTCGCTCGCCGTCGCCCCTGACTTTTGGAGGAAGCGCCGGCGCGCATCTCGTTCCCCGCCCAAATGAAATAGGTGATTTGCCGCGAGCGCGCCCAAGATCGGGTGCGAACCCGCCTCCGAGGGACGCCAGTTCCATAAGCAGATCACCGCCAGTGCCGTCGCGTTTTCAGGGCCGTTCGCCATCACCATCGCCCGCGGCATCGACCGCCCGGAAACGGTAGGGCCACGCCTGAATATTCTGGCCCCGGTTACGGGCACTGCGACCTCTCGCCGTGGCGCCCCGGCGAGCAATTCGACTTTGGCCAGACGGCCGCCGCCCTACTCGATAAGGCCGTATGCTCCCCGATGTTCGTGGTCAGCGAGCAGACGACGACCTCGGAGGCTCCCGCAGGGTCAGAGCGCGACGCAAGCAATGGTGATGGCCGGCCGCGATGAGGACGCGGGCCTTCGACCGTCGGAAGGTGGGGACAGGTGCTACGTCCAGGAAAGGAACGCAGCCCCGAGGGCCCGCACAACGTCGCAACGGCAGCAAATCCTCGTCTGAAAAAGGTCTATCTTCGGCATAGGGCAAACATGAAACGAATTGCGGTGTGTGTGATGAGTTGCGCTGGTGTAGCTTCACGCCGCACTTCCAGGCAACCGCTAAGGCAGTAGGGAGCGGGGCAGAACCATGAAGATTTCCGGGCCTGGCGCGCAGCTCGGCCCGGAGCCATGGTCATCACCGTTCGACGATTTTCGTAACCTTGCGAGCTGCCTGAGGCCCTGCCCAAAGTACTCCGAGACTCCCAAATTTACGAGGATGGGCTCTGCGCGCTGAGCAGGCTCGCGGTTCTCTGCCTCTCGATTTCATTCCCAGCATCATCGCCGCGGCGCGCTAAAGCCGAACGGCCATCTTCGCGGTCAACCTGCTGTTCGTTTGGACGGTGTTGGGCTGGCTACTCGCCGTTTTTTGGTCGCTCAGGTCTATGAGGGCTAACGCGGCCGCAACCCGCCCTATCCCTGGCGGTAATGCGGATAAGCCGGGGCAGAGGGGGCGGCACTGCAGTAAATCCCAGGGCTTTGGAGAATTAGCAGCGCGCAAACTCCCACGACATCGTCGCCTTTGTTCGGGGTGGGGGGAACCTGTCATTTTAAGAGTCCGGGTCCCCGGAACGAATTTCGCGACTGCTATGTTCGCTCATCACCAGACGGCCGGGACTGCTCAGTCCAGCCGCTGCACACCGAGAAGATGCTTCGCGACTGCCACCCGTGCCGGCCACCGATCTGGCGCAGCAGGTCGTGGATCGCGGCGGCGAAGCGGTCCAAAAATTGGCCGAGGGAGCGCGTGACAGCGCGCAGGCACAGGGCCTGTCGGGCGATATGTCGATCACGGATGTGGTCAAAAAAGCGGGCAGCGGTGAATTGCTCGGCAGCATGAAGAACGTGGCGCTCGACGCGCTGAAAGCCGGCGAAGAAGCGGTCCGCGACAAGGGCTCGCCCCCAACCTCCAGTTCCACCCAACTTGATACGCAGGCGGAGCCACCGGCACAATCGGGTCCGGCGAAGCTGCTGCCGGCATCGCCCTCAGCGGAGCCTTCTTCGCGGTCTTCCGCCCCCCAACAAGCGGATCCCCGGCGCGGATCAGTAAAACCCCTCGACGCCAGCGGAAAGTGAGAAAGCGGGGGAGCCGACCGCCGGTGCGGTCGCTCCTCTCGGAGATCAACAATCCGCCCCGGCGCTAGACGTTATGTCCCGGCCCGCCTTTTCGAGCAGTAGAGAAGCGAGGGTTGCTCGGGCGGGCGGTCGTGTCCCTTGGGGTGGTGTAGGAGCTGTGGGTAAGTAGCCCGCCGCAACGACCGCCATGAGTCTGGCGGCGACGGGCTACTTATCCACGGCGGTGGTCATCGCAGGACATCGGTAGGGTTTCGGTTGGCCCCTTCCACCGAACCGAGGACCCGACGATGACCGACGAGATGATGAGCCTTCAGGCGCTTTTGGAGAAGAGTTCGGATACTGATCTGCTGCGTGAGATGATCGGCTTCGCCGCGCAGCGTTTGATGGAGCTGGAGATCGAGGGCCGGACTGGCGCGGGCCACGGCGAACGCAGCATCGATCGGCTCACCCAGCGCAATGGGTATCGCGATCGCGATTGGGAGACGCGCGCCGGGACGGTCGAGTTGCGCATCCCGAAGCTGCGCAAGGGCAGCTACTTCCCCGGCTTTCTGGAGCCGCGCCGAATGGCGGAGAAGGCGCTGACCGCGGTGATCCAGGAAGCCTACATCCAAGGCGTCTCGACGCGCTCGGTCGACGAGTTGGTCAAGGCGATGGGGATGACCGGCATCTCCAAGAGCCAGGTGAGCCGGTTGTGCGGTGAGATCGACGGCAAGATTGCGGCCTTCCTCGACCGGCCCCTGGAGGGCGAGTGGCCCTATCTCTGGCTGGACGCGACCTATGTGAAGGCGCGGCGCGACGGTCGCATCGTCTCGGTCGCGGTGATCGTCGCGGTCGGTGTCAACGGCGACGGCAGGCGCGAGGTGCTGGGCTTGGCGATCGGCGCGTCGGAGGCCGAGACCTTCTGGACCGACTTCCTGCGCAAGCTCGCGCGGCGCGGTCTGCGCGGCGTCAAACTCGTCATCTCGGATGCCCATGAGGGGTTGAAGGCCGCCATCGCCAAGGTTCTGAACTCTTCGTGGCAACGCTGTCGCGTTCACTTCATGCGCAACGTGCTGGCCCATGCCGGCAAACAGGGCCGCCGCGTCGTCTCGGCTTTCATCGGCACCGCCTTCGCCCAGGACGACGCCGAGGCTGCCAGGACCCAGTGGCGACAGGTCGCCGACCAACTGCGCCCGAGGGTCAAGAAGCTCGCCGAGTTGATGGATCAGGCCGAGAGCGACGTGCTCGCCTACATGAGCTTCCCGCCGGCGCACCGCACCAAGTTGCATTCGACCAATCCGATCGAGCGCGTCAACGGCGAAATCAAGCGCCGCACCGAGGTCGTCGGCATCTTCCCCAACGACGAGGCCATCATCCGGCTCGTCGGCGCCATCCTCCTGGAACAAAACGATGAGTGGGCGGTTCAGCGCGCCCGCTACATGACGCTGGAAACCATGGCACCTTTGAGCGACGATCCCTTCGTCAAGCTGCCCGCCGTGGCCGCCTGACAAAACCGGCCAACCCTGCCGGAGACCTGGAGCGACCCCGCGCTCCTACACCACCCCATGGGGCACGATCGGGCGGGCCGAGCCGAGCCGAGCCGAGCCTCATGCAAGGAGGGCGGACCATGAGGGAGTATAACGAAGCCTTTGTCGCGTTTGACGTGTCGAAGACTAAGCACGCGGTGGCGATTGCTACTGGCGGCCGCGGGGGAGCCAGGTCCGGTTTTTCGGTCGAGGTAGCGAGTTCGCCGGCGAGAGTGGAGCCCCTGATCCGCAAGCTGGCCGGCCGGTACGGCAAGCTGCATTTTTGCGACGAGGCGGGGCCGAACGGGTACGGGTTATATCGTCAAATCCAAGCTCTGGGCCACGCCTGGTCGCCCCGGCGCTGATTCCGAAGCGGCCAGGAGAGCGGGTTAAGACCAATCGGCGCGATGCGGTGACGCTGGCGCGGTTGCACCGGGCTGGTGAGTTGACCAGGGTATGGATGCCGGATGCCACCCACGAGGCGGCGGCGGGAGCCATTGGACGCTGACGCATCGGCGCTGGTTGGCCAAGCAGCCTTAGGGAACAGCCTTTCGAGCGCCGGCGTTCTTTCGGTCAATCTGAGGGAGGAAATTGTGACCGGCATATGGCCCCCACAAGAGCTGCTCGCGGCCCTTCCATGAGCCGATTTATGCAAGTTTTTGCAGCGGGGGTGGCGCTATCGCTGAGCGCGGCCTTTGCCGCTGAGAAGCGAACACGCGAAACCGCTGGCATGCGGTTACTACCTCCAGCAGGCCCGGTGAACTTGCGCAGCAGACCGATTCAGCAGGGCATAATCGAGGCGAAACCGGCGCCCCGAGGGTTGGGAAAAGTCTGGGACCTGATTAAACGTACGGCTGCAGAGTTTATGGAGGACGAGGCTTTAACTCATGGCGCCGCCATCGCCTATTACGCTCTGTTCTCGATCGCGCCACTGCTGCTGATCGTACTGGCGATCGCGGGTTTGGTGTTTGGACATGACGCGGCGCTTGCAGCCATGATGGATCAGCTCACCGGTCTGGTGGGCCAGGCGAGCGCCAAGATGCTGCAAGGGATGATCGAAGGTGCCGGCAACAAGTCCTCCGGCACGCTCGCCACGGTCATCGGCGCCGCCACCTTCCTGGTGACAGTGAGCGGCGCGTTCGGCGAAATTCAGTCCGCGCTCAACCATATCTGGAAAGCTGAACCGCGCAGCGGACTGACGCGGCTTGTACGGGCAAGGCTGTCTAGTCTGGGGCTCGTTCTGACACTCGGCTTCCTGATGATCGTCTCGCTGGTGGTCAGCGCCGGTCTCGCTGCGCTGGGCGGTTATCTGGAGACTCGCTTTAGCGGCGCCCACGCCGCGATGGCCGTTGCGAACTTTGTGATTTCGTTGCTGGTGCTGTCGGTGCTGTTTGCAGCGGTCTACAAGATCCTGCCAGACACGCCGATCGCTTGGCGCGATGTGGTCGTCGGTTCGCTCGTCACGGCGCTGCTCTTCATGATCGGCAAGTCGCTTATCGGCATCTACATTGCGCGCAGCCATCTGGCCTCCAGCTACGGCGCGGCCGGGGCGCTGATCGTGGTGCTCGCCTGGATTTATTATTCGGCGCAAATCTTTCTACTCGGCGCCGAGTTCACCAAGGTCTTCGCGGGGCGAGATATCATTATCGCGCAGGCGGATCATGTTTTGGTGGGGCCAGAATAGGGAAATAAAGCACCATCCAATCTAAGCGCCGGGGCTTTGCGGCTGCCGCGCCGACAGTGTCGTCGACTGTCTCGGTTGTGACTTATACCAAAGTTGCCTGCCAAGTTCTACGACCCCAAGCCCCCCATCACCGGGAGCCGAAGGCGGAAACGATGGCAGTTTGTCTATGCTTTCTCGCGGCGGGATGAAACCGGAGCTTATAGCCGCCAGATGGACGAATACCATAGCCTATCTCCCACGCGGCTTAAGAAGCCTCAACGAGAGGCAAAATAAGCGGCAAAGATCCGAACCAAGACCAGGAGCGCCCCGAGGCTGGGGCAGTGGAGACCGATAAACATCGCAAACTGCCGGACTGGGCGGCACGATCATGTGGCTTCCGAAAAAGAATGAGCCACCGCCCCGCCCGGGATGAGCCTCGGTATCGGCGGCAGAACTCTTTGTGTCTTTGCCGATCGGTTTGGCCGGCCCGACAAAGGCAAGATCGAGGGTTGATTGGGGCCGCCGCAACCTGCTGCGCCGGTTCCACGGGCGGCGAGCGCTGAGGATTCAGCAACGGAGCGCGCCGCACGTCTAACTGGGATCAAGAAGCGTTGGCCGTCGGACGAAAATAGCAAAGCGGGCCCACCCCGTCGATCCGAGACGTTGGGTCGGGGGCCGTCAACGATCCTCTGTCCGCCAAAGATCCTCTATCCGCGGTTGCGGCTGGTTGCGGCGATCAGCTGTCTGGGGGCATCCGAGAATGTTGGTGGATACCGCGCGTAACCGATAGCAATCCAGATCAAAGAACCCACTGTCAGCAGATCAGCTACGTTGCACCCGTGCGGCGAGGACAAGCCCGGTGCATTGTGACCGCCGACGCGATCCAGCGCAGAATTTCCGGAGTCGTGCCCTTCGCTCGGGGCGGATGCGAAGAGTGAGCAACTGTGTTCAGTTGGCCGCCGGATCATCCATCGTTCGCGCAGTGTCAAGGCTGGTGCTGCGCGATCGCTGGGAACGTGGTTGCGGCCTTGACCACGGCACGCCCGCTGGGCACTGGGCCGCGGATGCCGGCACGATGTGACAGACAGGTAGCTCCAGAGGAGCCTCCCCCAGCATAGCTGGCAGCGCGTTGAAGCATAGATTGCTCGCCGACCGGCGGACCGGGATATTTCGTGGGCGAGAGGCCGTCAGTGCGTCATATTTAGCCAACGTCGCAATGCAACCAGCACCCAAATCGCCTCGACAATTCCAAAGGGCCACGCCCCTTGCAGCAGAAAGCCGAACGCGGAGCCGAGCGCGCACGCACCAGCGAATCCAAGGATGAACCAGCGGCTTCGATCTTCCAGTGCGTAGCAGACGAGCATTATCGCTGTCACGGCGAATAGGCTAAAGGCGGTTAGCGCGTCCACTGTCCGATCAGCCGACCAATGTCTCGCCCAGTCAAGATCAACGTATCGAGGCATCGGTTGCGCCGTCGATACCCGGGCTTCGCGCATCCTTTTCGCAACCAACTGTCGACCGCGCTGTTCGCCTCACACGGGATGACTGACCCGGCGTACTCCCCCAAGGCTCGGCACATACCCCCGCCGGGTGAGCTACCGCTCCTCCAACAGCGCTACCATAAGCCTCTTAAGGGCCTTGGCGAGCGTCTATTTCCGACCCGGTTGCACTAGTGACTCGCCTGCCGTGCCACGCATCCTCCGACACCCGCAAGCTGTATATCCGCTCAGCAGTCCGTCAACCTTTAGGATTTGCCGCTGGCTGATTTGGAAAGGAACGATCTAGCTTTCGGAGGAGTGGTGCTCCTGGGTGTTTAGAAGGAGGTTCTCTTTTGGTGCGCCTCAATGGAAGCGGATTACGACTATTTTGAACGCAAGTACGCTGAACTAGCCCTAATCGCTCAGTCCTTAGGAGGCGTTGATTGTGTGCGGCCGCAGACCATCGAAGAGGTGATCGAGACGAAGTTCAAATTGGGCGCTGCGTTGCGCGCGCGGCATGCTCTACAGGCTTGGGGAAGCACGCAGACAAATTGGAATAACGACGTAGAGGTGCGGTCTGGCCCATTCACGTTTGCGTATCGGTACCAGCGCGCTGACTTGGCCGTCACCGGTCCATTCCCCTACGACCGCAC
Organism: uncultured Alphaproteobacteria bacterium; assembly: GCA_963778385.1. Lineage (GTDB taxonomy): Bacteria > Pseudomonadota > Alphaproteobacteria > ATCC43930 > CGMCC-115725 > DATARH01. The sequence goes on along the minus strand of CAVZUA010000041.1, from coordinate 88,653 downwards.
AGATCGTGATGCGGGAGCCTACACGAAGGGACCAATCTATACCTGTTCAGGAATGGCGGCGATCTCCGCTCTCTTGCTGGCTATTGCATCCGGCGCGGCAGGTAGCCTCGTACACCTACCCGGATGCTACAAAGAAACTCTCGAATTTGCCGCTTACGCCGGTCTGCGGACGGTTGCTCTCGAACAGGATCGCAGCAGCAACCGGGTGAAGGTGATCCGCACAATCCTATGGCTCGACGAGCCTCCTTTTGGCCAATCTGCCAGAAATCTGTACCGCTGCGCTCAAGCCGCTGACCTTATTGTTTTCGATACGACCGCGTTTAGCGCACAATCGGGTCGGATCGCTCGATTTCTTAACTGGGCCAGAAAGGCGCGGACGCCCGTTGCCCTGGTTCGGAGTCACACGAAGCTCGACAGCCTGGGAATCGAATACGGCCGGCTCGGTTCGGCGATGTTTCTGGCCTTTCCCGAGGTTCCGCTCGTCAAGCTCGCGCGATGGCGAAAGACCACGAGCAGAACGCGAGATCTCGTTCGCCTACTGGGAAACGCGGCCTTACCGGCTCACTTCTGTCCGTTCATTGGCAGCTCAGGCTATTGGCAACTCTCGTCGCGCCGTAACGCGGCAATGCTGCGCAATGGTCGCTACATGGTTCGCACCCTGATGGAGAAACTCGGCAGGGCCGCCGTCCGGCCGTACGTCCACGGTATGTTTGCTGCTCTGGTGCCGCCATCTTGCTGGTCAGAAACGGAGGCAGCCGGGGAAGCTGAGCAGCTTGCCGCGGCTCTCGCTGGTGGCGGCCTTCCGGTCCGGCACGCCGGTAGCTTTGGGTTCGATTTTGTCGCCGCCGACAGTTTCTTCGACATGGGCGCCCATCAGCATCTGTTGCGGTGGCAATGGCGGATTTGCCGTCGCCGATTTGCGCCCGGATCACGGACGGGATCTCGGATTGGTGGGCACGACGCTGGCGTACCCGAGTGGCTTAACCAGCGAACACCGGCGCAAGCATTCGCGGAGTTGCACTATCGAGTGCGGAACATTCGAATCTTCATCGTGTCTATGGAGCAATCGCGGTCGTCTCCAGGAGGGCTAACATGAGTGTCGCGGACCAGTCGAACAATCCAGACCTCAAGACCGGCGTCCCGGACCCAGGCGCTCGCCGGCGAGATGTTGGTCGGGCGTGGATGAGGAGCAGGTCCTGCTCGCTCGCCGCGGCGGCCAGGTCTTCGCCATCGGGGCAACATGCACTCACTATGGAGGACCACTCGGTGAAGGTTGATCGTCGGAGATAGCGCATCGGCGCCGCGGCTGCGCGGATGGAACCAGGCGCTCGCGACTATGTTGGCCGGAAGTCGGTATACCTTACGAATTAAGCGAGGAATCACGTCATGGCGACCGCCCGGCAAAAGGATAAGGTCGAGAAGGTCATGCATGAGCAAAAGAAGGGCACGCTCAAGAGCGGCTCCGGCAAGAAGGTGAAAAACCGCAAGCAGGCAATCGCCATCGCGATGTCGGAATTGGTTCAGTCAAAAAAGCGCAAGAAAGCCAGCTGATCCTGGCGCGGCCGGCATGGCAAGCGCGGCGCCACTCTCGACGGAGGCCGACGATCCTCTTGCAGCCGCGCGAGCGGCGCGGCTGCGGCACGTCAGCGACGACAGCCCCGGCATCACCCGCCCCCGCGCGCAGAGCGGCTTCGACTATCTCGATCCGGATGGCAAGCTGATCGGCGATTTCGCCACGCTCAGCCGGATCAAGTCGCTGGCGATACCGCCGGCATGGAGGGCAGTGTGGATCTGTCCGTTTCCCAACGGCCACATCCAGGCGACTGGCCGCGACGCGCGGGGACGCAAGCAATACCGCTATCATCTGCGATGGCGGGAGACGCGGGACGAAAACAAATTCGACAGAATGCTGATGTTCAGCCGAGCGCTGCCGCGGATCCGGGCGCGCGTCGATGCCGATCTGCGGCGTCACGGGCTGCAGCGCGAGCGTGTGCTGGCGGCGATTGTGCGGCTGTTGGAGCTGACACTGTTTCGCATCGGCAATCGCGAATATTCAAAGACCAACCATAGTTTTGGGTTGACGACGCTTCGCAACCGGCATGCCGCCGTCAGCGGCGATACGATACGTATCGCGTTCCGCGGCAAAAGCGGTGTGTGGAACGAGAGCCAGGTGAACGACCGCCGTCTTGCACGTGTCATCAAAAGCTGTCGCGACCTGCCCGGCTACGAGCTTTTCCAGTATGTCGACGACGCCGGCGATCGGTTCACGATCGGCTCGTCAGAGGTCAACGCTTATTTGCGCGAAATCAGCGGCGAAGAGATCACCGCCAAGGATTTTCGCACCTGGGCGGGGACTTTTCTTGCCGCCTTGGCCTTGTGTGAACTCGCGCAGGCGACCGGCAAGGCACACCCTTCGACGCTGGTGCGCGCGGCCGAGCAGGTGTCGCGGCATCTCGGGAATACCGTGGCCGTGTGTCGCAAGTGCTATATCCATCCGGCGATTTTCGACGGCTACCTCGACGGGACGCTGGTCAAGACCCTGGAGCGACGGGTCAAGACCTATCAATCGCGCAACATCGATCGGATGAGTGCGGAGGAGGCCGCGGTCACAGCCTTCCTCCGCTTGCGGCTTCGCGCAGCGAGCCGATCCAACAGGGCATAACCGGGACGAAACCGACGGCCCGAGGGCTCGGAAAAGTCTGGGACCTGCTCAACCGTACGGTTGCTGGATTTATCGAGGAGGCGGCGAAGCGCAGCTATCGGAATGGATCCGAGGGAACTGACTGAGCAAAGCCACTCGACGACGGGTCGACCTGGTGACGTCTAATCTAGTCGCTTCCGTCATTGATTTTGTGAGGGTTCTCTGAATTGATGTCCGCGTCACCAGCGACGGAGCGGAGACGTGGGCAGCAAAGAGAGCGCAGTAAAGAAATACATTGTGACACTCAGCGATACGGAGCGGGAGAAGCTCAACGCCCTTATCCATAGCGGGAAACATCCGGCACAAAAGCTGCTGAAGGCCCGCATTCTGTTGAAAGCCGATACCTCGGACGGTGGTGAAGGCTGGAGCGACAGCGAGATTGCAGCGGCGCTCGAGACCAGTGTCGCCACGGTTGCCAGGACGCGCCAGCGGCTGGTCGAAGAGGGGTTGGAGGCGGCCCTGATTCGCAAGCATTCGGCGAATTCGGCGAGGCGGCGGATCTTCGATGGGGCGGCCGAGGCCAGGTTAATCGCGTTGGCCTGTTCCAAACCGCCGGCCGGCCGCGCACGCTGGACATTGCAACTGTTGGAAGAGGCGGTCGTCGAACTGAAGATCGTCGAACGGGCCAGCGACAACACGATCGGGCGGACGCTGAAAAAAACACTCTCAAGCCGCATCTGAAGCAGCAATGGGTCATCCCGCCGGACGCCAACGCCGCCTTTGTTGCCGCCATGGAAGACGTCTTGGAGGTTTATCAACGGCCCTATGATCGGCAACGTCCCCTGGTCTGCCTCGACGAGACCTCAAAGCAACTCATTGCCGAAACGCGCGTGCCGATCGCGGCGAAACCCGGACGGCCCGGCCGGCACGATTACGAATACCGACGCAATGGGACGGCCAATCTGTTCATGATGTTCGCGCCACTGGAAGGCTGGCGGCACGTCAAGGTCACCGACCGTCACACGGCGATGGATTATGCCCAGGTGCTCAAGGAATTATCCGACACGCACTTCCCCGGTTCAGCAAAAATCGTGCTCGTCCAGGACAACCTGAACACGCACAAGCCAGCTTCGCTGTACGAAGCCTTTCCCCCCGCCGAAGCCCGCCGGCTCGTCGAACGGTTCGAGTGGCACTACACACCAAAACACGGGAGTTGGCTCGACATGGCGGAATCTGAACTCAGCGTTCTCTCCTCCCAATGCCTCGACCGCCGCATCCCCGATCAGCGGGTGTTGAAGGACGAAGTCGAGGCATGGGAAGCTGACCGCAACAGGAAGCACGCCAAGGCGAATTGGCAGTTCACCACCGCCGACGCGCGGGTCAAACTGAGCAGGTTGTACCCCGCACTATGAACAACTCGGCCGACTAGGAAGCGCGGAACCGCTCGACGCGCCGCTTTTTGGGGTCTTCTAAGGCCGCCTTCACGGCTCGCGCCAGATCATATTGCAGGAATGGTTTGGCGAGGGTGATCTGCAACGAGTCAGTGCCGGACGGTCGCTCGGCATATCCGGTCGCCAGAATCACTGGCAGCTTCGGCCACCCGGTTTTGATCTCCTCGATCAATTGCAAGCCGGTCATTTGAGGCATGGCCTGATCGGTTAGCACGAGCTGGATCGCACTTTCACGGTGGAGGATGGCAAGGGCTTCGAGGCCGGAGGCTGCTTCGAAAACTTTATGCCCGAGGTCGTCCAACATCGCGGCCATATTGGTAAGCACAATCGGATCGTCATCGACGACCAGAACAGTGAGGAGTGGAGCGTTTTCAGCTAGCGCGGGCGCTGTCGTTTTGGCTGCCGCGACAGGAGATTTTTCGGCCACCGGCAACCACAGCTCGACGGTCGTGCCCTGCCCCTTCTGGCTCTTTAAAACCAGACTGCCGCCCAATTCTTTAACCAAGCCATGCACCATCGCCAGCCCAAGGCCGGTGCCCTTCCCGACTTCCTTGGTGGTAAAAAAAGGCTCTATTGCCCTCGACAACGTGTCTTCGTCCATCCCCTCGCCGGTGTCCGTCACTGACAAGCAGACGTACGGGCCGGGTTGCAACTGCCCGTCGCTGTTCGCGATCGTTTCAGGCCGCGCAGCAACAGCGATAGGACCACCTTGAGGCATTGCATCGCGAGCGTTGACCATCAAGTTGAGCAGCGCCATTTCGAGCTGGTTCGGATCGGTCTTGACCCAGGGAAGGTTGATTGGAAACCGGATTTCGATCAGCATCGAGGGGCCGAGGGAGCGTTCGAGCATGTCGCCCATGCCCCGAACCAACGCCGGAAGATCGACCGGCTGGACATCGAGTTCCTGACGCCGCGCAAAGACGAGCATCCGTTGCGTCAGGCTCGCACCACGCTGAGCACCGTGCATGGCGTTACGGATAAGGCGCTGGACCGATTGATCCGATACGCGACGCTCCACGATTTCGAGACTGCCGATGATGGCGGTTAGCAGATTGTTGAAATCATGAGCGATGCCGCCGGTGAGTTGTCCGATAGCCTCCATTTTTTGCGAATGAAAGAGGGCTTCCCGAGTCCGATCGAGCGCGAGGCGGGCGTCTCGCTGTTCGGTAATATCGCGCGTGATTTTGGCAAAACCGATAATCTCGCCCTCGCCCTCGCCCTCGCCCTCACGGATCGCGTCGATGACGACATTGGCCCAAAATCGCTCACCGTTTTTGCGAACGCGCCAGCCCTCTTTCTCAAATCTCCCTTCGCGCCTGGCGGTTGCCAGCGCGCGCTCGGGCTCCCCGTGTTGGCGATCTTCTTCGGTATAGAACCGCGAGAAATGTTGGCCGATGATCTCCTCGGGTGCGAAGCCCTTGATCCGTTGCGCACCCGCGTTCCAGGTCACCACCGTCCCGTTCGGATCGAGCATGTAGAGCGAGTAATCGGTAACACCCTGCACGAGGCGTCTAAATTGCTCCTCGCTGCTTCGGAGCGTCGACGGCGAGGCCAATTCGGCACGGGCATCTCCAAGCCGTAGCGCTCGGCCTACTTGCCCGGATCGATGTCGACTGGCTGGCAATCGGTGCTCCAGCATGTCGCGCCCACGGCAAAGGGTGTTGCGGGTCATAGATCAGTAGGCGTTAGGAAACTTGGGAGTTCAAGGCCGGGGCAACCGGGCGAGCCCCATATTCGTGGCTTCACTCCATCAGCGCTTTTGAACGTGCTCGTCGCGGGCGCGTATCCTATCGACGTTGTTCTCCTGCTCGGACTCGTCTTTCAGGATTTTGATCGTTTTGCCGGACATACTTCCTATAGTTGTAATGGTACTTTCCGGGCTTCTTTTCACCCGGCCGCTTCTTGTTCGGATCCTTGTTGTCGGCCATCAAGCCTGTTTCTTTTGCATGTCCGCTCAATCACCTCATCAACCACGATGTACTAAACGCGCCATCCCGTATCCGATCGCGCCCGCGATCAAAACTGCGCCGAACGGGTATTCACGGATTGCATCCTCGATGACATCGATGACGTCGGTGCCTTGGCGATAAGCAGTTTCTGCTACGGCACGGGCCTGCCTTCCGGTTTGGCGGGCCATTTCCTGAGCATTATCGAGAGCCTCGCCCGCAACCTCGCTCATCCTGTCGGTCCCCGCCTTTAAGACGCTCCCAACCGCGCCGGTAACAGTGTCCTTCGGATCGCTCATCTTCATCACCCTTTTTGTACTGGCAGCCTGCGCAGCACCAACAGCTATGCCGCAAGCATCGTTCCTACAGCGCTACGGAACGGCTTTACCGTTCCTGCCGTGTCCTCACGGCTCGTTGATTGCGGGCATCGGGGCCGCCGTGTGTCTCGTGCTGTTCTTTGTTTGAACCCACGAAAAATTTCCGACGCGCGCAGAATCTTTCAATGCTCGCCGGCACCCGGAAGCGGCTGCGAGATTTACGCGGAAGCTTTTTGCTCACCAGCGTCGGCAGTTGAGCCTTTGCGCGCGCTCGCGGCAAATCACCTATTTCATTTGGGCGGGGAACGAGATGCTCGCCGGCGCTTCCTCCAAAAGTCAGGGGCGACGGCGAGCGAAGAAGCTTACCGAGGTCCAAGCCACCCGTGATCGGCATCCCGATCATGGCCCCAGTCGTGATAGTACTTGGCCTCGGGCGAGCCTCTGTAGACGTCCCGGTGTTCCGGCTTTTCCCAAGCGTGCCATTCGTGAGTCCGGGTCCAATAACCGTCGGTGTAGCCATAAGCGACGGTTCCGGGATCGAACACGACGACATTGGCGGCGTTCGCAGAGCCGATCGCCGCTACGCCAGCAAACGCGAGGGCGATTGCGGTAGCCTTCAAGGTCTTATTCATTGCCGGCTCTGGGTTCGCTAAGCCGACCTCCGCCGGGACACGCGGCAACGGGCGAACTGCGCCGGAAGCGGACTCAAATTTATGCGAAAGCTGGGTCGCAGCCGGCCTCTTCAGCCAAAGCGCAAATCAACGCTCAACTCTGGCCCAATGTATTCGCCTTCTCGAGGGTGGCCTTGGCACACGAGGAATCGTTCGCAACGTCGCGGCTGGATCACGGCTAACGACCTTCAGCGAGGAGGTCGGCAAATGCGTAAGAAGTGCAGTCATTATGCTATCTATCACGGTCCCGATGCCCGCCGATGCATCGACGCGTCTGTTGACAAGGTGCCGCTACTGATAGTGGAATTGCCCCGGCGAAGGTGCATACACAACAGCGGTGGGGGCCGATTTCACGACGTGAGCTAGGAAGGCCAATTCAAGGGAGATGTCCGATGGTAGTCGGAGCGCCAGTAGCGATTAGAACGCGCCGCGACGTTTGGAAGCTTCCGGCCAACGACACAACATTAGAGTGGTATGCCAAGGCCGTTGCGGCATTGTGGGACAAGCCCTTCGACGACCCGCGAGGATGGCGCTACCAGGGCGCCATTCACGACTACGACCCCGATGATGATCCGCTCAAGAAGGCAGGCGATCAACCGCCACTTGATGACGACCGCTTTCGCCGACAATGCCAACATGGCGGTGCCTATTTCCTGCCGTGGCACCGGATGTATTTGTTCTATTTTGAGCAATTGATCGCCGCTACGGTGGTTCAACTCGGCGGCCCGGCGGGCTGGTCGTTGCCGTACTGGAACTACAGCGACGCGAACAATCCAAACGCTCGGCAATTGCCGCCGGCCTTTCGCGATCAAAATTCGCGTTTGTTCGTGGCGCAGCGGCACCCGACGATCAACGCCGGGCAGCCGATGGCAGCCGTCCGGGTGCGACTGGCCTGTCTTCGGTATGCCCAGTTCTTCGGAGTCGACAATGGACAAGGGGGCGGGTTCGGCGGCCAGAACACCGGCGACCCCGTACATGCTGGGGATCTATCGGGCGGGTTGGAAAATACCCCCCACGGGAGCGTCCATGTCGGCGTCGGCGGCGCCGGGGGCGACGCCGGCTGGATGAGCAAATTCTGGACCGCGGCGTTGGATCCGATCTTCTGGCTCCACCACGCGAACATCGACCGGCTCTGGGAAGTCTGGCGCAATCGCGACCCCAGCCATCAAACCCCGAACGATAATACGTGGCGGTCGCAGAACTTCGATTTCCACGACAGCACCGGTCAGATCGCCTCGCTCACGGTCGTGCAGGTTCTTGATACGACCGCCGTCCCGCTGCGTTACCAGTACGAAGACATCACCGACCCGCTTCAGGGAGTTTGAGTATGGCCCAGGGATCGCCCGCCGAGATGGTCGGCGCCACCGAGCGACCGATAATGCTGCAATCGGATGCGACGACAACCGCCAGCGTCTCGCTGTCGACGCCTACCGGGCCGGCACGCCTCGCCTTCGCGGCCGGTTCGCGGCGCGTCTATCTCAATGTCGAGAATATAAAGAGCCAGGGCGTGGCACCGAGCTACGCGATCTACCTGAACCTACCGGAGGGCGCCGATCCCGATCAGCATGAGGATCTGCTGGTTGGGTTACTGCCCTCCTTTGGCGTGCATGAGGCTACCCGCAAGACGGCCCACTATTCAGGTAGCGGGTTGCGCCATGCGTGGGACGTGACAGCTATTGTCGAGCGTCTCGAGCGCGGTGGCCATTGGGATCCAAGTACGGCAAAGATCACGTTTGTACCGGTCGATCCAGCAACCAAGTCCCACCCCGTTAGCATCGGGCGCGCCAGCTTCTATTACAAATGACAGCGGGGGCCCCCGATTGCGTTGTCGCATCGAATCCGAGGGGCTTCGATCTATTGGGACAATGGTTGGGATGGCACCCGGAATGGCCGATGCTCCTGCTTTGTGCCGCGGCGTGGTCGGGGATCATCCTCGACGCAGCGGTACCACCCTCGGACGCTCTATTCTGTGGCCGCGGCCCGGGCCTGGTGTTCGTGCCGGCCGAATGGGTAGTGATGCTCGCGGCGATGATGCCACCGCTCCTTGTACCGATGGCGAGGCGGGTCGCGTTCGCCAGTTTGTGGCGGCGACGGCATCGCGCCTTGGCAATGTTCCTGCTCGGCTACGGGCTGATCTGGTCGATACCGGCAGCCGTTGGGATTTGCCTCAAGCTGACGATGGATGGCAGCTTAGAACCCGGCAAAGCCGGATGGGCAGCGTTACTGACCTTTGCTGCGGCCGCGTTGTGGGAGATGACGCCGTCCAAACGCCGAGCTTTGGCCGCCTGTCACCGCACGATCCCGCTACGGCCTTATGGGTGGAAGGCAAACGTTGATTGCTTGCGGCTAGGCGCCATCCATGCGTGCAGTTGCGCCGCCACATGCTGGCTGATGATGATCGGATCGATGTTGGCGCCGGCACACATGCCTGTCATGGCGGCCGTCACTGCAATTGCCGCAATGCAGCGCTATCGTCCCCGCCGCCACAACCGCGCCGAGGCACTCTCTTTGGCAACCCTCGGATTAGCTTGCGCGGTCCTCAGCTGAGGGACGTAACAAACATAGTGCGGGAGATCGGTCGGCGCAAAGGAGGCGCCTACCCTTACGGCGAAGTATCCTTTCGACCGTCGGGCGTAGCTTCTTCAGTTTTGCGGAGCTCGTCGAGGAAGCGGCGTCGCTCTTCTTCATTGGCGGCGCTCCACCCTCTAACGAGCGCGAAGCCGTCGGTGCGGCCGAATCTGGCCATCAAGATAGCCCTCTCGCACTGCCGCTGCGCGCGCTCCTCAGCACTGGGGCGCGGGATACGGGCGGCGAGCTGGGCGTCGACTTTGGCGCGATCTTCGGGGGCAAGGGCAAGGCGGTCCAGTACCTGTTCGCAGCGCTCGTAGAACCAGAGGCGGTGCCGGGGCGTGTCGACCGGCTCGCGGCAGGTGCCGAGGTGGGCAAGTAGGCGCAAGCGGGCCTTGCCATTGACGCGCTTGCTTTTGACAAGCTGGGCGATGAGCACGCCACCTATGCGGTCGCGGTTGCGGCGGCTGCTCCACTTGACGAACATGCGTCATAGATACCAGAAAACGGCCGCCGCTGTTTCGCGTAATACAAAAAGGTGAGCGCTGCAATTTCGCGCTAGCCCTGGGAGACGCGAAAATGAACAAAGCGTTTCACGCATTCTGCGTCATCTCACTCACCATGGCCGCGCCGACCATCGTCGTCGCACAATCCAACACCGCTTTCGACGGTACCTACTTGGGCGTCTCAACTACCGCGACTGGCACCGGTTCAGGCTGTGAACCGTTCCAGCCCATACCCCGGCCATTGACGGTTCTCGATGGCAAAGCTCATTTCACAGGGCATTTGCCACCGGCGACATCGTCTTTGAGGGCCTCATAGCCCCCCAAGGCGATTTCAGAATGTGGGATATGTTCGCACACAACCTAATCGGCACGATCGACCGGAGCGGTAAGGCCACCGGCAGTGTTGTTATTGGCGATTCCGGCTGCGTTTTTACTGCGGTCTGGCAGAGGCAATAGGGTTGGCGCTACCCGCAAGCGCAACCGGCTCGATCAGCCCCGGATCGTTGTTCCTCACGTTGCCGACGCGCTGGGGAACCGTACCCCATCTTTATGTCGTCGGCCGAGCTTCGGTCGATAATGCCGCGCTAGGCAAACGGAATTGTTTCACTAAGATTACAGCCGACGAAACGGCTGATGGTAGCCGAATGACGACTGCTAAGGATCGGGAGCAACTCGCCGACTTGTGCAGGAGACTGGCGAGCATTCCAACCGAGGGCGGGCACTGCGCAGATCGTGAGCTCCTTAAACTCGCGGAGAAGCTTGAGCGCGAGGCTGGGGCGCCGGACGGGCAGGATGACCCCTGAGGAACTAGGTGAGCGGCTTCTGGCGATAAGGCGCCAAATCCCCCCTCTTCGAGAGCAGTTGAAAGCCGCCCTTGTGGCGATGGACTACACGCAAGCGCTGGCGTTTCAAATGGAGATCGACGCGCTTGAACGCGACGCGGACCTTTTGGAGCACCAAGCGAGGCGCCGAATCGCCGGCCGCAATCGACGCCACGAGTGACGTTCCCGGCGCCGAGCGCCGCGCTGAGGCCGTCGGTCAGCACCGCCGACAACACCTGGACCATCTGGCGATCGCCGTCGTTCGAGCCCTTCAGCTTGCGCCGAACCCGCTCCAGATGGGTCGGCAGCGGCCAACCTGGCCTTCGCCGAATGGCCCAGCGTCTTCGGCGACGCCAAGATGACCACCGCGCTGCTCGATCGGCTGACCCATCACTGCGAGATCATCGAGACCGGCAACGACAGCTGGCGCTTCAAGCACCGCGCCTGATCCTCAGCGAAAATCCCCCGCCCCGGACCCCACCCCCTGGGCTTGCCCCGGTGGGCAAACAGGTACCTCCCGCGCTGCGCTGCGTCAAACTCGGGGCGGTCACTCCTCCCCCGCATCACGGTTGATTGGGACACCTCGCAAGCGGACGATTTCCGCACGAGAGGTGTGCCATGGACCATCAGGCGAAGGACATAGGAGCGCGGCCGAGCGCCGCGGAGCGAGCGCAAGGGTCTGGCGTAGGCGCGCTCGGCCGCGGTGGCAGGATGTCGCGACAGCGCAAGACTGCCGCAGTACTCCGGCTGTTGCGCGGCGAAGACCTTGAGACAGTTTCGCGCGAGCTCGGCGTTACGGCGGCGACGCTCACCGGCTGGCACGACGCCTTCCTGGCCGCCGGTGAAGCTGCCCTGACGACCCGTCCGGCCACGGGCGAAGAACTGGAGAGTGACCGGCTGAAGGCCAGGCTCGGGGCGGCGCTGATCGAGCGCGACTTGCTCAATGAGAAGATCGCTCTCCTGGAGGCCGACCGCCCTTTTGCTCGACGCAGGCGCAAGCCATGAGCCGCGTCATTTCGCCGGTCACCGACAAGCCGTATGGTCTGGCCGCGGTCTGCCGCGTCTGGCGGCTCGCCCGCTCAGGCGTTTATCGCCACCAGTCGACGCCGCCGGCGTGGCAGCGGCGCGGACCGCTCGGCGCGATGTCGGATGACGCGCTGGCCACGGCGATCCAGGAGGTGCTCGCCGCAAGCCCGTTCCATGGCGAGGGGCATCGCAAAGTCTGGGCGCGATTGCGTTATGCCGGGACCCGCACCTCGATGCGACGGGTGCTCCGGCTGATGCGCCAGAACAACCTGCTGGCACCGACGCGGGTTGGTTCACCGCGTGGGCCGCGCAACCATGACGGCACCATCATCCCCGACACGGTCGACGTGATGTGGGGCACCGACCTGACGACGACGATCACCGGCGAAGGCCAGGCGACGGTGTTCATCGCGGTTGATCATTGCTCTGCCGAATGTGTCGGCATCCATGCGCATCCGCAGGCCACTCGCTTCCAGGCCCTGGAGCCGATCCGCCAGGGCGTGCGCCAGCACTTCGGCGGATTTGCCAAGGCGATCGCCCGCGGTCTGGCCATGCGGCATGACCATGGATCGCAATACATGTCGCACCACTTCCAGACGGAGATCGCCTTCCTCGGCATCGAGAGTTCGCCCGCCTTCATCCGCGCGCCGGAAGGCAATGGCTGTGCCGAGCGGTTCATCCGCACGCTCAAGGAAAACCTGCTGTGGGTGCAGACCTTCGAGACTATCGAGGAGCTGCGCCAAGCCCTGCTCGAGTTCCGCCAGACCTACAACACCACTTGGCTGATCGAGCGGCACGGCTTCCTCACGCCAGCCCAATTCCGTCAGAAGCAGCTTCAAACTGCCGCCATCGCTGCGTAGGGTTCAATCCGGTGTCCCAAAAACCGCAGGCGGTACACACCCGCCTCGGCCCGGTCGCCCTCGTCGCCCATCGCGAAACTACTCGCGGCCCAGCGATGTTGACCCTATGCAATACCCAGCTGATCACGTCCCATGACTAAAAAATCGGTTGTAGAACATCGGAAATCGTCCACCAGGTACAGGGTGATCGAGGGCCGCTTCGTCCCCGGCGAGTGGTGCATCGAGATACTGAACGAAGATGGCGGCTACGAAGCAGTCGCGTTCTTTCGCGGACCCAAGGCCCGCGAGCAGGCCAACGCCTATGCGCGAGACCGCTTCGGCGAGTTCGACGAAACGCTAACCGATGATGACCCGGCCGTGATGCTTACGGCGACGGCGGGCGATCTAAGACGAGGAAAGCTCGCTGCTCCACGGCGAGCAGTACGCCGTCGCGGATCGCGCCCGAACAGTAGCGCCCAAAGAACTTGACCCCGGCCACCAGCTCGGGGCGCACCGGGACCAGGCCAGAGAGCGCATGACCCGCGCCATCCGGCGATCAGACGCCGTTTGATCCAAATCAACGCGGCATTGATATCCGCGAGCGCGTACTTCGATTATTGGCTATCGGAGTACATGGTATGCCTGTCTTCGACATCGTTGTCTTGGCGACCATCGTCATTGTGTTCACGATATTCGGCATCGTGCTGGCCGGGGTAACCTGGTACTGCAGCGACAAGCGCAATCGGTCGGTTGACTATTCGCGCGGCTATCGGGCTTGCCGGTACCCGAGCGGCACTGATGTGATCGTCGACGACTAGCGCGGCCCGATTTGGACCACTGACGTTCACCCCGGTCCGGAGAACATGGTTACGGGAAACACAGTTCTGAGCCGCGACATCTGGGCGGCGGCGCGGCGCATCGGCATGTATGGAATGAGCGAGGAGATGCTGCGCGCACTGATCGTGCGGCATCGCGACGGACCAGCCTTGGCCGACCGCGTGATCGCCGCGGCGGCGCGGTACGTCATCGAGCTCAAGCACGGGATGGCTGCCGGCGCCGCATGCTGACGGGCGACTTCGCCGCTTGAGCGGTCAAAAAATTTCGACTTGCCCCCGGCAAGTTAAGATGCCGGCGCGGCCCACAACACCCACGGGTAGACGGCGACGAGCGAGAGGAAGCCGATGAAGCTGAAGGGCCAGCCGAGAAAGGCGAGCGCGCAGAAGACGAGAAGAAACCAGATGATGACCGGGACCGGCGCATAAAGCCGGTGTCGCAGATAGGAAAGGTGCTCCCTCACCGAGGTGCGTAGCGCGTCACCCAGGCCCCGCTCGCCCCTGCTGCGACCTCGCGAAGGTGGCGCGCACTGATGACATCTGCTCCGGCAGTTGGCACGCGCAGCCTCTTGGCGGATGCTCGTGAAAGGGACGTCAGTGGGAAATGCCGATGATGCGCTCGTTGCTTCGGCTCGTGCTATGCGCACTCCTTGCGCTAGGCTCCGGCGGCTGCACTTTTGTGGCCACAATCGCAGGCTCCTCGGTAGTCGCAGCAGATCAACACGGCGGTGTAGTATCGCGTATAAGCACCTTCACGATAGACGGCGCGATGAACATGGCGAACGCGTGGTGCGGTCAATACGGCCTCATCGCTACAGAAACCCAGATCATCTTCGCGACCGACAGCATGCAATTCGCCTGCATTCCACCGCCGGGGGTGATGCCCCAGAGGCTGATCTGATGCAGAGGAACCTACGCCGCAAGCTCCATGGCCGGCCGTAGTCACGGCTCCTGCCGGATGATCCGCTCAGCCATCAGCACAAGTTCGGCCTGCACCTGCAGATGTTGTGCTTAAAGCCCATTCGTTCTCACAACGGCAGCGACGGTTGCCGCGGATCGGGCTCGCGCCGGATGTGCGGGTGCCAGTCGACCAGGTCCGCCGCGCTCGGCGGCGTGTTGGCGGCTTCCTCGGGCAGCATCGGCATCGGCGGCATCCTCGGCGGCTTGCCGCGCGGCCGCGTCTTGCCCTTGCGGCGGTGCTTGGCTCGCGGCATCACTATCGCTCCCCGATCAGCGCCCAGGGCGAGGCGGTCGGCCGATAGCGCGCCGTCCAGGCCCGCTCGCCCTCGTGCCGGTGCGCGCCCTCGTGCCGGTGCGCGCCGCAATACCACGCTTCGGCCGGTTGCAGCGGGAAGCCCGGCGGGCCGAAGCCATAGGGCGCGGTCTCGCCGCAGGCCGTGCAGCGGCGGCCTTCGGGCGGGTCGACCTCAACCGGGGTTGGTTCGTCCATCGGTCAGCCCCACATCCGCCAGCTTGATTTGAAACATGTCCACTTGCTTGATTAAGTTCTGGAGCACGGGCTGTATTTGCTCCCTCCGTTCCCAACCTCCGCCGTCGCGCACCAGATAAGCGTAAACGGTGAGAAGATTGGTAACCGCTGCGAGGGCATCGCGCACATCATCATCCAGTAATGCCACGTCTTCGCGCTCGAAATTCAGGAGCGGACTGCTTTCGATGGCTGTGAGCACGCCGAAGTCGTTGGCGAGTAATGTAAGTGCCGCGGTCGCTGCTGTTTTGACCCGTGTTCCTTCCGCCATTGCAGCTCCTTCGACAACGATACGACGCCGCCTGTCGGTTTCCTTTCGCTCGTCCTCTAAGGCGTCTATTTGCAACTTCACGGCACCGACCTGCTGAAGCGCTCCACGATAGGCGAAGAGGCCGGCGACAACGGTGAGGCCGCCGCCAATCAAGCCGCCGACCACACCCGCGATCAGTGTTTGCCAGTTGTACAGGAAGAGCGTGCAGGCTCCCCAAGTCGACGCGCCCATCACCGCACCCGTGGTTTGGCAACCCGAGCGCAAGCGCCTGAGCGACGGCGGCCACAGCGGCGAAAACGGCCGCCCAGAAATTCCACAGCGCGACCGCGTTGACCGCCACCTGATAGGGAACGGTCGGCGGCATCCCACCCCAATACGTTTCGAGCGCCGGGACCGTTACCGAAGCCGACAGAAACCAGAATACAGCTGACACCGCTGCGGCTCCGGCGGCGACCCATTGAAGCCAACGAGTTGTCACCGACACGGGAAGACCTCGGCAAGGGCGTGAGCGGCCAGCGAAATCGCACCCAGGTGCCGCTGTTCAGGGTGTGCCGCCAGATATTGCGTTACCACGTCCTCCATCTGTTGAAGCGTCACCTCCGCAGCTGCGCAGTGCTTAAACCCCATGACGCTTCCGAGGGGCTGGAGTGTGGCGTCGCTTACTGCGGCGATATAGCCCTCACAATAGGTCCTGTCCGACTTGGTACACGCGGCATAGAGGGTATTGCCGGTGTCAAAATCAGCCCTGCCCCCTGCGCTGATGCACATCGCGATAGCGCCCACGGCCATGGCGCACAGCTGGCGAAGATCAACCACCATCACCGCCTCCGCCCCAGCGCCCAGCGCAGCCACCACCATGGAGGCCGCTCGCGCAGCTCCGTCAGCAGCGCCTGGACGGTCCGCAGATCGCGGTGCATCGCCGCCAGATTGGCATGCAGCGCCGCGATGTCGGCCTGCAGCGCCTCACGCGCGGCTTCGATATCGGTTTTGCTCGCCCAAGGAGACGGCGTCTGCATCATCGCCCCCGTAGCGCCAAGCGCAGCCGGCGGCGGCGGGCGTCCATTGCCGATTCAGCGTCCAGTTCCGCGCGGACGTAGGCGGCCGCTGCCGCGATCTGGCGCTTGGCCTGGACCTTCGCGGCATGGCGCATGATGCGCACGGCGCGGACGCGAGACGCTTTCAATGCCGCCACGGCCACCACGACCGGCGGGCGGGCCGCTGATCGGTCACTCATCGCTTGCGCCCCAGCGCCCAGCGCAGCCGACGGCGCAGGCCCCACGACCGGCGGGCGTCGAGCTCGGCACGCAGCCCGGCGGCCTCGTCGCGCGCGATCCGCTCGGCCAATGCGCCGGCCTCGAACTTGACCTGCAACAGCTCGGCGCGCTGCTCGCCACGATCGGCCCGCCGATTTGCATTTTCGAGCTGCTCGCATAGCCCCTCGACCGCGTGTTCGAGCGCACGTATCGCTGGATCGCGCGTAGTCTCTGCCAGTTCAGCATAGATCGTGCGCCGGCTGTCGTCGCCAACCGCAAGCGTGATGTCTGATGCCATGAGATCGATCCCCCCTCCATGCGCCTGGCCGAGGCGCAGACACGGTGACGGCGGGGGGAAGCCGCTGGGTCCGCTTTACGCTGAACCCGACCGGGTCACAAGAAATTTAGGGCAACGGCGCGTCGAGGCCGCGCCAGCCGTGAGCCAACTGGTTGCGCTTGGCAGTGAGCGATCTGCCGGTTAAGGTCGGTACCTCACTGATCTTCTCAGGCATGTACGGTAACCGGAAGAACAACGACCTGCGCACTTTACCCCGATAGCGTACAAGCGTCATCGGCAGGTCGACCATGAAACTTGCGCGCTGGCTCGCCGAGCGCCGCATGACCCAGGCAGAGTTTGCCGCCCGGATCGGCGTGACCCCCGACACCGTCAGTCTCTGGGTAAATGAGCATAAGTTGCCACGCCGGTCGCGGCTGGCAACGATCACCCGCGTTACCCGGGGCAAGGTCGGCCCCCGGGATTTCCCTTACAAGCCCCGGCGACGGCGCGGCGCCGCATCAGCAGAGCGTCTGCGGTCCCGCCCAAGCTGTGGTATCCGCCAGGTAAAGTCGCAGCTTGCTTGAATAATACCGCCCAAAGTTTTGATAGCTTTGTCGGTTTAACGAGACGGCCGCTGGTCGACGTGCTGGCTTTCGGTAGAACCGGAGCGACATAGCCCGCCACCCGATGATCTGGCCGAGCACCTCAGATGGGCCAAAGGTTTGTTGCGGGACTTCAGCAGCCCGGAGGGCCGCGGCGCTGTATCTGCGGCTGAGATAAGAGCGATGGCCCGAAGGACCATCAGCGAACTCGACCCATCGGTGCAGTCCAAACCTAATCGAAGGCGACCGATCGGACGCGATGGACGTGCCAGTTACCGAACATCCAGTTGAACCGAGCCGCTGAAGCCACGGAAGCCGCTGCCCCCTCTTGCTGCGCTCCGCGCCGCGGCGCGTGACTTGGGGGCGCTATCGCCCGATCCCGAGCTTTAAGGCAGCCAGCCGCGATAGTGACCGCTGGGGACCGGGCGAGGCAACGTCCCCGCCTCTCGCCGATCCGCCCGCGGGGCGGCGGGTTTGACCTTGGTCAAGCGCCCTCTGTTAAAGCGCGTGCTGCCGAGCTATGTTGCACACGATCCGTATTTCTCCGTCGCGCCTTTCCAAGGCGCCGGGCCGAACGGTGCAGCCCAAAAGACGGGCCGAGACCTTCGGAGGATGCCATGGTGCGGGTCGGTGATCTTTTAATCGCTGTCGTTTTGATCGCTCTTACCTTGCCGCTGATGGTCATCGTAGCGATTGCCATCAAGTTGGACAGCCCCGGCTCGGTGCTCTCTAAGCGAGAGGAATGGGGGACACAGGGCCATAAATTTCAAATGTTTAGTTTCCGCACCGAAAACCATGCCCCGCAAGGGTCCGATCGGTTGTCAAACCAACCACCGGAACCCACTCTGATTGGCGCGTTTCTTTACTGGACCCAGATCGACACCCTGCCGCAGCTCATTAATGTCCTGCGCGGTGACCTGACGATCGTCGGCACCAGGCGCCGCTCTGCCCTTGCCGATTGAGCGCGGCGCAAGCTGTACGCGCCGCGGACAACAGGAGAGCGGCCGCTGTGCGCGGACGCCTCTGTTGGAGACGGGCGCTGCCGCTGATGGCGGCACTCAGCATTGCTTCGTGGGTTGC
This sequence comes from uncultured Alphaproteobacteria bacterium, assembly GCA_963778385.1. Lineage (GTDB taxonomy): Bacteria > Pseudomonadota > Alphaproteobacteria > ATCC43930 > CGMCC-115725 > DATARH01. The sequence continues at coordinate 70,065 of CAVZUA010000041.1, read as the reverse complement.
GGTCATCGCTGTCATTTATTTGGGGCGGCTAGCTAGCAGCTATCTGGGGGGCATTTGAAGCACGGGACGCTCTAGCCGCGGCCTGGCGCGCTGATTACTAGCCGCGGACACAGCGGCGGCGGCAACTCGGGGAGGAGAAATGCCGCCGCGCCTCGGTCGCCCGATGTCCTCCCGCCGGCTTGAGTAGGGGAGATAGCGACATCCTGCATTGCAGGGAAAGCCTATACCCGCCCGCGGGGCAGCTGGTTTGGCCTTGGTCAAGCGCCCTCTATCAAGTCTTTGGCCGGTACTATCAAGCGGACCGCTCTGCAACGGCCTTATCTTCCTGGGTGCGCGGTTCCTCCTCCTTGCCGCGCCTTATTGAGAACCTGGGATTTTAAGAACCCCATAGTGCGTACAGGTCTCGCTCAGCCTCTGGTCTGAGCGGGGCCTTTTCATTGGCCCGCGGGCGCGCGCCTGCGGCATCTCAGCCGCCTCGCACGCGACAGCTTGGCTCGACTGCCCGCGACCTTGGGCCCGCCGGTTTGGAGAAATAGTCACATGGATCAAGCCGACATCCTTGCCCGCGCAAACGGCGCGACAAACGCCTCGACATCTGCTCCGGCGCCCCTTGCGGCGCCCGATGTCGGACACGACCACCGAAAAATGACGAGGATCGATATCGCCCGGATTGACGCCGGCTTACTGGCGGGTCTCGACGGAAAAACCGAGGGTTCCAGCCTTTATGAGTTCCCTTGCGAGCAAGCCGATCGGCACTACCAGCTGGTATGGACCGACAAGGTCGGCCGAGCGGGTGTCGTGGTTGCGGGACCTGGCCTGTCAGGCGCGGCACACTGGGCAGATGCCGTATCGCCCGAGGACGCGATGCAGCGTTTCCTCGCGGACGGCACCCTCGGCCGGCTGCGGGCGACCCCTGACCGGAAAGGGAAAACCACGACGAACAACTTCAACCCCTCGCTCCTGCGTGGGTTGACCGTCACCGCCGCGACTGTAGGCGCCGGGCTCCTAGCCTACTGGATCGCCGACGGGGTGCTGCACCTACTGGCCGCCTGCACCGTGCTCAGCGGCGGCGGGCTGCTAGAGCCGGAGATACATTGCACCGACCCGGGAAACGCACCCGCCGCGTTCGGCTGTCTCGGCGCGCTGGTCGGCTTCTGGTTCGCGTATACCGGCCGCTTTGCCCGGTTGTTCCAAAAAGTGTGATGGCGTTCCACCGCGTCCACCTAGCCCGCGCACAGACAGCCGCCGCTGTGGTGCTGCGCCCGCTGAGAGCGGTTGGCTTGGACGACATCGCCAGGTCTTGTCCTCGATCGCGTCGATCAGAGCCGGGCACAGACTTGGGACGCCTATTCATCCTGCGTCGGGCGCCGCTGATCCCGGCAGCAATGGCTGCGCCGGCAGCATGGCAAGCAGCACGCCGTCCGGCATCCGGGTCGGTTCCCCAACTGCACCTGCTGCAAAACGATGATGCCTGGTCAAGCCCTGCGCGACCAGCGCCAAACCCGCAAACCCGCATGGATAAGCCCATCGGGTAGCTGAACGACTGGAGAGGTACGATGCGGTATGTGAAGGCTGTCTTTATGGCGGCCGGCTCCTACTACGCCGGGGTGTTGGCAGCCGGCATCATCACGGTCCTCCTATGGGGCTGGGAGTTTCATGGCTACAGCAACTTCGTCGGCTTGGCGGTGGCAGTGGTCCAAGGTGTTACGGGGGTGGGTATTTTCGGGGTGCTGCTGGACCGTTTCCCGACCGACGAACTTCTCCGCCTGCGCACGGCGGCCGTCATTGCTTGGGGGTCTATCACGATACTCTTGGGCATTGCCGTCCTCCGTGTTTGGCTCCTCGGCACACCCGGCTTCGCTTGGTGGTGGGAGTTTGCCGCCGCGGTCGGAGGCACCGCTCCGTGGTGCATCTGGACGGTGATGATGCTTAGGCGGTCAAAGGCTAGCCCTCCGCTGCCGGCTTTCTAAATCGTTGGCGTGTTCCGTCCTCGCCTCCAACCAAGCCGACCTCGGCCGCCCGCAAGGATGCGGTCGCGGGGTCATCATGGGGATCGAGGCGCGCGGCCGGGGACCCCTGTAGTCATGACGGCTTGGTGCGAGACCTCGGCAGGCACGGGGGCGCGCCGGCTTGCTCAGCCAGCCGCACAGCTACGTTGCACAGCTATCGCTGCGCAGCCACAGCTTAGCGCCGCCCGTATGGGCACACACGGTCGCGCTGAACTGTGGGGGTAAGGGGCGACCAAATTCAAGATCTAGCTGTGCAGAAGCTGTGCAGCTGGTGTCGGGTAGCAGCTCTCCACCGAGTTTTTGGCCTCTAAGTATTTGATTTTATGGTGGGTGCAGTAGGACTCGAACCTACGACCCGCTGATTAAGAGTAAGCGGCAGGTCCGCGCCAAACGTCGCCACAGGGCGCAAAGGTACGCCAGTATCCTTGAGATTTTGACGGCCCTCTGATTTAATTGTCGCCACAAGCAGCCATGCGGACCCGTAGCGGACCTTCCTGCCGGGTCCGCGTGGGGTCCGCATTCCAGAAGGCCCGTGATGGCAAAATTCACCGATCGCTTCCTCGCCGGATTACGGCTTGAGGCGGGGCGAAAAGATCGACTCGTGTTCGACACCGAATGTCGTGGCCTTGGGGTGCGCGTAACTCCAAAGGCGCGCGCTTTTATCGTCCAATGGACTGATCCGGCTACCAAGCGGAAGATGCGCGAGCCAATCGGCGTATGGGGCAACATCACAATCGACCAAGCCCGGATTGCTGCTCGCGCGCGCCTTGGTGCTGTTGCGGCTGGGATCAACCCTCGCGCGGCGCGCTTACGCCTGAAGCAAGAGGCGGAGCGCGAACGATCCGAAGCTGCGCTCACTTTCGATGCACTGATCGACGAGTGGGCCGTGCTCCACTTGGCGCAACGTCGCGAGCGCTATCGCGCAGAAGCCGTCCGGGCGATCAGGTATGCCTTCGCCGCCCTTCTCAAGCGGCCGGCGGCACAGATTACTCGGGGCGATGCGGTAAATGCGCTGGACAGCCTCGTGAAGGGGGGTAAAGCAGCGATGGCCGCGCGCACTCTCGCCTATGCGCGGGCGGCATTCCACTGGGCGCAAAAGCGCGGGAAGGTTGCGCACAACCCGTTTCAGGGGTTGCCGATCTCCACCAGCACGGCGGCGCGCGAGCGGGTGTTGAGCGACAGCGAGTTAGCGGAAGTATGGGGGGCGGCCGGCACGCTCGGTTACCCGTGGGGTCCGTTCTTTCGGCTGGCCCTGCTGACATTGCAGCGGCGCGAGGAAGTCGCAGGAATGCGCTGGTCCGAACTCGCTCCCGATCTGAGCATCTGGACGATCCCCACCACGCGCATGAAGAATGCTAAGCCGCATGACGTGCACCTGTCCGACGCCGCGCGGGCGTTGCTGCGAGAAATCCCGCGGATCGAAGGCTGCGATTTCGTGCTGAGCACCACCGCCAAGACAGCGGTGTCCGGCTTCTCCAAAGCCAAGACCTCGCTCGATGCGGCGATCATCAAGGCGCGGGCCGAAGCCGCAGACAAGGTGAGGGGAAAATCGGAGCCGCTGGCCGAGTGGCGCACGCACGATCTGCGGCGCTCCGGCGTCTCGACGTTGGCACGGCTCGGTTTCGACAGCATCGTTGTCGATAAGCTGCTTGCGCACCAACCGGCAAAGTTGCTCGGGGTCGCAGCGATCTATCAGCGCCACGATTTCGCCCGCGAGCGCGCTGCCGCTCTCGACGCCTGGGCGGCGCATGTGACCGGGGCCAAGCAGGACAATGTCATGCGGCTGCGGGGTGTCTCGCGGTAGAACGGTTAAGACCTCCCACTCCGAACGGGCTTCCAGAGAGCTGAAGGGGCGCGACGTGTCTTCATCGCCGGTTGCGTGGAGGAGTGCTGTCTGGCGAATGTCTCCCGCCCAACGTGAAGAAGTGTTGCGCGCGGCCGGCAAAATACCGAGCGACCCTATTACGGCTCCTGACGGCAGTTCGCATAAGCGTGCCGATGCGGTGATTCAGCGGCTCGAACGCGTCCATTGGTGGGTCAGTTCGACCCCCCAAGAGTTGGCCGCGTTGCCCTACTCACAAGTCGAGAAGCGCCATCACGCCATCGCAGTCGCGGCAGACCAGCTCCTCGATGCGCTCCAGGTGCCTGCCTACCAGGATGAAGCCGAACTCGAATCTCAAATTGCTTTCCCCCTGAGGGCAATCATTGAGGAACACTCATACGCCGACGGCGACACACGGCTCTATGACGCCATCGAGAGTGTGGCCCTGCTTCGAGATGCGGCGCGCGAAGCCGAGGCCGTAGCCGGTGCGAACAAGGGCAGATCGGCAGATCACGCCGCCCGACTTCGCGCCGAGCTGATTGGGATGTCGCCCGAGACAATCGATCCGACCGATCAAGCCCTGGGCGCTATTCTCGGTATCTGGACCGGAATTTTGGGACGCAAAATCCAGATTTCGTTTGATCCAAAGAACCAACGGCCCAGCGGACCGCTGATCCGATTTGCCTCGGCCTGCCTCGAATCCCTTGGTCTGCAGACGACTAAGGAGGCGATCCGGGCACGAGTCCGACGAATGGCCGCAGGACGCCGCGAGAAATCGTAGCGCGGCCATTTTGACCGTGAGTTGGCGGCGTCCTAACTCCCTTTGCATCTTGTGGCGATGCGGGGAGTATCATGGCGGACCAATATCTGAGCGAAGCCGAGGTCGCCGCGCGCTATCACCTCGGCCGGCGGACGGTTCAACGCTGGCGGCAAAGCGGTGCCGGGCCTTCCTGGATTAGGCTTGGCCAACGCCGCATTTTGTACAGGCTTTCCGATTGCGAGGCCTGGGCCGCGGCGCGGACGTATAGGCATCGCGCCGACGAACTCTCGCGGCAGGTCGGAGTGCCTCGTCCCGAGACGCTCCCATGAGCATGCTGCCAGGTGATCTGCGCGCGCTGCATGCGAAGCCACGGTGGCCGCGCGACTGGTATGTCGAACCGGCCTGGTGCGTGCACGCGCTGTTCGATTCGGTGACCTTCTGCGGCCCAATCCATGACCCTGCCTGCGGCTCTGGCACGATTGTCCGCGTCGCCCGCGCGCTCGGCTACGAGGCGACGGGAAGTGATCTCGTCGCGCGCGGATTCTGCGAGGGCGGCATTGATTTTCTCGCCGACAACACGCTGCGGCGATCGATCGTTACAAACCCGCCCTACGTCCTAACCGAGCGCTTCATCCACCACGCGATCGAGGTGGCCGAGCGCGTTGCGGTGATCGTCCCGCTAGCATTCAGCGCGGGACAACGACGTTGCCGATCGCTGTTTCTGCCGCATCCGCCGGCACTCGAACTCGTGCTCGCGAAGCGCCCCAGCATGCCGCCCGGCGGCACGGATATTCCGGCAAAGGGCGGCACCACTGACTTCGCCTGGCTGATTTGGGATCGCCGCCACCGCGGCCCGACCGTGAAACGGTGGTGGGTGCCATCCCCTCCGTCAGGCCGCACCGATTCACTCCTCACCGATTCAGAACTCGAACAAGACGCGATCGGATCGTACTATGCCGGCATCGCCGAGATCGGCAGGCGGGTCCACGCCGGCGAGCCGGTGCCGGAGTTCCTGCTGTCCAAGCCTCGCGACGGCACGCCGTGACCGGCGGCGCCGTGCTCGACCGCAAGCGGCTGGCGAAGCTCTGCTTCGGCAGCGACCACGACCGTGAGCGCGCCAGTGTCGCCGCAGCGCAACATCCGCCGCCAGCGAGCGCCCGCCTCGCGCAGCTCCAATGGTCGAATCAGCAGCTCGACGCGATCGAGGCGATCGAGACTTGGCTCGGCAAAGGCAACGGGCAGGTCTTCTACCTCGCCGGCTACGCTGGCGTCGGCAAGACAACGGTGCTGAAGTGCATCGCCAGCATTGCCGGCGACAATGTCCTGTTCGCGGCCTACACCGGCAGGGCGGCCGCTGTCATGACCCGAAAGGGCTGCATCGGCGCAACGACAATCGACCGCCTGATCTACAGCCGCCCGTTTGTGTGGACCTGCGCGCAGTGCGGCACGCCGCCCTGTGCCGCTTTGTGCCGGCACGCGCGGCAGGTATGGCAACCTCGCGAGCTGAAGCCGGACAGCGAGGTCGCCGCCGCCGATCTCGTGATCGTCGACGAAGTCTCGATGGTCAATGAGGAGATGGCGCGCGACCTGATGTCGTTTGACGCGCCGACTCTTGTCCTCGGCGATCCAGGTCAGCTGCCGCCAATCGAGGGGGCGGGATACTTCACCAACCGCGAACCCGACATTTTCCTGCACGAGATCCACCGCCAGGCGGCCGACAACCCGATCATCACGCTCGCCACGATGGCGCGCGAGGGCCGCGTGCCGCCGCTCGGCCGCTATGGCGACAGCGAGGTGATCTGGGCGGCCCACTTCAACGGCGACCCGACCGAATTCGACATTGTGATCTGCGGCCGGAACAGCACCCGCCGGCACCTCAACCACCAAATCCGGCAGCGGCTGGGCTTTACCGGCCCACTGCCGTCGATCGGCGAGAAGCTCCTTGTCCTGCGCAACCGGCACCGCGCGGGCTTAATGAATGGCGAGCTGGTGACGGTCACCGGCGCCAGAGCCGAGAAAGGCGGTTTTCTGCCGCTGACCGTCGCGACCGAGGACAGCCGCCTCGTCCAAATCAATGCGCCGATCGACTTGTTGCTGACGGACGACAGCAATGGCGCTGGCGCTCAGGGCGATCCCGTGACCTGGGGTTACGCGATCACCGGGCATAAGTCCCAGGGGTCGCAGTGGGACAACGTCCTGTTGTTCGACGAGAGCAATTGCTTTCGCGAAAACCGCTGGCGCTGGCTCTACACCGCGATCACCCGCGCGGTCGAGCGCATCACGGTCGTACGGTGATCGCCGTGGCGTCATACATGATCGCGCTCGATGCCGCGCTCGAATACGCCGCAAAAGGCTGGCCGGTGTTCCCGTGCAACGGCCACAAACGGCCGCTGCTGAAGGATTGGCCCAATACCGCCTCGACCGACCCGCAACAGATCACGGCATGGTGGACCGCGGTGCCCTATGCGCTGATCGGCATGCCGACCGGCGAGCGCACCAACATTGTCGTCCTCGATATCGACCGGAAAGGCGGCAGGGACGGCGTGCGCACCTTGGCAGGGCTCGGTTATGCCGAACTGCCGACCGCACCGACCGTGCTCACCGCGCATGGCGGGTTTCATCTGCATTTTCAAAGACCCGAAGGTGGCCTGCGGAATACGGCCGGCGCGGGCGGGCGCGGTATCGGCGACGGTCTCGACTGGCGCGGCGATGGCGGCTACGTCGTGCTGCCGGCACCGGATTCCGGCTACCGCTGGGGCGACCTCAATTACGACAATTGCCCCCTGCAGCTGCCACGCGAGGATCTGCTGCCGCGCGAGGCCGAGGAGACAAACCCGTTCCTCAGGCATCTGTCCTCGGCCGGCCCAACGACAAGCGCCCTGGCCGGCGCTCTCGGGCGCCTGCATGCAGCCGCGCCGGGCGAGCGCAACAATCTGCTCTTCTGGACCGCCTGCCGGTTTGCCGAAGCGGTCGATGCCGGAGTCCTTGGAGAGGAAGGGGCGGCGACCCTGCTGCGCCAGGGCGGGGCGGCTATCGGACTTCGCGACCGCGAGATCGCCGCGACCATCCGGTCTGCCTTCGGCAGGAGGGCTTAGGTTTGGCCAACGAAGACTTCGAAGAAGCCATCCGCGAGCAGCAGCTTCGCGAGATCCGCCTCGCGATCGGCAAGTGCAGCGCCGAGACCGCCTCCGAGGAGGTGACCGCAATCGTCCGGCGCATTGTCGCCGCCAGCCCTGGCGAGGTGGTGACCGATCGGCTGCTGAAAAGCCTCGCACAGCAGACCGGCGACAGCCTCGATGGACTGCGCCGCCAGTTCACCACCGATCAGAAGACACGCAAGAAATCGGGCGCGATCTCGATCGAGGACGAACAAAGGATCGTCGCCGACTTCAACAAGACCTTCGCCGTGGTCAACGAGGGCGGCAAGATCTGGGTGATGTGCCGCCGCGCCGATCCCGCTCTCGCGCGTCTGTGTCTCGAACGCATCAGCTTCGCCGATTTCAGGAAGATGTTCGCCAACCAGTTTGCCGGGAAACAAAAGGCCGCCGACCTGTGGCTCAGCCATCCCGACCGCAACCAGTTTCTCGGCGGCGTGACGTTCGACCCGACCGAGAGCGAGCCGGAAGGTTACCTGAACCTGTGGAAGGGCTTTTCCGTCATCCCCGCACCGGGAGATTGGAGCCTGATGCGGGCGCATATCCTCGACGTCGTCTGCAGCGCCAACAAGGAGCACAACAATTACCTGCTCAATTGGGCAGCCAGGACCGTGCAACACCCGGAAAACCGGGGGGAGACGGCGGTTGTGCTGCGCGGCGATGAAGGAACCGGCAAGGGCATCTTTGGTCGATGGATGGCTTCGCTGTTCGGCCAGCATGGCATGCAGATCACCAGCCCGGTGCATCTTGTGGGCCGGTTCAATTCGCACCTTCGCGATTGTGTTCTGCTGTTCGCGGACGAAGCATTTTTTGCCGGTGATAAACAACACGAGAGCGTGCTGAAAGGAATCATCACCGAACCGACGCTGGTCATCGAAGGCAAAGGCCAAAACGCCGTCATCGCGCCGAACATGCTGCACGTGATCATGGCGTCAAACGCCGATTGGGTCGTTCCGGCATCGCTCGGCGCGCGGCGCTATTTCGTGCTGGACGTGCTCGACACAAAACGAGGCGATATCGCCTACTTCAGCGCGATCGAGCGGCAGATGCAGAACGGCGGCGCGGCCGCGATGCTACACGACCTGCTGAACCGCGACCTGTCCGGGTTCGAAGTCCGCAATGTGCCGCAGACCGACGCGCTGGCAAGACAGAAGGCGCTGAGCCTCGACAGCCTCGACCGCTGGTGGCTTTCGGTATTGGAGCGCGGCTTTGTCTGGCGCAGCCGGCACGGGGTCGCCGAGTTTAACGAATGGATGGAGTTCTGCTCGACCGAGCTTTTGAACCGCTCCTATTTGCAGTGGTGCGGTGACAACCGCGTGCAGCGCCCGATGACGCGGGTGCAGCTCGGCGTCCGCATGACCGAGATCTATCAGCGCAATCGCCCAGACAGACAGGAGATCATCGGCGAGGTCGAGACGGCTACGAAGACCGCCGGAGATTTGAGCAGCTCCTTCATCGCTGAAGACCTGATCGTCAAAGCCGACCGGCCGCACGGCTACAGCGTCAACGCACTCGATGCGGCACGGACGCAGTTTACCGCGATCCGCGGCATCGGCGGCGAATGGACGGCCCAGCCATGATGCCCCGTCCGGGCCGTCCGGGTGAGGGTGCCGCTAACTCATTGATCGTCCTTAACGTCCGGGCGTCCGGGTGGGTTTCAAAATCAGCAAGGAAAAAAATCCGCCCCCCCTTCGGGCCGTCCCTCTCGGGCTGGGGGCGCCCCCCTTTTCAATATCTCTTCTCTTTATTTTACCCAGACGACCCAGACGGTAGGACGGTCAAATACTTAAGAGACGTTTTACCCGGCCGATGCCCGGACGAACCCGGACGGGGCCGCTGGGGGGACAGGCCCCCCATGCGTGCAGAACCGCGGGCCGAGGCGCGGTCGACCGGGGTGCGAAGGCGGTTGCGGCCGGTCAACGGGTGATAAATGCCCCATCGCGGCCATGCGCATGGCCCCACTAAGCGTATTTGCGGATCATGCGGGCGATTGCGGGTGGCGTTTTATGCCCACGCGGGAACCCCGTCAGCGACAGGTTCATATAGAAGGGTCGAAACCATGCCCACCGCTACCACATCACCTGCAACGCGAGGTTAAGGCCCGGCGAGGCGGCTGTTTGTTGGTCAGTCACGCGAGGTTGTGTGCGGTCATTTTCAAGACAACACGCTATCAGGATGATGTATTTACGTGTGTAGAAAGCCCACAAATGTTATAAAAAAACTCCATCAGCACCAGCAGCGAACGTCCCTGAACCCTCCACCATTGCCCTCTTGGGCACTGGGCCTTGCCGCCGTCGGGGGGCGACAGCAGTCATCGGGTGCATGCCCGCGCGGCGGTTTGGGTGCGGCCAATCTGCGGATCAGCCCCCGGAGCACAGTCCTCGGCTAGTAGGCCGACCTGGATCAGCTCCTGCCGAAGACGCGATTCCGTCCACTTCCGCCCTTGTCGAGCAGGATCTCAAATCCCGTGTTGGCCCTCGTGGATAGACGGAGAGAGGCCGCCGGCGAAGCCGCAGTGCTCAGGAAGCCGCGGTGCTCAGAACGATAACTATGCCATCGCCTATTTACGACCTCGGGTCGGCAAGGCTGGCATAACTGCCACCGCCGCGCGCGGTGTCGCGGGAGCGCTGCTCTGACTTGTCGGCGCGGGGGGCGTACTGGTCATGCCACTGTTGGAGGTCGCTGTCGCGCTGCTCGGCGGCGGCGCGGATGGTCGGCGCGGCCCGGTCCCAAAGACCACGGTCTGGCGCGGCAGCCCGGTCAACCGATCCCATTCCTCCGGCGTTCCCCGTCTTACCGTCATCGCCCTTACCCCAGAAATGATTAATTGCTTCGTCATACTGACGATTTTCCAGGTAGTCACGATCGTACGAACGGCCGCGACAATTCGGCCGCTGTCGGGAAAATACGCCTCGGCGCCGGCAGCTATCTGATCCCTGGTTGGCGGCGTATCGAAGCCGCCGGCGTTGATGTCGATCACCGTGCCGTTGGGCACCGTGTCCGAAAGGTCGGGTCCCCGCAGACGCATGCATTTCGAACCCCGCAGGTGTCGGTCCCCTCATCCATGGGGAGCTGGTGCGGGTATTTGCCGGGGGCACTGACGACGGAGCTTTGTTGGTGCATTTGCTCTGCGAGGGCGACCCAGAGAGAGCGCGGAATCATCGCTTCGCCGGACATCCAGCGCCGGATGGTCGGGCTGATGCCAAACTGGCGCCGAAAGCTCGGGCACCATCCATCGCCCCACAGCGCCTCGCCGCAGCGCTGCAGCAGCCAGATCTTCGGGCAGCGATTTCATAGCGTGCCGGGCGCGATCAGCCTGGCGAGCGCAAATCCCGCCGCCAAGAGAGCAGCCCCCGCGGTCAGGCCGCTGATCCCGGCCACGATCGGCGTGTAGCCCATCTCATGGCGCAAGCGGTCATGCTGGGCGAGCATCAGATCGATGTGCGCCAGTTTCTCGCGGAGGTCGATCTGGTCAAAACGCTGGTCGGTCACTGTCGTTCCTCATGTCAGGTGGCTTTCTTGAGCGCTTGCTTCAGATCACGCCGCGCTGCGACTAGCTCGGTGATGCGCCGGATCAGCACGGCGTCGATGCGCTCGCCCAGGTCGGCCGGCAGCCGGCGCTTGCCGGCCAGCCAGTAGACCAGTGTGCGATGGTCGGTGCCGATCGCCCTGCCCAGCTCGCGCTGCCAGCGTGGCCCGTAGAGGGCCTCGCCAGCATTGCGCAGATCGTCGATGGTCATTGCGGCACCTTCAACGCACGAACAGTTTGACGAACAACGCCAGGGTTATGGCGAAATTGGTGCCGATCATCCCCAGTTTCGTGGCCCGCCAGCTCCTCGGCCGCCTTGTCGGCCTTCTCGGGCGAGGCCCCGGCGCTAAGCAGGGCGCCTAGTTGTAGCGCCATCACTCGCCCTCCTTCGCCCGTTCCCCCGCTCGCAGCCGTCGCTCCAGGTCGTGATCGCTTGATGGGGCCTCAGCGCCTCCGGCGACGGGACGACGGGCCTTGCGCACAGTGGTCTGCTGCTTTGAGGGCGTTCCTCTACGCCATGATCAGCCCCGGCGCTGATCTGCCCCCTGATTGAAGACAGTCCACGACGTGCGCCGTGCCCCGCCGCTGTCGAGATATCGGGAGACGGCCGGGGAGCAGGCGCAGTGTTTATTTGGAGGCAGGTGCGGCCGCTGCGGAGCGCCGCCCGGCCAAATATCTCACACCGTCCGCGCCTGTGTGCTCTTCGTGCATGGTCCCAGCCGGGACGAAGCCTAGTCAGCAAGCCGCGTCGGGGGGCTTGAGGCGCCTGGAGGAAGTGACGCACTCCTTGTTGTCCGGGTCCTCAAACAGCGCGGGCGAGGCCCCGAGACCAACGTTGCGGCTGAAATTCTTTACCAGGTTATTGAGCGCACCCACCCGAAGGTGCTCGATATTGGGACCTACGCGCAGCCGTTTCTCGGGCGATCTGGCTTCTGGATTCTTCAAAATGCGGAGCCAGCGGCGTGCGTCGATGAGCCATTCTTCGGCGGACGAGAAGCTGTCGCGCCCGCCGAGGTTCTCGATATACTCGTCAGCGATGGCTCGCAGCTCTGGGGTGAGATCCTTGACCTGAATTTTATACCCCTTGCCGGCCAGCGCCTGCGCGATGCGGCGGCATCGTTCCTGCGCGGAGAGATCGGGATCCCATGCGGGCATCAGTCGCTCATGCCACATCGCGGCTCGCGCCGCATCACGATCATTCCGCCGCATCACGGTCTTGACCTGACGGTTGCGGCGCGCCTGCTCCGCGCGAGCTTCGCGATCACGCAGTTGCGCGAGTTGCTGACGCGCCACGACGAGTATCCGGCTTACGGTTGCTTCCGACAGTGTTACACCAAACCGGCGTAAGGCTGTGGCGACCCTGCGTTTGCCCCACCAGTCTGGATGGTCGGCGATCAGCGCGGCGACCTGGTTGAGCACTTCATCAGTCCAACGCGGTGCCTTCGGTCCTGTCTTTTTCGGTCGGAGCGACGCGACTGGATGATCCGGGTCATAGGCTTGCAGCCAGCGGTGCAGCGTGGCGCGGCCGATGCCATACCGGCGCGCCGTGCTGGTGATCGACGCGCCGTCCCGCACGGCCCTGACGGCTTCAGATCGTATTATTATTTTAGACACATCTAGGATCGTAATTTATAAGCCAATTTCTGTCAAAGTCATCCCCAATCGGGCGGCTGTGACGCGCGCTCTATACGCACCACTAAGCTGACCATAGGTCGCCTTGCACAGTCGTAGCGCCTCTTCGAGCATCGTGTCGAACACCGGTTTGAGATCACCGGGCGATGAATTGATGACCTGCAAGACTTCAGCCGTGGCAGTCTGCTGTTCGAGCGCATCGCGGGTCTCGGTGATGAGACGCGCGTTCTCCATCGCGATGACCGCCTGAGCCGCGAAGTTTTCGAGAAGGGCTATTTCCTGTTCCGAAAATTTCCTGTCGGACATCAACAGGCCGGGGATGGACGGACTGGAGCTGCTTGGCGAGATCAAGCAGCACTTCCCTGAAATCCCGGTGATGATGGTGACCGCCTACGGCGACGACGAGCGCCGACGCCGTGCTGGTGACCTCGGTGCCTGCGAGTTCCTCGCCAAGCCGGTCGACTTCGACGCGCTCAAGGCGCAGCTACGGCAGCTTCCGCCAGATCATAGACCCGAAGCGTCGGTCATGGCCCCTAAAGAGGGGGTGTCCCCTTTACCGGAGACACCCCTTGCAAGGGCCTCCGCGGTCACCCAGGGTCGGCTGGATAGGGGGCGGTGTTGCACTGCGATATCAACAGCTCATCGGGCCGGTCGAGGCCATCCTCGATCCGGCGCAGCATGTGGACGACGATGTTATGCTGCTTTTGCCCGGCTGCCTTCAGCTCGCGCATCTCGTCGCGCAAGCCGACCACCAGTTCGCCCAGCAGATCGAGGGAGATTTTTGCTTTGCCATCGTCATGCGAGGAAAGCCCGGAGCCCATCGCCCTCGGTGTCCTCAAAACAGGGACATGGCCATAGTGTCTCCGTTTTGACGACCCGAGGGGGCTGGGCTCCGGCATGAAGGAGACAGACGATAAAGCCCCGCGAGGGGGGCTAGTCTTAGGTGCTTGGGGGAGCAAGTAACGGGATGTCGCTGACACTGACAGCTGGCGGATAAATACCGGGTATTCATTTTGTGACGACAGGGTCGTCAAGTTGGCTCAAAATGTATTCACCTGGTGACGGCTGAGTCGTCATTTCATGAGGGCAGGGTATTCAATTGATGACGGCAGGCTGAAACATGGGCGTCCTCAAGAACTCGAAATGGGAGACGTTCTCTCAGGAAATCGTGAAGGGAAAGCCGGCACTCCAGGCGTATGTAATTGCTGGATATCCGCGCAATCGCGGCAACGCCAGCCGACTAAGGTTGCATGAAGCGATCAAGGCGAGGATCGCTGAATTGATGGGGTTTAAGACGGCTGCGGTTGAGGCTGCGACGCTGACAGCGGCCGAAAAAGCCGGCCTCGACGCCTTTTGGGTTCTGCGCTCGCTGCGCCGCAACGCCACCTTGGCGGCGCGCGCTGGCGACCGGGCTGCCTCGAACCGGGCGGTCGAGCTGATCGGCAAGCATTTGAACATGTTCGCTGACAGAAAAGTGGTTGAAATCAGCACGGTAGACGACAGCGACGAGTATCTGCAGCGGCTAATGGAGATTGTCGGCATGAAGACGATTGACGCCGAGCCGGGGCCGCTGCAGCTGGAGAGTGATGGGTCAGAGGATGGGTCAGCGAGGCGGCCTGACAAAGGCCATTGATATTGCTTGTCTATTAGCGAATGAAGGCGGATGTCTTGTCCGCCCTCATTCTGCGCATTAGCAGATAAGTAATGCGCAGCCTGGCTCGGCGTAGCGGGGCTGTCTACGTCGATAGGCGCGAGGCGCAAGCGTTTCTACCGATATCTAGAAGGCCGGCTCCGCTGTTCCATACGTCTCCCCATCCTTGGCAGCGTCTCGTCTGGGCTTGGCCTGGCCGAGCGCCTCCGGCAGCCGCTGGCCCCGGCCGGGTCAGCCACAGGCTGCCAATAGGCAAAACCGATCCCCCCTGGCCGGCGCGCGAATTTTGTCTCACCACACGCCCAACACCCCACATTTTCAACCCCCTCTCTAAAAATTACACAACTGCCATAAACCCCAACCCGCTCAGTAAATAAGAAAATTTTTGGGGGCCTTCACCCAAAAAGTGTAAGTGAAGAAGCATGCGGTTCGGCGGGGAGCGCGCGTCACCCGTCGCCGACAGATAGGGTGGCTGGCGGAGTAGGCTCGACCGCGCCTTGAACCACTACTTGGGAGGAGGCGGCATTGCTGAGGAGTGATGATCGACAATCATCCAGTTTTGGCCGTCCTTTACAAACACAAAGCTGTATCGAGCCGGAAGGGTTTTGGCTTCACCGTCTTTGGTATAAGCGAAGGTATAATAGCCGGTGTTCACAGCCGTATTGCTATAGACCCGGATTAATTGGTCACCAAACGACACCTTCAGGGCGGGTAAGACTTTGAACGCGGTGACGAAATAGTCCCGAAGCGCGCCATGATCCGATCGCACGGTCGGCGATAGCGTTCCCCACAGAACCGCGTCGGTGGCATAAAGGGCGAGCACCTTATCGGGGTCGTCCAGACCGAGCGTTTCGCCCCACTTCGCGGTTGCGGCGGCCACATCCTCTTTCGGACCTGCAACTGCATTGACGGACAGGAGTAAGAAAGAGCCTAGGACAAACAACATGCCAATGCGCATCTCGTCCTCCCGTATCCGTCGCGAAACGCTTGTTGCGCTGTGCGTTGCTTCGCTAAAAAACGAAGCTCACACGCCCTGTCAAGTCAAGGTTAAACGAGCTGGAGAGGAACGCCGAAAGGGCTTTGCGGTTTGAGACCTCGATCTTGAATGGCTCAAAACCAGCGCGGCAAATCGGGAAAGTGGACACCGCATCGGTCGTAGATGTCGGCTGTCGGGTTTTGCATCTTCGGGCAGTCGTGGGCGATCAGCCATCGGAGGTCGTAGCCGTCGCGGCGCTATAATGCAGTGGCAGGTTCTAAAGCGTATTTGCAACCGAGCCGACGGGTTGCGAGAGCGTGATCGCACTCAAATGCTTTCTGGGCCGCCTTCGATCACACGGAGAGCGGGGTGGGTAGCCGCGAGCGGCACGTTGTAAGCGACGACCGGCTGCGTCAGCCCCTTCAGGGTAAGCGCACCAATCTCTTCGAGCGCCGTCGTCCCTTCGACCGCCACGGCGACGCGCTGGCCTAGCAATATCTGCCCGTCCTTGGCCTCTGCACAAAGTCGCGCCGCGACATTGCAGACGGTGCCGATCGCGGTGTAGCCGGATCGCTCCGCGAAGCCGATCTGCCCGAGGGTCGCATAGCCTTGCGCAATGCCAGCGCCAAAACCGAGTTCGCGCCCGCGCCGTCGCCATGCGGCGATCAGATCGCCAGCAGCTTCACGCATCGCCATCGCCATCTTGACCGCCCGCTCGGCGGGATCGGGGACCGGCACCGGATCGTTGAAGAACACCATGATCCCATCACCCGAGAACTGGTCGAGCGTCCCCTCGTACTGGCTGACAAGCGGTCCTAGCGCGCCATGGTATTGACGCAGGAAATCGAGGACCTCTTCCGGCTCGGCAGTTTCGGTGAAGGCGGTGTAGCCGCGCAGGTCGCAGAATACGACGACGATTTCGCGGCGATGGCTCTCCAGGATTTTCTCGTCGCCCTGCGAAACGATTAGCTCGGCAAGCTGTGGTGCCAGGAAGCGCTTCAGTCGTCCGACCCGGCTCAGTTCATCGACTTGCTCGGCGACCCGCGCTTCAAGGCCACGGTTCAGTTCGCCGACCTCCTCGGTGCGCTGGCGCAATTCGCCCAGCAACCGCGCGTTCTCCATCGCAATGACCGCCTGCGCGGCGAAGTTTTGCAGTAGCGCGATCTGGTTGTCGGTGAAGGGACGGACTTCCTTTCGATAGCCGACAATGAAGCCGAGCAGATCGCCATCCCTGCGCAGCGGGACGAACAGGACTGTACGCGATCCAGCGGTGGCGTTCGCTTGAGCCCTTAGGTCATTGGGACGTTGCTTTGCCGCTTCGGCGATATCGACGATATGGACGAACCGTTCACCGCTGAGTAGCCGGGCACTCGGTGCTCCCGGTACTGGTTCAATCGGCTCGCGCAATAGCTGAGCCAGTGCAGGTGCGTGCTCCCCGCGCAACGCAACGGCTCGAAACTTGCCCTCGTAAAGCTGCAAATTTCCAAACGCGATGCCGCATAAGTCCATCGCTTTTTCCAGGACCGTCTCGAACACCGGCGTCAGGTTACCGGGTGACGCATTAATGACCTGCAAGACCTCCGCAGTGGCGGTCTGCCGTTCGAGCGCCTCCTGGGTTTCGGTGATGAGCCGCGCGTTCTCCATGGCGATGACAGCCTGCGCCGCGAAATTCTCGACCAGCGCGATCTGCTTGTCGGTGAACGGCCTCACCTCAAGGCGGTATGCCCTGACGGCACCGAGCAGAGCGTCCCCTTTGCGTAGCGGCACCGTCAGCGACGTGCGGATACCGAGGCCATCGACCATTCGCCGAAACGCCGGGTCATCGCGATAAGCCTCGCCCTCCCGGGCGTCGATGCGGTGGAGCGTTCCCCCTCCTTGCACCATGCGCGCGAGTTGACCGACCTCGGCTGGCTGTTGCGGAAGTCGCCGGTACTCGGCAAACTGCGGCTCGCCCCGGAAAGCCGCTTGGTGGAAGACTTCGCCGTCATAAGTCAGGAAATTGCCGTGCGCGGCCTCGCATAGCCGCAGCGTCTTCTCCAGCATCGCATCGAATACTGGTGCGAGGTCGCCGGGTGACGAATTGATCACGCCTAGTACTTCGGCGGTCGCGGTCTGCTGCTCCAAGGCCTCGCGGGTCTCAGTGATCAGCCGGGCGTTCTCCATGGCGATCACCGCCTGAGCGGCGAAGTTCTGCAATAGAGCGATTTGCTTGTCGGTGAAGGGCTGCACTTCCTGCCGGGCGGCAAAAATCATCCCGAGTAGAGCACTATCCTTGCGCAGCGGTACGATCAGCGCAGTTCGCCCTCCGCTGCGCTCAAACGAGGCTCGTGGGCCGGGATCATCGCTCTCGGCCATGTCCGGGAATTGCAAAAAGGGCGCGCCTTGCAGTAGCGAGGTGACCACCCGATCTGAGAGGGCAACCCCTCGTCGCAGTTCGTCGGCGTAATCCCCCTCGTGACCGCGTACTGCAACGGCCCGAACATACTTGCCGTCATAGAGGCGCAAGCTGCCCAACGTCGCGCCGCATAGGCTGTGTGCCTTTTCCAGGATCGCGTCGAACACCGGGGCCAGATCACCGGGCGAGGAATTGATAACCTGGAGAACTTCGGCGGTGGCGGTCTGCTGTTCCAATGCTTCGCGCGTCTCGGTGATCAGCCGCGCGTTCTCCATCGCGATCACCGCCTGGGCGGCGAAGTTTTGCAGCAGTGCGATCTGCTTTTCGGAGAAAGGCCGCACCTCTTGGCGGTAGATCGTGATCGCACCTAGCAAGGCATCGTCCTTGCGCAGCGCAACGCCCAGCACGGTGCGAAAGCCCCCGAGCGCAAGTGCTGGGTGGGCGATCCCGCCGCGTTCGTAATATTCTGCGGCGGCGATGTCTGCGATCTGCGCCACCTGCTTTCCAGCGGCCAACTGACCCACCACCGTCCCTGGCGGAACCCGCAGAGGCTCACGCAGGAATTCGGCGTATTCCGGCGGCACATTGCGTTGCGCGACCGCGAGATAACGATCGCCGTCATAGGTCCATAGGGTGCCAAACATCGCCTCGCAGAGACGGATTGCCTTTTCCAAAATCGTGTCGAACACCGGAGCAAGATCGCCCGGCGACGAGTTGATGACCCCCAGCACCTCGGCAGTCGCAGTCTGCTGATCCAGCGCCTCCTGCGTCTCGGTGATCAGTTGCGCGTTCGCAATCGCAATCACCGCCTGGGCGGCGAAGTTCTGTAGCAGGGCAATCTGCTGCTTGGTGAACGGGCGAACCTCCTGCCGGTAGATCGTAATCGCGCCGAGTAGCGCGACGTCATTTCGCAATGCCACCGTAACTCCGCTACGGGTGTTGCTTGCGTCGACCGTCGCACGGAATGCGGGGACGGTGCGGTAAGCCGGGTCCTCCCGGAAATCGTCAACGCCAACGATACGCTCGCCCCGCGCGACCCTCGCCAGCGGGGCAGGGCCGTCCGGTAGCGGCCGGATGGGACCGCTCTGACGCCACCGCTCGACGAAGCGCGGTTCTCCGCGTACCGCAATCGGATGGAAACGGTCGCCGTCGTAAGTGTAGAGATGCCCACAAGCCGCTTCGCAGAGCCGGATCGCTTTTTCGAGCATCGCATCGAAGACAGACGCAAGGTCGCCGGGCGAGGAATTGATGACCTGCAAGACCTCGGCGGTCGCGGTCTGCTGTTCGAGCGCCTCATCGCGTTCAGCGGTACGCTCGGTAAGCTGCCGCTTGAGATCGGCAATGGTCTGCTGCGGATCGTCTAACGTGCTGTCAGGCGTCGTGCTCACTTGCGGACCTCGTCGGGACCGACCTTCGGCGGATCATATCCTGATCGACACGGCCACCACAGGTTGTTTGATCTGGACGATGACGGAAGCACGCGCAAATGGCGTTACCGGCTAGCCCGCGCGGTCGAGTTTCTTCCTTGAGCGCGGCGATCACCATCGCAAGTTCGTCGTCGTCAAGCTCTGGCGTCGGCATAGCGCGTCACCTGGGTGACCAGCTCCAATCCCTAGCCCTTAGCTCGTCGGAAACCTGCCAGCGCCTTTCGTCAAGCCGCTCCAGCGTCCCCTATTCGATCACCTCGTCGGCGCGGGCGAGGACCGACGGCGGCACCGTCAGCCCCAGTGCCCTCGCGGTCTTCAGGTTGATCACCAGTTCAAACTTTGTCGGCTGGTAGATCGGGATGTCGCCCGGCTTGGTGCCGCCAAGAATGTCCCGTATCTGCCGCGTGACATGGAGAGCCAGCTCTGTCAGATCCGGCGAATAGGCGATTAGGCCCCCGGCTTCCGCAAATTCGCGGTAAGGATAGATTGCCGGTACGCGCGCGTGCTCGGCCAGTTCGGGAATGAGCTGGAGATAACGATACGGGACCGATCCGATCAGGACCGCATCCGGGCGCTGCTTTGGCAACTCGGCAAAGGTGCGCCGGATTTCAGCCTCATCGACATTTGGTGGCGAGAGATCGATCAGGACGATGCCCAAGCCGCGCGCGGTCTCGTACAAACCCAACGTACTCAACTCGTGCTCCTCAATGACGCCTACAAAACCGAACCTGGATGCGGTGGGCATCAGCTCCTTTAGAATTTGCAGGCGCTTGCCGTAGATATCGAACCCCGCGTCGAGCGCAACGCCATCAGGTTGCCGCCGGGTCGGGCTAGGCTCGCCACGGTTCCCATCCGGAGCGGGTCGATCAGGAGAGCAAGGATCGGAATTGTGCTGGTCGCAGGCGCGATCTGGGCAGCGAGGTCGTTGCCAACCACAAAGATCAGGTCCGGCTTCCTGCTCACAACCTCGTCGGCCAGAGTGGCGAAACGATCAGGATGGCCCTCAGCGGAATACCGCTCGACAGCGAGGCCCAACGGCTGCAGTTCAGTAAAAAACGAGTGATAGAAAGCCCCAGCCTTCGCCGTGAGCCGGTCAGCTGGGATCACCGGATGAACGATCGCTATACGCAATTGCTTCGCAGACGGCTGCGCACCTCCCGAAACTGCCCAGCTAGCAGCGCAGCCGAACAAGGCCATGAAGTTTCGCCGCCGCATAATTACGCTCGTTTGGAGTCAACCCGCACGGAGCCTAACACATTGTGAAGCGACTGAAGGCTCTCGGTAGACGGGCGGACAAAAGGTGATGGTTGGTCTGTTGGTTGACGTTGCAAACGGTCGAATGACGGTTCCCGGTCGTCTCTTGAGCCTCAGATTTGCGGACTTTCGGCGAGCTTCGGCGCGGGGAGGAATTAGCCATTTGACTAAGTGTCTACAGGGTGGTGGGGCTGTCAAAACCGCGTCGATCGAGCCGATCCCCGTTGTGGACATGAAAGGCGCACCAGCAGGCTCTGCACGCGGCCTGTGGGCCGGTTGGGCTGGGGGCTTTCAGCGGCGAAAATCGGAGCCGAGTTTCTACATAGGGCGGTTGTTCGACCCAATGCAGTCTAATTCTACGCTCCATTGTCTACTTCCCGAGCGCAAGCCTCTAGCTCCTCGACCAATTCTCGGATTGCCTCGAACAAAACGGGGTCATTTACACGACCCGCGATGTCGCGCAAATGCTCGGCTTCAGCACGAAGCTCTCCAGCGGTCTTCATGGGGGGGTTGGTTATCCGGTAGACATACTAGCGCGCGGTTTGTCTATCGGATTGAGGGATGCACCATCTTGGCGCTCTTGCGCCAGAGTGCGCCAGCGTTTGGCTAGATCGAGGAAGATCGCCTTATTTTGGGGAGCGAAGCAGTCCTCGGCGTGCTGATCGCATTCAGCGGCCCGTTTCAAGCAGTATTCGGCTGTGTGGGGAGATGATTGGGTAGCCACCTTTCTCACCTGTTCTAGCGGGAGCGCGACTTCTCTCTCGGCCGCCGGTGCCCTGAAATCGATACCGGCGATACTGACAATTTAGGACCCCGCTTTTTTGGCTTCAAGACCTCTCTCACGCCCAGATCGGGTGCGAGCAAAGTTGCCTTTTTGGGTCGTGTCCCTTGGGGTGGTGTAGGAGCTGTGGGTAAGTAGCCCGCCGCAACGACCGCCATGAGTTTGGCGGCGACGGGCTACTTATCCACGGCGGTGGTCATCGCAGGACATCGGTAGGGTTTCGGTTGGCCCCTTCCACCGAACCGAGGACCCGACGATGACCGACGAGATGATGAGCCTTCAGGCGCTTTTGGAGAAGAGTTCGGATACTGATCTGCTGCGTGAGATGATCGGCTTCGCCGCGCAGCGTTTGATGGAGCTGGAGATCGAGGGCCGGACTGGCGCGGGCCACGGCGAACGCAGCATCGATCGGCTCACCCAGCGCAATGGGTATCGCGATCGCGATTGGGAGACGCGCGCCGGGACGGTCGAGTTGCGCATCCCGAAGCTGCGCAAGGGCAGCTACTTCCCCGGCTTTCTGGAGCCGCGCCGAATGGCGGAGAAGGCGCTGACCGCGGTGATCCAGGAAGCCTACATCCAAGGCGTCTCGACGCGCTCGGTCGACGAGTTGGTCAAGGCGATGGGGATGACCGGCATCTCCAAGAGCCAGGTGAGCCGGTTGTGCGGTGAGATCGACGGCAAGATTGCGGCCTTCCTCGACCGGCCCCTGGAGGGCGAGTGGCCCTATCTCTGGCTGGACGCGACCTATGTGAAGGCGCGGCGCGACGGTCGCATCGTCTCGGTCGCGGTGATCGTCGCGGTCGGTGTCAACGGCGACGGCAGGCGCGAGGTGCTGGGCTTGGCGATCGGCGCGTCGGAGGCCGAGACCTTCTGGACCGACTTCCTGCGCAAGCTCGCGCGGCGCGGTCTGCGCGGCGTCAAACTCGTCATCTCGGATGCCCATGAGGGGTTGAAGGCCGCCATCGCCAAGGTTCTGAACTCTTCGTGGCAACGCTGTCGCGTTCACTTCATGCGCAACGTGCTGGCCCATGCCGGCAAACAGGGCCGCCGCGTCGTCTCGGCTTTCATCGGCACCGCCTTCGCCCAGGACGACGCCGAGGCTGCCAGGACCCAGTGGCGACAGGTCGCCGACCAACTGCGCCCGAGGGTCAAGAAGCTCGCCGAGTTGATGGATCAGGCCGAGAGCGACGTGCTCGCCTACATGAGCTTCCCGCCGGCGCACCGCACCAAGTTGCATTCGACCAATCCGATCGAGCGCGTCAACGGCGAAATCAAGCGCCGCACCGAGGTCGTCGGCATCTTCCCCAACGACGAGGCCATCATCCGGCTCGTCGGCGCCATCCTCCTGGAACAAAACGATGAGTGGGCGGTTCAGCGCGCCCGCTACATGACGCTGGAAACCATGGCACCTTTGAGCGACGATCCCTTCGTCAAGCTGCCCGCCGTGGCCGCCTGACAAAACCGGCCAACCCTGCCGGAGACCTGGAGCGACCCCGCGCTCCTACACCACCCCATGGGGCACGATCCCTTTTTGGGCGGAACGGGCTTGGCTGGTCACGTTAAATAAACGTCTGACTCCTGATCGAAGGTGCCCGATGTCGGAGGATAACCAAGCGTCAGACTTTGACCACTAGCGACCCCTGTGCGGCGGGCCGCCTGCCGTCATACCTGGCCTGAGCAAGTCTGCCATGCGCTGACATTAGAAATATAAATAGAACGCAACCGCCAATCCTCACCCAGCGAACCCAGTACTACATGGGATATCAGCAGGTTACTTGATTTTCAAAGCCCGCTCGGCAAGTAGGCGACCAACAGGTGCGAGGAGGCGCCGATGCCGATCAGGGCTGAGATGCGATGGTTTTATCCGATTGACTGGCCGCAGATCAGCCACCACGTGCGGTTCGAGCGCGCCGGCGGCAGTTGCCAGGGTTGCGGCCGGCCGCATGGTGAAACCATTCGCTGTCTGGCGGATGGCCGCTGGTACGACTCCACTCCTCAAACCTGGCGCAACGGCCGCGGGCAACCGGCACGCCGCCCCGATGTCGAGGAGGCAACCCGGCTGCGGCAGACCCGTGTCGTCCTCGCAGCCGCCCACCTCGATCACGATCCAGGTAACAATCGGCCGCGCAATTTGAAGAGCCTTTGCCAGCGCTGCCACCTGATCCACGACCGGCCGCACCATCAGGCGCGGCGGCGGATCACTTACCTGCTCGCCGGGCGCTCGGCGACCTATTCCTCTGCCCTTACTCCGCTTGACCACCGGCGCGAGTTCGCGGCGGGGGTGGCGGCACATGCGTTACGGCAGACGCACTCTCGAACGCTGACGACTGAACATACCGCCGAGCGCCGATGCGTGGGCGTGCGTGCGGATTGTCGATGGTCACACGAGGCTCTCGAAAATCCTAGTTTGCGTCCCATTAATACAGTTGTGCGCTGCGGGCCTCTCATCGTGCCTCGCCCGCGGCCAACGACCGCCTGAGATCGCGGACATGCCGCGACGCTTCGACGACAACGCGGTCGGACATCTGCGGGACGCCTCGGTGTCGTACGATCAGCGCATCGAGTTCGTTGTCGGTCAACTCGTACAAGTTGAAGCGCCGCGCCGCCGCCCAGACGTCGCGACTTTCGACCCGCTGGCGGGCCGATGAACCTGCCAATGTCATATGGTTTGCCCTCGCATTTTGAGACCGCCGGAATATGGCGGAGCCGTTAGCGGCGCGCTTTAAGGCGAGCTTTTTTTCCCTTAAGGAAACCTTGTGATTGGCGCTGCGGCGTGGATGCTTCCCACCGCACCGTCTTGTTACACCGGTGGCACTGATATTGGGGTGCCTTTGCGCATTTCAGACTTCCTTAACCTTAGCGGCAACGCGCGGGCCAGAAGATCATCGCGGGTGCCACCGTCGCACGCTTGATGGCGCGCGTGATTTGCCCTTAAGGTTTTCTTCTGTTTTCTTGCGAGGGTGTGGCTCGCCCGGGAGACGCCGGTGCGGTTTGAATTCGCGGAACATTTGCTTGATGTCGACCGCCACGAGTTGCGGCGACGCGGGGAACGTATCGCTATCGAGCCGCAGGTCTTCGATCTACTGGTGTTTCTGGTGCGCAACCGCGAGCGCGTCGTCAGCAAAGACGATCTGATCGCCGGGATCTGGGGTGGCCGGATCGTGTCCGACTCGGCTGTGACGACGCGCATCAACGCGGCCCGCCGAGCCGTTGGTGACAGCGGCGCAGCGCAAGCTGTGATCCGCACGGTGGTGCGCAAGGGCGTCCGGTTTGTCGCCGAGGTGCAGGAACACGGGACGCTTCCACCGCTGCCAATGAGCATAGCGGCGGCGAATGCCGAGGCCCTGACGACCTTCGCCAAACCGTCGATCGTGGTCCTTCCGTTTCGTAATCTCGGCGTTGATTACAGCCAGGATTATCTAGCCGACGCAGTGACTAGCGACCTTGCTGTCGACTTATCGCGCCTGCGGGACATCGCGGTTGTTTCCGCCGCCACGGCCCTCACCTACAAGGAAAGCAGTCTCGACATTCGTCAAATCGGCCGGGAACTCGGCGTCCGCTACTTGGTCATCGGTCGCATCGGTCGCACCGGTGATTTCGTGCGAACCAATGTCCAACTCGTCGATGCCACCTCGGACGAGCAACTGTGGGGCGATCGCTTCGAATACGAATTCGTCGATCTCGGCGGCTTAGAGAACGCTATCACCGGGAGGATTGCCGCCTCGCTGAATATCCAGCTGGTACGAGCAGAGGGACGTCGTGCCGAACGGGCGCCACATCCCGACGCGCTCGACCTTAGGCTGCGTGCGACTAGCTTGTTTTACAGCTCGGTCACGCCGGAAAATACGCTGGCGACCCGTCAGCTGCTGCAACGTTCCGTCTTGTTGGACCCGAGTTCCGCCGAGACACGGGCGCGCTTGGGCCACATTATCGCCAACGACCATTTGAACCAATGGAACAATACAAGCAGGGAGGACTTGAGCGACGCCGAGGAAGCAGTCGGCAATGCGCTGTCGATCGACCCGAATCTTGCCCTCGCTCATTTCGCTAGCGGCCTCCTTCAGCGGGCGCGCGGCGCGCATCATGCAGCGCTGGAGGCGTTCAGCCACGCCGTAGAGTTGGACCGCAATTTCGCGACAGCATACGCGCAACAGGGCAATCAGTTCACCCTGGTGGGGAGGTCGGAGCTGGCGCAGCCGCTAGTCGAGCAGGCGATCAGATTGAGCCCGCACGACCCGTCGATTGGTATTTTTCAATGGTTCATTGGACGGGCGAACTTCTTCGCCGGCCGGTATGAGGAGGCGGTCTTCTGGCTTCGCAAGTCGGTCCAGACGCGACCAAACATTTGGTACAATCGGCTCTATTTGGTTAGCGCCTATGCTCACGCCGGCATGCCGCAGGCGGCAGCAGACGCATTGGACGATTTCAATCGCCACTTCCCTTCACCTGTGTACACCATGGCTGTCGTCAAAGCACGGGAAGCCGCGACACCGAACGACCACCCGACCGTTGTTGCCGCTCGCGAAATATTCCACGAAGGGCTTCTGCGGACGGGAATGGCGGAACGTTGAGATCTCGTTTGCGGATATATCGGCACGCGCGTAAAAAGCGAGCAGTCTGTGGGGAGGCTGACCGATGACTATCAGTCGCGGGGAATCTTTCCGTCGTGCGCGGCAGCTCTACGATGAGCGCCGCAGCCCACAAACCACGCGAGAAATGCGCCAGCTGCTCACGGCGACCCGCCATGAGACCTCGCTGATCCATGCCATCACCTTGGTTTGCGATCATCTGAACCACTGGAACGACGCCACACACAACGAGGTGGACGAGGCGTGGGATTTGGTGAAGCAGGTGCTGAAGGCCGACCCGGGTTATTTTCTTGCGCATTACGCCAAGGGGTTCATCCACCGAGCCAGAAATCAGCACAAGGCCGCCTATCGCGCGTTCGGCGAGGCGATCAAACTCCAGCCGGACTTCGCCCGCGCGTATGCGCAGCAGGGCCAGGAGTTAGTTTACCTCGGACGCCCGGCAGCGGGTATCAAGCAGGTTGAGGAGGCGCTGCGGCGCCGCCCGGAAAGCGTCGCCCGCGGTATGTTCTACTGGATCATCGGGCGCGCTCATTTCTTCATGGGAAATGAGGCCGAAGCGATAAAGCGGCTGGGCCCGTCGATCGAGCTGTGGCCCAACCTTTGGTACAATCGCTGCTATCTGATCGCGGCCCATGCCCATTTGGGAGACATGCCGGCGGCAGCCGCCGCCCTGTCGGCTCTCAACAACGTCGACGGTTTCGCCGGCCATACGGTGACACAAGTCATCGAGCACGAAAGCCACGTTCCGGCCAGCCACCCGTTCATGAAGCAGGGTCGGGAGCGCTTTCATGACGGACTGCTTCGCGCCGGTATGCCCCCCTGACCATCACCGCCCGCATGGGTCCGCGTACGGCCTTCTCGCCGGTTAAGCCAAGGGAAGCGTGAGTTGGCACGGTAGAGAACCCGATCTCCGATCCTAAAGGGCATTGCCTCCACCCGTACGGCTAGGGTGCGGCCCCCACGGTGCGGCCTGAAGCAGCTTGACTTCCTGAGTCATCAGCAGCGGCCGGTGGCTTCGAGGCGAAACCCTCGACGAAATCCTCGTTCGCATAGACCGCCGCCCAATGCGCTCGCCGGTCGGCGTCGTCGTCAAATTTCGTGCCGGTGTCGGCCTGGAAGTACCCGGCTCGCTTCTTGTCCTGCACACCCTTCTGTAACGCCGGGAACAGATCGCCGACACCGTGCTCGAATCGCTCAGCCCACAAGTGGACGTCCCTCTCCGCGTCGATCAGCTGGGCGTTGATACGAACTAGGTTGCCGGACCGCTGCACGCTTCCTTCGAGCACGTAGCGCACATTCAGCTGGCGTCCGACCCGCTTGGCGCCAATCAACCGGCCTTTGTAGGTGAATGCCGTATTACACGAGATCACCAACAGGCCGTCGATCCGCGTGGGACGAAGTTCAGTCAGATCAATGCTTTGGCGACGAGGCTTGCGCCCGAGACGATTAGCAGGATCAGCACGGCGCGCCGAAAATTGTGGTCGCTGAGTTGGCGATAGAGCGCGACGCCGGTGCTTGTGCCGAGCAGCACGGCGGGTAGCGTCACCGCCCAGAGCAGCCAGAACAGCGCGCCAAAGACCGCCGGATCGACCACCGCAAGCAACCCGAGCGAGACCAGCTGCATCGCGACGATGTAGGGCTGGGTGATGCCGCGCACCGCGGATTTGTCCGCGTCCCGCAAGCCGAGATAGACGACGAGGATTGACGCGCCGAACCCGGAAAACCCGCCGACCACCCCGCCCAATGCGCCGACTGCGCCCGCCATCCGCCGGCCCGACAGCGTCAGCCGGACACGGCCGGGCAAGACCAGCGTGAAGGTGCTGTAGACAATCAGGAACGACCCGAGCCCGGCGGCGAACCAGCTGACTGGGAGCCCGCGCAGCAACGCCACGCCGAACGGCACCCCCACCAGCCCGCCGATGATATAGGGCAGCGCGCCCTCGCGCTCGGCGTTGCCGCGCAGCGTCATCTCGCGCCGCAGCTTGCCGATCGACAGCAGCTGGTTGCAGGTCGATAGCAACATGATTAACGGCATCGCCTGCAACGGCGGCATCAGCCATAGCACGCAGGCCGCGACCGCGGAGAATGCAAAACCGGCGAGCCCGCTTACCAACCCGGCGCAAAACAGCACCGCGGCGATAAACATGATCGCCCCGAGGCTCGGCGCGCCCTGAATCGCCGGCGCTCCCAGTACGAGCCGGGCGCTTCCCGGCCAGCCTGCCGCGACCCGCTCCACTGACGGCGCAAATCCGACCGCTGCGATCACCAGAAGCGTCGCGACGGAAAACGCAACCAGCGGTCTCCTGAGCAGAACGGAAGTCATCGCGATCCCCTGGTCCAGGCGGCGGCGTGCCGTCGACGGGGTAATGTCGAGAGTGAGCGACCGCCTCGCTTGAGGGCCGCGTTGAGTTTCTCTTAAGGCGGTCTTGATTTTTTCTTACCCTCGCAAGGGTCGAGCTGGAGGGCGGTTGTGCGCTTCGGAGCTGGGCCGACGCCGACGCCGTGCACGCGGCGGCACACGATGCGCCCGCGGCGGCGCGCGACGACAGGAGGCGTGCTCGGGCCTTGCGACGGGCCAGGGCCATCGTCGAGGAGTGCCGCAGGTGGACCGTGCGGTACAGCCACGCCTACTACCTCGGTGGCAGGACGGTTGATGACAGTTGCCGCAGCTGCGCCTTGAAGTCGACCGGCTTGGCGAGGAACTCGCAGGCACCGAGGTCACCAGCACGGCGTCGGCGCTCATCGTCACCATAGGCAGTCACCATCATTACCGGGATGTCGGGGAAGTGCTGCTTGATCTCGCCAAGCAGATGCAAACCGTCCATTCCGGGCATGTTGATGTCCGAGAGGATCACGATCAATTGCGGCTCGATCCCGTTGCCCAACTGCTGGAGAGCGTCTTCGCCCGAGTTGGCAAAGTGCATCACATACGTGCCGTCGCGCACCTCGCGGCGGAAACGCTGGCGAAAGAGGTCGGCGACATCCGGCTCGTCGTCCACGACGAGGATGCTGACACTCATGCCGTGGCGCTCGTGCTGGTGGCCTGGGAGACGCGCAGTTGGGTCGTGCAACCGTCGCTCATTTCATCTCACAAAGCCTTGGCCAATCCGGCCTGGATCGGCGCGTCCCTCGTTCCCAGTGGCGGCCGAAGGCGCCACCGTGTGGTTGATCTGGTCCTTTAGCGCACGAGACGCCCGAAAGGCGAGGACGCGACGTGCGCTGATCGGCGCTTCCTGCTTAGTCTTGGGGTTGCGGCCAACGCGCGGCCCCTTCTGGCGAACGGCAAATGTTCCGAACGATGAGATCTTGACCATTTCTCCCCGCTCAAGCGCTCCGGATATCTCAGCGATCACCGCCTCGACTAGCGCGGCCGCCTCGTTGCGAGCCAAGCCGCTCTCTTGATAGACCGTCTCGGTGAGCCGAGCACGGGTAACGGTCTGATCGCTCATAACACCCTCCTCAAACTCATGCCGAGACCCCCGTGCCGGCGGCCTGCCGACCGCGCGGCAGGCGCACAGTGAACTCAGTAAAAGCCCCTGGCTCGCTTTCCACCGTGATCGTGCCACCATGCTGTTGCGTGACGATGTCGTAGCTGATCGACAGACCAAGCCCGGTGCCCTCGCCGGTCGGCTTGGTGGTGAAGAACGGTTGGAACAGCTTGTCTCTGATCTCGGGCGCGATGCCGGTGCCGTTGTCGCGCACCCTGACTTCGACAGCATTTTCGGCCTCGAAGGTCGCCACGGCGAGGACGGGATGGAACGACCCGTCGCCGTTCGCGCGTGCCCGCCTGTTGGCGGCGTAAAAACCGTTGCCAAAGAGGTTGAGGAAGACCCGCGTGATCTCCTGGGGCGCTAACTCGATTGGCCTCAAGCCCCGCGCGTACTCACGTTCCAGCGTGATGTTGAAGCTCTGATCGTGCGCGCGAGCGCCGTGATAAGCGAGGTTGAGCGCCTCCTCGATCAGATTGTTGAGGTCGACCTCGCGGCGCTCGCCGCTGACACCGCGCGAGTGCTCCAGCATACTCTTGACGATGTTGTCGGCGCGTTTGCCGTGCTCGGCGATTTTTTCCAGGTTGGCCGAGAGCATTTCCATGGTCTCGTCGACCTCGGCGCGCTTGTCCGTGCCGAGCGCCGCCACCGCAGGCTCCGTTACCTCCTTCAGCTCGTCCAGCAGCTCGACCGACAGGCTGGCGAAGTTATTGACGAAGTTGAGCGGGTTCTTGATCTCGTGCGCGATCCCGGCGGTGAGTTGACCAAGGGAGGCCATCTTCTCGGCCTGGATCAGGTTCGCCTGCGCCGCCTTCAGGTCGGCATAGGCGGCTTCCGCGGCATCCCGAGCCGCCCGTATCTCCTCCTCTGAGCGCTTGCGCTCGGTGATGTCGCTGTAGATCAGCACGATCCCGCCGTCTGGCATCGGGTTGTGACGCACCTCGATAACCGAGCCATCCGGCCGGGTCCGCTCGAAGCTGTAGTGATCGCCGAGCCGTGCGCGCAGCCGTGCGATCTCTGCTTCGGGGCTGGTCTCGCCGAACTCGCCCCGCGTCGCCAGATAGCCGATGTAGTCGTCAAATTCTGGCCGCTCAAAGAGGACGCTGTCGGGCAGGTCGAGCAACTCCTGGAAGTTCCGGTTCCAGGCGGCAAGATGCAGCGTCTGATCGAACATCGCGACGGCATCTGCCATGTTGTCGAAGGTGACCCGCAGCTCAGCCTCGCGGTCACGAAGCTGTCCGAGAAGGCGCGCATTCTCAATGGCGATCACCGCCTGGTCGGCAAAAGTTTGGAGCAGCTCGATTTGACCGTTGGTGAAAGGCTCGACGTAGAACCGATAAAGGACGAGCACACCAATTTCGACATCGTTGCGTAGCAACGGCACCCCAAGCCCCGTGTGGAGATTGCCTAGACGCTGAAATTCCGAATGGGTGTACTCGGGGTCCGTCGCAGCGTCCAAAATGTGGACGATGCCGCGCTCCAGCCCGGTGCGCCCGCTCAAAGTACCGCGATCCCGTACGAAAGGGGTTTCCCAGAGGTACTTGAGATACTCCGCGTTCCCCCCGTAGACGGCAGCAAGGCGGTGACGCTCATCCTGTAATCTGAATATGCAAGCATGTTGCGCCTGACAAATGTGCGCGGCCGTTTCGACAAGCGTATCGAGAACCGGCTGAAGGTCGAAGGTTGAGCGGCTGATCACCTTCAGCACGTCGCTGGTCGCGGTCTGATACTCTAGCGACTGTTGCAAGTCGTTTGTGCGCTCTCGCAAATCCCCCAGGAGGCGCGCGTTCTCCGTCGCAATCACCGCCTGGGCGGCGAAATTCTGCAGCAGCCCGACTTGCTTGTCCGAGAATGGAAGCGGTTCTTGGCGATAGATCGTTATGGCACCAAGCAGCGTCTCATCCTTGCGCATCGGCACGGCGAGGACCGCACGGAAGCGGCCAAGCGACAACCCTTGGTGAACCAACTCGCCCCCTGCCTGGAAATACTCGTCGGTGGCGATATCGGGGATGTGTGCGACGGCTTCGCCTTGCGCAACGCGGCCAAGCGCAGTCAAAGGCTCGGCCCGGACCGGCTCGCGCAAGAACTCGGTATAAGCCGCTGGAACATTGCGAAACGAGACCGCCTGGTAACGCTCGTCATCGTATGTCCACAGGATGCCGAACGTCGCCTCGCTCAGTCGCGTTGCCCGTTCAAGCATCGCGTCGAACACCGGCGCGAGGTCGCCGGGCGAAGAGTTAATGACCTGCAGCACCTCGGCGGTGGCCGTTTGCTGCTCCAGGGCCTCGCGCGTCTCGGTGATCAGCCGCGCGTTCTCCATCGCGATGACCGCCTGCGCCGCGAAATTTTCAAGGAGCGCGATCTCCTTGTCCGAGAAGGGTCGTACCTCTGAGCGGACCGCAGAAATGTAACCGAGTAACAACCCCTCTTTGCGCAGAGGCACCGCGAGCCAGGTGCGCAGGTCCAGATGAGCCAAGGCGGCCCGGCCTACCGGATCGTCGAGTTGCGCCGACACTGCTTGGAAATCCGGGATCTGAACGTAGCGGTCGCCGTCTACGATCCGCTGAAAGAAAACATTGGTGCCGTATGGCCGACGGATTTCCTCGGCCACCTCCTCCGGGTAGCCGTGTATCGCAACGGCTCGGAAGTTTTCGCCATCGTACTGAGCCAAAGCGCCCCGGACGGCGCCGCAGAGCGTATGGGCCTTTTCGAGGATCGCGTCGAAAACCGGCGCGAGATCGCCGGGCGAGGAGTTGATGACCTGCAGAACCTCGGTGGTGGCTCGCTGCTGAGCGAACCCCTCATCCCGCTCGGCAGTTCGTTCGGCGAGCGTCCGCTGCGTCTCGTCACGCTCGGCATGTGCCTGAGTGAGCTGCCGCCGTAGGTCGCCAATAATCTGCTGCGGATCGGCCAATGTGCTATCAGGCGGTGGGTTCACTTGCGGACCCTTCGGATCGCCCTCCCTGGTCGATCATACGTTGATCGGCGCGGGCCTTGACAGACGTTTCGTGTCAACTAAAGCGCCATGGCGCGGCTCCGCAAGCGGGCAACCAAGGGTATGCACAGCGGGCATGGTTGCCGCGTTCCGCGCCACGGCCGCCCGTTTTTCCGGCCTGTCGCCACCGTCCTGCAATTTCGTCTATTTTAGACAAGATCCCACGCGCGCCGCCGGCGCTGCCATCACTTCAGCAGTCGGCGCGGGATCAGTCTGCGGGTGCCAGGCTATACCCATGATAGGCCAGCGCGTTGAGGACACGAGTTCGATAGCTGCGATCACCCAACAAGGCCAGTGGTCGGCCTTCGGTTTCCGCTCGCTTTACGACGAGGTCAGCGAAAACGTCGAGATCGCGTTTGTTTGGCCGATCCGGGTCGAGTTCCTGTTCTTTGGCCCAAACTAGCCATTGATCGACGACTGCCTTCCTTGCCCATCGATTTGCAGCTGCTTCGTCCATCGGATCTCCCCCAGATCAACCAGAGGGTGCGCCAGTATGGTTACAGAAACATTAACGAGCCAGCCGGATCGGAAGCACATTGTCGTGGTTGGTGCAGCACGTCACCGTGGGCCACGCCGTACCCCCCGTCCCAGCAGACCAGACCGCAACGGCACCAGAGACGCCGCAACCTGAAGCGGCACCCAGCCAATCTCCGACATTCGGAGTTGGTTTGCGGCCGATAGTCGAGCCGCCTCCACCGACCCTGCCCGTACCGGTGACGGAGACCCCGGCCACGAGCGAAGCACCAAAACCAATTGCCCAACCGGCAAGGCCGACGCGAAAGCAGTCAGTGCCCCGGTCACCGTCCGACGCACCGCCAGCGCGATCCCCGGCGATCGTCAAGTTTTGATCCCATTTCCCGGTATCGGCCACAGAAGCCGGCAGACAAGAACAAGGTCGCGGCGGGCTACGGCATGCGGAAGGCCGGTAAATTTTTCACCCAAATTTTTTAGAGTGTGAGCTGGGTCACGTTCGCTTGCGGCTGGCCGGCATATCTTTGACCAACGGTTGAGGGAGATGCGGCCATGTCGACAAGTCATTCGTGCCGTTGGAGCGAAATCGCAGAAGCTCGACAGTTCTACCAGGCGGCCATGCTGGACCAGCCGCTGACGGTGCTGAAGGAACCGCATCCTCGTCTCGGCGATCTGATCACCAAACTTCCATCCTGCTTCCGACGCGCTGCTAAGCGAGAGCAGCTCTCTGACCGTGACCGGAGATCGGAAGTAGCCTGACAGGGGCACAACAGCCTTTAGCGAGATCGCCAAGATGGCGGCTCATGTCTGGCTCGCCAGTTGGATCGGCTCGATCATCGACGGGTCGTTGTTTTTAACATTGCCGACGCGGCCGCTCACGGGCCAGCACGTCATGTCATCCGCCGGGTAAGGTGCGAGCATAGCCCTTAGCTGTTCCGGCTCCACAGCGTCCTCGCCCAGCCACAGCGGCCAAGCCTTCGGCGGCAGGATCGCTGGCATGCGGTCGTGGATTTGGTCGCACAGTTCATTCGGCCTCGTGGTGATGATCGTGAAGCTTCGCACCCACTCCTGGACCGGCGATTTCCAATTCTCCCACAGCCCGGCGAGCGCCATGAAGCCGCCGCCCGCGAGGGCGAGGGCGTAGGGCTGCTTTTCCTTCGGCCCGAGCTTCTTCCATTCGTAGAAAGCCTCGATCGGCGCCAGGCATCGACGCCGAGCGAACGCCTCGCGGAACACTGGCTTGGCTTGGTGTCGACAGTCTCGGCCATCGCGTTGATCGTCGAGAAGCCGATCTTCAAATCCTTCGCCCAATAGGGCACCAGCCCCCATCGCATCAGGTCGAGCGCGCGTTGTCCTTGCTTGGCGTTGTAGCGCAC
This sequence comes from uncultured Alphaproteobacteria bacterium, assembly GCA_963778385.1. Taxonomy (GTDB): domain Bacteria; phylum Pseudomonadota; class Alphaproteobacteria; order ATCC43930; family CGMCC-115725; genus DATARH01. The sequence continues at coordinate 35,755 of CAVZUA010000041.1, read as the reverse complement.
GATCGGCAGGCTATCGGTAGGGGCGACATTCCAACTCGGCGCGTAGTTCGGCGCCGGGTAATCGTCGGGGATGTTGAACGTGGTCTTGAGCTGGCTGAAATCGCCCTCAAGCTTCACCCGACCACACATGCTCACTCCTCCATCGCCCGGCAATCATGCCTCGATTTTGCGCTTGACGGCAATAATCTTGTTCCTATTATGTTCTGGACCCGACATACCGACGTAGGAGCGATCCCGTGCTCATCGAAAAGGATTTTCCCCGCCCAACGCCGATCACTTTCGCGGCGCATGAGCTGATCGCCGAGCTGAAGTCCGACCCGATGGTACTGGTCTGGTACGATCCCAAACGCGGGCCGCAGACGATGCCGCTTGGCGACGCTCGGAGTGTTCGGCCAGACACGAAGGTCTACCAGGTGCCGGGCGAGTACGAGGTTGCCGTGCTCATGGCAACGAAGCTGCTACTCGACGAAGGTAACGAAGCCGGCGCCTATTCCTGCCTCGCCGAGATGGCGGGCGAAAACTGCCGGCGGCACTAAACCGATGCCCGGCAACTCGCGAGCAATCGTCGCCAACGCCGAGCGCCGGTTTCCGGTGCGGATCGCCGTCAAGGTGCCGCCCGGCGGGATCGGCCAGCGCTACACGCCGATGATGGCATGGCTCGACGACAACTGCGGCGTCGACGGTTGGTCGATCGCACCGGCTGGCGTGCGCGGGGTGGTCAACGATGCGGTGGCGGTCTACGTCAGCAACCCGACCTGTGCCGCCGCCTTCGTGGCCCGATGGTGTGTTCCCGGTGATCCGCCCGGCTTCTATGACCTACGCCAACAAGAGCCGCCACGGCGTGTGCCGGCACCATCTCATAAGACGCCCTAGACCTCTATTGCGGCGATTGGCCGAATATCCGCTGGTAGGCCGCGACCCAATCGCCCGTGAAAATCGCCTGGCCCTCTTGCAGGCTCAAGCTGTGGTCGCGGCAGACCATCAGACATACCCGCTCCTCTAGACGGTCCTTGTCGTGATAGTTGGGGTGCTCAAACCCCTCCTGCGGCCACAGGTTTCTTTGATCATCCGCGCCGCCGATGCACAGCGGGACGCGATGGTCGACCTCGAAGTCGCGCCCGTTTCGCTGAACACCATAGGTCTCGTAGGCGTCCCGCTTCATCTCGGCGCTGGTCTGGCGGTGCCGCTGGCTGTAGGTGCGACCGTCCGGCCCCCTGCCGCAAACATCGTCGACATCGGTTGAGCCGATGGCGCCAGGCGTCGACGCATCGCTTGGCCTGATTGGGAGCAAATCCTGCGACCAAACGGGCAGCGCCACCGCGACGACGACTGCGAATACCACGCGCGAAATAATCAACTCATCCTCCCGCCCGTGCTTGCGGGATCATACGAAGGCGAGGCGGTTTAGGTTGCGCCGATCTCTAGACCGCGCTTGCCCCGGTATTCGATCCGCGCCGGTTCCTGGAGGCGTTTCAAGATAGACGCATACTTCGATGAGGCCCCGGCGATATCGCCCGCGAAAATAGCATCAGTCGTTATTCCCAATAGCTGCAAGCCTTTGCGCACTCGGCCTTGCGTCATGTGCGCGTCCTCCCGCACTCTCTGGCGGTTCCCCCAGTATTGCGACGCATCGCGCGCATAGAAGCGTGCGTCGACGGATATGGGGTGACGAACAATGCCACTCATGCTCGGCGAGGCCGCTAAGGCGGTCGGGGGCGGCAATCGTTGTCAAATCTTTGGCCGGAATTATCGAGCGGGCACACCCGACAAGCTCCCTTCTCACCCAGCATGAGATGGAAAACCGATTGGATTGGCGATTGGAATAAATGGAGCAGCGCCGAACGAGTGCTCGCTCTGCTCGTAGGCTCGCTGTTGCTAGCGCTACCGCTCGGCAACTTGCTATTGGCGAGCCAATAGCCCGCCGCCGCGCTTATCTGGCTTTCATTTCGATCGACCGGTATGCGAGCGGCGAAGATCGCGGTGAACTGCGCCTCGCAACGACCGAGAACGCTTGTAAAGGTGCCGAGCGCTCGCCATCGGCGGAAGTCCAATCGTAATAGCAGGACGGCAGATCGGCTCGTCGGCATGGATCGGTTGACCATCCTGCGCGGCTCGCCGGCGCTCGTCCGTTCCGACAGCATCCGATCATTCGCTCCGGCGCACGGATCAGGCTATCGCCCAGTCCCCCCTCACCTACGAGCACGAACGGCGCCCACATCATTGGATGGGCAAATTCCGGCGGATTTGCCGGGTCGAGCATCGCTATCTCGGCGCGCCGCAGCACCTCGGCCCCGCCGATCGACGGGTCCTTCGCCAGCTCGTCGAAGGCACCGGTCACCAATTTGACGGTCGTCTGCGACGGCACCGACTTGGCGACCGCCCGCAGTTCGTCAGCGGTCTCCGGGGAACGGCGGCGACCGAAGGGGCAAAATCCGCCGGATTAGTTCGGGACAGACGGCTCTATGCTGGGCTTAAAGGATGTCTGTCACGCAGGGTTTGACCTCTCCCCAGTGGACGGTGAGCCGACCATCTGGCGCAAATTGGTATGAAGAAGTCACCTCGGGCCGCATGTGAAACCTGAGTTGTCGCCGTTGTGGAAGAAGATGTGGCCAGCAAGGCTGCCGTCGCTTTTCAAGACGGCCCAGCCGCGACCCGAGCGTTGATCGCCTTCGTCGACACCCTCCCAGGAGAACTCCGCGACGGGAACCTTATCGCGGGTGTCGTAGCGGACGTCGAGCCAAGCGCGCACGGCAATGAAGCGCATTTCGCCTTCCTTGCCGTCGAATGCGATAAAACCAGGCTCGACCAGATCGATGGCATCCCTGTCCCAGAGGTCCATGACCTCGATCCGCCACCGGCCTTTGAAGGCAGATGCCGCTGGCTGAGAAAGCCGGCGTTGATCAGTTCTGGGTGATGCGAACGCTGCGCCGCAACTCGGTGATGGCAGCGCGCCGCGGCGACGAGGCTGCCTCGACCAGGGCGGCCGAGTTGATCGGTAAGCACCTTGGCATGTTCATCGATAAGAAGGCTATTGAGATCAGCCACATAGATGACGCTGACGAGTACCTGGCTAAGCTGATGGAGATCGTCGGGATCAAGACAATCGACGCCGAGCCTGAGCTGCAGCAGCTGGAGAATGATGGCTCAAAGATGGGTCAGACGAGGCGGCCTGACGCACGCCATTGATATGGCTGAGCTATTCGGCGATGAGGGCGGATGAGGTCCGCCGATATGGTCAGCGTCAGATCAGTGATCTGGTGCGAATGCTCAGAAGCTACAGGTATTATAGATAGCTATTGGCTTTTCGATTGCGGGAGGCGCCGGGTTCGACGCTCGGCGCGTCCCGCATCTCTGGGTAGATTTACAAAAGGAACCGGTCGGGAGTTCCCCGCCCGGCCAGTCTTTGTGCTCGATGCAAGTGGCGCAGTGGCTGCGGCGGCCGTCGGGTGATCCGGTTCCGCCAGCAGCGAAAATTGTCCCGATTTCGACCGGCTATTGCCCCGTGGCAGGCGTGGGAAGCGGATGCGGCGCGGTATGGACTCGACAATGCTGACATCGCCGCTGCCGCAGGCCGGCAGCGCACACGCAGACCCAGAACGCGCCGGTAAAACAACCAATCACCAAACTAGGTGGAGAGAACGCCCGAACCCCTTATTTGCCCGATCTGCAAGCCCACGGCGCAGCCGCTTGACGTCACGTCAGCGATGCCGACGGCTATCGTTGCGCGACCCACAGCGCCTTTAGGGTGGCGCGGACCGTCTCTGCGGCGGCGCCCGCCAAGAAGTGGACCCGAGAGCAGTGGGTAAGCTGCTCTGCGCCGGGCCAAGGATTGAGGCTGCGACGCTGACAGCGGCCGAAAAAGCCGGCCTCGACGCCTTTTATCGCGAAGCGTGACCGGACCATAAAACGTGCGCCAGGATCACCGCCTCGCGCTCCTCCTCGGTGAGATCATCCGCGGGCATAGGGCGCCAGATCGATCTCGACGAAATCGCCGTATTCACGGCCGGCATAGCCCAGCGCACGCTCACGGGCGGCTGGCCCGCTGAAGATCGCTATAGTGCCGTCCTCGTGGCGTTTCTCGACGCGCCATTGCGCAGTACGCTCGTGGTCGCGGAAAACGATGGGACGGAGATAGTCGCTCATCGGCCAAGGTCTAGTTGCCGAAATCACCTGCCTTACATGCGCGCTAGCGCAGGAATTGTCCCCTTTGGTATTCGCGGATGCGCTACATGAAAGCCCCCGCTGGTGAGGGGGTGGCTTGCCGCCATAGCGAGAAAAAGGCCGCCCGAAAGCGGCCCAAGTTGGTCATTGGTGTGAAACGTCAAACAAACGCTATGACGCCCGCGGCGGTTCCTTGTCTTCGCTCAACCGCAGCCGGCACTTTGTCGAGCTGGTCGCGGACCTTCTCCATGCGGTTGATCGCGGTAATCGCGGCCTCGAAAAGGCGTCGTATTCTGGGTCGGGCATGCTCTCGGCCTTCATGTGTATCCCGTAAACGAGGTTGCGGGCGCGAGCCAGACAGGTCAGTGCGCGGAGATGCGTGCGGGCATCGGCGTTAGCACTGCGCCTAAAGTCTATTGCAGATGATTGTCGCAACCGCTGCAAGCCCCTCTTCGGGTGGGGCATCCGGGTTGCGTTCCCGCCAAGCCCGTACCGCTGAATCAAACGCCTTCTGCTCATTCCGGCTGACAGCCAGAGCGATGGAATAGGCGTTGATGACCATGGGCGCGCCTGCGTCGGTCAGCAGCGCCAATCACCGCTTCCGACCCAGCGGCCTGGGGGCGCTCCTCCGCCGCCGCAAGGCCGCATAGAAAACCTAAACGACCGTTACGTCACGGTCAGAGAGCAGCTCTCGGTTAGCAGCGCGCCGGAAGCAGGATGGAAGTTTGGTGATCAGATCGCCGAGACGAGGATGCGGTTCCTTCATCACGGTCAGCGGCTGATCAAGCATGGCCCCCTGGTAGAACTGTCGAGCTTCTGCGATTTCGCTCCAGCGGCACGGATGACTTGTCGACATGGCGTCATCTCCCTCAACCTTTGGTTCCAAGATATGCCGGCCAGCCGCAAGCGAATGTGAGCCAGCTCACACTCGAAAAAATTTCGGTAAAAATTCTACCGGCCTTCCGCATGCCATAGCTCGCCACGACCTCGTGCATCGGTTTCTGTGAGCCCGATACCCGGAAATGGGATCAAAACTTGGCGATAGGCCGGGATCGCGCTGGCGGTGCGTCTGACGGTGACCGGGGCGGCACCGCCAAATGCCACCAACAAAATCAACGACGCGACAAAGCATTTCAGCATGGCGCGCCTCCGCAAGCGGAGCAACCGAGGGTATGCACTGCGCGTGTGGTGCTGATCTAGAATAGACGAAATTGGATGGCGATGGCGACAGGCCGGAAAACGGGCGGCCAATGGCGGGAGAACGAGGCAACGTGACCGTGGCTTTAAGCCAGGGGCGTCCCTTCCACGCGAAACGTCTGTCAAGGCCGGCGCTGATCAACGTATGATCGACCAGGGAGGACGATCCGAAGGGTCCGCTAGTGAACCCGCCGCCTGATAGCACATTGGCCGATCCGCACCAGCTCATTGCCGATCTTCAGCGGGCCAATATCGGCCTTGAGCAGCAGCTTGCCCTGTCGAATGCAGAGCGCGACGAAGCGCTGGCCCAGCGGGCGGCAACGGCTGAAATTCTTCGGGTCATTTCCGCGTCGCCGACTGATCTGCGACCAACCTTCGATGCGATCGCCGCGAGGGCCACAACTCTTTGCGGAGCCGTGAGCGGCTCGGTTTTTCGGTTCGATGGCTCGCTGATCCATTTCGCCGCGCATTACGGTTGGGCATCCGAGGAACTGGAAGCGGTCCAGAGCGCCTATCCGATGCCACCCGGCGCAGGCAGTATGACAGCGCGCGCGATTATGTCGGGAAAGATCGCCCACTCCGCCGATGTTGGCGATGACATCTCCGTGCATCCGGTCCTGGCGCAAGCATTTCACACCGTGCTCGCGGTGCCCATGATGCGTGACGGCAAAGCGATCGGTGCAATCACCGTGACGCGCCGACAGGTGGAGCCGTTTAGCCAAGCGCAGATCGCGTTACTTGAAACCTTCGCCGTTCAGGCGGTCATCGCGATGGAAAATGCGCGGCTTCTGGGCGATCTGCGCGCGCGCACCGATGATCTGCAGCAATCACTCGAATACCAGACCGCGACGAGCGATGTGCTCAAAGTCATCAGCCGCTCCACGTTCGATCTGCAGCCGGTGCTGGACACCCTTGTCGAGACTGCCGCAGCGCTGTGCGACGCGGATGGCTCGGGCATCGCACTCCGCTACGGTGATGTCTTTCGTTATGCAGCCGTTCATGCAGTCTACGGAATTGACGAGTATTCGGCTTTCCTCAGGCAACAGACATTCGGCCCTGGGCGAGACACAACGATTGGGCGGGTAGCGCTTGAGGGCGATGTTGTGCACATCGCGGACATTGCAGCCGACCCGGATTACGCTCTAACGCAGTCGTCAACGGTCGGAAAGATACGAACCAATCTAGGAGTACCGCTCCTGCGAGAGGGGGCGGTGATCGGGATGCTTACGCTGTTTCGACAGCACGTCGAACCATTCACCGACCGGCAAATCGAATTGGTCTGCACGTTCGCTGATCAGGCAGTTATCGCAATCGAGAACGCCCGCCTCATCGCCGAGACGCGCGAGGCCCTGGAGCAGCAGACAGCGACGGCTGAGGTGCTGGGCGTCATCAACTCGTCACCGGGCAATCTCGCGCCGGTGTTTGACGCAATGCTGGAAAAAGCGATGCGGCTGTGCGACGCGGCTTTCGGTCTGCTACTCGATTATGACGGCCAGGAATTTCACGGTCTGGCAAGCTACGGCGCGCTGGAAGCCGCCCAGGGTTTCTTCCGTCGGCCAATCGCGCCGACCCCGGGCGGGGCGTTGGAGGCGTTGCTTGCGGGTGAGTCCGTCTTCCATGTCGCGGACCTCACCGATAGCGACGCCTACCGGGGCGGGGACGCCTCCCGTCGCTACCTAGGCGATCAGCTCGGCGCGCGAACTGCCGCTTGGGTCGCGCTACGCAAGGATGCCGCTTTGGTGGGTGCCGTCATTATCTATCGCCAGGAAGTCCGCCTATTCACCGAGAAGCAGATCGCGCTGCTGGAGAATTTTGCGGCGCAGGCGGTGATCGCGATGGAGAACGCGCGGCTGATCACCGAGACCCGTGAGGCGCTCGACCAGCAGACCGCGACCGCTGAGGTACTGCAGGTCATCAACGCCTCCCCTGGCGATCTGACGCCGGTGTTCGATGCGATGCTCGATAGGGCAACGCGATTGAGCGAGGCGGCCTTCGGCATCCTCTGGACGTACGATGGTGAGCGTTTTCAGGCTGTCGCCTTCCACGATGTTCCCCAGGCATACGTAGAGTTCCTGCAAGAACCGCAGCTGCCCAGCTCGAAGGCCCCGCTTGGCCGTGTGGCACGAGGGGAGGCTTTCGCGCATGTCTCGGACCTCGCAGCCGAGGAATATCGTGAGCAGGCCGGCCTACTGGTTCGACAAGGGCTGTCATTGGGGGGCTTCCGAACCGTTCTCGCCGTCCCGATGCGCAAGGATGCGTCATTGCTTGGTGCAATCACAATCTACCGGCGGGAGGTGCAACCGTTCGCCGACAAGCAGATTACCCTCTTACAGAATTTCGCGGCGCAGGCCGTCATCGCCATGGAGAACGCCCGCCTCATCACTGAGACCCGCGAGGCGCTCGAACAGCAAACCGCGACGGCGGAAATCCTGAGGGTTATTTCGGCTTCCACGACGGACCTGCAGCCCGCTTTCGATGCGATAGTCGAACGGACAATTAATTTGTGCGACGCCGAGTTCACGGCAGTGGCTCGGTATGAAGACGGACTGCTCAAACTCGTCGCCACGAACAATCTATCGCCCGACGAAGCGGCAGCTTTTCACAGCTTGTTCCCACGTCCACCGTTTCGCGGCTTCATCATGGGTCGGGCATTCGTCGAATGTCAGCCGGTCAACGTTGCCGACGTCTTGGCCGACCCGGGCTACGACCAACGGACACGCGAAGTTCTGCAATCGTTGACCAAGTATCGCAGCTTTCTCGCCGTTCCGATCATTCGCGAAGGTGTCGCGATCGGGGTCATTGGGTGTGCGCGGCGCGAGGTGAGGCCCTTTACCGCCACACAGGTCGAACTTGTCAGCACGTTTGCCGATCAGGCCGTGATCGCCATCGAAAATGCCCGGCTGCTGGGCGAAATTCAGCAGCGCCAAGCCGAATTGCGGGTGACCTTCGACAACATGGCGGATGGCGTCGCGATGTTCGATCAGACGCTGCACCTCGCTGCGTGGAACCGGAACTTCCAGGAACTGCTTGATCTGCCGGATGAGCTTCTCGCTGAGCGGCCCGAGTTTGACGCGTATATCCGCTACCTCACCGAACGCGGTGAGTTTGGCGAGAGAACGCCGGAGACCGAGATTGCGCGACTGCGTTCCCGGCTGGCCGATCACTACAGTTTCGAGCGCACGCGACCAGACGGCACGGTTGTCGAGATACGCAACAACCCAATGCCGGATGGCGGCGTGGTGTTCATCTACAGCGACATCACGGAACGCAAGCGCAGCGAGGCCGAGATCAGAGCGGCGCGCGATGCCGCAGAGGCCGCGTACACCGAACTCAAGGCCGCTCAGGCCAATCTGATCCAGGCCGAGAAGATGGCCTCGTTGGGTCAGCTGACCGCCGGGATCGCGCACGAGATCAAGAACCCGCTCAACTTCGTCAACAACTTCGCCAGCTTGTCGGTCGAGTTGCTCGACGAGTTGAAGGAGGTAACGGAGCCTGCGGTGGCAGCGCTCGGCACGGACAAGCGTGCCGAGGTCGACGAGACCATCGAAATGCTTTCGGGCAACCTTGAGAAGATCGCCGAGCATGGGAAACGGGCTGACAACATTGTCAAGTCGATGCTGGAGCACTCGCGTGGCGTCGGTGGCGAGCGCCGCGAAGTCGATCTTAATAATCTGATCGAGGAGGCGCTCAACCTTGCCTATCACGGCGCGCGCGCCCAGAACCAGGACTTCAACATTACCCTCGAACGCGATTACGCGGCGAACCTCAAGCCTATCGAGCTGGCCCCGCAGGAGATCACGCGGGTCTTCCTCAACCTCTTTGGCAACGGCTTCTACGCCGCCAACAAGCGGGCACGTGCGAACGGCGACGGGTCGTTCCATCCCGTCCTCGCCGTGGCGACCTGCGAGGCCGAAGGTGCCGTCGAGGTGCGGGTGCGCGACAACGGCACCGGCATTCCGCCCGAGATCAGAGACAAATTGTTCCAGCCCTTCTTTACCACCAAGCCGACCGGCGAGGGCACGGGGCTAGGTCTGTCGATCAGCTACGACATCGTCACGCAACAGCACGGTGGCACGATCACGGTCGAGAGCGAGCCGGGGGCGTTCACCGAGTTCACTGTGCGCCTGCCGCGCCACTAGCCAACACAACAGGAGGGAGGATGAGCGTCAGCATCCTTGTGGTCGATGACGAGCCCGATGTGGCGCTGCTGTTCCGCCAGCGGTTCCGTCGTGAGGTGCGCGACGGCACCTATGTGATGCACTTTGCCAACTCGGGCGAAAACGCCCTCCAGCAGTTAGCCAACGGGATCGAGCCGCAACTGATCGTGATCCTTTCGGACATCAACATGCCGGGGATGGACGGCTTGCAGCTGCTGCGCCACGTCAAGGAGCAGCGACCCGACATGCCGGTCATGATGGTGACCGCCTATGGTGACGACGAGCGTCGCCGCAGGGCGCGCGAGCTTGGGGCCTTCGAGTTCCTCTCCAAGCCGGTCAACTTCGACGCGCTCAAAGCGCAGCTGCGCCAATTGTCTACCGCCGCTGGTTGAACAAGCCCGCCCGATCGATCGACCGCTTACCTAGGCAATCCAGACGCTCACGTTTCCTTGTTCTGGGAACGCAATGGTTGTAGCGTTCGGTAACCGTGATAACGATAAGTGGAGGGAGGCGTGAGATGTCAGTAATTGGCTGGATCGTTCTCGGCCTGATCGCCGGCTTTATCGGCAGTAAAATCGTCAATCGCCAGGGCTCGGGTATCATCCTGGACATCGTTCTTGGGGTAGTTGGCGCGCTTGTTGGCGGCTATCTGTTTGAGCTTGCCGGCCATGCCGGTGTGACCGGCTTCAATCTATACAGCATGTTTGTCGCCATCATCGGAGCTGTAGTTGTGCTCGTCGTGTACCATTTTATCCGACGAGCGATTGCGTAACGGCGCATCTACTTCGCAGGGAGGATCGTGACCATGAGAACTCTGGCAATCGGCTTCATCGGAGCAGCGCTGACCCTGGCTTTCGCCGCGCCAAGCTGGGCGCAGGGGCCGACGATGAACGCGCCCTCGTTGACTGTGGCGGGTAAGGATACCTGCGCGACCCATCATCACACCTACAAGACCCACCGCACCCATGGAGGCTCTGGGTCTTCGAGCGATAACTCTGCCAACATGCTTAACGCCCAAGAGCTTTCCCGCCTCCAGGGAGGCGCCCCGGCGGCCCCGGCTCCGATGCCGCCGGGTCGGTAACAACCCGACAAGCGGCGCGGCCGGGCCGTTTTACAAATAGGCCGCAGGCGTCAGACCGATAAGCACAAGGGGGCCGCTCGGCCCCTTTGTTGCATCGATCGAGTTCCTCGGGTCATCCTGATCACTGTCCAAAGTGGCTGTACCTGCTTTAGCGGTCGGGCTAGCGCTCGACCGCTCTTTTAATGTTCACGGGGTCAAAGGCCAGCCGCACCGGTCCGCAGCGTGATCGACGGCGGCGGCAGGAGGCCACGTTCCTGCGTCGGATCGTCGAAAAGGGGGGCGCAACGCCAGGCAGCCCTCGCCACCGGGCTCAGCCAGTCGGTGATCTCGCGCATTCTTGATCGCGCGGGCCATGCGAAAAACCGTGCGTCCCCAAAAGCACGCCGCGCTGATGTGACATTTCAAAATGTCACATCACCCGAACCCGACGAACCCATGGAGACGAACGTCGTGAAACTACGGCGGCGGCCTGACTGGAGGCGGTGTGAGCCGAGCCGAGCCGACGCCGCCGATCGGCACATTGATCGCGAACAGATATGGCCACGGCGATCGCCAGGATTGCGGCCGCCAGCGTCGGTCCAGCGGCCGACGAGATCGATACCCGCCAGAGAGGTCAGCGAGCGGCCAGCCAAGGCGATCGTGGCGGAGGCGGACAGGGGCACGGACGCGCGCCGGTTTGTCCACCAAGCACGAGGGTCAGGCGGAGTAAGAGCCTTGTCTCAAAAGTCCTCGTCGACAATCGCTGACAGCCATGGACCACTTTCCAAACCGATAACTGCCGTTCAGCCTAGGCGGCGGGAACCGTCCATTCGTGCCGCTTTGCCGACCTTCGTCGGACAAAAAGGGCTAACTTTTGTCGAGCAGCTCGCGGATTTTCATAGCAAGCGCAGCCGCCGTGAAGGGTTTGCTGATCAACTCAGTGCCGGGGTCGAGGCGTCCGTCATGGACGATGGCGCTGCGTGCGTAGCCAGTGGTGAAGAGAACTCGCAAATTAGGTCGAAGCCGCAACGCGGCATCGGCGAGCTGGCGTCCGTTCATGCCGCCGGGCAGCCCGACATCGGTGAAGAGCAGACGGATATCGGCACGATTCGATGATCTGGAGGGCACGGGCGCCGCCTTCCGCCTCGATGACGACGTAGTTCAGCTCGCGCAGCATGCTTGCGTTGAGTTCGCGCACCGCCTCGTCGTCCTCGACAGTAGACGATCTCGCTCTCGTCGCCGGACGGCATGGCGCTGATCGCTGCGCCTTCTTCGACCGCCGCATCGCCCGCCAGCGGGGGCAAATAGATACGGATGGTCGTGCCCTTGCCGACCACGCTGTCGATCTCGAACGTGACCGTTGGATTGCTTGACGAAACCGTAGACCTGGCTCAACCCCAGCCCAGTGCCTTGGCCGACTTCCTTGGTGGTGAAGAACGGGTCGAACGCCGATGCGATGACCTCATCGGCTCATACCCGTCCCAGTATCGCTGATGGCAAGCATCACATACGGCCCCGGCTCGACGTCCTGCTGCTCGGCGGCATACGCCGCGTCGAGATGGGTCTTGGCGCTCTCGATCACCAGCTTGCCGCCGTTTGGCATCGCGTCGCGCGCGTTGATGGCGAGGTTGATGATCGAGTTTTCGAGTTGATTGGGATCGGTGTGGGCACGCCACAACCCGTCGGCTCAGGACGGTATCGATCTCGATGCTCTCGCCCAGCATCCCGCGCAGCAGTTCCAACATACCGGTAATCAGGTGATTGATGTCGATGGCTCGCGGATCGAGCGGCTGACGGCGGGAGAAGGCGAGAAGCCGCTGGGTCAGCGGGCCGCGCGCTCGGCGCCATGCATGGCGGCTTCAACCAAGCGGATGACGTCGCTGCGCGCGGTCGGGGCGGTCGCATCAACGCGCCGACGCAACGTATCGAGATTGCCCAGCACGACCTGAAGCAGGTTATTGAAGTCATGGGCAACGCCGCCTGTCAGTGACCGATTGCCTCCATCTTTTGCGCCTGACGGAGCCGCGCCTCGATGGCGTCGCGCTCGGTGGTGTCCCGCGCGGTCGACATGATGTAGTCGGCGTCCCGCTGTTCGGGCACCCTTACAAACATAACGTCGATCGAGTGGGTAACGCCGGTCATGGTACGCATGGCGGTGTAGCGCTGGTTCTCGCCGGTCGCGATGCACGCCCGCATTTTCTGTAGCGGCAGCTGCGCCTGCTCGGTTCCCAAAATCTCTTCCACAGTGCGACCGACAATTTGATCGTACGCCAGCCCGTAAGCCTGCTCCGTCGCGTGATTGAGGTCGGCATAGACAAACCGGCCGTCTGCGGTTGCGTGGAATAGGGTCAGCCAGTCGGGTGAATTGTCGAAGATGGCCTGCATCTGGGCACGGCTTGCGCCCAGTTCGCGGACCCTGCGTTCGGCGCGTTCCTGAAGCTTTTGGTTGACCTCACGCAGGCGCTGCTCGCTCTCCTTTAGTTCTTCCGCCGCGCGTCGCTGATCGTCGATGTCGGTCGCGGCGGCGAACCATTCGACAATTTGATCGCTCTGATCCCGTACCGGCGCGCCACGCAGCAGGAACCAGCGGTAGTTTCCGTCCTGGCGACGGATCCGATGTTCCTGGTTGTAGGAAGCGCCGCTGGCGAGGCCGTGCTGGATCGCCGCCATGATCGGCCCACGCGCCATCGGGTGGAGCACTTGCAGCCATCCTTCGCCCGCGGTCTCGGGCGCGCCCATCCCGGTATAGTCGGACCATGTCTTGTTGCACCAGCTGGCCTGCGCATTGGGACCCACGCGCCACAGCAGATCGGGAACAAGGTCGACGACCGCGCGAAACCGCTCCTCGCTTTCGCGCAGCGCCGCCAGCGCCTGCGCCCGCTCCAGCGCGCCCCGCGAGTGCTCGGCGTCGACGGGATCGAGGAGCAACCTAGCCAGCCCGGCATGCCGCTCCATCAGCGCCAGCATGTCGGGCTCGAACCCGATGTCGGAATGGACCTCGGTCCAGTAGTGCGCGGCCCGAATAAAGGCGAGAAAGGCCGCGAGATACTCGAATGTCGTATCGCCGACCGCAGCACGAATGGCGCGGGCGGCCTCGCACGCGGCAACAGGGGTTAGAAACAGGATTGTCAGCGCATCGAACAAGTCGCTTTCCAGCGGGCTGTCCGGCGTTGGTATCTCGGCCGGTTGCGGAAGGCTGCCCAGCGCGGCGATCGCCCGCTCGAAGCTAGTGGCGTCGGGCACCGGGCGGCTGATCAGGTGGATGACCTCATCGACCGTTTCCGGCGGTGCTTTTGGGTCGCCGGCGGGGCGGCCATGGCCGATGAGGAAGCCGACGTGACGGACAATGCAGTAGCGGACGACGCAAAACCGCGAGAGATGGACAAAAAGCCGTTCCTTGAAGAGGGACGGCAATGGGTTGTCGAGATAGGCCGATTGGGCGAAGTCCCAGAGCCGCTCGATAAGACCGGGCGCGGCCGACGCGGAACAGAAAAAATTGGGGAGAACGCCGAAGCGGTCGACCACCGACCGATGGAATGCGTTGTCCGCCCCGATGTCCATCTACATCCCCAGCAAGACGAATCGGGTCCGCAGCACCGAATGCGGACCACGATCCCTGGCGAGCTGCTGTATCGCAGGCTTATTGCGAAAAAGTCCCGACGAGCAAGCTAATTCTCGACAGAATATAGCGCGACCAGCGGCCCGCCGGCCAAAACGCGCATGCGCGTATTCGAAGAATTGGCGATGGAAAATTGGGAGTGGGCGAAGCGGTTTGGTGTCCAACCGCCGAAGTTGTTCTAGGGGATCGCGCAGGGCCGGCGTCGCGGCAGCGCCGATTGGCGGACGGCGGTGAAGGCTCTTCCAACCGGAGCGCGCCCGCCGGCAACATTAAGACGCCGATCGCTCCGCACATGGGCTGACGCATCGGCCGCTGAGCATCGCGCTCGGTGGCCTTTCTTGTACCCGATCGAAGGTCGCGTCGGCCCCGATTAAATCTCGCGCTCGGCTTCCTTCGCCAGCGCGTCGTACTGCTTCGCAATCGCTAACAGGTCGTCTCTGATCGACCAGTCCCGCTCGCGGGACGCTTTGGCGCGCAGTGTTTCCGCCTCCTTGCGATATTCCTCCGCCCGCTCGGCACCCGACTGGATCATAGCCCAGTTAACGGCGATCGGCGTTTACCGTCCCAGAGACGAACCCCACCCGGCTAGGTTTGCGAGCTAGCCGGAGTACTGGACGTTGAATCGAGATAAGGATGGATGGCCGCTTAGTGGCCGCCATCGAGCGTGCCTAACACAGCTCCGCGCTTACGCACAGAGGCGCGCGAGCAGGCCGAAAGGGCGGTTTATGCAGACGGACCGATCCCTGCCGTCTGTAGCCTTACCGTGTAGCCCCGCGGTCGGCAGGTGTCGACTTTTCGTACACCCGCTTGCGGCGGCGGCGCACCACTCCAAATCCGAGTAGAGCAGAACCTAACAGCGTCACCGAACCGGGTTCGGGAACGGGCGTCGTTGACGCCTCGCCGATGGGTAGCCTAAGCCCATCCACGGTCTGAAACGTGAAGTAGGGCACTATCTGTCCGTTCGCATCGACGATGTTAATAGAGGTGATATCGGGGTCCAGTGTCATCGCCATTGCCTGTTGGCACCTGACGATGCGATCTGGCAGGTCAAGTTCACCAATGCGGTTCCACTTGCGAAATTGAAGTCCGAGCAGCCCGCGCCCGACAACGTGGTTTGGGTTCCAAACGATCAAAGCAACAGAACCACGACGTTAAGGAATGCGGGCTAGGGGGCATCCGCTTCGGGCGACGGTGCGTATAGATGGCAGCCCCAAGGCACTAGAGCATTCACATTGAGAAGGGAGGTTTGGGCGATGATGCATTCCAACCTGACCCGCTGGATTGAAGATGCCGACGCGAAAGAGGTCTTGCTCCAAGATGTGATGATCTATCAGTCCCAGAAGGTCCAGAGCCAGTACATCCGCCTCGGGCCTGCGATTAAGGCGGTCGCCTCATGGTGGCATCACAACGTCGCCGAGCACCTGCTTTTCCACGGTCATGGACCGGTAAGTACGCCACGCCATTAGCGAAGGCAGATCGATAGCCGGTCAGCATGCATCCAACGATCACGATTTCCAAGGCGTCGACGAAGCTTTTCGCCCGGCTATTGTCCCTGCTTGTGACCTAGAAAGTCATGCAGTGGTGGGGCGTTGGCACGCGACACTCAGGTTCAACAAGATACTCAACGGGCGACGAAGCCCGTCGCACAGGTCGGACCATTGAGATAGACAGGCGTGATACGCCGGCATTTTGGCTTGCCATTGCGGCAGTGGCTCTAATCGCCGTCAATCTGGCGATCTGTCGTCTGAACTCAACCAGCTAACGCCACCACTCGGTTCCACAGCAACCTCGACTGCGGCATCCGCGGCTGGTCGATCACCCCGGCAGGTGCGCGCGGAATCCGGATGATGCCATCCGTCTATATGAGCGGCCCGACCTGTGCGGTCGCCTTCGTCGCTGGTGTGTCGGAGTCCAGCGCGCCCTATCAAGTTTTTGGCCGAAATTATCAAACAAAGGCGCCAGACAACGGCCTAACTCCCAGCATGACCCAAATGCCTCTGGCCGGCGATGATCGAACTTCCCCCACCCGACACCAAGCGCTGGACCGTGCGGCGCAAGACCGCCGTCGTCGAGGCTGTTCGCGTCGCCGTGATCAGTCTCCAGGAGGCGTGCCTGCGCTATGACCTGTCGGTCGAAGAGTTCCTAGTCTGGCAGCGGGCCGTCGAGCGACACGGCCTACCCGGTTTACGGGCCACTCGGCGGATACACTACAGTTGAAAAACGCAAAGGAAAACCAACTATAAATCACTATAATCCAAAAAGGGGTAAATTCGCTTGATGATGGCGTAAATATTTGAAAGAGATAAATTAAATTGGTTAACCGACGCAACAAAAAGTTAACAGTAATGGTTAACGTCGTTTTAGGGGTATGCCAAATAATATTATGATCACGCAGTTGTACGTAAGCGTACAAGCTATTTTCTCTTGATCTTTCGAGAAAATATCGATTTTTTGAGGCGCGTTCCGAGGAACTGGCATGTTTGAATATTGTGGCAAGAAACGGGCTCTGCGCTCCGGCGTGAGCGTTCGTAGTGGGGGGGAAATGGCTCGGGTTTTTTCCGTTGTGGTGGCGACGCTACTGGCGCTATCAGCGTCGGAGGCCGTGGCCGCCCCCATTGCCGCGTCTGACGCCATTGTTGTAACGGCTGGAGAGCCGGGGTCGCTTTCGCCCGATGACAATATGGCGAGTTCTATCAGTCTGGACGGCGTGGCACTGGGCCTGTTGCCGTCTTATGTGTTCGATAGCGGGGGTCCCAACGGGGCAGTAACCCTCACCGGCACCGGCGTTGTCGCGAATACAAGCCTTGATGGTGTGTATGCCCAACCGGCTGGCGTCTTCGGAAACTATCTGGCCGTGTCCGGCAAGAGCGCCGAGGGCTCCGTATCGCTCGCATTCTCGGTGCCGGAAAACTATTTCGGCTTATTTTGGGGGTCCATTGACCCGTACAATTCGATAGAATTTCTCAACGACCGTGACGTGGTCTCCGCATATTCCGGAGACACGATAGCTAAAATCGTTGGGCTGAGTTCAGACGGAAGCCAGAATTCTGCGTCGAGCAACCGGTATGTCAATTTCTACACGGGTGACAGTTTCTTTGATCAGGTGATCCTCAGCACGACCAACTTCAATTTTGAAGTCGCGGATATCGCTTTCGGTGATCCGCCAGTCTCGGTTGCCGCCGTCACCGCCGTTCCCGAGCCGAGCAGTCTCATGCTGCTCGGCTCCGTTCTACCCTTGATGGCCGTGGTGGGTCGCAGGCGGCGCTCTCGTCAAAGGGAGTTGCAGGGCCGATGACACGTAGCGGGCTCAGCAACCCGACGCCATTCCATATGTGAAACCCGCGACGAGCAACGCGCGAATGGTTGCCCGATGCCTACGCCACCGCCCTGCATTACGCCGCACGACAAAGATAAGGCTTATGTCGCAAGTGTGCGCTTGGCGGCTGCATAACCGGAGTTTGTGGCCCGCGAAGTGGGGCGACTATCGGAAGAAGCGGGCCGGCTCAAAATCAATCTCGGCTTCAACTATCGGCCGCCGAAGCTGTCGAGGCGGGGCCAATTAAACGATCCGTGGGAGGCGGGCTACTTTCAGTGCCATCAACCAGAAAAACATTTTGGACGATAGCCAAACATTTGGCGGAGATGGGAGGGTCAGCGGCCAATGACGATGCAGAACCCGATGGCGGATGAAGCGGTCTCGATACAGCGGCAACGTCATTGGTACGTCGATCGTGCCAAACGTCTTGCCGATCTGCTGATCGCTTGTTCTCTGATAGCGCTAACCCTGCCGCTGATGCTGATGGTCGCGCTCGCGATCAAGTGCGACAGCCCCGGTCCTGTCTTCTATCGACAAGAGCGTGTTGGGTTGAACGGACGCCGCTTTGTATTGCTGAAGTTCCGCAGCATGAGACAGGATGCAGAAGCAGATGGTCGGCCGGTCTGGGCAGCAGCACAGGATCATCGGGTCACGCGTGCGGGCCGCTTTATTCGATGGGCACGCATCGACGAATTGCCACAACTGCTGAACGTATTGCGCGGCGAGATGAGCATCGTCGGCCCACGCCCCGAACGTCCGTATTTCGTCGAGCAGTTCAGCAACCTGATCCCCTCCTACGATGATCGGCACGCCGTATTGCCGGGCATTACCGGCTGGGCACAGGTCAATTACCCGTATGGCGCATCGCTTGAGGATGCGCGGGAAAAACTTCGATACGACCTGCAGTACATCGCCAATTACAGTTTCTGGTTGGACTTAAGAATTTTGCTTGCCACTATCCGTGTGGTGCTTAGCGGAGAAGGTGCGCGATAGCCTTGCGCCGCTGCTCCCGCTTCAGGTCTTGATACCGTAACACTGGACCAAACTGATGCGCGCCGGACCAGCATTCCTCTGCACCATCGCGCTCTGCGTGACAGTACTGAGGCCCATTGACGCCGCTGCCGAAACTCCCGGTAACTTGTTCTCTGGCCATATAGATGCCGCCGCTCGCGCCACTTCATTACCTGGCGAGATCCTGACCCGGCTGCTTTGGGTCGAGAGCGGATTTCATCCTCTGGCCGTCAGTCCGGCTGGGGCGCAAGGAGTGGCCCAATTCATGCCCTCCACCGCGGCGGAGCGGGGCCTGGTGGACCCTTTCGTTCCGGAGCAAGCCATACCGCAGGCGGCAAAGTTTCTCGCCGACCTTACTTTGCGATTTGGCAATATTGGTCTGGGGCTTGCTGCGTATAATGCGGGGCCGGGAAGGATAGCCAGATGGCTTGATGGCACAGCATACCTGCCGGATGAGACACGGCGGTTTGTGACGACCATTACCGGCCAGTCTGCGGAAAAATGGGCTGCATCTGCAAGCTTTGACCCGAGGCGGCTAGGTCCTATCGGGTGCCGATCTTGTCTTATTCTTGGAAGGCTGCCCGTCCCAGGGGTGGAGCACGCACAGATGCTGCCGATCCTGGCACAAAGCGGCCGGCCCTTGCCTGCCTTGGAAGGAAGCGGCCAGCCCCTGCCGGCGCTGCAGCAAATTGGCCAGCCTTTGTCCGTCCTGCGGCGAAGTGGTGAGCCTTTGAAAGGATCGGGCCTCTGGCTCGCCCATCACCATCAGTTAGTTGCGAGTGGGCGTGTAGCTCAATGGTAGAGCGCCGCTGTTACACGGCGGAGGCTGGAGGTTCGATTCCTACCCGCGCCCACCAAAAGTTTAGATGAAAAGTCAGTTGCCGGACGGTGGTACTGTCAAAATAAGGTTCCACATCGCGCACCATGGCGACGGGCGAGACATGCGATACCGGGGGTGTCGGCCCGGCTCCGGGCCGTCCGAATCAGTTGGCCTTTTATGGCCGTGTCACCTACCGCGAGTTATCCGGCCGCGAGCACTACACCGGGTTTGCGCTTGATGTCGCCCCGTACATGCCCGCTTTCGTGCGAAACTCGAAAGATGCTTACGACTACTATGGCTAATTAGGTACTGTCTGGATCACGGGCGATGAAGGAGGGGTACGTTGACAAAGACACAGCCGAGTAGCGCGGTAGCGGGGCTACAAGACCAGATCGAGACCATTCGCCGGGAAGCCTTTGACGCGGGCTATTCGGCCGCGATGCGTGCGGTGAGCGAGTTCACTGCGGGGCCAGCCAAATCCAAGACAACTACCGCGAAGGCTGCGCCGCTTCGTGCGGCAGAGCCGAGCGCTGCGACGCGACTCGCACGCTCCCAAGCGAAACCCGCTGCCCGCAAAGCGGGCAGACCTACCGGGGCTGCTCGGCGAAAGACCAGCCGGGGCGACAATGCGCGGTATGTTGCGGAAGCGATGAACGGGCTCCCCGATCGCACCGGCCCGGCTGCCGCTATCCGCAAGGCGCTCGCCGGCAAGGGTATCGACATGCCCTACACGAGCATTAGGCACTCGCTCGGCCAGCTACAGGCACGTGGCGAAGCATCGGTCGCCGACGACGGCAAGACCTGGACTTATGCCGCACCGGCTGCTAACCGAACGCGCGCTTTCTTCCTGCGGATCGACATATGCGCGGCGACGGCGCCGGCAACTTACCGAGACCGGCGATGTCGAGATTACCGGGCGCGATCTGCGCGATAGGACGCCGCCGTTCGGCCTGGGGAGCTTATTCAGGCGGTGCGCGCGTTCTTTGAAGCCCGTATCGAGCACTTGACGAACCACGACCGGGTCCGTGTCGAATGCCTAGGCAAAATGCCCGACGGATCGCATTGCTACCGGGCCTTGGGCAGCACGCAACCCAATTCTGTGATCCGCGCAGGCTCATGGCTCGGCACCGGCGCTAGCAGCCTGCGCGTTGGCCCGTACCAATGCCCACCCGGCCTCAGTCAACAGCGCGCCGCTCATGATCCGAGTGAGGCCCCCGGATGGACTGTGATTGTCCGGGTCGGTGCAGCGCCACTCGATCGACGTACCTAAACGACTGATCGGCTCAGCGGTGAACACGTAGCGGCCAAGCTTGATCAGCCCGCGCCGCTCCAGCGAGCGCAGCGCGCGCCGCACCGTCTGCTCGCGGTTCCATTCAGCGTGCGCGGTGAAATAGTCCTCGCGGTCTTCGCCGCCCGGCCCGCGATCGATCGACCGCCACGCGACCGGCTCCAGAACAGGCTGCTGGATGCACTTCGGAGGATCGCGGGAGACCCAGACAAGCCGGGTCTGCTTGGTATGGTGCGCGATGCTCCGCAGCATCGTATGCTGCCGCCAGGAAATGCCTCTGCTCATCGCAAGCCTAATAAGTGCAAGTATCGCATATACACTTATATCGGCGTCCGGGGGCAACTCGGCAGGTGTGAGCTAGGGCAGACGACGGAGTCGATCGAACAGCTCGACGGCGCTGATCCGGCGGTGCCAATAGTCAAGGATCACCGACTCGTTGAGCCGGACCCAATCGCTCACCGCCTGCCGGTCGTCCGCCGCGAGTATCCCTGGAATGATGCGTATGTGAGGATGCACGGTGACAGTCGCGGTCGCGGTTTTGTCGGGGTTGATCTTCGACCCGTGCGACAGGCTCACCTTGTGTACCGCCTGCGGTTTTTGGGACACCGGATTGAACCCTACGCAGCGACGGCAGCAGTTTGAAGCTGCTTCTGGCGGAATTGGGCTGGCGTGAGGAAGCCGTGGCGCTCGATCAGCCAGGTCGTGTTGTAGGTCTCGCGGAACTCCAGCAACGCCTGACGCAGTTCCTCGATGGTCTCGAAGGTCCGCACCCACAGCAGGTTTTCCTTGAGCGTGCGGATGAACCGCTCGGCACAGCCATTGCCTTCCGGGGCCCGGACGAAGGCGGGCGAACTCTCGATGCCGAGGAAGGCGATCTCCGTCTGGAAGTGGTGAGACATGTATTGCGATCCATGGTCATGCCGCACGGCCAGACCG
The DNA here is from genome assembly GCA_963778385.1 of uncultured Alphaproteobacteria bacterium. Classification (GTDB taxonomy): domain Bacteria; phylum Pseudomonadota; class Alphaproteobacteria; order ATCC43930; family CGMCC-115725; genus DATARH01. The sequence continues at coordinate 14,190 of CAVZUA010000041.1, read as the reverse complement.
CGGGCGATCGCCTTGGCAAACCCGCCGAAGTGCTGCCGCACGCCCTGGCGGATCGGCTCCAGGGCCTGGAAACGAGTGGCCTGTGCATGGGCGTGGATGCCGACGCATTCGGCAGAGCAATGATCGACCGCGACGAACACCGTCGGCCTGGCCTTCGCCGGTGATCGTCGTCGTCAGGTCGGTGCCCCACATCGCGTCGACCGTGTCGGGGATGATGGTGCCGTCATGGTTGCGCGGCCCACGCGGTGAACCAACCCGGGTCGGCGCCAGCAGATTGTTCTGGCGCATCAGCCGGAGCACCCGTCGCATCGAGGTGCGGGTCCCGGCATAACGCAATCGCGCCCAGACTTTGCGATGCCCCTCGCCATGGAACGGGCTTGCGGCGAGCACCTCCTGGATCGCCGTGGTCAGCGCGTCATCCGACATCGCGCCGAGCGGTCCGCGCCGCTGCCTCGCCGGCGGCGTCGACTGGTGGCGATAAACGCCCGAGCGGGCGAGCCGCCACACGCGGCAGACCGCGGCCAGACCATACGGCTTGCCGGTGACCGGCGAAATGACGCGGCTCATGGCTTGCGCCTGCGTCGGGCAAAAGGGCGGTCGGCCTCCAGGAGAGCGATCTTCTCGTTCAGCAGGTCGCGCTCGATCAGCGCCGCCCCGAGCCTGGCCTTCAGCCGGTCGCTCTCCAGTTCTTCGCCCGTGGCGGGACGGGTCGTCAGGGCAGCTTCACCGGCGGCCAGGAAGGCGTCGTGCCAGCCGGTGAGCGTCGCCGCCGTAACGCCGAGCTCGCGCGAAACTGTCTCCAGGTCTTCGCCGCGCAACAGCCGGAGTACCGCCGCAGTCTTGCGCTGTCGCGACATCCTGCCACCGCGGCCGAGCGCCGCTACGCCAGACTCTTGCGTTCGCTCCGCGGCGCTCGGCCGCGCTCCTACGTCTTTCGCCTGATTGTCCATGGCACACCTCTCGTGCGGAAATCGTCCGCTTGCGAGGTGTCCCAATCAACCGTGATGCGGGGGACCTTGAGCGTTGGCATTTCGACTGCCGGATCGCGTTCCTGGACCCATACGACCATCGGCAGGCCGGTGAGACGCGGTCTGGTTCGCCATAAAAAATACGTCGGTGTCCTCGGCGATCTCATCCGCCGTCGCATCGAGCTTCGCGATGTCGCTCCCCAAAGAACGCTTCTCTGGCATGGCCTTTCGTCATCTGAGCTTTGCGGGACGACGCCCCGCCCCCTATCTTACGACTCCCCATGCCCAGCTTTGCCCCACCCCGGCGGCGGTGCGGGCCGAGATCCCGCGCGTGCGCCTGCAACCCATTGGGGCTGAGGGTGATCGGCGTGGGCGCAGCGTTACGGCATGCGACCGCCGGATAGCGCTGGCGCATAAGTCCTGAGAAGTCGGCGGCACGGGTTAACCGCTCACCCCGCAGCACCGCATGGCCAGGCGCGATAACTCATATCAGAGTTCCACCCATGCCGGACCTGCGCTTGTCGCGGTCTCTCGTCAGCCGCACCATTCCGCGGCGCGCCAACACACCACTCCGTAAAGCGAGGGCAAGGTCATGGACACCGACATGCTGCCGCGTGGCGGGCCACTGTTTACGGCCTTACCGACGTCATGCTCGATATAAACTGAAATCTACGAACTCCACGATCTGGTCGAACTCGGCCTGCATTGGGATACGATCGCGCGGATCGAGATCGGGCTGCAGAACCCATCACTGGACGCAATCTGACGGTGGAAGCGGCCATGCGGTTATAGGCTTGCGCGAAGGGCGCGGTGTGGTTGCCGCGCCCAGACGGCGCGCCTCCACTCGGTCGTTTGAAAGGCTAATGCGGGGCGCAGGGACCGATCGCCAGCGCGCCGAGAGCTAGGAGCGCTGCGCGCAGACGCCCGACGCGCTCATGCCCGCCGTTGAGGGCTAGGAGCTTATGAACACGTGCTCCAAGCCAAGGCACCCGAAGTCGGATGGCGAGTGAGGGTTGACTGATATGGCTGGATCGACCGCTTTGCACCGAACGGCGATCTCGACCGTCAGATCCACTACATGAAAGTGTCGCAAGCTTGCTGCGACCGCCCCGTCGGCGCCACGCCCGGCAGAAATAACCCTTTCGGCGTGATCCGGCAGACTTGCTTCTAGCCCTGAATGGGCAAGGTCACAAGGCTGGCATCAAGATCAATCCACGGTACGGGAGGACCGCCCCAAAAAAGGGCAGTCCTCCTCATCTCAAAGGTCAGCCAGCCGGCCGAGCAACCCCGACCAGTTTGTGGCCATCCGGATCGCGCAGATAAGCGAGGTACGCGCCGTTCGCACGCACACCAGGCGGGTCCTCGATGGAGGTGCCGCCATTTGCGACACCGGCTTTGTGCCATGCCTCGGCCTGTGCCGCATCCTTCATCTGAAAGCCGATCGTGCCGCCGTTCGCATGGCTGGCCGCCTTGCCGTCGATGGGTTTGGACACCATGAAACGCCCGCCATTGTGCGAATAAGCGAGCCGGCCCCGGGCGTCTTCTGTGGCTGGCTGAGCGCCCATTGCGGTGAACAGCGCGTCGTAGAATTTCTTTGACCGGGCGATGTCATTACTCCCGATCATGATGTGGCTGAACATTCCGTTCTCTCCCTCTCAGGGCCCGTACCATGTACGGGATGAGGCATTATGCCTTGGCTCGGTCCATAAGGAAAAATCTCACGGTTTTCCACCCCGTGATTTGGCATCGCCCGCGAACCGCCGGCCATGCTCCCGCTGGCGCCAAGACCAACCCCAAACTAACATTTAGCCCGGACCACCAAATGGGGGCCGATCACCCCCCGGCGGGAGGTTAAAGGTCGCCTCATGTGCAGGCCCGTCGAAGATAGGGCGATGGCGACCACCAGGGGCGCTCATACGGGCAGCACTTTTGGGATTTCGTGCGAGTTCGTAGTCATGCCCAGTCCACACAACGGGATGGACCACCGATGCATCCCAATCCGTCGAAGCGCGGCGACGCCATCGGGTCACCCGAAGATCAAGAGACGGGATTGGGTGAGCATCCGGTACGTTGCCGGTAGCTTTCTGCGGCCAGCCAGGCATCGTAGGAGCGTGCCCGCAGCGTCACTATGGCTGGTGCGGCCTCGCCATCGCGCTGCGCCAGCAACATCAGTTCGCGGGCAGCGTCCAGATCGCGCAGCAATTGGTTGAATTGAGCATCCATGGGACAGCCGCCCCAGAAAATGGCGTGTGGATAAGTTGGGCTGGTTCTGAATAAATTCAACCCGTTTTTGCCTACCGCGAGCTACCACTGGTTGAGAAAGGCGATTGGCGCCAAGAAGCCAGCCCGCGATCAAAAATAAGCACGCGGGACACGCATAGGGGGACGGTCATGAAGGATCACGTCGCCGAGATTGTTGCGGCCTACGTTCGGAAAAATGCGATTGCGATAGACCAATTGCCCGCTCTGATAGCGACCGTCGCCGAGTCTCTTGCCGGTCTTGGACAAGGGCAGCCGTCCTCACCGCCAGAGCCGCTCAAGCCTGCAATTGCCATCCGCCGGAGCGTGACGCCCGACGCCGTCATCTGCCTGGATTGTGGCCACAAGGCACAGATGCTGAAACGCCACCTGTCGAACGCGCATAAACTGACGGTCGATGATTACAAGGCGAAATGGTCCCTGCCGTCAGACTATCCCATGGTTGCTCCGAACTATGCGCTGCGCCGATCGACGCTCGCGAAGTCATCCGGGTTTGGGACACGCAATAGCCGCCGCGGGAAGGGCTAAAAATCGAAGAGGTTTCGTCGCAGATAGGGACTTCATGGGGATCCGGTCGGAGGGCGAGCGTCTCACGCTGACGTATCGAATGAGACGGCTACAATTTGTTTCACTTCTCGGTGGAACTGCGTTGGCACCGCTCACGGCGTTGCCGGTATACGCGGACCCGCCTGGCGACTGCGGTATTCCGGTCGCACGAAACGACGGCTGGCCCACCGCTTCCGTCAATGACGACAAGCTCGTCGATCACGATGCGCTGTGCAGGATGACCGATCGGCTCGTGGCTTCGAGCGCCAATGTGCACGCCGTCCTGGTCGCACGCGGTGGCAAGCTGGTGTTCGAGCGGTACTTCAAGGGTTCCGACGAGATCAATGGCCGTCGGGTGGAAAGCGTCGCCTTTGACGCCGATACACCGCATAACATCAAGTCGGCTACGAAGAGCGTCGCATCGCTCGTACTCGGGATCGCGATCGATCGCGGGCTGATACGAAACGTCAACGAACCGATCTTCAGCTTCTTTCCCGAGTTGTCCGATTTGCGTTCCCCGAGAAGGCCCGCATCCAGTTGGTGCACGCGCTCACCATGACGATGGGGCTGAAGTGGGTCGAGGCCATTCCGAGCAACGAGGACGACAACGATGAGGTGCGCATGCACATGGCGCCCGATCCGTGCCGTTACGTCCTCGGTCTTCCGGTGACTGCTCCGGCAGGACAAGAGTACTTCTACAATACCGGCGCGCTGACCCTTGTGTCGGCCATAGTCCGCAAGGCTACCGGACGCCCGCTTGACGAATTTGCGCGCGAGACCTTGTTCCTGCCCTTGGGCATTACCAACGTCGAGTGGGTTCGGGTCAAAGGGGATAGCGATGCCGGCGGGGGATTGCGCCTGCGACCGCGCGATATGGCAAAAATCGGCCAACTCGTGCTCGCGGGCGGCCGCTGGAACGACAATCAGATCGTTTCTAAAGCGTGGATCGAGACATCGACCGCACCGAAAATCGAGGCCATGGGCGGTCAATGCGGTCGCTACCCAATGGCCGTGAGGTCCACTGGGATGGTGCGCTTGGTCGAGGGGGACAGTCGATCCGCATCGTCCCGGAACTCGATCTCGTCGTCGTGGTGACTGCGAGATATTACCAGGACTACAGCCCGCAAGCGTTTCAAGTGCAATCCGGCATTTTCAGGGACACCTTACGGGCGATTTCCCTACGGTAAGTTCGCCGTTTTAGCAAGTAGGTGGCCAAATCATGCCACCTTGCGCCCTCCCGCTTTCGGCGGATTGTATTGAAAAAGTCGGGAGTTGCCATCGCGGGGCTGTGCTGATTCAATCCGGTCGGGGGCCTGGAGTACAGCCGATGATGGGGGAACGCCGGAGCGGGCAGGACGCTGGGCCGTGGCGGCGGGAACCGCTCCTAGCGCCCTATCGAGGAGGTCATCCGCGAACGTCGCCCTGGTTATCATAGAGCCACCGGATCGCCCGCTGCATGGTAAGTCCCTGCACCGAGGCGCAAGGATTTTGGGTGATGGCCGCGCTGTGTCTCGCCGCGATACCATTGGCACGCAGACTCTGATAGCGGTGCATTCGATTTCCGCCCGCATGCCCGCGAACAAAGCCGTCGGCGCGGCGCCGCAGACCTCGATTGTCGCCAACTCATGCTGACAGGCTGCACGCCGGCGCTAAAGCTTAACGCTATCTCCAAGCGGTCTAGGCGCCGGGCAAAACCGGAAGGGCTTTTTGAACTCCGTTAGCGCTGGAAGCGGTCCCCTTACGCTCGTGAGCAACAAGCGCTCCACGCATGAAGCTCATCGACAGCGAGCACTCAAAGCAGCGCAGACATTTGTATCAAAAATCACTTTCCGTAACATCACAGTTAAAAAATATTACGTTGCTTTACATGAACCACAATGTTCGTTTTATGTTTGTGGAATAACTGAAACATTTTCAGGTGAATCCCATGCCTATATTACTCTGGCTTCTGGGTGTGCCCTTGTCGGTCGTCCTCCTTCTTTGGATGTTTCACGTGGTCTAAAGGGGCCTCCGACATTCCATGATATCCGCGCGGGTAGGCGCCATTCCAACCAAAGCGTCACGAAGGCGAGATACCAATGAACGTGCTGCGAAAGGGAGCGGCGCCGGCGGCACTCGCCAAGCCTTACCCAAATACCGACGATAAAAGAGCAGCCGCGGCACGAGCCGCAGCGGAAGCTCTCTTCCGATCGAAGTCAGTCAACAAGGGAAGAGCGCGGTTCGAACGAGGTCGTCGATCGCGCGTGTTGAGCGCCGAGCCGAGGCCACAATGAAAATCGCACAAGTGTCACCCCTCATCGAAGCCGTTCCGCCCAAACTTTATGGCGGAACGGAGCGTATCGTCGCCTACCTGACCAACGAGCTTGTAGAATTGGGTCATGATGTAACGCTATTTGCCAGCGGTGACAGTCAGACCAAGGCCACGTTAGCGCCGGGCTGGCCATCAGCCTTACGCCTCGATAAGGCGACTCATGACCATGTTGCTCCGCATGTATCAATGCTGGAGACGGTGGCGCGCCGTGCCGAAGAGTTCGACATCGTCCATCTCCATCTCGACTATCTGGGCTATCCTTTCTTACAGCGTACTGAGGTGCCGTTCCTCGCGACGCTGCATGGGAGGCTCGATCTCCCCGAGCTTGTCGAGATCTTTGAGCTTTTTGACAATGTTCCCATTGTGTCGATTTCGGATGCGCAGCGTAAGCCACTTTCGCAGGCAAACTACGTGGCAACCGTGCCGCATGGCCTGCCGGAGCGGATGCTTCTTCCGGGCTTCGGCAGCGGTGGCTATCTCGCCTTTCTCGGACGAATTTCTCCGGAAAAGGCTCCGGATGCGGCGATTCGCATTGCTGCGCTCTCCGGCCTCCCACTGAAGATTGCAGCGAAGATCGACAATGCCGACAAGCAATATTACGAGGATCGCATTGCACCGCTGCTCGGCGCATCACATGTCGAGTTTGTTGGTGAGATTGGCGAGTGCGATAAAGCGGAATTTCTCGGCAATGCCGCGGCGCTCCTATTCCCGATCGTGTGGCCGGAACCGTTCGGTTTGGTGATGATCGAGGCGATGGCCTGCGGGACACCGGTTATCGCCTATCCAAACGGCTCGGTACCGGAGATCATCGAGGATGGAGTGACCGGGTTCATCGTCGACAATGAGCAAGCCGCGGCCAAGGCCGTCTCGATGCTGCGCCGTCTCAATCGTTTGCAAATCAGACAAACATTTGAAAGGCGTTTCACCGCGCGGCGAATGGCTGAGGAGTACGTGAAGGTTTATCAGCACGTCGTCTCCTTCGGCTCTCAGCTTCAACAGGCTGTTTCTCATGTTCGCTTTCAAGAGGTCGGGCGCGCTTTTCTGTTCCGCGGCGGCGGATGGGGCAGGCCGTAGGATGCGCAGGGCAGGAGACAGGACCCGAAGACGCCGGTTGAACAAGCTCTCATGCGCGGGTTGGGTACCGCATGACCGTGGTTTCGTCTTGGGGCTGCCTCACTCTAAGGACGAGCGTCGATCCGAAGACCGGCTCATAACAGCGCGGGAGGGTTCCCCACCGCGGCCCTGCCCCCCGCCCTGCGCATCGGTTACATTATGTCCCAGCAGCTCCTCACCTGGTTCCGGCTGCGATGGAGGGCGGCACCTGATCAGACCAGAGCCGGCTGCGCGAGGCGGGCAATCGCCCAGATGAAGCCAACCATCTCGCGGGCGATCGCGGTCGTAACCACAACTTTCGGCCTGCCGGTCGCAGCCAGGCGCCGATATCGCGCGCACAAGCGGAGCTGCGCTTTCCAGGCGATGTCGCGCACCGCCGCGGGCAGCCCCTCGAGGCGGTCGTGAAGCTTACGGCTCACCCGCGCCGACATGCGGTAAGTCCAGGCCCCTTCGATGAGCACGCGCCGCGCCAAGGCGTTGCCGGCCTTGGTGATGCCACCACGTCGAACCGAGCGCCCGGACGAGTGCTCGCTCGGCACCAGGCCGAGATAGGCCATCAGCTGCCGGGGATTAGCGAAGCGGCGAAAGTCACCGACTTCCGCCACGACGGTGACCGCCACGACGAGGGCGACCCCGCGCATCGACTGGAGAGCCGCGACGACGGGCGCCATCGACCAGTTCGGCAGCAGTTCCTCGATCTGCTGCGTCAGCCGGTCACGTCGGGTCTCAGCTTCCTGGACAGCATGAATGTAGTCCTGCAGCACGATCTGCTGAGCCGGATGTTCGAAGCGCACCGTCGACAGCCAGCGTCGATAAGCCAAGGTCCAGGCGCGAGCCCCGCGGTAAATCCGCTCATGGCGCAGCAGGAAGCCTTGCAGATGTTGTCGCGCTTTGGCCAACACCCGGACCGCTGTCGCCCGCGCCCGCACCAGATCGCGCATCGCCTCGTGTGCGGCATCGGGTATCCAGATTGCCGTCAGTTCGCCGGCCCGATGCAGCTTCGCCAGCATCAGCGCATCGCGGCGATCCGTCTTGACCCGGTCGCCCGCCTTCATCGGGATCAGCGACGGCGCTACGACAACGCACTCATGCCCATAACCGGTCAGCAGCCGGTGAAGTCCGTAGCCGCAAGGCCCCGCTTCGTAGCAGAAGCTCAGTCGCCGGCCGCCTTTACTGAGCCGCGACGCCACCTTGCTCAGGATCTCGGGACGGTTCTCGAAAACCCCGAGCTGTCGTACTTCGCCGCCGCGCCTGCCCTCTGCTACCGCAATACATACCGTCGCCTTGTGCACGTCCAATCCGACAAAAGTGATATCGTCCATCAGGCCCGTCCCCCATGCTTGAGGCTCTGTGCCGGTCATCCGGCACAACCCTCGACAGTGTGCATGTCGAGGACGGGCCGCCGATCACTCAGCGGACATCGGGTCTAAGGGTATCATGGGGATCTCCAAGGGTTCGGCACCGCGCTTGATATCCAGAGACGGGAGCAGTCGCGGAACGCGGTCGCCGTGTTCTGAAGAGCGGCAATGATGATTTTGGAACCTCGCGCCAGGCCATATAACGTGAACGTACGTGAACGTCTGCGCCGCGCGATTAGACGAGGCGCCGGCCGGGCGGTGAATTCGGCTTGGCCGTCATCTGACCCCTAACCGGAATAGCCCCGCCGTATCGGAGTTTGCTGCTCCACGGGAAACCTGAGAACTAATCAGACGGTCATGGCCGCTGACGATGCTCATTCTTCGGATGCGAAACTTCCGGGCGGCAAGCAACGAGAAACAGAGCGACATGGCCCAAGCATCGGGGCGAACTCAACGGATCCTGAACAAAGGCGCGCGCTATATCCTTACGATATTCTGGCACCGCGTCGTAGCGAACCCGATCGCGGGCGAACGGCGGATGCACCTTCTGAGATTCCGCCAAAAGGGTGGAAGGACATTTTTCTGCGCGTCATCGCGGTATGGCAGACGACCGGATCCTCGCCAATGCCGCGGCCGTGACATTCTACACGCTGCTTGCGCTGTTTCCGGCGATCGCCGCGCTCGTCTCGGTCTACGCCTTATTCGCCGATCCCCATAGCATTACCAAACTGCTGGATGCTGTCGCTGGCGTCCTACCAAGCGGCGCTGTCGATGTAATACGTGGCCAACTCGACCAGCTCACGTCGCAACCACAGCGCTCGCTGGGGTGAGTTTCGTCGTCGGTCTTGTCGTGTCACGGTGGAGTGCAAATGGCGGGATCAAAGCCCTTTTTGATGCGCTTAATGCCGTTTACGAAGAGACGGAGCAGCGTAGCTTTATCCGGCTCAAAGCTATCAGCCATCTTCACCATGGCGATGATCGGCTTCTTCATTGTCGCCCTGGTATGCCTCGTTGTGTTGCCAGCAATGGCCAGCGTGCGTAATTGAGCACCATTCCAACGAGGTGCGGCAGGACCGGAAGCCAACTTTGGCAGCTTCAACAAGACCTACGGTGCGCTCGGCGCGGTGATCGGTTTCATGATGTGGATGTGGCTGTCGGTTATCGTCTTACTCATTGGTGGCAAACGAAACGCCGAAATCGAGCATCAGAGGGCACGAAACTCCACAGAAGGAACGAACAAACCGATCGGCCGGGCGCGCCAAAATGGCGGACACCGTTGGCGAGGCGGATGTCTGACATCCTACCCGGTGAGGGACGGCACGTTCAGCAGTCGATCATGAACCGCTGCTGGCAACTACGGCGCTATATCGGCCGGCAAGCATTGATGGTCCACGGAACCTGAATTAGGGCGGTGCGTTGGCTCGGTACTCTTTGAGCACCAGGGCCTGAATAATGGACAATGATAAACGAGATGGCGCGTCCGGGGAGGAGCCCGTAACGGTCGCGCCTGAGAGCCCCACGGCAAACCGCATACCGGATGATATTCGGGAGCGGATGTCATCCTTGCAGTCCGAAGCGGCGGAAAAGCGTGAGGCATGCGGCCGAGGCCGCACGTCACGCGGCCGACAGTCTCCGCGGGCAGGAAGACTGGATCGTCCAGGGCGAGCAAGCTCTCCAATCTGGCGGAGACGCTGCGCACCAGCGATCTGCAATCGTTGCTGGGCAAGAACGAGGAATTTGCGCGGCGACAACCAGTTCTTTTTGCCGGGGCGGCGATGGCTCTTGGCTTCGTTCCGGGCTTGACGTGAGTTAGGAGTTGGCCTCGCGGGAGGAACGCTATGAACGGGTTGATCTACTTGATAGGTCTCATCGTGGTGGTGCTAGCCATCATGTCCTTCTTGGGCTTGCGCTAGAGGGGGCTAGACCGTGGCAACCGTAACCGCTCCCGTAACTGTGCCAGTCGAGAAGGCCGGCCTGTTTCTCCAGTGGACCCCCGTGTTCGCCGGCGCGGCTATTGGTACCGCGCTGTCGTTTATCCTTCTCGCGTTCGGGGCCGCGATCGGATTGTCGACTTCTTCGGCGGCGCCGACGTGGCGGGATGCTTCCCCCGCGCTCGCGCTCGCCTCCGGGCTATACCTGCTGCTCGCCGCGATTACCAGTTTCGGTCTTGGCGGGTATGTAGCCGGCCGGCTGCGTGAGCGGTGGTTTCCGGCGGGGCATAGCGATCTTGTCGAGTTTCGTGACGGCACCCATGGGGTCGTCGCATGGGCGGTTGCGGTCGTCATCAGCGGTCTCTTGCTCGCAGTGACTGTCGCAATGATCAATTCGAAGGCTCCCGCCGCGTCCAACTCACCGACAGCAAACAGTGGCGAGACGCTTTTCCCGTACGATCTTGATCGCCTGTTTCGCAGCGACCGGCGCCCCGACGGAAACCTGAGCTACAGCCGAGCGGAAGCCGCGCGCATCCTCCTCGCGGCAACGGGCAGAACGGGAATTACAGACGAAGACAGAGCCTATCTCGCCCGCGTCGTCGCGGGCAGCACCGGTGTCGCCCAAGGGGATGCAGCAAAGCGGGTCGACGCGGCGATCACGAATGCGGCCACAGCGGTGAGGAAGGCCCGCCGCAGCGCTGTGATCCTGGCCTTCTCAATCGCCGTGTCGCTACTCTGTGGCGCGGCGGCGGCGTGGTACGGAGCCATCCAGGGCGGGCGCTTCCGGGACGACAGGATGTAACGAACCGCTCGGATCGAAACCGAAGTTACGAGCGATAAAACCTAAGACGGCCGGCGAGTTTGAAGCTACAACTTGTATCACTGAGAGAGGCGTCCCCTTCCCGAGGAATTTCCTTTCTCGGTAATTCCCTAGCAAACTTGGGCGGCAAGCGAGATGATGCCGCCCAACTCTTCCGCTTTGGCTCGGCCACTGCCATCGTCGCCGCCAACGCCGCCGCCACAACGCGTGGACCTTCTATGTCCCGGATTGTTGCCATCCTTCGACCGAGGATCGCGAGTGGCGCCTCGCAGATCCGCCGCGAGTGCAGTCCACATCCATCCTCACGAGATGATCGCGGCCCTCCGCCGATGGTCGAATCACGGAGCCATTTGGTTCTTGGGCAGATAGAGGTGGCCTGGGGAATTTGGACAGCGGGATAAGTGGATTTTCTGCCTGATGACGGCGAGGATGCCGCGGATCAGGAGAGAGCATGACGAGACGGACACGCCGGAACCACACTGCCGGCCTTCAAGGCGAAGGTGGCACTGGCCGCGATCAAGGGCGAGAAGACGCTGGCTGAGTTGGCCCAGCAGTTTGATGTACATCCGAACCAGATCACGAGTTGGAAGGCGCAGCTGCTCGACGGGGCAGCCGGGGTGTTCGGCTCTGGTGCGGCCGGCCCGGAAACGGCGCCGGCGGTGGATTTGAAGACGCTGCACGCCAAGATCGGCGAGTTGGCGCTGGAGAACGATTTTTTGGCCGGCGCGCTCAGCAAGGCCGGCATGCTGAGCGCAAAGCGATGATCGAGCGCGGACATGAGCTGCCCGTGACCCGGCAGGCCAAGCTGCTGAAGCTCAGCCGGAGCAGTGTCTATTACCAGCCCCGGCCGGTATCGCCGGCCGATTTGGCGGTGATGCGGCGGATCGACGAGTTGCATCTGGACTACCCGTTCGCGGGCAGCCGGATGCTGCGCGATCTGCTGCGTGGCGAGGGCATCGCGATCGGCCGCCAGCGGGTCGCGACGATGATGAAGCGCATGGGGATCGAGGCGCTCTATCGCTGTCCGAATACGTCGAAACCGGCGCCGGGACACAAGGTCTATCCGTACCTGCTGCGGGGGCTGGCGATCGTGCGGCCCAACCAGGTGTGGGCGATGGACATCACCTACATCCCGATGGCGCGTGGCTTTGTCTACCTGGCGGCGGTGGTCGATTGGTTCAGCCGCCGGGTTCTGGCTTGGCGCGTGTCGATCACGATGGAGGTCGAGTTCTGCCTCGAGGCGGTCGAGGAGGCGCTCGCCAGACATGGCAGGCCGGAGATCTTCAACACCGACCAGGGCAGCCAATTCACCAGCGCAGGACTTCACCGCCTGTTGCTCGACAACGCCATCGCGATCAGCATGGACGGCAAGGGCGCATGGCGCGACAACGTGTTCGTCGAGCGGCTCTGGCGCTCGGTCAAATACGAAGAGGTCTATCTGCGGGCCTATGACAGCGTCGCCGAGGCGCGTGCCTCGATCGGCCGCTATCTGGACTTCTACAACGGCAAGCGCCCGCATTCGAGCCTTGACGCTCGGACGCCGGATCACGCCTACTTCGAACGCCTGCCGCAGGTCGCGGCAGCATGAATTCCGCTGGCGTTTTGGGGCGTCACTCTGGTCGGGCTACGCCCTCCCGGCGTGCCACCCCAAAACCGCCAGCCCACAACCTCAACCGGCAGAGATCCACTTATCAACGGCGGAAACCTGTCCAGACAAAACCGGCCAGCTCTGATGCATGCAGCTTGAACGTCTGGTAGCGATAAGTCTAAGGCGGCGGGCCGATCTTTACGAAAGGCCGCCCGCAAGGCGGACAGCCGCTCAATGCTTCGTTGATCGCCATCACGGTTTCGGTGGACGCATTGGTTTCACCGGCACGTGATGCAGCGGCCAATTCGCGAAAGATGAAGGCAGCCCGGTCACGACAGACAAGGTGTTCGAGCCGTCCAGCACCCCCGATGCAGAGCGGCAAAAGCCGACGACAGCGACGGGTTTGTCAGTCAGGACCGGGATACCCCTCGCTTCGGGGATGCGCGCCAAGTCCAAGCTGACCCACATCGAACGGCGCGTATTCCAAAACAATGCGAGGCCGGGATCATCGACCACCTCGGCGTCAAAACTCAATTTTAACAGGCCCGAAAAGTGGAGATCGTTCAGTCGAGAAGCAGGTACGAAAGAAATGGGACAGGAAGAAGGGCGGGCTGCCGATCTTCAATCCGACGCGCAACTGACCGCAACCAACTTCGCCGGGCCGCGGCCCGCACTTCGAGAGCCCCCGTTGCTCATCCGACAAAACGTCGGCTATTGAGCAATGAGTGTAGAACAAATTTCGCCAGCTAATTGAAATACCACGGCAATGAATGACAATATAAGTGACGCTACTGGTATGTATGCGCAACCCAATTGGTTATCGCGACGCATGGGTCGATGTTTTTGGCTGTCTCGGGGTTTCGGAGGCGTAGCGATCCATGTGACGCTCAAGCGTCACGAACGCGTCAGTAATGGCTCCGCATCGAACGGAAAACTCACCATCGCCGGAGGCAGAGCTGGCCGCATTGATGAAGTCGTTAAATCGATAGACAACCTGACGGGTCTCGGTAACGGCGGCAAAATTTGTAGTAATCCATTGCCGAACGTGGCTGGTGCGCCTCGCAGACATGCCGCAATAGCGAGCCGCGCCAATCAGAAAACCAGCCCGCCCTGCCAGATTGAATGTGTCCATCGCTTTCACCGATGCAGTCGAAGCGATGAGGGCTATGGCGGAAGCAAGCACGACCTTGCGGAACATGATTACACCCCCAGGACAAGGCGGCCTTTCTTTCAAAAACGCAGCGGCCCCCGATCGTCCGGCAAGTGCCGCTAAGATCACTTCCCAGGTGCTGTTGT
>CAVZUA010000040.1:0-142906 GCA_963778385.1 uncultured Alphaproteobacteria bacterium | reverse complement strand
GGTTGCTCTACCGCTGAGCTATCGGGGCGCCGACAAGACAAGCGGGCGCCTTATCTAGCCGATTGTCCGGCGGACGCCAAGTCATCGGGCGTCGGCAGCAGCGCTGCCGGTGCCGCGACGCTCAGAAGCGGCGGCAGGCTTGCGGCGCTCGCGACGCCGGGCATCCGCCAAACGAGTGTACCGAAGCTCATGCAATGCGCGCAAAGCGCGCGCCATTCGGCGTGCTCTCCGCCACAGCGGGCGCAGATATAGGCCGGGTCGGGCGGCGCGGCGAGTGCACGGTCATACCATGCGCGGGCTTTAGCCGCGTCCTGGTGCTCGGCTTCTTCGAGCCGCGCCGTCAGCAGGCAGAGGCGGCGTGTCGGCGCGTCCGGCGCCACGGCGAGGGCTCGGCCGAGATGGCGGCGCGCCTCGCCCCAGAGCTGCGCCGCCAGCGCCGCTTCGGCGAGGGCGACAGCGCTTTCGACCGCATTCGGGTTGTGCGCCGCCAGCGTCTCGAACCAAGCGACCAGTTCGAGCGCTGGAATACCGCCGCCGAGTTCGCCCCAAATCGCGGCGAGTGCGGGATGCGGTGCGGTGCGCCACGCTTGCTCGATGACTCGCCGCGCGGGGCGCGGGCGCCCGTCGGCGACCAAGAGCTTCGCCTGGCGAACGGCGGGGGCGGCGACTTCAGGCAGCAAGGTCTGCGCCTCGGCGGCCAGCGATATCGCGCGCCGCCGGTCGCCTTCGCCCTCGGCGGTGCGGCTCATCTCATAGAGGATGGCGCCGCGGTAATGCCGCGCGCGCTCGGTCGGCAGCAAATGGCGGCGCGCGGCCGCGGCCAGCGTCTCGCGGGCTACCTCCCACCGCCCAGCCTGAGTTTGCAGCGCGAACAGCGCTTCGAACGCCCAGGCGGCGTTGGGCCGCAGCTCGTGCGCACGCTGCGCGTAACGCAGTGCCGACTCCGCGTCGCCAGTGCGCATCGCCTGGCCGACCAACCCGCGCAAGCCGATGAATTCGCCTTCCTTGTCTTCGAGCAGCGCCGTGTAGCGTCGGTGCGCACCGGCCTCGTCGCCCTCGAGCTGGGCGGTTTGCGCCGCCAGGATCAGGGCGAGCGGCGTCGAGCCGAGCAAGGCTTCGGCACGATTCGCTTGGCGTCGGGCCGTGCCGCTCTCGCCGGCGGCGATCGCGATCAGGCCGCGCGTCAAGGCGCGCTCGCCGAGCCGCAACCGCCGTTCGCGGCGATTGCGACGGAACCGGCGCGGCAGCCGGACAATCCCGGCGATCAAGGCGAGCACCAGCCACAGCACCAATGCCAGCAGCGCGACGGCCGCGACCAGCACGCCGACCGAAGTGCCGATCTCCCAGCCCTGCCAGGTGATGTCGACGGTACCGGGGTAATCGGCGATGGTTGCCGCACCGACCACCAACACGGCCAGCGTGACAATCGCGGCGAGCCGGCGCATCAGCTCTTGCCGGCGGGAACGGCAGCGCCGAGCGATGCGGCGACCGCCGTCTGTAACTGGCGCAGCGCCGCCTCCACGGCGAGCCGGTCCTTTGCCATCTTCAGCCAAGGCTCGGCCACGGTGAGGTGGGTACTCTCGAGCCGATCGAGCGCCGCCACCGCACCGGCCAAGTCACCGGCCGCGAGGTCGTGCTGGGCATCGCCGACCGCCGCTTCCGCCGGCGACTGATCGCCGCCGGCGACGCGCCGGATCGTCACCAGTCCGCGCAGCCGCGCGGTGATCTGCGCCGTCCAACCGGGCGATTCCGCTGTCTTGGCGGTGGTGATTTGTGGCGCCAATTGGCGCAGCCGTTCGGCCAGAACAGCGCGGCTGGCGACGCCGCTCTCGGCCGGGCCGGCCAGCGGCGCCGCGGCGGCGACCAATTCGCGACGGTCGGCGGCGAGTGCCAGCAGCGCCTGGTACTCGGCGCCAAACGGCCGGCCGAGATCGACCGCCTCGCGAACCTGCAACAGGATCAGCGCCAGCGCGGTGCTCTTCGGATCGGTGGCGGGCTGCGCCTGCGCCGCCTTGTCGAGCGCGGCGACGCTCTGCTTCAGGTCGGTGGCCGTTTTGGCCAGCGCGCCAAGCTGCTGCTCGATCGGGCCGAGATCCGCGGGCGGCGGCGTTGGCCGCGCCTCCAACGCCGCAATCCGCTGGGTCAGCTGTTGCAGCGCCGCGGCGTTCTGCGCTGCCTGGGTCTTGATGGCCGCTATTGCCGCGTCGGGAGCAAGCGCTGCCGCTTGCGGCGCAGGTCTCGCTGGCTCCTGAGCTTTCTCGGCCTGGGCTTTCTCGGCCTGGGCTTTCTCGGCCTGGGCTTTCTCAGGCTGGACTTTCTCCGGCGCGGCCCACGGCAGCGCGCGCATCACCGGCGGCGCCCAAAATGGGCTGGCGACGATTAGGGCGATGACGATCAATACGCCCGCCACCGCCGCAATCGCCTGTGCCGGGATTGTACGGCGCGGCGTCACGGGCGAAGGCTCCGCTGGCGGCGGTAGTGGTGTAATCTCGCCGGGCGTTTCGCTCATGCGAGTTGGCCCGCGAATTCGTCGAGCCGCGCCAGCAGCGCCGCCTGGGTCGGCGCGGCGGCAATCAGCCGCTCCCGAAACGGCAGGCCGTCCAGCGCCGCATCGGCCGCCCGGCTGATCGAGATCGCCGTTGCCTTGCCCAGCCCAGCGGCGACCGGTGCGGCGAGGCGGGCGAAAGTCGTCGCGCTGCGCGGCGAGAAGAACAACGCCAGGTCGATCGCGCCGCGATCGATCAGGTCCGTCGTGTCCGGGCTAAGCGCGGTCGCAGCGCGCACTTCGTAGAGGACGGCGCGATCCACGAGAAACCCCGCCGTCCGGAGCCGGCCGGCGAGATCGCCGGCGATCTCGCTTCCCGCGACGTGCAGCAAGCGCCCTTCAGCCGGCCGCAATCGCGCCGCGACGAGCAGTGCCAGATCCTCGACGTCACCGCCCGCGCTCTCGACCGCATCGAAGCCCGCGCTCCGTGCCGCGCGTGCCGTGGCGTCGCCCACCGCGAAGAGCGGTACGCCCCGCTCCGCGCTCGCCCGCGCCAGGGCGCGGACACCATTGGCGCTGGTGCACAGGATCGCGCCCACGCCGGCGAGGTCGAGCAACGGCGCGTCGTGATCGACGATCTCGATCATCGGTTCGATGATCGTGTCGATGCCTCGCTCGGCGAGCAGCGCCGCCAGCGTCGCCGCCTCGTGGCGCGGACGGGTCACCAGCGCTCGCAGCTTCATCATGTGCCTTCATCGCCCAAACCTGGCGAGGTGACAAGTTTTGCCAACGAGTTTTGCCTGGGCGGGAAATGTTTCATACTCGTGCGAAATGGAGGTGAGCGATGGCCCTGACGCGCGATCTCGGCGGTTTTGTCGCCGATCTATCCTTCCAGAATTTGCCGCCAGAGGCGATCGAGGTCGCCCGCACGGGCTTTATCGATACGATCGCGACGATGATCGCCGGTTCGCGCGACGACGCGCCGCAGCTGCTTAAAAAGGCGCTCGACCCGCCGCCGGGCACGGCGACGCTGTACTTCACCGGCGAGACCGCGCCGGCACCCGAGGCGGCGTGGATCAACGGTACCGCGGCGCATGCGCTCGATTACGACGATGTCGCGGTGCGCGGCCATCCCTCCACCGTGCTGGTGCCGGCGATCCTCGCCGAGGCCGAGGAGCTGGGCACTTCGGGCAGCGAGATGATCGCCGCTTATGTCGCGGGCTACGAGTGCTGGGCCGAGCTGTCGCGCCGCGACCGGGACGACCAGCGTCCCAAGGGCTGGCACCCGACCGGCATCTTTGGCGCCATTGCCGCAGCAGGCGCCTGCGCGCGGCTGCGCCGGCTCGACGCCGAGCAGACGGCGATGGCCCTGGCGCTGGCCGCGTCGCAGGCCGGCGGACTGATGGCGAATTTCGGCACGATGACCAAGCCGTTCCACGCCGGTCGCGCGGCGCATGCCGGGCTCGTCTCGGCGCGCATGGCGGAGGCCGGCTTCACGGCCTCCACCGACGTACTCGAACACCCGCAGGGGTTCCTCTATGCGGTATCGCCGCAAGGCAATGTCGACCGCGACAGCCCGATCACCCGCGGCGAGCCGTGGCACATCGTCCGCAACGGTCTCAGCATCAAGAAATACCCGGCTTGCTATGCGGTGCACCGCACGCTCGACGGGCTGCTCGATCTGCTCAAGGAGCGGCCGCTCAAGCCGGAGGACATCAGCCGCATCACCGCCGAGATCAGCGACACGCGGGCGATGATCCTGCGCAACCATCGCCCGCAGACCGGTCTCGAGGGCAAGTTCAGCATGGAATTCGCGATGGCCGCCTCGGTGATCGCGGGCCGCGCCACCCTCGCCGAATATACGGACGAATTTGTCCGCCGCCCGGACGTGCAGGCGCTGATGGAAAAGGTCGCGGTCGAGACCAACCGGAATTACGACCCGGAAATCTCCGGCGCCTCCGTCTACGACCAGGTGCGCGTCGAGCTGATCGGCGGCGAGAAACTGGAGACCGCGCAGGTGCGCCGCGCCCGCGGCGCCGCCGAGCTGCCGCTCGCCGATGAGGAGCTACTCGAGAAATTTGGTACGTGCCTGCAGGCTGGCCACGCACGCCTCGCCCCGGAGGTGCTGTTCGGCCGACTGAAGAACCTCGAGCGCCTTTCGGCTCGCGAGCTGACCGCGGCGGGGTGACCACCGGTACCCCCACCCCAACCCTCCCCCGCCAGCGGGGGAGGGGGTTCGCCGGAATACTTTCGTCTGTGCTGCGCGATCATCGCGGGCACGCGTGGATGCATTGTCTCCGCTTGCACCGACGCGCTCCCTCCCCCGCAAGCGGGGGAGGGTTGGGGTGGGGGCGGGGGGCATGATTCTGCCCGACCCGCCGCTCCTGATCATCTCCGATCGTTCGCAGGCGCGGCGGCCGCTGGCCGAGATCGCGGCTGCCGCGTTCACCGCTGGATGCCGCTGGCTCAGCCTCAGGGAAAAGGATTTGCCTGCCGCCGAGCGCCTGGCGCTGCTCGCCGCGCTGGTCGCGATCGGCCGCCCCCATGGCGCGATGGTCATGGCGCATGATGATCTGGATGCCGTTGTCGTGGCTGGCGCCGGCGGTGTGCACCTGCCGTCCGGCGGCGATCCGCAGGCGGCAAGGGTAAGGTTGCCGCATGGGCTGATCGGCGTCTCGGCGCATACGGCGGGCGAAGCCGCCGCATTGATCGCCGGCGGCGCCGATTACGTGACGATCAGCCCGGTTTTTCTGACCGATAGCAAGCCGGGCTATGGCCCCGCTCTGGGCCTCGAGGGCCTTGCGGCAGCGGTCGGTGCCGCCAAGGGGCCGGTCGTCGCACTCGCCGGGGTCAACGCCGGCAACGCCCGCGCCTGCCTCGACACCGGCGCCGTCGGCATTGCGGTGATGGGCGAGGTCATGCGCGCCACCGACGTTGAAGCGACCGTTCGCGCATTGGTTCGCGCGATCGAGTAAGACCGACGCGAGCGGGGAGCTGCTCGCGTCGGCGAAAAGGTCAGCCCTTGATTTGGTCGCTATTCGATTTCGGGGCCGTAGCGTCGAGCGACGCGGCGATGGTCGCGGCGAGGCTCTGGGCGCGCCCCTTGTCCCTGTCGCTGAACTGCTGGAACAGCGTGCCGGTGCGCTGTTTGCCGCCGGCGTCGCCACGGTCGGCGGCGGCGTTGTACCAGGCGTAAGCATCGGCCAGCGAGCGCTCGACCCCGTTGCCCTGCTCGTAGAGGATCGCGAGGTTGATCATCGCCGAGCCCAGTCCCTGGCGTGCCGCGCGCTCGTACCAGCGGGCCGCGGCGGCGTAGTCCTGAGTGGTGCCGGCGCCTTCGGCATAGGCGAGCGCCAGGTTGAATTGCGCGCCCGGGTGGTTCTGGTCGGCGGCGCTGCGGTACCAGTTGAGCGCCTCGCCCGGGTCGGCCGGCACGCCGTGCCCCTCGGCATAGAGCACGCCAAGATTGTATTGCGCGGCGACATTGCCCTGCGCCGCCGCGGCGTGGAACCATGAGAAGGCGCTGGCATAGTCCTGCACCAGCCCGTCGCCGCGCGCGTACAGCACGCCGACATCGTATTGCGCCGCCGCGTCGCCGGCTTTGGCACGCGCCATGTATAAGCCGGCGCGGACTGCAGGCTCGCCCGATGGCGCATTTGCCGGGGCGACGACGAGCGGCGACACCAGGGCCGGGCCTTGGCGTACCGCCTTTTCCGACGCTGTCACCGGCTTCGCGGCGGCGGCGCCGGTGCGCGGCCCTGCCACCAAGGTGAGCAGCACACCGCCGCCATAAGCGGTCAGCGCGACGGCGATCACCGACAGGGTGACCAGTCCCGAAACCCGCAGCATCCTTTCGCGCGGCGCGACAAATCTGCCGATGCCGCCGGCGGCGCGGCGCATCCGGGTAAAGACCGCCAGCCCCGGCACCGGCAGGCCCGGAATCCTGCCTATCGAAGGCCGCCGCATGGCTCGGGCGCGATTAGTGACGCCCGACGTGCTCGCGGTCAGTCGCCGTGTGGCCGCTCGGCCGCGCTGCGCGAATGCCTGCCGCCACGCGGACACTGGTGTCGGCTCGGCCGGTGCCTTGACCGAGACCGGCGTCGAAATCGACGCTGGAAACGGCCGCTCTGCCGGTCGCGTGGCCGCGTCGATCGTCGGCCGGATGAGGTGTGGCTCGGGGTTGGGGGCCGGGGCTGGCGGAGCATCCGGTACGCGCGGGCGGATAACCACCGGATCCTGTTTCGCCATCACCGGCCGAACCGGCCCGCGTGGTGGCGCGATGGGCGCAGCTGGGCGTCGCGGCTCCGGGTTGCGCGAGACCGGCAGGGCCGGCGGCCGAACCCGCGGCGGTTGTGTTATCGGAAGACGGGTGAAGCGGTCGGCAAGGCCGGGTATCGTATCCCGCCTATCGCCGGGAGCCGTAGTCGGACGTGCGAAATGCCGCAGCGCGCCGCCGAGCCCCGGTGCACCACGCGGCATCTCGGGCGGTTTCGCCGGCATCTCGGGCGCGAAGGTATCGGGCGGCGGGGCCGCGGCGCTGTCGGGGTCGCTGGTAAAATCGATCCATTGGATATCGCGCCACCGCGGCTCGCCCCGCTCGGCACGCGCGGCCGCACCGACAATCACCGGTCGGCTGCGAAACGGCGCGAGGCCGGGAAGGCTCGTCGAATCGGGCATGACGGTCGGGGGGTTCCGTCTTGGCGGGCGTATTCAAGTCCTTGCGCGCGCCGGATGCAAGCCGCTCGGCATCAGACTGCCTGCGATTGCCGAATGCAGAAAACGCCGCCGCAGCGCAAATTTGTAATCGTTACTAACACATCAGAAACGATCTTTCGCGATAACCCAGTCAACCACGGGGCGCGTTCGCCGCGCCGGCGCGAATGTGGAGAGAGTCGAATGCGCCTTGGAGAATTGCTGGTCGGGCAAGGCCTCCTCGCGCCCGACGATCTCGCGGCGGCCCTGCAGCGCCAGAAGGAGCAGGGCGGTCGGCTCGGCAACCATCTCATCGCGATGGGCTTGATGACCGTCGACAAGCTGCTCGTCGCGCTGCGCGGCCAGCAGGAGGTCGATGCCACGCTGGCGATGTGCGCGCGCACGCTGCAGCGCTGGCAAGGCATGCACGGCGCCAGCCATCCGAACACCCACCGCGCCCGCCACAGCTATGCGCGCGCGCTGCTCGCCGCGGGCCGCTCGACCGAGGCGGTCAAGCACGCCGAGGCCGCGCTTGCCGGGCATCGCGCGACCGTCGGCGAGCACCACGCTTGGACCGACGAGGCGCTGCAACTCGTTGCCGATGCGCGCCACGCGGCCTCCACGGCGCATCCCGAAGCCATGGCGACAGCTCCCGCCGCCTGATCGTTGCCGCCGCGCGGCGATGCCGGTAGGCTGCGCCAGCTTACGCGCGTCGACGGAGGCAGGCGATGAACCATCCGCAGAGCGGCGGTTGTCAGTGCGGGAAGATCCGCTACGAGATCACCGAGGCGCCGCGGCTGGTCTATACCTGCCACTGCAAGGACTGCCAGCGCCTGACCAGCAGCGCCTTTTCACTCGGCTTGGTGGTGGCGGAAAGCGCCTTTCACCGCAGCGGAATCGAGCCGCGCCCGCTGCAGCGCATGGCCGATAGCGGGCGGGTCAACACGCGGTGGGTGTGCCCGGAATGCGGCTCCTGGTTCGCCAGCCCACCGCGGGACGGCGTGATCCGAATCCGCGCTGGCACGCTCGACGACACCTCCTGGTTGCGGCCGACCCGGCACATCTGGACCCGAAGCAAGCAGCCCTGGGTCGCCTTTGCCGCGGGCGACGAGACCTTCGAGGCGCAGCCGCCGCCATAGCGACCGCCGACCGGCGTCCGTCGAACGGGACGATGCGGCCGGCGCAAATCCGCGCGCCGCGCGCTTTTGGCGCTTGCGGTTGGAACGCCTCGCGGCGAAATCTTGGCCTTGCGCCGGCGTACCGCCTATGCGAGGCAGGGAGCATCGTCGAGCGGCGGGTCCGGGAGCAGCGAGAGTCGGGCAGCGGCTTCCGCGCGCTGATGTTGGGGCGTAGCCAAGTGGTAAGGCACCGGATTTTGATTCCGGCATACGGAGGTTCGAATCCTCCCGCCCCAGCCAATTTTATCAAACAGTTACCAACACACTAACCGCGGTGATTCGTGACCTGGGTATCGCCGGGGCATCGCAGCATGGTCGAGTCCGTTCGGCGGCAGCGCCGAGACGGAGTGCTTGCCCTCCGGGGCGAGCGTGCGGGCTACTCCGCGGGAAGCCGTTGGGTTACAGAGGGTAACCTCCAGGAGCCCGGTGTGGATATTGGAGAGCCAGCGCTTCGAGCCGGATGATGCGGCGGCGATGCCGACCGCGGAGAGAACCGTGACCCCGGGGCGAGCGACAGAGACGGGACGAGGACGCCTTGGCAGGGGAGATGCGATTAGAGAACACGAGCCGGTCGGCGATAGCAGCAACGGGGCCGATGGCCAATACCAGGGGCTGCGACGGGAACAGACGGGAAGGATCCTAACACTTTGCCCCCTCCGGCCGATCCGGTACGATCGGCAACTCGACAAGGTCGCCCTGCATCCATAGTTGACGGGTCGATGACCGCTGGATTTTGCCGCTCGTCGTCTTGGGCAACGTCCCGGTCCGGATCAGGACGATCTCCACGGCCGCAATGTCGTGTTCGATGACAATCGCTTCGCGAATACGGGCTATGAGTTGCGGCAGTCCCGCCTGATGACGAGCCGTGCGCTCTACCTCCTGAACTATGACGAGGCCTTCGTTGCCTTGAGAATCTGTTACGGCAAAAGCCGCGCCGCTATGGCGCCGTAAGGTGGAATTGGTATTTTGTACAGTGTTCTCGATGTCTTGCGGATAGTGGTTGATGCCGCGAATGATAATGACCTCTTTTATCCGACCGGTGATGTAGAGTTCGCCGGTCTCGTCGATGAAGCCGAGATCGCCTGTGCGAAACCAATTCTGGTTCCGGCCGTGGATGCGCGCTTCAAATGTTTCGGCGGTTGCATCGTGAGTACCCCAATATCCTTCCGCGACATTCGCACCCGCGACGAAGATTTCGCCAACCTGCGCAGCACCGAGGCTGTGGCCGCTTTCGGGATCGACGATCGCAATTTCTTCGCCGGCCAGAGCTCGACCGCATCCGACGACGCTCTGCTCGTCGTCGGATGTCTCGGGCGGCTTCACCAGATGGTGCTGCAGGCCGGCTTGGCTAACGCTGCGTTTCACGAGCATGCTATCTCGACGCCCGGTTGAAACGAGCACTGTCGCTTCCGCCAGGCCGTAGGACGGGCGCATCGCGCGCGGGAAAAATCCATGCGGCGCAAATCTATCGATGAAGCGAGCTATTGTATCGGCTTGCACGGGCTCCGCCGCGTTAAACGCAAATTTCCAACATGAAAGGTCAATATCCACCATGTCCTCGGGGCGATATCGACTCACGCACAGATCAAAGGCGAAATTGGGCGCGCCGGACACTGCGCCACAATAGTCGTGAATTACACGCAGCCATGCCAGCGGACGCCTGATGAATGCGACTGGTGACAGCAATACGCAACGCGAGCCGACGTAGAGCGACTGAAGAACATTCGCGATCAAACCCATGTCGTGATAAAGCGGCAGCCAGCTTACATAGGTAGGTTGGGTGAGCCCGACGACTACCCGGATCATTTCCAAATTGGCGAGAGCGCCGGCGTGACTGACCATTACCCCCTTGGGCGCCGAGATCGAGCCGGAGGTGTATTGCAGGAAAGCAATGTCCTCCGCCTTTGGGAGCGGGCCAGCAGCGATCGGTGCTGCACCGTGATCCTCATTCGCGAAGACCCACTCCATTCCACGGCCGGAAAACCGCTCTCCGAGGTCGGGACGTTGCTCGTTGAGGAGTTCACTTGTCGTCAGCGCAAAACGCGGCTCACAGTCGCTGATGATAGTCGACGCAACGTCACGTGCGATGTGTCGCCGCGGCAGCATCATCGGTACCGCGATGATCCGCGCAGAAAGGCAGGCAAAAAAGCTGATAATGAAATCTAGTCCGTGGGGGCAAAGGAGCACTGCGCGGTCATCGGGCTTACCGCGCTCGCGCAGCCTTTCGGCGACGACTTCCACGCGGCGAAGAAGTTCGGCGAATGTGCACGTTGATGCCGCGCCGCCACGGTCGGATACGACTGTGTAGGCAGCCCGATCAGGCTGCGTTGTACCCCAATGCCTCAGCAATTCGACCAGAGACGCGGCGCGCTCCGTCAACTTCAGCTGCCCTGGGTTGGGGATTGATCGGCCAGGAAGCGCGCCAATTCGCCAACCGTCGGGTACTCGAAAACGACCTCAGGGCTGAGCTCGATCCCAAGCCAATCCTCCAATTCGACAAGGAAATGGGTCGATGACGCAGAGTCCAAGCCCAGTCTGGCGAACCGGGCTTCCGCCACGATTTCATGCGGTGGAAGGGCATGAGCCAAACTGCGGTTCAGGTAATCAAGGCAGAACTCGCAAATTTGTGCCTCGGTGGCACGCATGTTCGACGACCTCTGCACGGCGTAGCTACTGCCTCAATCATGGCTACCAGCATGCCAGATATTCGGTCAAGCATTCGGTGGAGATCGCTCAATTCCAAGCATCCCCTCCGCCACCATCTGTCCGCCGCCCGCTGACGATTTTTGGGGAAAATCAACCGTAATGAGCGATGTAGGAGCGGATGTAGGCTTCCCATGTGATTGGTCGACCTTCGTAGGCATACAAGGTCTTCTCGTTGGCCCATGTTATCCCAAGTGCCCGCGCCACTTTCGGGTGGATCGGGACCTGTTCCTGTTTCAGGTAATCCAAATCGGCTCCGAACGGCAACGGCTCGTCAATCCCGAGCAATTCCATCAGTCGTTGCATAAGTTTCGACAGCAGGTCCCCATTCGGATGAGCCATGGTGTAAAATAACTGCCTGGTTTGAAAATTATCGAGCACGTATTTTCCGATCCCGCCACCGAAGCGCTCATCCATCGCCAACAATCGCCGACGCTCGAAATCGTGCAGCCGAACATAGTTGACGATGCCTTCGATATTGAGATCGCGATAGACCGCGAATCTGGCCTCAGGATCCGGTATTTGGTGGCGGAGGCGACCAAGCAGGCCGTCCAGGTGTGCGAACGTCAAATTCGGCCATTCGCGTTCGTGTGCTTCAGGATCGTTCACCCAGCTATGTTGATCGAATGGCCAAAGCGATGCAAGGTATAGCAATGGAAAGCGGATAATCTCGATATCATCAGGTACGAATTCCTTCAAGGGATAGGCTTGCCATTCTTTGATATCTTGAATCAATAGCAGGCTCGCCTCGCGCAATTCTTGAATTGAGCGTTGGTGCAAATATTCTTGTACGCCAACAAAATGATATTTTACCTTGAAACGCGAGCGCAGCGGCGCGGCCCGCTCGAAGCCGAGGCGAATGATGTCCGCCTGGCAATTCCCAATCACCAGCACATTGCGCCGCGGTGTCGGTCCCCGCGGGGTAGACGACTGGGTTTCTGGACACACGATTTCGCGAAGTTCCACTGTGTCGAGCGTCAGGTCAGCATTGCCGAAATGGCGAAAAACCAGACGGCACGAAGCGAAATCTTCGTCGATATCGGAGGGCACGGCAAAGTCCAACTCGACAACACCATTCGCCAGCCTAGAGGCGGGAATTTCGTGCGCTAAAAAGGACACCGCAGGGATTCGGGCTCGCCCGCACAAGCGATCGATGGGCGAGACTTGAGACTTGGCGGCCAACTCGACACCGAGGACCGGCTTCCGCAAATCGCTAGTGTACGCGGCAGTCGCGCGAAAGCTCAGGCGAAAATGCCCTGGATGGAGCGACAAGTGCGGGCTCCGCGACCAAAGGAAAATACCCGGCCGTTCTTCCCGCGCCACCGAAACGTGAAAGCCGATATTTGCTCCACCGCGGACATCGCCGCGAAGCCAACCCGCGAGGCGCCATCGCGCGGGCGATGAAATGTCTTTGGGTTCGTGTTGAACCTTGTAAATTGTGAGGCCGTCGAGCAGGAAGCCGCGGCCGTCAAGAGCAATGACGCTGACCACGATCGGTACATGATCGCCGCTCTCGATGCCAAAATCTGCCGGGACACGAAACTCGATTGCACCACCGGAGCTTAATTCGGCGGTCGTAAAGTCGGCGATACAAAGCCGTATTCTATCCCTTAACGGTGCGTCATCGCGCGACCGTCGTCCCGACCAGGGCCTCGCGATAACTTCTACCGCGAGCGCCGGAGCCTCTGCGCGCTGCATAACCGTGCGACCCTGCACCACGAGGCGATATGTTCCCTCAGGAAGGCTCAGGATCGGCAAACCGCCATGAAGTACGGTTCCCGGCAGGGCCCAATGGCCGATGCGGACTCGACCACCGGCGTCGCGGCGTGCCCGCCATGTGAGCCGTTGACGTCCCAGCAACCGCCAGCACCGCGGTGGCGGCGCTGCTGCATCCCCTTCTGTCAAGCGGCGCAAATCGACAGCACTGATCGTCAAATCCGCATTGTGCAGATGATGCAGGCGAAATTCGAAGCGTGCCTCGCCGCCGGCATCGACGCCCAGTTCGAACGGTACCTCGAAATCGATCGCCCCTTCGCCCGAGGCGAGCTCAACCACGGTGAAATCACGCCATGCCTGCTGCACGCGGTTTTGAACGATGACTTCGACGCCCAGAGCGGGCTGCGCACGCCATCGGGGGCGGCGCGCCTCGCATCGAAACTCCAGGCGATACCAACCGCTCACTAATTTCCAATGCGGACCGTAGAGCAGGAAATCACCCGGCTCGGAGCGATCTACTGAAACGTTCCCGTCGTCATGGCGCCGGCCAATGCGACCTTTTTTAAGACGAGACAGGACCCGCCATCCGGAGACTAGCAGTTGGTCGACCGGTGCCGTTTCGGCCTGAGCAGCATCTACTTCAATGGCGCCAACATTCTTCATCAATCACTCCGCTAAGCCTTCTCTCTCTCCGTACTTGCGGCGCAGTGCTTTTTTTAGTGCGGCCAGCATTGGCAAAATACCTGCAAGTATCAAGACATCGTTCCCCAACAAGAGGACATCTGGGCAGATACTAGATCGTCGGCTCCGTGCATCCAAGGGTTTCCCGATTCCCCGGACGGCACAGACTACCTGATCTTTTGAAAAACAATGACTAACTGATCAACTTATTCCGGGCGCGTGGCCGCAGGTTCAAATCCCTCCGCGGTCGAGAATTTTTTCAGATATTGAGATTCTTCAAGCGAGTGACGATCTGATCAGGATAATCGCGGCGGTAGCAGTAGAGATTCGATTCGTGGGCCGGACCCAATTCGGAGAGGACGAGAACTAACCGCCGCCGCGCTCGGCCGCGAGCGTTTTCGCTGCGGCGTGGGCATCAGGCTCAGCACTACGTTTTTTTTTTGCGACGAGCGGACCAGTCGTCGGCTGCCTCATCACCGAACCGGCGCCACGCAACGTTACGGCAGACAACCGATGCGCCGTCGTGAAAGCGATTACCGGTGCCGAGTGTGAATTTTCCTTCGGCCGACTGTGCCACCGCATCGAACCTGCAACAGCGGCAAACCAGCGACTTGCGGGAGTAGCCCCGCCGTCGCTATCAAGCGCGAATAGCGACAATCGATCCATCAACTATGCATTCGCCAGCGTTGCGGCGGTGGTCCATCTTAGGACCACCGAATAAAGCCCGTTTCGGGGCGAGGGTGTTGTCGCATTGCTAATGTCCGCAACCTTGGGCTAAACGGTGCCCTGTATGCCGGTGCACAGGGACGAAGGATCGGCGACCGACTTATGACAGGCCGCCTGTGACCTCGATCTGTGGCCGATATGCCACGGTCTGGACCGGAATTCGCGAAACGTGCCTCGGGAATTGCACCTGCACGCTAGTTGCAGTATAGAGGCTCGTAGTGGACGTTCGGCGTACTTCGGAGGGGGTTATGGGCCTTACAAGAATTGCTATACCGGCGGCAGCGCTTATCCTTGCGGGGATTGCGCCCGCGGGAGCGCAGGCGCCACCGATGCTGATGGGGGGGGCGTGGGATCCTTTTGCGGGCTTCTACGCCGGCGTCAACGTTGGCGGTGGGTTCGGTAGTTCCACCGCGACACGTAATAGCACTGGGTTTACGACGAACGACAAGCTTGATTCGAGTGGGCCTGTTGGCGGCGTCCAAGGTGGCTATAATTGGAGATTAAACCCTAACTGGTTGCTCGGGATCGAGACTGATTTTGACGGGTCCGGTTTGACCAGTCATTCGGGTCAAACCGTCAAGACTATCGGCGGCGCCTCGGTCACGAGTGCCGCCTCCCGCGACATGGAATGGCTCGGCACGGTACGTGGTCGCGTGGGCTACCAGCCCAGGCCGAACTGGCTTCTTTTCGCATCTGGCGGCTTTGCGTATGGGCAAGTGGACTCGTCGCTTGCCGGCGCGGTGACGCTGCCGAGTGGCCTCACTGGGTCATTTCGCGGGAGGACGAGCGGCGTGCAGACTGGTTGGGCAGCCGGCGCTGGCTCGGAGGTGAATATCGCTCCGAATTTCGGGGTGGTCTTGGAGTATCTGTACACCGATTTGGGCAGCTTTTCGTATAACGCTCCGATCGCAGGGTTCTTCAGGCAGCACGTTACGGTCGACAATAACGCGAACATTTTCCGGATTGGCCTGAACTACCATTTTGTGCCGCCGCCGCCGCCCCCGGCTCCGGTTGCCGCCCCGGCTCCGCCGCCAGCTCCGCCCAAGGTGTTCATCGTGTTCTTCGATTGGGATAAGGACACGGTTACGCCGGAAGGTCATGCGATCATCCAGCAGGCGGCCGATGCCTACAGGGCGGGTGCTCCGGTGCAGTTGCAGGTTACCGGCTATACCGACCGGTCGGGCTCGCCGGGATACAACCAGCGGCTCTCCGAGCGGCGCGCTAACAACGTCGCGAGGGCGATGGCGGCACTCGGCGTGCCGAAGGAGCAGATGATCGTCAGCGGCCGTGGCGAGAACGACAACCGCGTCCCGACGGCGGACGGCGTGCGTGAGCCGCAGAACCGCCGCGTCGAGATCGTCGCACCGTAAAAAACAGTTCGGTCTCAGCAGTAAGAAGGGGCGGCCTCCGGGCCGCCCCTTTTTGGTTTGCATCAGCGTTGTCATGAATGGTCGAGCGTCCGGCCTGGGTGGCTCGATTTTTTGTTCTAGGGTCTGTTGAGATTTAGGATTCCCCTTTTGCGGGGGATGTGATTCAAGCTTGGGATGGAACGATACGTCCTAAGCGACGCCCAATGGGCGAAGATGGAAGCGCACTGCCTGGGCAAGAAGTCTGATCCCGGGCGCAGCGGTGAGGACAACCGGCGGTTTGTCGAGGCGGTGTTGTGGATCGCCCGAACCGGCAGCCCCTGGCGCGACCTGCCGCCGCTGTTCGGCCCGTGGAACACCGTCTTCAAGCGGTATCGAGATTGGGTCAAGGGTGATGTTTTCAAACGTCTTTTCGATGCCGTCTCGGATGAGCCGGACATGGAATACGCGACGATCGACGCCACTATCGTCAAGGTTCACCGCCACGGACAGGGCGCAAAAGGGGGACTCAAAGCCAGGCCATCGGCCGCTCCAAAGGCGGCATGACGACAAAAATCCTCGCCCTCACCGACGCGCTCGGCAATCTCGTCCGATTCGTGCTGCTGCCCGGACAGCGCTTCGATACTGTCGGCGTCGCGCCGCTTCTCAACGGCGTCGATTTCGCCGCGCTGATCGCCGACACGGCCTTCGACAGCAACGACATCATCGCCGATCTCAACCAGCGCGCCGCCAAGATCGTGATTTCTCAGCATTCCCGCCGCACCGTGCCGCTCCAGATCGACACCGAGATGTACAAATGGCGCCATCTCATCAAAAACTTCTTCTGCAAGCTCAAGGAATTCAAACGCATCGCCATGCGCGCCGACAAAACCGACCAGAGCTTCAAAGCCATGATCTATCTCACCGCCGCCGTCATCAATTCACGATGAATCTCAACAGACCCTAGAAGGACACGATTTCGGCGAAACTGATGCGACGATTGGAACCCAAGAAAAATCCGTCCGCCGGACCCTCAATCCGTCGGCACCGGGAAAAACTGGGCGAACATCTACGGGCTTCAACGGCGAAACAGGCCGGCAATCTCATCCGTAGCCAAGTACACTGCCGCGAGCAACCGGGTAACAAACTGGCGCAGATCACGGCGATGCCGGCGGTACCCAAATCGTCTCCTGATCGCCGATCAGCGAACTGGCGTTCCGGTCGACGGGCCAGTGATCCAACAACTCGAGGATCATGCCCGGGGAGGATCATGCCCGGGGCCGGGGCGGGTATATATCTGTCCGAGGCGCCCTACAAAGAGCCAGACCCAGAGTCGGCAAAGGGGCATGAAGACCAGTTCGCTCGGCGCCGGCTGACCGACCGCACTGTGGCCGGAAAGCCTCAAGACAGCCATTCGTATAATCCTTACGTCGCGGCAGCCGTTCTGGCTCGGCTGGGGCGCGGAGCTCATCTAATTTTACAACGATCCGCACAAGTCGATCATCGGCGGCAAGCACCCGGCCGCTCTGGGGCAGCCGACCTCGGTCGTGCGGCGCGAAATCTGGGACGAAATCGGTCCGATGCTGGCCAGCGCGCTGGGCGGCAAGGAAGGTACCTATGTCGAGGAACAGCGCCTCATCATGGAGCGTAACGGGTATCCCGAGGAGACGTATTACACCTACTTCTACAGCCCGATTTTTCAGAGGCCGGCACAGTCGGTGGCATCATCTGCGCTAATACCGACGACACGCAGCGTGTGATCGGCGAGCGCCAGCTGGCGTTGCTGCGCGAACTCGCGGCTTATACGGCCGAAGCGCGAAACCGCGGGCAAGCTTGCGAACGGGCGGCACAAGCGCTGGCGACGAACCCGTACGACCTCCCGTTTGCGATGATCTACACCGTGGGGCGCGACCCCGATGTGCTGACGCTCGTCGGCTCGACCGGCATCGATGCCGGCCACCCGGCGGCTCCCCCAGTGCTGCCTCTGTCGGAGGACTGCCTCTGGCCGGTCGGGGCGGCGCTGGCCCGGCGAGAACCGCTATTCGTCTCCGACTTGGCCAAAAACAGTGATACCCCGCGAGATCTGGCGGCTCTCGACGCCGGAGGTTACAGGATTTTGATTCCGGCATACGGAGGTTCGAATCCTCCCGCCCCGGCCAGACCGCCCGGACCATTCAGCAAAGCGAGCGCAACACATCTGGCTCGTAACGTCGCTCCACCAGGTAGCCGACGACAGCCTGAGCCGGTCGAGCTCGTTGGCGGGCTTCGCGGAGCGGCCATCGCGGGACCCATTGCCGCAAATCCCGGTTTTCGGCAGGGAGGATGCATACCAGTTGGTGGGAAGGGCCCATGGCGGTCGCCTCAGGCATTACATCACTCATCGCTTTTTTCGCGCCAGGCCGTAAGTTTCTGGAGTTCATGTCGGGTCCCGGACGTCGCAGCGGCAACAAGATGTCCAGTGACCTGTGTCAGGATACCGACATAGAGACCGATAAACATGTAACCGAACAGCGCTTCCGTCGCGGCGAGTATTCGGGTTTCCGGTTTAGGGATGATGTCGCCGTAACCGACGGTGGTAAATGTGACTATCGAGAAATAGACGAAATCGCGCGGTTCGGTAATTGGCCGGTTTGTGCCGCTTTCGATCAGCCCGCGGTCTTGATAGTAAATAGCGAATTCAAGAATCCCCCATACCGGTACGGCGATGATCATAAAAAGGCTGAGCAGAACATTGCTCAATGTTCGTCGGCGTTCCAACATCGCTGCGATCCCGCCGAGCACAACCAGCATAATGAGCAAAATTTCGAGGATGCTGGGCGCGATATGACCGCCCGGAACGGCGTCTTCGAGCATGCGCTCCGTATCGGGATGGTACAACAACCACACGTCAAGGACAGGGATCAGGCAGATCGCGAACGCAAGTATAAATTTCCAATATTTTTTGAGCATCTTTTGACCTTCTTTACCTAACGTTCAACTCTGCCTAATCGAGTGCGGCATCGATGTGATGGGATCGTAACAAACGGAATGGGAATTCCTCCGTACGAAAAGGGCTGTATTTGTCACGGGATCGGTGGCCCGGCTATTATACAACTTTTCGGCTAGCTTTCACCTGCAGGTCGAGTATCTTAAGATCGAATTCGCGCGTGGTAGGTATGTTATGCGCACAGCTCGGCTTGGTGGCTTTGTCTTTGTCCTGCCGTTGGTCTTGGTGCTGTTGACTGGCTGCGATCAGCCGAAGAAAGAGGCGAAGCCGATCCGCCCGGTGCGCACGGTCACGGTCGCGCCGATCGACATCAGCGAGACTCTGTCGCAGACCGGCGACATCCAGGCGCGCACCGAGACCGACCTCGGTTTTCGCATCGACGGCAAGATTATCGAGCGGCCGGTCGATGTCGGATCGACGGTTCAGAAAGGCGATGTGATCGCCCGTCTCGACGACCAGCCCGCGCGCAACCGCGTGCAGGCGGCACAGGCGGCGGTCGCCTCGGCCGAAGCCGAGGTGGTCCGCGCCCAGGGGCAGGAAAATCGGCAAAGCATTCTGCTGAAGGACGGCTTTACCACCAGACAGCTTTACGACATCGCGCTGCGCGATTTGCAAACCGCGCGAGCGCAACTCGATTCGGCGCGCTCTCAACTCGATCTCGCCAAGCAAAATCTCGGCTATGCCGAACTGCATGCCGATATGGCAGGCGTCATCACCGAAGTCTTCGCCGCGTCCGGTCAGGTCGTCGCCGCCGGGCAGAAGGTCGTCCGGCTCGCCGATCCGACCACGCTGGAAGCGGTCTTCGGCGTCCCCGCCGCCGCGTTCAGCCAGGTCCCGGACGACGCCAAGATCGAGATCGTGCTGGCCAGCGACCCGCGCATTCATGCGCGTGGCGAGCTGCGTTATGTGTCGCCGCAGGCCGATCCCGTCACCCGCACCTATCTAGTGCGTGTCGGGCTCGTCAGTCCGCCCCCTGAAATGTGCTCGGCATGACGGTTTCCGGACGGGTCGAGGGGGTCGGTCGGAACGTCATCGAACTGCCGGCGACCGCCATGTACGAACAGGACGGCAAGCCGGCGGTCTGGGTGTTCGATGCGGGCAGCGGTGCGGTGCAGCTCAGGCCCGTCACCGTTGCGCGGTACGAATCCGACAAGACCCTGGTCTCCGCCGGCCTCGCCAAGGGCGATGTGGTCGTTGTCGCCGGGGTGCATGTGCTGCGGCCGGGCGAAAAGGTGAGGCTGCTCGCCGACGCTGCGAAATGAAAAAATTCAACCTGTCCGAATGGGCGCTCGATCACCGCTCGTTTGTCGCCTACCTGATGATCGTCTTCCTCGTCGCCGGGGTATACTCCTACCTCAAGCTCGGCCGCGACGAAGACCCGCCCTTTGTTTTCAACGCGATGCTGATCAACGTCCAGTGGCCCGGCGCGACCACGGACGAGATGATGAATGTGGTCACCGACCGTATCGAAAAAAAACTGCAGGAAATCCCCTCGCTCGATTACGTGAAAAGCGAGACCAAGGCCGGCGACTCGACGATCACGGTGGCACTGAAGGAAAGCACCCCGGCGTCGGAGATACCCAACGTCTGGTATGTCGTGCGCAAGAAGATCGGCGATATCAGCGCGACCCTGCCGCAGGGTGTGCAGGGTCCGTTCTTTGACGACGAGTTCGGCGACACGTTCGGCACGATCTACGCCTTCACCAGCGACGGCTTCACGCAACGCGAGCTGCGCGATTACGTCACCGATATCCGCACCCAGCTGCTCGGCGTGCCGAACACCGCGAAGATTTCGCTGCTCGGCGGGCAGGACGAAAAAGTCTATATCGAGTTCGACACGAAGCAGTTGTCCGGGCTCGGCATCGATCGCGATCAGGCGATCGAGAGCTTGCGGGCGCAGAATGCCGTCACGCCGTCCGGCGTCGTGACGACGCAAAACGACCGCATCATCCTGCGGATCAGCGGCGAGTTCACCTCGGCGCAGAGCCTTTACGGCGTCAATTTCTATGCCAATGGCCGCTTCTACCGCCTCACAGACGTCGCCAAGATCCGCCGCGGCTATGCCGAACCGCCCCAGCCGATGTTCCGCTACAAGGGGCAGCCGGCATTGGGCTTGGCGATCTCGATGGTTCCCGGCGCCGACATCCTGCAGTTCGGCGACGACATTCGCGCCCGCATGGCGGAGATCACCGCGAACCTCCCGATCGGCATCGAGCCGAACCTGGTCGCCGATCAGCCAGTCGTCGTCAAACAGGCGGTCAGCGGTTTTCTCGAGGCGCTTTGGGCGGCGATCGCCATCGTGCTGGCGGTCAGCTTTTTGAGCCTCGGCGCCCGCGCCGGCACGGTCGTCGCACTGTCGATCCCGCTGGTTCTGGCGATTGTCTTCACCGGTATGGAATTTAGCGGCATCGCGCTACAGCGCGTCTCGCTGGGCGCGCTGGTCATCTCGCTGGGACTCCTGGTCGACGACGCGATGATCACGATCGAAATGATGGTGAGCCGGCTGGAGCTCGGCTTCGACCGGCGCGAGGCGGCGACGCATGCCTATGTCACGACGTCGATCCCGATGCTGACCGGCACCCTGGTCACCATCGCCGGGTTCATCCCCGTCGCGTTCGCGCGCAGCAGCGCCGGCACCTACACGTTTTCGCTGTTCGCGGTGATCAGCATGGCGCTGATCACCTCATGGGTCGTCGCCGTGCTGTTCGCGCCGCTGCTCGGCGTGACGCTGCTGCCGGCGACGCTGCCGCGCAAGGAGGAAGAAAAACCCGGCCGCTTCAGCCGGCTGTTTCGCCGGACCCTGCTGTTCTGCCTGCGCGCCAAATATCTCGTTGTCGCCGTCACGCTCGGCCTTTTTGCGCTCTCGGTCTACGGGGCGTTGCTGATCCCGCAGCAATTCTTTCCCAGCTCCGATCGGCCCGAGCTGATGGTCGATATGCGGCTGGCGCAAAGCGCCTCGATCTACCAGACACAGGCGGCCGCCGAGCGCCTCGAAAAGATCCTGGAGGGCGATACGGAAATCGAACGCTACACCATGTATGTCGGCGGCGGCGCACCGCGCTTCTACCTGACCCTCGACGCGCAAAGTCCCAACGATTTCTTTGCCCAGGCGGTCGTGGTCGCCAAGGACGAGGAAGCCCGCGACAAGGTTCACGCGCATCTCGAAGAGGTGCTGCGGGAGCAATTCCCCGAAGTGCTCGCTCACGTCTATCCGCTAGAGCTCGGGCCCCCGGTGGGATGGCCGCTGCAATACCGGGTCAGCGGTCCCGATGTACAGACGCTGCGCAAATATGCGTTCCAGGTCGCCGATATCCTCGCCGCGGATCCGGATACGCGTCAGCCGAATTTCAACTGGATCGAACCGGTGCGCTCGATGCGCATCCAGGTCGATCAATCGAAGGCGCGCCAACTCGGCCTCAGCTCGTCCGATCTGGCGCAAATCCTGAACACGATCACCACCGGCCTGGTGATCACGCAGATTCGCGACGACACTTATCTGATCGACGTGCTCGGGCGGGCGGTCGAAGGCGAGCGCGCCTCGGCGCAAGCCTTGCGCAACCTCATGCTGCCGCTGCGAGGCGGAAAGAGCGTGCCGCTCAGCGACATCGCCACGGTGCAATACGGGCTCGAACAGCCGGTGCTGCATCGGCGCGACCGTCTGCCGACGATCACCGTGCAGTCCGATGTCGCAAAGGGCGTTCAGCCCGAGACCGTCAACGGCCGGATCGCCGATCGCATCGCGCAATTCGCGGCGCGATTGCCGCCCGGCTACAAAGTCGTCACCGGCGGTGTGAAAGAGGCGAGCGAACTCTCGTCACGATCCGTGATCGATGCCGTCCCGGCGATGCTGATCGTCATGCTGACCGTGCTGATGGTGCAGCTGCAGGACTTCCGACGCCTTTTCCTGGTGCTCAGCACGGCGCCGCTCGGGCTGATCGGGGTCGTCGCGATCATGCTGCCGACACGAACGCCGATGGGCTTTATCGCCATTCTCGGGGTCGTCGCACTCGCTGGGATGATCATCCGCAACTCGGTGATCCTCGTCGATCAGATCGCCCAGAATGTCACGGCCGGTGAGAACGGCTGGGATGCCGTCGTCAACGCGACCGTGCATCGGCTCCGCCCGATTGTGCTGACCGCAGCCGCGGCGATCCTCGGCATGCTGCCGATCGCGCGCGATGTATTTTGGGGACCGATGGCGTTCGCCGTCATTGGCGGGCTCGCCGGCGCGACGCTGTTGACGCTGCTCTTCCTGCCGGCGCTTTACATCATCTGGTTCGGCATCTCCGAACCGGACGAGACACCGATCACAAGACCCGTCAGCGCGTCAGCAGCATGATCCATAATGGTCGGGTCGCGTAGTTGCGGACAAGGTTGACGCTACCGAGGCTGCAATATCGTTGCTGCCTATCCGGGCGAAGGTCCCCTGACCAAACCGGCAGCGGCCGTAGGCATGGCGGCGTGAACCGGTCCTCATGCCCCACTACACTGTATCGCCGGCTGCATGCCCGCTGGCGGTCGCGAACAGCATCTCCTGCGGTGCTCGGGCGTCACCGACGGGAACGACATCAATCCCGGTGGCCCGTAACGCGCCCGCCAAAGCGTCATTCGGCACCCGGGGTGTCGAGTAGGTCAGCAAGGCAACGTCCTCGATCGTCCGCATGTCGCCGTTGTAGACATTCACGATATCCAGGTGCCCCTCGGCGCAAGCGTCGCTCCATTGGGGTTCGCACAACGTCATAACTTCAATCCGTTGCTCGGCCATTCGCCGGAGGATGCCCTGCCGCGTCGTCATGGCCACATCGGTCGCAATCGTATCGCGTGGGGTCACGATCACCACGTGGTCAAAACGCGCGCGAAGGGCCTCGGCGGCGGCGTAGGTGCCTTCGGTATGATCGGCGTCAAACAGCACCGCCGTGCCGGGCTGGCGCGCTTCGTGCCGGAGGACCTCCACCATGGCGGATCGGAGATCGGGGACCCAGCCCTCCGCGCACACGTCGGCCGGCAGCCAGTCCGGCGGGATCATCGACGAACCTGTCGCCAGGATCACCGTGTCGGGTCGCAAAGCGATGATGTCAGCCGCTGTTGCCGGACGGCCCAGCACGAGTTGCGCGCCCGCACGCCGGGCCGCGACGGTCTGATAATCGTAGATCGAGGAAATGGTTTCGCCACCCGGCAGTCGTTCTCGCAGGTGCGCCTTGCCGCCGATCCAGTCGGATGCGCCGAGCACGGTCACGCTGTGCCCGCGGGCGGCGGCAACCCAGGCCGCCTCCATGCCGGCGATACCGGCGCCAACGACAACCACCCGTTTCCGCGCACCGGCTGGAACAGGAACAAAATCGACTTCGTCCGGCCGGCTGACGCGAGGATTGTTCACGCAGGCGATGGGCGCATGCATCATGATGATCGCTGCCCAGCAGGTGTTGCAGGACAAGCAGTAGCGGATGTCCCATGTCCGCCCCGCTGCTGCCTTGCGCGGCCAGGCCGGATCGGCCACCAGCGGCCGGCCCAATGCCACCAGCGATGCTTCGCCACGCGCCAGGATACCGTCGGCCTCGGCCGGGTCGGTGATACGGCCCAGCGCCATAAGCGGCACGCCGTTCAGCGAGTGCCGCAGTTCGCGGATTGCCGGCATGTAGGGCATCGGCGGCCCGTGACGGTCGGGCGTGTGCATCTCGAGCGTGCGGGCGTGCGCGCCGCCGGCGAAGCAGACGTAATCCGCGTTGCCCGGCCGGGTCAGCAGATCGGCGATGGTCGAGGCCTCGGCCGGGCCGACACCCCCTTCCAACCCGTCATCCACCGGTAGCTTCAGTCCGACGATGAAGTCGCCGCCGCAGGCATCCCGCAGCGCGGCAACGATTTCGGCGACGAAACGCACCCGGCCTTCCCAAGAGCCGCCGTATTCGTCGTCCCTGCGGTTTGACCACGGTGAGAGGAATTGATGGAACAGATGTCCGTGCGCGCCGGAGATCTCGACACCGGAAAATCCGCAAGCTTTCAGGTGAGCCGCGGATTCGGCGATTTCCGCCACCAGCCCGCGAATCTCCGCCGCCGTCAGTGCGCGCGGCACCGTCCAGGACAAATCGTCAGGCAGGGCGGAGGCGCCGATCGCCTCAGGGTTGCGTCCCGGGAAATGACGCCCGCGTCCGGCGTCCTGGATTTGCCCGAGCAACCGGCAGTCCTGCGATTCCACAGCGTCGGCAAAGCGTCTGAGTCCGTCGGCATCGTCCTGCCGCCAGACTTGGACGCGGGGAATGCCGGCCTGATGCCGCATCGGTTCGCGTGGTACTGGATCATGCGGTCGGTGACGCGGCCGGCAGGGGTGGCCTGCAGGCTCATGGATGCGTGCACGACGCGGTTGCGCAGCGTCTTGCCGGCCAACTTGAACGGGGTGAATAAGGCGTGGAAGTCGGACATTCCTGGGCGTGCTCCTCGTGACGCCGATCTTGTCTGCTCCCACCGTCCGCGCCTAGGCCGACGCCTTCCCCTATGCGAAAGACTGCTATCGATGCAGTCTCGCCCGGTTCCGTGGGCGGGCGCGGCTGGACATCAAGCGCGTCCTCGTGCCGCGCAATCCCGGCATTCTTTGTGCAATGGACTTTGTGCAATGGGGTTGCTGCCTGCGGATTTGCGCGCCGATTTTGCCGCGACATGCCTGTTGGGCCTGGAGGGGAACGTTACCGGGTTGTGTGCGCGCTGCGAGGCATGGTTCGCCGATGAGAGGATCGAGATGAGCGCGCGCCGCGTCGCCTTCACTGTCGACATGCGCTATGCGGGACAGAATTATGAGTCGCCGGGATCGGGACACCTTCGACGTTTTGGAACCGGACAAGCGCCGTGAACACAAGCCGGAGCCCGTTCGCATGACGCACCTTCTGTTGTCCCGCCGCTCGCTGCTGGCGGCTACCGCCGCCCTGCCGTTTCTCCATCGCGCGGCGCGCGCCGAGCGCGCGGCCGGCACGCTGACCTTCGGACTATCGAGCTATCCGCCGACGCTGCAGCCTTGGGCCAATTCGGGGACCGCGGCGGCAACCATCAAACTGCTGATCTTTCGCGGCCTTCTGTCTTACGACAAGGATGGCAAGCTGCGCGGCGAATTGGCGGAGACATGGCAGCGCGACGGCGACACCGGCTGGATTTTCCACCTGCGCGACGCGGTATTCCAGAACGGCAAAGCCGTGACGGCGGACGACGTCAAATGGACGATCGAGCAGGTCGCCGGCGAAAAATCGACCGCCTATCTGAAGGCCGAGTTCCAAGGGGTGCAGCAGATCGAGACGCCCGATCCGCGTACCGTGCGCATCGTCATGAAACAGCCGACCGCGACGCTGCCGCTGTGGCTCGCCAGCTTCCACATGCCAATCATCGCCAAGGGCACGACCGATGACGGCGGCACGCCGGTGGGCGCGGGTCCGTTTGTGCTGAAGGGCCAGGAACGCGGCGTGTCGCTCGACCTCGTCGCCTTCGACAAGTTCTATAAGCCCGGCCTGCCCAAGGCGAAGAACCTCAAGGTCATCGTTTACGCCGACGAGAACCTGCGCGCCGCGGCGCTGCAGGCGGGCGACGTCGATTTGATCGAGTACGTGCCGTGGCAGTCGATGCAGGCGATCGGCGCCGATCCGCGGCTCAAGCTCGACACCACCGATGGCCCGTTCATGTTCATCGAGTTCAACGGCAAGGCGGGGCCGTTCGGCGATCCGCGCGTGCGCCGGGCGGTCGGTCACGCGATCCGCCGGGAAGAGATTGTGAAGACGGCCTTTTTCGGACGCGGCAAGAACCTGGAAGGGCTGCCGATATCGCCCAGCAGCGAGTTCTACGATGCTGAAAAGGCGAAGGGCTGGAACTACGACCCGGACAAGGCGAGGGCGCTGCTCAAGGAAGCGGGCCACGCCGGCGGCTTGACCTGCACGATGCTGGCGACCGCTCAGTACAGCATGCACAAGACGACGGCGGAGGTCTGCCAGCAGCACCTCGCCGAAATCGGCATCCAGGTACAGCTGAATCTTCCGGACTGGCCGACCCGCGTCTCGCTCGGCAACAAAGGACAGTACGAGCTCGCGATCCAAGGAACCAGCGGCGACAGCAACGACCCGGACTCGCTGGCGCAAGTGATCGACGGCGAGCTCGCTGCTTCCTACGCCCGCAGCTTCGCGTTGCCGACGCCGAAACTGCACGAGCTCCTGGCCGCCGGCCGCGGCGAGTTCGATCCCGTGAAACGCCGCGCGATCTACGACCAGGTGCAGAGCGTCGCGCTCGAGGAGGCCCCGATCATGTCGCTCTGCTGGCGGTCGCAGGGCTACGGCATGGCGAAGGACGTCAGCGGGTTCCACAACCTGCCGGGCGCGTTGACCTTCTATTCCGGCACTACCCTCGAGGAGACCTCGATCGGATGACCGCCCGGGTAGCGTCGGGAACACCGGCATGAGCTGGTTTTTGCGCCGCCTGGCCGTCTCGGTCGGCCTTGTCTGGGTGGCCGCGACGATCGTCTTCCTGGCGATCCACCTCGTGCCGGGCGATCCGGCCGAGCTGCTGCTGTCGCAAGGTGGCGTCGCGCCGGACCCGGCGGCGATCGCCGAACTGCGATCGCAGCTCGGTCTCGACCGGCCGATCCTCGTGCAATACGCCGACAGCATGACACGGCTGCTACGCGGGGATTTGGGACGCTCGCTGCAGGACCAGAGCTCGGTCGCGCAGGAGATCGGGCGGCGCCTGCCGCGGACCCTCGAACTGATCGGCGCCGCGATGCTGCTGGCGGTGGCGCTCGGCGTGCCCGCCGGCGCGCTGGCGGCGATGCGCCGCGGCGGGATCGGCGACCGCATTGCCACGGCGCTGTCCGGCTTGGCGTTGTCGGTCCCGGTCTTCGTGCTCGGCACGATCATGGTGTTCGTCTTTGCCCAGCGCCTGCATTGGGTGCCGGCCGGCGGCTATGTCGCGTTCGCCCGGGCGCCCGGCCTGCATCTGCTGCTGCTGGCGATGCCGGCCTCGGCCATCGGGGTCGGCCTCGCCGCGGTCGTCTATCGGATGAGCCGGGCCGCCGTGCTCGACGTCGCCGGTCGCGATTTCGTCCGCACCGCCCGCGCCAAGGGCGTCGCGCCCGGCCGCATTCTGCGCCATCACGTGCTGCGCAACGCGCTGTTGCCGGTGGTGACGATCGTCGCGCTGCATCTCGGCAGCCTGCTCGGCGGGACGGTGCTGGTCGAGTACGTCTTCAACTGGCCGGGGCTGTCGGGTTTGCTGGTCAGCGCGGTCGTGTCGCGCGACTACCCAGAGGTGGTGGGGGTCGTGTTCACGATCTCGGTATTGTTCGTTGCGCTCAATTTCGCGGTCGACGTGCTGTACGCGGTGCTCGATCCGCGCGTCCGTTACGGATGAGGTTGGCGCGGACGCCCGTCATCGCGGTCGGGCTGATCGCCGGGCTCGCCCTGCTCGCGCCGTTGCTGGGGCTGGCGGACCCGATCCGTATGGACGTCGCGCACCGTATGGCGTTGCCGAGCTGGCAACACCCGCTGGGACTCGACGAGTTCGGCCGGGACGAGCTCTCCCGTGTTGTCTGGGGCGCGCGCGCCTCGCTCGCCGTGGCGTTTGTCGCTTCGCTGATCGCGGGAGTGATCGGTACCGCAATCGGTGTGGCCGGCGGGTTTCTCCGCGGGCTCGTCGAACTGGCGCTGTTGCGCGCCGTCGACGTGGTGCTGTGCTTCCCGCCGCTACTGCTGGCACTGCTGGTCGTCACGCTGCTCGGTCCGGGCGCCCGGACCCTGGTCCTCGTGCTGTCGGTGCTGTTCGTGCCAGGTTTCGCGCGGGTCGCCTATGCCGGCACGCTGGCAGTGCGCTCGCTCGATTTTGTCGAAGCGGTGCGGGCGCTCGGCGCCTCGCGCCCCCGGATCATGCTGCGCACGATCCTGCCCAACGTCATCGGTCCGGTTCTGGTGCAGTTGAGCCTCGCAGCGGCGGCGGCGATCGTGCTCGAATCCGGGTTGTCGTTTCTCGGCCTCGGCGTCGTGCCGCCAACCCCGTCCTGGGGGCTGGCGATCGGCGCCGCGCGGGCGACGATGGATCAGGCGCCGCTGCTGCTGCTGTGGCCGTGCCTGGCGTTGACCGCAACGATCCTGGTGATGAACGCGCTGTGCGACGCGCTGCGCGACGCGTTCGAGCCGCAATCGGCGCCGCGCTCGGTGGCCCGGCAGCTGCGCGAGCTGATCTTGCCGCACGTAGAAACCGCCAAGAGCGGCGCACTGCTCGACATACGGGGCTTGACCATCGACATCGACACGCCAGGCGGGACGATCACGCCGGTGCGCGACGTGTCGCTCGCGGTCGAGGCCGGCGAGACCCTGGCAATCGTCGGCGAGAGCGGTTCGGGAAAGACCCTCACCGGCTTGGCGATCCTCGGCCTTCTGCCCGAGACGGCGCGCGTGCGATCCGGGACCTTGCGCTTTGACGACGCCGAGTTGCTGCGCCTTGACGAGGCGGCGTGGCGGCGGCTGCGCGGGGGCGATCTCGCGATGATCTTCCAGGACCCGATGAGCAGCCTCAATCCGCTGCACCGGGTCGGCGCCCAGATCGCCGAGACCCTCGCGGCGCACGGCGAAGCATGGACGGCGGCCAAAGCGCGGGCGATAGCGCTTTTGCAAGACGTCGGCATCCCAGATCCGCAACGACACT
The DNA here is from genome assembly GCA_963778385.1 of uncultured Alphaproteobacteria bacterium. Taxonomy (GTDB): domain Bacteria; phylum Pseudomonadota; class Alphaproteobacteria; order ATCC43930; family CGMCC-115725; genus DATARH01. The sequence continues at coordinate 113,731 of CAVZUA010000040.1, read as the reverse complement.
CCGACGCGTTTCCACACGAAATGTCGGGCGGCATGCGGCAACGCGTGATGATTGCGATGGCGATCGCCAACAACCCGCGCCTTGTCGTCGCCGACGAGCCCACCGCCTCGCTCGACGTCACGATCCAGGCACAAATCCTCGATCTGCTCGCCGCGTTGAAGGGACACAGCAACCTAGCGCTCGTCTTCATCAGCCACAGCCTGCCGGTGGTCGCCGAGATCGCCGATCGGGTTGCGGTCATGTACGCCGGCGAGATCGTCGAGGAGGGACCGGTGGCGCGCGTCTTCACGGCACCGCGGCACCCCTACACAGCGGCGTTGCTGGCAAGCGCCCCGAGCGAGGAGGGCGGGCCGCCGCAAGCAATCGGTGGCGTCGTGCCCGCGCCCGGCATCGTGCTGCCCGGTTGCCGCTTTGCGCCGCGTTGCGCACACCGCATCGACCGCTGCGAAGCGCTGCCTTCGCTGATGGCCGAGGTTGCACCGGGCCGGCGCAGCCGATGCCTTCGCTGGGCCGAGCTGTGAGCGAGCCGCTGGTCAGTGCCGCCGGTCTGACCCGACATTTCGCGTCGGGCGGTCTGTTGCGCCGCGGCCGTCCCGTCCAGGCGGTCAACGATCTGTCGCTGACGCTGCACCGTTCCGAGGCGGTCGGGTTGGTCGGCGAGAGCGGCTCCGGCAAAAGCACGGTCGGGCGGTTGCTGCTCGGCCTGCTGCAACCCACTGCCGGGCGCGTAGTGTTCTCCGGCATCGATTTGCGGCAGGCGCGTCGGCGCCAGCTCGACCGGCTGCGGCCGCGGATGCAGTTGATCTTCCAGGATCCCTATTCGAGCCTGGATCCGCGCCGCAAGGTCGGCGCGCAGGTCGCCGACGGGCCGGCGATCCATCGTCTGTGGCCGCGCTGCGAGCGCGAGGAGCGCGTGGCGGCGCTGCTTGGCCAGGTCGGCTTGTCCGGCGACTATGCGCGGCGATTTCCGGGCCAGTTCAGCGGCGGCCAGCGCCAGCGGTTGGCCATCGCTCGCGCATTGGCCACGTCACCCGAATTTCTCGTCGCGGATGAGCCGGTCTCGGCGCTGGACTTGTCGGTGCAGGCACAGGTGCTGCACCTCCTGCCCGATCTGCGCCGTGATCTGGGGCTGACCATGCTGTTCATCAGCCACGATCTGGCGGCCGTGCGCTCGCTCTGCGACCGGGTCGTCGTGATGTATCTCGGCCGGGTGATGGAGGAGGGGCCGACCCAAGCGGTCTACGAGGCGCCGCGACACCCCTACACCAAGGCGCTGCTGTCGGCGATGCCGAGCCTCGACCCGGCCCGGCGCCGCACGCGCATCCTCTTGCCGGGAGAGCCGCCGAGCGCCGCGGCCCCGCCTTCCGGCTGCGTTTTTCGCACCCGCTGCCGGCATGCCTTGCCAGCCTGTGCCAAGGCCGTACCGGCACTGCGCAAGGCATCGCAACCGGAGCATCTAAAAGCCTGCATCCGCGACGACATCGGCGCCTGATCAGGGAGGCGCTTGTCCGCGGAGCCAGCCCAGGGTCTGATCGGCCCGCAGGTTGCCAAGCACAGCCGCAGATAGCGCTTAATCTCAAACGGCCACGGCCCGGTCGGTGACGGCGAGGTCGACCCGACAGCCTCCTTTCGGCCGCGGCTTGTCCTGCGCTATCTGTGTCTGGGGACGAGGCTCACGATCGTGCTCGCCCGCCCGCTGAACGGAGGGGACATTAAATGAGCCGGACTGTCGCACATCTGCTGGCGGAGAGCCTCGAAGCGCACGATGTCGACCAGATTTACTGCGTGCCCGGTGAGAGTTACGTCGGTCTGACCAGCGAGCTGCTGCAGCGCAATTCGATGCGCGTCGTGGTCTGCCGGCACGAGACCGGCGCCGGCTATATGGCGGTGGCCGATGGGCGGCTGCGCAGCCGCGCTGGCGTGGCGATGGTCTCGCGCGGTCCCGGCATGGCGAACGCGATGGGACCCCTGCATACCGCGTTTCACGACGCGACACCGATGGTCGTGCTGGTCGGCCAGGTCGAGCGCAAGGACTTTGGCCGTATGGCGCTGCAGGAGCAGAACTATTCGCGGCTGCTGTCCGACACCACCAAGCTGGTGATCGAGGTCAACGAGCCCGAGCAGGCTTCCGAGGCGATCGCCCGCGCCTTTCACATCGCCGAGAGCGGCACGCAGGGTCCGGTCGCGGTGATCCTGCCGGAAGACATTTTTGACGAGGAGACCGACGCGGAGGTCGATTCCGCGCGCCAAAGACCGGTCGCCGGGCCTCGCGTCGACGATCTTGATCGTTTGGCCGACATGCTGGCGAAGTCCGAGCGGCCTCTGGTGCCGGTCGGCGGCGCATTGTGGGCGGATCACCTGCGCGATCCAGGGACGCTGGCCGACCTCAACCGCTTTGCCGAGGAATGGGTGCTGCCGATCAATCCGACGCATCGCCGGCCGCATTTGTTCGACGCGCTTCATCCCAATTATGGCGGCTATATGGGGATCCGCGTGCCGCCGGCGCTGATCGGCGAGATGAAGAAGGCCGATCTGATGCTTGCGCTCGGTGAGCGGATGACGGACTCGGTCAGTCAATCCTACACCTTTCCGGCGGCGCCGACGCCGCAGCTGCCGTTCGTCCATGTCTGGCCGGACGCCAACGAGGTAGGGCGTGTCTGGCACCCGACTTTGGGTCTGCCTTGCAGCCCGCACGAGGTCATCAAGGCGCTGCTGGCGCGTGGAGCGCCCAAGGACGCCGGGAAACGGCGCGGCTGGGTCGATGGGCTGAACGCGATCCATCGTCAGCTGCTGGCGAAGGAATGGGACGCGACGAGCGACGGCATCAACTTCGCCGCGATCGTCTGCGAGGTCGACAAGCATCTGGCGCACGATGCGGTCGTGACGACCGACGCCGGAAATTTCGGCAGCTTTGTCCACCGCTATATCGGCTTCAAGCAAACGCAGATCTTTTTGTCCTCGGTTGTCGGCGCGATGGGATCGGGGATGCCGATGGCGGTGGGTGCGGCGCTTCGCCAGCCGGGGAGGCAGGTCGTGTGCTTTATTGGTGACGGCGGTACGTTGATGATGGGCAACGAGCTTGCCACCGCAATTCAATACGGCGGCGCGCCCATCATGATCATTTCGGACAACTCCATGTACGGCACGATCGGCATGCACTCTTATGTGCGATATCCGGATCGCCCCTTTCTTGAAGGCACGCGGCTGAGCAACCCGGATTTCGCTGCCTGGGGCCGCTCATTCGGCGTGGAGGGCATCACGATCCGCGACGAAAGCGAGATCGCCGACGGCATCGCCCGCGCCTTCGCCGTCAAGACCAAGCCCGTTGTGGTGCATTGTCTGACGTCGGCGGTACAGATGAGCGCCTGGCGGCGGTTCTCCGGCTCTGAGACGACCTTGCCTTAGCACGGGCATGGTCACGCTCACGCCCGGACGCCTCCAGCCGAATCGAGGCAAATTCGGGCAACTACAGATCAGGGTTTCGTCGCGGTGCGTTATGCCCCCGAGCCGACGTGCTTACGGCGGAACAACAGCGCCGCACCGGCCCAGGCGAGCGCAAAGATCGCGATCACCGCAAAGCCGAAGCTGCTTAAATTCTCGTTGAGTCCGGCGATCCCTGTCCAGAACCACCCATCGAGCGAGAGCCGGTCGCCGATCAGCCCGAGGGCTTCGATGCCACCGATCAGCAGCGCCACCGCCACCGAGGCGCCGGTGATCGCGAGGTTGTACCAGAGCTTGCGCAGCGGCTCGACAAACGCCCAGCCATAGGCGCCGACCATCAGCACGCTGTCGGTGGTGTCGACCAGCGCCATCCCGGCGGTGAACAGCGCCGGAAACACCAGGGTCTGCCATGCCGACAGACCCTGCACCGATTGCGTCGCGGCGATGCCGAGCAGACCGATTTCGGTCGCCGTGTCGAAGCCGAGCCCGAAGAGAAATCCGAGCGGATAAAGATGCCAGCTTTGCCGCACGGCGCGGAACAGCGGGCGGAACAATCGGGTCAGCAGCCCATGGCCGGCCAGCACGGCTTCGAGCGCCGCGGCATCGAGCGCGCCGCCGGCGGCGACGCGGCGATAGCCGCGCCACGCCTCCCGCAGGATCACCAGATTGACGAGTGCGATCGCCAGCAGGAAAGCGGCCGAAACCGCGGTACCGACCGTGCCGCCGATCAGCTTGAATTCCTCGAAACGGTCATGCACAGCCCCGGCCGTGGCGGCGATCGCGGCGGCAGCGAGAACGACAACGGTTGAATGGCCAAGCGAGAAAAAGAATCCGACCGACAGCGCAGGTTTTCCTTCCTGCATCAACTTGCGCACCGAATTGTCGATCGCGGCGATATGGTCGGCATCGATCGCGTGCCGCAGACCAAAGACCCAGGCGAGGAACGCCGTACCGAGCAGCACCGGGCGATCGAAGAAGAGCATCCAGGCCCACAGCCACGCGCCGGTATTCGCGATGGCCAGCATCGCGAGGAGACCGATAGACGATCGCGCGCGAAAGCCGATTGCCGTCGTTGCGGCGCGCATTTGTTGATTGGACATGCTGAAGGGGGCCTTTGGATCGCAAGTGCCCGAAACTTAATGCGCGCGCCGGCGGCAACCCAGCCGAAATATCGGCGGCGTCGCATGCGGAATAGCCCTGACTGGAACGCGGCAAGGCAGCGCTTGTTCGCCCTTAGCGATGATCACCGGGGATAAACCGCCGCGATACGCGGCCGATAGCCAGCGCTCCGCGAACCACGAGCCGCGCAAGGCCGACATTTGAGCCGCGACCAGGTCTTCACCGTCATCATCCTGGTGTGTTTGATCGGCCTGTTTCTGTGGGATCGGCTGCGCTACGACCTTGTCGCGCTGCTCGCGCTGCTGGCTGCTGTCGCGGCGGGCGTCGTGCCATCCGACAAGGCCTTCAACGGCTTCGCCAACCCGGTACTGCCGCTGATCGGTGCGGCGCTGATCGTCAGTGTGGCGATCGGCCAGTCGGGCGCGATCGAGGTGCTGCTGCGCTGGCTCAACCCGCTGCTGCGCTCGAAGGATCTGCAGGTCGGCGTACTCGTCGCCTGCGTGACGGTCCTGTCGGCGTTCATGAAAAACATCGGCGCGCTGGCGATCTTCATTTCCGCGGCACTGCAGGTGGCGCGGCGCAACAAGCGCCTTCCGTCCGAATTTCTGATGCCGCTCAGCTTTGCCTCGCTCCTCGGTGGATCGATGACGCTGATCGGGACCTCGCCGAACCTGCTCGCCTCGGCGGTGCGGCAGGAGCTGACCGGCGCACCGTTCGGGATGTTCGACTTTACGCCGGTCGGCGCCGGCCTTGCGTTGATCGGCGCGTTGTTTCTCGCTGTCGGCTGGCGGCTCCTGCCGCACCGCCGCGGCGCGGCGAGCGGCACGAGCTTTACCATCGAGGACTACACCAGCGAGGTGCGCATTCCCGAGCGCTCGCCTTTTGTCGGCCGCACCGTGGGCGAGGTCGAAAAGCTCAGCAGCGATATCAGCATCGCGGCGCTGATCCGCGGCGATGGACGGCGCCAGATACCGACGCGGCGCTGGAAACTTCATCCCGGCGATGTGCTTGTCGTGGAGACGGACCCGCAAGCCCTCGAACAATTCGCGCGCGACGGCAATCTGCAGCTGGTGGGAACGGAGAAGCCTCCGCGGCAGGCTCCGGCCAACGCACCGGCCGGGATATCCAAGCCCGCCGCAGAGCGCGACGCGGCGCGCTCTGATCGGCCGCCACCGGACGATCGGCCGCTCGGTATTGTCGAGGCGGTGATCGCCAGCGGCTCCGAGCTGATGGTCAGTCGCCGGCGGCGATGCATCTGCGCGAACGCTACGGCGTCAATGTGCTGGCCATCGGTCGGCGCGGCAAGCTGCTCAGCACGCGGTTGCGAAACACGAGATTCAAGCTTGGCGACACCATCGTCTTGCAGGGCCATTCCGGCCAACTGCCCGAAATCCTCGTGGCCCTCGGCTGTCTGCCGCTTGCCGAGCGCCCGCTCAATCTCGGGCGCAAGCGGCGCATGCTGTTGCCGCTTGCCATCCTCGCGGCGGCGGTTGCGCTCAGCGCGTTCGAGCTGGTGCCGGCGCAGGTCGCTTTTGTCGGCGCCGCAGTGGCGCTGGTGCTGTTCGGCCTGGTGACGCTGAAGGAGGCCTATGCCGCCGTCGAGTGGCCGATCCTCGTTCTCATCGGCGCGCTGATCCCGCTCGGCGAAGCCGTGCAGCATAACGGCACCGCCAAGCTGATCGCCACCGCCCTCGCCGGCGGCGTCGCCCACTTGCCGGCCTACGCGATTCTCGCCGCCATTTTTGGCGCGACGATGCTGATCACCCCGGTCCTGCATCACGCCGCCGCGGTGCTGGTCATGGGGCCGATCGCCGCGAGCCTCGCGCAACAGCTGGGCTATCGGATCGATCCGTTCCTGATGGCGGTGGCGTTTGGCGCGGGCTCGGATTTCCTGTCGCCGATCGGCCACCAATCGAACACGCTGGTCATGGGGCTGGGCGGCTATCGCTTTGGCGACTACTGGAAGCTCGGGCTGCCGTTGTCTCTGATGGTCGTGGCGCTCGGCGTGCCGCTGATCATGCTGTTCTGGCGGCTGCATTAGCATGGCCGAGAAGAGCGCCAGCGCCGCCCTGCAGGCCGCCCGACGGCGCCGCAGCCGCAAACCGGCCTCGGCCAGGCCGCCTCGGCCGGGCCGCTTCGCCGGAATGGGACTATACGGCTATATCTGGGCGACGACCGGCCGTGCCCAGCTGCTGCTGGCGCTGCTGTCGGTCTTCATCTTTCTGCTCGACCTTGTGCCGCTGGAGCTGCAGCGGCGGATCGTCAACGACGCGATCGGGCAAAAGGCGTTTGGTGCGCTGATCTGGCTGTGTGCTGCCTACGCCGCGACGACGCTGGTGCAAGGCGCCGCCAAGCTCGCTTGGAACGTCTATCGCAATGCGATCGGCGAGGCCACGAGCCGGCGGCTGCGGCTCGAAACATTTGCCGCGGCGCTGCGCCACCCCGAACCCGACACGACGACGCGCGAAGGCGTCGGCATTTCGATCATCCTGAGCGAGGCCGATCCGGTCGGCTTGTTTGTCGCGACCAGCGTCTCCGAGCCGGTACTGCATGGCGGCGTGTTGCTTAGCGTGTTCGCCTATCTGATCTACCTACAGCCGCTGATGGCGGTGGTCGCGCTGGCGCTGTTCGTGCCGCAGTGCTTTTTCGTGCCGATGGTGCAGACCGCGATCAACCAGCGCACCGAAGCCCGCATCCAGGTCATGCGGCAGCTGAGCGGCGACATCGTCGCCGAGACCGCGCAAGGCGCGCTGGAGCATGAAGAGCGCTCGTACCGCCGCGGCGTCAGCAGCATCTACCGGCTCAACATGCAGATCTATCGCCGCAAATACGCGATGAATTTCCTCATCAACCTGCTCTACCACTTCGGCACGGTCGGCATTTTGTTTGTCGGCGGCTGGTTCGTGATGCAGGGCAAGACCGAGGTCGGCACCGTCGTCGCCTTCATCTCCGGGCTGACCAAGATCAACGACCCGTGGAACGACCTCGTCACGTTTTTCCGCGATATGACCAACGCCCGGGTCAAATACCAGTTGATCGCCAAGGTGCTCGACGATCAGGATCCCGCAGAAGCTGCGGAAGGGCGCATCGGCTGAATTGGGAACCACCGGCGCTTTCGGCGGTTTAGCCATATGAGGCAGTTGTGTCGAGGAGTGTCTCGATCGAGCGTGCGCGAGTGGTTCGACCGATTCTGGAAGGCGCCATCTTGGGGGCGCACGGGTCAACCGACCGCCGGGGGTCGGCGCTAGCTGGCGAAAGTAACTGGGCGGCGGTGCAGGGTTCAGACTCAGCTATGGGCATCAGGGGGAATTCGGCCTTTCACCTGGAAGGCGAGATGGCGGAGCGGGTGCGTCAATTCGATTGGCGCGCGACGCCGCTCGGCGACTGCAAGGAATGGTCCGACGCACTGAAGCAGAGCGTCGCCATGGTTCTCGCCTCTGGCGCCCCCATGGCGTTGCGCTGGGGGCCGGCGCTGGTGCGCATCTACAACGACGCTTACGGCGCGATCATCGGCGACAGGCATCCGGCGGCGTTCGGCAAACCGCGTTCGGATGAATGGCCCGAAATCATCGAGGAAATCGGCCCGTTATGCGCGGCGATCCTGTCCGGTGAGCGTCCCGCGTTTTTTGCCGAAAACCGCCTGTGTCGCGTGCGGCGCCAGGGCGACAAGGTGGGAGAGGCCCGCCTCACCATCAGTTGCAGCCCTGTGCCAGACGCCACGGCGCCGAATGGGATCGGCGGCGTCTTGATTGCGGCGGTCGAGACCACCGGGCAGCATCGCACCCACACGGCGTTGCGTTCGCGAAACCGCTCGCTGTCGTCGGAAATCATCCAGCGCACGCAGGAACGCGATCAAATCTGGCAGGTGTCGGAAGACCTGCTCGGCGTGCTGAATTTCGACGGGTATTTCCTCAGCGTGAACCCGGCGTGGACCGAGTTTCTGGGTTGGACCGCGGACGAGGTACAGCGCATGCCGATCAGCGAGCTGCGCCATCCCGACGACGCGGCGGACTCCGAAGCGGGGCTGACCGACCTTGCCGCCGGCGTGCCGCGGGTGCGGATGGAAAGCCGCATCCGCCACAAGGACGGATCGTGGCGCTGCGTCGATTGGACGATGTCCACCGACGAGAATGGCCTCATCTACGTGATCGGGCGGAACATCACCGCGCAGCGATTATCGGCGTCGGCACTGCGCGAAAGCGAACTGCATTTCCGGCTGCTGGTCGACGCCGTCGTCGACTACGCGATCTACATGCTCGATCCGAACGGCATCGTCTCAAGCTGGAACAGCGGCGCGCAGCGGATCAAGGGCTATCGCAAAGACGAGATCGTTGGCGAGCATTTCTCCCGCTTCTACACAGCGGAGGATCGCGCCGCCGGGGTGCCGGAGCGGGCGCTGGCGCAGGCGGCGGCCGGCACCCCCTACCAGGCTGAGGGGTGGCGCGTCCGCAAGGACGGCTCGAATTTCTGGGCCAGCGTCACGCTGAGCGCGATCCGGGACGAGTTCGGCGCGCTCGTCGGCTTTGCCAAGGTGACGCGCGACATCACCGAGCGGCGCCAGTCGCAGGAAGGCCTGCGGCGCGCCCAGGAACGCCTGGCGCAGTCGCAAAAGCTCGAAATGCTCGGGCAGCTGACCGGGGCGATCGCACACGATTTCAACAATCTGCTGATGGTGGTCGGCGCCAACACGCAGCTCCTCAAACGCCGCATGGTCGACCCGCCCTCGCTGCGCGCGGTCGGGGCGATCGAGCACGCCGCCTCGCGCGGCGAAACGCTGACCCGGCGTCTTTTGACCTTCTCGCGCCGCCAGACGCTCAACCCCATCGTCGTCGACATCCACGAGCGTCTCGCCGTGTCGCGCGACTTGCTGGCGACCTCGGCGGGCAAGGACATCGACCTCGTCTTCGACCTGCCGGAGCAGACCTCTCCGGTACTGGTCGACGTGCCGCAACTGGAGCTGGCGCTGGTCAACATTATCGTCAACGCGCGCGACGCGATGCCCGAGGGCGGCATGATCCGCATCGGCGGTGGCAATGTGCATGTATCGCCCGACGACGCGCTCGACGATCTGACCGGCGATTTTGTCGCGCTGCATATCACCGACACCGGCTCCGGAATCGATCCCGAGGTCCTGTCGCGCGTGTTCGAGCCGTTTTTCACCACCAAGGGGCCCGACAAGGGCACCGGACTCGGCCTGTCGCAGGTTTACGGCTTCGCGCGGCAGTCGAACGGTACCGTGCGCGTCACGAGCAATCTCGGCGTGGGGACGACGGTCACGATCTACCTGCCGCGCGCGGTCGGGTCGGTGGTCGGCCCAAGCCGGCCGCTGCCCGAGGACGAACGTCGGAGCGGCACCGAGCGCATCCTGCTGGTCGAAGACAATCCCGAGGTCCAGGAGGTCACCGCAGCGTTCCTCGAAGAGCTCGGCTACCGGGTGAGTCTCGCCGACAATGCCGACGCGGCCTTGGTGCGGCTGGCGGCGGAGCAGGACATCCGGCTGGTGTTCAGCGATATCGTGATGCCGGGCGCGATGAACGGTGTCGCGCTGGCGCGACGCGTACGCAGCGCCTACCCGCATATCGCGGTGCTGCTGACCACCGGCTATGCGCCGCAGCAGGATCTGATCGACGATACGCTGGCGGTGCTGCGCAAACCCTACCGCCTCTCGACGCTGTCTTCGACGCTGCGCGCAACTCTCGACCGGGTAAGGGCTGGCAATGGCCAACACGTGGCCGGCAACTAGCCTCGCGGGGGGATCGATCCCGGCGCGGGCCCGTTCGCGAAGAAGAAACAACACGTACGGGTCTCTCATGCCGGACCAGACCGTCAAATCGCCTGAGAATGCCCGCGCCGGCTCAAAGGAAGGCGTGGTCCGCTACGTGCTCGCCATCTCGATCGCGCTCGTAGTCATCCTGTTCGTCGTTGGCTACCTGGTTTCGTAACGGATCGGGCGCTGACATCCGTTCAGCTCGAACCGATTACGCCATTACTCGATGATCACCCCCGCCCACAGTCCGCGCTTTGCTTGGTTTGACCGTTGGCGCGGCTGCCAGCCGAATTTTGACCGGAGTTTATCCCGGGCCGTGCAGAGCGCGGACCGGTGCGTCCGAATGACGTTAGTCGGATACGTCTAGATCACATGGAATACGTATAGCAGGATGATGACAGGAATCGGAATTCCGAGGAGCCACAATAGTAATCCACGCATGGTTCACCTCCTTTTCTCGTTATTAACGCCAACTCTAGGGAAATCGGCGTAACGAGAGGATGAACCCAAGGTATTATTTGGTAACGGCGTGTAATTCTCTGTAAGGGCGTGCTGCTACCGGCGATCCGGTGGGCGGCGGACATGTGCCGGCTGCGGCCGCCCGATCGTGGCGCGCGGCTGCGGCCGCTGCCGGCCGCGCGTGAAGCCGGCGATCCAATCGCTGAAATGATCCATGTAGATATAGGTCACCGGGATCGTGAACAGGGTGAGCGCCTGCGAGACGACAAGGCCGCCGACCACGGCGATGCCCAGCGGCTGGCGCAGTTCGGCGCCGGCGCCGATCGCCAGCGCGATCGGCAGCGTGCCGAGCACCGCCGCCATGGTGGTCATCATGATTGGCCGGAAGCGTAGGGTCGCCGCCTCGTAGATCGCTTCCTCGGCCGATTTGTCGCCATGGCGCCGCCGTTCGAGCGCGAAGTCGATCATCATGATCGCGTTCTTCTTGACGATGCCGATCAGCATAATGAGGCCGATGATCGCGATCACCGACAGGTCGAAGCCGAACAGCATCAGAAAGAGCAGCGCGCCGACGCTCGCCGGCGGCAGGCTCAGCAGGATCGTCACCGGGTGGATAAAGCTCTCGTAGAGCACGCCCAACACCACGTAGACCGCGAAGATGGCCGCGGCGATCAGCAAGGGCTGGGTCGATAGCGAGCTCTGGAATGCCTGTGCAGTGCCCTGGAACGAGGTCTCGACGCTCTTCGGCATGCCGATCTGCTGCGCCGCCTGCTGGATGCGGTCGACCGCCTGGCCGAGCGAGGTGCCTGGCGCCAGGTTGAACGAGATCGTCACCGCCGGAAACTGGCCCTGATGATTGACCGCGAGCGTGGTCGTGGTCGGCGCCAGCTTGGCGAAATCGCTAAACGGGATCAGCTGCCCGCCGCTGCCGTGCACATACAGACGTGACAGCGCCGAAACGTCCTCCTGGTATTGCGGCGCGACCTCCAACACCACGTGGTAGGTATTCAGCGGCGCGTAGATCTGCGTGATATAGCCCTGGCCGAAGGCTGCCCCCAGCGTGGTCTCGATGCTCTGCGCGTTGACGCCGAGCCGCGCCGCGAGATCGCGATCGATCTGAATGCTTAGCTGCGGGCTGGTCGATTCAAGGTCGCTGGCGACGTCCTGCAGGCCGGGCAGCGCCTTCAGCTTGTCGGTGAGTTTGGGCGCCCATTGATAGAGCTCCTGCATGTCGACGTCTTGCAGTGTGTACTGGTACTGCGTGCGGCTCAGCCGGCCGCCGATGCGGATGCTGACCACCGGCTGCAGATAGGTCGTGATGCCGGGCACTTTGGCCAACTCGCCACGCAGCCGCTGGATCACCTGGCCGATCGGCGGGCGCTCGCTTTCCGCCTTGAGGCTGATGAACATCCGCCCGGTGTTGAGGCCGGAACTGCCGCCTCCGCCGATCGCCGAACCGACGGTCGCGATCGCCGGGTCTTTCATGACCACCGCCGCGGCGCGCTGCTGCATGTCGGCCATGCCCATGAACGACACGTCGGGCGAGGCCTGGGTGAAGCCGTAGATCATCCCGGTATCCTCGTCCGGGAAAAAGCCCTTGGGGATCCAGACGATCAGCAGCGCGGTAAGCGCGATCAACGCGAGATTGACCAGCATCACCCAAAGCCGCATCCGCAGCATCCAGCGCAGCGCGCGGCCGTAACCGCGGTACAGCGCATCGAAAGCGCGCTCGCTCGATTGGTAGAGCCGGCCGTGCCGTGCCTCGCGCGGGTCCTTGAGAAACAGCGCCGCCATCATCGGCGACAGGGTGAGCGCGATCAGCGCCGAGAGGATAATCGCGGCGGTAACCGTGATCGCAAACTCGCGGAACAGCCGGCCGATGATGCCGCCCATGAAGAGGAGCGGGATGAACACCGCGATCAGCGAGACGGTGATCGACACGATCGTAAAGCCGATCTCGGCCGAGCCCTTGAGCGCGGCGGTCAGCGCGTCGTCGCCCTCCTCAAGATAGCGGAAGATGTTCTCCAGCATCACCACGGCGTCGTCGACGACGAGCCCGACGGCCAGGGTCAACGCCATCAGCGACAGATTGTCGAGGCTGTAACCGCCCAGATAGAGCACCGCGAAACTGCCGACGAGCGCCAGCGGCACGGTGATGCTGGGGATGATCGTCGCCCACAGGCTGCGCAGAAACGCAAAGATCACGATCACCACCAGCACGATCGTGAGGCACAGCGTCTTCTTTACATCAGCGAAGCTCGCGGTGATCGACAGCGAGCGGTCGCTGACCATGATCAGCTTGACCGAAGGCGGGATGCCGGCCTGCAGGGTCGGCAGCATCTTCTTGACGCGGTTGACGAGTTCCAGCGTGTTCGACCCCGGCTGCCGCCAGATGCCGATCATCTCGCCGATATGGTTGTTGACCCAATCGAGCTGCAGAGGCTGGTCCGAGCCGTCGACGACGCGACCAATATCGGCGATGCGCACCGGTTGGCCATCGCGATAGGCGACGATGACCTGGGCCAGTTGGTTGACCTGCAGCAGCTGGCTGTTGGCGCCGATCTGGTAGGCCTGCTGTGTGCCTTGCAGCGTGCCGATCGGCAATTGCACTGTGTTGTTGCTGATCGCGTTGGCGACATCGTCAAAGCCGAGCCCGCGCGAGGCCAGCGCCCCGGGATTGACCTGCACGGTCGGCGCGTATTTCTGCTCGCCGAAAATCACCACCTGGCCAACATCGGGCAGCATCGAGATACGCTGCGCGATGTTGAGGTCGGCGAACTGGTCGAGCTCGTGCAGCGTCATCACATCTGAGGTGAGGCCAAGGATCAGCACCGGCTGGTCAGCCGGGTTGACCTTCTTGTAGGTCGGCGGGTTGGGGAGCTGCTTTGGCAGCTGGCCGCCGGCGGCGTTGACCGCCGCCTGCACGTCCGACGCGGCGCCGTCGATGCCGCGCGACAGGTCGAACTGCAGCGAAATCACCGTGGAGCCCAGGACGCTGGTCGAGGTGATCTGGTTGACGCCGGGCAGGTCGGCGAACTGGCGCTCCAGCGGCTGCGCCACCGAGGACGCCATGATCTCCGGGCTGGCGCCCGGCAGCGATGCGGTGACTTGCAGCGTCGGGAAGTCGACGGTGGGCAGCGCCGCGACGGGCAAAAGGTTGTAGCCGATCGCTCCGCCGACAAACAGCGCCGCCATCAGCAGCGCCGTGGCGATCGGCCGCCGGATGAACGCTTCCGAGATATTCATCGCGATTGCGCGGCGTTAAAACTTCCCCTTGGCCGGGCTTGACCCGGCCATCCATGTCTTCCGCCTGAGCGATGGCGATCGAAGATGTGGACCCCCGGGACAAGCCCGGGGGAGGCGAGAGCAAAAATAGGCGAACCGTTCGTGCGCACAGGGAGCGGCAATGTCATCGCGGAGTGATCCCGGCGCCGCCAGCGGCGGGAGTGTTGACGCCGGTGCTGCCGACGCCCTCGGGGCCGATCTCGGGTTGCGATGCGTTCATCTGGCCGGGCGCGCCTTCCTGCACCGCGACCTGTGAGCCGGGATAGAGCCGGCTCTGGCCGGAGACGACAATCTTGTCGCCCGCCTTGAGGCCCTTGCCGATCAGCGCGCTGCCGGCTTCGATCTGGGTCACCTCGACCGCTCGCGTGTCGACCGTCGAATCATCCTTGATCAGATAGACGAACGCGCCTTGCGGCCCCATTTGCACCGCGGCCGAGGGGACGGTGACGCCGTTCTGCACGGTGTCGAGGATCAGATGGGCGTTGACGAAGGCGCCCGGCCACAGCGCCTCGTCGTTGTTGGGAAACGTGGCCTTCAGCGTCACCATGCCGGTCGTCGCGTTGACCTGGTTGTCGACCAGCGTCAGCTGGCCGTCGGCGACCTGTTTTTGGTCGGACGCGTCAAAGGCCGCCACCTTGAGCGGGTGCCGCGCCATGTTCTCGCGGATACGGGTGAGGTCGGTCCCGGCGACCGAGAAGGTCACGTAGATCGGCTTCATCTGGGTGACGACGACGAGCGTCGTCGCAGCGCTCGCCTGGACCAGATTGCCGATATCGACCTGCCGCTGCCCGGTGCGGCCGTCGATCGGCGAGCGGATCGCGGCGTAGTCGAGATTGACCCTGGCCGCCTCGACCGCGGCCTTGTCTGCGTCGACCGTCGCCTGGCCGGCGGCGACGGTGGCCTTGTCGGTGTCGTATTGCTGGCGGCTGATCGCTAGATTGTTGCCGACGATCGCGGCGTCGCGCGCCAGATTGAGCTGAGCGTTGGCGAGATTGGCCTGGTCTTTTTCCTGGGTGCCGAACGCCTGATCCAGCGCCGCTTGGAACGGGCGCGGGTCGAGCTGGACCAACAGCTGACCGGCCTTGACGTCCTGCCCTTCCTTGTAGGCGGTCTGGGTAATGTTGCCGTCGACCCGGCTCTTGATCGAGACCGAGTTGTAAGCTTGCACCGAGCCGATGCCGCGCAGGATGATCGGCACGTCCTGCGCCTTGGCCTCGCCGGCGAAGACCGGCACGGCGCCCTGCTGGCCGGGCTGCGTCTGCCCGACCTCCGGCGCCGCGCGCGCGGCCCGCCCGTGCCACGCGACCGCGCCGGCGGTCAGACCTGCGGCCGCAAGCGCAGCCAGCATCAGCAGAAATTTGCGGGAGGGGCGCACGCCGTTCATGCGTTAGTTACGGCGGCAAACGCCTTCGCGTGACTTTCGTCGCCACATCGCCTGACCGGCGTTTTCGCCGGGGATGAAAAGGTGTGACGATGCGTCAGCCTCTCAAGACAGAATCGCCGGCCGGGCCTCGCCCGACAGCGTGCGGTTGACGAGGTTGACCAGCTGATCCGCGCCGAACGGCTTGATCAGATGCGGCGTCGCGAGATCCCGGCCGTGCCGGTCGGAGGCAAGCGTGCCGCTCATCGTGATGACCGGGCAGCGTTTGAGCTTGGCGAGTTGCACAATGATATCGCTCGATACCGGCCCGGCGAACAGCAAATCGACGATCGCCAGGTCGACCGAATTTTTCTCCAGCAGGTTCAGCGCATCGCTGCCGTTATGAGCGGTCAATACACTTGCGCCGGTCGGGTGGAGCATGTCGGCCACGATCTGGCAGATATCGGGATTGTCGTCGACGACAAGAAAATTTCTTCGCATGTGCTTGCCTTTCTGTTGTCGACGAGCCGGTCAGTGATCGAAGGCCCGGCGGATCTTGACCGCGAGGTCGGTATAACTGAACGGCTTGAAGACGACCTCAACTCCCGGGTCGAGCCGCCCATCATGCACGATCGCGTCGCGCGCGTAACCGGTGGTGAACAGCACCTTGATGTCGGGGCGGCGGCGGATCGCCTCGTCGGCGAGCTGGCGGCCGTTCATCGGCCCCGGGAGCCCGACATCGGTAAAGAGCAGCCGCAGCTCGGGATGCTCATCCAGCACCTCCAGCGCCTCCGCGCCATTCGGCGCGGCGACCACGCCGTAACCGAGTTCCGTCGTCACGTCGACGGTGAACTCGCGCACGTCGGGGTCATCCTCCACAATGAGTACGGCTTCGCCCCGCCGCGCGGCGGGCGGGCGGTTTTCCGCGACTATGTCGCCCGACGCCTCGCCCGCGCCCCCATGGCGCGGGAAGTAGAGCTTCACCGTGGTTCCGGCGCCTAGCGTACTGTAGACTTTCACATGGCCGCCCGACTGCTTGACGAAGCCGTAGACCTGCGACAGGCCGAGCCCGGTGCCCTGAATATCCTTGGTGGTGAAGAACGGCTCGAAGGCCTTGTCGATAACTTCCTGCGACATGCCGGTGCCAGTGTCGCCGACAAAAATCCCAACATATTCGCCGGGCGCCGCATCGCCTTCGCGAGCGCAATAGGCCTCGTCGAGATAGCAATTGGCCGTCTCGATCGACACCCGGCCACCTTTGGGCATCGCGTCGCGTGAATTGACCAGGAGGTTGATCAGCGCGCTTTCAAGCTGATGGGCGTCGATAAAGGCGTTCCACACCCGTTCCGCCAATACCGTTTCCATGCCGATCGCCTCGCCGTTCACCCGGCGCAGCAAATCGGATATGCCGGCGATCAGCTTGTTGGGGGCAAGAACCTCGGGTGCGAGCGGTTGCCGCCGCGCAAAGGCCAGCAAGTGCTGCGTCAGCTGTGCCGCGCGCGATGCACCGCCGAGCGCGGCGGTAATGGTGCGCTGCAGCTGGTGGTCCGCCGGCAGCCGGTGCTGCAAGGTTTCGAGGTTGCCCAGAATCACCATCAGCAGATTGTTGAAATCATGCGCAACACCGCCCGTCAGCTGGCCGATGACCTCCATCTTTTGCGCCTGGTGCAGGGTATCCTCGATCGCCTGGCGGCGCCGCATCTCCTCGACAACCCGCGCCTCCAGCGTCTCGTTGAGCGCCAACAGCCGCGCTTCCAGTGCCTTGCGATCAGTGATCTCGTAGTAGACGCCGGCGATCCAATCGCGGTCGTCGGCCGGGCTCTTGGTCGCCTCGCCCTTGCCGGCGATCCAATGCAGGCTGCTGTCGGGGTACTTGACGCGAAACTCAATGTAATACGCGCCGGTTACCACCGCTGCGGCGGCGGCCGCATGGAGCTTGGGCACATCGTCGGCGAACACCGTCTTTTCCCAATCGGCGAAACGCGGACCCGGAGGGGTCGCCGGATCAACGCCGAACAGCGTCGCGACCCGCGGCGTGCATTCCCAAAAATCACTCGATAATTCCCACTCGAACCAGCCGATTCCGCTCGCCGTCTGGGCCCGGTGAAACCGATTCTCGGTCTCGCGCCATCGGCGTTCGGTGCGATCGCGACGGTCATCAGCGTCGTTCATCGCCGCCGCGCCCTCGTGTATCTCGGATAATGGGCATTGCCTCCCCGAGCGCGTTATCGGCGGCGATGCCGCCTTGTCATCGCGTTTATCGCCGACGCCGCGCCCGCCGAGGAGGTCGGCCATCTCGAATTGTCGGGAGAAGCCCGGCAACTCGCGGTTCAACCACCATCGTCAGCGCCGGTTGTCGAGTTGATAGCTCTGCGCCGCCTGGAGTTGCTCCTTGGTCTGGTTGAGCGTCAGCCGGTCGTTGTCGGTCTTGAAGTCATTGAGACCGACGGCGACGTATTTGCCGCCGGCGCCGAGAAACGCGCCGACATCGACGATGACGCCGGCAACCTTGCCGTCGCGGTCGAGCACGATGTCCTTGACGCTGCCGATATTGCGGTTCTGCACGTCATAGACCGTGCTGCCGATCATCTGGCTGGCACGCAGCTCGCCCGATTGCGTGGTCAACGCCACGGTGAGCAGATGGGCGGGCCGGTTGGCCTGCGAATGCGGCGCGCCAAAATCCTGCGCGGAGGCCAGGGGCGCCGCGAGGGACAAGGCCGCGGCAAGGGCAAGAACGGATTTCGACACGGTTGCCTCCCATTGGTGAAGATCGTGCGGGTTCAACGGGGGCAAACGGGTATTGGTTCCGGCGCGCGGCGACCGGTCAGGCCTCGTCGGCGGCCAGGCTCGCGCCGTTCAATTCGGCACCGGCCAGGATGATATAGGCCGAGACGTAGAACCATACGAGCATGATGGCGACCGCGCCGACCGAGCCATAGGTGCGGTCGTAGGCGCCGAAATGCGCGGCGTAGAACGAGAACGCCGACGAGCCGGCGAGCCATAGCAGGCTCGCGGCGATGGTTCCGGGCCGGAAGAAATCCCAACCCGGCCGCTTACGGTCGGGCGCCAACCGATACAGCGTGCCGATCGCGACCACCGCGACCACCGCGAGCATCGGAAAGCGCAGCAGCGGCAGCAGCTGTTTCCAGAATTCGGGGAGCGGCAAGTCGGCCGCCGCCGCTGGCACGCCGGCGATCAGCACCAGCGCGAGGAGCAGAAACAGCACGCCGCCCACGGTCAGCGCGATCGACAGCCCGTAAAAATGGAAGATGCCGCGCTCTTCCCTGCCTTCATAGGCGATGGTCAGCGCGTTCATCATCGCGCTGGTGCCGGCGGTCGAGCTCCACAGCCCGACAAACACGCTAACGATGAGCCCGATGCCCAACCCTTCGCGCGGCGCGGTAACCAGTACGTTGAGCTGGTCCGCCAGCAGCTTCAACGCTTCGCCCGGCAGCACCCCGGCCATCGAACTGACATGATGCTCGATGGTTTGCGGATCGGCGACGAGGCCGTAGCTCAGGACCAGCGCCGACATGCCGGGGAAGATCGACAGCATCGCGTAATAGGCAATGCCCGCGGCCATGATCGAGATGTTGTCGCGCCCGATCGACTGCCAGACGCGGTGCAGCCGCTGTCCCCAACCGACTTGCCGCATCGGCGTCGCGCTCCCCCGGGAGTGGGCAGTGTAGCGGATCGGTGTGTCGACCATGCCCTAGAAACGCCATTTTTTCGGTCCGCGTTCCTCGGCCCGGTTTCCGGGCAATTCCTCGTTGGGGTTGCGGATGGAACGAACTGATTCGCCGGGCGTTGCTAAAGGTCGGTCAACCCGACCGCGAAAGCGCGTCGAACTGTTACGAGCGTAAAACCCCCAACGAGGAGCAGTGAGATGTCGAAATTACTCGGTGCCGCCGCGGTGATCGGTCTGCTGGCGGCCTTGTCCCCGGCCCAGGCGCAGATGGCGTTCCATTACAGCGGCCGCTACGAGACGCCGGAACAGAACAACATCAAGAGCGCCCATTACGATTGGCTCCTCTCGCACAATATGGGCTTCCGCGCCTATCGCGAGCGCAAGGAATGCGGCCCGATCCGCTTCATGGAGAACCTGCGGCAGGACTGCTTCGCCTCGTTCGACCAGTACGAGCCGGTCGCCCGGTAGGATTTTACGCCGAGGGTGGGTCTGACGACGACGCGGGCGGCTCCGCCTGCCCGCGTTTCGTTTGCGGCCATTAACCCGAGGCCACCGGTTCATTAACTCTAGCTCCGTAACTTCCGTCGCATTTTGCGACGCAGGACGCGAAATCTGCGGGTCGCAGTTCCGTTCCCGCAGTCGCGCTTAACCTTAACATTCGGTTTTTTAACAATAATTGATCTTCGCAGCGGTGCCACGCGAGATGGCACAGGTTTCTCATTGCCCCGCTGATGACGGCCCGCAGAGCCGACGGAGGGGCGGAGAGAATGGCAACCACAAACCTGGCACTTGTTGTACGGCGCACCGTGCGCGCCGATGAACGCTTCGCTTTCGAAACCGCGGCTTGCTGGCGTCGCCTCGGCGATGACACATGGCGCATCGGCCTTGTCGCGAATATCTCGCTCGGTGGCCTCCGCCTCGATCTCGCCGAGCCGAATACGTTACGTTCCGGCGAGAATGCCGAATTGCGCGTGCCGCGTATCGGCGATGTAACGGCGCGCGTCGCGCGCGCCGATGACGACACCCTCGGCCTCAGCTTCGACGCGATGGACGAAGAGACGCGCGACCGGCTGGTCGGGCTGCTTTTCGCGTGCGGTGTCTAACCATCATGCTCTCGCTTAGGCGATGAACAGCGTCGCCGGCTGCTCCAGATAGCCTTTCACCTTGGCGATAAATGAAGCCGCCTCCCAGCCGTCGACGATGCGGTGATCGAAGGAGGAGGACAGGTTCATCATCTTGCGGATGACGACCTGGCCGTCGCGTACGATCGGCTGCTCGACGATGCGGTTGACGCCGACGATCGCGACCTCGGGGTGATTGATCACCGGCGTCGCCGCGAGGCCGCCGAGTGCGCCGAGGCTGGTGATCGTGATCGTGGAGCCGGTCAGTTCCTCGCGCCTGGCCTTGCCGGTGCGGGCTGCTTCGGCGAGGCGGGCGATCTCGGCCGCCGTCTGCCACAGGTCGAGCGTCTGCGCGTCGCGAACGACCGGCACGGTCAGCCCGGCCGGCGTTTGCGTCGCGATGCCGACATGCGCCGTGCGGTGGCGGTGCAGGACCCCCACCTCGTCATCGAAGCGCGCATTGACCTGCGGATGCTCGGCGATCGCATTGACGATTGCCCGCATCAAAAACGGCAAGAGGGTCAGATGACCGCGGGCCGCGTGCGTCTCGTTGAGATGAGCGCGCAGTTCCTCGAGTGCGGTGACATCAACCGCCTCGATATAGGCGAAATGCGGGATGCGTCGCCACGCGTTCTCCAGGTGCTCGGCGATGGCCCGGCGCAGCCCAGTGAGTGGTACGTCCTCGATCGCGTCACGGCTGGCTGACGGCGGCGGGGGCATTGCCGCGGCCGAGTGGCTTTCGGCAAAGGCCAGCACGTCGGAATGGGTGATACGTCCTTCTGGCCCGGTGCCGTGCACCAGCCGGAGGTCGATGCCGAGGTCGCGCGCCCGATTGCGCACCGCTGGCGCCGCGAGGGGTTTACCCTCACCCGTCTCCGGGCTGCGCCCGGAGCCACCCTCTCCCGCACTGCGGGAGAGGGGCTTTTCTGAGCCCTCGCCCGCTTGCGGGAGAGGGGGGACCGGCTGCGAAGCAGCCGGTGGGTGAGGGTCTTTAGCTCCTTCTACCTCCAACACCACCAAGTCAGAGCCCACCGCCAGCTTTTCGCCGACCTTGCCGTTGAGGGCGATGACGGTGCCGGCGGCGGGCGAGGGAATTTCGACCGTTGCCTTGTCGGTCATCACCTCGGCGAGCGGCTCTTCCTCGTCGACATGGTCGCCGACCTTGACCAGCCAGCCGACAATCTCGGCCTCGGTGGTGCCTTCGCCGATGTCCGGCAGTTTGACGACGCGGCGCGCCATCTCAGTCGGCCAGGGCCTGGCGAATGCCGTCGGCGACGCGTTTCGGGCCGGGGAAGTATGCCCATTCCAGGGCGTGCGGATAGGGCGTATCGAACCCGGTCACCCGCACGATCGGCGCTTCGAGATGGTAGAAACATTCCTCCTGGACCAGCGCCGACAGCTCGGCGCCGTAGCCGCAGGTGCGCGTCGCCTCGTGCGCGATCACGCAGCGGCCGGTCTTTTTCACCGAGGTCACGATCGTCTCGATGTCCAGCGGGAGCAGCGTCCGCAGGTCGATCACCTCGGCGTCGACCTGAGCCTCCTCAGTGGCGGCGAGCGCGACATGGACCATCGTGCCGTAGGCGAGCACGCTGACTGCGCTGCCCGGCCGCACGATAACCGCCTGGCCGAGCGGCACGGTGTAATACCCCTCCGGCACCTCGCTCGCCCGGTGCTGCGACCACGACACTGCCGGCCGGTCGGGATGGCCGTCGAACGGGCCGTTATAGAGGCGTTTCGGCTCGAAAAAGACCACCGGGTCGTCGTCCTCGATCGCCGCGATCAGCAGGCCTTTGGCGTCGTAGGGGTTGGACGGCATCACCGTCTTCAGCCCGCAGACATGAGTGAAGATCGCTTCGACGCTTTGCGAATGGGTCTGTCCGCCGAAAATCCCGCCGCCGCAGGGCGCGCGCACGGTGATCGGCGCGGCGAACTCGCCGACCGAGCGGTAGCGGATGCGCGCCGCCTCGGAGATCAGCTGGTCGGTCGCCGGATAGATGTAGTCGGCGAACTGGATCTCGACGATCGGCCTGAGGCCGTAGGCGCCCATGCCCACCGCCGCCGCGAGCATCCCGCCCTCCGCGATCGGCGCGTCGAACACCCGCCGCTCGCCATGCTTCTTCTGCAAGCCGTCGGTTACCCGGAAGACGCCGCCATAGAAGCCGACATCCTCGCCGAAGATCAGCACCTTCGGGTCGCGCGCGAGCATCACGTCCATCGCCGAGTTGAGCGCCTGGACCATCGACATCGTCGGCATTAGCGGGCCTCCTCGACCCCCACCCCGACCCTCCCCCGCCAGCGGGGGAGGGGGATGGCAATAGCCGGTGCACAAACGCACCCCCTCCCCCGCCGGCGGGGGAGGGTCGGGGTGGGGGCGACCCGCCGCATCATCTGTCCTTTAGCGCTTGGCCGAGCTGCCGCCGGAGATGCCACGGCATCTCCTTATAGACATCCTCGAACATCGTCTCGACGCCGAAATGAGCGCCCTCGCCAAGCGTGCCATAGGTCTGCGCCTCGCGATCGGTCGCGCGCACCAGCTCGGTCAGCTCCTTTTCCTGCGCCTGGTGCTGTTCGTCGGACCACTCGCCGAGGCGGACCAGATGCCGCGCGAGGCGCTCGACCGGGTCGCCCAGCGGCCAGGTCCGGGGCTCGTCCTCGGGGCGGTAACGGGTCGGGTCGTCGCTGGTCGAATGCGAGCCGGCACGGTAGGTGAACAGCTCGATCAGCGTCGCGCCGTGATTGGCGCGCGCACGATATGCGGCCCATTTGGTCGCGGCGTAGACCGCAAGGAAATCATTGCCGTCGACCCTGAGGCACGCCAGCCCGAAACCGATCGCCCGCGCCGCGAAGGTCGCCTCCTCGCCGCCGGCGACCTCCTGGTGCGAGGAGATCGCCCACTGGTTGTTGACGACGTTGAGCACGACCGGTGCCCGGTACACCGCGGCAAAGGTCAGCGCATGGTGGAAATCGGGTTCCGCGGTCGCGCCCTCGCCGATCCAAGCGGCCGCGATGCGGGTGTCGCCGGAATAGGCCGAGGCCATTGCCCAGCCCACAGCCTGCGAGAACTGCGTCCCGAGATTGCCGGAGATCGAATAGAACGAATACGGGCGCGACGAATACATCACCGGCAGTTGCCGGCCCTTCAGCGGGTCGCGCGAATTCGAATAGATCTGGCACATCATGTCGAGGATCGGATAGCCGCGGGCGATCAGCAGCCCCTGCTGGCGATAGCTTGTGAACAGCATGTCGTCCGGATTGAGCGCCATCGCCTGCGCGACCGCGACCGCCTCCTCGCCAAGCGAGGTCATGTAGAAGCTGGTCTTGCCGGTGCGCTGCGCGCGGTACATCCGCCCGTCATAGGCCCGGGTCAGCATCATCGCGCGCAGGCCCTGGCGCAGCGTCTCGGGGTCGAGATGCGGGTCCCAGTCGCCGACCGCCTCGCCCGCCTCATCGAGCACGCGGATCAGCGCCGTCGCCAGCGGGTGCGTCTCGACCGACGGCACATCGATCGCCGGCCGCGCAACTCCGCCTGCCGGCGGCAGCCGAAAATAGCTGAAATCGGCATGCCCGCCCGGCTGTGGCCGATGCGGCGGGATGTGCAGCTGCAACGGCGCCGACACGGGCGGCTTGGAGACGGGGATGTCGTTCATATCGGGCACCGCGCTGTGGTCAGGGGGCCTCTACTCACGGGCGATTATACACGCGCCGCGGCCTATGGTTCCGTTACATCCCGCGCCGCAGGCGAGCCATGCCGGAGAGCCAGCGGTCGTAATCGTCGGCCTTGCGGCGCATATAGGTGGCGACTTCCGGGTGGGGAAGGATCAGGAAACATTCGGCGTCGAGACCGGCGATGACGGCATCGGCGACGGCTTTCGTCGTGAGGACGCCGTCGCCGTCGGGGACACCGCGGGTGATGCCGTGCAGCATCGCGGTGTCGACGCCTTGCGGGCACAGCACCGAGACCTTGATGCCGCGGTCGCGCACATTGATCGCCAGGTTCTCGGCAAAGCCGAGCGCGGCGTGCTTGGTCGCGGAATAGGGGCCGCTGCCGATCTGTGACAGCAGCCCCGCCGCCGACACGGTCTGCAGGAAATACCCACCGCCGCGCGCGCTCGTGCGCGGCACCAGATGCCGCGCGGCATAGACATGCGCCATGACGTTGACCGCCCAGCTGCGCGCCCAGCCATCGTCGGCGACGCTCGCCGGGTTGTCCCAGTCAGGATCGAGCACGGCGACCCCGGCATTCGAGCAGAACAGATCGATCGGGCCGAACCGCGCCTCGGTGTCGTCAATCAGGCGGACGATGTCCTCCTCGCGGCTGACATCGCAGGGCATCGCCGTGCCCCCAATCCGCGCCGCCACCGTCTCGGCGCCCGCCGCGTCGAGATCGGCGACGACGACCGCCTTGGCCCCTTCCTTCGCGAAACGCTCGCACAGCGCGGCGCCGATCCCCCGCGCCCCGCCGGTGACGACGATGATTTTGCCCGCCAGGTTCATATAGCGACCGCTGCTGCCATTACTTTCGCCAGCCGCGGGCGTTGCGGCCGCCGACCAAGCCGGCCTTGACGCGCTGCTGCAACAGCGCCGGCGGGCGAAAACGCTCGCCATAAGCGTCGTGGAGGATTTCCGAGACCTGCAGGCAGAGTTTTGAAGTCGTCGCGTCCATCAGCTCGAATGGGCCCATCGGATGGCCCAGCCCGAGCTTGCAGGCGGTGTCGATGTCCTCCGGCGTCGCCACGCCCTCCTCGACCAGCCGCACCGCCTCGTTCAGGAAAATGAGAAACATGCGGTTGACCGCGAAGCCCGCGACATCCTTGATCCTGACCGCGACTTTATCCGCCTCTCGCATCAGCCGCATCGCGATGTCGAAGGTCTCGGGCGCGGTGTCGAAAGCCGGAATCACCTCGACCAGCTTCATGCGCGAAGCCGGCGAGAAATAATGCGTGCCGATGAATTTCGGCCGGCGTGCCTCGCTCACATAGGAGGCGAGGGTCGAGATCGGGATTGTCGAGGTGTTGCTGGCAAGGATGCAGTGCGGTTGACACAACGCATCGAGCTTGCGGTAGGTCTCGGCCTTGACCTGCTCGTCTTCGAACACCGCCTCGGTGACGAAGTCGCAGGCGGCGAACGGGTCGAGCGACACGGTCGTGGTGATGCGGGACAGCGCGAGCGGCTTCTCCTCGTCCTTGTACCAGCCGCGCTGCACGCCGCGGTCGAGCGCCCGGTTGAGCCGCTCCAGCGCCGCCGATAGCTGCGCCTCGCCGGTATCGCTCAGCAGCACCTCGTGACCGGCGAGCGCGAAGACCAGCGCGATTTCGGCACCCATCAGCCCGGCGCCAACAACCCCCACTTTTTCCCTGGCCATACCCGTCGTTCCTTTCCTGCACCCTCTCTTCGTCATGGCCGGGCTTGACCCGGCCACGGGTTAGCCCGGTCACCTTGCAAAACACAAGGTAAACTGCCGGATTCCGAGCGATCTGCCCTCACTGCCCCACACCGGGGATACAGAGGGGGATACAAATATGCAGGTCGCTCGCACGCCCGATGTCTCATGGGATCGGCAACGTGGCCGGTTTGTCATCAATTGGCGCTTTCCAAAACAGGTTCACGCGCTGACCGGCCCGTGGTTTCGCCATCGTTTTCCCAAAGACACGATCCCGACGCAAGCTGATCGGGCCGAGAAGCTCGTCGAGTACAACGCGATCATCGATGCCGCCGTCGCCCGGCTGGCGACCCCGGATGGCATGCTCGAAGCGGCCGACAGACTCCACAACACGATCCAAGCCGGCAGACAAGCGTCGCCTACGTCTACCTGGACGGGTTGGCGCTTCTTCTATCTCTCGATGATAACGCTCAGTTCGCTCGGCCTGAGCGACATCACGCCAGTACACCCCTTCGCTCGATCGCTGGTGATGTTGGAGGCATTGCTCGGCCAGATGTACACGACGATTTTGCTGGCGCGCCTAGTCTCGCTGGAAGTCGCCGACCGAATCCGCCGTCACAAAATTAGGATCGTGTTGAGCCCTTCGGCGAAGTGCGAGAGTGGACTTCGAGCCCCGATCGATCCAGGGGGAGGCAAGTAGCCAGTGAGGTAGTCTCCGGGCGACTTCGCCGCGCCCCGCCAAAAGTGATGCTAACGGTTTACGTGCATCCTTCTGCCGGCGACGACGAAGCCGCCGCAGCGGCTAAGACGGTTTGGTAGCAGCCCCAGTAGCAAAACCCTCGAAAGCCACAGGCAAACTGCCGCATCCGACAACTCGAGCCGGATTAACGCTTGCGCGCCGAGAGTAGAGTCCCATCTTGTACACGAGTTGTACCGGTCTCGCGGGGTGGTTTTCGGCGAGCGCCGGCGCTCCGCTGTTTGCGTTCGCGGTCGAAGGTCGGGTGTTGATCGTCACCGAAGAACAAGGGGTGCATCCTCGACGAAGCCTTTCGACCGTGGTCCGGGCGCGCGCCCGGCTATGGGCGCGTCACAACATCCGTAACAGCGAACTCGGCCTCAGCGTCGTCGCCGCGCTGATCGGCGCGTTAATCGCACTTGGCGTCGCGCTCACTCGGCTTGCCGTCGCCGAGTTGCATCACCTGCTGTTCGGCGTCTCGCTCGAGGAGCATCTCAGCGGGCTCGTTCATATCGACCGCTGGCGGGTGCTGCTGGTGCCGGCGATCGGCGGTATCGTCTACGGCCTCGTCGCCTACGCACTGTGGCGCTGGAAGCCCCGCGACATCGTCGATGCGATCGAGGCCAATGCGCTGCATGGCGGCCACATGTCGCTCTCCGACAGCCTGCGGCTGTGCGGGCTGACCGTGCTGTCCGCCGGGGTTGGCGCTTCGGTCGGCCTCGAAGCCGCCTATACCCAGCTCGGCGCCGGAACCGCCTCGCGCATCGGCCGCTATCTGCATCTGCGGCGCGGCGATCTGCGTACCTATGTCGGCTGCGGCGCGGCCGCCGCCATCGCCGCGGCATTCAACGCGCCGCTTGCCGGCGCATTCTACGCGTTCGAGCTGATCATCGGCTCGTACACGCTGACGACACTGGTCCCGGTGGTGCTCGCCGCGGTCTTCGCGACGCTGGTCAGCCGCGGGCTGTTCGGTGAGCAACCGATCTTTGTCGTCTACAGCCATGTCGACCTCTACGCGACCAATTACCTGATCCTCGCCGCGCTCGGCTTCATCGCCGGACTTTTGGCGATCGCGGCGATGGTCGGCGTGACGTTTGTCGAGCAATGGACCAAGCGCGCCTCGCTGCCGACCTGGGCGCGGCCGGCGGTGGGTGGCCTCGTGCTCGGCAATTTCGCCTGGTTCTTTCCGCAAATTCTCGGCAGCGGCCATGGCGGCATCGAAAACACGATTTCGAACGGCCCCTACGGCGTCGAAATCCCGCTGCTGATGGGGTTGATCGCGGCCAAGATCATCGGCTCCGCTGTGTCGATCGGCACCGGGTTTCGCGGCGGCATGTTCAGCTCATCGCTGTATCTCGGCGCGCTCTTTGGCGCCGCGTTCGCCGCCATTCTGCACCGGCTGATGCCGGGAACGACGCTCAACGACGCCAGCTTCATCCTCGCCGGCATGGGCGCGCTTGCCGCGGGCGTCGTCGGCGCGCCGATGACGATGATTCTGCTCGTGCTCGAAGCGACCAGCGATTTTTCGGCGACGCTTGGGGTCACCGTGGCGGTGATTGTCTCGGTCCTCGTCGTCCGGCACTGGTTCGGCTACTCGTTCGCGACCTGGCGATTCCATCTGCGCGGCGTGGCGCTGCACAGCCCGCACGATGTCGGCTGGCTGCACGACCTTCAGGTCTCGAGCCTGATGCGCCGCGATTTCGCCACGGTGCCGCTCGACCAGACGCTCGACGAATTATGCGGCCAGTTTCCGATCGGCGCGCATATCCGCGTCTTCGCAGTCGACGAGAAAGGCGGCTATCGCGGCTATATCGATCTGGCCGAAGCCCACAGCGCCCGCTACCACGACGGCGGCGGGGCGCTTTGTGTTCGCGACATCGCCCGCGGCGCCGACCATTTCCTGACACCGGGTCAGCCGATTCGCGAAACGCTCGATCATTTCATCGCCTCGGCGGCCGAAACGCTGGTCGTTGTCGATAATTCGCGCGACCGACGCGTCCAAGGTTATCTGAGCGAAGCTTTTGCGCTGCGTCGCTATTACCGCGAATTAGAAGCGCGTCATCGCGAAGAATTGGGAGATGACGAGTTGTTTAAGCTGCATCATGCAGCATCCGATGATTGAAAATTTGGGAGAATAAAGACAAAGCCTTATCGGCATCGGCAGACCATGTTATGGTCAGGCCATGGGGATCAGGGGATTATTGTGCGGCCTCGCCGTTTCATTCGGCTTGGCCGGGCAGGTGTGGGCGGCCGACAGCGCATCGCCGATCGTCGGTCGGATCAGCGCAACCGATGGCACCGTGCTGTACCATCCGCCCGAGGGCGGATGGTCGCCGGCGCTTGTCAACGAGCCGGTCGCGGCGGCATCCGGTCTGCGGACCGCCGCCAACGCCGAAGCCGAGTGGCGCAGTCCCGGCGCGCGGGTGGCGCTCGCGCCGGGGAGCGAGCTGCGCGTGCTGCGGCTCGACGGGGCGGCGCAGCAACTTAGCCTGACAAACGGCCGGATCGGCATCCACCTCGATCAGACGCAGGCGGCCAAGACGGTCGAGATCGATCTGCCGCGCGGCGGGGTCTGGCTCGACCAGCCGGGCGAGTACGACATCGCCGCCGGCGACGCGAACACGCCACCGACGATCCGCGTCTTTGGCGGCGAGGCGCGGCTCGGCGGTGGCCTCGACGACCGGAGCTTTGCGGTCGGTTCCGACTCGTTCAGCGAGTGGTGGCGCTCGCAAAGCGACAGCGCCAATCTGACCGCGCCGCAAAAATGGCCGGATATCACCGGCACGGCCGCGCTCCCCAGTGCCGGGCGATGGGAACATAATTCGAAATGGGGTGATGTCTGGTTTCCCGGCGACGTCGCGGTCGAATGGGCGCCTTATCGCGATGGCGTGTGGCGCTACCTGCCGCCCTGGGGCTGGACCTGGATCGATCGCGCGGCGTGGGGCTTCGCGTCGTCGCATTACGGCCGCTGGGTGCGCATCGACGACCGCTGGGGCTGGGTTCCGGGCGGCAAGCTCCAGGCCACGGACTACAGCCCGGCCGCCGTCGCGTTTCTCGGCACCGCCGGCATCGGGCTGAGCCGGCCGGGGGATATCGGCGCGGCGCCTGCGGTCGCCTGGTTCCCGCTTGCGCCCGAGGAGACGGTCGGCGACGCCGACGGCGCGTACAAGAACCGACGCTTCGCGACGGCCGTGCCGCGTGCGGCCTTTACCGGTGGGCTCGCGGTCGCCGACACGATGATCGAGGACATCCCGAAGCGGCGATTTGTCGACGCTCCCGTCATCCTCGATGCGCTGAGCATCGCGCCGGACGGTGCACCGCTCGAGAAGCGGACGCCTGTGCGATCCGGCAGCGTGCCGCCTGCCCCGGCCGCCGAGGGGACACGCCAGCCTTTCGTCGTGACCCTGCGCGATGCGCCGCCCCGCCCGGCACCGCGCGAATCGCATAAGAAGGTGCGGATCGCGGTGCTGGTGCCGCGCGCGCGTCCTCTGGCGAGCGCGGCGCATTCACCGCATAATCGTGCCCACCTCGCCGCCGCCCGCGGAGGGGCGTAACCGGCGGGGACTTCCCTTCGATGATCGACTACCGCAGTGACAATACCGGCCGCGCCGCGCCGGAAATCCTCGACGCGCTGGTGCGCGCCAACGAGGGCACCGCGCTTGGCTACGGCGCCGACGAGTGGACGGCGCGGCTCCAGGAGCGCTTCTCGGACCTGTTCGAGACCCGCGTGCGGGTGTTCCCGGTCTCGACCGGCACCGCCGCCAACGCGCTATCGCTGGCGGCGATCGCGCCGTCCTGGGGTCTCGTGTTCTGCAACCCGGCGGCGCATATCAATACTTCCGAGGCTAACGCCGCGGGATTTTTCGGTGGCGGCCTCAAGCTGGCGCCGGTCGCCGGGCCTGACGGCAAGGTCGATGCGGACGAGCTGTCGCGTGCCCTCGCGGCATTCCCGCCGGGCCAGCTGCATCGCGGCCAACCGGCGGCGGTCAACCTGACCCAGGCGACCGATCTCGGCGCGGTCTACGCGCTCGACGAGGTTCGCGTGGTCGCCGCGGTCGCCAAGGCGCGCGGGCTCAAGGTGCATATGGATGGCGCGCGCTTCGCCAATGCCGTGGCCCGGCTCGGCTGCACGCCGGCCGAGTTGTCCTGGCGCGCGGGGGTCGACATCCTGTCGTTCGGCGCGACCAAGAACGGCGGCGCGTTGTGCGACGCGATCGTCGTGTTTTCGCCCGACATCGCCGACGGTCTGGCGATCCAGTTGCGGCGCGCCGGCCAGGTCTGGTCGAAGATGCGCTTCGCATCGGCGCAGCTGATGGCGTACATCGAAAACGGACTGTGGCTGCGTCTCGCGGCGCAATCGAATGCCGCCGCCGCGCGCATCGCCGCCGGGATCGAGGGCGTGCCCGGCCTTAGGCGCCTTGCCCCGGTCGAGGCCAACGAACTCTTCCTCGAACTGCCGCTGGGCGTCATGGACGCGCTGGAGGCCGACGGCTTCCAGTTCTACCGGCGCAGCGCGATTCTCGCCCGTTTCGTGTGCCGCTTCGACGTGACCGAGGCCGAAGCCGACGCCCTCGCCGCCTCCTTGCGCCGCCACTGCGCGCTGCCGGCAAAAGCGGCGGAATAGCTACGCCGCCGCCTCGCTCTCCGACGGCAGCATGCCTAGGGCGCGGCGATAGACATCGAGCAGCGTCTCCTGCTCGTCGAGGTCGTCCTTGTCCATCCGCCGCAGCCGGATGATCTGGCGCATGATCTTGGTGTCGAAGCCGGTGCCCTTGGCTTCGGCATAGACTTCCTTGATATCGTTCGCCAGCGTCTTCTTTTCTTCCTCCAGCCGCTCGATGCGCTCGATCAAGCTCTTGAGCCGGTCCCCCGCGATACCCCCGACGTCAGGCATTCTTCCTCCGACTTTTCACACGCCACGACTTGGCCGGACGTGATCCGGCTCGCACGAGCAAAACAATGTAGGGCGGAAAAGCGAAGCGTCTTCCACCGCCCGTCCCGTATTCGTCACGACCAGATTTAGTCGGCACTTTCGGGCGCCGGGCGCTTACCCGTCAGCTTTGACATCGCCTTCTCGACATGGTTCGAGAAGACGTATTGCGCCGGGCGCTGCCGGCCGAGGTCGATCTCCGGCGCCATCTCGCCATTGGTCTTGATCCCGCGCAGCGCCACCGCCGCGGCCTTCCACGGGCGCCGCACCGAGTCCATGACGGCGCTCGCCTCGTAGCCGCTATGCACCATGCAGTCCGCGCATTTCTCGTAATTGCCGGTGCCATAGGAATCCCAGTCGGTTTCCTCCATCAGCGCCTTGAAGCTGCCGGCATAGCCTTCGCCCAGCAGATAGCACGGCCGTTGCCAGCCGAAATAATTGCGGCACGGATTACCCCACGGCGTGCAGTGATAGGTCTGGTTGCCGGCGAGGAAATCGAGGAACAGGCTCGACTGGTTAAACTGCCAGCGTCGCTTCGGGTCGCGGCGGAAAATGTCGCGGAACAGCTCCTTGGTGCGCCGGCGGTTGAGGAAATGCGCCTGGTCGGGGGCGCGCTCATAGGCATATCCGGGCGATACGGTGATGCCGTCGATGCCCATCTCGGTCGCCGCGTCGAAGAAATGCGCCATGCGATCGGGATCGGCGGTGTCGAACAGCGTCGCGTTGATGTTGACCCGGAAGCCGCGCGACTTGGCGAGCCGCAGCGCCTCGACCGCGCGGTCGTAGACGCCATCCTGGCACACCGAACGGTCGTGATCCGCCTTGTCGCCGTCGAGATGCACGGTCCAGGCGAAATACGGGTTCGGCTTGAACAGGTCGATCTTCTTTTCGAGCAGCAGCGCGTTGGTGCAGAGGTAGACGTATTTCTTGCGGGCGATGATGCCTTCGGCGATCTGCTCGATCTCGCGATGTAACAGCGGCTCGCCCCCGGCCAGCACGACGACGGGTGCGCCGCATTCGTCGACCGATTCGAGGCACTGGGCGACCGAGAGGCGCTGGTTGAGGATCGGATCGGGGTAGTCGATCTTGCCGCAGCCGGCGCAGGCCAAGTTGCAGCGGAACAGCGGTTCGAGCATCAGCACCAGCGGATAGCGCTTGACGCCCCGCAGGTGCTGACCGACCACATAGCCGCCGACGCGAAACATCTGATGCAGCGGAATCGCCACGGTAAACCTCGTTGGTTGGCTTCAGTTGCCGGCTAACGGCTCGGCGAGTTGGTCGGGCATCCGGAAGCGGACGTTCTCGGTCACCCCGGAAAGGCGTTCGATTTCGATCTCGTCCATCGTCCGAAGATGCTCGACAAGCTCGTCGACGAGCTCGTCGGGCGCGGAGGCGCCGGCGGTGATGCCGACGGCCGAGACCCCGGCGAGCCAACGCGGATCGAGCGCGTTGGCGTCTTCGATCAGATAGCTCGGCACGCCAAATTCGGCGGCGATCTCGCGCAGCCGGTTCGAGTTGGAGCTGTTCGGCGCGCCGACCACCAGCACGACATCGACGATCTTCGCAAGTTCGAGCGTCGCGCGCTGGCGGTTTTGCGTCGCGTAGCAGATGTCCTTGGTGTCGGGTCCGACGATCGACGGGAAGCGTGCCTTCAGCGCCTCGATGACCGCGCGCGTGTCGTCGACCGAGAGCGTCGTCTGGGTGATGAAGGCGAGTTTGTCCGGGTTGCCGACGTTCAATCCGGCCACCTCCTCGGGCTTCGAGATCAAATGCACCTTGCCGGTAATGCGGCCCATCGTGCCTTCGATCTCGGGGTGGCCGGCATGGCCGATCAGGATGATCTCGCGGCCCTGATTGGCATAGCGCTGGCCCTCGATATGCACCTTCGAGACCAGCGGGCAGGTGGCGTCGATGACCGGCAGGCCGCGTTCCTCGGCGCGCGTCTCGATCGCACTGGCGACGCCGTGCGCGCTGAAGATCGTGACCGCGCCCGGTGGAATCTCGTCGATCTCGTCGACAAAGCGCGCGCCCTTGGCGCGCAGCCGCTCGACGACATGGCGGTTGTGCACGATCTCATGCCGGACATAGATCGGCGGCCCGTATTTTTCCAGCGCCCGCTCGACGATCTCGATCGCGCGCTCGACACCGGCGCAAAAGCCGCGCGGCTGGGCCAGGACTACTCGAATCATCGCTCGTGCTTCGCCTCGTCGTTTCGTCCTGCGATTGCCCCGCACCGCTGCAGGTTCACCCGGCTATCCCTGCCACAGTTCGCGCGCTCCGCGCAATTGCCTGGCATATGGGCGCGCGCCACGGGGAGACAACCGGCGTGACGGCGGCCGTGCGGATTTGGCTGTGTCGCGCCCGCGGCTTTGCTATCACTGACACTTCGCCAACGACCCGTAAAAAGCCATGCCGATCTCACGACGCGCCTTCCTTTTGCTCCCATTGCCGGCCGCCATCGCGCTCCGCGGCACGGCGGCGGCCGAGGCCGGTGGGCCAGTTGCGGTGATTCAACGCTTCTATGACGCGCTCCTCTCGGTCATGAAGGAAGCGAAGCGATTGAGCTTCGATCAGCGCTATCAGCGCCTCGCCCTTGCTGTATCCCAGACTTACGACCTGGCTCTGATGAGCCGGCTGACCATCGGTCCGGCCTGGAATCAGATGCAGCCGGCGCAGCAGCAGGCTGTTACCGATGCGTTCTCCCGCTACACGATCTCGCTCTATGCCAACCGGTTCGATGACTTCAACGGCGAACGCTTCGAAGTCGATCCCAATACGACGACCAACGCCAACGGCGTCCTCGTCCAGTCGACCTTTATCAAGGCCGATCGCGACAAGGTGATCTTCAATTACCTGATGCGACAGAACGGCGCGCTCTGGCAGGCGATCGACGTTTACCTCAACGGCACCATCAGCCAGCTGGCGACCCAGCGCTCGGAATATGGCAGCGTGCTGCAGCAGGGCGGCGCGGATGCGCTCGTCAAACTGCTGGATGAGCGCATCGCGGGCCTGCACAAGGGGTGACACGGCTCAGCGATCGCTTCGGCGCGGTCTGCTGACGGTGTGGGGAATGGCGCGGCGCGGTGGCCACATGCTGCCTGCCATGCCCCGGCACAGCGGTGGGCTTTGCCGGTGTCGCCAGTCGCACTGACGGCGCGGCCCGCGGCGCGGGCGCCAGCATGGCGGCGGGCTTGGCCGGCGTCGGCGCGGGCGCCGGTGGTTTCCCAGGATCGTCATAAAGCCCCGGCGTCGCCTCCGGCGCCTTACCATGGTGCAATTCGGCGTCGCGATGCTGCTGGGACAGGCTGCGTAGCTGCGCATAAAAGTCGACCGAGTTCTTTTCGAGGTCGTCCAGTATGTCGAGAACCCTGGAGCGCTCGTCGATCCCACCGAGGACGAAACGGTAGGTCAGCAGCTCGGTGATGTCCGCATTCTTGGCGATGATTGTCGCCGGGTCGGCGTAAGAATCGACGCCGCCGCCGATCGCGTCGCGTGGATTGGAGGGACCGAGGATCGGCAGCATCAGATACGGCCCTGAAGGGATACCCCAGACATAGAGGGTCTGACCGAAATCGGCGGGCTGGCGCTCGACGCCGCTGAGCGTCATGACATCGACCAACCCGCCAAAACCGACCGTCGAATTGGCCAGGAAGCGGCCGAGCGTTATCTCGGCGCGCTTGAATTCGCCCTGCAGCACGTTGTTGAAGAAGAGGGTCGGCTCCTTCATGTTGTCCAGCACGTTATGAATAGCGTGCTGGGCGTCGTCGGGCACAACCGTGACATAGGTTTTGGCCACCGGCCGGAACAGCGCGTGGTCGACAAACTGGTTGAAGGCGAAAATCTTGCGATTTAGCGGTTCCAGCGGGTCGTTGGTGCGGACGAACTCGGCGCGTTCCGCCGGGTCGCTCGGCGGTGTCGCACAGCTGCCGAGCACGAGACTTGCCACGGCGAGTGCCGCGACGCCCATCCAACGGCCGAGGACGCGGGACAACAGGGTGCTCACAAAATGTTCCGCTGGGGCCGCGGGCTATGGGGACGGAATCACGCTATCGTTGACAATCCCGGTTGCGAACGCAACCGCAAAACACTGTCCGGTCGCCGGATCGTCGCCCCTCCACGCGGTGGTGGCAACGTGCTGATCCTCGCTCTCGCCCTGCTGGCGGTGTGGACCTATCTTGCCGCCACGGTCTTTGCCGCGATCCGCTTCGCGCGCCGACGCGCGACTGTGCCGGCGGAGCAGCCAGCGATCTCGGTACTGAAGCCGCTATACGGTGCCGAGCCAGGCCTTTACGAGAATCTGCTGTCCTTTGTCGATCAGGATTACCCGGCGCTGCAGATCGTCTTCGGCGTACGCAGTTCGGATGACGGCGCGCTACCGATCGCGCGGCGGGTCATCGCCGAGCGGCCGGGCTGCGACATCGCGCTCGTCGTCGATTCGGGCGCCAGCGGCCGAAACCTCAAGGTCGCGAACCTCGTCAACATGCTGCCCGCGGTACGGCACGAGATCCTGGTCTTCGCCGACGCCGATATGCGGGTCGGCCGCGACTATCTCGCGATGGTAACGGCGCCGCTGCGCGACCCGGCGATCGGCCTGGTGACCTGTCTCTACAAGGGGTTGCCGACCGGCGGTCTGTGGTCGCGGCTCGGTGCTCTGTACATCAATTACGGCTTCTTGCCGGGCGCGCTCGTTGGGGAAACGATCGGCGCCGGCGGTGGCGTCTTTGGTGCGACGATCGCCTTGCGACGGGCCGTCCTCGATCGGATCGGCGGGCTTGCCGTGGTGCGCGACGAGCTCGCCGACGATCACCGCATCGGCAGCGCGGTACGCGAGGCCGGGCTGGCCACGACCCTGTCGCCCTACCTTGTCGCGACCTCGGTCGCGGAGAAGAGCCTCAAAGGTCTGTGGCAGCACGAGCTGCGCTGGGCGCGGACGGTACGGTTGATGGCGCCGGTTGGATTTGCCGGATCGATCGTCACGCACGCAGTCGCGATCGCGGCGCTCGCCACGGTGATTTGTGGATTCAGCTTGACCTCGCTCGGGTTTCTCGCGATGTCCTGCGCCCTGCGCGGCGCGTCGGCGCTGACGATCGCCCGGACGCTGCGCTTGCCGATGGCCGATTTGTGGCTGCTGCCGGTGCGGGACCTATTGTCGTTCGCGGTATTTATCGGCAGCTTTTTCGGGCGCAGCGTGTCGTGGCGCGATCAGCTGTTTCGCATCGAGCCCAGTGGAATCATTGTCGAAAGAGACGGCGAATAATGATGAAAACCCTGTTCCTGCAGCCGCCGTCTTTTGACGGTTTCGATGGCGGCGCGGGCTCGCGCTATCAGGCGAAGCGGGAAATCCGCTCGTTCTGGTACCCCACCTGGCTCGCCCAGCCGGCGGCGCTGGTATCGGGATCGAAGCTGATCGACGCGCCGCCGGCGCGCCTCGAATTGGGCCCCGTGCTCGACGAGGCGCGGCAATACGAGCTGGTGGTGATGCACACCTCGACGCCGTCCTTTGCCAGCGACGTCAAGGTCGCCGAGGCACTGAAGGACGTAAACCCACGCCTCAAGATCGGCTTTATCGGCGCCAAGGTCGCCGTCGAGCCGGAGGACAGCCTGACCGCCTCCAGCGCCATCGACTTCGTCGCGCGCGAGGAATTCGATTTCACCATCAAGGAAGTTGCCGAGGGCCGCCCATTCGACGAAATCGACGGGCTCAGCTATCGCGGCGCGGACGGTGCGCCGGTGCATAACCGCGACCGCGCTGTCCTCGAGGACATGGATTCGCTGCCCTTCGTCACCGACGTTTACAAGCGCGACCTCAAGGTCGAGGACTATTTCATCGGCTATCTCAAGCATCCGTATGTCTCGCTCTACACCGGCCGCGGCTGCAAAAGCCGTTGCACGTTCTGCCTGTGGCCGCAGACTGTCGGCGGCCACCGCTACCGGGTGCGCAGCGTCGAGCACGTGATCGAGGAAATCCGCCAGGCGAAGGCCTATTTCCCGCAGGTCAAGGAATTCTTCTTCGACGACGACACCTTTACCGACAACCTGCCGCGCGCCGAGGCGATCGCCAAGGAGCTGGGCAAGCTCGGCGTCACCTGGTCGTGCAACGCCAAGGCCAACGTGCCGCGCAACACGCTCGAAGTGCTGCGCGACAACGGGCTGCGCCTGCTGCTGGTCGGTTATGAGAGCGGCAACCAGCAAATCCTGCACAACATCAAGAAGGGCATGCTGGTCGATGTCGCCCGCCGCTTCACCAAGGACTGCCACGACCTCGGCATCACCATCCACGGCACGTTCATCCTGGGGCTCCCCGGCGAAAGCCGCGAGACGATCGAAGAGACGATCCAGTTCGCCGCCGACATCAATCCCCACACGATCCAGGTGTCGCTTGCTGCACCCTATCCCGGCACCGAGCTCTACCGCCAGGCGGTCGAGAACGGCTGGCTCGACGCGACACATGCCGAGCTGATCGATGATCGCGGTGTGCAGATCGCCCCGCTGCACTACGACCACCTGAC
The DNA here is from genome assembly GCA_963778385.1 of uncultured Alphaproteobacteria bacterium. Taxonomy (GTDB): domain Bacteria; phylum Pseudomonadota; class Alphaproteobacteria; order ATCC43930; family CGMCC-115725; genus DATARH01. The sequence continues at coordinate 75,936 of CAVZUA010000040.1, read as the reverse complement.
CCATACCGAAATCTTCGACTCGGTCGAGACCTTCTATAAGCGCTTCTATTTCCGCCGGAAAAAGATCGCCTCGCTGGTCGCGGAGATGATCAAAAGCCCCGAGATGATGAAGCGCCGGCTGCGCGAGGGTGTCGAGTTCTTCCAGTTCCTGCGCCACCGGGAGATGGCGAATTGACGAGCACAGCTCATCCCGGCGAAGCGACGCGTGAATGTGCGTCCTTCGAGACGCGCCTGGCGGCGCTCCTAAAACTTCTGACTCGAAATTACTACTGTCATTCCGGGGCGTCGCGCAGCGATGAACCCGGAACCCATGAACACAGACCTCGAAAAGCGCGTTCCTACGCCGCAGGCACTCCGGACAAGCCTGTGTTCATAGGTTCCGGGTTCGGCCCTTCGGGCCGCCCGGAATGACGAAGATGGTTCCGAGTCAGATTTTGAGGAGACCGCGGAGCAGCCCTCTCGAAGGACGCTGGATGCCGAACCAGGCGGGTATGGATGGCGCTCCTTCGCGGGGCTGATGAGGCATGAAACGCCTTGTCGTCTGCGCCGACGATTTCGGCCGGGACGTCGCCGTCAACGAGGCCGTCGAGCAAGCCCATCGCGACGGTATTCTGACGGTCGCGAGCCTGATGGTCGGCGAGCCGGCGGCCGCCGACGCCGTTGCGCGCGCGAAACGGCTGCCGACGCTCGGCATCGGACTGCATCTGGTGCTGGCGGACGGGGCGCCGATCCTGCCGGCATCGCAGGTTGCCGCGCTCGTCGGAGCGGACGGCAAGTTTGACCCGAACATGGTGCGCGCCGGGTTTCGCTTCTACTTCTCGCCCGCGGCGCGCCGGCAGCTTGCGGCGGAAATTCGCGCCCAGTTCGAAGCGTTCAGCGCGACCGGGCTGCCGCTCGACCATGTCAACGGCCACAAGCACATCCATGTTCACCCGACCGTCGCCCGGTTGGTGATCGAGATCGGGCGCGAGTTCGGGATGCGCGCTGTACGGCTGCCTTATGAGCCTGCCGCCCCGCTGCGTGGCGCGGTGCCCGGAGAACGCCATGTAGCGGTCCGCTGGTCACCCGTCGTCAGCGCCGTCAGGAGGCGGCTCGACCGTGCTGGGCTCGCCCGCAACGATCAGGTGTTCGGCATCGCCTGGAGCGGCGCGATGACCGAGGAGCGGCTGCTCGCGCTGCTGCCGCATCTGCCGGACGGCGTCAGCGAGATTTACGGCCACCCGGCTTGCGGCGCGACTTCTTTCGTGCCGGGCTACCGCCACGCCGAGGAGCTCGCGGCGCTGCTGAGCCCGCGCGTGCGGGAGCGGATCGCGGCGCTCGGGCTGCCGCTTCTGCGCTACGCCGATCTAACACGATAGCCGGCGCCGGCCCGAGCAGCGCCGGCAGCACGAACAGCGTGCAAAACACCGTCATCGCCAGCGACAGCGTCAGCAGCTTCCCCATCTCGGACGAGCCGACATCGGGTGACAGCCACAGGCTGCCGAACGCGCACATCGTCGTCAGCGCGCTGAACACCACGCCGCGCGCGGTCGACGATTGCAGGTGATCGGAAAGGCCGGCGCGCCAGTTCATCACAAAATAGATGTCGAACGCGACACCGATCCCGAGCAGCAGCGGCAGCGCGATGATATTGGCGTAATTGAGCTTCTGGCCGGTCACCACGGTCAGCGCCAGCGTCATCAGCGCAGCGAGCAGCAGTGGGGCGATGACCAGCGCGACATCGCGCGACCGGCGCAGCACGATCGCCAGCAGCACGATGATCACCGCCACCGCGATGACCCCCGCCTCGACAAAAGCCGAACTGATCAGCCGCCCGGATTCCTGGATGGTGACCGGCGTCCCGGTGGCTTGCGGCGCAACCCGGTGCACCGCGGTGACGAATTGCTCGAGCACCGCCGGATCGCGTGCATTGCCTTTGGGGAACACTTCGATGCGCGCCTCGCCGGCGGCGGCGATCCAGCTGTCGCGCAGGTCGGCCGGCAGGTCGGCTAGCGTGATCGGCTTCGCCTGCAGCAGGCCGCCGAGCAGCTGCAAGCGATAGAGCAGCCCCGACAACAGCGCTTTATCGAGCGCCGGCAATATGTCCGGACCGCGCGCCAGCGCCGCGTCCAGCGCGGCGACCAGACGTGCGGTCGGTTTGGCATCGGGATGGGCGGTGACGAATTTTTGCAGGACGTCCCGGCATGCCGCAAGCGACGCCATGACCGCGGCGTCGGCCGGCGCCGGCGTCTTGGCAATCGGTGCGAGACCGGGCCCGACCAGCAATGCCAAATCGGACAGGATCGCGAGTTTCTGATCCTGGTGCTCCGGGATAAAGCTCGCCGCGGTGACGACCTGGGCGACTTCGGGCAACTCGCCGAGTTTGTCGGCGAGCGTGGTCGCGGCATCGAGCGACGGCGCGAGGATTTCGGCCGTGTAAGGCGTGGTTTGCGAATCCTCGACCAGGTCGAGAACCGTCTGCATCGCCTCGCTATGCGGGTCTTTGAGGTCGAGCGGGTCGAAATCAAAGCTGACGCGCGGCAGCAGCGCGAGGCACAGCAGCGCAAGCACGGCGGCGGCGCCGACGATCCACCACCGCCTCTCGCGGACAAATCGGTCGGCCGGCGCGGCGCGCGCAAAGCCGACCGCCTCCGGCTCGGCGCGCGGCCGCAGCAGCGTCAGCAGCGCCGGCAGCAGCAGAAAATTGAGCGCGATCGCAATCACCATGCCGGCGCCCGCGATCCAGCCGAGCTCACGCACCCCGACATAGTCTGTCGGCACAAACGCCAGAAAGCCGATCGCGGTGGAGACGGCCGCCAGCGCCAGCGATGGTCCGATCGTCCGCGCCGCGCCGGCGAGCGCCGCGTCGAGCGTGCCCAGCCGGTGCCGCTGATCGCGGTAGCGCACCGAGAACTGGATGCTGAAATCGACCGCGAGCCCGACAAACAGCACGCCGAAGGCGACGGAGATCACGTTCAGCGAGCCCACCGCCAGCGCCGCGAAGGCTGCGGTCAGCACCAGCCCCGCGATCACGGTCGCGAGGATCGCGATGACCAATCGCGGCGAGCGCAGTCCCAACAGCAGGATCACCAGAACCGATCCGATCGACAGCACCGCCGAGCGCAGCGCGCCTTCGCGCAGCGCGGCGAACTGATCGTCGTCCAGCGCGACCGAGCCGGTGATGCGCACCCGCACGCCGGCCTGCGGCGTCAGCCCGAGTTCCGCCGTCAGCCGGCGGATTTCATCGGTCGCCTTGCGGCCGGGTTCGAGCGCGCCGTAGTCGAGCACCGGCTGGGCCAAGACGAACTTGCGCAGATCGTGCTTGTCGGGCGTTTTCCCGGTCAGCACCTCGCCCCAGGACAGATTGGCCGGCTTGCCGGTCGCGATGGCGTCGACGATGTCGGCGATCTTGGTAAGGGTCGGTTCGAGCTTGTCGATGCCGATATCGCCGCGAGCGGCGCCCTCGACAAACAGCTTCAATGTGTCGAACAAGCCCCTAAGGCTCGGGTCGGCCGAAAGGCTGCCGATCAGCGGCTGCGCCGCGACGAGCTGCTGAGACAGCGCATTCAGCTCGTCGACCGAGAGGAACAAGAGCCCGTTGCGGTCGAAGAACGCACCGCCATCCGGCCGGCGGACATTGTGGAACAGCTGCGGCTCGGCCGCGAGCCTCTCGGCAAGGCGTCGCGCCGCATCGTCGGCGCGATCCGCGGTCCGGCCGTCAATGACGATCGCCAGCAGATTGGCGTTCTGCGGGAAGGCCCGGTCGAGCGCGATCTCGTTCTGCCGCCACGCCACGTCGCGCGGCAGCAGCTTTTCGATATCCGTATCGATCGACAGATGCCCGGCGGCAAACCACCCCGCGCCCAGCACCAAAGCCAGCACGGCAAGCGCATGGTAGACGGCATGCCGGCGGCTCAAATCGACGAGGCGGGCGATAAACGCGGCGATCACTCGGGCGCCTCGGCGATGAAACGGAATTAACAACGCAGTCTGCCCGTTCCCTTAACGGAAGTTTGCGACGCGGGAAAGCCGGCAGGGAGAGTGGCGCGCGATTCTCCAATCAGGCGAAATTACGGCGACAGGATGAGCAAAATGCCGCGAAATCTCCGGGCCGGAGCCACATTGCGGACACGCTTGCTGCCGATATTCCCTACAACATGATTAGACAGGAGGGGAATCATGGCCGGACGCAGCGAGTGCTGCCGCTATGAGCCGAGCCTCGACGAGCTGCTCGCGGACGACATCATGCAGCCGGTGCTGCAAAGCGCCGGCTATGACCGCGAACGGTTTCACGATCTGATGGTCGAGACCGGCGAACGCATCCGCCTGTCGCGCGAAGGCTTCGAGCGGGATTAGCGGTAAATTTGCAGGGCGGATGAGCGCAGCGTTATCCGCCGAGAGCCGATGTGGCGGAAAGCGCCTCGCTTTTCCGTCCTACGATCCTAAAGAGCCGCGAATTCGAGCCGCACTTTGAGTCCTGGATTCCCCGTGCCCGGATAGACTTCGCCGAGCGCGACGGTGCCGTTGTGCAGCTGGGCGACCGCGCGCACCAGGCTCAGCCCGAGCCCGTTGCCTGGCGTGCTGCGCGACGGTTCGAGGCGGACAAATCGGTCGAATACCGTTTCGCGCTCAGCCTCCGGGATGCCCGGCCCGGTGTCGGAGACTTCGAGCGCGGCGCGGCCGTCCTGCTGGTGCGCTGAGAGCCGCACCTCGCCGCCGCCGTATTTGAGCGCGTTGTCGAGCAGGTTGGCGACCGCCTGCGACAGCAGATGCCGGTCGCCGCGGATCATGACGCCCGGCTCGACATCGAGCCGGAGCGCACAGCCCTTTTCTTCGGCGACCGGTTCGTAGAGCTCGGCGGCGGCGCGCGCGGTCTGCGCCAGATCGAGCGGCTCGGCTTGGTTGCGGCGGGCGCCGGACTCGGCCTCGGCGATGTTGAGCAAGGCATTGAAGGTGGCGAGCAGCCGATCGGCCTCGTCGATGGCGGCACGCACCGCTTCGGTCTGCGCGCCATCCTCGGGCCCATTGGGATTGTCGGTGCCGATGAGGCTCAGTTCGAGCCGGGCGCGCAGCCGCGCCAGCGGCGTGCGTAGATCGTGTGCGATATTGTCCGAAACCTCGCGCATACCCGCCATCAGCCGCTCGATCTGATCGAGCATGTTGTTGAGATTGGCGGCGAGCTGGTCGAACTCGTCGCGCGTGCCCTTGCCCTTGAGCGGCACGCGGTCGGCAAGGTTGCCGCCCATCACCCGTTCGGCGGTGCGGTTGACCTGCTCGACGCGGCGCAGCAGGTTGCGGCTCATCACCGCGCCGCCGATCAGCCCGGCGACCAGCGCGACAAGGCCGGACCAGACCAGCGTCATCTTGATCCGCTCGCGATAGAGCGCCGCGTCGCTGATGTCGCGCGCCACCAGAAGACGATACCCGTCCGGGATCACGATCAGCGCGCCCTGTGCCGGATGCGTCCGGGTCGCGCCCTGACCCTTCATCTCGACGCGGAACGAAACCGGCCCCGGCGCCACCGGCGTGCCCTCGGGCCAGCCGGTGATGTTGCCGGCGAGCGGGCGACCCTCGGCATTGGTCACCAGGTAGAGCACCCCGTCGCCGCGATCGCCGGCGCTACGCGCGGCGACGATCTGCACCAGGCCGGAAAGCCCGCGCTGGGCATATTGCTCGGCAAGCCCGGCGATCTCGGCGTCGAGCGTCGCCTGGGTCTGGGTTTCGACAAAATCGGCGCTCATCCAATAGACCGACAGCAGAACGCCGAGCACCGAGATCGCGAACACCGCGAAATAGAGGCTTGCCAGGCGGAACGCGTGGGTTTTCAGCAACCGCCGGATTTGGCCGAGAAGCCGCCGCATGAGGCTAGTCCGCGGCGCGCAGGCAATAGCCCGCGCCGCGCACGGTGTGGATCAGCGGCTTGTCGAAATTGCGGTCGATCTTCTGCCGCAGCCGGCTGATATGCACGTCGATGACATTGGTCTGCGGATCGAAATGGTAGTCCCAGACATGTTCGAGCAGCATCGTCCGGGTCACCACATGCCCGGTGTTGCGCATCAGGTATTCGAGCAGCTGGAATTCGCGCGGCAGCAGGTCGATCAGCGTGTCGCCGCGTTTGACCGACCGGGTCAGCAGGTCGAGCTCGAGATCGGCGACGCGCAGCTTGGTCGTCGTCGCGCCCGCCGCGCCGCGCCGCAGAAGCGCCTCGATCCGCGCCAAGAGCTCGCTAAACGCAAAGGGCTTGACGAGGTAGTCGTCACCGCCGGCGCGCAGCCCCTTGACCCGGTCGTCGACGCTGCCGAGCGCCGACAGGATCAGCGACGGAGTGCCGATCTCGGCGGCGCGCAGCGCACCGAGCATCGCCAGCCCGTCCATGCCCGGGAGCATCCGATCGAGGATGATCGCGTCGTAACTGCCGGAGCTGGCGAGATAGAGACCTTCCCGCCCGTCGCCCGACTGGTCGACGGTGTAGCCGCTTTCGGACAGGCCCTTGACGAGGTACGCGGCAGTCTCGCGATCGTCCTCGACGACGAGCAGTTTCATGTCGATTGTCTCGCGTTTTCGTGGCTTCCCGGCCATCGCCCCAAGAAGATGGTCACGACGAACACGCCCAACAAGCGGGCAAACATTCGCGCTCTAGGCGTGCCCGCGATTTGTCGAAAAGTAGCGCCCGCACCGCCGAGTTGGTTCGCTTCCTTGAGTTTTTCCATGAGCTTACGCAGGCTCGGACGGATCGACACAGTGCTGCGCTAGCCTGATACCATCGAATACTTTGCAGATGTGCGGTGATGACGGTACGGACGATCGGGGTGACTGCCGCTATTGGCATGATTGTTTCGGTCTCCGCGCAGGCTGACCCACCCGGCGGCGACATTGTCGATCAGATACTGCACCCGACATCACCGACCGTCGCCGCACCGCCGCCGACTCCGATCGCCCAACCCGTCCCGCCACCGCCCGTCGCTCCGATGCCCATCGTCGCGCAGCCAATGCCACCAGCAGCGCCGCCCCCGCAGCCGACACCCACCGTGGCGCAGCCGATGCCGCTGACCCCGCAGAACGCGATCACGCCGGCGGATATGCCACCGCCTGGTCCGCCAGCAAGATCCGTCCCGACCACGCTGCAGCCGGCCTCAACGCTTACCGGCCCGGACATCATCGGTGATGTGCAGCCAGGAATGCAGTTGCCGGCGCCGCCGACCCTCGCCTCGCGCTGGCAGGGGTTCTACATGGGCGCAAATATCGGCGGCGGCTGGGCTGAAGGGACCGCCGCAAGCAGCTGCACCAACGAGCTGACCAATTCCCCGAGCGGTTGCGTCATCTTGAACCAGAGCGGCCCCAACGGCAGCGGCGTCCTGGGCGGCGTCCAGGCCGGGTATCTGGCGCCTGTCGATCTGGGCGGTGGAACACTGCTGATGGTCGGTGTCGAAACCGACATTCAGGGCAGCAACGTCAACGGTTCGCTGAATATCGGCGCCCCGATCCCCCTAGCCGGCTTCGCGCCTTGTCCCGATTGCACTTTTACCGCGCACCAGTCGATGGACTGGTTCGGCACGGCGCGGCTGCGCGTCGGCATACCGATCGACAATCTGCTGATCTACGCCACCGGCGGACTGATCTACGGCGGTCTCAACGCATCGCAGCGCATCAATCTGGGCGCGAGCGGCGCTTTTTACGGCGCCAATACGACAACGACCCATGTCGGCCCAACGGTCGGCGCGGGCGCCGAGCTACTGGTCTCGGGCCCATGGTCGGTGAAGGTCGAGGGGCTGTACTACGATCTGGGCAAAATCCGCACCGTCGCCGAGCCGGCGGGCGGCGCCTTTGTCAATTTCAACAACGTCAAGACCTTCGTCTACCGCGGCGGCATCATCCGCCTCGCATCGACCTGCATCTGGGCGACCTGATCTTCTAGCCCTCCCCGGCACCACGCACAGCGACATTCCGCGCCCGTGCGCATTTTTGCCTTGACCGGCGCGTCCCGAGCGACGATGTAACACGTACCAAATTAGTACGAATTACCCCGCCCCGGGCTATAGCGGACGACCGCATGATCATCCTCTCGAAGCTCGCCGATTACGGCGTGATCGTCGCGACGCATCTCGCGCTCACACCCGACCGGCAGGAGAACGCAGCCTCGGTCGCCGCCGCGACGCGGCTGCCGCTGGCGACCGTCGCCAAGCTGCTGAAGGCGCTCGCGCATGCCGGCGTGGTGACGGCGACGCGCGGCGCGGCGGGCGGTTATCGCCTGACCCGGCCGGCGTCAGCGATCTCGGTCGCCGAGGTCATCGCCGCGATCGACGGCGATATCGGCCTTACCCAATGCTCGATCCATGTCGACGAGTGCGCGCACACCAATTACTGCCCGACCCGGCCACATTGGGCGGCGATCAACCGGGCAGTCGGCGAGGCGCTGCGCGCGGTGACGCTGGACGAGATGATCTCGCCCTACGCCTTCCTGCCGGTCGCGGCGAAGACGCTGCCCTCGGCGGAGGCGCATTGATGAGCGCACCGATCCCGACTCAGGTTGGGCCCACCCAGCTTGGCGCCCTCAACGAGGGCTACAAATACGGTTTCGTCACCGAGATCGAGACCGAAGAGGCGCCGCCCGGCCTCAACGAAGACACGGTCCGCTTCATCTCGGCCAAGAAGGGTGAGCCGGAATGGCTGCTCGACTGGCGGCTGCAATCGTTCCGCGCCTGGCAGACGTTGGAATCGCCGAACTGGGCGAAGCTCAACATCGCCCCGATCGACTATCAGAACGCGACCTATTACTCGGCGCCGAAATCGAAGGACGATGCGCCGAAATCATTGGACGAGGTCGATCCCGAACTGTTGGCAATGTACGAAAAGCTCGGCGTGCCGATGCGCGAGCGCGAGGCCCTAGCTGGCGTCCAATTGGCCGGCGTCGCGGTCGACGCAGTGTTCGACAGCGTCTCGGTGGCGACGACCTTCAAGGCACAGCTCGCCGAGCTCGGCATCATCTTCTGCTCGTTCGGCGAGGCGGTACGCGAGCATCCCGAGCTGGTGCGCAAGTATCTCGGCACCGTGGTACCGCAGAACGACAATTTCTTCGCCGCGCTCAACAGTGCCGTGTTCAGCGATGGGTCGTTCGCCTACATCCCGCCGGGCGTGCGCTGCCCGATGGAGCTCAGCACCTATTTCCGCATCAATGCGCGCAACAGCGGCCAGTTCGAGCGGACGCTGCTGATCGCCGACAAGGGCGCCTATGTCAGCTATCTCGAAGGCTGCACCGCGCCGCAGCGCGACGAGAACCAGCTTCATGCCGCCGTGGTCGAGCTGATTGCGCATGAGGACGCGCAGATCAAATATTCGACCGTGCAGAACTGGTACCCCGGCGACGCCGAGGGCAAGGGCGGCATCTACAATTTCGTCACCAAGCGTGGCGCCTGCCGCGGCAACCGGGCGAAGATCTCCTGGACCCAGGTCGAGACCGGCTCGGCGATCACCTGGAAATACCCGAGCTGCGTGCTCGAAGGCGACGATTCGGTCGGCGAGTTCTATTCGGTGGCGATCACCAACAACCGCCAGCAGGCCGATACCGGCACCAAGATGATCCATATCGGCAAGAATTCGTCGTCGACGATCATCTCCAAGGGCATCTCCGCGGGACGCGGGCAGAACACCTATCGCGGCCTGGTGCGGGTGCAGCCGCGCGCCGAGAACGCCCGCAACTACACGCAATGCGACTCGCTGCTGATCGGCGATCGCTGCGGCGCGCACACGGTGCCCTATATCGAGGTGCGCAACCCCTCGGCCAAGATCGAGCACGAGGCGACCACCTCGAAGATCAGCGACGACCAGCTGTTCTATTGCCGGCAGCGCGGCCTGTCGCAAGAAGACGCGCTGTCGCTGATCGTCAACGGCTTCTGCAAGGAAGTCCTGAAGGAGCTGCCGATGGAATTCGCGGTCGAGGCGCAAAAGCTGCTCGCCGTGAGCCTCGAAGGCAGCGTCGGATGATGCTCTCAGTTGTCATTCCGGGGCAGTGCGAAGCGCTGAACCTGGAACCCATGAACACAGACGGCTCTCAGCGCGGCACCGCCGGCGCAGACCTGTCGAAGTCTGTGTTCATGGGTTCCAGGTTCGCGCCGGCGGCGCGCCCCGGAATGACAAAATAGGATTTGTGATGCTCGAAATCAAAAACCTCCATGCGCGCCTCAAGGATGGGCGCGAAATCCTCAAGGGCATCGACCTCGCGGTCGCGCCCGGCGAGGTGCACGCGATCATGGGGCCGAACGGCTCGGGCAAGTCGACGCTCGCCTCGGTGCTCGCCGGCCGCGAAGGCTACGAGATCACCGAGGGCAGCGTCAGCTATCTCGGCCGCGATCTGCTCGACATGCCGGCCGACGAGCGGGCGCGCGAGGGTGTGTTCCTCGCGTTCCAGTACCCGGTCGAGATCCCCGGCGTGAACAACATGTATCTCCTGCGCGCCGCGCTCAACGCCGCGCGCCGCCATCGCGGCGAGCCGGAGCTCGATGCCGGGCAGTTTCTCCGCGGGGTGCGCGCCAAATTGAAGCTGCTGGAGATCAGCGAAGATCTGATGCAGCGCGCGGTCAATGTCGGCTTCTCGGGCGGCGAGAAGAAGCGCAACGAAATCTTCCAGATGGCGATGCTGGAGCCGCGCTTGGCGATCCTCGACGAGACCGATAGCGGGCTCGACATCGACGCGTTGCGTCTCGTGGCACGCGGCGTCAACGAACTGCGTGCGCCCGACCGGGCAATCGTCATGATCACCCATTACCAGCGCCTCCTGCAGCACATCGAGCCCGACCGGGTGCACGTGCTGCAGGATGGCCGCATCGTCGAGAGCGGCGACAAGACCCTCGCCGCCGAACTCGAACGCCGCGGCTACGGCGCCGCGGACGCCGCGTGAGTGATGCGATGCAAACTCTCTTTTGTCATTCCGGGGCGATGCGAAGCATCGAACCCGGAACCCATGAACACAGGCCTGAGAAAACCTGGCACCGACCGTGTTCATGGGTTCCGGGTCTTGCCCTGCGGGCAATCCCGGAATGACGGGTAAAGGCTCATGAGCACCCTCATCGATTTCCCGGTCAAGCCCGAGGCGCGGCCGTATCTCGACGTGTTTGCCGAGACCGAGAGCGAGCCGGACTGGCTGCGCCGTGCCCGCCGCGCGAGCCTCGATCGCTTCGCCGAAACCGGCTTCCCGACCCGGCGCAGCGAGAACTGGCGTTATCTCGACCTGCGCCCGCTCGAACAGCACCCGATGCTGCCGTCGGTCATGGGGCAGCCGATGGGCATCCCCAACGGCTTGGCGCTGGAGGGCAGCGCCGCCCGGATCGTGTTGGTCGATGGCTGTTTTTCTCCTGTTTTATCAGCGACGGATGGGTTGCCTGCGGGTGCCTGGTTCGGTTCGACCCGACAGGCGCTCGCCAAGCGCCCAGAACTGGTCCGCAGCTTCGTGGCCGACGCCAGCAGCGAGCATCCCTTCGCCTCGCTCAACGGCGCGTTCTTCGCCGACGGGTTTGTGCTCGATCTCGCCCCCGGCGTGATCATCAAGCGCCCGATCGAGATCGTTCACCTGGCGTCCGGCGCCGGCGATGCGTCATTGCACACCCGCAGCCTGGTCCAACTCGGCGCCGAGAGCCGGGCGACGATCGTCGAGACCTATGCCGGCTCGGGCAAATACTGGCGCAACGATTTCGCGCTCTGGCGGCTTGATAACGGCGCCGCGTTGACCCGTGTCGCGCTCGTCGAGGAAGCCGGCGAGGCGGTGCATCTCGGCGAAGCCGAAGCGGTCGTGATGGCCGGCGCGAAGCTCGAGGCATTCGCGCTGCTGCTCGGCGGCGGCACGGTGCGGCACGAGGCCAACATCGCACTCGTCGCCGATCAAGCGCAATGCCGGGTCGACGGCGCGTTTGTCGTCGCCGACCAGGAAGAAGCCAATATCGTCACCACGATCGACCATGCGGCGGTCGGCGGCACCACCAGCGAGTTGATCAAGGGTGTGGCCGCGGGCCGGGGCCATGGTGCATTCCAGGGCCGGATCGTCGTTCGTGAGGGCGCCCAGCAGACCGATGCGCGGCAGACCAGCCGCAATCTGATCCTCGGCCGCCGCGCCTCGATCGACACCAAGCCGGAGCTGGAAATCCTCGCCGACGATGTCAAATGCGCGCATGGCGCCAGCGTCGGCGAGCTCGACGAGGCGGCGCTGTTCTATCTGCGCTCGCGCGGCATCCCGGCCGAGGAGGCGCGCCGGCTGCTGATCGAAGGGTTTTTGCGCGAGCCGATCGAGGGCATCGCCGACACGGCGATCCGCGACCATCTGCTACGCCGGCTGAGCCTTCGGCTCGCCCGGCTGGAGGACCAGTGATGAACGATCTGGCGGTCAGGAGGCCGCGCGGGGTGATCGACCCGCGGCCCATTGATCCCTTGGCGCTGCGCCGCGAATTCCCGATCTACCGGAACAATCCGGGGCTGGTGTTTCTCGATTCCGGCGCCAGCGCACAAAAACCGGCGTCGGTCATCGACGGCGTCGCCGAGTTTTATCGCCGCGACTATGCCAATGTGCATCGCGGCGTCTACCAGCTGAGCCAGCGCTCGACCGACGCGTTCGAGGCCGCGCGTGAGACGACCCGCGCCTTTCTCAACGCCGGCGACGTCAACGAGATCGTCTTCACCCGCGGCGCCACCGAGAGCATCAACCTCGTCGCGCAAAGCTGGGGGCCGGCCTTCGTCCGGGAAGGCGACGAGATCATCGTCAGCGACCTCGAACACCACTCCAATTTCGTGCCGTGGCAGATGCTCTGCGAGCGCGTCGGCGCGCGGCTGCGCGTCGCGCCGATCGGCCCGGATGGCCGGTTCGACCTCGCCGCGTTCGAGGCGATGCTGTCGCCGCGCACCAAGATGGTCGCGGTAACCCATGTCTCGAATGTCAGCGGCGCGATCCTCCCCGTCGAGCGCATCGCCGAGCTGGCGCACGGCGTAGGCGCCAAGCTGTTGGTCGACGGCTGCCAGGCGATCCCGCGCATGCCAGTCGATGTCCGGGCGATCGGCTGCGATTTCTATGTCTTCTCGGGGCACAAGGCTTACGGGCCCAGCGGCATCGGCGTCTTGTGGGGCCGCTACGAGTTGCTGGCGGCGATGCCGCCCTGGCAGACCGGCGGCGGCATGATCACGCTGGTGACGCCCGAGCGCACCGAGTTCCAGGATCCCCCGCATCGCTTCGAGGCCGGCACGCCCGACATTTCCGGCGCGGTCGGGCTCAAGCTGGCGCTCGACTTTATCGAAAGCCTCGGCCGCGAGGCGATCCGCGAGCATGAGGAAGAGCTGACCGGCTATGCGATCGACAAGCTGTCGCGCATTCCCGACCTCAATCTGGTCGGCGCGGGTCAGCGGCGACTGTCGGTGCTGTCGTTCAATCTTGCCGGCATCCATCCGCATGATGTCGGCACCGTGCTCGATCAGCATGGGGTCGCCGTGCGGGTCGGACATCATTGCGCGCAGCCGCTGATGGACAAGCTCGGTGTTGCCGGCACGGTGCGGGCTTCGCTCGGCGTCTACAACGCCAGGGACGATATCGACGCGCTCGCCGCGGCGGTCGAGGCCTGCCGGGAGATGTTTTCGCGATGATGGATTTGCGCGAACTGTATCAGGACATCATCCTCGATCATGGCCGGCACCCGCGCAATTTCCGCGCGATCGAGCATCCGACCCACACCGCGAGAGGCCATAACCCGCTGTGCGGCGACCGGGTCACGGTTTACCTGGCGCTCGACGGCGACCGCATCGCCGATGTCAGCTTCGAGGGACGCGGCTGCGCCATCTCGACCGCCTCGTCGTCGCTGATGACCGAGGTCCTCAAGGGCAAGACGCTGGCCGAGGCGCAGGCGCTCTTCACGCAATTCCATGCCAGGGTCACCGGGGGCGATGTCGGCGCATTGCCGGAAGCGCTCGAGGAAGACAGCGAGCGCCTCGACCCGCTGACCGGCGTCAAGGCCTATCCGGCGCGCGTTAAATGCGCCACCTTGCCCTGGCACGCCTTCGAGGCGGCGCTGAGGGGCGGCGCGGCCGAGCCGATCAAGACGGAGTAGAGGTCGATGTCGACCGATAACCAGCACGATTATTTCGCCTTCGATGCCGGCCCGACTCCGCCGCCCGAGGAAACGGGCGAAGAGGTCGTGCGCCCGGAGGGCGAGGACGATCTGTCGCTGTTCGATCCGGTGCTGGACGCACTGAAGACCGTGCGCGACCCCGAGATCCCGGTCGACCTGGTCAATCTCGGGCTGATCTACGAGCTGATTGTCAAGAAAGGCGGCATCGTCTTTGTCGAGATGACCTTGACGACGCCATCCTGCCCGGTCGCCGCCAGCATGCCGGACGACGTCAAGAAGGCGATCAGCGAGGTGCCCGGGATCGAGGATGTGCGCGTCAAGCTGGTGTGGACGCCGACCTGGACCCAGGACCGGATGAGCGAGGAAGCCCGGCTCGAACTCGGGCTGATGTAGCGCTCAGCCCTCGGCGGCAGCCGCCAGGCCGCGCCGGTTCATCTCCAGCCGGGCCTGCGCCACGCGATTGATCTCGGCGCGCGCATCCGGGTTGTCGGCCATGAACTTCTCGAAATCGGCCCGGCTCAGCACGAGCAGCCGGCAAAAGGTCAGCGCCACGACGTCGGCGCGGCGCGGCTGGTTGGTCAGCAGCGCCATCTCGCCAAAGAAAGCCCCGGTGCCGAGCTGAATGCCCTGCTCTCCGGGCAGGCGCACCTCGACCGCACCAGAGGCGATGAAATAGACCGCGTCCGCGCGTTCCCCGACCTTGAGGATGCGCTCGTTCGGCACCGTAAAGCGCGGCCGCAGCAGCCGCTGAACCCGAGCGAGCTGCCCGGCGTCGAGCCCGGACAGCAGGTCGAGGCGGCCGATCAGCGCGCCGGTGTTGAGGCCGAGATCGAAACGCGGCCGGCGCTCGCCCAGGCGGGCCTCATCGACGCTGCGGCGCAGATCGTCGTAGATTTCGCGCGCGATCAGCCCCTCGTCGAACAAGGCCTGGTAGCGGCCCATTTCGCGGCGCGCCGCCGAGTGGCGCAGGAACTGCGCTTCGAGCATCGCCGCATGGTCGGGATATTGGCTGCGCAGCGCCTCGACGGCGGCGGTCGTGGCGTCGAGGCGCGATTTCAGGATCTGCCGGGCGAGCGCGGCGACCTTGGCGCCGAAAATCGGATGCAGCCGCCGCCCGGTAAACCCGATCAGCTCGGTGATCATCAGGCGGCTGAACAGCAGCACCTCAAAGCGCTGGCCGAGCCGGTCGGCGAGAAACCGGGCCATGCCGAAGCGGCGGTAGAGGAAATAGGCGACACGGAAGCCGAAGCGGAAGCTCAGCGCCGCCTCGGCGCCCCGCCGATAGCCGAGGCGCCCGTCGCTGCGCGCACCCTCGATCAACGCGTCGGCGTTGCGCAGCAACTGCTGCACCGCGCCGGCGGGAACGGTGCGCTGCGACCAGGCCTCGAGGATCAAGGCGCGCTCCTGGTTCGCCAGCGCGAGAAGCGCGGTCGCGACGCGCACAGGCCCCGACAATTCGGCACTGGCACGGTCGCGGGCGCCGGCGTCGCGGATCCACGCCTCATACGGACCGACGGTCTCCCGCACGGCGCTGTCGCTCAGCGAATATTGCTTCGCGGTGTCGCGCACCGCCTCGCAAGCTTCTTCGTAAGCCAGCGCCAGCACCTGGTCGCGCAGCATGCGGTCGCGCGGCGAGAGCCGGTTGAGGCCGAGCAGCCGGATTACCGGCCGCAGCGTCGTGCCGCAGACGAGCAGGGTGAACAGCACAAGGCCGGTCGCCTGCACCGCGACGAAATGGCGGGTGCCGGGATCGAGCGTCGCGTTCTCGCTGACCGCCAGCGCCAGCGCCAGGGTCAGCGCCCCGCGCAGCCCGCCCCAGGCGATCGCCAGCTTGTAGGCGGTGTTGAGCGGCTGGGTGAGGCGGAAATAGCTGAGCGGCGGTAGCAGGCCGAACAGCACAAACAGGCGCGCGGCAAAGGCAACGCCGATCAGGATCGCGGACAGCTCGATGTCGTGCCAGTCCAGATCGATCAGCAGCCGCGGCACCAGGATGGACGCCAGCACAAACACCAGCGAGCGTGCCCAGAACGCGACCTGCTCCCAGAGATCGCCGAGAAACGCCCAGTTGTAGGGCGAGATCCGGGCGCGCCCGAGCGCGCTGGTGGTCATCCCGGCGACCAGCACGGTGACGACGCCCGAGACGTGAAACACGCGCTCGCCGGCGATAAAGGCGAGATAGGCCAGCGCGACCGTGAGGCTCGCCTCGGCGAGGCGGTCGCCGCCCAGCCAGCCGACCGCGATCAGCAGGATGCGGCCGGCCACAAAGCCAAGGATCGCGCCACCGAGAAACGATACGGCGAATTCGCGTGTGCCCGCGACGATGTCCGGATTGTGCCCCGCGGCGATCATCCCCAACAGCACGATGAACAGCGCGATCGCCGCGGCGTCGTTGAGCAGCGCTTCCCCCTCGACCAGCCGCGTGAGACGCGCCGGCGCGCCGACATCGCGAAAGATCGCGATCACCGCCGCGGGATCGGTGGTCGCGACCACCGATCCAAGCAGCAGGCAGACGACCAGCGGCAATCCGGCAAAGGGCCACAAGGCCAGGCCGATCGCCGCCGTCGTCACCAGCGTGGCGACGATCGCCAGCAGCAGGATCGGCGCGGCGTCTTCGAGGATGCGCCGCACATCGCTGGTGATGCCGGCCTCGAAAACCAGCAGCGGCAGGAAGACGTAGATGATCGTTTCCGAGCTGATCGGCAGACCGGTGAAAACCGCCTCGGCCCCGTTCAGTACCCCGCGCGGGAGCAGGCTCGATGCCGCGCCGATGGCGATGCCAAAGCCGGCCAGGAGCACGGTCGGTGGCAGCCGCACCCGTGCCGCTAGCGGCTGGATACCGCCGACGACGAGCAGCAGCAGCGCCACTGCGAGCAGGACAACACCGGCGTCTAGCATCGAAGTCAGGCCGACAGGCAACCTTTCGAAGCCCGGCCCGAATTATCCCAGCGCTGGAATCCGGCCACCATCGAAATCGGTAACGGGATGGCCGATTTCGGTCAGCCGCTTCGATCAGCCACCCAGGGCCTGGTCGAGATCGTCGACCAGGTCTTGCGGGTCCTCGATCCCGACGGAGAGGCGCAGCAGGTCGCCCGGCACCGGCGTCCCCGGCCCTTCGATCGAGGCGCGGTGCTCGATGAGGCTCTCGACCCCGCCGAGCGAGGTGGCGCGTTTCCAGATCTCGATCCGCGCCGCGGTGGCGATGGCAGCCGCCTCGCCGCCCTTGACGCGGATCGACAGCATCCCGCCAAACCCGCCCTTCATCTGGCGCGCCGCGACCGCATGGCCGGAGTGCCCCAGCAGGCCGGGATAAAGCACCTCGGCGATGCGCGGGTGCCGCGCCATTGCCGAGGCGACCAGTTGCGCCGAGCGGCTGGCACGCTCGACGCGCAGGAACAGCGTCCGCATGCCGCGCATCAGCAGATAGGTTTCCATATTGCCGAGGATCGCACCGCCGCTGCTCCGCCCGGCGACGAGGCGCTGCCAGAACTCGTCGTCGCGCGCCCCAGTCAACGTGCCGGCGATTACGTCGCTGTGGCCGTTGAGGTATTTCGTCGCCGAATGCATGACGATGTCGGCGCCATGCTCGATCGGCCGGGTCAGCACCGGGCTGGCTGTCGTGCTGTCGACCGCGAGCATCGCGCCGGCGCGATGTGCGATCTCGGCAGCGGCGGCGATGTCGGTCACCGACCATAGCGGGTTCGCCGGCGTCTCGATCCACACAAGCCTGGTGCGGCCCGGAATCACGGCGGCATTCAGCGCGTCAAGCGATGTCATGTCGACGGAATCGGCACCGATATGACCTTCCGCGGCGTAGCCGGCGATCCAGCGCCGCAGGCTGTGATACATCACCAAAGGCGCGACGACATGCGCGCCCAGCGGCAGCGCGCGAAAGACCGTCGTGGCCGCCGCCATTCCCGACGACAGTATCAGCGATTTCGCGCCGCCTTCGAGCTGGCTCAGCAGCGCCTCGGGCTGGTCGTAGCCGGGGTTGTCGGCGCGCGCATAATTGCGGCCGCGGCGGTATTGGTTGTCGGGGTCGCGGATGAAGGTGGTCGCCGGCTGGATCGGCAGCACGACCGCGCCTGTCGCTGCGTCGGTCCAGCCGAGGCCCTGCGCGGCAAGCGTAGCGGGATGCGGCGGCGGGCGGTTGGTGTTCATCGTCGGTGCGTCCTTTGAGACGCGCCCTTTGGGCGCCCCTCAGGATGACGAACGTTGTTCGTGCCATCAAAATTAATCGTCATGATGAGGCGCGCCGCAGGCGCGTCTCGACCCGCGCACGGGCAGGATTGCCGCATTGACCGGGCGGCGGCCGTAGCCTAGAGACCGCGCATGCTGCTTCGCCGCCACGTCCTCGTGCTTGCCCTGGTGCTTTTGGCATCGCCGGCGCAAGCGTTGGAGAACTTCGCCACCTCGGAGCTGACCGTCCAGACCGCCGGCGGACCGCAGAAATTCTCGATCGAGCTGGCGCTCAGCGACGCGCAGATGGAGCAAGGGCTGATGTTCCGGCGCAGCATGCCGGCGGGTGCCGGGATGCTGTTCGACTTCAAGCGGCCGACCAATGTCACGATGTGGATGAAGAACACCCTGATCCCGCTCGACATGCTGTTTCTCGATGACCGCGGGCGCATCCTCGACATTCACGAGCGCGCGGTGCCGTACTCGACCGACATCATCGCCGCCAAGGCGCCGGCGCGCTACGTCGTCGAACTGAACGGCGGCACCGCCGCCCGGCTCGGGATCAAGCCGGGCGACCAGGTCACCTCGCCCTATTTCAAATAAGAACCCTCCCCCGCGAGCGGCGAGGGAGGGCCGGTGAAAGAGAGAAGGCTTTAGAGGTTCTTCAGCATGGTCTCGGCGTCGGAGACCTCGAACTTGCCCGGCGCCTCGACATGGAGCGCCTTGACCACCCCATTGTCGACCAGCATCGAATAGCGTTGCGAGCGCTTGCCAAGACCGTTGCGGGTCGCGTCGAGCTCCAGGCCGATCGCGCGGGTGAAGTCGCCGCTGCCGTCGGCGAGCATCATCACCTTGTCGCCGCAGCTCTGGTCCTTGCCCCAGGCACCCATCACAAAGGCGTCATTGACCGAAACGCAGGCGATGGTGTCGACACCCTTCGCCTTCAGCGCCGCCGACTTGTCGACATAGCCGGGCAGGTGCCGCTGCGAGCAGGTCGGGGTGAACGCACCCGGCACCGCGAAAAACGCGACCTTCTTGCCGCCGAACAGCTCGGCACTGGTGATTTCCTTGGGGCCTTCGGGGCCGAGCATCCGCAGATTTACGTCGGGAATTTTGTCACCAACCTGGATGGCCATCGATTGCTCCTCCGATTTTGCGCCGGCGCGGGGAATGGCACCGGATCAAGATTGCGGGCGAGAGCGATAGCATAGCGCGAGCCGTTGCGTAAACCGCACCTCGCCGGTCGCGGAATTGGCTCTCGGCAAATCCGCCGGCCAACCTATATTCAAAATCGGAGCCAGCGGAGGAAATCGTGGACACGCTAACCGGTCAGCTTCTCGTCGCGATGCCGCAGATGCAGGACCCCCGCTTCGCCCGCTCGGTGGTCTACCTGTGCGCCCATAGCGGGGAGGCGGGCGCGATGGGGCTGGTGATCAACAAGACGCTCGACGCGCTGACCCTCGACGAGCTCTACGCCCATCTCAAGATCGATCCGGTAAGCCAAGGGAGCATGGCGAACCGGCCGCGGCCGGTGCATTTCGGCGGCCCGGTTGATCCGGGCCGGGGCTTTGTGCTGCACAGCCCCGACTATCACGAGGAAGCCACGCTCGGCATCGGCGACGCGTTTGCGATGACTGCGACGCTCGACATCCTGCGCGCGATGGGCAAGGGCGAAGGACCGCGCCGCAGCCTCTTGGCGCTCGGCTATGCGGGCTGGGCGCCGGGCCAGCTCGACGCCGAAATCCAGGCGAACGGCTGGCTTTCGGTCGCCGCCGACGCCGAACTCGTCTTCGAGGAAGCCGACGACAGCAAATGGACGCGCGCCCTCGCCAAACTCGGGGTCAGCCCGGAAATGCTGTCGGCGGACGCCGGGCACGCGTAGGCCCTACTTCCGCCAGTCCTCGCGCAGGATGCCGAAAAGCAGGTGGTCCTGCCATTTGCCGTCGATCAGCAGGTAGCGGCGGGCGTAGCCTTCCTCGGTAAAGCCGGTGCGCAAGAGCAGCGCGCGGCTCGGCACGTTGGTCGGCAGGCAGGCGGCCTCGACGCGGTGCAGGCGCAGCCGATCGAACGAGAAATCGAGCACCAGCGGCAGCGCCGCGGTCATAAAGCCGTTGCGCGCGAACGGCTCGCCGATCCAATAGCCGAGGCTCGCCGTTTCGGCGACGCCGCGCCGCACGTTCGACAGGCCGACGCCCCCGACCAGCGTCTCGTCGAGCTTGAAGATGAAGAAATTGTACCCCTGGTCGCCGCGCCAATCCTCGCTGTAGCGGGCAATGCGGGCGCGGAAGCTGGCGCGACTTAGCGCGTCGACCGGCCAGGTCGGCTCCCAGGGCGTCAGGAAGCTCCTCGAGCGCGCCCGCAGACCCGCCCACCCCTCGTAATCGCCACGCTCGGGCGGGCGGATAAACACCTTGTCGCCGGAGAGGCGCAGCGGGTCGGTGCGCGTCGCGAACAGGCGGGGGAAGGTTTTGCGCTGCGGCGCCATCGCGGTCCGTCCCGGCTCAGCCGCAGAGCCGCGCTTCGAAGCGCGCGAAGTCTTCGAGCTTGCCGACCGGGCCCAGCGCGACCAGCGTCGGCGTCCCGCCGCGCCAGGAGGCGACGACGCGCGCGATCGCCGCGTCGTCGACCGCGTCGATGCGGTGGACAAGGTCGTCCGGGTCGAACGGCGTGCCATGGATCAGCATGTGCTGCGCCATCTGCTCACAGCGCGCGGAAGTGCTTTCCAACGACATCAGCAGCCCGGCCTTCATTTGCGCCTTGGCGCGGGCGAGTTCTTCCGGCGCAAAGCCGGCATGGAGCTTCATGGTCTCGTCGCACAGCACCGGCAGCAGTTCGGCGGCCTCGTCCTCGCCGGTGCCGGCATAGATGCCGAACAACCCACCATCGCGGTAGCCGTGGGCAAAGGAGCTCACGGCGTAGACCAGCCCGCGCTTCTCGCGCACCTCCTGGAACAGGCGCGACGACATGCCCCCGCCAAACGCGGTCGAAAGCACCGCGGCGGCGTAATAATCCGGGTCGGTCACGGTCAATCCGGGAAAACCGAGCACCAGGTGCAGCTGTTCGAGGTCGCGGTCCTGGCGGTGCTCGCCGCCGACATAGCGTGCCGGCTCGCTGGTCACGAAGCGCTCGGCCGGCATGTCGGACAGCAGCTTCCCCGCGAGGTCGACGATGCGGTCATGGTCGAGATTGCCGGCAGCCGACAGCACCATGCGTGAGGCGCCGTAATGGTTCTGGAGGTAGGAGACCACCGAGTTGCGCGACAGGCCGCGGATGATTTCCGGGCTGCCAAGCACCGGCCGGCCCATCGCCTGGTCGGGAAAGGCGCGCTCCTGGAAGTAATCGAAGATGATGTCGTCGGGGGTGTCGTTGGCCTGGCCGATCTCCTGCAGGATCACCGCGCGCTCGCGTTCAAGCTCGTTCGGCTCGAAGGTCGAGTGCTGCAGGATGTCGGCGAGGATATCGAGCGCGAGGCCGACATCCTCCTTCAGCACCTTGGCGTAATAGGCGGTGCTTTCGCGCGAGGTATAGGCGTTGAGATGGCCGCCGACCGCCTCGATCTCCTCGGCGATGGCCAGCGCCGAGCGGCGCTTGGTGCCCTTGAACGCCATATGCTCGAGGAAATGCGCGACCCCGTTGACCGCCGGCGGCTCGTGCCGCGTGCCGACATCGACCCACAGGCCGAGCGACACGGTTTCGACCGTGTCGATCCGGTCGGTGACGATGCGCAGCCCATTCGCCAGCGTGGCGAGGCCGACGTTGTCCTTGTTCTTTGCCATTAGGCCGCCCTCGCTCGGAGCCGCGCGTGTTCGCGGATAAAGCGCGCGACCGCCGCGATGTCATTGGGAAGCACAGCAACGCGTTCCGGTTTTTCCATGATCTCCCCGAGCGCCGGCGGCAGAGGCGGCCGGACACCGGTCGCCTGCTCCACGGCGGTGGCGAATTTCGCCGGATGCGCGGTCGCCAGCGCGACTATCGGCGCTGCGTCGCCCCGATTGTCTTTTAGCTGGGCACGCGCGGCTGCGACGGCGACCGCCGTATGCGGGTCGATCAGCATGCCGGTCTGTCGATAGGTGTTGCCGATCTCGGCCAGCGTGCCTGCGTCGTCAACGCGATGCCCGGCGAAGGACTTGGTCGCGGCGCGCCAAGCCTGGTCATCCGGCGGCAACGCGCCGTCGCGGCGAAACGCTGCAATCGCCTGCGTCACGGCGGCGCCATTGCGGCCCTTCAACTCGAACAGCAGCCGCTCGAAATTGCTCGCCACCTGGATGTCCATGCTCGGGTTGAGGCTCGGCGTGACCCCGGCGATCGACATGTCGCCACGCGCGAGATAGCGGGCGAGGATGTCGTTGGCGTTGGTCGCCAGCACCAGCCGGGCGATCGGCAGCCCCATCGCCCGCGCCAGATGCGCGGCGTAGATGTTGCCGAAATTGCCGGTCGGCACCGCGAACGACACCGCCCGCCGCGGCGCGCCGAGCGCCAGCCCGGCGGCGACGTAGTAGACGATCTGCGCGGCGATGCGCGCGAAATTGATCGAGTTCATCGCCGACAGGGAAAGGTCGCGGCGCAAGGCGATGTCGGCGAACAACGCCTTCACCAGATCCTGGCAATCGTCGAACGTGCCTTCGATCGCGATCGCGTGGCAGTTGGGCGCTTCGACCGTCGTCATCTGCCGCCGCTGCACTTCGGAGATGCGGCCGCGCGGGTAGAGAAAGAAGATGTCGATCGCGGCGCGGTCGCGGCAAGCTTCGAGCGCCGCCGAGCCGGTGTCGCCGGAGGTCGCGCCGACGATCGTCACCCGCTCGCCGCGCCGCGCCAGCGCCGCGTCGAAAAGCTGCCCCAAAAGCTGCAGCGCCAGATCCTTGAAGGCGAGGGTCGGGCCGTGGAACAACTCGAGCAGCCATAGGCCCTCGTCGAACTGGACGAGCGGCGTCACCGCTGCGTGGCGGAAGTTCGCATAGGCGGTCTCGCACAGTCGGCTAAGCTCGTCCCGGCCAAAGCTTCCCTCGGCGAAAAGCGCCACGATCCGGGCCGCGAGATCGGCGTAAGGCAGACCGGCAAGCTCGGCAAAGTCGAGCGCCGGCATTGCCTCGGGCACGTAAAGGCCGCCATCCGCGGCGAGCCCGGCGAGCAGCACCTCCTCGAAGGAATGCGACGCCGGGCTCGGCCGGGCGTCGCGGGTCGACACGTAACGCATTGGGGAAGTGTAACCCATCGTCTTCTTAAAGCGAATCCGCCTTCATCCATCCCGGCGAAGGCCGGGATCCATTCTTCAGGTTCTCGAAAACGTCCCGATGGATCCCGGCCTGCGCCGGGATGACGGTAAGGGCAAACGAGTTCGCCCTTACCGTCACTTATCCAGCCAGACGTCCTCCATGCGATTGCCGTTGTAGATGCTGTTGACCATCGCCGTGTAGCCCTTGACGTAGGGCTTCCAGCAGGTGCCGGAGCGGTTGTGGTAGAGCACCGGCCGGGCGACATCCTCGGCGAGCCGTTTTTCGATCGCCCAGACCAGCTGCTTGCGCTTCTCCTGGTCGGCCTCCATCGATTGCTGGTCGAACAGCTTGTCCATCTCGGGGTTGCAATAGCCGTCGTAATTGCTCTCCGAGCCGCAGGCATAGTTTTCGTAGAAGGCCTGGTCGGGGTCGTCGATGCCGTTGCCGGTCAGGTTGGCACCGATCGAGTAATCCTTGCGATAGACCTTGGGATACCATTGCGTGGTGTCGACCGGGTCGAGCTCGGCGTCGATGTAGATCTCCTTGAGCTGCGACAACAGGATCACCGCCGGGTCGCGGTAGGGCGGGATGTTGCGGGTCGAAACCTTGAGCGCGAGGTGCTTTTCGGGGCCATAGCCGTGAGCTTCCATGATCTTCTTTGCTGCGAGGCGGCTTTTGCCGACATCGGGGCTGTAGCCGGGAAGCTGCTCCATCATATCGCGCGGCATGCCCCAGATACCTTCGGGCGGCGCCAGCAGCGCGCCGCCGATATCGCCTTTGCCCTGGGTCAGCGTGTCGATATAGGCCCTGCGGTCGACGGTCAGCGCCACCGCGCGCCGCATCTCCGGGTCGTCGAACGGCGGCGCGGCGCGGTTGATGATGACGTTGCGCTGTACGTTGGACGGCACCAGCGCACAGATCGCGGTCTTGTCCTGCTCGCCGATATCCTTGAGCATCGGCACTTGCAGGAAATACGGCGAGGTCATGTCGGCCTGGCCCGACACAAAGGTCAGCACGCCGGTCGATTGGTTCTTGATGATCGTGTACTCAATGCCGTCGAGGAACGGCCGGCCGGTCTTCCAGTAATCGGGGTTCTTGGTGACCTTGATCGATTCGTTGGGCTTGAACTCGACAAATTTAAACGGTCCGGTGCCGATCGGATGCTGCCGCATCGCGGCGGGCGTCACGTGGCAGGGATAGACCGGCGAGAAACCCGACGCGAGCAGCGCGATAAAGGCCGGCTGCGGGCGCTTCAGGTGAAAGATGACTTCGAGGTCGCCATTGGTCGTGACCGAGTCGAGGTTGCGGTACCACGCCTTGCGCGGATTGACCCGCAGCTTGTCGGCGGCGATGCCGGTCAGCAGATCCCAGGTGCATTTGACATCGGCGGCGGTAAACGGCTTGCCGTCATGCCATTTGACGCCGCCGCGCAGCTTGAAGGTCAGCGCGGTCTTGGCCTCGTCCCACGCCCATTCGGTCGCCAGGTCGGGCACCACCGATTTGAGGCCGCTTTGCGCGATGTGCTGGTCGTACATCACGAGGTTGTTGAAGACGCCCATCATCGGGCCCTGCCCGGCGATCGTCGCTTCCTCGTGGATCGACATGCTGGCCGGGCTGTCGAAGAAATAGACCTTCAGCACCCCGCCCGATTTTTCGGCGAACGCCGGCGCGGCGAAGACCGCCGCCGCCAGCACCCAGCCGGCGACAACCCTCCAGATACGACCCCGTCGCATGTGCTCCTCCCCTGTTTCTCTGGTTGCTGCCGGCTGCCGCCGGTCGGTGTTGCTGGCGGCCGCGCCGCTTATCGCGGCGCGGTTCATATCGTCATTTGTCCATCCATACGTCTTCCATGCGCCAGCCGTTATAGATGCTGTTGACCATGATCGTCAGCCCGTGGACGTAGGGCTGCATGCAGCTCGCGCCGACCGGGTAGAACAGCACCGGCCGAATCGCGGCGTCCGCGAGCTTCTTCTCGATCTGTGCGACGATCGTGCGGCGCTTGTCGGTGTTGCTTTCCTGCGATTGCGCATGCACCAGCTTCTCGATTTCGGCGTCGCAATAACCGGCGTAATTGCGCAGCGACCCGCAACCGAAATTTTCGATGAACATCTGGTCGGGGTCATCGACCCCGGTCTCGATCGGCACCGCGCCGATGGTGAAGTCCTTGCGCGCGATCTTCGGGTACCATTGCGTCGTGTCGACGATGTCGAGGTCGGCGTCGATATAGATGTCCTTGAGCTGCGAGTTGAGCAGCACCGCGGGCTGCCGCCACGACGGAATGTCGCGCGTCGACAGCTTGGTGACGAGATGCTTGTCGGGGCCGTAGCCGAGCTTCTGCATGATCGCGCGCGCTTCGGTGAGGCTCTTCTGGTGGTCGGGGTCATAACCCGGCAGCGTCTTCAGCATCGCCTCGTCCATGCCCCAAACGCCCTCGGGCGGCGGCATCATCAGCGCGCCGATGCGCCGCACCCCGCCGTTGATGATCGTGGAGAACGCGTCGCGGTCGATCGCCAGCGTCATCGCCCGACGCAGCTCGATATTGTCGAACGGCGGCTTGGTCGGGTTGATCAGCATGGTGCGCGGAACGTTGACGCCGTTCATCGTGCAGATCGCGTTGGGCGCCTGCTCCTTGAAGTCCTTCAGCGTCGGCGGGGTCACGCCGTAAGGCGAGCCGACATCGTAACCGCCGGCGAAAAACGCAAGATTGCGCGGCGCGATCTCGCGGAAGATGGCGAACTCGATGCCATCGAGATAAGGCCGGCCGGGCTTCCAGTAATCGGTGTTCTTGGTCAGCTTGACGTATTCGTTGGGCTTGAACTCGACGAACTTGAACGGTCCGGTGCCGATCGGGTGCTGGCGCATCTCGCGGGCCGGAACGTGGCACGGGTAGATCGGCGCCCAACCCGAGGCCAGCAGCGCGAGCAGCGCCGGTTGCGGCTCCTTGAGCTGTAAGCTGACCTCGAAATCGCCGCGCGTGGTCACCGCGGCGACGTTCTCGTACCATGCCTTGCGCGGGTTGACGCGCAGCTTGTCGTTGCCGAGCCCCATCAGCAAGTCGAAGGTGCATTTGACGTCGGCGGCGGTGAACGGCTTGCCGTCATGCCATTTGACGCCCTGATGGAGCGGAAACGTCAGGGTCTTGCCGTCCTCGCTCCACTTCCAGCTCGTCGCCAGATCGGGGACGATATGGTCCATGCTGTTCTGCGCGACCTGCTGGTCGTAGAGCACGAGGTTGTTGAAGACAGCCATTGCCGGCTGCTCGGCGGCGCGGGTCGATTCTTCGAGAATTGACATGCTCGCCGGGCTGTCGAAATGCTGGATCTTGAGAATGCCGCCGGATTTCTGCGCCGACGCGGGCAGTGCCGTGGTTGCCACGATCGCGACGATGGCGGTCGCGCGTAGAAGCTGCGCTCGGATCATCATTCCTCCCTTGACGTCATTCCGGGGCGCTGCTCAGCAGCGAACCCGGAACCCATGAACACGGGCCTTTGCATTGGATCACCGGCGGTGGTTTCTAGCGAGGCGACTGTCCGTGTTCATGGGTTCCGGGTCCAGCACTCGCGCGGTCCGGAATGACACCTCCATCCAGTTGCGGCTACTGGTCGAGCCACACGTCTTCCATCTTCCAGCCGTTGTAGATGCTGTTGACCATGATCGTCAGCCCCTTGACCTTGGGCTGCATGCAGGTGGCGTTGACCGCGTGGAAGATGATCGGCCGCGCACCGTCCTCCTGCAGCTTCTTGTCGATCTCCCAGACCAGCTTCTTGCGGGCGTCCTGGTCGGTCATCTGCGATTGCTCGACAAATTTCTTGTCGAGCTCGGGGTTGCAATAGCCGCTGTAGTTGCGCAGCGAGCCGCAGGCGTAGTTCTCGAAGAACTGCTGATCGGGGTCGTCGACGCCGCTGCCGGTGTTGTTGAGCGCGACCGTGTAGTCCTTGCGCGTCACCTTGGCGTGCCAGTTGGCGGTCTCGATCGTCTCCAGCACCGCGTCGATGTAGATTTCCTTGAGCTGGTCGATGAGGATCACCGCGGGGTCGCGGAACGTCGCGACATTCCGGGTCGACACCGTGAGCTGCATCTTCTTGTCGGGCCCGTAGCCGAGCTTCTTCATGATCTCGCGCGCTTGGGCGCGGTTTTTCTGCACATCCGGGTCGTAGCCGGGCACCTGTTGCAGCATTTCCGGCGGCATGCCCCACAGCCCTGCCGGCGGCGGCAGCATCGCCGCGCCGATCTTCGCCTGCCCTTCGGTCATGATGTCGACAAAGGACTTGCGGTCGATCGTCAGCGCCAAGGCCTTGCGCAGGTCGGCGCTGTCGAAAGGAGGCTTGTCGCGGTTGATCAAAAGATTGGCCGTGCCGTTATTGGTCGCCGTCACGCATGTCGCCTTCGGCGCCTCCTTGCTGATGTCGCGCACCAGCGGCGGGGTGACGCTGTACGGCCAGGTGATGTCGAACTGTCCGGCGATAAAGCCGAGGATCGCCGTCGAGCGGTTCGGCACGATGTCGTACTCGATACCATCGAGATAGGGTCGACCCGGCTTCCAATAATCCGCGTTCTTGACGACCTTGATGTATTCGTTGGGCTTGAATTCGACGAACTTGAAGGGGCCGGTGCCGATCGGCTGCGTGCGCATCTGCGCCGGCGAGACATGGCACGGGTAGATCGGCGAATAGCCCGACGCGAGCAGCGTCAGTAAAGCGGGTTGCGGCCGCTGCAGATGAAACGTCGCCTGCAGATCGCTGTCGGCCGTGACCTGCTCGACATTCTGCCACCATTCCTTGCGCGGGTTGACGCGCAGTTTCGCGTCGCCTTTCCCGGTCAGGAGGTCGAAGGTGCATTTCACGTCGGCGGCGGTGAACGGCTTGCCGTCATGCCATTTGACGCCCGAGCGCAGCTTGAAGGTCAGCTCCTTGCCGTCCTCGCCCCACGCCCAGCTTTCGGCGAGGTCGGGGACGATGTTCTTGAGGCTGTTCTGCGCGACGTGCTGGTCGTAGAGGACGAGGTTGCCCATTACCCCCATCATCGGGACGACCACCGAGTAGGTTGCCTCCTCGTGGATCGACATGCTCGCCGGGCTGTCCCAGTGCTGCACCTTGAGGATGCCGCCGGGTTTCTGCGCCACTGCCGGCGCCGCCCACGCAAGCGCTCCGGCGATGATGCCGATCGCGCTCAGCCCTTTCCAAATGTTCGCCATATGCCCGTCCTCCCCGCAAAACGTATTGGTTCTGTCGATCGCTGGCGGGACTATTTGTCGAGCCAGACGTCTTCCATGCGCCATTCGTTGTAGATGCTGTTGGTCATGATCGTCAGCCCTTTGACATAGGGCTGCGAGCAGGTTGCGCCGACCGGGTAGAACAACACCGGGCGCACCGCCGCGTCGGCCAGGATGCGCTCGATCTGCCAGACGATATCCTTGCGCTTCTGCGGGTTCGTCTCCATCGATTGCTGGTTCACCAGCTTGTCGAGTTCGGCGTTGCAATAGCCGGTGTAGTTCCGCGTGGCGCCGCAGACGTAGTTCTCGTAGTACATCTGGTCGGGGTCATCGACGCCGCTTTCCATCGGCACGGCGCCGACGGTGTAGTCCCGCTTCGCCATCTTCGGATACCAGAGGGCGGTGTCCACGAGGTCGAGCTCGCCGTCGATATAGATGTCCCGCAGTTGCGAGATCATCAGCACCGCCGGGTCGCGCCAGGCGGGAAAGTTGCGGGTCGATACCTTGATCGCCAGGTGCTTGTCGGGGCCATAGCCGAGCTTTTGCATGATCTTTTTGGCCTCGGCCTGGCGCTTGGCGACATCAGGATCGTAGCCGGGCAGGGTCTGCAGCACGTCCGGCGGCATCCCCCAGACGCCCTCCGGTGGCGGCATCATGTTGCCGCCGGTGCGCCCCTCCTTGTCGGTGATGATGTCGACAAAGGCCTTGCGGTCGATCGACAAACTCATCGCCCGGCGCAATTCGGGATTGTCGAACGGCGCCGCGCTGGGATTGATCAGCATCGTCCGCGGCACATTGACGTGCGAAATCTCGCAGATCGCCTTTGGCGCCTGCTCCTTAAAGTCCTTGAGCGTGGGGATCGTCACGCCGAACGGCGTCACCATGTCGAATTGGCCCGCGAAGAACGCGAGGTTGCGTGGCGCGTCCTCGCGCATGATCGTGTATTCGATGCCGTCGAGATACGGCCGCCCCGGCTTCCAATAATCCGGGTTCTTGGCGACCTTGATGTACTCGTTGGGTTTGAACTCGACAAATTTGAACGGGCCGGTGCCGACCGGATGCTGGCGCATCTCGCGCGCCGGCACATGGCAGGGATAGACCGGCGACCACCCCGAGGCGAGCAGCGCGAGCAGCGGCGGCTGCGGCTGCTTCAGATGAAACGAAACCTCGTAATCGCCGCTGGCCGCGACCGATTCGACATTCTCGTACCAGGTCTTGCGCGGATTGGCCCGAAGCTTGTCGTTGCCGAGCCCCATCAGCAGGTCCCAGGTGCATTTGACGTCGGCCGCGGTGAATGGCTTCCCGTCGTGCCACTTGACGCCGTGGCGCAACGGGAAGGTCAGGGTCTTGCCGTCCTCGCTCCAGTTCCAGCTCGTCGCCAGATCGGGAACGACCGTATCGAGGCTCGATTTGGCGATGTGCTGGTCGTACATGACGAGGTTGTTGAATACCCCCATCATCGGCTGCACCGTCGCGCGCGTCGCCTCCTCGAGGATCGACATGCTGGCCGGGCTGTCGAAATGCGACAGCTTCAGGGTGCCGCCGGATTTTTGCGCCTGCGCGGGCATCGCCGCCGCCAGCATCGCCAAACCCGTCGCGGCCCAGAAACGCGTCCCGTTCATGTCTCCTCCCGTTGTGACGCGGCGCGGTTGATCCGCCGTCGCTCGATTTCAGCTTACTATAATCTTACGCGATCATCGGCCGGCAAATCTGCGTCGTACGCCGCGCAATCTAGGCTAGGCTCGGGCCTTCAGGCAAAAAAGGCCGCTAGTAAAGAAGGATTGGGCCATGTTCGAGGGCTTCACCCGCGAAAGCGCAGTGCGCCCCTGATCGCGGATGGCCGAAAATAATCGCGTTATCACGGCGCTATAATGACACGGCGGTTCGTCGGGGTTCGTCGTTTACCGCCGGAGTCCACCTTATTATGATGGGATACACGATAGGACAGAATACTTTTCGGAGGGACTTTCCGATGCCCAAAAGAGCGGTACCGCTGACGGTGCGGCAGGTGCAATCGGAAAAGCGGGTCGGTATGTTCGCCGACGGCGGAGGCCTCTACCTGCACGTCGGACCAGGCGGCAGTAAGTCATGGGTTTACCGGTACCAACTCGAGGGCCGCCGTCGCGATATGGGGCTCGGCCCGGTCGACCTCGTGCCCCTCGCTCAGGCCCGGGACCGAGTGCTCGACCTACGCAGAGACGTTCGCAACGGCGTCGACCCAATCGAGCAGAAACGGCAGGCCAAGGCAGCCCGGCTCGCCTCCCACAAGGAAGAGGTAACGTTCGCTCAAGCTGCGACCCGGTACATCGAGGCGCATGAAGCCGGATGGTCAGACAAGCGCGCGTGGCCAGATTCGATGCGCCTACACGTCAACCCAGTAATCGGTGAGATGCCAGTCGCGGCGATCAATCTTCCCGCCGTCTTGCGCGTGCTAGAGCCGATCTGGCTAAATAAGACCAAGACCGCCCAGAACATTCGAGGCAGGATCGAGAACGTTCTCGACTGGGCCACTGTTCGCGACTTTCGAAAGGGCGAGAACCCGGCAAGATGGCGCGGCAATCTGGACACCTTGCTACCAAGGCCGTCCCGCATTGCGAAGGTCGAGCACCACACAGCCCTGCCGTATTCGGAAATCCCCGTCTTCATGACAGCCCTGCGCTCTCGTGAGGGTATGGTGGCCGCAGCCTTGGAGTTCGTGGTGTTGACTTGCGCGAGAGCGGGCGAAGTGCTCGGTGCCACCTGGGACGAGATCGATCTTGAATTGCGTGTCTGGATGGTTCCGGCGGGGCGCATGAAGGGCGGGCGAGAGCATCGCTCGCCACTCTCCTCGGGTGCGCTGGCGCTGCTAGACCTGATGGTGCGCTTCAAGCGCAATAGCGATTGCCATGTGTTCTTTGGGCAACGCTCCGGCCGGCGTATGACATCGCCAGCACTCTTACAATGCCTCGCATACGTGCGGCCGGGCATCACCGTTCATGGCTTCAGGTCGAGCTTCCGGGATTGGGCGGCAGAGCAAACCGACTTCCCGAGCGAAGCCGCCGAACTGGCTCTCGCCCACACTGTTGGCTCGAAGGTCGAGCGTGCCTATCGGCGCTCCGACCTGTTTGATCGACGCCGCGAACTTGCGGAACGGTGGTCGCGATTCTGTCTTAGCGGCGGCGGCAAATGAGCGACCTCACTCCCGATCACGGCGGCGTGGACGGGCGCGGTTACCCGAAAGTCCGGCTTGTGAACAATTGATAGAGGGGTGTGCGCCCGAGGAAATCTCGTAAAAGCGTGGAAACGAGTTCGCAGCAACAAGGGTGCCCTGGCGCGGATGGGATGACCATCGAAGGCGCCAAGGCCTACCTGCATGAGCACTGGCCAACGATCCGGTCTCACCTGCGCTCGGGAACCTACCAGCCGCAACCGGTCAAGCGGGTCGAAATACCCAAGCCGGATGGCGGGATCAGAGGCTCCGAGCCCGAATCCTCTATATTCTCCGCCCTTTCACGGCGGTAACAGGGGTTCGAATCCCCTTGGGGACGCCAAATGTATCAATGATTTACTGAAATACACTTCAATCGGTGTCCCGGCTGTGTCCCGTCGAGCGTTATTCGGGAGGCCGGTCTGGATAACGCGGCCTTAGGACCAATCTTCTCAAACCCATCTGGTCGAAACATTGTGAAGCCGTTTTATTAGGCTTGGCTGTCCGATCCCGTGACTGAGTGGAAAATAAAAGCTGCAGCCCTGCATCGCCATTCAGCCCCACAACCCAAACCGCGAGACACACTGCAGACGAGCTCTATGTGGCGGAGCCTGACGGGGTCCCTGCTTGTCTTATTCGGGGGGGATCTCTGACCGGGGGGCTGCAGGAGAGCGCCAACCAGGCAACGACCGCCGTTTCCATCGTTGTAACAGCCGCGCGCCCAGTGGTCGTCATCGGCAAAAAACTCGAGCACGAGGTCGAGCAATTGCACCGCTTTTTCCGTTTCCGCGTGAGGCATCAAGCTAATCGCCTTTGTGATCCAGGGATAGGCGCAGAGGGAGCGGATAGGGTTCGTTCACCTTCCTACCCCTTCCTCTCTGCCCCAACACACAAGACGCGCCGATAGGGACGTTCCAAACTGCGATCTGTCGTATCCCGACAAACAGCTTCGGCGCGCTCGAACTTGTGGTTGATCGAATGTTCTTGCATTAGCATCGCGTCGTGCTTTCGGCCGACAGGCAAGACGTAATCGTCCGATCGCACGGGACGACGGCAAATGAAAAGCGGTAGCGCTTCATGGCAATTTCTCCTTGTGATGCTGCTGGCCCTGCCGGCCTGCGAGCGAGCCCCGGAGACGCTTCAGCCATTGCAACAGCCGGGTGGGCTTCAGGCGGCGCCTCCCCGGGTGAGCGGCGCCGTCGCGTCGGCTCGCACCGGACAGCAGGTTTTCGAGGCGCCCGGCGCGATCCCCGCGCAAACAACGGCCGCCGTGAGCAACCCGCCGGCCAGTCATCTCGAAGGCGGTGACGTAACGCTCAATTTTGTCGATACCGACATTCGCGAGGTCGCGCGGTCGATCCTGGGTTCGACGTTGAAAGTCAATTACACGATCGATCCCAGCGTGCATGGCACCGCGACGTTCAGCACCGGCACGCCCATGGCGCGGTCGGCTTTGCTGCCGGCGTTGGAGACGATGCTCAATCAAAACGGCGCTACGTTGGTCGAAAAGAACGGAATTTACGCGGTCGTGCCGACAGCCGTGGCGGGCGGCACGAACGCCGCGGCGGGCGCCGATACCCTCGGCGGTGGAACCCAGGTGGTCCCCTTGCGCTACGCCGTCGCCAAGGAGCTTGCGAAGACTCTGGAGCCGTTTGTCGCCGAAGGCGGAAAAATCGCCGCCGATCCAAATCGAAACGCGGTGGTTATCAGTGGCAACGCCGCGGTCCGGGAAACCCTTGTCGGTCTCATTCGCGCGTTCGACATCGACATGCTCGCCGGGCAGTCGTTTGTCCTTTTTCCGGTGGGCGACGCCGACTTGGCAAAGACCTCGGCGACGCTTGAAAAAGCAATACGCGCGGAAGCCGACGGCCCGCTCGCCGGGGTCGTTCGGGTTATTCCGCTTGAGCGGGTGAACGCCGTCCTCGTGGCATCCTCGCAACCCCGTTATCTCGATGCGGCTAAGCGATTCTTCAAACTTGCCAATAGGGCGGCGGAGGCAACCGTCAGAACGTGGCATGTCTATTACGTCAAAAACGGTCAGAGCAGCGATCTCGCGGCGTTGCTGCAACACGCCTTCACGCCTGGGAACGTAACGCCGGCCGCACCGGGAAGTACCGCCCCCGGGGCAACGCCCGTGAGCATGGCCGGCGGAACACTATTCGAAAAGGGCGCGTTTGGCGGAACAAACAACACCACCGGCCCAAATCAAGCCGGAGGCGGCATCGCAGGGATTGCGCAGCCGATAGTCCCATCCAATCAGCAAACGGGGGGCGGCATTAACACCAACCAATTTCCCGCGGCGGAAGGGCTGTCTGCAGCCGATACCGGGGCGGGTGCACCCGACCGTATCCGTATCATCCCTAACAATCGCAATAACGCTCTGCTGATTTACGCGACGCCCAGCGAATATTCGATGATCCATGGCATGCTGGTGAAGGTCGATATCATCCCCTTGCAGGTATTAGTCGAAGCAACAATCGCCGAGGTTACTCTTAACGATAACCTACAATACGGCACGCAATTTTTCCTCAAGTCCGGGAAATTCGCCTCGACGCTCGGAGCAACACCGGCCACTCCAACGACATTCAGCGGCTTCGCGCTTACGTACGCCCCGTATTTCATCCTCCAGGCGCTGGCCGATGTGACCCAGGTCAAGGTTCTGTCGGCGCCCCGCCTGCTGGTATTAGATAACGAACCCGCTCACCTGCAGGTCGGCCAGAGTGTGCCGGTTCTGACCGGCACCGCGACCAGTACGCTGGCGGCCGGGGCTCCGGTCGTCAACAGCATCGACTACCACGCGACCGGCGTCATCATGCAAGTCACGCCCCGCGTCAACTCCGATGGCCTGATTTCGCTCGACCTCGCCCAAGAGGTCAGCGATGTGGCGCCGCCGGCGGCAAATACCGCGACCGGTTCCCCGACCTTTGACGATCGGATCGTTCGAACCCGTCTCGCCGTCCAAGACGGGCAGACGATCGGGGTCGCCGGCCTGATCAAAGACACCGTGTCGGAACAAAACAGCGGGATCCCATTCTTAAAGGACATACCGCTCATCAGCACGCTTGCATCCTCGCAAAACAATACGAGGACACGAACCGAGCTTCTGGTGATGATTACGCCGCATGTGGTGAACGATCAGCGGAGCGCCCGAGCCTTGACCGAGGACATGCGCAATCAGCTCATCAACGCCGCACTCGTGCCGCAAATGCTTCCGCAAAAGCCCCCAAGCGGCTCTCACAACCCCAATGGCCTCTGACCAGGGAAGCGCGAAGCTCGCCAGAAATAACACGCCCGATCGGCGGCGTGGCTTTGCTCTGCTGATCGTCTTATGGATGCTCGTCCTGATCACTTTTATCGTCGGATATGTGATCTCAAGGGGGCGAAGCGAAATCCAGATCTCGATGAATATCGCGGCCAATGCGGCCGCTTCGGCCGCCGCCGACGGGGCCGTTTATCAAACCATTTTTGCCTTGTCGAATCCACGAGAAGACCAACGACCAGGTGTCGACGGGACGATCCGCAAGGTTGAGATAGGCCGCAGCGTGGTGACCTTGCGCGTTGAGGACGAAAACGGTCGCATCAATCCAAACCTCGCGTCGGCCAGATTGCTGGAAGGTTTGTTGCTTGCTGTCGGCACCGAAGCCAACACAGCCGCGGATTTGGCCGACGCAATCACCCAATGGGTTGGTTCGGCAAGAAGACTGCGAAGCTCGGACGAGCTCGCCGCCGAATATCGCGCCGCCGGGCTGAACTACGCCCCACCGGAAGCCCCTTTGGAAAGCATCGATGAGTTGCTGCGAGTGCGGGGCATGACAGTGCAGGAATTTGGAGCTATCCGGCCGCATCTCACCCTTTTTGGAGGGCGCGATCCAAACGTTGCGAACGTCGATCCGATCGTCGCCGCGGCTAAGCGCTTTGCCGACCAATCGGGCTCTAGTGGGCCGATTTTCTCCGGGGTCGGGGTGGATGCCCAAATAGTTCGCATCAGGGTATCGGCTCATGGCCCCGGCAACACTGAAGTGGCGTCTATAGTTATTGTTCGGATAGACCCTTCCGATGGCGGCTACTCGATCCTCGAGTGGCGCAATGTATCGGTGTAACTGTTCCAAGGGACATTCGCTATTCCCTCAACTATACCCGCAATAATCAGGGACGCTCATGTTCAGGCAAAATGCCGCTGACACGCAACTGGTCGCTAAACGGCATTGATGAGCAGCTAAGCTAGCCTTCCGGCTGTCGCCTAGGCGCGACTTCGATCGCGGCCACGCCTTTGGCCGCCCGAAACGGGAGAAGCAACGTGGATGCGGTGCGTCTTCACCCCGGGCAGCTTCTCCAGATTAGGGATGACCGGCCCCATGGTGTGGCCGTCAATAGGAATTGCCGTGCAGCGCCTGGGCGTGGAGCACGAACCTGCCGCCTGTCGGCTTGGTCGCCGGCGTGACGACGCGCACCTTGCAGCCGAACTCGTAGAGCCCTGGCTTTCCACTTGCCATGCACTCGACTTCCGGCGCGTGCGGCGCACCTTCGGCCCGCGCTGGCGAGGGCCTTGGAACCCGCATCGCCAGCGCAAGCAGTTCGGCGTAACGCTCCCTGAGCTTCGCGCCGCGGGCGATCTTGCGGCGGATGTCGCGCCCACGCGCCCGAGCCTTGTGCGCAGTGCGCCTGATCCCGGCGCGATACGTGAAGCCCAAGACCATCCTTAAGTTGTATAGATATAATACTCGCAACTGGTGACACAACAGCCGGAATTCCAAGCGCCTGCATCACGTCGCCAGTCGCTTTTGGGCGCACGCCGAGAGGAGGATGCCCCTTGTCCGCTATTGTTATGGCTCATGCTCAAAAAAGCAAGAGCCCCGACCGATTTGGTCGGGGCTCCAGCAGGTTTTGGTTTGGTTTTACCTGCGCGCTTCTTTGTCTTCACCAGCATCTTCATCGCCATGCCAATACACGGCGATGCAGCCGGTCTGACACGTCGGATAAACGTTGTTCGCTCCCAGAGGTACGAAGATGTGGTTGTTCTTAGCATCGGCAGCGACGGAATGTGCAGTGCTCGCAGGATGCGCGCTGGTCCCGGTGGCCGCCGGCACATTGAAGGTCGGCACCAGTTGGAGCACTTCTTCATCGCGAGCATCGATCACGCCAAGGATCGCTGCGCCCTGCGCATCAGCCGGGCCACTGATGTCGAGCGGGCGCAACGGACTCGTCGAGGACGCCGTGTAATAGTTATTATCGCCGGCGTTAAACCATACCTCGTCGCCGACCCCGACACCGCCGATTGGATCGGCGCCACCACCCTTGATATTGAGGATTACCTGGATCGGCGCGGCGGAATTGGTATCGGTCACAGTCCACGGGGCGCCTGCCGTATCGAAGACGGTATTGCATCCGACGAGAAAATCGTTGTTGGGTCCCTTGGTAAGGCCCGCCGGCGAGCAGAACGAAATGGGGAACGTTTTCTCGACCTTATGGCTGATCGGATTTATCCTGACCACACCGCCGCTGGACACATTAGGGCCAATCTGAGGTATTGAGAGGTAGAACCGCCCGGTGCCGGGATCCCATTGCGGTTGCTCCGCACCGTTTTGCGCGTCAACCCCAGTGGCAGCGGTAAACAGGAGCCGGTCAGGAGCGTTAACCCCAGGAGCCGGAGCCGTCGGTTGCGTCAAGGCGCAGGTTGACGGGTCAACCTTGATGAAGGTGCCGAACGGGGGGGTGTCCGCGTTGTTGATCGGAAAGAGGATGTTGTCCACCGGATCAAACGCTAGCTCATCCGCGCGATTGGGATCGCCGCTCGCGGTAGAGACCGCGCTGATCTGGGTTGGCGGTGACGTGTTTGTGTCGAAGGATACGACGCGGCTTGGCGCATCGGTCACGAAGAGGCAGTGCCCAGCGGTGACAACCCCATTCGGCCCAGAGGTCCCGTTGTTTCCGGTGAAACCCTTGAACCCGCCGGTCAACTGAAATAGCAACGTGCTCGTCTTGGTGTCGACGATGTCGACCACCGCATTCGAGCGGTCAGCGAGGTAGTACCTTCGGCTCTTCTGATCGACCCAGCTGATGTCGAAGACATACATTTTGCCGCCAGTCGTATTCGCGGCAGTGCCGGGGATCGGGACGGTCCCGAGCAGCCGAGCCGCTCGATCATTTTTTAACTCTCCATTATCGCCCCAAGCCAAGGTTGCTGGCATGAGCATCAACCCGGCCACGATGAGGCCAGTTGGTACAGCACATTTCTTGGAAAAGACGCGGATGCGGTCGCGCGCACTTGCGCGTTGGCTTCTAGACATTTGCCCTCCTGTCAAAACGGTTGATCCGCTTGTACCACTCTGACGGTGATCGGCCACAGAGGCAGTCACCGCCAGGTTGGCGCAC
Source organism: uncultured Alphaproteobacteria bacterium (assembly GCA_963778385.1). GTDB lineage: Bacteria > Pseudomonadota > Alphaproteobacteria > ATCC43930 > CGMCC-115725 > DATARH01. Next base: position 37,701 of record CAVZUA010000040.1, on the reverse strand, counting down.
TATACGCGCGAAATTCCGATGCACTGCGCGTTTTAGGTTCGTTTACAAAATTTTACAACAAATCAATGATTATTACCTGAACCTTACAACTACAGACCTGCAGATCTTGGATTAACTTCCTATGATATACTGAAGCTATCCTGACAGGTTCCACTCATCGGCTAGGCCGAGACCGACAACGTCGTCAACGGCCCTGCAGATCTGCTCGCCTGGACCGTCATCTACGGTTTCTGTCGACCGACACCGTAACCGCTTCGCTATCCGGCCCATCGCCCGCTGATCGATGTGACCGAAGTCGACGTGCCGACGCCCGCACAAGTGTCGCCTTGGGTGCCATCCGGCGGGTTCAACACGAACTTCTTCAGTAGCCGCGTTTATGACCCGCAGGCGATCCGGACCGTCAGCACGACGGTGACCATCGTGTTCGCCGGCTACAACACGCCGCACCAGGGTCCTCGGACTTTTGCGGGCGCATGCCAAGGGGTCCCAAGGTCATCACGGCAACGGCGGGTCGCGAATTAAAACTAGCGGGCGTCCGCTGATGCCGGGGAAGGACCGTCTCGGCTTGCTCGAAACGGGCCGTCACGAAAGTTGTGGAGTCGAGGACGGGCGCGGTGGCATTGCCCCGTTTCCCGTCCCCGCTCATCAAACCGGACGTGCGGATTTCCCGCATCCGGCTTTCCGACTGGCTTCACCGCAAGGCCCACGGCGACGACCGACTGCGCTCGCGTCGAAGGCATCGAACGGCCAGCTTCCCGTAGACATGTTTGCGAGAGAACTGGTCCGTTCCGCGCCCTTGCGCTTTGTGTCGTTGACGGAGGAAGTGCCGCGTCCGGTCATAGACGTGCTTATCGACGGCCTCGTATGCCGACGCGAGGGCGCCGTAGGAGAAGTAGGCCGACCAACCGCGCAGAACGCGGTTCAACCGTGCTCGCACTTCGTCCCAAGCGCCCTTGTTGCCGGGCACCAGCAGCTCGCTGACCTTCACCTTGACCCGCTGCACGCTTTTCTTGGACGGGCTGGCCCCCAGGTACCAGCGGCCCCCATGGGGGAGGTGACGCGGTCCCAGTGTGTAGCCAAGGAAGTCGAAGCCGTCACGCCGGGCATTCTTCACCGAGGTTTTAGCCTCGTTGAGCGTCAGCCCGAGCTTCGTCATCACCGCCTTCGTCCAGGTCAGAGCCTCTTCCGCGTGTCCGCGGCTGAGGATGACGAAGTCGTCGGCATAGGAGATGACATGTGCGTGGAACGCCTCGCCGCGTCCCGTCAGACGCCAATGCTTCAGGAACCGGTTCATGTAGATGACGGAGAGCAGTGGACTGGCGACGCCACCCTGGGGTGTGCCGCGCGTGTTGCTCTTGCCACCGCTCATACGCCGTTTCCCGTCGCCATCCCGTTCCTCGACCGGCACTTGCAGCCACAGCTTGATCAGCCGCAGCACATTCCGGTCGACGACGCGGCGGGCAACCGATCTCAGGAGGTCCGCGTGCGGGATCGTGTCGAAATACTTCGACAAGTCGGCGTCGACGACATCGGTATAGCCCCGGCATAGCAGCCGGTGCGTTTCCTTGACGGCATCGATCGCGCTCCGACGCGGCCGATAGCCGTAGGCACCGTCCTCGAAATCCGCCTCGAAGATCGGCTCCAGCACGATCTTGGCCGCGGCCTGAGCCACCCGGTCCCGGATCGTCGGGATGCCGAGCGGACGTTCGCCGCCGCCAGGCTTCGGGATCATTACCCGACGCACTGGATCAGGCTGGTAGGTCTTCAAGACGAGGTCCTCACACAAGCCCGCCAGCCACGTTTCCACACCCGCCGCCTCGATCTGCTCGAAGGTCATCCCGTCTACGCCTGGCGCACCCGCATTGCCACGGGCAAGCGCATAGGCACGCAGAAGGATGTCCTCACGGCAGATCTTGTCGTAGAGGATGTAGAAGCGGAAAGCGGGTTCCGCCTTCGCCTTGCGGTACAGCTTTCTCTGAAGGCTCCTGATCTTATCGGGTGTTTCGAGGCTCATCGCCAATCACCCCCACGTCGCCATTTTCGAAAGCACACCAGAAGTCAGGGCCCTTTCCTCTGCCGGAGTTACCCGGCTTCGACGGTCATACGACCCTGTCCGACACCCGCCCGGTCCACCGCTCTGCAGCGATGTTGAAGCCGCGACCTCCGACCCGGATGGGTCTCCCTCGATTACCCGCATCACCATTCCAACGTGCTGTGTCCAATACCCCGGCAGACCGAACAGGTGCGTGTGTCGATTACTTCCCTGTCCGCGCGGCCTTCCCCGAGCAAAAGGCGGGTCGGCGTCTGCATCGACTTTTTCGAGGCCTGCTCGAACTTCACTCACGTTACGGCCCGTTGGATCGCTCGGCCGCCCAAAGCGGCCTTTGTCACGAGGCTTCGACGAGGCCGGTTGCCCAGCCGCGCCGCTCGTCAGCTTCCGGATCAATCGACAACTCTCCGGATGGAACCTTCCCCCATAGATGATGCGCGCCTTCGCCATTTCGGCGCTCCGCCGGCTATCTTCGGCATGAACTTCCAGGCCGTGAGCGTCGGACAAAAACTCAAAATCGGCGGTTACACCGATACGACGGGCACGCCCGGCACCAATCTTGCCAACACGATCGCTTTCGTCGACCGCTCCATCGGCGCGATGGTCGATACGTTGACTAATCGTGGCCTGCTCGGGTCGACGCTCATCATTGTCAGCGCCAAACACGGCCAGTCACCCATCGATCGCAGCAAGCGGGTGGCGCTCGACGATGGCGGCGTGATCGCCGGCCCGATCGGCGCAAACTTCGCCTTTTCGATCGACGATGACGGCGCACTCATCTGGCTGAAAGACAACAGCGGGACGAAGACCGCTGCCGCTGTCGCGGCACTCAACGGCTTTGCCGGCGACACGGGAATCGTCGAATGGTTGTCGGGTCCGCTGTTGTCGCTGTTTTTCCAGGATCCCGCCACCGATTCGCGTACCCCCGACATCATTGGGATTGCGCGTACCGGCGTGATCTATACCGGCGGCTCGAAAATCGCCGAACATGGCGGCCTTAACGAAGACGATACCCACGTTGCTCTCATCGTTTCACATCCGGACTTTGATCAAGAGCAAGTCAGCACGTCGGTATCGACCGCTCAGATCGCGCCGACGATTCTTAAGGTACTCGAACTCGATCCAAGCGATCTCGATGCGGTCCGGGCCGAGAACACCCCGGTTCTTCCGGACTTCAATTAAAGCCGGTCGCCAGGGAGCGGGGGACTTTCGTTCCCCACTCCCTCGTATCGCCGGTCGCTTGACACGGCGCGCTTCTCTTGGTGGGTTGCCCCCGGCACGGATGAACGATGAAAGAGCGGCAGAGACGGCAGAAAATAGCGGCGCCGCGAGTGTCCGTTTGCGGTTAGGGTTTCGGATGCCGGCCTGGCGCGAACAGTCGACGCGGTGTCGGGGCCGGCGTCCGAAAGCCTAACCGAACCCGGCCGTTGGCCATCGCAGCGCCGCCCCGGGCAACGGTAAGTGGGCTCTGCATGCCCCAGCGTGGGGCAGGCCGTGCGCCTTGCGCGACGGCAAATAAGCTATCCCGCTGCGCGTCGCCCGAGCAGCGCTCGCCCTGTGACAGGACTCCACTCATGCCGCCGTGACCTCGCTTTCCTTCTGATAGGCAGTCTCGGAAAGCGTTACATGGGCAAAGGTCACCTTCACGCGCAATCCGCTCCCTGGCGCCGCGATGTTCTCGATCGAGACCGAGCCCGAGGCGCCCGCCGCGATGCGCTCGACGATGGAGAGGCCGAGCCCCGTTCCGTCGCCCGCGCTGCGCTGGCCGCGGTAAAACGGCTCGAACACCCGCGCAAGGTCAGGCTTGGCGATGCCGGGACCCGTATCTTCGATGCAGAACACCGCGTTTGCGCCCGCAGCATAAATGTGAAGGTCGATGCGCCCGCCATCCGGCGTGTGGCGCAGCGCGTTGTCAACGAGATTGCGGATGAGTACCGCGAGGGCCGTGGCGTCGACACGGACGGCGATACGCTCGATGCGTTCGAACCCGAGATCGATGGCGCGGCTGCGGGCGGTAGGCAGCAATTCCGCGACCACGGCGCGCGCCACGCGGTCGAGCGCGGCGATCTGCGCCTGCAGCGTGCCCGGCGTTTCGTACCGGGCCAGCGCCAGCAGCTGATCCAGAAGATGGCCGGTGCGCCGTATACCGGTTTGCAGCGCCGCCAGCCGCTCGCGGCTTTCCGGCGGCAGCTCGGCGTGCTCCAGGTTCTCGGCTTGCACGCTGAGCGCCGTGATCGGGCTGCGCAATTCATGGGCAGCGGCGGCCACAAACCGCCGCTGCTGCTCGATCATGCTGGCGAGTCGGCCAAGTAGGCGGTTGATTGAGGCGATGAACGGAAGGAGTTCCGTTGGCATCCCGGCGAGCGGGAGTTCGGCGAGGTGATCGTAGTCGCTGGCGTCGAGCCGGCGGGCGAGCTGGGCCACGGGGCGCAAGCTGTAGCCGATCACCGCCGCGGTCAGCAGCAACAGGCAGGGAACGAGTACGGCAAACGGGACGACCGAGCGCAGCGCGCTACCCCGGGCGATCTCGTCCCGATAGGCCGTCCGCTGGCCCACGGCCACGCGGCTCCCGTCGGCGCGGGTGACGAGAAGCACGCGCCACTGGTCCTTGCCGCTACCGAAAATCTGTAAGCCTCCGGCGCTGTCGAGAGGCACAGGCAGCACATGCCCGGCAAGCCCGATCTCCGCGGGCACCGGTAGCTCTTCGATGACGATGCGGTCTTCTTTATGCACGCCGTTCACGGCGGCGGCCTCGGTGTGCAGGCGATTTCGGGCGGCCACGGCGCCGACTTCGAGGAGCACCGCATCCTGCACCTCGAGCGCCTCCGAATAGGCCCAGCGGAACATGACGACGCCGGCGGCCGTGCCGGTCACGACAAGAAGGGCCGCCAGCGCAATGAACAGGCGACCGCGCAGGGAGCGCATCATGACGGCCGATCGACCATCCAGCCGACCCCTCGGACATTGCGGATTGCCGCTGCGCCAATCTTACGGCGAATGGCGTGGATCAGGAATTCGACCGCGTTGCTCTCGACCTCCTCGTTCCAGCCGTAAATGTGCCGCTCAAGATCATTACGGGAAAAAATCGTTCCCGGGCGGCTGAGGAGCGCCTGCAGCAGGGCGAACTCGCGCGCCGTCAGACGGCAATTCGTGCCGGCGTGACTGGCCTCGTAGGTCGCGGGGTCAAGGCTGATCGCGCCATTGCTGAGGATGGGCGACACGCCGCTGCCCTGCCGCCGCAGGATGGCGCGCATCCGCGCCAGCAACTCGCGTACCTCGAAGGGCTTGACGAGATAGTCGTCGGCGCCGAGGTCGAGGCCCTCGATCCGGTCATCGACGCCGTCGCGCGCGGTGACGATGATGACCGGCAACTGCCGCCGGGTTGTGCGGAACCGGCGCAGCACAGCGAGCCCGTCCGGCCCGGGCAGGCCAAGATCGAGGAGCACCAGATCGTAAAGCTCGGTGTCGCCGGCCTCGATGGCGGTCTGGCCGTCGGTCACCCAGTCGACGGCGTAGGCGGCGTCCTTGAGCGCCTGCGCCACGGCAGTGCCGATCATCCGATCGTCCTCCACCAGCAAGATGCGCATCGCGGCTCCCGTAAGCGAATCAACCTTTCTCCGACAAACTTAGCGCGGACTTAGCCGGTTGCACGCCGGACAGCCCGAATGACCGCCCTAAGCCGCTGCTAAGCCGACCGGGCCAGCCTCCTCCGTCTGACCGGGACGCCGGGTTCCCTTGCGGGCTGGGCGGCCCGCCTTGCGGAAAGGAGATGGCCGGTGCGCAATCCCACGGACACCCGTGTCAGGAGCATGTTGAACAAGGTCCCGGAGGTCACCTTGGGCTTCTGGGTGCTCAAGATCATGTCGACCACCGTCGGTGAAACCGGCGCCGACTATCTTGCGGTTCATGTCGGGCTCGGCACGATGGTCACAGATGCGGTGATGGCCTGCCTGCTGGGCGCCGTTCTCTTCCTGCAGATGCGCGCACACCGATACGTTCCCTGGCTCTACTGGCTGACCGTCGTGCTGGTCAGCGTCGTCGGAACACAGATCACCGACGCGCTCACCGACGGCCTCGGGATCAGCCTCTATGTCAGCACCACTGTTTTTGCGGTGCTGCTCGCCGCGACTTTTGCCGTCTGGTACGCAATCGAGCGCACGCTTTCCATCCATACGATCGTCACGCCGCGCCGCGAGCAGTTCTATTGGCTGGCGATCCTGTTCACCTTCGCGCTAGGCACTGCCGCCGGCGATCTTGCGACCGAGGCGCTCGGCCTTGGGTTTAAGCTCGGCATTGTGACGTTCGGCACGCTCCTTGTCCTGGTCGCGGGGGCGTATTGTCTCGGCGCCAACGCCGTTCTGACCTTTTGGATCGCCTATATCTTGACACGCCCCCTTGGCGCGTCGCTCGGCGATATGCTGGCGCAAGCCCGCGAATATGGCGGCCTGGGGTTCGGCACCGTCTATACCAGCGCGGGTTTTCTCGCCGTCATCGTCGCCCTCGTCGCCTGGCTCACCATCCGCGCGGCGCGCGCCCCGCTGCGCAGGGCGGGCGCGTTGCCTTTTCGTCAAGTAATGCGGGAATAACCAGAATCGACCCACCTCACGAGAAGAAGGCGGTTCCCCGGCGCCTTTAGATCAATTTATCGATGATGTGATGGGTCGCGTTTGATGTATCGCTGGGCGCTACGCCGCCATTCTGCTTCTCGGACTGCTTAGTCTTGGCCAACTCCGCGGCTTCCACCGCCGGCGGATCACCATCGGGCGCCGTCTTTTGCGCGACGGCCGCAGGTACGGCATGACTAATAGACGAAACACTCATGGGCTCTCCTCGATCAATAAAAAAATACACGCCTCATCCTGCACTAAGTTTGATCTAAGTCTTCCTCGCTAACTCTTGTGCCAACGGCCGCGACGCGACGATACGCCTACATCACGCGGCGGGTTGCGCGGTCACAAGAAGGGGAGAATTATCGATGATCGAAAGGAACAAGGTGCTCGCGGTCGCGCTGATCGCCGCGCTGGCGATGGCGCCCGGCCTTCCGGCGATTGGCCTCGTCGGCCCCGCCCCGGCTGCGGCGGCCGAAGCGCTTTCCGGGCTCGGCGGTCTTTCCAAATTCAGGGCGATTGCTGCAGATACCCAAGTGCTGGTCGAGAAGGGCGACTTGCCGGGCGCAAAGACGCGGGTCAAGGACCTGGAGACGGCGTGGGACGAAGCCGAGGCCGGACTTAAGCCGCGCGCCGCGGCCGACTGGCACGTCGTCGACAAGGCGATCGATGCGGCGCTCGCAGCGTTGCGCGCCGGTACGCCGGATCAGCCGGCCTGTCAAAAGGCTGTCGCCGACCTGCTCGTCACAATGGACCGCATGAGCGGCAAGGCCTGAGTTCAGCCAAGAGGAACCAATGCGCTTTTCTGCCGATCAATCCATGCGCCTTGTCCCTGGTCGTGGTCTCCCTGCCGAGGGGGCCGGCCGATGAGGTCTGCGACGCCTTCGTTCAGCAAGGTGCCGGAGGTCACGCTCGCCTTCTGGATCATCAAGATCGCCGCCACAACCCTCGGCGAGACCGGTGGGGACGCGGTGACGATGACGCTCCTGCACGCCGACAAAAATGCGCATAACGGCGGTTATCTGATTGGGACCGCATTGTTCTTTGCCATTCTGGTCGCTCTCGTCATCTGGCAGATCGCCGCCGAGCGGTTCCGTCCCTTCCGCTATTGGGCGACCATTGTCGCCTCCACCACCTTTGGCACGACAATGGCCGATTTTGCCGACCGCTCGCTCGGCATCGGCTATACCGGCGGCGCGACGCTGCTGCTCGCCTGCGTTCTGATCTGTCTCGGGCTGTGGTACCGGTCCGAAGGCACGATCGCGGTGAACACCGTCGCCACGCCTCGGGTCGAGGCGTTTTATTGGGCGGCGATCACATTCTCGCAGACCCTCGGCACGGCGCTCAGCGACTGGATGGCGGATACTGGCGGGCTCGGCTACGAGGGCGGCGCGCTCGTGTTCGCGGCAGGCCTCGCGGTCCTTGCCGGGCTCTATTTCTGGAGCAACGTCTCGCGGGTGCTGCTGTTCTGGGCGGCGTTCATCCTGACCCGGCCGCTCGGTGCGACCGTGGGCGATTTCCTCGATAAGCCAAAAAATCTCGGTGGCCTGGCGCTCAGCCGGCCGCTCGCCTCGGCAGTGATCGCCGTGTTCATCATCGTGTGCCTCGTTCTCATCCCGCAGCGTGCCGGACGCCATCCGGCGACCTCGAACCTCGCCGGATAGCCAGCAATGCAGATCAAGAATGTTCCGGCGATCACGCCGCGCTACTGGACCGCAATCCTGGTGGCCAGCATGTGCGGCGCCAACACCGGCGATTTCCTTTCGCACAATCTCCATCTCGGCCACTGGCGCGGCCTGCCGCCGCTGGCCGTTCTGTTCCTTGGCATCCTGTGGTTCGAGAGGCGGGCGCGCGTTGCGACCGAAGCCTATTATTGGCTGGCGATCATCGTCATCCGCACGGCCGCCACCAACCTCGCCGATCTTTGCTCGCATGATCTCGGCCTCAGCTATGCCGCGATCGAGCCGGGCCTTACCCTGTTGCTTATCGCCTTTGTGGCCGCCGACCGCTGCCGCCGGCCGGACGTGCCCGCCCGCAACGCGCCGATGGTGCCGGCGACCAATACGCTTTATTGGCTGGCAATGCTCACCGCGGGCACGCTTGGCACCGCGAGCGGCGATTTCACCGCGGGGCCCGCGGGCCTCGGCCTGTTCTACGGCTCCGCCGTTCTCACGGCTGTCTTTTTCGTCGTCCTGGCGTTCGCCTCGGGTTTTGGCGGCATGTCGAAGCCCTGGTATTGGGCCTGCATCGTCGGCGCGCGTACGGCGGGAACGACGCTCGGCGACATGCTCGCCAGCCGCCATGGCCTCGATCTTGGCCTTTCGGTCAGCACGCTCGTGACAGGCTCGCTACTGGCCGCGGTGATCCTGTTATGGCCGCGCGATCGCAGCATCCAAGCCGTATCGGCCGACTGACTTGATCGGTTTTGCAACTGTTTGTGGGTGGTAAGCAGGGTCTGTGACACTTGCGGGGAGGCGGGGCCTTGAAGACCGTCATCGTCGCGCGCGCGGAAATCTCTCCGTCGCCGATCATTTGGCTGAAATGAAGGCCTGGCTCGCGGAACGCGATATCCGGCCGCGGGAGCTCGTCATGCTTCACGTGCTGAACCTGCGCGTTGTCTTTCGTGCCGAGTTCGATGCCGAGCGCGAAGCCGATCTCTTCGCCGCGCGCTTCGGCTGAATGTCCATGCGCAGGCCGACGACACGGGCTACGACGGCAGCACAACTCACGCTGATACTGGCGCTTGCGGCGGTCGGCGGTACGGCCAGCGCTGGCCCGCCGTTTCGGACCGACGATCCTGAGCCCGTCCCCGAAGGCCACTGGGAGGTCTTTCAGTTTTCGACGGCGACCCACGCCGTCGGCGATACCGCGGGAACGCTTGCCGGGATTGACGCCAATTATGGTGCTGCGCCGGACCTACAACTCCATGCCACATTTCCGCTGGCCTTCGACAAAGCCGACGGCCGCACGCTCGTCGCCGGCTACGGCGATCCGCCGGCTACGGCGATACGGAGTTTGGCGTCAAGTACCGCTTCCTCGCCGAGGATGAGAGCGGCTGGCGCCCGCAAGCTGCCGTCTACCCGTTGGTCGACATTCCAACGGGCAACGCCTCGCGAAGTCTGGGGACAGGCCGCACCCACGCCTTCCTGCCCCTGTGGGTGCAAAAAAGCTTCGGCGACTGGACGACTTTCGCGGGCGCAGGTTATGGAATCAATCCCGGCCCTGGCAATCGGAACTACTGGTACTTCGGGTGGGTCATCCAGCGGCCGATCACCCAGAATCTGTCCCTCGGAGGCGAATTGTTTCACCAGACGGCCACGACCGCGGGAAGCAAGAACCAGACCGGCTTCGATCTCGGGTTCACTTATGATCTGAGCGAGCAGTATCACCTGCTGGTCTCTCTCGGACCGGGCCTCCAGAACGCTCGCACCACGGATGTCTTCACTTATTACGCGGCGTTGCGATGCACGTTTTGAGGTCGGGTGGCCCCGCGGCTCAAGCAAGACGGCCGGGCCACCGTTCATCGCAAGGGGCTGAGGACGCCCCGGTCACCGCCCCGCGCGCGACGAACAACCGCACGCCCCACCAGCTGCTTCTGCGACCCTGGTTGCTAGTGTCCGCGCTCTGGATCGCTGGCGTGATCTTCTTCGAATCTCGCGACGGGAAGCTGGGCCAGGAGGTCGTCGAAGTGATCGCCAAGTGCCTGCTGCCGCCGTTCATTCCGCCGTTGCTGCTTGCGGCGCTGGTGCGGATCGTCACGGAACATTGCCGCCCGTAAGGACCGGGAGCTAGCCCTCAAGTTGCCATTATCCGCTTCAAGAACTGGTTTCGCTTTCGATGACAGACCCGATGCCCGTCGTGCCGGCCGACGCCATCACCGCCGCGTACCCCGCGCCACGTCGCGTCCGGCGCGTGCGATGTCTTACGTTCCTGCTGCAACCGCTTTATCGCCTCTACGAAAAGCGGCTTTTGGCCTTGGTTGGCGCGAATCCGCTGCCGCGGCACATCGGCATCATCCTCGACGGCAATCGCCGGTTTGCCCGTAAGCACGGGATCACCGACCCGCGCGCCGTCTACGATATCGGCGCCGGCAAGCTCGATGATGTGCTCGACTGGTGTGTGGAAATCACCATCCCGAGCGTCACGCTCTGGGTCTTCTCGCCGGAGAATCTTCGTCGTCCGTCCGCCGAGGTGTCCGGCATTCTCGCGGCGGTCGAGACGAAACTTCTGGCGCTGGCAAGCGACGCGCGCATCCACGATCGCCGCGTCCGCGTGCGGGCCCTAGGGAAGCTGAGCCTTGTTCCCGAGTCCGTGCGGGCAGCCATCGAAACGGCGGAAGCCGCAACCGCAGTCTATGACGGGATGGTGTTGAATATCGCCGTGGGCTATGGCGGCCGGCAGGAGATCACCGATGCCGTGGCTGCCTTGCTGACTGAGCGGTGCGAAGCCGGGCTGACGCTTGCGGAGACGGTCGCGGCGCTGACGCCGGAAGCTATCGGCGGCTATCTCTATACCGCCGGGTTACCAGATCCGGACCTCATAATCCGCACGAGCGGCGAGGTGCGGCTGTCCGGCTTCATGTTATGGCAAAGCGCCCATAGCGAATTCTACTTCACCGACGTGCACTGGCCGGAATTCCGGAAAATCGATCTACTGCGCGCGGTCCGAACGTATCAGTCACGGCAGCGCCGTTTCGGGATTTGACAGGGCTCGTGGCCGGACGGGCGCGGCTGCCCGCCGGGCTGGCTAGCCGATGGGCCGCCGCATGCAGAACATTCTCGACCAGAATGGCGATAAATCCGGCAGTAAAGACGATCGCCGCTATGAGGTTGTGGCCGCCGGTAAGGAGGGGGACGAATGCGCTTGCGGCGATCCACAGGGCGAGCGCGAGGGTGAACCGCGCATCGACAACAAACAGGTCGAGCATTGCCTTTAAGAGCCGCATGACCAAACTCCTCAAAGGGGCAGAAACGCGATAGGGCGCGGCACGCGCCCATGAGCCAGTCGGGCGCCGGCAAGCGCCGCCGCCGCGTACCCTGCTATTAAGCCGAGTAGCGCCAGATCGGCGCCGGGCCATGACACGCTGTAACCTTCGCCGAGCCAGTACGTCCCAAACGCGCTCAGCATCACTCCCACGGCAAATTTAAGCGTGTTCTCGGGGATCCGCGTTAGCGGCCGGTACATCAGCACCCCGGCCAGCGACACGAGGATACCCGCGGCTATCGCGCCGGCCGCGGCGGGAAGCAGAGCGTCACCGGCGGTCGCAAACGCGAGTACGACGAACACGACCTCGACCCCTTCGAGAACGACCGCCTTGAGACTGGCGGTGATGCCGACGATATCCCAGCGCCGGAACACCGCTGCATCATGTGCGCCGAGTGTCCTCAACTCGCTTGAAAACGTGGCAGCTTCATCGTGGAGCGCGATAATCCCGGCGCTGCGTAGGATTGCCTTGCGCAGCCAACGCATGCCGAACAAGACGAGCAGCGCGCCGATGATGATCTGCACCCAACTGAGCGGAATGGCGTGCAGTGCCGGGCCCAACATCCCCACAAGCCCCGCCAAGAATCCAAGTCCCGCCGCGGCACCGGCAAGAGCCGAGGGCCGGCCGCGGCTAACAGCGACGGCGAGAACGATGGTCAGGGCCTCGACGCATTCGACCGAGGACGCAAGAAACGACGCGAGCGCCGTCGCACTGAAATGCGTGATCTCCATCGAGACGCCCTCCATCCCGCGATAGGGGGTACGTAAGGCGGTAAATGGCATACGCCAAATGCATTGTCTTTATCGGCTCATGCACAATTAGAATTATCTGGTCGAGCGTGGCGTGGCCGTCTCAAGGACGAACCTGCGCAGCCAGTGGTGCGCCGGCTGGCTGTCGAAGCGGCGATGCCACACCATAGCGGTACGAAGCAGCGGTGAGGGAAAGGGCAATGGCTGGATCGACAGGCCGTAAAGCTGCGTCCAGGTTTCGGCGAGGCGGCGGCTCAACACCGCTACCATGTCGGTCGCCGCCAGCGTCGCCGCGGCGGATAAGCGGGGCGCGCGGTGCGCGATGTGCCGCGTGAGACTGTGTTCGGCCAGCACGTCGTCAAGGAACCCCGCATCTTCGCCACTGGACGAGACATCGAGATAGCCAAGCGCCGCGAGGGTTTGCAGCGTTATCGGCTGGGCAAGTACCGGATGATTATGCCTCATTGCGAGTACGAAGGAATCGTCAAGCAAGGGCGCTGTCGCAAACCGCTCCCCGGTCCCGTCAAAGCTTCCGATCGCCAGATCAAGCTCGCCGCGATCCAGCATCGTAAGGACATCGCGGGTCCCGCTCGGCCGCAGGTCAAGGTGAATGCCGGGTGCAAGGGTGACGACCGCGCTTAGCAATCCGGGCGTCAGCACGACGGCGGCGTAATTATTGACGGCAATAGCAAATTGCCGCTCGGCCTGCTCAGGGATGAACGTCTCCGGTTCGAGCGCCAGCTGCATGTCGTTCAGCGCGCGGCGCAGCGGCTCCGCCAGCTGTTCCGCGCGCGGCGTCGGCACCATGCCCTCCGGACTGCGGACGAAAAGCTCGTCCTTCAGCATGTGGCGTAGTCGGTTCAGCGCATGGCTCACGGCCGGCTGACTGAGCCCGATCTGGCTGCCGGCGCGGGTGACGTTGCGCTCCTGCATTACCGCGTCGAAGACGACTAGCAGATTGAGGTCGAAGGCGCCCCAGTTCATGGCGAAACATCCAGCCTAATTATTCATATTGTGAATTGGACCATGAGGTCAATTCATTTGAAACATTCGTGAGTGCCGCTCACCTTCCCGGTCAAAGGCAGCGTCTGCTGCTCCAGGATGGAGGTTTCGATGTCATTGATCACTATTGCCGCAAGCGTTTTGAGGGCCTTTCAGGACGGCGTGCGACAGCAGGCTTGCGCGGACCTGCTGGTCCTCGACGACCACATGCTCGCCGATCTCGGGCTGCGCCGGGAGGACTTGCGGACCGGCCTCTGGCAACCGGCCGGCAAGGTCGATGGTGCCCCACCACCGGCCAAAGCGTCATCGCCGTGCTTGGTGTTTGGCGACGGCTGGCCGCAGCTCTTGTAACGGCATCGAACGCAGGGGAACCTGAACATGGCCGATATCGTCAAGCTCGCGCTACAGCGCCCGTACACCTTTGTCGTGATGGCGCTACTGATCCTCATCTTCGGGGTCGGCGCAGCACTCCGCACGCCGATCGACATCTTCCCGAGCATCAATATCCCGGTCGTCGCCGTCGTGTTCAGCTATAGCGGTCTCTCGCCCGACGACATGGCCGGCCGCATCGTCACCTATTACGAGCGGTCGTTGACGACGAGCGTCAACGACATCGAGCACATCGAGTCGCAGTCGATCCCCAACTACGGGATCATCAAGATTTACTTTCAGCCGAGCGTGAACATCAACGCGGCGCTGGCGCAGGTCTCGGCGATGTCGCAAACCGTGCTGAAGCAGATGCCGCCGGGGATCACGCCGCCGACCATCCTCAGCTTCAACGCCTCCAGTGTGCCGGTCCTCCAGTTGGCCGTGTCGGGTCAAAATCAGTCCGAGACCACGCTCTACGACCAGGCAACAAGCTTTATTCGTCCGCAGCTTGCGGCGGTGGCGGGGGCCGCTATCCCCTTGCCCTATGGCGGCAAGGTTCGGCAGGTACAGGCCGACTTGAACCAGCAAGCGCTGCAGAATTACGGAATCTCGGCGAACGACATCGTCAACGCCCTGTCCCTGCAGAACCTGGTGACGCCGGCCGGCACCGAGAAGATCGGCAAATTCGAATACACGCTCAACCTGAACGACTCGCCGATCACGATCGCCGCGTTTAACAACCTGCCGATCAAGACGGTCAACGGCACCGTCATCTACATGCATGACGTCGCCTATGTTCACGATGGCAGTCCGCCGCAGACCAATGTCGTGCATGTCAACGGCGCCGGTGCGGTGCTGCTCAGCGTCATCAAGGCCGGCGCGACCTCGACCCTATCGATCATCGCCGGCATCAAGGGTCTTTTGCCGAGCGTGCGCGACACGCTGCCGGCGGGCATGAGCCTGACGCCGGTCGGCGACCAGTCGGTATTCGTCATTGCAGCGGTCACTAGCGTGGTGCGGGAGGCGGTCATTGCCGCAGCGCTGACCGGGATAATGATCCTGCTGTTTCTCGGCAGCTGGCGCTCGACCCTGATCATCACCGTGTCGATCCCGCTCGCCATTCTCGCGTCGCTTGCCGCGTTGTCGCTGCTCGGCGAAACCGTCAACGTAATGACCCTGGGCGGTCTCGCGCTGGCCGTCGGCATCCTGGTCGACGATGCGACGGTGACGATCGAGAACATCAACTGGCATCTCGAACACGGCAAGGCGATCGAGCCGGCCATCCTCGACGGGGCCAAGCAGATCGTGGTGCCGGCGACGGTTTCGCTGCTGTGCATCTGCATTGCGTTCATACCGATGTTCGGTCTCGGCGGGGTCGCCGGCTACCTGTTCCGTCCGCTCGCGGAGGCCGTCGTCTTCGCGCTGATTGCGTCGTACATCCTGTCTCGAACGCTGGTCCCGACGCTGGCGAATTACCTGCTGCGCAGGCAGTCGCATGCGGTGGTGGGCGCCATTCCGCCCGCCGCCAGCCGCAACCCACTGCGACGTTTCCAAAACGGCTTCGAGCGCCGTTTCGAGACGATCCGCGCGTGCTATCGCGGGCTGCTCGAACGGTCGCTGCGCCATCGGGGCAGGCTCATTGCCGGCTTCGCTGCGGTCACCTTGTTGTCCTTCGGCTTGGTGCCGTATCTCGGCCAGGACTTCTTTCCAAGCGTCGATGGCGGGCAGATCGCGATCCATATGCGGGCCCAAACCGGCACGCGGATCGAGGAAACCACCAAACTCGCCGATCGGGTCGATGCCGCCGTTCGCATCGTTATCCCAGCTGCCGAACTCGGCGGGATCGTCGACAATGTTGGCCTGACGGTCAGCGGCATCAACATGGCATACAACAACTCCGGCACCATCGGCACCGGTGATGCTGACATCCTGGTCAGCCTCAAGGCGGGCCACGCGCCGACCGCCGGTTACGTGAAGACGTTACGGCAGGCGCTACCCCGGCAATTTCCGGGCACATCCTTCTCTTTCCTGCCGGCGGATATGGTCAGCCAGATCCTGAACTTTGGCGTGCCGGCGCCGATCGACCTGCAAGTCGTCGGCAACGACCTCACGGCCAGCCGCAAGTACACCGACGAATTGCTGGCACGGATCAAAACGATCCCCGGTATCGCCGACGCGCGCATCCAGCAGGCTTTTAATCAGCCGACGCTCAATGTCGATGTCGACCGCTCGCTGGCCGGGCTGGTCGGCCTCACCGAAAAGGACGTCGCCACGTCGATGCTCACGACGCTGGCCGGGAGCTCACAGACCGCGCCGACCTATTGGCTGAACCCGAAGACCGGGGTCAGCTACCCGGTCTCGGTGCAGACCCCGCAGCGCGATATCGCGACGATCGGCGTGCTGCAGAACATGCCGATCACCGCCGGCAACGGCACCGGCGGAACCCCGCAGCTGCTCGGCGGCCTCGCGACGGTCCAGCGAACGACCAGCGACGCCGTCGTCTCGCATTACAACGTCCGGCCCGTCATCGACATCTACGCCGCGGTACAGGGTCGCGACCTCAGCACCGTTGCTGATGACATCCGCAAAGCGGTGCACGACACCGCCCATGATGTGCCGAAGGGCGCCCAGGTCATGGTACGCGGGCAGGTCGCGACAATGACGAGCGCCTATCAGCAGCTCTTCGTCGGCTTGGCGTTTGCGGTCGTGCTGATCTACTTGCTGATCGTCGTCAACTTTCAGTCCTGGCTTGATCCGCTCGTCATCGTGACGGCGTTGCCGACCGCCTTGGCCGGGATCGTCTGGATGCTGTTCGCGACCGGCACAACGCTGTCGGTCCCGGCGCTGACCGGCGCGATCATGTGCATGGGCGTCGCCACCGCCAACAGCATCCTCGTTATCGCCTTTGCGCGCGAACGGATGGCGTCGGGGGCGGATCCGATCGCCGCCGCTCTGGAGGCCGGCGCCACGCGTTTCCGGCCGGTGCTGATGACGGCGTTGGCCATGGTGATCGGGATGCTGCCGATGGCGATCGAGCCGGGGCAAAACACACCGCTGGGCCGCGCCGTCATCGGCGGTCTGATCTTCGCGACCGCCACCACGCTGGTCTTTGTTCCGGCCATGTTCAGCCTGGTGCACGGGCGCGCCGGGACCGAGCCGCGGCTGGCCACGGCACAAATCCTCGGTGCGGAGTAACTCACATGCTCTTCCAATCGAAGAAAACGCTCCGTTCTCACCGCCTCGCACTGCTCGGCGCTGTCGCGGTTCTTGCGGCGTTCGGGGTCGCCGCTAATGGCATTCTCCAGCGCGCGCACAGCGCGCAGGAAGTGGCAGTCTGGACCAAGACTCAGGCAGTTCCGACGGTCGCGCTGGCCAAAATTACCCCGGGGCAACGCCAAACTCTGACCTTGCCAGGCACGATCGACGCCTATTACAAGGCGGCGATTTACGCCCGGGTCGGCGGCTACCTGAAGAGCTGGCAGACCGATATCGGTGCCCACGTCACTGCCGGACAGGTCTTGGCCACCATCGACGCGCCGGACCTCGATCAGCAGTTTGCCCAAGCCAAGGCCGATCTCGGCACGGCGACCGCCAACGCTCGGCTCGCGGCAGCGACCGCCCAGCGCACCAACGCACTGCTCAAGTCGCAATGGGCCTCGCAGCAAGCCGCCGATAATAACAACGCGAGCAGCGCCGCCACCGAGGCAATGATGGATGCGGCTGCAGCCAATGTGAAGCGATTGGCGGCTCTGGAATCCTTCAAGAATATCGTGGCCCCGTTTGACGGTGTCGTGACAGTACGAAACACCGATATCGGCGCCCTCATTACCGCGGGCAATTCGGGGCAGGAGCTGTTCGAGGTCTCCGATCTGCACCGCGTCCGCATCTATGTGCAGGTGCCGCAGGCCTTCTCGGCGCAAGTTCGTGCCGGGCTGCAAGCGAGCTTCGAACTGCCGCAATATCCCGACCAGCAGTTCCCAGCAATGGTCGCGACCGCGTCAAATGCGATGAAAGCTGGCTCGCGCAGCATGCTGGTCGAGCTCCAGGCCGACAATCCTGACGGTGAGTTTGCCGCCGGCTCCTATGCCCAAGTGCATTTCCAATTGGCGGCCGCGCCAAACACCGTCCGCATACCCGCGAGCGCGCTGATACCAGGGAACAGCGGCACGCAGGTCGCGGTGCTCGGGCCTGACCACAAAGTGACGCTCAAGCCGATACAGATCGCCCGCGATCTCGGCGACAGCGTGGAGGTTTCCGGCGGGCTCTCCGCCTCGGATTTGGTAATCGACAGCCCGCCCGAAACGCTGCGCAGTGGCGATGTTGTTTCTCTAGCGAGTTCCAACGCGGCCTCAGCGGCAGCAAAAACGAAGGGGCGCAATTCATGATCGTTTCTACGCTCAAACGTCCGGTGCACCTCGATCAGCCGACCCTCGCCCAGACGAACCCGAATGAGGACTATGCGCCGAAATCGGACTTCGGCTCTGCTCGAAATCGCTTTCTTGCGGCTGGTCGGTAGCTATGAGCTGCATCGCCAACGTCCTCGGGCATAAAAGGGCGGCATCTTTTCGATCTTGACTACCTTTGCTGTTGTCGGTCATCCCGCCGCCCAAGCACAGGGCCCTTATCCGCTGTGGCAAGGCTCGCAGTCACCCGCCTTAGGTTCGCCACGGTTGGTTGGTTCTCAGCACTACGCAATGCCAAAGTCAGCGGCGCTCGTAACGGCTTCGCGCAGCGCAAAGCGGTATAGTGGATGCCGTCGACCTGAATTTCACGCATCGACGCGGGCACCACCGAGATGCCGACCCCGGCGGTGCGCCATGGACGATGTGATGTGCGGTAGCGCGTGACGGTCGGAGCATCTGGTCCCGAGCACGAAGTCCAGCAACCTTCAGCTCGGGAGAGCCCCGATGACCTCCGATCGTTCATCTCCGCCCATCAGCCCGCTGCGGGCGCGCATGATCGAAGACATGAGCGTGCGCGGCTTCAAGGATGGATACGCGGCGCGATTATGTCCGCCACGTAGGGGCCTTCGCGGCCTTCATCGGCCGGTCACCCGACACGACTGACAGCCGCTGGGCTTCGCGATCGTTGGCGGCCTCTTGGTTGATGGTGGCGACGGTATTCTCCTTCGCCTTGCGGGCGTCGGGCCCTTGTCGGCGTCTCCTATTTCGCCTCGACCCAGCTGTCTGAGCCCGTCAGCCTAACGGCCACATCGGTAAAGAAGATGCGCAGTGGCTGGTCGTCTGCTGTTCCGCGGCGGTCGGTGGCGATCAAGAGCGGGCCGGCCTTCTTGTACTCCGCCCAACTCGCGATCACGACGGTTGGCTTGCGCGGTCCGCCGCGGTGAAAGCCGAACGCCTCAGCGCGGTCGTCGGCCCCGACGTAAAGCTCCCAAACGTCGCCCGGCGAATAATCATACACGACTTCCTTTGCGGAGCCCGTTCCGACCGGCAATTTTTGCGTGCCCATGTCGCGCACGACCACACCGTCCCAGTAAGCTTGCAGCGGGAAGATCAGATGGTACTTGTCGTTGACAAAAGCCGGGTCGATTTCGTCGCGCACATTGGCCGGTGCGCTCGCGAGCTGGGACTGGACGTACATCGCCTTTACTGGCTTGCCCTCCTTGTCTTTACCCTCATAGGAGACCTTGCCGGTCTTGGGCTCCCACACCCACGAGCGGGAGAGGTTCAAGCTCCCGAGCTGGGCATTGAACGTATAGCGGATTGCCTCGATCTGCCCCCAGGAGTCAAGGCCATACGTCTTGGCGATCTGCTCTGCAATGCCGGGGCTCGTCTGCGCCGGTGACGGCGCCGCGAGCGTCAGCACCCCGAACATCACGTAACAGATCGTCGCCAAACGGACCATTTTTCTCATGGAGGTTGCTCCCAAATGCCGTCCTCGGATTGACGAAATCTTTCTCGGTCCCCAGCCAATTGCCTAATCTGTGGGGTTCGGCGACATCATTTCACATTCTGGGTTGGAGGCGATCATGAAGCGCGCTGTTCGGGCGAGAGATCGTCGAGTAAGCCAGGGTCAACGCCCGTCAGCAATGAGAGCGGCTTTGATGCGCTCCGGATCGGCGCCCTTGGCAAGGAGCCGTTTTCTCCTTCAGCCGGACCAATTTGGCCTCGGCAACATCGCCCTCTTCGCGGTCGGCTCGGTCCAGCGCCCTCAGGTAGCGCGCGATGCCGGCGCCGGCCTGCTCCATCCGCCCGGTCACCCTTGGCGACCGTGTAGTTCTGGTCGCGATTGTTCACCGCTTTGAACTTGCTGCCGTCGATTGCAACAACGGCGCGGGTGAACAGGCCCAGATCGCGACACAACACCTCAAACTGGGAACACACCGCCCGGATCGCTGCGCCATTGTCCTTGCGGAAATCGCGTCTTGAAGTCAGGCGCCAGCCGCCAGCCGCCCGCGCGCACCCGGTTTTTCGCCGCGGTGCGCCGTTGGGCGGTTGCCGGTGTCCTCGCCGGGCGCATACCCGTGGCGGTCGTGAAGAACGGCCTAGAGGCAACGTGCACGTCGGCTACGGCACTGGAAGACGTGCCGGCCGCACTCGCGTAGCCTCGTTGAGGCAGGTCGCGCCGTCGGACCTCGATCGACTGCTCCGCGTCCAAACGGCTACTTGCAACCTGCTCGTCATCATCCGAGGCTACCGTGAAACCGGCCCGATAAAGCCAACGCCTCGGAGGGGGACAACATAATGGCTTGCGGAACTCGCTCTCGGCTTATCACACATGCCGCGCTGTTCGCGGCTTGCGGTCTTGTTGCGCTCAATTCTTCCGCCGGCATTGCCGATGACGGCTCGGCCAAGGGCCCCCCGTTCACCGGGGATGGCGAAAACGGGCAAGGGCGGCGGTTTTTCGAGCCCGGTTCGGTGGTGATCAGTGCCAGCACCTACGACCGCACGCACGGCGCGGTCGCCTCGCTGACCGCGGGCCAAACGCGTTTGGCCAACACAAAGACCGCGACGACCCTCGCCGTCACAGGCAATAATTACGTCACGGTGTGGAACAACGAGACTGCCGACGCCAGTTTCGGGGTCACCTCTCCGATCACCCTGTTCGACATCAACAGGTACAGCGGGCGCGTCATGCATTCGCTGAGCGTTCCCACGGATGAAGTCGTGACCAGCTTCCCCTCCAAGTCGGAGCTGGGCCTGCATTTCGTCAGGGACGATCATGGCGCCCATCTGGTGTTCGTCGGCTACGCCGGGGCGGGGGTCGGTGCCCTCGACGTGTCGAATTCCGACGCTGTCGCCGGGCAGGATCCGACAAATCCGGTAACGTTCGCCTTTGGCGCGAACTTCGCCTTCCACCGCACCATCGTCTCCCTCGACGAAGATGGCGAATTCTCTTACACCCCGACGATCGACTATGGCGGCAACAACGGCCGCTCGGCGCTATTGGGATCGAATGGACTTTATTACGCCGTCGGCAACGCCAATAACGGCGACGCGGCGACGTTCGGCCCCAGCAACGGCACCAACCCCGACGTCACCGAGACGACGGGGCTCGAGGTGGTCAAGCCGATCAATGCGGCCTCGGCGTCCGTCACGATCCCGGCGAACAACTCGGCCGAAGTCGATCCTTTGCTGCAGTTTCAATTTGGCACCAGCAAACCGGACAAGCCGGGCAAGGACGACAATTTCCGCGGCATAACCGAGTTCGGCGGTGCGCTCTACTTCACGAAGGGAAGCGGCAGCAACGGTATCCAGACGGTCTACACGGTCCCTTCGCTGCCGACTCTGGCGGACGCGGCAGCGACCAAGATCACCATCGTACCGGGTTTCCCCACCGACTCCGCCAAGGCGACAGGCGGCAACTACACGCCCTTCGCGGTGTTCTTCGCCAACCCGACGACGATGTATGTGACCGACGAGGGCACCGGCAACGCGACCGATGTGACGACCCATGCCGGTCTGCAGAAATGGAGCCTCGTCAACGGCCAATGGGTGCTCGATTACATTCTCACGCGCGGGCTGATCAACACCGTCGACAGCAATCTGACCGGCGAGGACGGCCCCTATCCCAATGTGACGACAATCGGCCTGCGCAACCTGGCGGGGGTCGTCAACCCCAATCAGACGGTGACGCTGTGGGCGACCACGTCGACATCGAGCACGTCGGGTGATAACGGCGCCGATCCGAACAAGGTCGTCCAGATCACCGATACATTGGCGGCCACCGGCCCGGCCGGCGCGGTGCTGAACGAGACCTTCGAGACCATCGCGGGACCGACCTACGGCACGGTCTATCGCGGCGTCGCCTACGTCGAAAAGAAGAACTAGAGCGGTCGCCTAAACATCGGCGCTAGTCATTCTCGTCGCCAGCGCAAAAATGACCGACGAGAGAGTGGTCGGCGCCGATCTGTTCTTCCAAAGGCAGCGGGAGCAGCTCGTGACGCTGGTATCACGCCATGCCATTCCAGCGATCTATGAGGCGCGCGAATTCGTCGTGGCCGGCGGCCTGATCAGCTACGGGGCAAGCTTTGGAAAACCATCCCGATATCGCGTCGAAACGGCGGCGTGTGCCCGGCCGGCTTGGCGTCGATCCACACCTCGCCCTGCTTCGGCTCGACGAGGCCGGCAACAATCATCAAGAGCGTTGTTTTGCCTGAACCCGAAGGTCCCAACAACGTGACGAACTCACCGGCTTCGATATCGAGATCGGTTGGCGCGAGGGCCTGCACTGCGCCGTAATGCTTGGCGATGCCTTGCGCGCGCAGCTTGATCGCGATTGTGCTCATCGCGGTTTACCTGGCGCTCAGGCCAGCAGCCACGCTTCAAATCGTTCGATCGCCTGTTCCTGATTCTTCGATCAGTACTCGATGTCGAGTTGCACCAAACTCTTCAAATGCGCTGGCGAGGTGGGCAAAATCGCCGCGCGCTCGGGCTCTATCGTCTCATAGGCGCCCGGGTTGGTGGGGCCGTAAGCGATGTTATGCGCGAAAATCGCCTGCTGTTTGGCGTTGGCGCAGAATTTGACGAATTTGCGCGCGAGATCGGCCTTTGGGTTGCCTTTGGCGATGGCAAAGCCCTCGAAGGTGTAAAGGCCCTGGTTCCAGCCGATCTTGACCTTGCCCCCGTCGTCGATGGCCGCCTGCACGCGGCCATTCCATATCGGCAGTCGGCCTTCGCCGCACGCGGCTTGCCCCGACTCTACCCACCACCTGAGCGTCAATGGACGCTCTCGTCCGGCTCGTCCGGCTCGTAATTGATCGCCGACGGCTCGTTGTCGATCACCTTGGCATCGACCAGGGTGAACGCCTCTTCATTGGATCGGTGGCGAATAGCGCCAGCGCGTAGCCGAGCGCCCCAATCTCGCGTCAGCTTCCGCACAGAGCGGCTGATTGCTTCATAACAAACTAATTAGGTCCGGTTTGGGCCAAGCGATCACCCGGACCGCTGGAGCCGCTGGAGCGGTTCCCGGGGTTCGCGCGTCGTCGCGGTGGTCTCGGCCCGCGGCGGGGTGTCGGTCGTGTGATCCTTCGAACGCACCGAGCCGAACGGGCGCTCCAGCATGCGGCGGATGCGAACCGGGCCGGGACCGATGTGGAAGGCGATCGCCTCTTGTTCCGTCGCCGTCTCCGACCGGGTCGCGCGGTTGCGTTGGCGCAAATAGTCGAACCAGGTCGGGCAACGATAGCGTTCGGTCCATAATTCGGGATCGGCGACATCGCGCGCGATCGACCAGCCATAGGCGCCGTTGCGTCGGCGGAACATCTGCACTTCGTGCATAAGACTATGAAATGCCAACGCATTGTCCGGCTCGACGCGATATTCGATCTCGACAACCACCGGACCGCTCCGCCCGGTCAGCTCCAGCCGCACTTCGGGATCATCAAGTACGACGGTTTCTTCGCCGCGCGCGCCGATGCGCGGCATACGCAGCCACAGGCCGATCAGCGGCGACGCCAGCATCAGCACGCCGGCGATCAAAAGCGCCGTTTCGACCCCCGCGAGATCGGTAAGATGGCCCCACCCCCAGGCGCCAAGGGCAATCCCACCTGAGCTTGCCGCCTGGTAGGCCGCGAGCGCGCGGCCCGACACCCAGCGCGGCGCCGACAGTTGCACGCCAATATTGAGTAGCGTCCATGTCAACGTCCACCCGGCGCCCGCCACGACCAGCGCGGCCATCGTCGGCACCGGCGTCTGGCTCACCGCCACCACGGCGAAACCCACGCCCATCGCGATCGTGCAGACGCTGATCGCGGCCTCGGCGCCGAGGTGCTTGCGCAGCCTGGTGAGATTGAGCGCGCCGAAAACGGCACCGACGCCGAAGGCGCCGAGCATCATGCCGTAGAGCCCGGCGCCGCCCTGCAGGCGATCGCGAGCGACCAGCGGCAGCAGAGCGAGGATCGCGCCACCGAGGAGGCCGACCACAGGGTGCGGGCCAACACGATCTTGATTGAGGGTGAATTACCGATGTAACGCACGCCCGAGACCATGGCGCGCCGCAGCTTTTCGGGAGGCAGGCGCGAGGGTTCGGCAACGCGCTTCCACAGCAACAACGCGGCAATTAGCGGCAGATAGAGCATAGCGTTGAGGGCAAACGCAAACTCCGAGCCAGCAGTCGCGACGACGATGCCGCCGATTGCCGGACCGATGCTGCGCGCGATGTTGTAGCTGATGCCATTGAGGGCGAGCGCGGCGGGAAGCGATTCCGCGGGCACCTGCTCTGCGACCGAAGACTGCCAAGCCGGTCCCATCAGCGCCATGCCGCAGCCTACGGCGAAGCAGAACCCGAGCAGAAGGTTCGGCGTGACCAGACCTAGCCAAGTCAGCACCGCCAATGTGGTCGCGCCGGAGAGCGCAATACAAAGGGCGACCAGCGCGACGATGCGGCGGTCGTACATGTCAGCAATCGCGCCGGCCGGCATCGCGATCA
The DNA here is from genome assembly GCA_963778385.1 of uncultured Alphaproteobacteria bacterium. GTDB lineage: Bacteria > Pseudomonadota > Alphaproteobacteria > ATCC43930 > CGMCC-115725 > DATARH01. The sequence continues at coordinate 13,050 of CAVZUA010000040.1, read as the reverse complement.
GCATGATCGGCAGGCTCAGCGCAGTCTGTACCAGCGCGACCTTGTCGGCCGAAGACGCCATTTGCGTCATGGCCCAGGCGGCGCCAACCCCCTGGATCAGAATGCCAAGATTAGACAGCACGCTGGCGAGCCAAATGCGCCGAAACGTGGGGTGACGCAGTGGGGCAGCGATGCTATCGCCGCCAAACATCTGCGCCCGTGGCGCACCAATCATGTAATGCTCCTGGCGCGGTCAACTAAGGTCGCAAGATCTAAAGCCGCTCAGCTTATCGTGCACACCACCGCTTCACGGCCAGGCAAATCTTCTACGAAACAGCCACATACGGAGACAGGCTGACCCAGCGCCGTCCGGCGATTTCCGTAAAGGTCAGCTCTCGGCGCGTTGCGCTCGTTCCCGTCCGTCTGGCGCGGGTCCGCTAGCTGGACAGACCGGTCATTCAGCTGACGTCATAACGACCGCTCTTGCCTATCAAGAGGGGAAAACCAGCCGCACGGTGATCGATCGCGCCTACGCGCAACCGATTTTTCGATTGGGGCGATTCACTTGGAAAACATCAATTGCAGGCGGTGGCCGTCAGGATCATTGAAATAGATGCAGTGATCGTCGCCCGGGCGGCCACTGACGGCGACGCCGTGTCGCTCCAAATCGGTCCGAAGGCTCTCATAGGTTCCCGATGCAACGTTGAGGGCGAGGTGGTTCATGTCCCCGCCGACGGCGCCGGCTTCCCTTTTGAACAGGGCGACGCCTTGGTTGCCGGTATGAAGGAAAACCTGGCGTTCGTTCTCGCGGTATACGGTCATGCCCAGCACGCCGCTATAGAAGTCTCTGGCGCGTGGCACATCGGCGACGTGCAACACGATGTGGTCGATCCCGTTTGTTTCGATCATTGCTCGGCCCTCCCTTTTAAGCAAAACGCCCGCAACCCGGCTCAATCGCCACTGTCGGGTTGGTCCGGCGATCAATCCCGGGCGTTGGCGTGGCGTTTTGAGGCAAAGTTACGTCCTCAGTAGCAGCTCTTCCAGCGCCTTTTAGTGAGCAGAACACGTCGGTTAAAAGTTGCGCTAACGCGAAGGAGCGGGCGTATGTCACGCTCCTATCGGTGAGGTCTGCAGCTTTAAATACGGGGATGATCGGCTCCCAAGGCCGCGCTGCCGCCGTTCAGTTGCGCGACGTCCTGGCCATCCTCGTACAGGCGGCCAAGATTGCTTTGGGCGCTTGCCAGATTGGGTTTGAAGGCCAAGCCACCGGTGACCCCGAACCCAGTCGCCTGCTCGACCAGCGGCACCCCGATGCTGGCCCCGGAAAACAAGGTCGCCGCGTCGCCGTCCCCAGTCGCGCCAGGCGTTGCCGCCCCGTCGCCGCAGGCGCTGAGGCCCCATCATGAAGATGCAAGATCTGGTAACGAATGCGAGAAGATGTTGTCTTACCAGATAGATACGAAGGCAGCGTCAATCTGTGTCAGCACTCTGTCAGCTCCTGGTCGTCATCGTGGCCGTTCTCCAGCTGCGCCAGCGGTGCCGGCTCGGCGTCAATCACCTTGGCGTTGACGATCTCCATCAGCTGCCGCAGATGCTCGTCGCTGTCATCTATGTAACTGATATCAATAGACTTCTTGTCGACGAACATGCCGAGGTGCTTGCCGATCAGCTCGACCGCGCGGTTCGATGCAGCCCGGTCGCCAGCGCGCGCCGCCAGCGTCGCATTGCGCCGCAGCGAACGCAGCACCCAGAAATGATCGAGGGCAACCACGCAATGAGCGTCGTCGATAATGAATTACGCGTGCGCGGCCTCAACGGGCTCAGGGTTATCGATGCCTCGGTGATGCCCGCAGTCACTTCAACGAACACGAACGCCCCGACGATCATGATCGCCGAGAAGGGCGCCGCGCTTATAAAAAGAACAGCGCAACAAAGAATGGCAGCGTAGCCTAAGGGCGTGCCGCTTGGGCAAGCAGCGTTTGTCGGCGACCCGGAGCCGTCGCATCGACGCCGCAGACATCAGGCCCGAAGAAGACGGCGCTACGCTGAAGCTCATCTCAGCAAGACCGGATGTCGGTTGGTTCACGTGCCACGGATGGAGGGATTGCAGCTGCTCGAAGAGAGCAGCGCTGCCAGTAATGATGTTGACCGCCTATGGCGATGACGAGCGCCGACGCCCTGCCGGCGATCTCGGTGTCAGCGAAGTCCTCGTCAAGCCGGTCGACTTCGACTTGCTGAAAGAGCAGTTGCGCCGGCTGCCGAGCGCGACGAACAAAAAAGGGTGACACGCCGCCAAATGGCCGCGCGGCAGCTTGACAGATCGCTTCTGGCGCTGGGTGAATTGGGTTCGTGAAGTCGCCCAGGAGTGGATTTTTCCGGCGCGCCCGCGCCGAACCCCCTCAGCACCGTCACCGCTGACCAGGCAAAGTGGCGGTTGCCGAACCAACACATCAAAAACCGGCAACCGCAGGGGAGAGCTGTCCGAGGCCCCTGGGTATCCGCCCCCGCCACCTGAGGCGCTTATGCAAGGAGTATCCCCGCGGTTTTGCGCATCCGGTCATTGGCTGTGGGCGGGACGCCACGCGAGGAACGGCCAGGGCGGGAGGCATCGCAGATCTCCCCGAGTGGATCATCCCGTAAATGACGTACCCCCGGTGGATGCGCGATGTTTAAGCACGCGGAACGTCTGCTCAGAACGGCGGCGGGCCGACGATCTCCCAGCCGTGCCGCTCGGCAACCGCGCCGAACTCCTGCTCGTTCATCGGGTCCACCGGCCGTTCCACCATCTCCTCGAACAGCTTTCCAGCCCTTCCGGGGGTGTACATAAACAGCACTCGGCCTGCCTCGGCGCCGGTGCTCTTCCAGGCATGCGCAACCTCGCGTGGCATGAAGGCGCAGGTGCCTGGCCCGCCGACCGTGACGGCGTCGCCGATCTGGAAGGTGATCTCGCCGCTCAAGACGTAGGCGACCTCGTCGCTGTCGTGATGGAGATGCATCGGGGTCACGGTGCCGACCGGCGCCACCTCCTCGAACATCATCACGCTCTCGTCGGTCTCACCGTTTTGCAGCTTGAGGGTGGACGAGCGGCCGGGGGCCATCTTCCACGCTGGCCCCTTCCCGGGCATTACGACCAGGCCGTTTGCATCCATCGCTGCCTCCCTGTGTTGCTTGGGTTTACCACATAAATCAGGTCCGAACTGTACCGGCATATCGTGAAACGCCTCCACGAGCCGGCGCGGATCGAATACCGGGGCAAGCCGGGTGTGGAGATCAACTAGCGTCGACGATCACGGGCCGGCTTGTTACGCTGTCTCCGCAGCTTGGAGGACGTGGCCATGTTCAAGAAGTTCACCCTCGCGATCGGGCTCGCACTCGCGCTGGCGATCCCGGCCTACGCTGACCCGCAGAAGTTCACGAGCGAGGATAGCGCCACGAAGTTCTGCAAAGCCGGCAACGTGGTCTGGTACAACCCCGAGAGCAAAATCTATTTCCCGCCGGGGTCGCAGTACTATGGCAAGACCAAAAACGGCGGCTACACCTGCAAGGCGTCTGCCGACAAGGAAGGCTACCGGACTACGAAGGGCAATTAGCGGGGCTGGGGTGTCCGGTGAGACGGTGCCGGGATGCGCCGCGCCGGCTCTTGCTGGCGTAGATCGTAGAAGCCGGGCGGATCACCGGGAACACGCCATCGGGCCACGAAGGCGGCGGCACAGGTCGGGTTGCTGAGGTAGACCGCCACCGCATCGTTGACCACCCCGCGCACGCCAGCCGGTGCGATCGACCAACCGTCGACGCCGCAGTTGTCGTCGAGCCATGCCATCATCGGCGTGTAGCGCTGGCCGATCCCGCCCGGCGGCACGTTGACGGCGATCCGCACCGGAAACCGGCGCTCGGCGTTGGCGACGATTGCTCGCGAGTTGCCGGGCATCGGTTTAGTGCCGCCGGCAGTTTTCGCCCGCCATCTCGGCGAGGCAGGAATAGGCGCCGGCTTCGTTACCTTCATCGAGTAGCAGCTTCGTTGCCAAGAGCACGGCAACCTCGTACTCGCCCGGCACCTGGTAGACCTTCGTGTCCGGCCGAACACGGCGAGCGTCGCCAAGCGGCATCGTTTGCGGCCCGCGTTTGGGATCGTACCAGACCAGTACCATCGGGCCTGACTTCAGTTCGGCGGTCAGCTCGCGCGCTGCGAAAGTGATCGGCGTCGGGCGGGGGAAATCCTTTTCGGTGAGCACGGGGATCGCTCCTACGCCGTATGTCGATTGTGAGAACATAATAGGAACATTCCGGTGGTCGTCAAGCGCCATCGTGGTACTATCGGCCAGGCGACGGAGGGCTGAGCATGTGCGGTCGCGTGAAGCTCGAAGGCGATTTCAGTCAGCTCAAGGCGACGTTCAACATCCCGGATGACTACCCGGCGCCGAACTACGCGCCGAGCTGGAACGTCGCGCCCACCGACAACCTGCCAATCATCCGTTACAGCTCGAAGGCCGAGCACCGCACGCTCGACCTGATGCGTTGGGGCTTGTTGCCCTATTGGGCGAAGGATTTAAAAATCGGCTTCTCGACCATCAATGCGATGGCCGAGACGGTCGACACCAAGCCGGTGTTCCGTGAGGCGTTTGCCCGGCGGCGCTGCCTGGTGCCGATCGAGGCATTTTATGAATGGAAGAAGCTCGGGCCGAAGGAAAAGCAGCCCTATGCCATTGCGCTTGCCGGCGGTGGGTTCATGGCGTTGGCCGGGCTATGGGAGAATTGGAAGTCGCCGGACCAGGAGTGGATACGCAGCTTTACGATTATCGCCACGAGGCCGAACGAACTGTGCGGCCAAATCCACGACCGCATGCCGGTGATTTTGCCGCCGGCGGCGTGGTCGACTTGGCTTGATGAGGAAGTCGCGCAGCCGGAACAGCTAAAGGCACTGCTCGCACCTTATCCGGCTGACGACATGACGATGTGGCCGGTGAGCACGCGCGTCGGTAACGTCAGGAACAACGACCCGTTGCTGATCGAGCCAATCCAGCATGAGCCGTCATCTTGGCGGCCTCGCTAAAGGCTGTTGTGCCCCTGTCAGGCTACTTCCGATCGGCGGTCACGGTCAGAGAGCAGCTCTCGGTTAGCAGCGCGTCGGAAGCAGGATGGAAATTTGGTGAGCAGATCGCCGAGACGAGGATGCGGTTCCTTCATCACGGTCAGCGGCTGATCAAGCATGGCCGCCTGGTAGAACTGTCGAGCTTCTGCGATTTCGCTCCAACGGCACGGACGACTTGTCGACATGGCCGCATCTCCCTCAACCATTGGTTCAAAGATATGCCGGCCAGCCGCAAGCGAATGTGAGCCAGCTCACACTCGAAAAAATTTTGGTCAAAAAATTCTACCGACCTTCCACATGCCGTAGCTCGCCGCGACCTATCATGGTGCCGGCTTCTGTGTAGCCCGATACCGGGAAATGGGATCAAAACTTGACGATAGGCCGGGATCGCGCTGGCGGTGCGTCGGACGGTGACCGGGGCACTGAATGCTTTTGTGTCGGCCTTGCCGGTTGGACAATTGATTTTGGTGTTTCGCTCGTGGTTGATGGCTCCGTTGCCGGTACGGGCGGGGTCGGTGGAGGCGGCTCGACTATCGGTCGCAAGCCGACAGCTAATGTCGGAGATTGCCCCTGCGCCGCCTCAGGTTGCGGCATCTCTGGTGCCGTTGCGACCTGGTCTGCTGGGACGGGTTCCAGGTACGGCGTACCGACGGTGACGTGCTATACCAACCACGACAATCTGCTTCCGATCCGGCTGGCTGGTTAATGTTTCTGTAACCATACTGGCGCGCGGATTGATCTCGCGCCGACTGCTGAAGCGACGGGCAGCGCTGGCGACCGGCGTAGGATCTCGTCTCGCGCACCGTCTTCTGGACGAGCGCTGTCGCCGCTGTCATTCCTGGTAGATTGTCGCGGCCAATTCAACCGTTGCGATACGCCAGCGCGGGGAGGGAACGATGGACAGCGACATCGGGCGTCGGATCACCGCCGAGTTCTTCGGGACGTTCTGGCTAGTGTTCGGCGGGTGCGGCGCGGCGGTGCTCGCCGCCGGGTTTCCCAATCTCGGGATCGGCTTTCTCGGCGTCGCGTTCGCCTTCGGCCTGACCGTGCTGACCATGGCCTATGCGGTCGGCCATGTGTCGGGTGGGCATTTCAACCCTGCGGTTACGATCGGCTTGTGGGCGGCCGGTCGTTGCGCCAGTAGGCATGTCATCCCCTACGTCATCGCCCAGGTGATCGCGGCAATCGCCGCCGCGGCCGTGCTATGGGTCATCGCGTCGAGCCATGTCGGCTGGGTCGCGGGCGGCTTCGCGTCCAACGGGTACGGCGATCTTAGCCCGGGCAAATATGGCCTCGGCGGCTGCTTCCTGATGGAAGTGGTGATGACCTTCTTCTTCCTGTTCATCATCATCGGCACGACGTCGAAGGGCGCGGCGGTCGGCCTCGCGGGCATCCCGATCGGTCTTTCGCTGACCCTGATCCATCTGGTCTCGATCCCGGTGACCAACACCTCGGTCAACCCGGCGCGTAGCACCGGGCCGGCGCTGTTCGCCGGCGGCGAATATACTGGCCAACTCTGGCTATTCTGGGTAGCGCCGATCGTCGGCGCGGTAATTGCCGGGCTCCTCACGCGCTGGCTGCACGAGCCAGTTTCCGGCGATGCCTAACACACACCGATGCGGCGGCCGCAGAGGGGCAAGAAGCCTTGTTCTGACTGCCGCCCGTTGGCGACGGTGGCGTGAGCGGTTAAGGAACGTTTGGCACAGCGCACAGGCGATACGCGCCGAAAGCGGTTTGCTACCTCGCGCAGAGTTGATCGATGAAGCCCGCTTCGTTCGGGTTCATCAGTGAACGATGGAGCGACGATGTCGGTCTCCTTCAACGCAGTCGCGCCGGGATACGTCCTTGCCAGAAATTCCCGCAACTTTGGCATCCCCAGGGACAGCTGTCCAAGGCGCCCCGGTGCCTACCCCCACCTCCTGAGGCGCTCCGGCGATGACCGAAGCCTCGGTCGCCGGCGGGAAGTCGGCTGGCAGGTGCCAAGCGCGATGTTGGCCGGGCGTGCCTGCATGTACGGGTGGCGCAGCGTTCGGCCGCAGCACCCGTTGCTAACGGCAACGGCGCTTTGCCGTTGCCCAAGGCGTTCAGAGGCGCGATCCTGGCCTCGAAATCGCTGGCGAAAGTCGGCTTAAATGACAAAATCAGAACTGATCGCAAGGCTCATGCAAGCCAACGAACTGGACCAGCGGGGCGCGGCGTCCGTCGTTAGCGCCGTGTTTGACGAGATCACTGCAGCGTTGATGCGTGGCGACCGCATTGAGTTACGGGGTTTTGGCGCATTGGGGGTCAAACGTCGCGCCCCCGGGGTTGGCCGCAATCCGAAGACAGGCGAGGCGATCGACCTTAGCGAGAAATATTTCACGTACTTCAGGGCGGGTAAGGAGATACGCCGGCGCCTGAACCCGGTGTCAGGAGAGGCGCTGCCGGGTAGGGCTAGGCATGCTCGATCGCTCAAGCGGACGCCGCAAGCATACGATGCACGCTAGTTCGAGGTGCGGCGCGCTGCAATGAGCGTAGCTCGTCAGTCGGGACCATCGGGATGCGGGCACGCGCCTCGACAACGCGCCCGGTAAGCCTGTCGTTCGGGCCTAGGTCGCTGATCGATGGTAAAACTGACAGATCGCACACGGTTTCGACAGAATAGGGTGGCGAAGGGAGTGCCAGCGGCCACCCGGGGGCACCCATCAGGAGCACTAGGGCAAGGGTCGAGTAGGATCGGACCTGGGGGCCCCGCCCCCTGGGCAGCAAGCCGGTCCGGCAGAGCTGGATTGGCACACCAACCGGTGCCGCAATATTGAAGCCAAGTATCGTTGCGATGGGCGGTCACCGAAGCCACCGCCTCGACCACCATTCAAACACCATCTCGATTAGCATCGTCACAGGCGCAATAGTCGGGCTCAGGCCAGGTCCATGCTCATTTCGCAGGCATAAACTGCGCGGATGGCGGTTTGGCGGGCGGCGCGGATCGGGCAGAGTGCGGCCGCAAAGGCTGCAACCGGACTTGCCCTTACCGATGACTACCCGTATCGCGCGCGACACCAAGCTGATCCTGATCGGGGCCGGCGTGCTCCTCAGCCTCGGCATGGGGCTGCGCCAGAGCCTTGGCCTGTTCCTGATCCCGGTGACCCGCGATCTCGGGGTGAGTGCCGCCGATTTCACCCTGTCCTTGGCAATCCAGAATATCGTTTGGGGCCTGTCGCAGGCACCAATCGGCGCGATCGCCGACCGTTTCGGATTGCGCTTCACGATGATGTTCGGGGCGGTGACCTATGTCATCGGGTTGGGGATCATGGCGGCTGCCGGCGGGGTGCCGGCGCTGTTGGTTTCCGGTGTGTTCGTCGGGGTGGCCCTGTCCTGCACCGCCTCCTCGCTGGCGATGACAGCAGTGGCTCGCGCCGTCCCCGAGCACCGCCGCAGCACGACCCTCGGCATCGTATCCGCCGGTGGATCGCTCGGCACGCTGATGGTGCCGCTAGTGACCCAGGGGCTGCTGGCGAATTGGGCCTGGCAGATCGGCGCGCTGTTCTTCGTCGCGCTGGCGGCGGCGATGCTGCCCGCGGCGTTTCTGGCCGGCGGCATCGACAAGGTGTCGCCTCATGGCGGTGGGTCCCGGGTCTCGATGCGCGAGATGCTCGGGCAAGCGATGCGCCATCGCCAATTTCTGGTGTTGTCCGGCGCCTATTTCGTCTGCGGGCTGAACCTTGTGTTTCTGGCGACGCACTTGCCGACTTACCTGACGATCTGCGGCCAGGACCCCATGCTAGCCGCCGAGGCGATTGCGGTGATCGGCGGCATGAACTGCGTCGGCTCGCTGGCCGCGGGCTGGCTCGGCGCGAAATACCCGAAGCACATCCTGCTGGGCGGGCTCTACATCCTGCGCGCCTTTGTGTTCACAGCGTATTTCATGATGCCGCCGACCCCGGCCAGCACCCTGGTATTCGCGGCGGCGATGGGCATGTTGTGGCTCAGCGTTGCGCCTTTAGTCAGCGGCCTCGTCGCCGAGATGTTCGGCACCCGCTACATGGCGACGTTGCTCGGCGTCGCGTTTGTGATGCACCAGGTCGGGTCATCGCTCGGCGCGTTCGGCGGCGGGCTGATCTTCGACCTCACCGGTTCCTACGACGGCGCCTGGAAGATCGGCGTCTTGATCGGCTTCACTGCCGGCGTGGTGCAGATCGTCGCCGGCGGCCCGGCCCGCCGCCCCGACCCCACCCCCGAGCCGCGCCTCGCGCCGACCTAACTTCATAAATTCGCATCCCCCTACCCCCGGGACAGCTGTCCAAGGCCCCCCGTGCCCCCTCCCCGCCACATGTGAGGCGCCTAGACGAGGACTCTCTTTGGGAGTTTCGTGCGGTTAGTAGATTGGAAGAAACGCGCCCATCAGAAGCTGTCCAAGGGGTCCACCGTGCCGGGTCCTCCGGCGCCACGTGACGATGATCTGATCACCACACAGCGGCTTGCGGTCGGTAACGCTGGTTCATGATCCTCAGGCGACGGGCCATCACGCGCATTACCATCAGCGCAAAATCGGGAGCAGTCGCTCACCATCTCGCGAAAGGTCGGCCTGTCGACCTTGATCAACTCCGCGTAGGTACTCGAAATCACCGACGCACTTCGAGGCTTATCCTCCTCGACAATCGCCATCTCGCCGACGATCCCACCGGCCTCGACAACCTCGTAGACCGCGATGCCGCTCATGATCCGCAGCGTGCCGCGCGAGACGATGTAAAGCGCGTCCGCGGCGTCGCCTTCGCGAAACAAGAACTCTCCCGGCCGCAGCGAAACTGTCGCCGCAGGCGATCCACAAAAATCCTGAAATCGCAATCAATCGGCATCGCTGGGCCCTCACTATCTGTTCCAGGGGCCAATCAAGAAGTACGCGACTCCCCCGTATCATCACAAGGCCAACCCTCTGCCTTGCCGCCCTTCCGGCCGAAAGGACCCACCGTTTTAAGGAGTTCGTTAACCCCGGCGGACATATGACGTCCTTGACAACAGCGGCGGTCTCAGCCGCGAGGACAGACGACACAGCGTCCCGGGCAAAGCAGTCCTGGATGTCCACTGGCCCAACCATGCGCAGTGATCTGATGCGCATCCTTTTGGTTGAAGACGAGCCAGCACTTCAGGAGCTGTGGGCTGATGTCTTGCGTGAGCGTGGCTACGCCGTCGATCTCGCCGGCACGCTCAGCGAAGCCAAGGACTGTTTCGCGGCGCAGGTCTATGATCTGGTCATCACCGAGTGGCGGCTGCCTGACGGCGACGGGTGCGTGGTTGCCGATTGGGCCGTGGCTCTCGGTGGCAAAGCCGTGGTCACGAGTGGGTATTTGTCCTACATGCCCGGCGGCGTGGCATTAGGGCATGAAACGTTGATGAAACCGGTGCGGCTGAGTGACCTCGTTGCCGTGGTAGAGGGGTTGATTGGCAAAGTGCCCGACGGCAGATAGCTGGCTCGGCATTCGCCGAACGCGCACGGCCAAGTCGCGCCTGTATCGCGGGGATCAGGATCGGACGATCCGGTTAACGTTAGATTTCTTAGCGCGGCAGTGCGATGATCACACATGCTCGACGATCTTGGCAGCGATGTGCGGGATTTGCCGTCCCAGATCGAAGATCGGCGGCTGGCGCGGTTGTATGACTACTGGCTATCCCGCAAAGGGAGCCGCCGCTTTCCCTCGCGAGGTGACATCGATCCTCTCGATTTCCGCTACGTTCTTGGGCACGTCATGTTAGTTGACGTGCTACGCGATCCGGTGCGGTTTCGCGTCCGCCTGCATGGCAGCGACATGGCGCGGCGGGCAAACTATGACCTCACCGGCAAGTTCCTCGACGATCTTCCGGTCGCCGATTATCGCGACTACGTGATCGACCGGTGCAAAGGTCTTATCGCGGACGGCGAGCCCGTTCTCGTGCACCACAACCGAATATTGGATGGCAAGCTGCGGCAGTACGAAGCGTTATGGCTGCCATTCTCGGAAAGCGGCGTCGAGGTGTCGATGCTCTTGTGCGCTCTTATTTACGACGTCGATCGGCATTAGACTTTAGCGCGCATCGCCCCCTCAACAAGGCGTGCACCAGTAGCGGCGCCAGTCAAATCGAAAGAGGCGGGCACAGACCTGAGGGCGCCAAACGAGCATTACCCACGGGACCCTCATAGATGCTGTAAAACGGGTGCTGCAAGAGATGGCGCGCCAGGCGACACCACGAAGCAGTCCGGTGAATTTGAGGCTCCGCTACAACAACCTTGCCGCCCAGGCAATGCCAGCGATCAATGCTACTGCCGCTCCGATGACGACGACCAAGTCGAGCCATTTCACGGTCGAACGTCCCGATCATAATTACAGCAAGCTTACGAGATGGTCTCGGTTGGCATGATTTCCCATAGCCCCAGTGCCGCACGCGGGCTCCGCTGTACCCACGAGAACCATTACTCGGCCACATTCGCCCCGCTATCGCACCTCAGGCTCTGCTTCTGATCAAGGATCTGGGTGTTGGCCCGGTGTGAAGAGGTAGCAAAAGCCGCCCCCTTAGTCGCTGAGACCGCTGCCCGGCGAAGGACAGCGGCATCGGCTTACCCAAGGGCTTCTTTTGTTGCGCGAGCCCCGCGCAGGTGGCTAGCCACGGGCACTCGGCGACAACAGCACGGTGCGTCCACCCCCGCGAAAGGTGCCTGTAAGCGACGGAGCTATGCAATGTGGATGCGTCGCGTACCACGGCTCAAGGTGGCGCTCTAGGCGCTGATCGGCTCGGGAGCAACCGGTGCGTTTGCTGCTGGTTGAGGATAGCGAGCGTTTCGCCGCGCTGCTGAAAATGGGGCTCGGGTCCAGCGGCTTTGCGGTCGATATCATCGCCACCGCCGAGGACGCAGCGGCCGCGCTCAAAACCACGCACATCATTGTGCTCGATCTGGGCCTGCCCGATGCCGATGGACTCGACCTGCTAGCCGATCTGCGGCGGCGCGCCGATACGACGCCGGTGCTGATCCTTTCCGCGCGCGGTAGTCTTCGCGAGGCCGGCGCCGATGACTACCTCGTCAAACCCTTTGCGCTAGAAGAATTGGTGGAGCGGTTGAAGGCCCTGCTGCGCCGCCCGGGCCACTTGCTTGGGCTCGCATTAAAGATCGGCAACCTCACCCTTGATACCGTGGCGCGCCAGGTCTTTGTCGGCGAAAAACCGATCGTGTTGTCGGCGCGCGAGTTGGCTGTGCTCGAACATCTCTTACGGCGCAGTGGAAAAGTCGTCGCCAAAGCGCTGCTCGAAGGTGCTCTCTACGGACCGACACAAGAGGTCGGGTCCCATGCGGTCGAGGTCCATGTCCACCGCTTGCGGCGACACCTGGTCGAGGTCGGCGCGTCTGTGCGGGAAAAAAAAAAAAAAAAAAAAAAAAAAAAAAAACCCTAACAGGTCGGCGCCATACTTCTGGTTCGTAGGGTTCATTGTTAAGGGGAATTCACAGGAAACCCACTGCGCTGAAGACTTGGTCCCTTAAGTATTTAAGATTACCAATTCTGCTGTTGGCACATGATATGCCAAGTGCTTACGTCGTTAACGTGGCGACAAACGAATTTTACATGGAGTACCCTTTTGCTAGACCCGCCCCACCATAAAGAGAGTGGCCAATCAACTAGCGCACGCAAGGCAGCGGAGGCGCTGTTCACTTCAAAGGAAGAGCACCGCGCACCGGAGCCGAAGAATGCGGTCGCGCGTAAACTGCGCGTCTTGGCTGTGTGCCGCCGGCAACGCTCGACACGGCAAGCACGGTAGTAAGCCCGGCTCACGAGGCGCGTCGAGCTATTCCGAAATCGCAGATTGACCGCGTCCGAACCTGGCTGAAGTACGGCATGACGGTCCGTCAGGCGGCTGATGCCTGCGGCGTGCGGTATCTGACCTGAAAGATGCTCTTCAGTCTCGCGCCTGGTAGCGGCTACTCAGGCTGGAATACAATTGAAACCCGCGCCACTAGGTTTGTGTGGACGTGTTGTCTC
>CAVZUA010000039.1:0-66285 GCA_963778385.1 uncultured Alphaproteobacteria bacterium | reverse complement strand
GTTTGCTCGTCGTCGAAATTTGCAGATATGAGCCGGGGGTTCAAAAACCATCGCAAATTCAATGGTCGACGATCACGTCAAGCGACTATGTTTTCCGTACATTTTGACAAATTTTCCAAAGGATTTGTAAAGTCATCGCAAATCATCGGCACGACCCGCCACCGCTCGACTTGCCAGAGCCAGTATTAGACCCTCGCCAGGGCGTGCATCGGACGGGCTGATTACTTGTCGCGCGGGATCGCGCCAGGTGGCGCGAGGTATCAACTTTTTGGCCGGCATTATCAAGCGGGCGCCGTCACCAGTCCGTATCTCCAAAGCGGCGCGGGGCTTCCCCCTCGCGCTTTAAAGAACCTTGGGTAGCTGACGCCCCGCTCGGCTCTGCCGGGCGGGGTTTTTCATTGGTGGCGCGTGGTATTCTTGGCCATGCCGCCGCCCGAAGACGATGACTTTGAATCGTTCCGCCAGGCATGGCAGCGGATTCAGCAGCAGCTTCCGGCCGTCGTGGGGGTGGAATTTGGCGAGGTACAGCGGGCTGTGGTTCGGCTGCTACAGGCCGACATTCTCCAGCAAGCTACCGTAGGCCGAAGCGACCGCGGGGGTATCGAGCGCTTTGTTTGGATGATGACGCTTAATGCCTGCATCGAGCTGATCAACAGCACCCCGGATTTGGAAACCGCCCAATTAGCCGCCCCGCTGGGCCGTATGCTGATGGCCCTGGAGGATCTCGATGGCGGCCGGGTGCATCCGGCGCTGCGGCCACGGAAGCGAGGTCGGAAAGACACCGGGCCGAGAAGTCGCCGCGACTTAACGCTCCGCGGTCACCTTGCGGGGATCGTCGAAGGGCTCATGCGTCGAGGCGGCATGTCCGAGCCGGAGGCCGCGCACTGGATACAAAGGCGTCTCTCTGCCCGCGGTGTTCAATTGACGGCGGATCAGCTTGTTGAATGGCGCAAACGAGCCCGCGGCGCGAAGCCCGACAATTTCCAGCGCCTCGCTTCCAGGTCATTGATTGGACTGATCCTGTCGCCACAGCCGACAGGCTGATCGAGGGTTATTTAAAGCTGGTCTGAAAAAGGGGATTTGGTGCTGTTCAAATCCCCCCGTGAATGGGTGTCTTTAGGTGCCTGCCAAACCAAACCGGCAGGTGGAAGATGCCCCCAGATCCAAAACGACGAAAGCGCCCCGGCAAGGGCACCCTCGCAGTAAATCGCAGCAACACACGAGAAAATAAGCAAAAAACAGACGACGCGCAAGCCGCTGCGCGCGCCGCAGCGGTGCGCGGCTGGTGCAGGGCCGATGCCGGGCCGCCGACGACCGTCCGCGAAATGATCGACATGATGGTTTGGACGTTCGCCCCTTTCTGCCCCGACGCCGACGCGCCGTTGGTTCAGGAGGCACTCGCGGAACTGCAAGCGGGGAGGCCCCTCGACCCGGTCACCGCCGCGCTCATCCCGGAAATTTTCCAGGTCACCATCGCCAGGTCGCTCTGGGGTGAGGGCATCGACAACCCGCTTTGCCTGTTGACGGGCGTCGACGAGTACGGCGAGCCGATATTTACCGACCTGCCGCCGCATGTGGCGCACAGGGTGCCAACAAGCGGGTCGGCGTGATGAGCGCGCGCAGCAAGGCGTCCGAGATCGCCCGCGAACTCGGCGCGCGTATCGACTCACTGGCACGCGAACTGTTGCCCGGCGGACGCCGGGAAGGGCGCAACTGGCGCTGCGGCTCGGTTGGAGGCGAGCGCGGCCGCTCGCTCTCGGTCGACCTGTCCAGCGGCTTGTGGCTTGACCATGCCAACCCCAGCGACCGCGGCGACGCGCTCCACCTGGTCCAGCATGTCCTGGGCTGCTCGATGGGCGAGGCGATCGAGTGGGCCGAGGAGTGGCTCGGTCACCGTGCGGTCGGCATTCCGCAAGCGACGCCGATGCCAGCCGCGACCCGGCCGGCGACCTGGCCGCGGACCTGGTCGCACGCGCGACCGATCCGCAGCACCCTCGCCGAAGCCTATCTGACCGCACGCGGTCTCGCCTTTGACGATCCGATGGGCGAGGTGCTGCGGTTTGACCCGCGGCGCTGCCGGATCAAGCCCGACACCGAGAATGTCTTCGAACACCACGCGGCGCTGCTGGCGCTGGTGCGCGACGTGCGCACCGGCGAGCCGTGCGGCATGCACTCGATCTTTCTGCAGCCGGACGGCAGCGATCGGCTGCGCGACAGCAAGGGCAAACTCAGCACCGGAAACATCCGCGGCGGCGCCGTCATGCTCAGCGATTTTGCCGACGTCACAATGGGCCTGACGATCGCTGAGGGCGTCGAGACCGCGATCAGCGTGCTGATGGACGACCTCGCGCCGGTATGGGCTCTCTGCGGCGCTGGCAACCTCGCCACCTTCCCGGTACTCGGCGGTGTCGAGGCGCTGACCATCGCCGCGGACACCGGCCTGGCCGGGCGCACCGCAGCGTGGAACGTCACCGCGCGCTGGCGTCAGGCCGGCCGCGAAACCTGCATTGTCGCCCCCGCTCATGATGATTGGGCCGCCGGCCGGAGGATCTCGGCATGAGCGAGACCCCCGAAGACGACGTGCGCGAGAACGCGCGAGAGGCGAACGATCGCGAGTGGACCAACGGCCAGGCGAACGGCCCCACCAACGGCTTCGATCCTGCCGCCTTTGCCGAGCCGCTGTGGCCGGTGATGGATGACTTGGCCTATTACGGGCTCGCCGGTGAGATCGTTCGCCGGCTCGAACCGCTCACCGAAGCCGATCCGGTCGCGATGCTAGCGCAGCTCCTCGCGGGGGTCGGTAACGCGGTCGGCCATGACATCCATTGCCTCGTCGGCAACACCCGGCATTACGCCAACTTGTTCGCCCTGATCCTTGGCATCACCAGCAAGGGCCGCAAAGGGACGAGCTGGGATCCCATCGAGTACCTGCTAAAGCTGGCGGACCCGTCCTGGGTCAGAGACTGCCTCAAATCCGGCTTGTCCAGCGGCGAAGGCATCATTCACGCCGTGCACGACGACATCTGGGGTATGGAGAAGGTGCCACAAGGCAAGGGTCAGGCACCGATCTATCTCAAGGTCCTGAAGGAACCTGCCGTAGCCGACAAGCGCCTGTTCGTCATCGAGCAGGAGTTCGCAGGCACGCTTGCCGTGATGAACCGGCCGGGAAACAGCCTTTCGCCGGTGATGCGGCTCGCCTGGGACGGCCGTCCGTTGCAGACCTTGACCAAAAACAGCCCGGAGAAAGCGACCGACGCGCATGTCTCGACCGTCGGCCATATCACCGTCGACGAGTTTCGCGCCATGCTCGACGGCACTTCGAAGGCAAACGGGTTTGCCAACCGCTTTCTCTGCGTCCTGGCGCGCCGCACAAAGCTGCTGCCCTTTCCAGGTCGGCTCGACGCCGGCGAGGCGGAGCAGTTCGCCAGCCAACTCGCCGCGGTGATCAACAATCCGGACCCGCACCAGCCGATCACCTTTACCGCCGCGGCGCGCGAGCTGTGGAGCGCGGAGTACAGTGCGCTGTCAGCGGAAGCCGGCGGGCTGTTTGGCGCTGTCGTGGCCCGCGCGGAGGCACAGGTACTCCGCCTCAGCCTCGTCTACGCCCTCCTCGATCGATACCAGCAGATCCATCCGGAACATCTTCGAGCGGCGAATGCGTTCTGGCGGTATTGCGCAGCATCCGCGCGATACATCTTCGGCGATGCCCTGGGCGACCCGGTCGCAGACACGATCATGGCCGCCTTGCGGCAAGCCGGCCCGGACGGCATGACGCGCTGGGAAATCAACCGGTTGTTCAGCAGCAACCACACCAGCAGCCGCGTCGGTCAGGCGCTTCTACTGCTGCTTCGCTACCAGAGAGCGCGGCCGATGCACCGGGCCAGCACCGGCGGACGGCCGCCGGAAGCCTGGGTCGCGATATGAGGAGGACTTTCTACGTAATGGGGGGCACTTTTTTTCATTAAAAGTTCCGCTCATTGCGAAAGGATTATCAATGGCTTACGCCGGATTCGGGGCTTTCTACGTTTTCTTCGTAGTAGACCTTCTCCGGGAAAATTTTTGGAGAAATGGGAACGCCGGCGTACGCCCCAAAACCTTCTATCGTGTGCGTGAGTACGTATGAAACGTAGAAAGTATTCTCGTGCCTATAAGCATTGAAAACAAATCAGCTTTTTAAAGAACTTTTATGCGAAGAATGTCCCTCTGTTTACGTAGAAAGTCCGATGCGGGCCGTGGGCTCCGACACTGTGGCACGGAGGTCGCGCCGCGCATGACGTGGTACGCCTTTCACATCCGGCACTCGGCATCGATCACCGGCTATGCGCGGCGGGGACCGATCCCGTTTTTTGGTGATGATGTCGCCGAGACAGCGGATTGATGCCCCGCTTCGCTTCGATCACAGCCCACAGCTGACGCCCGCACCCAAGCTGTCCAGGCGCTGGTGCGAATCTCCTCATAGCGCAATGAGCCGAGGATATAGTCGGCACAGTCATGCCGGAGGTGTGACAGCCCCGGCTGAGCGTCACGACGGCTCGGTGATCATGCCGATGCGTGCGACGCGCGACCAGACGATGACGCTCACCGTTCGGGGGCAAACTCCCAAGGCGGTAGCGTGGTGCGTGGCGGGTTGCCCCGGTTGTTTCGCGTGCTCTGCTGCGCCAACCGCATCTTCACCGATAGCGCGGCGATCGCAGCGGTTTCGGCCCGCTGCTCCGCCAGCAAAACCCTGTAATAGGCCAGCGTCGTCTCGCGTCGCTCCACGCAACTCTCGATCAGCTCGGCAACCCGTCGCGCCTGGACCACGTGGCGACAATATTGCACCAATAACGGCAGATTGGCCCGAGTAAACCAGTCGCCTTCTGCAGTATTGATGATATCGAGAAACACCTCGGCTTCGTCGCCGGAAAGCTCCGGCGGCAAAGACAGCCGCGGATAGACGGAGAGCGCCTTCGGTGTCACAAGGTCGGCATGCGACGGCCGACCACGCTTTCTGTTCATGCTGCGCATTATCTCTTAAAATTGGCGGTTTAGCAAAGATGGCCTGGTCACCGGTCGCCGCCCTCAAGGAGGAGATTTTTGGTCCCTCCCCCTACACCACATGTCCGCCTGAGCGCGGCGCGACCCGTCACAGCATGCAGGCAACGAGGGTTGTGTTGCAGCGTCCGGTACTGAGCCTCATGCAAGGAGAGTGGTGGACACAATACCGTCCATGCAAGCTCGAAGTAGAACTGACGAGGCTGGTCCTCGACTAGTGCCCCTGCACAGCACAGGGATTATGACTTTTTGGTGGGGTCGGGATAAGCGCGCGCAAGTTTGGCGCGGGCGCGTTTGGTGGTGAACATCCATCTGACACGTGCGCCCGCGGCATTACGCTGGTCTTCCCAGGCGGTGATTTCGGTCACGAGCTGCTGACGTTCGCCGATGCGCCGGTCGAGACACTGGCGGCGCAGTACGCCAATCTCGATCTCGACCATGTTGAGCCAGCTGGCGTGTTTGGGGACGTAGTGGAACTCCAGCCGGCGCATCAAGCGTCGGGCTTCCGGCGCCGGGAAGGTCTCGTAGAGCGCGCCGGCGGAATGGGTCGAGAGGTTATCGAGCACGACCCGGATCTGTTCGGCTTGCGGATAATGGATATCGACAAGCTCGCGCATGCAGTGGGCGAAGTCGCGTCCCGTCCGATGTTCGGTGACCTTGACTTTGCGCCAGGGGCGGTGCGCGTCGAGGAAGACGAACAGATTGACTGTGCCGTTGCGCCGGTACTCGCAGTCATAGCGCTCCAGTTGGCCTGGCATAGCCGAGATCGGCTGGCGCGCCTCGCCGATCAGCTGAAGCGGCAGAATTGGGCAACGACGGCTGCCGTTGGGTGTGCGACAGCGGCGTTGCGCACGAGCGCATCGCCTTTTTCGCAATGCGCGCCTAGGGTACCACCCGGCACCATCAAACAGGTCAGGGCAAGGGGGAAGTCAGACGCAGACCAGCCGCCGCCAGGAAATCTTGCGCGCGGTGAGCGTTCACTCAGTTGCACGTAGATTGGGCGACCGCGGTGTAAAGCTGGTCCGGTTATACGCAGTTAGCTGCATGCGCTTCGGAAAACGGCCTTGCTGCTCCATCTTCCAGATGGTCACGTACGACAATGGGATGCGGCGCAGGAGTTCAGCCTTGCGGATCAGCACCGGATGTTGGGGAAGCTCACGAGGCGTCCATTGCTTGCCGCAAATTTGGCAATGCACCCAGTCATCGATCTGTTGCTCGATCCAAGCGACGGCAGTAGTTGAAGACGGTGGCTGTCTAGATGATCGAGATGTACTTGGCATTGACCAACTCCAATACGAGCGGCCGGTAACACAAAGACACCAGCTGGGATGGCCGAAAGTCTGGCGTGATTGCTGGTTAAACCGGTTTCATTGTACTCGTGTTTAGAGTACCTATTATAGGATAATGGATTAAGTTAACAAGAACTGCAAGCGTTCAATGCGCCGTTGCTGGCCCACAATTAAATGTTACACATTATTATTTTGTGTTCGCCTGACTAGCGACACTACGAACTGTCCAAGCGTCTCCAGCGCCACCTTGCGCTCCGGCAGATACTCGTATCGGTTATAGACGGCCGCAACGCCACTGATCGCGCCGGTGCCGGCGCTGTGATTAAGGACTTCCCGCTTACCATCGAGCCTCAGCCAATATCAGAAGGCGGTAGGGCATGGGCGGGGTCGTCGTTGCGGCGATGGCAAGGCGCTCGTGGATTGTTTTCAGCACGAAGCGGCGGTTGAAGCGCCAAGCGAAGGCGCCGAGGTAGCGCGGCAGATGTTTGGCGCCAACGACACGGTGCGTCGCCAGAAGGCTGTTTTTGACATTGGCCAGCATGGTGTTTGCCCAGCGGAAAGCCGGATGGCGCGCAGCGGCGCGATCGGAGCCGGTGACGTGACGCTCGTGAACGATGCCAGGTTGTTCGCCAATGCAGCGAAACCACTGACCGCCATCGCTGACGACGGTCGTTCCGACCTGGACATTGGCGCACAGCCGCTTGGTTTCGCCGGCCTGGAAGCCGCGCACCACTTGGAGGCGGGCGTATAAGGGTCGACCGTCGGCGGACGTCTCGACTGTCATGATGAAGGGCGTGTGGCCGCGTCGACCGCGCCCGGCGCCCTCACCGGTGCGCTCGCCGCCGATATAGGCGTCGTCGATCTCGATGCGCGGGCCGGCAGCGCCCAGCTTGTAGCGGCGATCACGCTCGATCATCGCCTGCATCAGCTTGTGCTGAACCCGCCAGGCGGCGTTGGTCGAGATGCCGAGCCGGCGGCCGAGTTCAATGTTGGACAGGCCTTTCTTGCCTTGGGCTAGCAGGTGCATGGCGCGGAACCAAACCCGCATCGGCAGCTTGGTGCCCTGCAGGATGGTGCCGGCAATCAGCGATGTCTGATAGCGGCAGCGCCGGCATTGCAGCAGTTGACGGTCACTGATCTCGGAATACTCTGAGGCCGCGCACCGCGGACACTTGAAGCCCTCAGGCCAGCGCCAGGCGAACCACGCCTTCCGGCACGCTGCCTCATCCGGATAGCGCTCTTCGAACGCATCATCCGAGAGGCCCTTTTGGTGTTGTACGCGGTTGCGAGGCATCGAATTGATCCTGAAAATCACCGTGTTTTCAGGAAGATAATACCTCAATAGGTAGCTGAGTGTCGATGGTAAGCAGGAAGGACTTTATCGGCAACGTGCGGCGCTACGTTGTTGCGCGCCATTATGGTGGTGGCGGTGCGTCTCAAGTCGTGAAGCACCCAGGGCGCGCCTGGATTGCCACCACTTTCGGCACAAAGAGCCCTCATGGCGGCATCAACTCGATCCTTCGCTTTGCTGAAACTCTTGACAACCGTGTTAACACGGCTCGGAAAGACCAGCAAGCCAACACGAGGCAGCTGATCGATGATCTCGGCTACCGGTTCAGACAAATGGACGATGTGGGCGCGCTTCGACTTATTGCGCTCCGCAGGTATCATCCAAAGCCGCTGTTCGAGATCGATTTCCGACCAGCGCATACCGGCGACTTCGCTCTCGCGCTGCGCGGTGAGCAACAACAACTTGAAGATGGCGTCGTGCGGCCACCTGATAATTTCAGTGGCGCGCCAAAACCACTGAAGCTCTTGATCGCTAAGAACGCGGTCTCGTGCCTTTTCCACCCCTGGCGACGCGACGCCGGCGGTTGGATCGGTATCGATTATTCCTTGTGTGATGCACCAGCGAAAGAACGTGCCCATGGCACGGAGCAATCTGTTGGCCTGAATCGCCGCACCGTCCGTCCTTCCTTTGAAGGGTCGTTCGCGCTTTTCGGCCTTTTCTTGGATCAACCTCTTCACGTCTTGCTGGCTGATCGAGCTGATCGATGCATCGCGCCATCTGGGTATTAGATAGTGCTCAAAATTGCGCCGTATCTCGCCATCGTAGCCTTTCCTGCCGGCGCGCGGTGGCCTGGGAGCCTCGGCTAGGTAACGGTTAGCAACATTCTCGAACTTATGTTCGATCTCGCGTTGCATCGCTTCCTTCGCCGCCGCGGCCGCCGCCTCTTGCTCCTTCTCAGTTCGCTTACGCTCCTTGACCGGATGAATGCCGCTGCGAGCTACATCCTGGCTCACTCGCGCGCGAGATCGCGCGTCGGCAACGGATGGGAGGACAAAGCTGTTGCCGAGTGTCTCCCAGATAACCGGGCCCTTGCCGCCGACTCGATACGTCACGATCCAGCTTTTTCGGCCGGTGCGTGATACGCGCACTCCAAACCCCGGCAGATTTCTGTCCCAGACGATGGGAGTGGCGGGACGATACTTGAGCCGTTCGACGTAGAGCTGTGTCAGAGACCTACGTTCTGGATCGCGTTTTGCCTTTCTTTCCATATGGCCAACCACTTCCGTTCTTACTAACGCATCGCTAACAGAAGGCGGGCTAATCAGCACTTCGTTAACTCGCGTTTAATGGCGTTGGATGTACCCAAATTATAGCATTTTCCCTTATATATCTGAAGGCTACGCAAGGTGACCGACTGATCGACATGCTGCTCAACCAGCAGCTTCTCAACACGCGTGTCGATCAGCTCGCCGCGGTCGGCCTGGCGCCCGATGTCTTCGGCGTCGCCACGAACCCGGCGGCCGGTGCCCCGGTCACCGCCGGCAGCTTCCCGCGCTCGATCCTGATCCCCGGGACCGACACGTCGCTCAAGGTCTACGGCCAGATCACCGAAATCATCGATTACTTCATGTCGGGCGGCCCGGTGAACGGCAGCCCGCAGAGCACCACGGTCGGCATCAACGGCAACGTGCAGGCGATCCCGCTGCGCAACACTGTCGCCTCCGCCCGCGGCAACGGCATCTTCCAGCAGAGCCCGCGTAAGTCGAGGATCGGCTTCGAGACCCGCACCCCGACCCCGTTCGGCGAAGCGCGCACCGTGTTGGAATGGGACTGGACCGAAGCAAATAGCTTCGTGCCCGGCACCGCCGACCCGCTGTCGTCCTCTGACAACCTGGCGCCGCGCTTGCGCTACGCCTACGGCACGTTGGGCGGGCTGCTCGCCGGTCAAGCGACCTCGAACTTCTCCGATCCGGACGCCAACGCCGAAACCATCGACTTTGGCGGCAACGCCGGCGAACCGGGCCACGTTCGCGTCCCGCAGGTGCGTTACACGATCCCAGCATATTGGGGCGGTTCGTGGTCGTTCTCGGCGGAGTCGCCCGATTCCTCCGTCGCCACGCCGGTGGGGCTCCAGGCTTCCGACGCCGGTGTCATCCCGGCTCTGACCACCAGTTGCACCGTCGCCACCTTGGCAACGGCGACGACCTGCTCGACGACGTTGCTGACCAGCGGCGTCACTCCGCTCAACGTCGCCAAGTCGACGGCGCCCGACCTTACCGCCGCCTGGTACATGCCGCAGCCCTGGGGCCATCTCGACTTCTCGGCGGTGCTGCGCCCCGGCATCGACATGACCGATGGCCACTTCTTCTCGCATCAGTATGTCGGCTACGGCGGCCATTTCGGCATGGACATCAAGCCGGGCTGGTTCGGCTGGGTGAAGGACGACTTCACGCTGCATGTCGAGGGCGGCGACATGATCGGCCCCTACGTCAACAGCACCACCAATTTCGACGTGGCGAGCAATTACGGCGCGCCGTCGACCTCGGCCGCGGTGCCCGGCACCTATGGCGGGTTCAACGGCCCGACCAGCCTCGCCGCGGCGTCGCTGATCCGCTTCACGCCGACCCAGGAGATCGGCGCCGAAGTGGGCTACCAGCATTGGTGGCTGGACAATCTACGCAGCAACATCAACGCCGGCTGGCAGTCGCATTTCGGCATCCCGATCAAGTTGGTCAACGCCAACGGCACGGCAACCGGTGCGGCCGTGACCGGCGGCCAGGCGGCGGCGATCAACAAGGAAATCTTCACCGCGCACGCCAACATCATCTGGAACCCGGTGTCGTTTGTCGATGTCGGCCTCGAATACACTTGGGGCCAGCGCACCGTGCTGAACAACCAGACCGCAACCCAGAACGTGCTGATCAGCGAATTCAAGTTCCGCTTCTAATCGGCACCCCACAAGGACGAAAACCCGCCGGTGCAAACCGGCGGGTTTTTTGTTGCGCCGAGCAGCGGTAGAGTTTCCGGCACATCGCGCTGATCGGGGGATCAATGCCGGCGGCGAAACCTTCCTGCGTCGTCCTCGGCGGGGGTGGCTTCATAGGCACGAATTTGTGCCGCCGGCTTCACCGGTCTGGCCATCGCGTGCGCGCCTTTGGCCGTAGCCGCCAGTTTGCCGATGAGCTGAACGGGATCGAATGGCATCAAGGCGATTTCTTGAACCCCGATTCCATCGCCGCCGCAATCGAGAGTTTCGATATCGTCTTTCACCTGGTGCACGGCGCGATGCCCCTTGCCGCAAACCTGGCGATGACAGCCGATGTCAAGCGCAACATCGTTCCGTCGATCACCCTGCTCGATCTCTGCGGCACGCTGGGCGTGAAGCGGGTAATCTTCGCCTCGTCGGGCGGCACGGTTTACGGGATCCCGCGGGAAATTCCGACCCGCGAAACAGCACCCACCGACCCGATCTGCGCCTATGGGATCAGCAAGCTCGCGATCGAGAAGTATCTGACGCTTTACGAGCGACTGTACTCTCTGGACTTTCGCATCCTGCGCATCGCCAACCCGTTCGGGCCGTTTCAGATTGCCTGGAAGGGTCAAGGGTTTATCGCCGCCGCCGCGGCGCGCGCGCTTGCCGGCCAGCCGATCGAGATTTGGGGCGACGGCTCAGTGGTCCGCGACTTCATCTACATCGACGACGTGATGGACGCGTTCGAAGCGATGATCACCGATGCGGGAGACGATCGCGTCTTTAATATCGGCACCGGCATCGGTCGAGATCTGCGCGACGTCATCACCGCGATCGGACGACAGCTCGGCACCAGCCTCGAAATAAAATGGGCGCCCGGCCGGGCGATCGACATCCCGCGCTCGGTCCTCGCCGTCGAACGCGCCACGACAATCCTTGGATGGACGCCCAAGACGCCTTTCGATGCGGGCTTGGCGCTGACAATTGACTGGGTTCGCCGCAACCAGCCGGCGGTCGAAAATCGCTTCCGCTAGCGCGGCCGCCGGGTGGCGCGGGCCAGTCACGGCAACGGCGCGACGGCAAACCCGGCCGGCGGCTCGCCCTGCTGACAGCGCTGCCACATCGTGGAATAGGCGCTCTCGATATGCCGGGTAAAACGGTTGGTATCAAACAGCGGATACGTGCCGCGGTTGCGCGCGAGCCTTGCCCCGATCGCGGCAAGCCGCTCGTGGTCGCCCGCCAGGCTCAGCGCCAGCGCTTCATATTCTGCCAGGCTGGCCGTGATCAGCTCGGGCAGCCCCACCGCGCTCAGTAGGCTGCCTGCCACCCGTGCCGCAAAGCTCGATCCCGCGCAGGTCACCAGCGGCAGCCCGGCCCAGAGCGCATCGGCCGCTGTCGTATGGGCATTAAACGGCAGCGTGTCGACAAACAGGTCGGCGAGCCGAAACCGCGCCAAATATTCGTCGATCGGCGCACGCGGCGCGAAAACCAGCCGCTCGGGCGCGACGCCGGCGCGCTCGGCCTCCTGCCGCAAATTGCGCTCCGCATTGGCGTTGTCCCGAACCAGCCAGAGAACGCTGCCGTCGACTTGCCGCAACAGCTTCATCCATACGTCGAAAACCGGCGGGGCGATTTTGTAGTTCTGGTTGAAACAGCAGAAGACAAAACCGTTCTCCGGCAAGCCCGACCCGGCGCGGCCCAGTTTGGGCTCACCGATCTGCACCCTGTTGTCCGTCGGCCAATAGCTACCTGGCAGGTAAACCACCTGCTCTGCGTAGGATGCTTGCGCGGCTTCCGGCACAATAAATCGGTCGGCGATAAGATAATCGATGTACTCGGCGCCCATGGTGCCGGCGAAGCCGATGTAGTTCACCTGCACCGGCGCGGGCCGGTGCGCCAGGATCGCCGGCCGGCTATTGTTGGTGTAACCCATCAGATCGACCGCAATATCAACCTCCAGCTCTCTCACCAGCCGGGCGATGTCCCGATCGGGCATCGTTCGAACATCGAGGAAGCGATCGAAGGCGGCCTCAAGACGGCGTCGCACGGGATCCTGCGGATCCGGTCCGAATGAGATCGCTATCGTCTCGAAACGCGATCGATCATGCGCGTCGAACAGCCCGGCCATCGAATAGGCCATCGGATGCTGGCGAAAATCCGCCGAGAGGTAGGCGACGCGGATTCTGTCGTGTGCGTAGCGCTCGCCGCGCCAAAACGGCTCGGCCGCTGCAGGGTATCTGTCCTGATTGAACGTCATCGCGCACTTCAGCCGCGCCGCGACCGAATCCGCCATGTTGAGAAACATGAACGGGATCGCCGCCCGGCCGCCGGCCTCCACCGATGCGGCAATCGCCGAGAGAGCCGGCTCGTAACCGGCCCAGTCGCAGGACAGCAGCCGGTTATAGAGCGCTTTCCCCGCGGCATAGGGATAATCCGGATCGATCGTCAGCAAGCGGTCAAAATCGCGCGCAGCCTCGGCGTGACGGCGCAGTTCGAACAAGCCGTTGCCGCGATTGGCCAACGCGCCGCTATCGGCGGGATCGAGCGCCAGCGCCGCCGAGCAACTCGCGACCCCCTCTTCGTGCCGCTTGAGCTCGATCAGGGCAGTCCCCCGATTGGCCAACGCCGCAACAAGGTCTGGCTTGATCGCCAGCGCCCGGTCGAAATCGGCGAGCGCCTCGCCGGGGCGCCCCAGCTCGAACAGCGCATGGCCGCGATTGTTGAACGCCTCGGCAAATCGCGGCGCGAGTGCCAGCGCCCGATCGTAATGCGTCGACGCCTCGTCATAACGCCGGAGCTTGAGCAGCACATTGCCGCAATTGTAGAGCGCTTCGAGATAGGATGGGTCGCGCGCCAGCGCCCGCTGATGATGAGCGACGGCCTCGTCCAACCGGCCGAGCTGTTGCAGCGCCTCCGCAAGCGCGACATGCAGGTCGGGAACTTGGTCGTTCAGCTGGATCGCCGCTGTGAGGACCTCGACGGCCGCATTGTTCCGCCCGGCCTGAAGCGCCAACAGCCCGGTGAGATGCAGCGCCGGCACGTCGCGCCGATCGAGCACGAGAAGCTGCCGGCATAAGACACCGGCCTGGCGAAGCTGTCCGGCCTGGTAGGCGCGCACCGCGTCCGCGAGAAGCACATCCCGACGGCTCGGCTGGACACCATCCGACTTGTCGCCAACCGCTGGCCTGCCACTCTTCGCCGCCGACCGACGCTGCTGCCGATTCATAGGCACGACAATCCCCCTCGACGACCGCGACTCTGGCGGCAAGTCGTTTGCGGAAGACCGAGCACGCGCCGGCACGTTCCGCCAAAGCTGGGGTCACCAGCACTGTTCGCTAACATTGTACTTTTGTTTTCTCGGGTTTTTCGGCGCTTAGACCGCATCGGACCTACCGCGTCGAACCGGCGCTGCTACCACGGTGCTCTGGCGCCACGCACTACCCACCGCCTCTCGACGGCAACCACCCAAGCCCCCACAACGGGCCATGCACTACCCGCGCCGCGTGCCGGCGCGCCGACTATTGCGCCGGTTCGAGCACCGGCTCGGACTGCGCATTTTTTGCGGCCTCGATCTCGGCGACCTTCTTTTCGACCAACTCCACGAGGTGGTCGACAATGCTGGCATCCCTCAGGCGGTGGTCGGTGACACCGCTGAGATAGATCTGGTGGGTGTTGTTGCCACCGCCGGTGAGGCCGATATCGGTCTCGCGCGCTTCGCCGGGTCCGTTGACGACGCAGCCGATCACCGAAACGGTCAGCGGCGTCGTGATATGGGCGAGCCGCTCCTCAAGCTCGGCGACGGTGTCGATCACCTTGAACTGCTGCCGGGCACAGGACGGGCACGAGATTACCGTCACGCCGCGCCGCCGCAGACCAAGCGATTTGAGCATGTCGTAGCCGACTTTGATCTCCTCGACCGGGTCGGCCGAGAGCGAGACGCGGATCGTGTCGCCGATCCCGGCCCAGAGCAGCATCCCCATGCCGATCGACGATTTGACGGTGCCGCTGCGCAAGCCGCCGGCCTCGGTGATGCCGAGATGCAGCGGATAGTCGCAGGCCTCGGCGAGCTGCTGGTATGCCGCCACGGCCAGGAACACGTCCGACGCCTTGCACGAGATCTTGAAGTCGAAGAAGTCGTTATCTTCGAGAATCTTCGCATGAAAAAGCGCGCTCTCGACCATCGCGTCGGGGCAGGGTTCGCCGTATTTCTCAAGGAACTGACGTTCCAGCGACCCCGCGTTGACACCGATCCGCATCGAGCAGCCGTGATCCTTCGCCGCCTTCACGACCTCGCGCACCCGCTCGGGTGAGCCGATATTGCCGGGGTTGATGCGCAGGCAGGCAGCGCCGCTCTCCGCCGCTTCGATCGCGCGGCGATAGTGGAAGTGGATGTCGGCGACGATCGGCACCTTGATCTCGCGCCCGATGTCCTTCAGCGCCAGCGCCGAATCCTTGTCAGGGCAAGAAATGCGCACGATATCGGCGCCGGCGCGTTCCATGGCCTGAACCTGCTCGACCGTCGCTTTGACGTCGTGCGTCACGGTATTGGTCATCGACTGCACGGTAATCGGCGCATCGCCGCCGACCGGCACATCGCCGACATAGACCTTGCGGCAGGCGCGGCGGTGGATATCGCGATACGGGCGAACGCTCATCGAGTTCCTCGCGGATGTCTTCAGTTCGGCGTTATAGAACGCCTGGGTTACGGAAGAAAGTCGACGCTCTAGCCATGAACGGCGGTCCCGGCCGCCAACTCCGCCGGGTCCAGCGAGACATCGCGGCGTAGCGCCCCGACGCTGCCGATTGACGGCGCCGGCTTGCCGTCGACATCGATCTGCAGCGCGCCGGCATTGCCGGTGCGCAGCGACAGCCCCGACCGCACCGGAACGTTGTAGACCTCGCCCGATTTCAGCACGCGGGAGAAGACGATCGACTGGTCCGCCGCCCGCACCTGGATCCAGCAGTCGGCGAGCGCACGAATCGCGACCCGCCCGCCGCCCGCGGCGGAAGCTGCACTATTCGCGGGAGCGCTTGCACTGGCCGGCGCGGCGCTCGTCTGCGGTTGCGCAGCCGGCGGCTGGACCGACGCCGCGGCCGGTGCGGGCGCAGGCGCAGCGGCTTGCGGCGCAGGCGCCGCGCCGGTGCGCGGCATGGTGGTGATCAGCGTACCCGGCGCCAGCGTCGGCGCCGATGAATTCGATGCGGACGGGGTCGGGGCGGTCACCGACGGCACCATCACGGACGGCGGCGCTGCCACCCCCGACGGAGGCCCACTCGCCGCCGCACCAAACAAATTCGGCGCCGGCGGCGTCTGGCTGTCCCCCGATTTCGCCGGCCCCGCGGGCAATGCTGTCGGTGAAGCCGAGGCTTGTGCGGATGGCTGGGGTGTCGCACTGGGCTGAGCCACTACGGACTGAGCCGCTACGGACTGGGCCGTGCTGGACGACCCCGGCCGCGCCGCCGGCGGCGGCACCAGTACCGGCGTTTGCGTTGACGGCTGCAGAGAAGAGGGGACGGCGGCGACGCGCTCAGGCCGGTTCCGCTCATCGGTCGACAGGTAGTACCAGATGCCATAGCCGCACAGCGCCAGGATTAGTGCCACCAGCACGAGCGCGCCGCCGGGAAGGCTGCGCTCGCCGAGCGGCACCGGTAGCGCCAGGTCGGGACGCGCCGTGACCTCGGCCGCCTCCGCCTTGAACCGCGCGAGCACCGGCTCGGCGTCGAGCCCGAGAAATTCGGCATAAGCGCGCACAAAGCCGATCGCGTAAGTCGGCCCCGGCAGATCGTGCGTGCGGCCCTGCTCCAGCGCTGCGAGATAGGACGGCTTGATGCGCAGCATCGCGCCGATCTCGTCGAGGTCGAGGCCAAGATCCTCGCGTCGTTCCTGGAGATATTCGCCGATCATCCGCATTCGCGGCTGCAGCCGGGCCTGCTCGTCTTCACGGCCCTCGGCAAACGGCGTCTTGATCCGTTGGAAGAACGTCACACCCGCACCCGCTTCAACCGGCCCGCATATTAGGGGTCGTGGCCGGCGCTGTCAATTCGCGCCGGGTCACAGCGCCACCGCATGGTCGCGCGCATAGGCTTCGAGGCGGCGCCGCAGCGAGTGATCCGGCCGCCCGCCGATCTCGTCGAGATAATCCGCCGCCTCGCCGGCATTGAGGCTACGGATCATCGTCTTGACCAGCCCCAACGCCGATGCGGTCAGCGACAGCGTGCGGAAGCCGAGCGCAATCAGCATCATCGCATCGAGCGGATTGCCCGCCATCTCGCCGCACATGCTAAGCGGCACATTGGCGGTGGCGCACGCGGCGACGACCTCGCGGAGCAGCGCGATCACCGGCGCCGACAGCAGATCGTAGCGGTCGGCGAGGCGGGGGTTACCACGGTCGGACGCGAACAGGAACTGGGCCAGGTCATTGGTGCCGATCGACAGAAAATCGATCCGTTCGAGCAGCGCCGGGAGCTGCCACAGCAATGACGGCACTTCCAGCATCACCCCGACCTTGACCGAACGCGGCGGTGCGTGGCCTTCCGCCTCCGCGCGGCGCCGCTCCAGGTCGAGCAGGGCGCGCGCCCTCTCCAGCTCGGCGACCTCGGCGATCATCGGGAATTTGACCCAGAGGTCGCGTCCCGCCGCGGCGCGCAGCAGCGCGCGCAATTGCTGGCGCAACATCGCCGGGCGATCGAGCCCGATGCGGATCGCGCGCCAGCCCATCGCCGGGTTGTCCTCCGCATCGTGGTCGACATAGGGCAGCACCTTGTCGCCGCCGATATCGAGCGTGCGGAAGACGATCGGCCGCTCGCCGACCTGTTCATAGGCGCGCCGGTAGAAGCCGGTCTGGTCGGCGACATCGGGGAACGCGTCGCGCGTCAGCAGCGGGATCTCGGTGCGGAACAGGCCGACGCCCTCGGCGCCGGTCGCCGCGACCTGGGTCAGGTCGATCAATAGCCCGGCATTGAGCAGCAGGCGGATCGGCACGCCGTCGCGCGTCACCGCCGGCTGATCGCGCAGCGTGTCGTAATAGGCGCGGCGGCGCGAGCGCGCGGCGATCGCGTCCTCGACCGATTGCTGCATATCCTCGCTCGGGCGGATCAGCACCTGCCCGCGATCGCCGTCGACGATGACCATGTCGCCCGGCTCGGCGCGACTGGTCGCGTCCTCGACGCGGCCGACGACCGGGATGTCGAAGGCGCGCGCGACAATCGCGACATGCGCGGTCGGCGAGCCTTCCTCCAGCACCAACCCCCTCACCCGGCGATGCGCGTAGTCGAGCAGCTCCGCCGGTCCCATCGCATGCGCGATCAGGATGAACTCGCCCGGCAACGGCCCGGTCTCGATGCCGGACGGCCCGCCTGCGAGGAAATGCTGCAGCCGGTTGGCGAGGTCTTCGAGGTCGAACAGCCGCTCGCGCAGATAGGGATCGGCGATCTGCATCATGCGGGTGCGGGTTTCCTCGCGGATTTTCTGCACCGACGCCTCGGCGGTAAGACCGCTGCGCACCGCATCGGCGATGCGGCCGAGCCAGCCACGGTCGGCGGCGAACATGCGGTACGCCTCGATCACATCGCGGTGCTCGCCCATCCCAAGGCCGCGGCTGGTGGCGACGAGGTCGTCGATCGCGCTCTGCATCGCCCTGACCGCGCGGTTGAGTCGGGTCAGCTCAGCCTCGATATCCTCGGCGACGACCTGGCGGATCACCAGCTTCGGCATGTGCAGCACCGCCGGGCCGATCGCCAGCCCCTCGTTGAGCCGCACGCCCGTCAGCCGCACCGGCAGCAGCGCACCGCTGCCGGCCTGCGCCATTTCCAGCGGGTTGACCAGCTCGCCGCTGGCGATCAGCTCAGCGACGATCATCGCGATCGTCTGCGCGATCTCGATCTCGTCCTC
The DNA here is from genome assembly GCA_963778385.1 of uncultured Alphaproteobacteria bacterium. GTDB lineage: Bacteria > Pseudomonadota > Alphaproteobacteria > ATCC43930 > CGMCC-115725 > DATARH01. The sequence continues at coordinate 47,809 of CAVZUA010000039.1, read as the reverse complement.
GGTGTAGCGGCGCGGGGTGCGGTTCTGCACCACCAGCACGCCAAGCACGCGGCCACCGCGCAGAATCGGCACGCCCATCAGCGAGTGGTAGATTTCCTCGCCGGTCTCTGGCCGATAGGCGAAATCGGGGTGGGTCTGTGCGTCGGCTAGCGCCAGCGGCCGCGCAGTCGCGGCAATGACGCCGACCAGCCCCTCGCCCACCCTCAGCCGCGTACGATGCACGGCCTCGGGCCGCAGCCCTTCGGTCGCGAACAACTCAAGCACCTCGCCGGCGCGTATCACGTAGATCGAGCAGACTTCGGCGACCATCTCGGCGGCGACCAGCACGACGATGCGGTCGAGCCGCTCCTGCGCGGCGCCCGCCGCCGCCATGACGTCGCGCATACGGCGCAACAGCCGGCGCGTACCGGTCGCCTGTCCGCCGGCAAGGGGAGCGATGGCCGGTGAGATTCCCGGTCGCGGCCCTGGCGAGCCGGCCGGTGTCGTCGCCGGCGTGGCCGCTGGGGGGCTTCCGGGAAGATCGTTCATCTCACCCCGTCCCGGCCCCCCGCGGCCCGGGATTGCGCCGCCGGCGGCTGGTCACCCCAACGCCCATCGATCACCGCCAGCGCCTGACCGACCATTTCGTCGAGAATTTCGACGATGCTCTGCTCGCGGGTTACCAGCCCGACACTCTGCCCGGCCATCAGCGACCCGTTCTCGACATCGCCGTCGATCACCGCACGGCGCAACGCCCCGGCCCAGAAATGCTCGATTTCGAGCTGCGCGTCCCTCTGGCTGAGCTCGCCCCGCAAAAAGCGCTCGATGACCGCCCGCTGCGTCACCGCAAAACGCTCGGTCGCGGGATTGGCCAGCGCCCGCACCGGGATCACCGGAAAGCGCGTGTCGAGCTGCACTGACGGAACCGCATCTCGCGCTGAGGCGCGGATGAAGGCGCGCTTGAAATTGGCGTGCGCGATCGACTCATGCGCGCAGACAAACCGCGTGCCGAGCTGCACGCCCGCCGCGCCCATCTCCAGATAGGACACGATTGCCTCGCCGCGCCCGATCCCGCCGGCGACAAAGACCGGCACCTCGCCCATATGCGGCAGCACTTCCTGCGCCAGCACGGCCGTCGACACCGGGCCGATATGGCCTCCGGCCTCGCTGCCTTCGATGACGATCGCCTCGGCGCCGCTGCGCACCAGCTTCTTCGCCAGCACCAGCGCCGGCGCGAAGCAGACGGCCCTGGCGCCGCCGTCGCGGATGCGCGCGATCGCCGCGCCGGGCGGAATGCCGCCCGCCAGCACCACATGCCCGACGCGATGTTCCAGGCACACATCGATCAGCGCCATGAGCTGCGGGTGCATCGTGATCAGATTGACGCCGAATGGCCGCTCCGTGAGCGTGGCGGTCACGCCGATCTCAGCCGACAGCAGATCGGGCGACATCGAGCCCGAGGCAATCACGCCAAACCCGCCGGCATTCGAGATCGCCGCAACGAGATTGCGCTCCGACACCCAGGTCATCGCGCCGCCCATCACCGCGAGCTCGGTGCCCAGAAATTCGCGGCCGCGCGCCCATAACCGGTCGAGAACGCTCCGCGCTTCGTCGCGCGGCGGCGCCGTTGCGGTCGGCCGCAGCGCGACCCGTTCTGTCGTGATGAATTCAGCGGTCATTCGGCGGCATCGAGCCCATAGGCGGTATGCAGGGCGCGCAAGGCCAGCTCGGTGTAGTCCGCCGCGATCAGCACGCTGACCTTGATCTCCGAGGTCGAGATCACCTGGATGTTGATGCCGCGCGCGGCCAGCGTCTTGAACATCAATTGCGCGACCCCGGCGTGGCTGCGCATGCCGACCCCGATGACCGAGATCTTGACGACACTCGAATCCGGCTTCAGCGCCTTGAAACCCAGCATCGAGCGCATCTCCTCGAGCACCTGCAGGGCGCGTTCGAGATCGGCCTTGCCGACGGTGAAGGTCATGTCGGTCGTGGCGCCGTCGGCGGAGACGTTCTGTACGATCATGTCGACATTGATCGCATTGTCGGCGAGCGGGCCGAACAGCGCCGCCGCGACGCCCGGCCGATCGGCGACCCGCTCGACCGTGATCTTCGCCTCGTCACGGCTATAGGCGATCCCGCTCACCACGCGATTTTCCACGATCTCGTCCTCGTCCGTGACCAGCGTGCCCGGCGCATCGCTAAAGCTCGACAGCACCTGCAAGCGAACCCGGTTGTTCATCGCCATCGCGACCGAGCGCGTTTCCAGCACGCGCGCTCCCTGCGAGGCCATCTCAAGCATTTCTTCGAAAGCGATTCTATCGAGCTTCTGCGCTTTCGCAACGATGCGCGGGTCGGTCGTATAGATGCCGTCGACATCGGTGAAGATATCGCAGCGGTCGGCTTTGAGCTCCGCCGCCAGCGCCACCGCCGAGGTATCCGACCCGCCGCGGCCCAGGGTCGTGATCCGCCCGCTGGGTGCTACCCCCTGGAACCCCGAGACGACCGCAACCCGTCCCTTGGCGAGATCATGCTCGATCTTTGCGGTTTCGATCCGCTTAATGGCAGCCTTCCCGTGTACGTCGTCGGTACGGATCGGGATCTGCCAGCCGAACCACGACCGCGCCTCGATACCCAGATCGTGCAAAGCCAGGGCCATCAGCCCGGCGGTTACCTGTTCGCCGCTGGCCACGACGGCATCGTATTCCGTGGTGTCGTGCAGCGGGTTGATCGCGCGTACCCAGCCCACAAGCTGATTGGTCGTGCCGGCCATCGCCGAGACCACCACGACCACCTCGTTGCCGGCGTCGACCTCACGCTTCACGCGGCACGCGGCATTCCTGATGCGGTCGATATCTGCGACCGAGGTGCCGCCGAATTTCTGGACGATACGCGCCATCGTTCTCGCAAATCCGTTTTAAGCGATGTGACGCCGAACTTGCCGGCCCCATATCCCTCCGCATACTCCTTTGCGGCGGCCGCGGCCATATCGGCGGCGTAAAGGGCTCGCATGAAACCAACCGAGGAGACCACCGGCAGCACTGTCGACCCGGCGGAAATAAACCGCTTCGCGGCGCTCGCGGCGAGCTGGTGGGATCCGCAAGGCAGCTTCCGTCCACTGCACCGGCTTAACCCGGCGCGGCTGCGCTTTATCCGCGATGCGCTGATCGCGCATTTCGGCCGCGAGCCGCGTTCGCTGACGCCGTTCACGGGTCTGACGCTGTGCGATATCGGCTGCGGCGGCGGGCTGATTGCCGAGCCGATGGCACGGCTCGGCTTTGCGGTAACTGCGATCGACGCCGACCAGGACGCGATCGCCATCGCCCGCGACCATGCGCTCGCCGGCCGGCTCACGATCGACTACCGGCGCGAAACCGCCGAATTGCTGGCGGCGGCTGAGCAACGCTTCGACGTCGTGTTGGCGCTCGAACTGATCGAGCACGTCGCCGACCCGCAAGCCTTGCTCGCGGCTTGTGCGGCGCTGATGAAGCCGGGCGGCGCCTTCATCGGCGCCACGATCAATCGCACGCCGCAGGCCTATGCGCTGGCGGTGGTCGGCGCGGAGTATGTGATCGGTTGGCTGCCGCGCGGCACGCATGACTGGCGGCGCTTTCTGCGCCCGTCCGAATTCGTGCTGGGGCTGCGCCGCGTCGGCCTTACGCCGACCCAGCTCAAGGGACTGCGCTACCACCTGACGAGCGGCGAATGGGCGTTATCGGATGACCTTTCGGTCAACTACCTGGTGACGGCGATCAAAGGATGAGCGGTTACGCGTCACTCGGCGCCAGCCAGGGGATGCGGCCGAACTTGATGCCTTCTTCGGCAAGTTCCTTCGAATTCGGTTTCGGTCGCCTCGCCGTAGATCGCGCGGGGGTCGACCTCGCGGTAATGGATCTTGCGCGCTTCCTCGGCGAACTGTGGGCCGACATAGTCGCAATTGCTTTCCACCTGCTGCCGAAGCTCGGTCAGCGCGGCGCGCAGCTGCGCTGGCGACATTGGCGGCCCGGCGTTCCGCGAGCGGCCGATGCTCGGTGCCATCAGCGCCTTCTCGACATGCATGTCGCCGCATTCCGGGCAGGCCACCTCACCCGCCCCCTGCTGCGCCTCATACCCCTCGCCGCTGCGGAACCAGGCTTCGAACTCGTGCCCCGAAGCGCAGCGCAGCGAAAACCGGATCATGAACGCGTCCTCCTCGATCCCTATTCTATATAACGCGCCACAGGGATTTAGCAATTGCGAGGCGACAGTGCTAACAAGCGATGAAGAGCGTTGTTCCGCCTGGATTTTGCGTTTCCTGCCGCTGATCCGGCCGGGCGGCCGCGTGCTCGATCTCGCCGCCGGTCGCGGACGGCATACGCGGCTGCTCCTCGACCGCGGCTATTCCGTTCACACCGTCGACCGCGACACGACAGCCCTCGCGTCGCTGGCCGGACCACGTTGCCAGGTCGAGGCGATCGATCTCGAAAGCGGCGCGCCATGGCCGCTCGGCAATGACTATGACGGGATCATCATCACCAATTACCTGCATCGGCCGCTTTTGCCCGCCATCGCGGCCGCGCTGACGGCTGCCGGCGCCGTGATCTACGAAACCTTCGCCCAAGGCAACGAGCGCTTTGGTCGTCCGCGCAACCCCGATTTCCTGCTCCGCCCCAGCGAGTTGCTCGACGCCTTTGCACCGCTGACCGTTGTCGCGTTCGAGCAAGGTGAGGTCGCCACCCCTCGCCCTTGGGTCGTCCAGCGCATCGCCGCCGTCAACGGCCCGCTCGCGACCTTGCCGCGTTTGCCCTAAGATGCCGCCATGCCGAACGCGGTCGAAAAATTGATGTCGCTCGACGAGTTTCTCGCTTGGGAACGCGAGCAGCCCGAGCGCCATGAGTTCGACGGCTTGGTGGTCCGTATGATGACGGGTGGATCGCTCGACCACTCGACGATCGCCTCCAACCTGTGGACGGCATTGCGCGAAGCGCTTCGCGAAACCGGGTGCCGGCCATTTCGCGGCGATACGAAAGTCATCGCCAATCGGGGCATTCGGTATCCGGACTTGTCGGTAACCTGCAGCCCGATCGCCGGCAGCGACGACGTCGTTCCGGAGCCGGTTGTCGTTATCGAAATCATTTCGCCGAGCACGGCGCGAGAGGATCGTGGGCGCAAGAAACTCGATTACTTCGCGACGCCATCGATCCACCAATACGCGATCGTCGAGCAGGACGAGCGGCTGATCGATCTCTACACGCGGACCGATGCCGGCTGGATGGACGAGGTCGTGGTCGACGACGGCACCCTGAACCTGTCGGCGATTGGTGTCGCGATCAGCCTCGACGCGATCTACGAGGACACCGAACTCGACGCTACTCGGCGGCGAGCGGACGAGACACCGGCGCCGGCGGTGTAAATTCGCGATCGTGGCGCAGCGACGGCAGCCCACCGCGCACCTTGGCGATTCGTTCGGGTTCGATCTTGGCGGTGATGATGCCGACCCCCTCGCCGCCTTCCGCTATCACCTCGCCCCACGGATCGACGATCAGCGAGTGGCCATAGCTCTTGCGGCCAGCGGTGTGCTCGCCGGTCTGCGCCGGGGCGAACAGAAAGGCGCCGTTCTCGATCGCCCGCGAGCGCAGCAGGACGTCCCAATGCGCCTTGCCGGTCGGCACGGTGAACACCGACGGCACCGACAGGAAATCCGCCCCGGCCTGCGCCAGCATCCGATAGAGGTGGGGGAAGCGCACGTCGTAGCACACGGTCATGCCGAGCCTGCCCCAGGGCGTGTCGGCGATGACGGCGCGGTCGCCGGGACGGTAGGCGTTGCTCTCGCGGATGCTTTCACCGTTTGGCAAATCGATGTCGAACAGATGAATCTTGTCGTATTTGGCGACGATGCCGCCTTGCGCATCGAGCAGGAAGGAGCGGTTGGCGAGCCGCGTCTCATCGCCCGCGCCGGGCTCGCCGGCCGGGTCGATCACCAGCGAGCCGACGAGGATCCAGGCGCCGGTCTCGCGCGCCAGGTCGCGCATCGCCGCGAGGAACGGATCGTCCGCCTCGTGCCGCGCCTTTTCGCGCCGCTTGCTGCCGCTTTCGATAAAGTTACTGGCCTCGGGTGTGGTGATGAAATCGGCGCCGGCGTCACGCGCACGGCGGATCAGGTCGGCGACGATTGCAATGTTCGGCTCCGGGTCCGGTCCCGCGGTGAACTGGACGCAGGCGACGGTAAACGGCGCGATCTTAAATTCGCTTGGCATTATGCGATCCCGAGCTTGGCGTCGAGCTTGCCGGCGCGATCGAGCGCGTGGATGTCGTCACTGCCGCCGACATGTTCGCCGTTGATAAAGATTTGCGGCACCGTGCGGCCGCCACGGGCGCGCTGCACCATCTCGGCGCGGCGGCCGGGCTCCTCGTCGAGGTTGATCTCGTGATAGGCGACGCCCTTCTTTTCGAGCAGCGACTTGGCGCGCGCGCAATAGGGGCACCACATCGTGGTGTAGATGTCGACCTCGGCCATCGTTCTGCGTCTCCCGCGAAACCGGACCTCACATATGGCGCGAAACCGGCCACGCCGCAATTTCCCGCGTCGGACCGAAACTGCATGGCGATCCCGCGTCCTTCGAGACGCACCCTTCGGCGCTCCTCAGGATGACGAGGTATGGCAGATGGCATCAAAGAAAACCCGTCATCCTGAGAGCCTGACTTAAAACTACCTTCGTCATTCCGGGGCGGCCTGCAGGGCCGAACCCGGAACCCATGAACACGGTCTCCTCCGATGTGGTTACGGGCCTCGGGACGCACTTTTCGGGGTCCGTGCTCATGGGTTCCGGGTTCATCGCTACGCAATTTCCCGGAATGACGAGCAAAAAAAAAACACTCAGACGACGACCCAAACGCATTTCAAGTCAGGCTTTGAGGAGCCTGCGAAGCAGGCGTCTTGAAGGACGTACCAGCGCTTCAGTTCCCCGCGCGTACCGCTCGCGCCAGCACCAGCACCCCTACGTAGGCGGCGCCGGCGCGGTGCAGCACGCGGGCGCATTCCTCGGCCGTGGCGCCGGTGGTCAGCACATCGTCGATCAGCACGACGCGCTTGCCCTTGACGCTGCGGCCGCTGCGCAGCGTGAAAGCGCCGCGGACATTGCGGGTGCGGGCCAGCGGTCCCATCGTGCCTTGCGACGGGGTGCGGCGGCGGCGTAGCAACCAATCCGCCGCGACCGGCGGCCCGCCGGTGGCGCGGATTGCCTGCGCCAGCAGCGCCGACTGGTTGAACCGGCGGGCGAACAGCCGCGTCCAATGCAGCGGCACCGGCACCAGCAGATCGGCGCCGGCGAGCACCTCAGCGCCGGCGCGCTGCATCCAGCGGCCGAAAGCGGCAGCGAGGTGGGGTATGGTCGCCGTGCTTGAGCATCAGCACCAGCCGTCGGCTGTGCTTGTCGTAGCGCAGCACCGACCGCGCCCGGTCCCAACTCGGCGCCCGCCGGGCGCAGTCGCCGCAGACCGCCCCCTCGCCCATCGGGTGCGGGAACGGCAGGCCGCAGACCGCGCACCACGGCGGTGCGAAAAAGGTCATGCCGGCCCAGCAGGCGCCGCACAGTGCGTCGACTTCGTCGACCGTGACGCCGCAATTCAGACAGCGCGGCGGGAGCACGCCATCGACCACGGCGCGGCCAAGGCGCCGCGCAAGGGCCGGGAGGGTTGCCGCGAGCTGCATCGCCGCCCATCATCAAGGCGCTAAGCCGCGCGTCAAGCTCAACCCATGGAAAATCCGGCCACTCCCTTGTTCGATCGCCGCGCGTGGCGGCTGCATCGCGACCGCGCCGCTGGCGGCACCGATTTTCTGCACCGTGAGGTGGCTGAGCGGCTCGTCGACCGGCTCGATCTGCTCAACGGGGATTTTCCGACGGTGCTCGATCTCGGCGCCCGCGACGGCACCCTGACCCGAATGCTAGCGGACCGCGCCGGTAGCCGACTGGTCATCGCCGCGGAACCCGCCGAAAGACTGCTCGCCGCCGCGCCGCCGCCGCGCGTCTGCGCCGATCCGGAATTTCTACCGTTTCGCGATGCCAGCTTCGACCTCGTCGCCAGTTGCCTGATACTGCATTGGTGCGCCGATCTGCCGGGGGCGCTGATCCAAATCCGCCGCGCCCTGAGGCCTGACGGGCTGCTGCTCGCGGCGCTCTTCGGCGGCAATACGCTCGTCGAGTTGCGCACCGCGCTGTTCGACGCCGAGCTGGCGGAAGAAGGCGGCGTCAGCCCGCGCGTCTCGCCGACCGTCGAACTCGGCGACGCCGCCAGCCTGCTCCAACGCGCCGGGTTCGCGATGCCGGTCGCCGACAGCGAGACGATCACCGTCACCTACCCCGATCTGCTGGCGCTGCTGCGCGACCTGCGCGGCATGGGCGAGACCAACGCCCTCGCCGCCCGCCGCCCCTATCTGCGCCGGGCGACGCTCGCGCGCGCCGCCGCGATCTACGCCGAGCGTTTTGCGAACCCCGACGGCCGCATTCGCGCGACGTTCGAGGTGCTGCTCCTCACCGGCTGGGCACCGCACCCCGACCACACCAACCCGCGCCCCGGCCCGCGCCGGCGCATCGACACACCGCCGAGGACGTGCTGACGTGCTGAGCCCTGTTCCACCTGTTATTTGCGATGAGAAACTGTCAGAGCAGGTCCCGCAGCATCGCGACGAGCGGCTTGTCGGCGGGCGGCATCGGGTAGTCGTCGAACTGCGCCGGGCGGACCCATTTCAGGCGCTGGCCTTCGCGCGCGGTGACGATGCCCTGCCATTTGCGGCACACATAGAGCGGCATCAGCAGATGGAAGGTCTCGTAGGTGTGCGAGGCGAAGGTGAACGGCGCGAGACACGTTTCGTGGGTGCTGATGCCGAGTTCCTCGTCGAGCTCACGGATCAGCGCGGCTTCCGGCGTCTCGCCGGGCTGGACCTTGCCGCCAGGGAATTCCCAGGTACCGGCGAGGTGCTTGCCGGGCGGCCGTTCGGCGAGCAGCACGCGGCCGTCGGCGTCGATCAGCGCGACGGCGGCGACGAGGACGATCGGCAGAGTCATCGACCGCTTCCCGTCTCGTCATGCCCGGACTTGTTCCGGGCATCCACGAAATGGCAGCGCAGCGGCCCGTGGATGGCCGGGTCAAGCCCGGCCATGACGAGGAAAGAAGGCAGAGGCATTGCGTATCAAGTCCGATACGCGCCGTTGATGTCGACATAGCCGTGCGTCAGGTCGCAGGTCCAGACGGTGGCCTTGCCGGCGCCGATGCCGATATCGACGGCGATGTGGATTTCGCCGCCCTTCATGTGCTCGGCGACGGGGCCTTCGCGATAGTCGGGCACCGGACCGCCATTGGCGGCGATCTGAATGCCGCCGACGGCGATGCCGAGCTTGTTGCGGTCGGCCTTCTCACCCGATTTGCCGACCGCCATGACGATGCGGCCCCAATTGGCGTCGCCGGCGGCAAGCGCGGTCTTGACCAGCGGCGAGTTGCCGATCGCTAGGCCGATCGCCCGTGCCGCGCGGTCGCTTTCGGCGCCGCTGACGTCGATCGTGACGAATTTCTGCGCGCCCTCGCCGTCCTTGGCGAGTTGCCGGGCGAGGTCGACCATCACCGTGTGCAGCGCCTGCCGAAACCCGGCGAGCCGAGGGTCGCCCGCGTCGGCGATCGCGGCGTGTTTCGCGTGCTGCGTGGCGCAGAGCAGCACGGTGTCGCTGGTCGAGGTGTCGCCGTCGACGGTCATCGAATTGAACGAGACCTCGGCAGCGTCGGCGAGCAGTTTCTGGAGTACCGCGGCCGGCAGCGAGGCATCGGTGAAGATGTAGCCGAGCATCGTCGCCATGTTCGGCGCGATCATCCCGGAGCCTTTGCAGAACCCGTTGATGCGCACCGTCGCGCCGACGATCTCGGCGGTGGCGGTGGCGCCCTTGGGGAAGGTGTCGGTCGTCATGATCGCGCGCGCCGCCTTCTCCCAGGCGGCGGCGTCGAGCAGCGGGACGATCGACGGCAGCGCCTCGCTGATCCGGTCAATGGGGGGCGGCTCGCCGATGACCCCGGTCGACGCCAGGTAGATTTCGTTGGTCTCGCAGCCGAACAGCCGCGCCGCCGCTGCCGCCGTGCTCTCGCAGACCTGCCAGCCGGCGGCTCCGGTAAAGACATTGGCGTTGCCGGAATTGACGACAATCGCCCGTGCCTTCCCATGCGGCAGGCATTGCTGGCACCAGATCACCGGCTGACCGGGCATCGTCGATTGGGTGAAGACGCCGGCGACCGTGCTGCCGGGGGCCAGTTCGGCGACCATCACGTCGTCGCGGCCCTTGTAGCGGATGCCGGCGGCATAGCTGGCGAGGCGGACGCCGGCGATCGGCGCCATGTGCGGAAAGACGGTGGCGTTTGGCGAAATATCGGACATCGGTCGGGTCTCCCTGAGAGCGGCAGAATAGGTCGTCTTGCGTGGCGCGAAAGAGACAAAAAAGCCGCCAAGCGGTGTCGGCGGCGGTGGGAAAAACTGCGGTTCGGTGAACCGGCTCGACGGGAGGTCCTATCGTCGTCGCCGGTTGGTCGAGCGCGCGGCTTCGCCATCGCCGTCATTGTGACGGCGTCGGCGTCGCAGGCGAATCAGGATCGCGGCGGAACTCATGGAACACGCTATAACCGAAAACGTTATTCGCCGAAAGGTATGAGCGCTCTAAAGGGTTGGCGGCGTCGGTGCGCCATGCCTGCGACAAGTGCGTTTAATTGACACCCTGCCCCCGCGGACCTATCTCTCACCTGTCGCCGTGCGCTTCATCCCCGCCCATTTCCCTACCGTCTCGAGGTCCTCATGTTCGGCGCCCTAGCCCGGCGGCTGTTCGGCTCCGCCAATGATCGCTACGTCAAGAGCCTGTCGCCGATCGTCGAGCGCATCAACGAGCTGGAACCGGAGCTCGAAGCTCTGTCGCCGGACGCGCTGCGCGCCCGCACCGCCGAATTCCGCCAGCGCCTGGAAAACGGCGAGGATCTCGACGGCCTGCTGATCGAGGCTTTCGCCACGGTGCGCGAGGCCGCCAAGCGCACACTCGGCCAACGCCATTTCGACGTGCAGCTGACGGGCGGCATCGTGCTGCATCGCGGCATGATCGCCGAGATGAAGACCGGCGAAGGCAAGACGCTGGTCTCCACCCTCCCCGTCTATCTCAATGCGCTGACCGGCAAGGGCGTCCATGTCGTCACGGTCAACGACTACCTGGCTAAGCGCGACGCCGAGTGGATGGGGCAAATCTACAATTATCTCGGCATGAGCGTCGGCTGCATCGTCCATGAGCTCGACGACACCGAGCGCCGCGAGCAGTATCGCTGCGACATCACCTACGGCACGAATAACGAGCTCGGCTTCGACTATCTGCGCGACAATATGAAGTTCCGGCTGGAGGACATGGTCCAGCTGCCGTTCAGCTACGCGATCGTCGACGAGGTCAATTCGATCCTGATCGACGAGGCACGCACGCCGCTGATCATCTCCGGCCCAACCGAGGACAATTCCGAGCTCTATTACCGCATCGACAAGATCATCCCGCCGCTCGCCGACGAGGATTACGAAAAGGACGAGAAGCAGCGCACCGTGACGCTGACCGATGAGGGCGTCGAGAAGGTCGAGCAGATGCTGCGCGACAGCGGCATGCTGGAAACCGGCACGCTTTACGACATCCACAATATCTCGCTGGTACATCACGCCAACCAGGCGCTGCGCGCGCACAAGCTCTTCGCGCGCGACACCGACTACATCGTCAAGGACGACAAGATCATCATCATCGACGAGTTCACCGGCCGCATGATGGAAGGCCGGCGCTACTCGGAGGGCCTGCACCAGGCGCTGGAGGCCAAGGAAAACGTCACCGTCCAGAACGAGAACCAGACGCTCGCCTCGATCACTTTCCAGAACTATTTCCGCATGTACCCCAAGCTGGCGGGGATGACCGGCACGGCGATGACCGAGGCCGAGGAATTCGGCGACATCTACAAGCTCGAAGTCATCGACATCCCGACCAATCAGCCGGTGCGCCGCGCCGACAGCGACGACGAGGTCTACCGCACGACGCGCGAAAAATACGACGCGATCGTCGAGCAGGTGCTCGATTGCCACAAGCGCCAGCAGCCGGTGCTGATCGGCACCGTCAGCATCGAGAAGTCCGAGGCGCTCGCCGCGGTCTTCACCAAGCACAAGATCCCGCACAACGTGCTGAATGCCCGCTTCCATGAACAAGAAGCATTTATCATCGCCCAAGCCGGCATACCCGGCGGGGTGACGATCGCCACCAACATGGCCGGCCGCGGCACCGATATCCAGCTCGGCGGCAATCTCGAAATGCGGCTCAAGGCCGACCTCGCGGCAAACGCGGACGAGACCGAACGCGAGATGCGCGCCGCCGACATCCGCCGCGAGATCGAGGCCGCGCGGAAGATCGTCGTCGATGCCGGCGGGCTCTTCGTCGTCGGCAGCGAGCGGCATGAGAGCCGGCGCATCGACAATCAGCTGCGCGGCCGATCGGGCCGCCAGGGCGACCCCGGCGCGTCAAAATTCTTTGTCTCGCTCGAAGACGACCTGATGCGGATTTTCGGCTCCGAGCGGATGGACGCGGTGCTGTCGCGCCTCGGCCTCAAGGAGGGCGAGGCGGTTATCCACCCCTGGGTGAACAAGGCGCTCGCCAAGGCGCAGCAGAAAGTCGAGGCGCGCAACTACGACATCCGCAAGCAACTGCTCAAATACGACGACGTGATGAACGACCAGCGCAAGGTCGTCTACGAGCAGCGCAAAGAGATCATGAACGCGCCGGAGGTCGCCGCCACCGTCGCCGATATGCGCGCCGAGACGGTCGCCGCGGCGGTGTCGATGGCGATCCCGGAAAACTCGCACGCCGAGCAGTGGAATATCGAGGCGTTGCACGCCGAATGCCTCCGCCTCGTGGCGCTCGACCTGCCGGTCACCGACTGGGCCAAGGAGGAAGGCGTCAATTCGGAGGAGATCGAGGAACGCATCATCGCCGCCTCCGACCGCAAGATGGCCGAGAAGGTCGCCAATTACGGCGCCGACATGATGCGCATGGCCGAGAAGAGCCTGTTGCTGCAGATCCTCGACCAGACCTGGAAGGATCACCTGCTGTCGCTCGACCATCTGCGCCAGGGCATCAACCTGCGCGCCTATGCCCAGCGCGACCCGCTCAACGAATACAAGCGCGAGGCCTTCGAGCTGTTCGAGGGCATGCTGGTGCAGATGCGCGACCAGGTGACCTCGGTGCTGAGCCATATCGAGCTGCGCTTCGATATCCCGCCGCCGACCATGGTGCCGCCGCAATTCTTCGAGCATCACGACGAGCCGGAACCGGCGATGGCCGATGCCGGCTTCGACGGCTTTGAAGGGCTGCCACCGGCCCCAGCCGCCGCGCTGCGGGGCGGCGGCCAGCCGCGCGGGGACGGCCAGGGCGCCACGGCGCGCGCACCGTGGGCCGGCACCGGGCGTAACGCCCCCTGCCCTTGTGGCTCCGGCAAGAAATACAAACACTGCCACGGGCGGGTTTAGGCAATAATCGGCGACGAGAATGAGAGTTCCGTTACCTTCGTCATGGCCGGGCTTGACCCGGCCATCCAGTTGCCGGCAGCAATCGTTCGCGCGGCCGAAATGTCGGCTGGATGCCCGGAACAAGTCCGGGCATGACGACGGAAGAGCTTCTGGCGGTTGGCTGTAAATTTCCTGTATTAAACAGCGAAAACAGCCATCCGGTTGGGGAGAACCCGTGCGACGCCTTATCGGCTTTGTGGCTCTGATCGCCACCCTGTTGGCGGCCACCGGATCGGCCCCGGCCCAGGCGATCGTGCAAGACATCGGCGGCACACAGCTGCTGTATTCCGGCCCGGCCAACCCGCGCGCCATCGCCTTTGTCTTCGCCGGCGGCGACGGCACCGTCGCGTTCAACGCGGCGGGGCAGGTCAGCCATTTGGGCGGCAATTTCCTGATCCGCACGCAGCCGCTATGGCTGGCGCAGGGGCTTGGTTTTGCAACGCTCGGCTCGGCCTCGCCGCTGATGGGACAGCGCCATACGCCGGCCTATGCACAGACCATCGGCCGGGCGATCGACGCCGTCCGCACCCGCGCCAATGCCCCGGTCTGGCTGATCGGCACCAGCCAGGGCGCGATCGCCGCCGCCAACGGGGCGGCGCATCTGCCGGGCCGCGTCGCCGGGGTGGTGCTGACCTCGTCCGTCGCGGGGCGCAGCGCATCCGGCGAGACCGTGTTCGACAGCGACCTCGGCGCGATCGCCGTGCCGGCGCTGGTCGTCGCCAATCGCGGCGACAACTGCCCTTCCGCCGGGCCGGGCTTTGCGCCGCAAATCCTCGCTGCGCTCGCCCGTTCGCCGCGCAAGGACATCATCTATGTCGAGAGCCACCAGCTTCAGTCCGAGCCCTGCGAGGCGATGTCGCCGCACGGCTATCTCGGCATCGAGGGCGATGTCGTGCAGCGCATCGCGGGCTGGATCAACGCGGCGCCGGGGCGTTGATCGTCTATCGTTCCGGGGCGTTTGACTTAAAGACACATCTCCTTATAGTCCGCGCGCTCGCGCCTGGTGGGGTGCATAGCTCAGTTGGTAGAGCAGCTGACTCTTAATCAGCGGGTCGTAGGTTCGAGTCCTACTGCACCCACCAACAAAATCAATTAGTTAACGAACAATCGGCCGCCGGCTCCTCCCGCCCATTTTTGTTGCGGACCTCATGCGGACCCCGTGGGCGGGAGTCCGCTTCGAGCTTATTGCGCAAGCGCGGTCACAGCCACGGGCGTGCCCTGCGCAGCGTTGCAGGCCGACTGCTCGCAGTGGCTTGCGCGATGCTCGACCAGCAGACCATGATCGATTCCACCCCCCGTGGAACGCGACCACTTTTCGCGTTGGTTCGTTATGGGGGTTGAACATATGAGGCTGCCATGAAGCTAAAGATTTTCGCGATTACCGCCGTGCTCGCGGCGAGCGTGTCGAGTGTGGCGATGGCTCAATACGCTTGTCCAGCCGGATACACGTACTATAGCGGCGCATGCCGGCCGGCGGCGACGCCGGCGCCCGGCGCATACCCGGCGGCGACGCCGGCGCCCGGCGGATACGCGAACCCGGTGTCGGGCGCGGTCAATGGCACAGCGTCGGGGGCGGCGAGTGGCGCTGCCACGGCTGGCCCGGTCGGCGCGGTGGTCGGCGGAGCGCTCGGCACTGCGACGGGCGCCGTCAGCGGAGCGGCGAACACCGCTACCGGCATCGTTACCGGCACCGCCAACGCGGTCACCGGCGGTGCAACCGGCGGCTGCGCCGCAGGCTACCACTTGTACAACGGCTACTGCTACCCGAACTAGTCGAACCAGCGCGGGCAGGATTTTAGAATCTCTTGCCTATTTCACGTTGAAAAGCTTCCCCGCCTCCGCTCACCGAGGCGGGGAAGCAAGCGCACCCGCGCGGGGGATAATCGCTCGGGTGTCGGCCACCCACTGCCACGAAGGTGGCCGCGCAAAACCCTAGCACCGATTGCTGGGGGCATCATCCTGCCGCAGGGCAAACCGCCTTGCGATAGGTTGCGGCGGCAACACCGCGAGCGTCGGCGGACGGGCGGCCAGAAGGCGGCCAATCGG
This sequence comes from uncultured Alphaproteobacteria bacterium, assembly GCA_963778385.1. Lineage (GTDB taxonomy): Bacteria > Pseudomonadota > Alphaproteobacteria > ATCC43930 > CGMCC-115725 > DATARH01. The sequence goes on along the minus strand of CAVZUA010000039.1, from coordinate 32,205 downwards.
CTTCGCGTTTTTGGCGGCCCCGCAGCCCCTGGAACGACGACCTAATAAAACGGCAGGAGGTACGCACCCCGAAGCCTTGTTCACGTCTCTAGTAGACTAAAATCCGCTTGTATCGCCCCGAACCAAACGATCTAAAAGCGCCTTCCAGGACTCGGTCGATTCCCTACCAGTAAACGGGCTCTATCCCAGTCCGGCGGCGCTTCCAACGCGGCGGCGGCAGCCCGGGACAAGGGTTATGGGCCGGTGGCCGCATCCGGCCACCATGAGGTGACGGCGAGTAGCTCGGCGCGGCGCCGTAACACGCGTTCTTCGCGCTGGCGCAGCGACCCGCATTCGCGACCCGCTAATACCGACCTGAGCTGAAGCTTGACTCCGGGGCTCACGAGGAAAGCCCTGCTTGGGCGTCGACGTGTCACCCTTTAATCATGGTTCGTATCAGGGGGATGTTTCCGGGGCAAGGCGCCCTCTATTCATCCCTCGTGCAGCACCTTCCGCAGCGCGTCAGCGGCGTCCGAGTAATAGAGCACCTGTACCTTGGTAGCGACATCGTCGGATAAGTCGACGAGTTGGCGGCGGCAGGAAACCGGCATCAGGATCGTCGAGGCTCCCTTCGACATCGCGTGCTCTACCACATCGATTGGGTTATGGACCGGTTCAATCGAGCCGCCGAGATTGATCCCGCCGACAACAGCCATTCCGCCTTTGAGGGGCTTACCCAGTAGCGCCGAAGATAATGCAAGCAGAACCGGCACGCCGGTATGATCGGCCAGTTTCGCGGCGTCGAACGAGCGCAACTGGACTGTAAACTCGTGTTCGCGCGGATTGCGGTCGCCGACTAGCTCGGCGGCACGCGCGTACAAGTTCTGCTCGGCGATCTTGACGCTCTCGCGAAATGGCGCCGGCGGCGCTTGGTTGAGAATCCGCACACCGCTCCCCGGCCCCTCATTGACCTGTGATCCGATAGAGCCCCACCGCCTCGTCCTGACCACCAGGACTGATCTGCGGGAGCGGGTCAGAGCCTATGCTAAGTCCCGCAGCTTGGCTCGCCCCATTTCATTGCCGGCGATTTCCTGCACCCTCGCGACCTCCCGGCACTCGCCCAGCTCGCGGGCGTCCCGCTGCCGAAAGGGCTCTTGTCGCGCAAGAATGCTGCCCCGCAGCAGAACCCCCCGCCGTGACACCGAAGGCGGGGTTCAAGCCGCGATCGCCAGTGACCGGACCGCGCCCTTCAGCAGACTTACCGACATGCCAAGTTTCGGTCGATTTCGACGATGTCGTCAATCTGTGTCGGCACGATTTGAAAGGGTCCGGTTTTCTCGGTAAAAAATATGACTTCGCCCGGGCCATGCTCCGATTCATCGTTTTCCAACAAGATACTTGCTTCGGTGTTCGACGGGAGGACCAGTTCCCGCAAATGATAATCGTCGTTCTTTTCCTTGATAACGCTAGAAAGATCCTGCTCTTTTGCTTTCGGCAATACGGCAACGCTCAAGACTGAAATCTGCTTCTTGAGGGAACAGGCGGTGCCGTCCGGGTTAATGCTGGCGATGCTATATACGGCATCCGCCTGGGCCTCATTACTTTTCAGCGCCTGAATCCGGAGAAAGGACAGCGAGGCGGATTTGCTGAGTACCCGCCGCCGGATGGCGAGCACCGCATCGATCGGGTCGTCGCTCAGCGCAATCGATCCATCGTGCAACGAGATGAACGCCTCTTCTTCTCCGTCAGCGCCGATCGGCACCGCCCGCTTGCGCTTGCCGTCGATCAACAGCGCCCACCCAGCCGCCGGCGCCTCGTTCGGCAGATCGCGCGGCAAAAAATAATCCCATGGGCGCCAGACGATCGGCTCGTAACGAAACGCCTCCAACCCGGAAAGCACCAGGAGATCGCCCTTCTCGAGTGGCTCCTCGCGGCCGTAGCGGAGCGGGTACGCATTGAGGGTCGTGCCGTAAAAGCTGCGCCAATCGGTCACGACGCCGGTCTTGGAGATGCCGAGGTGGATCCGCGAAATCCGCTGTTCCGGCAGCGCCACCTGGTGCTTTATCGTCGTGACCCCTTCGGTCTTCCGTCCGACATTGGCAGTATTGTGAGTCAACGGATAGCTGTGGCCGCTTGCCACGCTGACGAGCCGGGCCCAGGGCCGCTCTTCTTCCCAGTTCTTGTAGTTCTGCCAAAGCAGATACACGGCCCCGACCAACACCGCTGTAAACACCGCGATCGGTGCGGCATAGCGCCGGCGCTGCTCGCTCCGCTGCTGTCGCTCAGATAATTCGAGGAACTCGATCTGCGGCCCCGTCATGTCGGCGGCGCTGGAGCGATGAAAGGCGCGCAGCGTGTCGAGAACCGGGCTGCGCCACAGCAGCCCGTTTGGGCGCCCCTGAGCCTCCCACTCCGTCACCGCTTCTGCGACGCGGCGCTGGAAACGCAGATTGTCCCGGCTGTCCTCGATCCACTTCCGCAAGCTGTCCCAATGGTCAAGCAGCGCCTCATGGCTCAGCTCGGCCGTGATCACGCCGCGGACCGAATCTCCGCCCAACGTGATAAATCGCTGACCCGCCTGCGAAAAGTCGCGCAGCAATTTGAGAACGTGCTCTGGCTTTTCGTCCCTCGCGACAATCTCCTCGATCGCGGCGCGGCGCCGTGAATCCCGAGTACCCTCGCCAAGCCGTACCTGGGCGAGAAAGGCCCGCCTGACGATGCGCTGGTCCGCCTCGGGCAGCTGTCGATAGATTCGTTCGGCTTCTTTCGCGAGCGCGCCACCAACGCCGCCGAGTTCGCGCAGGGTTTCGGCCGCCGGCACGTTCGCCTTCAAACCCTCCCAGATGCGGGTCAGAGCGAATTCGAGCAGCGGCAGAGCGCCCTCGCGCCCTTCGGTCTCGCTGACCATCAGGGCAATGGTCGCCTCGTCGAGCAAAAAGCCGGCGTGGCGCGCCGGCTCGGCGATCGCTCGCCGCAGTTCCGCCTCGCTCATCGACGGAACAAAAAAAGAGCGCCGGGAGATCGCGTCGCTGAGGGCCGGATATGCCGAGGTCGAGGCAAGGAAGTCGCTGCGCATCGTCAGGACGATGTTGACCCGGGCGTCGCGATCCCCGGCGACATCCAGCAAACCATTGATGAACGCGGTCCGCTCGTCCGTCGAATCACACAGCGACCAGACTTCCTCGAACTGGTCGATTACGATGATCAGCGGTCTGCCTTCGTCGGTCAGAAATCGCGCAATCCGCCGCAGCCCGTGGTAGCCGCCGTCAGCATCGCGGAGCAGCAGCTGATCGACGATTTCCTGCTGCTTGGCTGCCGGCAACCGGTCTCCGGTAGTCATGCGGGCGAGAATGGCCGACAGGGCGTCCACCGGATGCGAACCCGGCACCAGCACAGCGACCCGCCCGTCGCTCAAGCCCAGCAGCGGGCGGCGCGCCAATTCGGGCAGCAATCCGGCGCGTACCAACGAAGACTTACCGCACCCTGAGGGGCCGATTACCGGCAGCAATCGGAGCGGTGCGGACTCTCCGGCGGGCGTCGCGAGGTCGCGGCACCGTTCCCACAGCCGAGCGATGACGGCTTCACGGCCAAAGAACCGGTCGGCATCCGCTTCCTGGAAGGCTTCGAGGCCCTTGTACGGATTGGCCGCGGCCGGCGACGCCGGCTTGCTGCCATCCGGCCCGCTGACCCGGACCCGTCCATCCAGGCCGACCGATACAACCCGATCCTCGACACCAGCGGTGCCAACAAAGACCTGAATCGTCCTTGTACTGACCTTGACGTCGCCCCCTGCGTCGACGTGATCGAGGCGAACGGCGGAGGTGTCAGCGCCCTCCGCCGCCGCTACCGTTTTCCCAGGGTTTCTCCGGTACCGGCCCCCGCGCGAACCCCGGAAATCCGAAAGTCGCCCTTTGCGACGGCGTTCCTGACCCGGACACCGCCGCCCGCCGAGATGATGTCACTGATCCGGACGGTGCCGGCCCTAATGCCCTCGATATCGACCCCGATCACCTCGGCGAGCTTGGGATCCTCTCGCGCCACGTGCTGCAGCAGCACCTTGGCGGCCGCGACCAGCTCGGCATCCTCGCCGGCTCCCGATTTGCGAAGCTGGCGTTCAAGGCCGCGCCTTGTTTTGGGCGCCTTCGGATCACGCTCAATGGCCGTGATGTCCACGGCCTTGTGGCGCTCCAAGAGCATCCGCTTCAGCGCCGAGTAACCATCTTTTACGGCAGCTGCGGCGGTTGTCTTCAGGGCGCCGGCCGCGCCCGCTACCAATGCCGCAAGAAGTGAGGATAACGGATCCACGACCATACCTCCCGGACATCGCTTATCGGTACGAAAGTTAGCCGCAAGGCTCTAATTCAGCATTGCACAACTTACTGTCAACTTCCACGTTAGTCTTATACGACTTGAGCTGACGCCGACTCGGGTTGGTCCTGCTTGGCGTCGACGTGTCATCACGAAGGTGCGGCACGCGTGGGGTGCGGACGCTCTACCCACCACCTGAGCGTCAATGGACGCTCTCGTCGGGGCCGGCCGGCTCGTAATTGATCGCCGGCGGCTCGTTGTCGATCACTTGGCATCGGGTGAACGCCTCTTCATTGGATCGGTGGCGAATAGCGCGAGTGCATAGCCGAGCGCCCCAATCTCGCGTCGGCTTCCGCACAGAGCGGCTGATTGCTTCATAAGAAACTAATTAGGTCCGGTTTGGGCCAAGCGATCACCCGGACCGCCGGAGCTGCTGGAGCGGTTCCCGGGGTTCGCGCGTCGTCGCGGTGGTCTCGGCTCGCGGCGCCATATCGGTCGTGTGATCCTTCGAACGCACCGAGCCGAACGGGCGCTCCAGCATTCGGCGGACGCGAACCGGGTCGGGGCCGATGTGAAAGGCGATCGCCTCTTGTTCCGTCGCCGTCTCCGACCGGGTCGCGCGGTTGCGCTGGCGCAAATAGTCGAACCAGGTCGGGCAACGATAGCGTTCGGTCCATAATTCGGGATCGGCGACATCGCGCGCGATCGACCAGCCATAGGCGCCGTTGCGTTGGCGGAACATCTGCACCTCGTGCATAAGACTATGAAACGCCAACGCATTGTCCGGCTCGACGCGATATTCAATCTCGACAACCACCGGACCGCTGCGCCCGGTCAGCTCCAGCCGCACTTCGGGATCATCAAGTACGACGGTTTCTTCGCCGCGCGCGCCGATGCGCGGCATACGCAGCCACAGACCGATCAGCGGCGACGCCAGCATCAGCACGCCCGCGATCAACAGCGCCGTTTCGACCCCCGCGAGATCGGTAAGATGGCCCCACCCCCAGGCGCCAAGGGCAATCCCGCCTGAGCTTGCCGCCTGGTGCGCCCCGACACCCAGCGCGGCGCCGACAGTTGTACGCCGATATTGAGTAGCGTCCATGTCAGCGTCCACCCGGCGCCGGCCACGACCAGCGCGGCCATCGTCGGCACCGGCGTCTGGCTCACCGCCACCACGACGAAACCCACGCCCATCGCTATCGTGCAGACGCTGAACGCGGCCTCGGCGCCGAGGTGCCTGCGCAGCCTAGTGAGGTTGAGCGCGCCGAGGACGGCACCGACGCCGAAGGCGCCGAGCATCATGCCGTAGAGCCCGGCGCCGCCCTGCAGGCGATCGCGAGCGACCAGCGGCAGCAGGGCGAGGATCGCGCCGCCGAGGAGGCCGACCAACAGGGTGCGGGCCAACACGATCTTGATTGAGGGTGAATTGCCGATGTAACGCACGCCTGAAACCATGGCGCGCCGCAGCTTTTCGGGAGGCAGGCGCGAGGGTTCGGCAACGCGCTTCCACAGCAACAACGCGGCAATTAGCGGCAGATAGAGCATAGCGTTAAGAGCAAACGCAAACTCCGAGCCAGCAGTCGCGACGACGATGCCGCCGATCGCCGGACCGATGCTGCGCGCGATGTTGTAGCTGATGCCATTGAGGGCGAGCGCGGCGGGAAGCGTTTCCGCGGGCACCTGCTCTGCGACCGAGGATTGCCAAGCCGGTCCCATCAGCGCCATGCCGCAGCCTACGGCGAAGCAGAACCCGAGCAGAAGGTTCGGCGTGACCAGACCTAGCCAAGTCAGCACTGCCAATGCGGTCGCGCCGGAGAGCGCAATACAAAGGGCGACTAGCGCGACGATGCGCCGGTCGTACATGTCAGCAATCGCGCCGGCCGGCATGCGATCAGCATGATCGGCAGGCTCAGCGCAGTCTGCACCAGCGCGACCTTGTCGGCCGAGGACGCCATTTGCGTCATGGCCCAGGCGGCGCCGACCCCCTGGATCAGAATGCCGAGATTAGACAGCACGCTGGCGAGCCAAATGCGCCGAAACGTGGGATGACGCAGCGGGGCGGCGATGCTGTCGCCGCCAAACATCTGCGCCCGTGGCGCACCAATCATGTAATGCTCCTGGCGCGGTCAACTAACGTTGCAAGATCTAAAGCCGCTCAGCTTATCGTGCACAGCACCGCTTCACGGCCAGGCAAATCTTCTACGAAACAGCCATATACAGAGACAGCATCGCTGCCAATGCTTGGGCCGGCGCGATGACGGAATGCGACTACAGCACGTGCCGCTTTCGGCGTTGGCAAAGGCGACGTTGAAAGGCATCGGAGCTACGGGAGCTGACCCAGCGCCGTCCGGCGGTTTCCGTAAAGGTCAGCTCTCGGCGCGTTGCGCTCGTTCCCGTCCGTCCGGCGCGGGTCCGTTAGCTGGACAGACCGGTCATTCAGCTGGCGTCATAACGACCGCTCTTGCCTATCAAGAGGGGAAAACCAGCCGCACGGTGATCGATCGCGCCTACGCGCAAGCGATTTTTCGATTGGGGCGATTCACTTGGGAAACATCAATTGCAGGCGGTGGCCGTCAGGATCATTGAAATAGATGCAGTGATCGTCGCCCGGGCGGCCACTGACGGCGACGCCGTGTCGCTCCAAATCGGTCCGAAGGCTCTCATAGGTTCCCGATGCAACGTTGAGGGCGAGGTGGTTCATGTCCCCGCCGGCGGCACCGGCTTCCCTTTTTTACAGGGCGACGCCTTGATTGCCGGTATGAAGGAAAACCTGGCGCTCGTTCTCGCGGTATACGGTCATGCCCAGCACGCCGCTACAGAAGTCTCTGGCGCGCGGCACATCGGCGACGTGCAACACGATGTGGTCGATCCCGTTCGTTTCAATCATTGCTCGGCCCTCCCATTTAAGCAAAACGCCCGCAACCCGGCTCACCGTTCCGGGCCTTCTGGCGACCTCTGTAGCGCTCCGCTCGGCTTGTCGAGCACGCCCCTCGTCCGGTTCTCTCGCTCCGAAGTCGCGAGCTTGCTGTCGTTCGCCGACGAACCGCGCCGCCGTTGGGGGCCGACCCGTTCCGAAACTGCGGGGCGGCGCTGGTCTTCCCGTCGCCGGCCGGGCCGCTGCCGGAGGCGACCGGACGCCGCCGCCGCCAGCACCGTCGAGGCCGCGAGCGCGCATATTCGCGCCGTGGCGGCACGACCCAAGCTGGTCAACCGACAAATCAAGGAACCGCATCGTTGCCTCGATACGCTCTGCGGCGAATTCGCAGCCGGCGAGGAGAAGACGGCATCGGGACAAGAGCCCGAGCAGCGCCACGTGACAATCCTGCGATCCTTGCCAGGTGCGGAAGGATTGTCCTCGCCACGCTCCTGGCCGAGGCGGCGGAGCCTGTGCGCCGGCGAGATTATCACGCGCTGCGAACCCTCTGCGGGGTCGCCCCAGTGACGAAGCGCAGTGGCAAGCGCTGCATCGTCATCATGTGCCAAGCTTGCCATATGCGACTGCGCAGCGCGGTCTATCACTGGGCCGGGTTGCTACCCAACACGATCCGCTCAGCCGCTGTCGCTATGCCGAATTGCGCAAGCGCGGTCACAGCCACGGGCGTGCCCCGCGCAGCGTTGCCGACCGACTGCTCGCAGTGGCTTGCGCGATGCTCGGCCAGCAGACCATGTTTGACCCCAGTCGTGCCGAGAAGCAGACCACCTAAGCCACAAAACATCCCGGCGTCGACCGTAGTAACCATCCCTGCGTCCCGACCTGGCGCCTGCCAGTGCGCCGCGCGCAGGTGTCGTCGAGGATGCCGCTTGTGGCACCGGCGAAGCCGAAGCGTTCTCGACGGTGCCGAGCACGGCGCTATGCTCACCCCCACTGGGATGCCTTCACCACCGGCTCCCTCTTGGCGGTTACCGCCCCGCCAAAAATGCTTGATCATTGGTGGGGAGTCCCCCTGATGGCGCCAATGGGGCGCCATCAGGGGCGGCGAGCGGCAGCACCGCTGCTCCATAGGCCCGCTGTTCCCAGGGCAGGCTATTGGCGCGGCTGCGTGCTTGATCGCGAGCCTGGGCCGGACCGAGCCGGTCGGGGGCGCTCAACGTGCTGATGTGTCATCCGGGGGCGCCGATCGCCGCAGGGGCGGAAATGCTTATGCCCGTCGTGGGGGCCGGCGAGCGCGTCCGACAATGCTCTGAGCGCTTGGCGCAGGCACGGACCGAACCGAAAACCAACCGGATCCCCTGTCCGCCGCAGTTCGACATGCATAAGGGCTGCGCCCGCCGCTCAGTTAGGGTGTCAAGACCGCGAGTGAACCGATCCCGTCGGCGATCAGCTTGACGCCGACGACGACGCACATCACCGGAATGATTGTGTTGTTGTTGCGTGCTACCCAGTCCCTGAGGCCATCGAGGATCTGCTCGGACCGCTCGCCCGTCCCAAAGTAGATGGCGACCGGCACACCAACCCCGAGCGAGCCGATCACGGCGAACACGGCCAGCCCGATGATCTGCGTGCAGGTGGAGGCGCCGGTCTGGGCAACGGCCGCCGCTGCCCCGATCACAAGCAGCGCGTTCTTCGGGGGCGCACTGGAGAGCACGGCGCCCGCGACCAGCACCTTGCTCGGGGTGAACCCATCCATCAGCCGCATCCACCTCGGCATCTCCGGCGTGTCCTCGTCGCTTCGGCGGCGCTTCCACTGCCGAACCGCGACCAGCAGTAGCAAAGCGCCGAGGACAACCTTTAACCAGCTCACCCAAACGGCTGGGACACCGTTCTTGCTCGCATCCTCGGCATCCGACACGGCCAGCACGATGCCGCCGACGAGGAACCCACCAGCCAGCCGATCAGGAAGACCGGGCCATTCGAGCGCGCCCTTGCCGTCGCGAGGATCAGGACGACGGCGACGATCGAGAACGGCGAGAGGGCGACCCCGACGCCGAACGGGAGCACCTCGCCGATCACCTCGCCCATTGGTCCCTCCACTTGCTCTCTCCATACTCAGGTCGAAGGGCCTGGAGCGCCCGTGGGCGCCTCTGGCTCAACGATCGCTTAAGATTAGACCCGATAAGAGCGCCTAGCGGCGCTGTACCGGCAAGGCCAGTGCACGCGCTCTGCAGAGGCCGCCTGATGGCCTAATCGGCGTCGGAGGTGGTTTGGTGAGCAGAGTGCAGATCACGCTCGGCGACATGCGGGCGAAGGGCATGACGATGCCCGAGGTGTCGTGCGACCGCTGCGGGCGGCAGAGCCGGCTGAGCATTTGCGCGGCTCATTGCCGAGCACGGGCGGGAAGGCTATAGGAAACTGCCTGCTCTTGCTCAAGACGCCCGAAGGAGCGATTTTCATGTCAGAATGACTCGGCGTCCGGGGAATGTCGGCTAAATTACCCTCAGGAGGTCAATCATGACTACACCGAGACTCTCTGCAGAAAAATCGGTTTATAAGTCGAGCGTAAGTTATCACACAGGAAGCTCCCACTGGGGATCAGATGCACAAGTGCTTCCCCAAAGAATCAACCTCACTTGCTATTTCGCTCGCGCCGAGAGGACATATCAGCGTTGTATGAGCCTCGGCAGCTATAGTGCGAACGCCTGCAACCAGGTAGCAATCGGTGTGGCGGCGAGCGTCTGCGACGAATAGGAAACAACGTCTTCAGAGATGCGCGGGTAATTCGATAACCCTCATCGTCGTGCGCTTGGTTCGCGGCGGAGAGATCCGCGTTTAAGCAAGGCGCATCCTCGTTAAGTCGGCGATCTGCGCCGCCTCGCATGATTGCCCGCGGATGCAGAACCCATCGGTGTCGATCTATGACCGGTGCCGGGTGAAATTTCCCGAGCTGCCGAAGTGGTTCTAGCCGTCGAGCGCCGTCCCTTGCCCCTTGCGACCGGGTGGACCGGCGTAAAGCGGATTCCCCCGCGTGCAACACGTCCGCCTGAAGCGCAACGCTTCACGGGACTGTTGCGGTTTGGGGGCGCAACACCATGGCAAATATCGGTCTCTCCGAAGCGGCCTGGCTTACCGGCAGGCCCCGGTCTACCCTCCATCGAGCGATGAAAGCGGGGCGGCTTTCCTACACTGTCGGGCCGGACGGCGCTCGGCTGCTCGACCCGTCGGAGTTGGAGCGGATTTACGACATCCAGCCGAACGCAACACCGGCACCTGATGCGCCGACTGTTGCGTGGAACAAGTCGCAACAGGTCGAGGCGGTTGCGCAACTCGCCGCTGAGAGGGCCAAGACAGCAATGCTCGAAGCCCGATTCGCCGATGCGCAGGACCAGATCAGTGACCTGCGCACCAGGCTGGACGCCAGCGAGGCCGAGCGACGGACCAATGACGAGGAGCGGCGGCGGACCCAGGCGCAATTGAACGCGCTGCAGACCGATCAGCGGCCGGCGAAGGAGACGGCGACGCCGACCAGAGCCTGGGGCCGGTTCCTGACATGGCGGCGGGGGCGGGGATGGTCGATACTCAGCCAAACCCGCGCTGGGATTGGGGCTGGCAATTTTGGACGCCCATCGCCCTCATCGTGCTCGCCGGGGCCATAAGCACCATCCTTTTGCGCGGCGGACGGGACTGGCTGCACGAGTGGGAGACGCTGATCGCGGGCGGCCTTGGACTGGGCGGCGGCGTTCTCGCCTACATAGGGATCAAGGCGCAAATAGCCGACTTACAGGCCGAGCGAAAGCAAACCGACGACCGGCGGCGCATCGTCGTCAAATGGGCTGTAAGGATGGAGGGGCAGCGGCTTGATAAGGAAGTGGTTCGTGTTCGGCCCGCATTTCTCAAAAGCTTCGACCCGACACCGACGACACGGTTCTTCAATAACAGGACATCGTTCCTCATCGAAAGCAGCCCTCTCTTACGTGGAGAGCGCGAAGACGTGGCATTATTGGACGGCGATATATTTAAGACCCTCGAAAAGGCCGCCGAGACCCTCAACAGCTATACTCAGCGGATAGAAACGGCGAGTACAGGCGCAGCAAGTCTGGATGAACTTCCAGAAAGAGGTCGAGAGTTGCTCGAACATTTGGCGACCCTGGCGGACACCCCGTGAATTCCGGGGTGAAGTGCAACGGGATCATGAGAAGCGGATTTGGACGTCTTTTCCAAGTTCGGCGTAGATGGCCTGGAACGGGGTCGTGAACCCGAGGCATTTGCGGGGCGTGAGGTTGGCGGTGAGGACGATTTCCTGGATATCTTGATCGGAGAGTTGGTCGATATCGAGGTTACGCGGCAACCATCGTCACAATCGGCCATTGGCGTTTTCGATTCCGCCTTTTTGCCAGGAGGCATAGGCGTCACAGAACCAGGTCGTCATATCGCGCATGGCTCGGAGGAGCCCGTGCTGGGCGGTGGTTCCGACACCAGCGGTAGCATGGCCGGCGGGGCTGGTCGGGGTTGCGCAGCCCGGCGATGCGGCGATTGCGAGCCGGCCGAGAATGGCATATCCAATCGCCGGCGGCTCCTTGTCGATCACGTTGCCCTCGGCGCAACCTCAAACTCCGATCGCGTCTATGACGACAGCGTACATTGATCGCTGACCTTGAGCTGACACAGATCGAGGCTGTGGCTTTAACTCATTGGCAGTGCATCTTCTTTATCTATCTGTCGCCAGACACAATCTGGCTGCTGTAACCGATTCAGCTGCAAACCCAGGATTCGGGGTTCGTCTCCTCGCAATAGGCGCGCAGGTTCATAGTTCGCGCTACGGGTAATCCTGGATGCCGCCGTAGAGCGGATAGGCGGACTGAACCTGTCGCGCATCGGGCCGAATCACCAGTCGATCCGCTTTCGAGGTGTCGAAATCAACCGCGCCGTCCAAGATGAAGCTGCCGATGACGAAAGGCAGGCTCCGTCCGGCGATAGGGTCGGGCTTGTTGAGAAGACCGAAATGCAGATGGGGGCCTTCGGAGGGGCCGGTGTTCCCTAATTTGGCGATGGGCGCCCCGGCCTTCACCGCGTCACCGACCTTCACCTTGAGACTGCCCTGGCGCAAATGCGCATACCAGGCGAAGACATTCGGAGCGATTTCGAGAATCACGTTATTGCCGCCATAGTCTGACTTCGACTTGGGGACCATCAGGACGGACGGCGTCTCATCGGGGATGCCGTCGTGGATGTAGACCACAGTGCCATCGGCGACGGCGAGGACGTCCTCGCCGAAGCCATAGTATTGCTCGACCCTCTTGCCGTTGCCGTCGAAGAGTCTGTCGTTCTTGACCTTGGCCCAGTCGATGGCGAAGGTTTCGGCGGTCTCGATGCGGACGCCGTCTATCGCGATACGAAGGTCTCTGTGGACATTGGGCTTGCAGCAAGCGGTGGTCGCGAGCCAGCCCTTCCCCTTAAGGGGCGGCCTGATCACCATGGCCGGCTGGCGGTTGATGGTGACTTCTGGTGCGTTAACCTCCAGGCTGCCGACCAGCAAAGCAAGCTCCAGTCCGCCTTGAGGGTGTAGGCGATCCGGTGCGTGACCCGTTCCGGGGCGGTGTCCGGCGGCAGGATTAGATCGACGTCAACCGAGACGGCGGCCGATGCGGGAACGACTGGTGTTGCTATCTTCGCGAAGAGGGTCTGGGTCGCAGCCGCAAGGGCGCCCCCTTCGATCCGCTTGAGTTCTTTTGCGGCGGGATCGAGAACAGTAACGCTCGCCAGCGTCACCGGCTCGGAGAACACGTTGACGACGAGAAGTTCGTATTCTACGTGGTCCTTGCCGTCGTCGGCGCGGACCATCTGGGCCTCGTGAATCGGACTGACGAGGATGGCAGTCGGCTGGTCGCGCTCCGCGGCCGAAGCGGCTGGTCCGAGGGCCAAGACAGCGGCCAACGCGAGATAGGTGCGCATCTATCACTCCTTGACCGCCAAGTGTTGAAGCACCGCCGATCCTTAAACCGACATTCACCGGATTTCGGTTCGTTGTGAGGGAAGGATCGACCTTTTGGGCCTTTCGAGAAAGGCAGATCGCGTATTGCGTGCCCGGCAGGTGATGCCGGTTTCTTGCCGCCGCCAACTCGGCAGCCGAGCGCGTCGGCCTCGACGAGGCGTGGGTTCTCCGTAACCTGAAGCGCAATGCCCTAGTGTCGATGCGCAACGGCGACCGTGCCGCGGCCAACCGGTCGATCGAGCTTGTAGGCCGGCATTTGGGCATCTTCGTTGACAAAACGACGATTTAAATCAGCGTCGTAGACGACAACGACGAGTACTTGGCGCGGCTCATCGTCAATGCGAAGGTCGTCGACCATGAGCCGGCGCCATTGGCGATCGATCGTGAGCCGGCCGAGCCTGATGACGGCTTGCATTGATTGCTGACCTTGGTGCTGACGCAGATGAGCCTGTGGCTTTAGCTCGTTGGAAATTCATCTGCTTTATCTGCCTGTCGCCAGACCTCAATTTGCCCTCAAAATGGTGCGAGTTTGCTGCCGATCGAAAGTCGGGTCGGTCCATTGCGCGGTGCCAATTTGAATTGAACATTGGCGCGTTCCAAAGCGGATTTCATGGCGTGGTATGCAGGATCATTTTCTGTTCCAAAAATGAGAACTCCCGGCGGGGCTGGAGGCGCCACCAGCGGATGTGTATATGCAATTATCCCGGCATCCCTTATCGCTTTAAGCAAGTCCTCCGAAAATTGCATCGCTTCGGGGTCGTTTTGCGAATAGTCGAAATGTATCGCGAAGCTTTTTCCGGCTAAATCGTCAACGATATTTTTTCGTTGATCGGGTGCGAGGTGTCGCCAAGCTACCTGAGTTTTAAGGCGCTCGGTCTCTAGTTTAGCCTCCTCAGCTTCCTTCGTTAGTCTGGCGGCCTCTTTTTCTAAGACGGCGGCGCGTGCCAAAGCGTCTCCGGCGGTTTTACCGGCTTTAATACCTTCCTCTTTGGCTTCAGCCACCTTCGCGTCGACGGTGAGTTTGTAAGTATCATACTCGCGCTTAAGGTCTGAAGATTCTTTTCTTGTCAAAACCACGACGAATACGGCCGCTACGGCAACCGTAACGAGGGAGAATACCATCAGTATTTCCCATGCGTGTAAATTGAGCCCGAGCATTCTGCTCGCCTTTCTGGCCGTGTACTGTAAATTCATCATCTTCCGCCTTCGGGCACGCTGCGGTGCCGGTAAAAGAGCGGGCGCCAATCGGAGCGTGGAATGACACCCGCTCCCTGGGCGCGTCACGGCGCCGGCAGCGCATCCGCAAAGCATTTACCCTTCTTGTTGTCCGTCGCCCGACCATGCATTGCTTCAACCCTCGGGCCTTTTGCGTTGATGCCTACGGTCGCCACTTGCGTGAGGGTGCCGCCGAGGGAGAGGCCGCGAAGCATGGCTGGTTATATCTCGTCGCAAAATGAGACATAGACACATGCACGCAAAGGCCCGGCAGAGTTCTCCGAGATGCGTTCGGGATCGGCATTTTGGGCCACATCGGTCACCATGTATCGGTTTAGCCGGCCGCGCCGGTGCGCGGAAGGAAGACACAGGTGATCGTCTTTCATAGGGAGCTTTGTAAATTTGAATACTCCAAGGCCCTTCTGCTGCCTGACAAAAATTTCCACAACCGCTGCCGCTATCAAATTTTTCTCCTCGGTATAGGCCGTCTACCTTCCTTCTTGGACGGTCTTCAAGATTTGTCTAGTACCGAGCCAAAAAGTAAGCTGCGACTTTGCGATAAGCCCGGCGAGAACGGCACCTCAGTTTAATTCAGCCCAATCGATTCGTTCAGTTCATCGCGGGCGAGTGTGGCCCGCTTTGCTCTTCCGGGAACCGCTGCGTGCCCTGCTTTCCGCGGCTTGCTGATGGGTTGTGGCGCAAAGATATTAGCTTGATGATGTACCGCCTGCGGTTTTTGGGACACCGGATTGAACCCTACGCAGCGATGGCGGCAGTTTGAAGCTGCTTCTGACGGAATTGGGCTGGCGTGAGGAAGCCGTGCCGCTCGATCAGCCAAGTGGTGTTGTAGGTCTGGCGGAACTCGAGCAGGGCTTGGCGCAGCTCCTCGATAGTCTCGAAGGTCTGCACCCACAGCAGGTTTTCCTTGAGCGTGCGGATGAACCGCTCGGCACAGCCATTGCCTTCCGGCGCGCGGATGAAGGCGGGCGAACTCTCGATGCCGAGGAAGGCGATCTCCGTCTGGAAGTGGTGCGACATGTATTGCGATCCATGGTCATGCCGCATGGCCAGACCGCGGGCGATCGCCTTGGCAAATCCGCCGAAGTGCTGGCGCACGCCCTGGCGGATCGGCTCCAGGGCCTGGAAGCGAGTGGCCTGCGGATGCGCATGGATGCCGACACATTCGGCAGAGCAATGATCAACCGCGATGAACACCGTCGCCTGGCCTTCGCCGGTGATCGTCGTCGTCAGGTCGGTGCCCCACATCACGTCGACCGTGTCGGGGATGATGGTGCCGTCATGGTTGCGCGGCCCACGCGGTGAACCAACCCGGGATGTCAGGAATTTCGTGCGGGGTTGGGCATGATGGGAGCAAAGGAGCCCCGCCAATGCCGCGACGCAAAGAGCCTCATTATCCCTGATGCCATCCTCGACCAGCTTCTGGCCGGCGCCGATCGCCAAGACGGCCTTCGATCCGAATGGCCTGCTCGACGATCTGAAGAAGGCGCTGGCCGAACGGGTGCTGAACGCCGAGATGGACCATCATCTTGCCGGCGAGGAGCCCGGCAACCGGCGTAATGGCTATGGCAAGAAGACGGTCATCACCGACACCGGGCAGATCGAGCTGGCGGTGCCGCGCGACCGCCAGGCGCAGCTTCGATCCGCAGCTGATCGCCAAGTACCAGCGCCGCTTTCCGGGGTTCGACGACAAGATCATCTCGATGTACGCCCGCGGCATGAGCACGCGCGAGATCGTCGGCCATCTGCGCGATCTCTACGGCATCGAGGTCTCGCCCGACCTGATCAGCGCGGTGACCGATGCGGTGCTGGAGGAGGTCGCCGCCTGGCAGGCCCGCCCGCTGGAAGCGATCTACCCGCTGGTCTTCTTCGATGCGCTGCGGGTCAAGATCCGCGACGAAGGGCTGGTGCGCAACAAGGCCGTCCATATCGCGCTCGGCGTGCGCGCCGACGGCACCAAGGAGATCCTGGGCCTGTGGCTCGAGCAGAACGAAGGCGCCAAATTCTGGCTGCGCGTGATGAACGAGCTGAAGAACCGCGGCGTCGAAGATGTGCTGATCGCCGTCGTCGACGGCCTGAAGGGCTTCCCGGACGCGATCACCGCTGTCTTCCCGCAGGCCACGGTGCAGACCTGCATCGTCCACCTGCTGCGCCACAGCCTGGATTTCGTCTCCTGGAAGGACCGCAAGCCCGTGGCGGCCGCGCTCAAGGATATCTACCGGGCCATCGACGCCGCGGCGGCCGAAGCCGCGCTCACCGCCTTCGAAGAGGGCCTCTGGGGCCGCAAATACCCGGCAATCGGCCAGAGCTGGCGGCGGGCCTGGGGCGAAGTCATCCCGTTCTATGCCTTCCCCGGCGATGTGCGCCGGATTCTCTACACCACAAATGCTATCGAGGCGCTGAACTCCAAGCTCCGCCGAGCCGTCAGAGCCAGAGGCCATTTCCCCACCGACGAGGCCGCAACGAAACTGCTCTTCCTGGTCTTGAACCGCTCCGAGAAGGAGTGGATCATGCCGCCGCGCGAGTGGTGCATGGCCAAGGCCCAGTTCGCCGTTCTCTTCGGCGAACGCTTCACAAGGGCCATGGCCTGATCATGTTCAACCGCCCAGCCGCGCACGAAATTCCTGACAGTCCCACCAACCCGCGTCGGTGCCAGCAGGTTGTTCTGGCGCATCAGCCGGAGCACCCGTCGCATCGAGGTGCGGGTCCCGGCATAACGCAATCGCGCCCAGACTTTGCGATGCCCCTCGCCATGGAACGGGCTTGCGGCGAGCACCTCCTGGATCGCCGTGGCCAGCGCGTCATCCGACATCGCGCCGAGCGGTCCGCGCCGCTGCCACGCCGGCGGCGTCGACTGGTGGCGATAAACGCCTGAGCGGGCGAGCCGCCAGACGCGGCAGACCGCGGCCAGACCATACGGCTTGTCGGTGACCGGCGAAATGACGCGGCTCATGGCTTGCGCCTGCGTCGAGCAAAAGGGCGGTCGGCCTCCAGGAGAGCGATCTTCTCATTGAGCAAGTCGCGCTCGATCAGCGCCGCCCCGAGCCTGGCCTTCAGCCGGTCACTCTCCAGTTCTTCGCCCGTGGCCGGACGGGTCGTCAGGGCAGCTTCACCGGCGGCCAGGAAGGCGTCGTGCCAGCCGGTGAGCGTCGCCGCCGTAACGCCGAGCTCGCGCGAAACTGTCTCAAGGTCTTCGCCGCGCAACAGCCGGAGTACTGCGGCAGTCTTGCGCTGTCGCGACATCCTGCCACCGCGGCCGAGCGCCGCTACGCCAGACTCTTGCGTTCGCTCCGCGGCGCTCGGCCGCGCTCCTATGTCTTTCGCCTGATGGTCCATGGCACACCTCTCGTGCGGAAATCGTCCGCTTGCGAGGTGTCCCAATCAACCGTGATGCGGGGGAGGCGTCCTGCCCGCTCCGACGTTCCCCCATCATCGGCTGAACTCCAGTCCCCCGACCGGATTGAATCAGCCCCGCCGCGCTTCGGCAACTCCCGACTTTTTCAACACAATCGTCCAGTTCCGAACATCGGTTGACACGCTGGTGATCGGCCGACCGCCAGCCGAAGCCGATTTGCAGCGATTCTTCCGGGTGACGCCACCGTCAGTCCACCAGATGGTAATCACGCTGGAACGCAACGGGCTCATCCGACGCCGCCCCGGGACCGCCCGAAGCATCCAGGTGCTGGTCGATCCCGAGACGCTACCGCCTCTCCGGGCCAGTCACGATCAACCCGTCAATTCTTCTGTGCAGAGGTACTAGCTTCGACGTTATCCACAGCGCGTCGAATAACTGAGGGCCGTCGACTTGCCGAGAAAGAGGGGTGCAGCTGCGGGTGACGTGCTGGCCCGTGAGCGGCCGCATCGGCAATGTTAAAAACAACGATCCATCGCTGAGCACTTCGTATCGTACATGCCGGTTCACTCAATCACGATCGACGCGGAGGACGCTCGATCTTTGAGCGCTGGTCCTGGGTGAACGGCACCTGGGGACAACGCGAGCAGACTTGCGCCGTGGAGGGCGGCCCCTGCTAGAGCAGCCCGTCGGGACAGCCTAGCAAAATAGACCTCGTTGCCCAGTAGTTGATCCGCGCCGATCGAATGCGGCCTATTGGCGTGATCGCCTTACGCGATATTATTTAACGATGCCTACCGAGACCATCTACGAAGGCCCCGCGCACGAAGCGACGTTCTACGCCCCGTCGGCAGGCATTGCGCGATTTCGCTTTAACGACCTGCGCGCCAGCGGCTATGTGCGCGCTCGTGACGGCTCCTTGTTCCGGGTCCAGCCGGGCGCACGACTGCATGTAGAGACGGGGCAACACGTTCTGGCTCTGTATGATCCGAAGTTGGGGGCGCGAGTTTCGATCATGTTCGAGCCGCACTGAAATGCGCCCACCCGACGGTACCTCTCAACGCGCCTGCACCTTGGTCATATGCCGTTGGATTGGGTGGCTGCTTCTGGTTGCCGTGATCTTCATCACGCTCTCCCCAATCGGCTGGCGGCCCGTCACCGGTGCTCCACCGGATCTTGAGCGGTTCGCCGCTTTCTCCGTGCTTGGTGGAGTGTTTTGCCTTGGCTACCCGAAACGCCGCGGCGTGGTTCTGCTGCTACTGGTGGCACTTGCCTTGTCGCTTGAAACTCTTCAGCACCTCGTACCCACCCGGGATGGTCGGGTCCACGATGCGGCCATGAAGGTTTTAGGTGGAGCCGTGGGCGTCTTCGTTTCAGCGCGGCTGGCGACGTGGCGCTCGGGTAGGTTCCTATGATAAACAAGGACCTCGCCGCCAGGGGATCACTACGGACTCCGTACAGTGCGGGACGCGATTTCGCCTAGATCCGGCACTGCGATCTCCGACTGACGCTGGTGGCCCTCGCTTGGTGGGGTTCTACGTTTTCGCCTGCGCTTCAGCGTTCAGCGCCCGTCGCCGCCGCCCTGCGCCGCCTCGCCGTCACTCCTCAAGGGTCGAATATGACGCAGATCGAGGGCGTCACTGCCCGTGATAGAGGTTTGGATCTTGCTCACGGCGCTCGATGGACTTGCTTCGGAAAAGTGGAGAGTTCCCCGATGATTTAGGAGGAACTCGACGATGCAGCAGCGACGGTTTACGAAGGAATTTGCGGAGGAAGCGGTCCGCTTGGTGCAGACCAGCGGGCGAACGCAGCGCGAGATCGCCGGTGATCTGGGAATTGGGCTATCGACGCTGGTCCGCTGGATCGGGCGGAGCCGGGATCGGCACGCTGTCGACCCCGCGGCGGCGGAGAGTGATGTCACAGCCGAGCTGGAGCGGCTGCGCCGGGAGAACGAGATCCTTCGCCAGGAGCGGGACATCCTGAAGAAGGCCACCGCTTTTTTCGCCCGGGAGGGAAGTCGATGAGGTTCGCGCTCATCGATGGGGCGAAAGCGGCATTCCCCGTCCATCGCCTTTGTTGCGTGCTTGGTGTCAGCCAAAGCGGTTATTTTGCCTGGAGAGGTCGGCTGGCCTGCCACCGCCAACGCGACGACATGGTGCTGCTGGCGCATGTCCGGTCGGCCTTTGCCTTGTCGAACAGCACCTATGGCAGTCCCCGAATGACACGGGAACTGCGGGATATCGGCCTAGTGGTCGGTCGTCGCCGGATCGCCCGGCTGATGCGCGACAACGGCCTGCAGGCTCGGCAGAAGCGGCGGTTCAAGCGGACCACGGACAGCCATCACGCTTGGCCGGTCGCGCCGAACCTGCTTGATCAGGACTTCACGGCAACCGGCCCCGATAAGAAGTGGGGTGCCGACATCTCCTACGTGTGGACCCGCGAAGGCTGGTTGTACCTCGCGGTTGTCATCGACCTGTTCGCTCGTCGGGTCGTCGGCTGGGCAACCGGCGACCGGTTGCATCGGGACCTGGCTCTGTCTGCTCTGCGCAAATCCCTGACCATGCGTCGTCCGGCAGCCGGGCTGGTCCACCATTCAGACCGTGGCAGCCAGTATTGCTCGATCGATTATCAGGCCGAGCTGCGCAAGCACGGCATCATGATCTCAATGTCCGGCAAGGGAAATTGCTACGACAACGCCATGGTGGAAACGTTCTTCAAGACCCTGAAATCCGAGCTCGTCTGGCGGACCGTCTTCTACACCCGCCAAGAAGCCGACCAGGCCATTGGCCGCTATATCGACGGGTTCTACAATCCCGTCCGGCGCCATTCCGCCCTCGACTTCACAAGCCCGGCTCAGTTCGAAAAAACGGCCGCCAAATGAGCCAATCCCTCTCCACTAAAGCGGGGCAAGTCCACGATAGCTCATGAACGTCTCGATCCAGAGCCTACTCGAAGGTGCGGCAGGGGCGGCCGGCACGGTGGCGATTATTGATGTGTTTCGTGCCTTCACCACCGCTGCTGTGGCGCTCGCGAACGGCGCCTCCGCTATTGTGATGGTCCGCTCAGTCGAGGAAGCCCTGGCATTACGCGAAGCCGGGATCGGTCAGATCTGCATAGGTGAATTTCAGGGCCGTGCACCACGGGGGTTCGATTTCGGCAACTCTCCGTTTGAGATCTCCGATGTCAACTTCGGGGACAAGACCCTCATCCAGAGGACCAGTGCAGGCACGCAGGGCATTGTCGCGGCGAACCGGGCCGACCGGCTCTATGCGGCCTCCTTGGTTACCGCGACTGCGACCGCCCGAGCGATGCTGGCAGGATCGCCCAAGCAGATCACCTTGGTCGCGATGGGCGATAACGGGATCAACCGGACCGACGAGGACGAGGTATGTGCGATCCATCTTCGCAATCGTCTTGAAGGCCGTCCGGGGGACAGGTGGGCCGTTCAGCGTCTGATCTTGGCGGGTAGGGAAGTCGTGCGATTTCAAGATCCGGCTCGGCTACATTTGCACCCCGAGGATGTGGACATCGCGCTCGACATTGACCGCTACGACTTCGCCGTGAGGGTCGAAAACCAGAATGGGCGACCGGTGGCTCGGGCTGAGAAGTTGGCGTGACGCAGGCTGCTACAGCCCGGCCTCCGAACCACAAGGAAATTCGCTATGACCCTCCACATTCCCCATCTTCAGCCCCTCGCCGCACTCTTGGCCGGTGTGCTGATCTTGTTCGTCCCGCGTATCGTCAACTATGTCGTCGCGGCGTATCTGATCCTGGTCGGTATTCTCGGGCTTGGCCTGATCCGCTGAGCCACCAGTTTCGGTCCGTGCATTACTGGACCGGTGGCTCTGACCAACCGTCGATTTCGGTCTCTGCCCCATCGCGGATCGCGCCGCAGATGTCGTCAACGACCCCGGTCAGCAAGGTCTCGTCCTCACCCTGCGCCATGACACGGATCACCGGCTCGGTGCCGGAATTACGGATCACCAGCCGTCCCTCCTTCCCGAGCCGCGCCTCGGCAGCGGTAATTGCGTTTTTGACGCGCGCCGTATCGAGCGGCTGTCCGCGCCCGAACCGTACATTGCGCAACAGCTGCGGCACCGGCTCGAAGACGCGGCACACCTCGCTGGCGTGCTTGCCGGTCTCGACGATGGCGGCCATCACCTGGAGCGCAGCGATCAAGCCGTCGCCTGTCGTTGCGTAATCGCTCAGGATGATGTGGCCGGACTGCTCGCCGCCGAGGTTGCAGCCAAGACTGCGCATCTTCTCGACAACATAGCGGTCGCCAACCGCGGTTCGGTGCAGGCCGATGCCCTGCCCGGCGAGGTGGCGTTCGAGGCCGAGGTTCGACATGACCGTCGCGACCAGCGCGCCGCCCCGCAGGCGCGTGCTATGGGTGAGATTGTTCGCGATCAGCGCCATCAGCTGATCGCCGTCGAGAATGACGCCGCGCTCATCGGCGATGATCAGCCGGTCGGCATCGCCGTCGAGAGCAATACCGATATCGGCGCGCCGCGCCAGCACCTCCTGCCGCATATGTTCCGGCGCCAGCGCGCCGCATTCGCGGTTGATGTTGAAGCCATCGGGAGAGACGCCGACCGAAAAAACTTCCGCGCCCAATTCCCAGAATACAGTCGGCGCGACTTTGTAGGCGGCGCCGTGGGCGCAATCGACGACGACGCGCAGCCCGTCGAGGCGCAGCCCCTTCGGGAAGCTCTGCTTGACGAATTCGATATAGCGGCCGCCGGCATCGTCGAGCCGCTTGGCGCGGCCGAGTTCGTGGGGCGCGGCGCGCCGGGTCGGCCCCTTTATCAGGCCCGCCTCGATCTTGTCCTCGAAATCGTCCGAGAGCTTGTAACCGTCGGGGCCGAATAATTTAATCCCGTTGTCGCCGAACGGATTATGTGACGCCGAAACCACGACTTCGATATCGGCGCGTAGGCTACGTGTCAGCATTGCGATTGCCGGGGTCGGCAAGGGGCCGACCAGAACGACATCCATGCCCATCGTGATGAACCCGGCGGTCAAGGCCGGTTCGAGCATATAGCCCGACAGGCGCGTATCCTTACCGATCACAACGAGGTGCTTGTGGGAACCTCTGCGAAAACAGCTGCCCAAGGCCATTGCGACCTTCAGCACCGTCTCCGGTGTCATTGGCTCGACATTCGTGGTGCCGCGGATGCCGTCAGTTCCAAACAAATCGCGCGACATCGGATTTCCTATAGCCGGTCCAAGAAAATTAGCGAATGGACGCCCAACGTGCCGGTAGAAATTCTAGCCGGCGAAGAAAGCGGTGCCGGCGGCGAGTAAGGCAAAAAGGTGTCGCGAGGCCAGGGCACGGGAGCGGACCACCTCTACTCGGTTGCCGCGCAGTCACCCCCGTCGGGAGATGCATTCTTACTCCGGCGCCGATGGATTTCCGCCTTCAGCATTGCGGCGCGCCGTTGTAGTTCAAGGATGGGCCGGTAGCGCTGATCAATGAGCCCGTAGAGGCGTCGCACTGCGTCAAACTCGCGCTTGATCTCGGCCTCCGTCTGATCCAGCGCTTCGCACAGGGAGCGCAACGGCGCGTCAAGCGCGGCGCTTGTCATCGGTCCAGCCTCGACAGGCGCAGTCTCAAATGTTTTCTCATAGCAGCTGACAGATGGAATACTTCAGGCTAACCTGCTTGATAATCCCTGCCAAAATGTTGATAAATCCGACCTGCGAATTGAGCCTGCGGTGCGGTGTGTCCTCCCAGTAGCGAGCACCGACGCTGCGCCGTGTTGCGAATTGCGGCGATGGCTGAGCCTTAATAGACGGCTTTCTTGGTTTTGCCTGGCTCCTTCGGCCAGCTGCCGCACACGAGCCTGCGCCTACTCGATCACCTCGTCGGCGTGGACGCTCGCTCTGCTGAGGGCGGGACCGGCGTCGGTGGTTCCGCCATTGGCCGCCGTGGGAAGGGCTTGCGTTGGCGATCCTGCTCATAACAGGCGGCGCAAAGACCGCTCGTAAGAGCGAGGTGATTGGCCCCGCATTGCTCGCATTTTTTCCACATGTTTGCCTCGCTGACTTTGGGGGTCACGCAGCGTTTGGCCGTCGACCCTTAGGGGGAAGATGCCGACGATATGGCAATCCTATCATCTTAGGGTTGGGGTTGAAATGTCTCCAGACGATCATGATGGGCCCTCAGCGCCTCCGGCGACGGGACGACGGGGCCTTGCGCACAGTGGTCCGTCAGAAACTGACTGATGTCGACGAGAACCTGGCTGACGGCTCACCGAGCGCGACCGGGGGCGGCGCCAGGAGGCTGCCTTCTTGCGTGGTCTCAGGCGGCTCTTAGGAACGCAGGCAAAGGTCGCTGCCGGTGTCGGCCTCTCCCCGGCAACGGTGTCGCGCGTCCTCGATCGCGAAGGGCATAAGAAACATCGCGTCGACATGCAGGCGCGCCGCCGTGTTTCCACATTGCCAAATGTGGAAACACCCGAACCCGACAAACCTGTGGAGACGAACGTCGTGAAGCTACGGCGACGGCGGCCCGATCGGCAACCAAAAGAGCCGCGCCGGGCCGAGACGCATAAATGCTATGAGCAATATCGCGGTGGCCCCTGACCCGGAAAGCGAACGCGCGGATGTTCGTCTTCAACAAGCGCGGGAGGCTCGCCGAGGCGGCCTCCTATGATGATGACGAGCCAGGATCATCCGGTAGCGATCCGACATTTTGAAAAGTCAGTGGCATTGCCTTGGTCGGCAGCCTTGCGATACCAGCGCGCTGCCTCCGCGTAATTCCGCGTGACGCCCCGCTCAAACCCCGCCGCACACATATGTGATGCGTCCGCTTCGCTCAGCTTTGGTGCGTCCGCAAATTGGTGACATGGTAGATCCGGCCACGATCATCGCCGGCCCCACCGGCGATATTGCCCCCTTGGATAATCGCCACATCACGAAACTAATGCGCTGTCCTGCTGAGCTACAGGGCCGATCACACAGGGCGAGGGTCAGGCGGAGTAAGGGCCGAGGAACAGGTCGCCGAGCGCCCGGCGCAGCAGGTAAGTAATCCGCCGCCGCGCCTGATGGTGCGGCCGGTCGTGGATCAAGTGGCAGCGCTGGCAAAGGCTCTTCAAATTGCGAGGCCGATTGTTACCCGGGTCGTGATCGAGGTGGGCGGCTGCGAGGACGACACGGGTTTGCCGCAGCCGGGTTACCTCCTCGACATCGGGGCAGGGTGCGGGCTGACCACGGCCATCACGCCAGGTTTGGCGAGCGGTGTCGTACCAGCGGCCATCCGGCAGACAGTGAATGGTTTCACCATGCGGCCGGCCGCAACCCTGGCAACAACCGCCGGCGCGCTCAAACCGCACATGGCGGCTGATCTGCGGCCAGTCGATCGGATAGAACCATCGCATCTCAGCCCTGATCGGCATCGGCCCCTCCTCGCACCTGTGGTGGCGCTGCTTGCCGAAGTTCGACGCTCCCCCACGAATGCGCGTGTAGCGCGCTGCATCGCGTCTCCAGGAACCGCTCGATGAAACGACTTTGCTGCTGGAAATGCTGCGGCCTAAGGAACAGCCCCTCGGACCAGAGAACTTTGTTATAGGCCGACATGGTTCACTCGGCGCTCACGGCGACGCTGGCGCGGCCGGCCGACACGTTCAGCTTCTTCTTCTTCGCGATGCCGGCCAGGCCTTTATCCTGCGAACCGATCTGCGCGCGCCAAACCGCATCGCGAATGTTTCGATAGGCCGCCGCAATCCCGATAAACCGTGCATCCGGCGCGAGCTGGTAATCAACCACTTTTTGCGCGCCGGGGGCCACTTCGAACTCTTGGCGCGAGATCAACGAAGCGGCCAGGGTCGCTTGCTCCTTATCGTAGAGGGCGAAGAAATCCGCGTCCTTAAAGGCCGCATCGTCCTTCAATTGATAAACTCTAATCACAATGGGCGACGGCCGGTTTTGACCGTCGGGATTCGCATCGGCGCCGACCGCCACACTGAGCTTCAAGACCTGGGGTTTCGGCGGCGCCGACTTGCAGGCCGTCAGGGTCAGGCAGCTCGCCAACAAAAGCGCGATCGGAAGGGTCCGCCATGTCTGGATCATAGGGTGCATCTATTTGCGCTCCGCGCGATTCGCAGCTTTGAGCCGCGCCAGCTGTTCTTCATAAGCTTTCGCGAAATCATCCCCGAACAAATGGCGAAAGCTAGAGTCCGCATCCTTGACCATATCATGGAATCTATTGCGGTAGAGTTCCCAATACTTCGCTTTTGCACCGCCGGCCAGAAAATTCCCGCTCTTCGCCATGGGGTCGAAGTCTTTCTGCAAACGGTCCGGGTCGAACTCCGCGAGCATCGCCTCGTAAGCAACCCGCACGCCGGCCAGCATGGCCATCTGGTGATTGCGCACGTCGAGAAACGCATCCTCGAACGCTTCCACGGGTCCAAGGTATGCCGCGTTGCGCTTGACCAAGAGATTATGCAAAGCATCTTCCACGTTGACCGAGAATTTGAGCGGATTATTGTCAGCTTGTTTATAGGTCGTCATCCTCATGCGAAATTCGTCTTTAATTTTGTCGCGCGCCCGCAGCACATCCATCAAGCCCGCCACCACGACATGCAAAATCTTGCCGAATTGCTGCGACAGTTCCGGCGTCACCCGCACCTCATCGAGACCCGCCGCCTTCAGCATGGCTGCAAAGTCCATCGCCTCGGCGCCCCCGGGCTGCGCAGCGCGGGACGAGGAGGCTGCCGGTGGCGCCGAGGATGTCGCAGGCGCCGACGGCACTGCCGGGCTCGCGACCTCAGGTGGCTGCGCCTTCGGCCGCGGAGGCGGAACGGGCGATGGCGGCCTTTCTTGACCCGAATTTCGGCCGGGCTTCGCAGCCGGATCGGACGCTTCAAATGGATCACGATTGATCGGAGGCTGAGCCCCGCGACCCGCGCTAGGGGCCGGTTGGGCGGTACGCGGTTCCACAGTCGCCCGGCTAGGCCCCGGCGTCGGAACCGTGGCGGATCGGTGAAGACGGTCGGGGCCGCCGCGGAAGGTCGCGCGGGCACCGCGCGACGCGGCGGATCGACCGCGGGACGCGCCGGAGCCGGGGGCGGTGCCGCCTGCGCCGGGCGCGAAACCGGTGGATCCGGCGGGCTGGCAAAGGGATCCTCGTCCGCGCCCATGGGATCATAGTCATCGGGAATGAACCCCGGCTGGGGGACTCTTGGGGGCGGCGGCGGCGCAACCTGCACGGGCGCGGGCGGCGGAGTCGCCGTTGGCGGCCGATAGTGCTGGGCGAGCGGCGATTGATTTTGCAAACTCGCCGCACTGGGCCCCTGCCGGACCGCGGGCGAGCTTTGTAACCCCAGTAATGCCAGGGGGTCGGCTGCGGTAGGCACTCCCGATGCTCCGGGTGCGCCGTCCAAGAACGAATCGTCGGGGCTCAAAGAGCCACTCGATGCCGCTCGCCGCGGCGCGTAGCTCTCCACCGCAGCCGGTTCGGCACCGAGAGTCACCCGAACCTCGTAGTCATCGATGAAAATAGTATCGCCGCTGCGCAGCGGATAAGGCTTGTTGCGCGTCAATCGATTTTGCTGCGAGTTGATGAATACGCCGTTGGTGCTGGTATCTACAATCGAGAACGCGCCGTTCGTGAACGAAATCCGCGCGTGATGTCCCGAGATGTATTCATCGGGGAGTATCCAATCGTTGTCGTCCAGCCGCCCGATGGTACCGCCCGACGTGAACGTCTTGCGCGCGGATGACCCCATGCGCGCTGCTTTCTGTCCGACGACTTCAAGGATTAAGGGCATTAGCTAGACATCCAGATAGCCACTGACCAGGGCGAAGATTATGCCTATTGTGAGCCAGGTTCTCGATGCCGGGGTAATTTCGGCGCGATCGCGGAAAATTTTAGATGCGGCAGGACGAGAAATAAGGCCGAGATGCGGCCAGATATATTTGGCCGCCATTGCCATCACACCATGGAGGCAAGCAAGCGCTGCTGTCGAAAGGCCGGCGCACGCCACTCGAATAGCACGGTTCCGGGCTCTAATAGACATAAGTAGTGTGCGGCGAGAATACGCTGCCGCTGAAAGCCATCCTTCAGTGTGCGCAACGCCTGGTCCCGCGTCAGCGGGCCGCCCATAAAGTAGCGCTCGCCGCATCAAAACGCCCCCTGTTGGCCTCCCACCATCGCGAAATGCGTTCCGGATCCGGCCAGGCAAGCCGTCATCGGCGTCCATCTCAACGTTAGGGTCCTCGGGGTCGTCGTTGGGCGCGGCGCCGCTTCCTCCTCGGGTGGCTTGATCTCGAGATCGAGATACGCAAGATCGAGCCCGGTGATTAAGCTGAAGGCCTCACCGGCAATTCGTGCGGTCTTTTTCTCTTTCAATGCTGAATCAGCCAGGGCACATACTTAGGATTCCCAGCGATGCCGGCGCCTTGGATCGAGAATCGCAGCTGTTCCGGGTCTTGAGCCAATTGCCGCAACCACGACTGGGCATTCTGCTGATCCGTCGCCTGCAGCCCAAGTCGGAATGCGCGGGACCGATGCTGGCCCGGTACACTACCGATTGCTCGAAGCGCGTCCAAGGCGGGGCCTCGATTGCCGAGCAGGACTGCGGACCACGCGCTCCAGAATGGATTCTCTGAATCCTCGGCATTCAGCATCCCTAAACACGACGGCAACAGCTCTCGCCGCCCAAGTTCGCCACAAGCCCGTAGCGCCCGCGCTCTTAGCGCCGAACTCGGAGCTTCAAGCGCCACATCGCGCACTTGACCAGGGTCAATGCGGTGCATGGCGCACGCTCCAATTCCAAGAGTGCGTAAAAACGGACTTGGCGCAGCCAGCAATCCGACTACTATGCCGCGAAGCTGATTCTGCTCGACCCACCCAAATGCAGAGGCGAGGCCGCGTTGCGTTCGGGTACTGCTTCCGCCAGCGCGTACAAGCGTCCAACCGCTCGGTCGACCGGCTTTCGACTGCACCGATGGCGGTCGCAAACATCGCGCCTGGCGAAGGATTCGCCAAGGCCGCATCGAGCATCGGCCATCCCTGTTCCCCGGCGACTGCCAGACCATCGAGATGCGCGGCGATGCGATCATCGAAGCGGCGGATGTGCTTGAGTTTGACGTGAGGGGCATCGGTTAGCATGCTGCGAATGGAGTGAAGAACGGCGGCGTCTTCGGAGTGCTGCTGGAGAACGGCGTTTATCAAGGGTCGACCTCCCGAGCGAATAAATATGCCAAAGGGAAAACTTGGCACTCCCATTAAACCTTTACTGGAACGCCTCTCACGCCGCGTGTCGTGTGTTTAAATCTACAAGCTTCCTTCGGCAGGCGCGCGTTGCATGAGCGACCTCAAACGATCGAGCAACTGCTGCATCGTGGCAGCCCATGTGTCGTAGCCCAAGTGACTGTCCTTCCAAACTTGTTGAAGCTCCGAATTTTCCGTGTCATTGAACACCTGCTCTACCGCGTGATAGGCCTGATTCGCCATAATTTTTTCTGGCTGCATCGTAGCTCATCAGAAACAAATCTAACCAAGCGTCCTGACCAAGCGGTTCATCGCGGGAAGAATCATCGATGAGCCGCACCAACAGTTCCCCTGCTGCGACAGCAATGCAACACTCCGGGATCTCTACATAGCCAACGTGATGAGGATCAGCGACTTCTTCGGCAGCCTCCACAATATATTCCAACCTTGATTCTTTCTCGAGCATCGCGACCCAATCTGCCGCGTCGTCGTTCTCAAACGGATCAGGGCCCCAAATGCTCATTTCGGAATCTGATATTTCGCGTAATTGTGGTTGACTAGCCGATCGACCACTTCGTCGATGAAACTCTCGGATTCAATCGACAAAGTTGCAATATCCAATCCCGCGACGTCTTTCAGGGTGGCATGGCGCTGAGAGCCCTTGAAGCTTATCTGTAGCGTCTCGGGGATAATCGGCATTCCAGGAAGATGCCGCTGGCGCGCGGGGGCGCCCAAGCGGCATTTCCGCTCGGGAACGATTGCACCCCTATCATACCCCATTGCAGACATTTTGGGATGCATGTACAGCCCATAATAATTGCAATATTGTGGCGAGTCACGACAACAAAGGCTCGATTCGGTCGAGACGAGGTCGTATACACCGAGATCCTGGACTTGAAAACCTAGCCAAGCGTACTTCCACCTGGGAGAGGAATTGCGATCACAGAGCCTAGAGTGGGTTTTGGTCGACGTTTCTTAGGTTTCATACGATGATTTTACGCCTATGCGCCGCAAATAGGACAATCGGGAAAGGTCTGCTTTGCGCAGTCTTCGTAGTCTTTCTTGCTCGTGTTCTTGGACTTATCGGATTGTCTTGCGGAGCACCTACTCCATTGCTTGCAAAAAACTTTTGGTGCTTTTCTTCCGCACCACGCATCGCAGCATATTTCTCCGTCTCGTGAACTGGAACGAGCTGTTTTATTTTTCTTTCCCGGTATCTTTTCCAGCCGGGTATCCGGTTGACAGTCTTC
The DNA here is from genome assembly GCA_963778385.1 of uncultured Alphaproteobacteria bacterium. Lineage (GTDB taxonomy): Bacteria > Pseudomonadota > Alphaproteobacteria > ATCC43930 > CGMCC-115725 > DATARH01. Next base: position 1,998 of record CAVZUA010000039.1, on the reverse strand, counting down.
CAGCAAGAATGCTTTTGGAGGATTCCCCAACCTCTCCGCTGCTTCGGCCTATATACATTTTGTCTTTAGCCTGGAGCCCCATATAGATCATATATTTTTTCTTATTGTTCTTCTTATGTTTGCATGGATCTCTTTTGCCACTGGCTCCTCCAGTTGCGGACTTACTTATATATGGCATTTGCGGCTACATCGGTGGCGCATTTGCGGGGCTGCTTTGCTCATTGTGCATCATAATGTCTAGATTTCTTGGGACATTAGCGCCCTCTATCTTTACGTCGAAGGACCACGCAACAAAGCTGGCTTCTCCCTGAATCGCATGGGTGACGACACCCATGCCTTGCGCCTTGGTCGCGGCTTCATTTCCCATGCTCGTCTTGAACACCGACTGATCTTTCAACATCACTTCCGCGCCAACGATCAGGACCGTTGTGCTGCCATCGCTTGTGTCGCTAGCACTCGCAGAATTCGGGTAGGGAATTGGAAGCGGTCCCGCGGGCGGAGGAGGCGGGCTCAAGTAAGTGTCGGGGAAGGCGGCGGGCGCTTTACCGTCCGCCGATTTACAGGCAATTTCTTGACCGTCCGCAAATACGTTGACCGACATTTGGTAAATTCTAAACCGCGAAGTTTGTTGACATGCCTTTCGCCGCAAAGCTTCACCCAAGTGCTCGCAGGGCTGAGCCTCGGATACGAACGCCGCGCGCTTCTCGTCATCATTACTCAAATGTCCGAGGAATACCGGTCCAGGAAGATAATTCTTAAGTGCGCCATAGAGCAATATGGTGAGCATCGCCGGGAGCGTTGCCGCTCCGACCTCACCTATACAATCCGCGGGATGCCAGAGTGAAAACATTGCCTTGCGGTCCCTCAGGAGTCGCGTAACCGCCAACGCTGCCTCCTTGAATCGGTAGTGCTCCCCGTTTGCATCGGATATGCGGCAATCGCATTCCTTCAGGGCAACACTCGCGTCTTCAAGCGCCCCTCGAATGGCTTCACACAATCCATTGGCTCGAAGCGGCTTGTCCGAATTAAGTGGGGCCGGTTCCATTCCAAAACCCAGGCCACGTAACAAAAGGGGTGCTTCTTTGGCGTCAATGGACCTTCTCAAAAGTACCGCAGCGGCTGCCTCCCCAGGAATAAAACCGTTTGAATTGGTCTCGCTCAATAGACGATCTTGATCACCGTACGCAGAAAGCGTGTCAACCGTAAAATAGCTATCTACACCGGCTACGATGACACTCTTCTGCAGCGCGTGTCGGTTAACAGCTGACGCGCCTGCAGAAGTGCCACGGCGCCCCCGACACGCCCATATTCTATGACGCGCGAAAGTGGATGAAGATGTAGTGCCACCTCACTTTCGATATTTTGTAGAAATTCGGTCGATAACCCAGCAAAACGTCCCGGTCGATCTGTTTCGGAGAGACAGACCAGACCCGTATTTCCTCGCGTTCATCGCCTGCGCAGCCGGCAAAACATTCTTCGAGCGCAAGCGATGCCATTTTTGCAAGCTTATCAACGCCCCGCCGGGGCTCCTCCATGCACCACGCTTCCCACCAACCACTCACCGTTGTGAAGGAAGCGGGTTTCTTGAAAATTATTCAGCTCACCACGAATCGCGGCACAACTTTCAGCCGCGGTCAGCCCAACGCCCGAAACCAGTCCGCATCCGAGTACTGCAAGCGGCGCCGAAGATGTCATAGTTCACTCCGCCAGTGCGGCTATCAACAAAACAACTAATTCGCGGGTCTAGAAACTACTCAGGTTTGCATGTCACGCGACGGCGTCCGCATTCCGGACGGGCCGCTCATCCGTTCCATTCCTTCCAATCAAGACCTGCGCCAACTCAAAAATATTTTTCCGGAAGGGGTTTTTGCCACTCGCCAAGTCATAGTCACTCTTTCCCCGTCAGGCTCAACGACAACTGTGTCAGCAAACGCCCTGAAATCCTCCCTCAACCCCTTTTTCCATAACACCTGTATCGGCGCCTCCATATGTGGCAGA
>CAVZUA010000038.1:0-53796 GCA_963778385.1 uncultured Alphaproteobacteria bacterium | reverse complement strand
GGCCGGGCAGACAGCGGCCGGCCGTCGTTGCGGCGCATTGCCGTGCTGCTGTGAAACATTGAACGACGGGCGTGACCGTGTCGGCCAAGGCGCCGGATAATTCGCTGCCGAGCAGGCCGCCGGCGCCGGTGACGAGGATGCGCAACTGATTACGCGTCATCAGTGAACCATTCGTCTCGTCCCTTTCGCCGCCAACACCTAACGACGAGGATAGCCAGCAGGGAGGGCCAGATACCTCTTACGGACTGATTTTCTAACCGTAAGCCGGTAAGCGGATCGGAGCTGAGGCGTCGGCCTTGAGCCATTTGAAAACACAATCGGGCATCAAGACCCGTTCCCTCTACTAACGCTGAACGGCCCGTAGTCGGGTCAGTTGAGAGACCCTTCATGTGGCGCAGAACAACCGGCGAGATGCGCCGAAAGCCGATGCGGTCTTTGCGCATTCAACGGAAAGTGAACAGTCCCGCGATCCTCACGGTTCGGTCTTGAATTGAAAACGCCCCAATGCCGTATCATTGTGGGGCCTCTTCTCGCGGGAGGCTACAATGCATTCGATCGCGCGGGTTGTTTTCGTTTCTGCGACCCTCCTGACGTTGGCTGTCGCACCCGCCATGGCGCAGCGGGGCGGGGGTGGGGGCTTCCACGGCGGCATGATGGGTGGCGGGTTCCGCGGCGGCATGATGGGTGGCGGGTTCCGCGGCGGCATGATGGGTGGCGGGTTCCGCGGCGGCATGATAGGTGGCGGGTTCCGCGGCGGCATGATGGGACCGCACGGTTTTCACGACGGTCATTTTCATGATGGCCATTTTCATGATGGCCATTTCCATGGTCACGGCGTTTTCCCGTGGTGGGGCTTTGCTCCGTTCGCCTACAGCAGCCTGTCGGACTTAATGGGCCGTTCGGTGTAAAATTGCGGCATCGACACGCACCCCGGTGAAAATTCCGGCGATGAGCAATTTCCGTCTGACGGATCGCTTGACTGGCTACCTGATGCCGCCGTCGGTGGACGAGTGGCTGCCGCCCAGACACTTGGCGCGCTTCGTGGTGGAGGTGGTGGAAAGCCTCGATCTGACAGCAATGAGCACCTATCGGGGTTCCGGTTCGGCCTCGTATCCGCCGGCGACGCTTCTGAGCGTGCTGATCTATGGCTATGCCACCGGCGTGTTTTCGAGCCGCAAGCTGGAGCGGTCGACCTACGATTCGGTGGCATTTCGTTTTATCGCGGCGAACGACCACCCCGACCACGACACGATCGCGACATTCCGGCGTCGGTTTCTCAAGGAAATCGAAGCGCTGTTTGTCGAGTTCCTGAAACTGGCCTGTGAGATGGGTGCGCTGAAACTGGGCACGGTGGCGCTGGATGGGACCAAGATCCATGCCAACGCCAGCCGCCACAGTGCGCTGTCGTATGATCATGCGGGTAAAATAGAGGCGCAACTGAAGGCCGAGGTGGCTGAACTGCTGGCGAAAGGCGAAGCCGCGGATCAAGCCGGTGTTCCTGACGGGATGTCGATCCCAGAGGAACTGGCGCATCGGGAGGCCCGGCTAGAGAAACTTGCTGCGGCCCGTGTCAAAATCGAAGCGCGTGCCACGGAACGCTTCGAGCGGGAGCAGGTTGAGTATCAGGCGAAGCTGGCGGCACGGGAAGCAAAGGCCACGGCCACGGGCCGGGAGCCTCGTACTACAGTTTCGTGACAGTTGGGCAAAAGCCGCCTTGTAGCGGGGTTGAGCACCTCTGCGGGAGCGCCGCGGCGGGTAGCACCGCACCGAACGCCGCTCGACTAACACTCGGCTTTAGTCTGAGTTTGGCGCGATAGTGTAGTTCCATTCGCCGTGGAAATCGTGTCGGATGATGTTGATGGCCGCCATCTCGGCGTCGGAGACAGTGATGCCCTTCTGGTAGAGGGTCTCGTCGATCTCGCAGCGCACGGTGAGGCCGGTCTTTGTGGTCGTCGCCGAGATCAGGTCGACGATGACACGATAGCTGACGAGCGGTTGAGCGCGCCAGTTTTCGCTGATGTACGAGAAGAGGCGGTGCTCGATCTTGTTCCACTTGCTGGTGCCCGGCGGCAGGTGGTGGACGGCGATGTTGATGTCGAGTTCGTTGGCGAGCTTCTGTTGGCGGCCAGATCATAGACGCCGTACGGCACCGCCCGGCCGAGTTCCTTGATCAGGAAGTCGTGCACCCGGACTTTTTCGGGATTGCCCGCCGGACAATTCACGACCGCTGTTCTTGAAATCGCCAACCAATTCCTTCTTTTTCGTATCGACTGAGATCACCGCTGACGCTCGGCCAGCGCCGCGCCCACCGCGCCGTTGATGTATTCGAACTGCGCATTCCGGTCCGGGTGACTATCACCCTCACGCGTCTTGCGATTGCCTTGCAGGCTGTAGCCCATGCTATCGAGCAGGGTGCTAACCAGCGTGCGACCAACCCGATGGCCTTGCGCCTGAAGCTCCTCTGCCAGCCGCCGGACGCTCTTGCACGTCCAGCGCAGCGGCGACTGCGGATCGCCGCGACAGGTTGGCTCGACCAATGCGCCGAGGTCGCTCAGCAACGTCGCATCCTGCGCCACCGCCGTCTTGCGGCCACCACCGCGGCGCCGTATCCGGCCCGATTCCTCAGGCGCAGACAACTCCCGCAAGCCGCGACCAATCGTACTCGCCGCAAGCCCTGTCGCGGCGGTTACCGCTGCGATCCCACCGTATCCTGCCGCCGATGCTTCGGCCGCCGCGACAACACGCCGACCGCGCTCGTTGAGAAACGGCGCTACCGCCGAAAACCGCTGCCGGATCGCCGCAACGCAGCGCCTGAAAGGGCGCGGCGTCCGGACCATGCATGATCCGCGGCCCCGGTTGTGCGGCGGGCGAATCCGGCCCCTCACGTCTGGGCGCGCCGGATCGCGGTCGAGCGCCGCCGCTGGCTCAGCGAGGCGGAGTTCCTCGACATCGTCAGCCTCACCCAGTTCCTGCCGGGACCTAATATCGTTGGGATTGCGGTTTGTGTCGGTGACAAGTTGCGCGGCGGTGCCGGCGTTCTGGCGGCGATCGCCGGCTTTCTGTTGATCCCGTGGAGCATTGGCCTCGCGATTGGGGTGACTTGCCTCGAATACGCGCATACGCCCCTGTTGCGGAACATCCTGTGTGGAATTTCAGCGACAGCGGCAGGAACTCCTCGTTGCCACGGGTGTGAGGCTGCTGATGCCTCACCGCCGGCGTCCTGCCGCAATCATCTTCGCTGCCCTCGCCCTCGTCTTGCTGGCGTTCAGCAAGTTGCCGCTGCTCGCGGTGCTATTCGTCCTGGCGCCCGCGAGTATCGCCGTGGCGGCGCTGTCTCCGGCTGGTGCGCGATGACGTCTCCCGGCGCGCCCGTGGCCCTGACCGCGCAGCTTGCGCTGCTGTCGGCGATTAGCTTTGGTGGCTTTCCAACCGTACTGCCAGATGTGCGTGCGTTTGTCGTCACGACGCATGGCTGGATGACCGACCAGGACTTCACCAACATCTTCGCGATGGCTCATGATGATGGGGCTGGTCGGATGGAAGGTCTGGGGACTTCCGGGCGCGCTCGCGAGCTCGACCGCCACCTTTGCGCCGCCGTGCGCGATCTACTTCGCTGCATTCCGGCTGTGGGACCGCTTCCGCGACGCGGGCTGGCAGCGCAGCGTACGCACGGGCCTCGCCCCCGTCACGGTCGGGCTGATCATGGCGAGCGGCGTCGTGATGGGACGGGCCGCCGACACGAGTTGGCCGGCCGTAGCGATGAGCCTCGCTGCGGCCATGGTTCTGCTGACGACGACCCGCCTCAACCCGATTTGGCTGCTGGCCGCCGGAGGCATGCTCGGCGGCCTGGGCATGCTTTAAGAGGGGGTTACCCCCGCGAATGACCAGCGCGAGCCCGGACAGCAGCAAAAGGCCCAGAACGACTTTCCGAAAGCCGGCTTCGTTGAGATGGCCGAAGGATTTAAGGCCCGCCCACGTGCCGAGCGCCAGCGCAGGCAATCCGAGTAGGAAGAGCCAGGCCGTGTCCGTGCCGATCTTCCCTGTGCCGCCGAGCCAGAGCGCGATCATCACGAAAGTCGCAACGCCGACTGGCTGAAAGACAGCGCGCTGCTCGGGTGGCGGCCAACCGCGAAGATTGCACCACACCACAGTAGCGAGGCCGGCAAGACCCGTAGCGCCACCCACCACACCATTGACCACACCGACCGTCCCGTCCGCGACGACGCCGGCGTTGGCGGCGGCGGCCGAGTTGGGCCGGAACCAGTTATAGAGCGCGAAAGCAATCAACACCGCGCCGATCGCCATTCGCATCTGCAGTGCCGGGGCCCAATGCAGCGGTTCGGGATTAAGCATTTTCGTGCGCGTGCCCGTGGCGGTGACGCAGGTCCGGATAATGCGGATGCTAGACTCCACGTGTTCTGGCTATGGCCGCTCGCCCGGGCGCTATCGGCCCACGGCAATGGGCGCGGTCAAACGGCTGAACGCCATCACCGAGCAGCTTGCCGGCCTCGATTACGCAAAGGCGCCGGTCTTTGTCATCAACGGCCTGAAGCGCGAAGAGCTGATCGCCGCGAACTCGATGATCCTGCACGAGATCTACTTCGCCGGCCTGGGTGAAGAAAGCCATCCCGGTGCCGCACTCGCCGATGCGTTGGCCCGCGACTTCGGCAGCCTCGATCGCTGGCGGGCGGAATTCGTCGCGATGGGCAAGGCCGAAGGCGGCGGCTCTGGGTGGGTCATCCTCGCCTGGAGCCCGCGCGACAAGCGGCTCATGAACTGCTGGGCGGCGGATCATACGACCAACCTCGCTGGCGGGCAGCCGGTCCTTGTCCTCGATATGTATGAGCACGCTTATCACATGGATTACGGCGCCAAGGCCGGCGACTATGTCGAGGCTTACATGAAAGCAATCCGCTGGGCCAACGCCGACCAGCTTTACGAGCACTACAGCCGCGCGGTCTAGGAGCCGAATCGGAAGAGGTTGCGATCCACGTTCTCATCTGCGGATCGCAACCACGGACGACAAGAGCTTAGTCAGCCGGCCTCAGGCGTTGCCCAGGCTGGAGATTTCGATGTCTGCGCGTGCCTTGCTTTTCGGATTGGCTCTGGCCCTGACGTGTTGGAGGGCAGCGCGATCTGCTGAGGCGCCACTGGTGCTTGAGGCGAAAATCCCGATCGGGGCGGTCAATGGCCTCTCGCAATCAATGCAAAGCGGCAGCGGCTGTTTGTGGCGGAGCTAGGCAACGATAGCCTCGGCGTCGTCGATCTTGCAGCGCAGCGGCTCCTGCAGCGGGTTTCCGGGCTCAGCGAGCCTCAAGGAGTTGGTTATGAGCCGATCACCGACACCGTTTATGTCGCGAATGCACGCGACGGTTCGGTGCGTGTGTTCCGCGGCGAGGACCTGTCGCCCGCTGGCCGGATTGAGCTTGGTGACGACGCCGACAACATCCGCGTCGATCAGGCGAGGCGGCGCGTTCTGGTGGGCTACGGAAAGGGCGCCATTGTACCGCTAAAAAAGTGCCCTCGGTGTGTCGTCGCCGAGGGCAAATATTGGAGGGGTGATGATAAGGCGTGGGCTGATTTCGGGCGATTACCTGGGTTGAAATCGCGCCGGAAAATGGAGGTAGCGATGTGCTCGCTGTGGGTTCGGTTTTTGCGGTTTCGCTGGCGTCGATGAGGGGTGTGATCAGCCTCGGCGATATGGCCGACAAAGGCATGACCATGCTCGAAGTCGCGTGCCGGAAGTGCCCGCGTCGCGGCCGGCTCAGCATCGCCCGGCTGATCGCCGAGCACGGGCGCGAGGGTTACGGCGACCTGCGCCAGATCATCGCGCACGACTGTCCGAGGATGCGGGAGCCGCAGGCGTCGATCTACGAGCTTTGCGGCGTGATGTTCCCTGAGTTGCCGAAGTGGTTTTGAGAGCCGTGATACCACCCTTACGAATATCCCGGCGTTGCCGCTATGCGATCATGGCGATCGGGCTCATCGTGATCGTCGGCGCGATTGTCATGGTGCAGATCGCCGATGATGCGATGCCTTGGCTGGTTGTCGGCTTTCTCGCGCTGGTCGGCTTGGCGGCGGTTGCGTTGAAAAAGGACGTAACATGACCCGTCCGTTCCCCGAGTTGCCGCGCTGGTTCTCGCGCGGCGGCCATTAATGGAACTGGCGCCGAAGACGATCGGGACCCGCTGTTACAAAACTTAAAATCGCGCAAATTTTATTTCGGGGTCATCCATGGGTGCAACGCGGGCCGTTCGGGGACCCTGGGGGGCGGAAGGCCCGGAGGCAAGGCGCTGGCCCGCGCCAAAGGCGCGACCCGTTGGTCCGCGCCTCATGCTGCGGACGCACGCTTGGTCCGGGCGTCGATAACCAGCGACCTCATCGCGCTCGAGCTGCGTGCTGTCGCCCTTATGGCTGCGTCCGTCAGGCGCTCGACCCTCCGGCACGGACCGTAAGCAAGCGGCCCGGCCAGCGGTCGGGTCCCCTCCCTGTGTCCACAAGCTAAACCATGTGGACACACGCCCCGCTTGTCTGTTAACATGCCTCTTGTGAACAGACCGGAAAACAGGAGCACATTGGCATGACTACCGATCGCGCAACGCGCGCAGAGCTGGCTCAGGCGTTGGCCAAGGCCGTCGCCTATCGCGACTGCGGCAAGCCCGGCGAAGCCGCCCAGTGGGCCGCTAGGCTCGTCAAGCTGCTGGAAGCCCAAGACATCCTCCGCCCTGAATACAGGGGCTGAGCCGATGCCTCGCGCTAAACCCCAAACGACCACAGCCCTGCCCGCGATCTACGGTTACGCCCGCGTCTCGACCGACGAACAGGCCGCAACCGGGCAGTCCCTCGCGGCCCAGCAGCACAAGCTGGAGAGCTGGGCGCGCTTCCAGCACGAGCGCGAGATCGCGCAAACCTTCGTCGAGCAGGGCGTCTCCGGCGGCGTGCCGTTCCGGGAGCGCCCACAAGGCGCGGCGCTGTTCGCCCAACTCAAGCCAGGCGACATCGTCGTCGCCGCCAAGCTCGATCGCATGTTCCGCTCGGCCGCGGACTGTCTGCAGCTCGTCGAGGAGTTCCAGCGCCGGCGCGTTCATCTCTACCTGCTCGACCTCAACGGCGGCGCCGACGACGTGTCGGGCAACGGCATCGCGCGGTTGTTCCTGACGATCGTGTCGGCGTTCGCGGAGTTCGAGCGCGACCGGATCGGCGAGCGCATCCGCGAGACGAAGCGCCGGCAGACCGCTCGGCGGCAATACAGCGGCGGCATCGTCCGCTGGGGCTGGCGGGTGACCGAGGGGAGGCGTCTGGAACCAGATCCCGCGAAGGCGCATTTCCTGGCGCTTGCCCGCAAGCTTCGCGCCGAAGGCCACACGTTGCGTGCGATACAGGCCGAGCTGGCCCAGCGCGGCGAGCGCGTGTCGCTGTTGGCGATCGACCGGGCGGTCAAGGCGCCCGTGTTGTAAGGGCGGCGCGGGAGGCGAGGCCGCGGCGGCAACGTCACGCCGTCCCGCTGTCAGCGGCAGCCCATGTTGCCCGCCCCGCTATTGCAATGTCCTGAAGCAGAATACAAAACGCGCGCCGTGTCGTGTCTGTGTCGCGCCTTTGTCGTGGGCCAGACAAAGGTCTTTGAACAGTTTTGTTAGGTTTCGCCAGTGTTCCTGAATTGATTTTGCTTAGTTCTTTAAATGTCGCGTGTCTTTTGTAGTGTGGACACTACACACAGCATCGTAAACATTTAGTGACTCTTAGAGAAACATTGGCGGAACTGGGTGAAAAATGGCCAAGAGATAGGGTGAACACTGGCGGAACGTGTCAAGCGCTTGAGTTTTGTAGTGCAATTTAGAGCCTCAACTCGCGCAGCAACGCATGCCAAGCCTTACGGGCGGGACCATACGTATCGTACCCAAGCCGCACTTGCTCTGTAATGACCGCGTGCCAGGCAAGGGCCAGCCGGTGGCCAATCGGAGAGTCAACCTCGTTCGGATCAAGGTGAAGCGACTTGAACAAGGAACCGAACACTGTCGGCCAATGCTGCGCGAGAAACGCCGACGCGTCGAACTTCGCCGGGGCTTGGCGCTCGCGCGATCGCTGTCGTCGTTGTTTGGCCTTCGTGCTGCGGTCGACCGGCCCGGTCTGCGCGGCCAGCTCGTAGCCCGTCGCGCGCCGATGCACCTGTTTAATCCTCAGATCGTCAGGAGGCGTTGCGGGTGGCGACTGATAGATGTAGCCCTCGAGCGGCGGGTCGATCCGCGCCTGGCGCTTGAGCGCCGCGGTGATGGCCTTCCTCCAGCCCTCGTCGTCGCGGCGATCGAGGATGCTTAGCCGCCAGCGCCAGCGCAACGTGTTGGTGAGAACCGGCGCGGTCTCCTCCAGGTCGAGGCCGGCGCGCCGGCAGTCCTCGACGAAGTCCGCTTCAAGGTGAGGCGCAAGCCAGATCGTCTGCCCCGGCCACCACGGCGCCCGGTCCCAGATGCGCTTCATATTCGCCCGATGGAGTCGGGCCAGCTCTGCCAGGGTTGGCGGCTTACCGGTGCTCCGGCGCAGCTGATCGAGCCGCTTGCGCCGCCAAGCGACATCGTGATGCCAGCAGTAATCCGAGCGTTTGAGTGTGATGTCCCGACAGCGTGCGCAGCGTTTTCGGAGTGCTCCACCGGTGCCGAGACCGGCTTCATGCACGCGTTTCCAGCCCGGTTTCAACCAGGACGGAGCCTCCAGGAGGCGACCGCGAGCATCGCGTTTTGGAAGGGTCAAGAGGTCGTCGCGCACCACATAACGGCTTTCATAGATTGCAATACTCTAGCCCACACCCCGACAGCCGTCGCGCCCGGCAACCGGCCGCTTCAACGTCCGCCTGGTCACGGCTGAGGGCGCGATACACGCATTTTTTGCCGGTGGCGAGTGCGTGTGTGTGACCGGCGCCCAAAAAACCGCCGAGACAGTCCGTGGCACCAAAAAAGTCGCCGGGTGTCGCGAGGGGTGTCTCAACAAAACCCGCAGCTTTCCTGCGCGCTTTTGAAGCGGTTTTAGAACCAGCACAACAAATTGTGGGAGTGGCGATAGTGGCGATAGTGGCTATCCCAAATCTCCAAACGCGAGAAACTGTCAGGTCAATAAGAGACCACAAACTGTTATAGGTCCTAGAAGCTGATCGACATACGTACCTGACAGTTTTCCCAGGATTGAGATTTGGGATAGCCACTATCGCCACTATCGCCACTTCGCACCGATCAAGGATCAAAGGCCGCTTATCGCAAGGTAACTCCGCGCAAGAACCAACGCCTGTAGCCGTCGAGTAGAGCGCCTTCGACGATCTGGACATCGTCAACGACTTTGCCCTTGGCATCCCGCAGCCAGTATCCCAGAGCGCGACCATCGAGCGGTGCGGGGGCGACGGCGGCGGCAAGAGCGTCGCGAAAGCCGGGGAACAAAGGAGTAGTCCCGCTAACCGGGTCGATGTCGTCGGCTTTGTCGAGCAGCTCCTTCACCGTTAGCGGTGCGTTGAGGCCAACCGCGTTTTTCCAGGCTTCCACTGCAGCGCGCAGATCCTGTTTTCCAGGGTCGTCGTCGTAAACCGCGTCGAGGCAGTCCACCGGGTCCGCCTGCCCGAGCCATACCAGGGCCGAGCGCACCAGGTTCGACCAGTCGGTAAAACCGTTCAACGGTGGCCGGGCGCCCGGCATGCCAGCCAGCATGTAGGCCCGCGGGATGGTGAGGCACGCCGAAAGGTATTTTCCGCGATCGGCCATAACCGTCTTCACCGGGTCCCCCCGAAATTGCCGCAGCTCCGGCCGCGCGACCTGCGGGTCGAGATCGCTGGTCAGCCCCCGCCGGGTCAGATCCCCCACTGGCCGGACGTTGTTGCCGGTGGCGGCGATGAAGTACGTGTTGTCGATATCGACCGTCTTGCTCTGACCGAGGACCCGCAGCGACACGACTGGCTCGGTCAGCGCATTGCACAGCTTGTTGCTGAAGAGATCACCGGTCAGGTTATCCAGCGAGAACATCGGATGACCGTGCAACAGCATCGCGTCGATGCGGGCTTCCAGCTCTTTCACCGTCTCCCCCGCGGTACTGGCGGGGCAGAAGCGGCCCGACAGGATCACATGCGCCAGGTTGACGAGGAAGCTCTTGCCGCTGCCAGCAAGTGCCGCGCGGACCAGGTGCATGGGCGAGAAGCGCAGCGCGGTCCGCACCGCTGGTGTGATGAGGAGCGACAGCCCGACCGAGCGGTCAACCTCGCTGGCGAACGGGAACTCGCCGAGCAAGTCGATCAGCAGGTTCACCGCAGCCAGGGCGTCGTCATTTGTCGGCTTGCCCAATAGGGCCGGCGACAGGGTCACCTTGCCCGTCGGTATGTGATATCGCTGCGTCGCCGGGTCGTACCCTGGTTCGTGCAATACCGAGCCATCCGGTCGTAGGGTCGGCGCGCAGATCACGCCGAGCACGCGCGGCAAAAGCGGCAGGTACCCGCCCGTTCGCGACAGCAGCTTTTCCGCCAACTCCTTCAGCGGATCGACGGGGACCAGCTTGTTCCTGCGCTCGTCGAACCGCATGAACGCGGCGCTATGGGCGAGGTCGTCCATCAGCATCGCCGTTGTCATCAGCTTGAGGCTCACCGCGTCAACGTCCTTGTTGTCGGCGGCCTTGGCCGGGATCGAGCAGGGCCGCACCAAGTCGCCACCGCGCTGCAGCACCGGTCGCGCAGACGATCTCGCGGCTAGTGCCGCCTCCGCCTTGTTTGCAGCGATGTGCAACTGGCCCTTGCGGATCTGGATACCCGGAAGCCCGGACGGACCTGCGGCCAAGGCGCGATCGGCTGTAGTCTTTTTCTCTGCGGCTTTGGCTTCCGCCTGCAGCCGATTGTAGAGCGCCTTCCAGTCGATGGTGAAGTCAAACCCGATCAGCTCGTCTTCTTCCTGCAGTTCCTTCAGGGCGTCTTTCAGGAACACCCCGAAGCAGCGCAGCTTCAAGAGCGCGACCCAGTTGTCGTCCTTGACCACGTCGGTTACCGCCGCGATCAGTCGCTCTCGTGCCAACTCGCCAAGCTCGGGCGCGTCGGCCGGCTCGTCGGGGTCGAACTCCAACACGGCCGGCCGCGGTAGGCCGGCCTTGCGCAGGATCTTTTCCGCCAGGGCCTGATCGGCGGGCAAATACGTTTGCCGGTAGATCGCCTTCAGCTCGGCGAGCCGAACGATCGCGCTGGCGCCCTGCGTCTTCCTCTCGTCCATCAGCGCGACCACGTCGGCCGCGTCATAGGCAAGGATGGATATCCGGCCGCCATGCGCCCGCGACGACACGAACAGGCCGGCCTGCCGCGAGTGGTCGTTCAACTTCCACCAACCCTTGTTTTCAGCGACGACCCCGGAACCGACGTTCGGGTAATCCGGCTCCTCCGGGTCGGCGCCGGTTCGCGCCCTGCCGCCGGCAAACCACTCCGTCGCGTTCTCCAGCAGCTCCCAGCCGGTTGCGCTGCGCTTGCCCGAGGGCAGCTTCTCGTCGAACCAGTAGGTGGCGTCGAGCGACAGTCGCCCCGTCTCGTCCCGTTCCAGGACCAGGCGCTCGGCCTGGTCCTGCGTGACCCCCGCCTTCTTCAACCGCTCGATGTCCCGGGCGCCGCGGGTCAACCGGATCGTCCGCGCTTCCGGCTCTTTCTCCGCCGTGAGCGTGGCCCAGATATCCGCCAGCTGGCCATGCTGGTCCCCGGTCAGATCAGGCAACGCCCGAGTGTCGAGCCGGTGCCCCTCCCGCCCCTCGCATCTTCGCGCGCCCGTCACGTGTTCGAGGTGATCGCCGTGGGGGCGGGGCTCCAACACCGCGTTCGCCTCAAACGACAGCCAGTAGCCGATCCCCGAGGCCGCCTTGTCGATCGGCGACCGTTTCAAGTACGACCCCGCGGTCGACAGCACGATCCAACCGAACCCGTCCAAGGTCAGCCGATCGAACATGACGCCGACGTAGCGCGCGAGATCGCCGCCATCATGGGCGATGCCGTAAAGATGAAGACCGCCGCCCGGTGTGGTCTCGTCGCTGCGCCGGTCTTTGACGCCGGTCGAGACACTCGGCCGCTCCAGGAAGCCGACCGTATTCCATTGCGGATCGATCGACGCCAGCACTTTGCGCAAACCGCCGGCCTCAATGATCCGCTCGCGCAGCGCATCGGGCAGATCCTTGGCGTCGAAGTCGATGATCAGCAACGCCGGCTTGCCTGGCACGTAATCGATGCAATGCTTGCCGCGGAAGAGCGGCCCACCGCCGGACAGGGCGCGCTCCGCCTCGGGCAGCGCCTCGAACTTGCGCTTGATGATCATCCTGCGCATCGGGGCATCCCCCGGCAGCCGGCCTGGCATGAAAGCTTGGTTCTTGCGGCAACCGGTCAGCAGCATCGCCAGGCTGGTGATCGGCTCGTCCTTGGAGAGGGTCACCCGCGCCATCCGGCCAAAGCCGGTGCCGATCGTGTTTGCGTCCTTCTCGATCGTCGTTCCGTCCTTCGACGCCCGGTAGGTTTTCGTCAACGGGCGCTGCCAGTTTTCGGCCAGCGTCAGCTCGACATCGCCGTCACCATGAAACCCCTGCGCCTGGTCCGCCGCGTGTGTCCGGGCGAACTCTTCCGGGTCGATCTCCAATATCGCCTTGGCGTTGCGGGCGGACTGCGCTGCAAGCTGGGCGTTAAACGCGTCGTCCGACAGCTCGGTCACACCCGCGTCGTCGTCGTTGATGTCCACCCCGCTTGAGTTATCAGGGTCAAGGCCCTCGCCCGGCCCCGCAGGAGCGCCGTGGGCGCTGTTAACGCCTGGAGCGATCTGACGCTGATCCAAGCCGTCGAGCCCGTCAGCGGCCTTCTGAGAGCTGCTGAGGGGCTGTTCATGGTGACCGTTGCTTTTACCGCCTCCATTAGCTTTAGCAGTGCCGTTGGCACTCCCAGGCGCGGCAACCCCGGCGGTGATGGCTGCTTGGATTTCTGGTGGTGATGACTTATCTGTTGCGGTGAAGTTCGGCTGCGGCAACTTATCCTCCTCGTGGTTGGGTTCCATTGCTGGGCTTCCTTTCGACGGGGGTCGAATAAATCGGGCCGGCGGTTTCCTCGACCGCCGGCCCTCGTCGTTTTGTTTGCGGGTGGCCGTGGTTGTCGGTTGAGCCGCAAGAAACGCCGAGTACAGCCACCAACCCGGACGTTCCGCCGCCGGTCGGCGTAGTCCGGGAAACGGATGCCGCCATAGCCTTGGCGGCGAACCGGGTGAACCGGGCGAACGCGCGGCGCTGCTCAGCCCGCGGCATGCGGTCGAACTCCTCGACCACCGCGCGGGCTTTGGACAGGTTCTGCAGCGCGAAGAGCCACGCTGCCTGCGTCGCCTCGGCAATGTTGAATGGCCCGGCACGCGCGGCAGCGATCGCACGCCCGGCGCCATGCCGCAGCCCAAGCGCCAGTGCGCGGTCCTCGACGGTATCGAGGTCGAAAAACCAAGCAGGCATCGCTTCGCCGTTGCTGTACCGTTCCCCCAGACCGGCGGCGCTGATGATGCGGCAATCGTAGGCGCGGCAGACCGCGGGGCGATATTCGCGAACCGAGCAGCCGGTCGACCCGAGATGCACGCAAGCGCCATCCGCCTGGCGCCGCAAGACGAGCCCGCCGTCGTCTGCGTGGACCGTATCGAGGCGCGTCGGATCATCGCCGAGATCGGGGCGCACCGGGACGCTAGCTGAATAGCAGCACGCCCGGCAGTCGCCGCAGGGGACCGATCGCGTCCCGCCGCCCGAGGGTGACGCCAACATCTCCGCAGCGAACTCGGCCAACCGCTGTCCGGCGTACTTGCCTGTCACAGGCAAGCCGGTCGCGGCGTTAAAGCCGCCGGGGGTTGGCGCGCCGGCCATCCGGCGCCGTCGAGCGGCCTCACCCATTGTGGTGATCCGGCGGAAGGGGCTGCCTCGGAGCGGCCGGTGGCCACGGATCACGGTTTGTGGTAATGGCCTCTTTGTACATCTTGCAAACTTCCTTTCACCGGCGCGCGGCCACCAACCGCGCGCCGGTGTTTTTCTTGTTCGGGTTAAGCGGCCTCGGGCGCGTGCTGGTCAGCCTCGGCTAGGGCGGACTTCACCTCGTCTTCGACGCCAAGCCGGTAGGTATCGACCAACTCGTCGGCATAGTCGCGGCGGGGTTTCGGCGGAGCGCTTTTGCCCATGCGCTGCATGAGGGCGATCTCGGCACGCCAGTGCAGGTACCTGGCGAGATCCTTGCTGGATACGTAGCGCCCGGCACCGATCGTCACGACCATTGGGCTGTCGGCGTCGCCGAGCACATGCGTCGGCTCGATGCCGTGGGTCTCAAGCAGCGTGTCGAGCCTGACTAAGAGCGGCTCGCTCCTGTCGTCACGGTAGTCGAAGAGGGAAGACATGGGGTTCGGTCTCCACAAGAAAAACCGAACAAGGTATTGGGCACACAGATCGAGAGATGTCATGGGAAACAAGTGCCGACTTATTTCCTACGCCGTCCTTTCGCTCGGCTGCGGGAGAACGATCCCGACCGCTGCACCAGGGCGAACAGCTTGCTCAGCTTGTCTTCGTCGCTCAGGCTGGCCAGGTCGGGGAAGCGGTCTCGGTCGTCGCGCAGCAATACGTTCTGGCTGCGCTCCGATAGTCGCGCTGCGCGCGCCAATGGCAGGCCGCCGCCAGTGGTCGCCAGCCTTCCTGCCTCATCCATCAACTCCCGCTGCTCCTGGTCCACTTTGGCCTGCCACTTTAGGAAGGCGGCGTAGCTCACGGCAACGCTGAGCCGCTTCAGCAAAACAGGGATCTCTATCCCCTGCGCCGCTGCCACGAAGTGGGTGAGCAGGACGGCGAACTCCCGCTCTGCCAGTTCAAAATTGTCTCGTTCCCTGCGATCGACATAGTAGTCGCGCCGTAGCGTCAGTGGTGCATGGCGCTGCTCCAGGCGCTTCAGGTCGACCCGCACGGCGTTGATGCTGTCCAGCGGCGCTATCCCCGCCAGCCAGTCCAGAATGACGTGTAGCTCCTTCTGGGCATGCAGGGAGGTTGCGTCATCGGATGCGTCACTCGCGGGCCACAGCCCGAGCTGATGCGTCGATCCGGCCTGCAGGAGTTCGTTCAACATCTGCGCTCGCAGCTGGTCCCCGAGCGCACGGAGCGCACCAGCGACCGCGGCCTGCTGCTTTGCCGGATCACCCGCGTCGGTCGCATCATAGAAATCCGCGAGACAGCGCGTGACTTTATTGAAATGGCGGAACGCCGCATCGGCGGGTTCCGTCAACCGCATGCCGCCGAATAGCCAGTCGCCGCGACCACGGCCGTGTCGGTCGGGTGGGGTCGTCATCGTCGTGTCGTCCCGATTTTTAGGCCCACCACCACGGCCACTTGTCCTTGATAAGGTCGAGCGCGGTGAACCGCTCGGGCGGGATCGCGCCCAAATAGATCCACCAGCACGAAGTGCGTCGCCGGATCTCGGCGTCGCTCAATCCGGTCTCTCGCCGGTATTCATCATCGATGATGAAATCGCCGCCAAAAATGCGCCGGAACCACTTCGCATAGTGCCGGAGCCGGCGGTCGCTCGTCGGCAGGACGAGCTTGAGCCGAACACATACATCGCCGGGCGAGCTGACGTGCAGCTTGGGGTCGCTGGTCAGCCACACACACTCGGTTGTAGTGAAATCGGGAAATGTCAGCACGCCGCGATTGAGGGACGGCAGCCGAGCCGGGTTGATTGTCACGCCCGCGTCGTCGGATGACTCGATCGCGGACTTGAAAAAGGCGGGCGAGGTGAAGTGGTAGAGGATCATCGCCTGAAAACTACCTTCGACACCGTTGCGCACGGACCTTTAGCGGGTTGATCCCCGCTCGTCCGTCGCGGGAGGCGTGCCGCGATCCCCAGTTCCCTCGCCTTGAAGACCGCTGTCGAGTAGGCCACCCCGATCCGCTCCGCGCAGCGATAGAGGCTCCAGCCGTCTGCCCGCAGTGTCCGCAGTTCGGCGATCATTTCGGACGTCCATGTCACGCTCCGCGGGGCCATCGTTATCACCTCTTTCCTGCAACGTGGCGGAGATGCGAGCCATCGTATTTTCGCAAGCCTCAGAGCACCGGCAGGCCGAGGCGCGCGCGCAACTCGTGCGAAGTCGGCTTCGGACGTTGCGGCGGTGACGGCGCTTTCTGCATCGGCCGTGGCTGTGCCTTCGGCTTGGAACGTGGCTGCGCCGGCGACCAGTCGACCGGCAAAATCCGCTCGATAAAATCAGGGGACCGCTGCACGACAACGGCCTCCCCTTCGGCAAGCGTGATCCGCCAGATATCTTGCCGTTCGCTCAGGCAAACGTCACCGGCACCGCGGGCGCGGCGCAAGTTAGAGTATTCCCCGTACATCATCGGTCGGCCGATCTGGTCATAGAACTGTCGATGCACCGGCCAGCTCTTCCGGTGGAGCCACCAGCCCACCGGCACGCTCACCGGCACGCTGTCGACCAGCTCGACGGGTTCGCGCAGTACGGTCATGGACCGAGCAGACCCGATCACCTGATGCCCCGGGTCATCTGGCAGTGGGATGGCGTCGGTCACGCTCGGCGAACTGCCGCGACGCCGCCACCGGTCCTCAGCGGTGCGTTTTGCAGCTTGCGCCGCGCGTGCTGCACCAGATCGCCGCGGCGGTAGAGCGAAGCGTGCCCGATGAGGCGATACGGGATCGGCCAGGCGGCGACACTGCGCGGCGCCACTGGGACGCCGCCCCAAAGCTCCGACAAAAGGGCCGCGGCGGCGACGCGCGTCAGCAGCTCGTCATCCGAGTTCGTCGGTTCTGCGGGGGACGGTGTGCCCCCTGCAGTCCCACTACTGGCCCAGGCAGCAGACGCGGTTCGCCTATGTTGTGTCTTGTGTTGTCCTGGTGTCATCCGACGGTCCCTCTCACAACAACGCACTACAAAAGACGCCCTCTGCATGTTGCTGCAAGGGTTCAATAATCGATCGATTTTCGTGCCCTAATCAGGGCGATTTGCCTTAGTCGGACGGGTCGGTCTTGTCCCGCCGGCGACGGGTTCCGCTCCGCATAGCGCGCGCAGCATCCTTCACCTTGCGTTCGTTCTTGTAGTGCCACGCTGCGCCCGCCTTTATCGCGACAGGGAGAAGGCGCCTCAACTCCTTGATGACCAGATCCTCGAAGGCCGGGCTGTCGACCGCCACCAGAATGCCAAGCGTCATCTGCTCCCGGGCGTGCTCGAACGCCTTCCGCACCGCCGGTTCCATGGCGTCGCTCACCTCGCCTAGCACATCGGCGTGAGTGTCCCGGGGTCTGCCGCGCTTGTTCCTTTCGCTGCGGGCCAGCAACTCACCGACTTGAGTTTTGATCGTCCGCACATCGTCTTTGACCGCCTGCAGGTCGTCTTTGTCACTTGCAGCATCAGCATCCAGATCGGGAAGGCCGGAACCCGGCGCGCGGCGTGACCGCTTGTCATCGGGTGGCACGTGCTAGGCTTCGCTGGTGGTGTCCGGGCCGTGAGCGGGCCGCAGCGGGATAACTACGGCGCCTGGCGCGCTCGTCAGCCCTGCAAGAGCCGTGTCGAGAAAGCGACTCCATGCCGCCAGCAACCTGACGCGCTCGGACCAGCGTTGCCCGAGGTTGTAGGTCCCGGTCAGCACGCTTCGGGTGCGGGCATGAGCATGGTTGATGGTGAGGTCCAGGAGGCCATCATCGTGCCCGGCTTCCGCCATGTGGGTAATGAACGACCGCCGCAGATCGTGGAAGCGCCACGGGGCGATCATCGCCCGCCTGTCGACCGCGGCTTTTGCGTTTGACCAGCCGACGAACGCATGGCCGTTCACTGGGCCGGGGAACACCAGCGCGTCGCCGCGCGGCTCACCGCTCCGCCGCCAATGCCGGCGTTGCAGGATTTCCATCGCCCGCTCGTTCACCGGATAGCGGTGAGAGAGGCCGTTCTTGCTCGTCGGCTGGGTCCACGTCGCGGCGGCGAGATCGAGATCGCGCCAGCACATCGCCGCCGCTTCACTCTCGCGCGCGGGGATGGTGGCCAAGAACAACATAAGGTCGCGCACGCTGGCGGCCTCGTGCTGCTCCATCGCGCGCCATACGGCCGCCAGTTCGTCAGCGGTGAGCACGCGTTCCCGCGGCGCGAGCGGTCTCGGGCGCTCGTTCTTCAAGAGCCGGGCAGTTGGTGCGACTGCGTCGGTGCCCTCATGCCGCACGCTCCAGCGCAGAAAGCGGTCGAGTGCACCAAAACGGGCGCGCCTGGATTTTGGCGGAGCCAGGTCGAGGATTTTTTCGACAGCAGTAACGGTGACCGCGCCAACCGGCATGTCCAGCAAACCGACACTGTCGAGGGCGAGGCGCACCTGCGCGAGTTCATCGGCGACGTGTGCGCGGCTGATGGCACGGCCCGCCAGGACGCCGCTGTAGGCAGCGAGCGCCTGCCGGGAGGTCAACCGCGCCTTGGCCGCGGCAACCGTCTCCTGCCGCGCCTGTACCGCCCTGCGACGGTCTTCACCGGGATCGCCGCCTTGGGTGACCTGAAGCCGCAGCTTCGCCGCCTCGACCAGGGCGGCGTCGAGGCTGTGGGTATGGGTATCGCCGATCTTCAAGGTACGTGACGGCCACTGGGTGCCATCCGGGCGCAGACCGCGCGGGCGCCCTCGCCACCACCAGACGCCGGGGCCGTCACGGCTGACCACAAGGTCGAGCCCCGGGGCGACGCGATGGACGACACGGCCGGCGGCGGGTCTTGCCTGATCTTTCAGCCAGGCGGTGATCATCGCGACGGTCGCGCGCCGGTCGGCGGGCGGCCTTTTCTCGACTTGGCCCACTGTTTTTTGCACTCCCGGCAAATGCTAAAAGTTGCACAGCTATTGCACAGCTAGTTTACCGTCGGGAAGTGCAAGTTCAAGTAAATAAAGTGTTGGTTAGTGTAGGGTAATGTAACTGTTAAACCATTGAAATATCGAGTGTTGTTTGGCTAACTAGTTGACAAGACAAACAACACCCCAGTGTCTCTTAATCAGCGGGCCGTAGGTTCGAGTCCTACTGCACCCACCAATTAAAACAATAAGTTGCGTGCTATTTCCGAGAAACCGAAACAGTTTGTGTCGACTATGTTTACCGACGTTCAGGCGTCGGCTGAGCGGCTCAGCAGCATCACGATCGAGCGGGGTTGCACGCGGTAGGTCACGCCCTCCACGGTCGGCGCGTCGGCCAAATCGTAGATGTCGTGCGGCGTTTCCGCGTAGGTGTCGACGCGGACGCGCCACGCTTCGCTCCCGGCGTCCCTCGGCGGAACCTCAAAATCGAGCGGCTCCCAGTAGGCGTTGATCATGAGATGCAGGGTCGAACGATATCCGAGCAGGTACACCGTCGCCGCAAGGCTGCGCGCGTCGTAATCCCAATCCGGTTGGTTCAATTTGACGCCGTACCACTCAAAACGCTGATGCTGCAGCAATTCGTCCAACGTCATGTCGAGACGCTCGATTGAGAGGCTGCGCCCCTTCCGTAAGGCGATCACCGCCTTGGTGAAGCGCAGAATGTCCTGGTGCTTGTCGACGAGGCTCCAATCGAACCAGGACATCTCGTTGTCCTGGCAGTAGGCGTTGTTGTTGCCCTGTTGCGTGCGCCGCACTTCATCGCCGCTCAGCAGCATGGGGCTGCCGATCGCGAGCAGGGTCATGGCGATGAAGTTCTTGATCTGGCGTGTCCGAAGGCGGTCGATCCCGGCGTCTTCCGTCGGCCCTTCGGCGCCGCAATTCCAACTGCGGTTGTCGTTCGCGCCATCGCGGTTGTTCTCGCCGTTCTTCTCGTTGTGCTTGTCGTTGTAGGAAACGAGATCGTTCAGCGTAAACCCGTCGTGGCAGGTGATGAAATTGACGCTCTGCTCCGGTTCACGGCGTTCCTGGGCGTAAATATCCGGGCTGCCGGTGATCCGGTACGCGACGGCGCGGGCCAGACCGCTTTCTCCTTTCAGAAAGCCGCGGACATCGTCGCGAAAGCGGCCGTTCCATTCCTTCCAGCTGTCGCCGGCAAAGCTGCCGACCTGATAGAGGCCGGCAGCATCCCAGGCCTCGGCGATCAGTTTGACATTGGCCAGCACCGGGTCCGTTTCAATGTCCCAGAGGATCGGCGGCGACGCCAGCGGCCGCCCGGTCTCGTCCCGCGACAGGATCGAGGCAAGGTCAAAGCGGAACCCATCGACATGCATCTCGCTCGCCCAATAGCGCAGGCTGTCGAGGATCAGGCGGCGGACGATCGGCTCGTTGGCGTTGAAGGTGTTGCCGCAGCCGGTGAAGTCGGCATAGCGCGATTTGTCGTCGGCGAGGATGTAGTAGTTCGGATTAGCCAATCCGCGAAAGCAGATCGTCGGCCCGTTTTCATTGCCCTCGGTGGTGTGGTTGTAGACGACGTCGAGGATGACCTCGATCCCGGCGCGGTGCAGCCCCTTCACCATGTCGCGAAACTCGTCGAGCACCGCGAGCGGGCCGCGTTGCGCGCTGTATCCGGGATGCGGCGAGAAGAACGACAGCGGCTGGTAGCCCCAATAATTGCCCAGCCCCGCCGGGCCATCCGCCGGGTCGAAGGCGAAGACCGGCAGCAGTTCAACCGCGGTGACGCCGAGCTCGACGAGGTAGGGAATTTTCTCGATCAGCCCCGCATAGGTGCCGCGTGTCGCGGCGGCGACGCCGGAATTGGGGTGCCGGGTGAAACCGCCGACATGCATCTCATAGATGATCGTCTCGGCAAAGGGTCGGGCAATCGGGGCATCACCCTCCCAGTCATAGGCGCCGGGGTCGACGACCACGCTTCGCAAGGCCGCCGCGGTGTTGTCGCCCGGCCGGCGGGCCGCTTCGCGATCGCGCGCCGCCGGAAATACGACAGCCTTGCCATAGGGGTCGAGCAGCAGCTTTTCCCGGTCGAAGCGGAGGCCGCTGCCCGGGTCGAAAGGGCCGTCGATGCGGTAACCGTAAACCTGCCCCGGACCAATCCCCGGCACAAAGACGTGCCAATAGTGATAGGTGCGGTTGACTTGCGGGTCGAGATCGATGATCCGCGACGGCGAGGGCGCATCACTGTCGTCGAACAGCAACAGCTGCGCGCCGGTGCTGTATTTCGCAAAGACGCTGAAGTTGACGCCCTCTCCCCTCCAGCTGGCGCCGAGCGGAAAGCTGCGCCCTGGCGAAATCGCGCCTTGCTGGGGCATTCGGCGACGCGGATCAGCGGCGCCGGGCGTGTCGGGCGGTGCCGATCACGGAACCGGGCATGGTTTCGCGCCCCAGATTTCGGTGGCGTATTGGCCGATCGTGCGGTCGCTGGAAAACATGCCCGATCCGGCAATATTGAGGATCACCATCCGCGTCCAGGCATCCTGATCGCCGTACAGGGCGAGCAATTTCTGATCCGCCTCGAGATAGGAGGTGAGATCGGCCAGGTGCCGGTAATGATCGCCATGCGTGAGCAGCACGTCACGCAAGGGCTCGAGAACATCCGGCTCGTAACGGCTGAAATGGCCCGAAAAGATCAGATCGAGCGCCGCGCGGGTCTCGGGCTCGTTATCGTAATGCCATTGCGGGTTGTACCAGCCGCTGCTGTTCGCGACCTCGTCCGCGGTCAGGCCGAACAGGAAGAAATTCTCTTCGCCGGCGGCTTCGGCCATCTCGATCGTGGCACCGTCGCGTGTGCCGATCGTCAGGGCGCCGTTCATCATGAACTTCATGTTGCTGGTGCCGCTGGCCTCGTAGCCGGCGGTCGATATCTGGTTCGAGACGTCGGAGGCGGGGATCAGACGCTCGGCCAGCGAGACGCAGTATTCCGGCAGGAACACGACCTTGAGCTTGCCGCGCACGACGGGATCGCCGTCGATCGTGCCGGCAAGATTGTTGATGAACTTGATGATCAGCTTGGCGAGCTGATAGGCGGGCGCCGCCTTGCCCGCGAAGAAGAAGGTGCGCGGCGCGATCACCAGGTTCGGGTCTTCCCGCAGTCGGTTGTAGAGCACGACGACGCGCAGCGCATTGAGCAGTTGGCGCTTGTATTCGTGGATGCGCTTGACCTGGCAGTCGAAGATCGACGCGGGGTCGACAACGACGCCGGCATCGGCCTTGAGCCAATTCGCGAAGCTGGTCTTGGCCTGGTGCTTGGCGTCGGCGACGGCATTGCGGAAACCCTTGTCGTCGGCGAGCGGCTGGAGCCGCGACAATTCGGCGAGATCGGCGATCCAGCCGTCGCCTATCGCGTTGGTGAGGGCGGCCGAAAGATGCGGGTTGGCCAGACGCAGCCAGCGCCGCGGGGTCACGCCATTGGTCTTGTTGTTAAACCGCTCCGGGTACAGCTCCGCCAAATCCTTGACGGTGACCGAGCGCAACAGCTTGGAATGGATCGCGGCGACGCCATTGGTGCTGTGCGAACCGACAATCGCCAGATTGGCCATGCGAATTTTCGGGTCGGCACCCCCTTCGATGATGCCTATCCGAGCGAGGCGATCCTCATCGCCGTGAAAGCGCGTGCGCACCTCGTCGGCCAGCCGGCGGTCGATCTCCCGGATGATCTCGAGCTGGCGCGGCAGCATCAGTTCGAACCAGCGCAGCGGCCACTTCTCCAGGGCTTCGGGGAGCAGCGTGTGGTTGGTGTAGGCCAGGGTGGCACGCGTGATGTCCCAGGCCTTGTCCCACCCCAACCCGGCCTCGTCGAGCAGGATGCGCATCAGCTCCGGCACCGCCAGGGTCGGGTGCGTGTCGTTGAGCTGGATCGCGACCTTGTCGGGCAGCGCGTCCCAATCCGTGTTCGAGCGCCGGAAGCGGCCGACCAGGTCCGCCAGCGAGCAGGCGACCAGAAAATATTCCTGCACCAGGCGCAGGCTCTGGCCCATGCTCGTGGAATCGTCGGGATAGAGCACGCGGGTGATCGATTCCGCGGCCAGCCGGTGGGCCAGAGCACCGACAAAATCGCCGTGGCTGAAAACCTGGAAATCGAAATAATCGGGTGCCGCCGCCGCCCACAGCCGCAGCGTGTTGACCGTCTTCCCGCCATAGCCGACGATCGGGCGGTCGTACGGCAGACCGATCAAGCTCCCCCGATGGCCGGGCACGGCGCGCAACGCACCCTCATGCAGCTCGAACGAACAGCCGAGTTTGATCTCCACCATCTCCTGCGGCCGTGCGATCTCCCAGGGATCGGGCCAGCGCAGCCAGTTGTCCGGTTGCTCGCGTTGCCAGCCGTCGGCGATCGTCTGCTTGAAGATGCCATATTCGTAGCGCAGCCCGTACCCCATCGCCGGGAGCTGCATCGTCGCCATGGAATCGAGAAAACAAGCGGCGAGCCGGCCCAGCCCGCCATTGCCCAGGCCGGCATCCGGTTCCTCCTCCAGAACCGAGGCGAGATCGAGGTTCTTTTCTTCGACGAACCGCTTCGTCAGTGGATCGAGCCGGAGGTTGAGCACGTTGTTGCCCAATGACCGGCCGATCAGGAACTCCAACGACAGGTAATAGACGCGCTTCGGATTTTCCTTCTGGTACGTTGTCTCCGTGCGATGCCAGCGTTGTGAAAGCACGTCGCGAACCGCGCGTGCGATGGCCTCGTAACGTTCCCGCGGGCCGACTTCGGCGGGATCAACGAGGCTGTCGAACATCAGGCGGCGCTCGTAAAGCGCGTCGTCGGAGCCGGTGAATTGGACCGGCCCGCAGCCATACTGCTCTAGCAGTTCCGCCGTGGTCGGCTGGGTGTGCGCCATCGCCGGAGCGGCGTCCGTTTTAGAAGCCATCGCGATGTCTCCGCTCGGTTAGACGTTGTCGCCTTCGGTCGAGCTTCTGGCGATAGCCGCAGCATTCACCTGGCCCCAGGTCCAGCCGCTGACCTCCGGCATGTCGTCGCCATGCTGTCGGATGTACTGGTTGTGCTCGATCAGCTTGTCGCGCAGCGCCTGCTTGGCGTAGGCCGCGCGCGCGCCGAGCTTCGGCACGCGGTCGATGACATCGCCCATCAGGTGGAACCGGTCGATGTCGTTCATGACGCACATATCGAACGGCGTGCTGGTGGTGCCTTCTTCCTTGTAGCCGCGGACGTGCAGATTGTGATGGTTGTTGCGGCGATAGGTCAGCCGGTGGATCAGCCACGGATAGCCGTGGAAGGCAAAGATGATCGGCTTGTCGGGCGTGAACAGCGCGTCGAAATCGTGATCCGACAGACCGTGCGGGTGCTCGGATGACGGCTGCAGAGTCATCAGGTCGACGACATTGACGACGCGGATCTTGAGTTCGGGCGCGTGGTGGCGCAGCAGATCGACCGCCGCCAGCGTCTCCAGGGTCGGCACGTCGCCGCAGCACGCCATCACGACATCGGGTTCCGAGCCGCGGTCGTTGCTCGCCCATTCCCAGATGCCGAGGCCGGCCTCGCAGTGTCTCAGGGCCTCGTCCATGGTCAGCCATTGCGGCGCCGGCTGCTTGCCGGCGACAACGACGTTGACGTAGTTGCGGCTGCGCAGGCAGTGGTCCGTTACCGAAAGCAGGCAGTTGGCGTCGGGCGGCAGATAGACCCGTACGACCTCGGCCTTCTTGTTGACGACATGGTCGATAAAGCCGGGGTCCTGGTGGCTGAAGCCGTTGTGGTCCTGCCGCCAGACATGGCTCGACAGCAGGTAGTTGAGCGACCCGACCGGCCGCCGCCACGGGATATGGTGGCACACCTTCAGCCACTTGGCGTGCTGGTTGAACATCGAGTCGATGATGTGGATGAAGGCCTCGTAGCATGAGAAGAACCCGTGCCGGCCGGTCAGGAGATAGCCTTCCAGCCAGCCCTGGCATTGGTGCTCGCTGAGCACCTCCATGACGCGCCCGTCGGCGGCGAGATGGTCATCCCATGGCTCGATTTCCGCCATCCAGGCGCGGTTGGTGACTTGCAGCACGTCCTGCCAGCGGTTCGAGTTGTTTTCGTCGGGGCTGAACAGGCGGAAATTGCGCGAGTCGAGGTTCATTTTCATGATGTCGCGCAGGAACTGGCCCATGACCCGCGTGGCCTCGGCCGTCGTCGCACCCGGCGACGGCACATCGACCGCATAGTCGCGGAAATCCGGCATCCGCAGGTCGCGCAGCAGCAGCCCGCCATTGGTATGCGGGTTCGCGCTCATCCGGCGCTCGCCCTTTGGCGGCAGCGCCGCCAGCTCCGGCACCAGCCGGCCTTCGGCGTCGAACAACTCCTCGGGTCGGTAGCCCTTCATCCAGCCTTCGAGGATGCGGATATGCTCCGGGTTGCCGTGCATCTCGCCCATCGGCACCTGGTGGGCGCGCCAATAGCCCTCAGTGCGGACGCCGTCGATTTCCTTGGGGCAGGTCCACCCTTTCGGTGTGCGCATGACGATCATCGGCCAGCGCGGGCGTAGGCCGGGGTTGCCGCTGGCCTCGGCCTTGATCTTCTTGATGTCGCCGATGACCGTTTCGAGCGTTGTCGCCATCAGTTCGTGCATGGTGGCCGGATCGTCGCCCTCGACGAAATACGGGGTGTAGCCGTAGCCGCGGAACAGGTGCTCCAGCTCCTCGTGGCTGATCCGCGCCAGAATGGTCGGATTGGCGATCTTGTAGCCGTTGAGGTGAAGAATTGGCAGGACGACCCCGTCGGTCGCCGGGTTGAGAAATTTATTGCCGTGCCAGCCGGTCGCGAGCGGGCCGGTTTCCGCCTCGCCATCGCCGACCACGCAGGCGACGATCAGGTTCGGGTTGTCAAAAGCCGCGCCGAAGGAGTGCGACAAGGCATAGCCCAACTCGCCACCCTCATGGATCGAGCCGGGAGTTTCGGGCGCCACGTGGCTGGGAATGCCGCCGGGAAACGAGAATTGCTTGAACAGGCGCTTCATCCCGGCTTCGTCGGCCGGGATGTTGGGGTAGACCTCGCTGTAAGTGCCTTCGAGATAGGCGTTCGCGACCAGCCCCGGCCCGCCATGGCCCGGCCCGGTGATATAGATCATGTCGAGGTCGTGCTTGCCGATGAGCCGGTTCAGATGGGCGTAGACGAAGTTGAGCCCCGGGGTCGTTCCCCAATGGCCGAGTAGCCTCGGCTTGACGTGCGCCTCGGTCAGGGGCTCCTTGAGGAGCGGATTGTCGTAAAGATAGATCTGGCCGACCGACAGGTAGTTCGCTGCCCGCCAATACGCATCGACCAGAGACAACTCCTTGTCCGACAATGTGTTCGGCATGCCTGCCTCCGCTGCTTTAAAAGGCTGAAATCGCCATTGCGCTCACGCGCCGGGGGACCGCGCGTCTCCCTGACTATACAGCAACCGTTGCAGTTTTTTTGCCGAATCGAGGCACTCACGACAATGGGTAGAGGGTTCGCCCGCCCAGCCGCCCAGCACCAAAGCGATTATCGTCCGCAGCGCGTCGTTCAGAACCGTCAGGCGGCTCCGCCCGGATTTGCGGTGTCTCGCTGTGCGCGATCGGGCACCACTCACTTTCTCCTCAAAGGCGAAAGAATTAGCTATCCTGATCTTGGATGAAAAAACCGCGATCTGTTCCGACCCGCGCTCGACCGTGCATCGTCCTCATTCGCGTCGGCGCCATTCTCATGCTCGGCGTAAGCATCGCAGCAAGCGCTCTCGCGCAGACCGCTGCACCGTTCGGGTCGAATGCCCCTGCCCTGTCGGAGCCGCACGGCGGCGCCGTTGCCCCCTTACCCGATATCGCACCCGCCGCGCCGTCGGCTTCGCAGGTCGAAAAACAACCCGCACCCCCGCCCGTCCCTGCCGCAACACCGCTCGACGCCGCGCCACGTTTTGTGCTGCGCGGCTATCACGTCGACGGCAATACGGTCCTCGACAGCGCTTCGATCGATGCGGTGTTCGCGCCCTATCTGAACCGTCCGGTCAGCATCGCCGACCTGGAGGAGATGCGCACCCGGCTCACCCGGCTCTATATCGACCGCGGCTACATAAATTCCGGTTTTGTGATCCCCAACCAGGACGCCTCGTCAGGGATGGTGACGTTTCATGCGGTCGAGGGCCGGGTGACCGCGGTCAACACCATCGGCACCGACCATTTCGACCCCGATTATTTCAACGCCCGGCTCGAACGCGGGCTTTCGGTGCCTTTCAACGTCAACGGCCTGCAGGCCGAACAGCAGATCCTCCTGCAGGACCCCCTGGTGCGCCGGTTGAACCTCGACATTGCGCCCGGGCTCGCGCCGGGCGAGGCCAAGGTGCAGGCCGACGTCACCGAAGCGAACCGGTATTCGCTCAACTTTCAGGTCGCCAACAACCAGTCGCCGACGGTCGGCGAAACCCGCGGTCAGGTACAGGGCTCGGTCTCAAACATTCTCGGCCGCGGCGACACGCTCGCGGTCCAATATGGGCGTAGCCAGGGACTCAACGACGGCGAAATCACCTACTCGGTGCCGCTATTCGCCGACGATACCCGGCTCAACCTGCGCTATGACATCAACGGCACGCTGATCATCAGCCAGGCGCTGACCGCGCTCGACATCACCAGCCGCTACAACAGCTATGCGATCGGGCTGAGCCGCCCGTTTTACCGGACGCCGGACGCCGCGCTGAACCTCGGCATAAATCTCGAAAAGCGCGACGCGCAAAGCTTTCTGCTGGGGCAGCCTTTCTCGTTCACCGCTGGCTCGCAGGACGGCAAGACCAATGTCACGGCGCTGCGCGTCTTCCAGGATTGGGGCGAGCGCGATGCCGAGCACGCGCTGGCGCTACGCTCGACCTTCAGCTTCGGCTTGAACGCGCTCGGCGCGACGGTGAGCAATTCGGGGCCGAGCGGCACGTTCTTTTCCTGGCTCGGCCAGGGCCAGTATGTCCGCCGCATCTATCAGGACTGGGACCTGGTGCTGCGGGCGAACTTGCAGCTCTCCGACAAGCCGCTGTTTCCGATCGAACAATTCGCGCTCGGCGGCATCGACACGGTGCGCGGCTACCGGCAGTACCTGACCGTAACCGACAATGCGTTTTCCGGCTCGGGCGAGCTGCGCATCCCGATCGGCAAGTACCCGTTGCCGTGGATCGACGCCACGGCAGATGCGGGCACGCTGCAATTCGCGCCGTTCTACGATTATGGCCGGGGCTGGAACATCCGCCGCCCAACCCAGTATCCGCCCGATATTTCCGGTGTCGGCGCCGGCTTGCGCTGGTCGGCGGGAGCCGGCGTGCTGCTCGAGCTCTATTACGCCAAGGCGCTGCGGCACGTTAACGCCGGCACCTCGCTGGAAGATCGCGGGCTCTATTTCCGGCTGAGCGTCGCCGCCTTCTGATCAGCGCGACGCGGGCGAGCCAGGGGCGAGCGCGCGGTCGGCGTCGGCCGGCCCGGTCAGGCCAACTTCGGTCAGCAGCCGGTCGAGCGCCGCATGGCGGTCGAGATTTTGCAACTCCGCGGCCGCCGCGACCGCGTCGTACCACAGGCCGGCGCCGGCAAGCGCGTCGGCGCGGCTCGATGTCGGGGCACGCATCGCCGCCTCGGCCGATGCATCGGCCGGCACGCGCCGTATGGTCGCGCTGGCGACGACATTGCGCGACCAGCGCTTGACATCGACGATCGCCGAGATCGACCACGTATAGACGACGCCCGGCTCCAGCTGCACGTGATAGTCGGCGAGCCGCAGCGGATAGATGCCGCGCCGCGGCGGCGAGGCGAAAGTCGCTTCGAGGACAGGCGTCGGGCGCAGCGGCGCGCTGAGCGTCAGCTGGGTCGGCAGCGCCACCGGCTGCGAGACGTAAAAATACAGGGTCGGCGTCGCGCTCGCGGTCTCGCCGGTATGGTCTGAGGGCGCGATCAGCTCGATCGACGGCAACGTCGCCGCCAGCTTGCCGCCGCCGCGCGACGCACCGCCGACGCGGCCGCCCGGCGCGCCGCGCAGCGGCGGCTTGTAGCTCGCGCCGCTATCGGGCGCGGCGGCCGGTGCGGGTTGATCGCCTGGTGCATCGGCTGCTCGCCCGGACGGGGCGGCCAGCAGCATGGCGAGTGCCGCCAGCAGCACACGCCTCCGCCGCGCTCGGCCGAACACGGTCATAGCCAATTGCCGATGAGCAGGTACGGCGCCCAGTAGGCCGGATGCGAAAAGCGCAGGCCGGCGATCAGCTTGCGCTGCGCCGCCTGCAGCGCCATGGCTTTTGAGAGCCGGTTCGATTGCAGTTGGCGGTAAAAGTCGATGACGAGATCCCCCGAGGCTTGATCGCTAACATACCACAAGCTCGCGATGGCGCTGCGCGCACCCGCCTTGAGCGCCACCCCGGCGAGGCCGAGCGCGGCGCGGTCGTCGCCGCTCGCGGTCTCGCAGGCGCTCAACACCAGCAGCTCCACCGCACTGTCGCGTCGTTCATCGAATTTGATGTCGGCTTCGAGCTTATCCAGCGTGAGCTTGCTGTCATGGGCGAGGATGAAACTCTGTTTCGGCTCGGTGCCGAATTCGGCGTGTGACGCCATGTGGACAATATTGTACGGCGCGGTCTTCAGCGCATCGGCAAAGCTCGCATCGGTAAAGGCGTTGTCGAGCAGGGTTTTGCCGCCCTCGATCGCGTGCACGGCGGCGACTTCTCGCGGCACTTCGGGCAGCGCGACAAAACCTTGCTCGCTTTGCGAGAGGCCGACCACCAGCGCCACCGAGCCGCCAAGTTGAAGCCGTCTCGGGTCGATCAGCTGCAGGCTCGGCGCGATTGCCGTCGCATACCGCTCAACCAGAAAATTGCGGCCGTCATGCAGCGCGGCGAACGGCACGATCCGCAGCACGGTGTCCGGTACGACGACCAGCGTATCGATATGATGCGCCGCCAGGGCCGCATCGATCGGCCGGATCAGCTGGTCGTAGAGCTGGCGCGCCGGGACGAGGTATTCGTTGGTCGTGCGTTTTTCGAGAAGCTCGCGGAAGCGCTGCACCTCGCCGCTGAGCGCCGCTTCGGAGACCGGCACCGTAAACTGCGCCTGATCCTGCTCGAAGCTGACCAGCAACTCGACCCGATCGGGCAACGAAATCGGATAGAGCACCGCCGTGCCCGCGGCGATCGTCTCGATCGCACGCTGGCGCGACTTGAAATCAGCGATGCAGGAATCGCGAAAATAATCCTGCAGCTCGCTTTCCTTGAGCTGTTCGATCGTGCCGCGCGCCTCCAGCCTCAGTGCCTGGGCATGCGCCGGGTCGGACGCAGCGCGGCGCAGCAGCAGATCGCTAAACTCGCGATACAGCGGCCCGAACGTCACCCGATAGGACGAGCGGCCATCTTGGTACTGCACCGGAATGTCGTGGCGCACGGATTGCAGCGCCGCGACCGCACGACGATAGCCGGCCAGCGCCGCCTCAACATCGCCGCGCTGCGCCGCGAGCCGTGCCTGCTGCCACTCCCAGCGAAACGATAGATCGGCGGCGCCGCCTCGCTGCGCGGAAAACAGCGCCTGGCCGGTGAGACGCGCAGCCTCGTCGGCACGGCCCAGGCGCTCGTCCAGGCGGCCCAGCCCGCCTTGCGCGAGCGATGCGAGCCGCACGCTGTGCAGCGCATCGGCGTTTGATTTGGCGGCGCGGAACGCGCGCTCGGCGAGCGCTCTTTCCTCCGCCGACAGGCCGCCGCGGCGTTCGAGGATGAGATTGCCGGCCGAGACCAGTGCCAGCCCGCCATTGACGGTCGGCGTTGCACGCTGCAGCCGCTCGACCGCCTGCGAGATAAGTGTCGGTTTCGCCTCGCCGGACCGCATGGCGAGCCGTGCGGTATTGATTTCCGCCGTCGCGATCAGCACCGGATCGCCGACGGCCTGGGCATTGGCACCCGCCTCCGCATAGGCCCTCGCCGCCTCCGGCAGACGGCCGGCCGAGAGGTAAAGATTGCCCAAATCGTTGCTGCTCGACGCGACGAGCTGCCGATCGCCGAGACGGCGAGCCAGGTCGAGACTGCGGCTCAGCAACTTCTCCGCCGCGTCGGAGTGCTGCAAAACCAGCTCGAGATTGCCGAGCGCACCGCTCACCGCGGCAATCAGCGTCTGGTCGCCGACGGCCTCGGCCTTGGGAAGCGCCGCGCGCAAATCGGCGCCTGCATCGTTGAGCGCGCCGGCGACGCGGTACGCTTCGCCGCGCCGCGCCAGCGCTTGCGCTTCAAGATCGGCATCGCCGATCTGCCGCGCGAGGCGTATCGCCTCCGACCATTGCTGCGTCGCGCCGACGCTGTCGCCGGCGCGGAACGCCGCCGCGCCGCCTGCGATACGTTCGGCGGCGGCCTCGCGGTCGACGCTGTTTTGCGCCGATGCCTGCGGGCCGGCGACGGCGAGCCACAAGGCGACAAGCAGAAGGCCGGAGCGGCGCCAGCTCATTTCTCATGCATCTCGGTCAGGATGCCTGTCTCCCCTGCCGCCAGACGGCGGATGTGGAATTCGACGCAGGGATCTTCTGCGTTCTCAACGTGCAACCTTTCGATAAGCGACCATCCCTCGGGCTCCGCCGCTGCCAAGGCGCTATACGCGGCATCGTAGCGTTCGATCCATTCCGGCGCATAGTGCTCGGGGTTGATCGGCTCGAACACCTCGGTCGCGCCGTGGCGGCCCTTGACGATGAATGCGCCGATGGGCCGGCAGCGATAACGGGTGATGGTCTTGGCGATATCGCCCGAAACGCAAATCCGTGTGCCGATCGCCTTGTTGAGGCCTTCGAGGCGCGAGGCGGTGTTGAGGATGTCGCCGAGCGCGGTGTACTGCAGCCGCTGGTGCGACCCGACATTGCCGACAAACGCAAACCCGGTGTGGATGCCGATCCGCGTGTGCAGGAAGTTGCGGCCGTTCGCGCGTTGCTCGGCGCTGAAGCGCTGCGCGAACCGGTCGATGTCGAATGCCGCCGATACCGCGCGGTCGGCATGGTCCGGCTGGGCGTGCGGCGCACCGAAAAACGCCAGCACGCCGTCGCCGAGAAAGGCGTTGACGAGACCGCCATTGGCGAAGATCGCGGCGCACACGCCCTCCAGGTATTCGTTGAGGATGGTGGCGAGCCGCTCCGGGTCGATGCCCTCGGAAAATGTCGTGAAGCTCGCGACGTCGGTAAAGATGACCGAAATCTCGCGGCGCTCGCCGCCGAGCTTGGGCAATTCCTCGGACTTGACCAGATCGGCGATCACCTCGGGCGGCAGATAGTGCTCGAAGCCCTTGCGCAGCCGCTGTCGGGCGCGGTTGCTGGCGGCGTGCAGCAGCTGGTTCGTGAAACCCGTCGCGCCGAGCCAGGCCAGGGAGGCGGGCAAAGCCGGCAACAAAAACTCCATCCCGAATGCCACATAGGTGACGCCGCAGATGACGCCGACGCCGGCAGCGGACGCCATCGCCGCCGCAAGGGTCGAGCGGATCGCCAGGCCCAGGAGGGCACCGCCGACCGCCCACACCCAAATCCAGACATCTTCATACCGCCGCGGCAGCCCCGCGAGCATGCCGGATTCACCGCGCCCCAGGCGGATGAGCTGATCGACGAGATGCCCATGGATCGCCATCCCGTAAACCCGATGGGTGTTGAATCCGATATTGAACGGGCTGGCGAAAAAATCCTTCACGCTTTCCAGCGCGTCGCCGATGATCACAACGTGGTCACGCACGAGGGCCGACATGTCGCCGTCCATGACCTGGGCGATGGTCCTCATTTCAAACGGCTCAATGCCGCCGCGGAAATCGAGCAGCATCTGATAGCCGCTGCTGTCGAACCGGACATAAGGGCCGCGATCGGTATCGAGCGGCGGGATCACCGCCTTTCCGAGATGCAGACTGTCGTCATCCGAGGCCTGAGGCTGGACGCCTTCGGCCGCCAGGTATTTGAGCCCCAGCGCCATGCCTAGTCCGGCGTAGTTCTGGACCCCGTCATCGGCGTAGAGCAGGCCGCGGCGGGCGACATCGCCGGGATCGGCCGCGATATCGGCGAGCACCGCACGGTCGGTGCCGTTCAGCAGCGCGGGCGGGTCGATCCGCGGGTGGCTTCCATCCGTGCCTTCGGGGAGCTTGAACACCCAGTAAATCTCGGGATGGGCCTTCAGCACGGCGTCAAGCTTGCCGGTGCTCGGCAAGACCGGCATGTCGCGATAGAGATCGACGCCGATTGCGCGCGGGTGCCAGCTTGCGATCCGTTCGAGGAGCGCCGCGAGGACATCGTCGCCGAGCGGATATTGCCAGCGGCGGATATCAGGCTCGGTCATCCCGACGAGCATCACGTCGTCGGCCGGCGCCGGCTTCGCCCAGGCGACGCGCAGGATGTCGTATGCCGCAAGCTCCATCGACTGCAGCCAGCCGTAGCCGCGCACCAGGATCACCAGGGCGGCGATCAGCTGCGCGCTGACGAGCGCGCGAAAAACGGAATTGCGCAAGAGCCGCGCGACGCGGCGGCGCGCCGACAGCCAACTCTGCATCCGCTGGGTTGGCTGGTCGGCCTCGATCATCGTGCGTTCGTCGCGGGCCGGCGGTCGCTCAACCGCAGCCCATCGTCAGATGCGCCGTCGCCGGCAAGGGCGGCAGCCACCCGTTGTTGCCGGCTTTCCGACCCACCGCCGGCGGCAAATCCAGCCGTAAATCGCGGTTGAGGATATAGAGCGCGGGGATCGCGCTCTCGGTATCCTGCGGCAGCCCGCCATACCCGGAATTGACCAAACTCGACTCCTTCCGAGCGCGCGCATCGCAACTGGTGCGCGCGACCTCGGCGGCGGCGCGCAGGTCGCTGGGCAAGACGACCAAGCTGCCGTTGAGATCGACCCGCGGGCCGATCAGCTCGACGGTTCCCGAAATGCCGAGTTGCGAGCTCGCCGAGACGAGGCTGTCGGTCGACGCGATGAGATTGCTCGCGTTGATAAAGATGTTGCCGCCGTGCCCGGCGACCGCCTGGGCGATGATGTCGCTGCTGTCGAGCACGACGAGCCGCGGATCGATTGTGATATTGCCGCCATTGCCGGCGGAGCCCTTCACCGAGGTGGTGATCGTGCTGTCGACGAGGTAGACGAAAGCGCCGACCGTGAGCGCGATGTTCCCGCCATTGGCGGTGGCGGCCTGGGTCGAGATACTTGCGCCGTCCTTCAGGCGCAGGGTGGACGCCGACAGCATGATCGACCCCGCGTCACCCTGACCACTCGATTCCGCTGCAATCAGCGGACCAGCACCGTCGAGAAGGATGTCTCCCGCCACTGCGAGGTTTACATCGCCGCCATTGCCGCCTTCCGCCGTCGTCGCGATTTGCCCGCCGCTGGTTATGTTCAGGCTATTCGCCGAGACCAAGACCCTTCCGCCGTTGCCGCCTGAGGTTGCGCCATTTCGGAGGATCGACCTCGAGGTGATGCCGGCCTGCCGGCCGCCAATCGACAAGGGGCCGGAAATAGCGACGAGCACGCTGCCGGCGTTTCCCGGACCGAACGTACTGGTCGATATCGTGCCGCCGTCGGTCAGGGACGCAGCCGCCGCCTTGACGCTGATTTGACCCGCGTTTCCGGCATCGGCGCCGGTGCCGAGAGCCTGCGCCAGAATGGCGGCGGCCTGAGGTTGGCCGCCGGAAATGGACAGCGCACCGGCGATGCTGACCGAAAGATTTCCACCCGTACCCGCCCCGGAGGTGTTCGCCGATATTTGCCCGCCCGAGGTCAGCGACAAATCGCCCGCACTGACGGTAACGCGCCCGGCATTTCCGCCTCCCGCGAAGGAGTTGCTCGAAATCACGCCCTGATTTGTCAGAGCGATGCTGGCCGCGTCGATGGCGATCTCTCCGCCAACTCCACCGCCGAGCTGGGTCTGCGCGAGAATGCCGCCGGAGGCGATGGTCAGCCGTCCGCTTACATTCGCGGTGATGGTACCGCCGTTTCCGGAACCGAAGGTGTTGGTCGAGATATTGCCGCCGCTGATCGCCAGATTTTCGGCGCCGACCACAACCTGCCCGGCATTGCCGCTGCCGAAGGTCAGGCTGCCGATCGAGCCGCCATTGCCGATGAGGAGGCTATTCGCCAAGACATTGAGGCGCCCTCCGGCACCGGCCCCAAACGTCGTTGTCGAAATGTCCGAGTTCGGGTTCACCAGCGTGAGGGTGCCCGCGGAAACACTGATCTGTCCGGCGGCGCCGCCGTTGGAAAGCAGCGACAGCGCGAAGATGCCTGATGGCGCCATCTCGGTCGCGCCGGTGCCGTCGATTGCGAGCGCGCCCGAGACATTCACCGTGACGCTCCCGGCGTCGCCTTGGGCATGAGCGGTCGAGGCGATCTGCCCGCTCGAATTCATGCCGAGAGTGCCGGCGGTGACGCTGACCGGCCCGGCCGGTCCGGTGCTGAACGAATTGCTGAAAATCGCACCGTTCCCCGAAAGGAAGGTATTTCCCGCATTGACGACGAGCTGCCCGGCGCTGCCCGAGCCGAAACTCGTAGTCGAGATATTGCCGCCGGCGATCGTCAGGTTTCCGGCGCCGACCACGACCTGCCCGGCATTGCCGCTGCCAAAGGCCAGGCTACCGATCGACCCGCCGTTGCCGATGAAGAGGTTGTTCGCCAAGACATTGACGCGTCCTCCGGCACCGGCTCCAAACGTCGTTGTCGAAATGTCCGAGTTCGGGTTCACCAGCGTGAGAATGCCCGCAGAGACGCTGATCTGTCCGGCGGCGCCGCCGTTGGGAAGCAGCGACAGCGCGAAAATCCCCGAATGCGCCATCTGCGTCGCGCCGGTGCCATCGATCGTCAGCGCGCCCGAGACATTGACCGTGACAGCCCCGGCGTCGCCTTGGGCCTGAGCGGTTGAAGCGACGCGCCCGCCCGAATTCATGCTGAGCGTACCGGCGGTGACGCTGACCGGCCCGGCCGGTCCGGTGCCGAACGAATCGCTGAAAATCACGCCGTTCCCCGAGAGGAGGATGTCTCCGGCGTTGACGGCGACCTGCCCAGCGTTGCCCGAGCCGAAGCTCGTGCTCGAAATCACCCCGGCATTGATGACCGAAAGGCTCTGCGCGCTCACCGAGACCCGACCGGAATTGCCGCCCCCGAGCGTTTGCGACACGATCGCCGACGGCGAATTTTGCGTCGCTCCGGTCCCGTCGATCGTCAGCGCCCCGGCGATATTGACGGCAACCGTTCCCGCCTGCCCCGACCCAAGGGTTACCGACGCGACTTCGCCGCCCGCGGTGAGAGACCCGCTACTTGCGGTGACGTTGATCGCTCCGGCATTGCCGGCGGCGAAGGTATTGCTGGCGATCTTCCCGTTGGCGAGGGTTAGCGCACCGGTGGTGACGATGGTCACCGGGCCGGCAGTGCCCGTGCCGAAGGCAAGGCTCGAAATGCCGGCACCATTGGTGAGCGATAGACTACCCGCCTGAACGTTCACCGGTCCCGAGGTTGCGGCGCTGAACGTGTTGCTGGCGATCGTGGCGTTGTCGAGCGAGACAGCCCCATTGCTGCTGACCGTGATTGGGCCAGCGTTGCCGGCGGCAAAGGCGAGGCTTGTTATGCTCGCACTGTTGGCGAGAGAGATGGTGTCGGCGCTGATGGTTATCGGCCCACCGGCGGCAGGGCCGAAATTGTTGGCGCTGATCTGCGCAGCGTTAAGCGTCAGCGCGCCGGCGTTGATGAAAACGCTGCCGCTGCCGCCGATACCGTTGCCATTGCCGACGTTGACCGTGGCGCCTTGCGTCAGACTGACCGGCGCGAACTTGGTCACGGTCAGGCCGGACGGGCTGAGCGGATCGACGGGCACCTCTCCGGGGCCGGCAGCGCCGACGATACGGACCGTCCCGCCATTGGCCTGCACCGTGCCCCCCACCATCGCAACCGGCCCGCCCGCCAGATCGATGGTCTGGCCGGGGCTGACCCCCAGCGTGCTGCCATTGACGGTGATCGCCGGCGGCGCGGCATTGAGAAAACCGAATGCCACCGGCGGCGCCGCAGTAAGTGTGCTGCCGTCGGGATTGGTCGCCTGAAACCGCGATCCATCGGAGAATTTCAGGTAATCGGCGGTCGTGGCGTGGAAGCTGCCCGAGATGTTGACGGTCGCGTTCGGTCCAATGACGAACCCGGTAGGGTTGATCAGATAGACATTGGCGCCGGCGATCGTCGATTTGATCGCGCCGTCGATCGAGGATTGGCTGCCGCCGGTGACGCGGCCGATCACATTGGTGACCGTGGCGGGGCCGGAGAAGGTCGCGCTCTCGCCTGTCGCCAGCCCGAAAATGCCAAAGCTTTGAAAGAGGTTGCCGCCCATCTGTTTGCCCAGATTGGCGCCGATCGTGTAGTTCGGCCCGACCAGTGTCTGCGCCGGCGACAGGCGGCCGTCGATCGAGATGTGTTGCGCCTGGGCCGAACCGGACACCACCGCTGCGGCGACGGCCAGCACGATTTGCCCCGTCAATATCTTCTTCCTGGCGCGCACGCGACAAATCTACCGCGAAACCGCAGCGATCACTATGCGGTCGCGGCAGCGACCACGCCGACGCGCGCCAGGGCGCGCCGACCGCACGGACCCGAGCCGCGCGACGTCGTGCCATCAGCTTCCTCCCAGGCAACCCGCTTCCGCGACTTTAGCGGATTTGGTGGCCCGATCAGCGGTGATCCGAGGCAACCGAGTTCCGGCATGAGCGCCCCCTCCCCGCAGCAGCTCGCAGGAGCGGCAAGTTCACCGCGCGCGCCATCATTTGTGGCCTTTAGCGTCGATTTTTGCGTTGCCGTTGCTAGCCTCGACCAACGCCAGGTTTTATAATCTGCACCGTT
The DNA here is from genome assembly GCA_963778385.1 of uncultured Alphaproteobacteria bacterium. Classification (GTDB taxonomy): domain Bacteria; phylum Pseudomonadota; class Alphaproteobacteria; order ATCC43930; family CGMCC-115725; genus DATARH01. Next base: position 16,162 of record CAVZUA010000038.1, on the reverse strand, counting down.
CTATGCGCATATGGTTGCGCTTGGTGCGGGGATGGATATGCTGCACGGCAGGCTCAGAACACGGTTGCTGGCGACGGCGTCGCTCGGAGCGATGCTGACCGGGCTTAGCCACGCATCAACCGCGGCCAATTTTACCGTCACCAACACCAACGATACTGGCGTCGGCTCGCTGCGCGACGCCATCACCAACAGCAACGGCGCCGGCGGCAGCAACAACGTCAATGTTCAACCCGGTTTGACCGGCCAGGTCACGCTCGGCGGCAGCCTGCCGACGGTCACAACGTCGACGGCCATTGATTTCTCGTCCGGGTCGAGCACCAGCATCTTTCTGGGCGGCTCGGGCGGCGTTGGTTTTAACGCCCCCAACGTCTCGCTGAGCGCGCCCGCCAACAATAGCTATACCGGCGCCACCGGCCTGCAGGGTGGAACCCTGTCGGTAGTCGGCGCCGGGTACAGCGCCAGCAGCTCGCAGCTGACGATGACGCCCGGTACGACGTTGAATGCGAATTCCTTCACGACATTCGCCTCGCTCTCCGGAGGCGGCACGATCAATCTGAACAGCTCTACGGGATTGAGCCTCACCGGAAACGACCAGACGAGCACGACCTTCAGCGGCAGCATGGCCGGCACCGGACCGCTTAACATGTTCGGCGGTGGCGGCAGCCTCACGTTAACCGGAGCGAGTACCTATTCCGGAACTACCAATCTGGCCGGCGGCATCATCATCGGTTCGGCGTCTGGCACTCCGTTTGCCGCGACATTGGCGGCCGGCGCGGCCAATGTCTTCTCGCCGAACTCTGCCGTGTCGATGTTCGGCACGCTGAACAACATCCTGGCGCTCAACGGCTTTAATCAAACGATTGCCAGCCTGGCCGGCGGCGGCCTGGTGCAGCTCGGTAGCGCCACCCTGACAATGGGTGGCGACAATACCAACACGCTTTACGGCGGGGCGATCACCGGCTCGGGCGGGTTGACCAAGGTCGGAACCGGAACCTTCACGATCCAGCAATTCGCGTCGTCAGGTTTCAACGCCACCTATAGCGGGCCGACAACGGTCACCGGCGGCGTCTTTCAGGCCGCCGCGGTCAACTCTTTCTCGCCGAATTCAGCGGTCACGGTCGGTAGCGGCGCGGCCCTCGACCTCAACGGCTTTGACCAGACGATCAGCTCGCTGGCCGGTGCCGGCAGGGCCACGCTGGGTGCCGGATCCTTGACGACCGGCGGCGACAACAGCTCGACGGCGTTCTCGGGCGTCGTCTCGGGAAGCGGGAGCCTGACCAAGCTCGGCACCGGCACGCTGACCCTCAGCGGCGCCAACACCTACACCGGCTCGACCTTTATCAATGCCGGCACCTTGGCGCTCGGAGCCGCGGGCTCGCTCGCGTCGAGCAATCAACTTGCCGTCAATGGCGGTGGCACCTTTGACATCTCGACGGGCGGCAACCAGACGGTGCAGAACCTCGCCGGCGGCTTCGGCGCCGGCGTGGTGAACCTCGGCGCCAATACGCTGACCGACATCAACACCGGCAGCAATTTCTTCCAGGGAAAGATTACCGGCACCGGCGGACTGACGCTGCAGGGCTCCGGTTCGCTGACGCTGAACAACGCCAGCACCTACACCGGCGCGACGACCATCAATGGCGGCACGCTGGCGTTGCTATCGACGGTTCGATCGCGGCGAGCAGCGGCATCAACCTAGCGGCGGCGGGCGCGACCTTTAGCCTCGGTCTCGGCGGGGCAACCGACACCATCAAGGACCTGTCCGGTGTCACCGGCAGCTCGCTTAATCTCGGTCCGGCGAACCTCGATCGTCGGCACCGCCAACTCGACGACCTTTGGCGGCGTGATCTCGGGTCTCACGCCGATCAACGGCCTGACGAAGCAGGGCTCCGGCACGCTGACGCTGACCGGCGTCAACACCTACCCGGGCCCGACTTTTATCAATGCCGGCACCTTGGCACTGGGTCCGGGTGGATCACTCGCATCAAGTAATCAGTTCATTATCGGGACGGATGCGACGCTCGACATTTCTTCGGGTGGCAACCAGACGGTGCAAAACCTCGCCAATATGGCGGTCGGGTCCATCAGGCTTGGCGCGAATACGCTAACCGACAACGCAACGAACTTCAGCACGTTTGACGGGGTGATCTCGGGGACCGGCGGGCTCACCTTAAAAGGTTCGGGCAGGCTGCAGTTGAGCAGTATCCAAGCCTATACGGGGCCAACAACGGTCAATGGCGGAATACTAGCTCTGGTCGCCAGCGGGTCGATCGCGGCGAGCAGCGGCCTCAATCTTGCGTCCTCCGGGACCTCTTTTGAGATTTCCGCTGCAGGAACGGTCACGATCAAGGATTTGTCCGGCGCCGCCCTCAGCTCGCTCAATCTCGGTCCGGCGAACCTCCTGGTCGGCACCGCGAACTCGACGACTTTCGGCGGTGCCATTTTCGGCCCGTCGCCGATCAACGGTCTCACCAAACAGGGCACCGGGACCCTGACCTTGACCGGGACCAACTTTTACTCTGGGCCGACCGTTATCGACGCCGGCACGTTGGCGATCGGCCCCGGCGGGTCGATCGCCCAAAGTAGTGGGGTTAATCTCGCAGCCCCTTCCACCACCTTCGACGTCTCCGGCGCTTCCTTTTCTGGGATCCAAGGCCTGACGGGCGTCGCTGGCAGCAAGCTCAATATTGGCAATAGCTTTCTTCTCCTTAACCAGACCGGCACCTCCACGTTCGCCGGGTCCATCGCTGGCGGCGATGGAAGTTTTCTTATCCTGCAAGGCACGGGCAGCGAAGTCCTCAGCGGTGTTAGCACGCTTACAGGTTACGTGCTTATAGAGCGGGGTACGCTCTCGCTCGGCGGCGGAGGTTCGATTGCGTCAGCCGCAAACATCGCCATCGAGAGGCCTGGCACGCTCGACATATCAAACGGAGGAAATCAGACAGTACAGAACCTCTTCGCGAGCGACGGCGCTTCGATCCTGCTTGGGGCCAACACGCTGACCCTCCTTGATACCAATATTGGCATCAACCTGATCAACGGTGTGATCTCGGGGTCTGGCGGCCTCACACTGCAAGGGCCGAGTTCTGTAGCCCTCAACGGCGTCAACACGTATACGGGTCCGACCACGATTAACGCCGGTACTCTCGAAATCGGCGATGCCAACAATCCCGGCGCGCGGCTTGCCGGCAGCGTGACCGTGAACAAGAGCGGCGTCTTGGCTGGCCACGGCACGATCGGGGGATCGGTGGCCAATCCGAGCGGCACGGTGATGCCGGGCGGCTCGGTCGGTACGCTCACCGTCGGCGGAAATTACACGCAGGGCAATGCTGGCACGTTGCTGATCCAGGCTGATTCGACGGGCGTCTCACAACTCGCGGTCGGCGGCGCCGCCAGCATCGCCGGTACGCTGAGCGTACAACCTGCTTCGGCTGTGGTTGCGCCGTTCAGCAAGGTCGCCATCCTGACCGCCGGCGGCGGGGTCAGCGGCACTTTCGGCCAGGTGATCGACGGGCTGCTGCTGCCGATATCGGTGCAATACCTGCCGAACGAGGTCGACCTGTCGCTCGGCGGGTTCACTGGCGCGACCCGCAACCAGATCGCCGTCGCCAATGTGCTGAACGCGTCGTTTGCGACCGCTACCGGCGACTTCGCGACCGTGCTGAGCCTTGCCGCCAATCTGCCCCCGGCGCAGATGCAGCAGAGCCTGTCGTCATTCGGCGGGCAGATCTACGCCAACCTAGCGGAGGTCAGCCTGCAGGACCGCCGGCTGTTCCTCGGCGCGATGGATGAGCGCATACGGCTCCTCGGCGGCGGCTCGCCCTCGGCTGCGGTGCTCGGCGGTCTCGGCGGCGGCGTCCCCGGCTGGAGCAGCGGCGGTAACGCCGCGCAACTCGCCGCGATCGGCAACGCGATCAGCGACCCGCAACTCGCCGCCGCCGACGGCGCCGGTGCTGCCGCCACGACCCCCGGTGTGTTGTGGGCGCGCGGCTTTGGCCAGTTCGCCAGCATCGACAACAGCCACGGCGCGCTCGGGGCGGATTTCTCGACCGGCGGCGGCGCGGTCGGCGCCGATCTGATCCGCACACCGACCAGCCTTCTCGGTCTCGCGGTCAGCGGCGGGCAGAGCAGCGTGTCGCTCAACACCAACCCAGAGAACGGCACGGTCTCATTCGTTCAGTTCGGCGTCTACGGCGCGCAGGCGCTCGATTACGGCGCGGCGATGGACGGCGCCCTCGCCTATGCGCACGATTTCTACGACGTGACCCGCGGCATCGTTTTGCCGGGGACAGGCCGCACCGCGACATCGAGCCATGGCGGCAACGATGTGGCGCTCGATGTCGGGCTCAGCCGGCCCATTCCCGTCGACAATTGGCAGATCACGCCGCGCGTCGGCCTGTCGTATTTCCACATCGACCAGACCTCGTTCACGGAAAGCGGCGCCGGCAGCCTCAACCTCGCGGTCAGCCCCGCCGCGCTCAACGCGCTCTACAGCCGCGTCGGGGTCGCCGTCGCGCGGCCGATGATGCTGGGCGACACCACCATCCTCCCCGAGTTCCGCGCCGCCTGGCTGCACAATTTCCTCGACACGCAAGGGCAGTTCGCGGCGAGCTTTCTCAGCGCCGGCACGGCGAGCTTTGGCCAGGTCGGTGCCGCGATCGGCCGCGATGCCGGCGATCTCGGCGTCGGCGTCAGCTTTGCGATCCCACAGACCACCTTCCCCGGTCAGATGTCGGGCTTTGTCCAATACGACGCGACCCTCGCCGCGCACGAAACCGCCAACGCCATCGGCGCCGGCCTGCGCCTTACGTGGTAGGCGCTATTTGTCGAGCCACACCGCCGCCAAATTGTTGCCGAGGAAGTGGCTCGGGCTGATGTGCCAGCCTTTCACGTAGGAGCGGTAGGGGACGATCCGGTACCACCACAGCGTCATCAGCTCGTGGGCCTGCTCGTCCATCACGTATTTCTCGAATTCGCGCATCAGCGCGCGCTGCCGCGCCGGGTCGGGCTCGCGCAGCATCTTCTCGTAAAGCGCAGTCTCGGCCGGGTCGTCGTAATTGCCGTAGTTTTCGGGATTGACCGAGTGCGGCAGATATTTGCTGGCGTCGACCAGCGGGTTGACCAGATCGCCGCAGCCACCCTCGATCGTTACATCGAAATTCCCGCTGCGCATCGATTCGATCCACGGGCCGGTCGGCGCAACACGCTGGGTGACCTGCAGCCCGATTTTGCTCCACTCGTCGACCAGCCACGCGCCGAGATATTTGAAGGGCTGATCGACCGTGCGGTTCAGCAGCTCGAATTTGAGCCCTGCCGCGCCGGAGTCCTTGAGGAGACGCCGCGCCTCGGCCCGGGACTTTTCGATATCGGGCCGGAAGCCGGCGAGCTGCTCCAGTTCCTGGCGGGTCGCGGCGAGCGGCGAGCCGGGAAACACCCCAGCCCCGACCGTGCGCATCACCGCGATCTTCGCCAGGCCCGGCGCGCCGTGCCAGCGGTCGAGGGCGAGCGTCAGCGCGCGACGCACCCGCACGTCATCGAACGGCTTTCGCGCGTGGTTTGGGGTGATCAGATTGCTGCAATCCCAGTCGCTTTCCTGGACAGTGACCTGGTCGCCGAGTGATTGCTTCAACTCGTCGCGCACGCTCGGCGGCAGCCCGCGAAACTCGATCGCCGCGCGGTCCGCGCGCAGCGCATCGACTCGCACCGCCTGCTTGTCGGCGAAGATGCCGGTAAAGCCGTCGAGATAGGGCAGTGGTGCCCGGTAGTAATCGGGGTTGCGGACGCCCTTGATAGACTGGCCGGCCTCGTAGCCGGCGAATTTGAAGGGGCCGGAGCCCTCGATATTCTTTTCGTACCAATGAGGGTCCTGGTCGAGCCTCGCCTTGCTGTAGATCCAGCCCATCGGATCGGCGAGAGCCGGGAGAAACGCCGTCGTCGGGAACTTCAAGCGAAACACCACGGTCGACGCGTCCGGCGCCTCTATTTTATCGACCATGCTGTAGTTGCTCTGCCGGGTGCTGATGATGCCCGATGGCGGAAAGACGATCTTGTTCCAGCTCGCCGCGACATCGGCGGCGGTCAACGGCTGTCCGTCGTGAAACTTGACCCCCGGGCGGATTTTGAAGGTGTAGATCGTACCGTTGTCAGTCGGTTGGGGGATTTCGGTGCAAAGATCGCAGACGAAATCGGTCGCCGAGGACAGGTTCTCGGGGTTGACCTCGATCAGCACGCTGTAGAACGGCGTCGCGGTATGCGCAGTGGCGAAGGTCCACTCGCGGTGACCGTCGAAGCTGGGCGGCGCGTCGGTGGGGATCAGATAGGTCAGCGTGCCGCCGGGCTTGGGCGTATCGCCGGCGAAAGCATCCGCGGCGCCAAGAACGCCGAGCAGGACAACGACCGCGGACGCCAGCCCTGTTCCGATTTTCATCTCGCGCCCTAGCCCGGGTTAAACTCCGCCGCGATCGAGCTTACGGAGGAACGGGCGATGGCGCAGCCGGATTTCTACACGATGTGCGCGACCGTGTTCGCGCCTGACGGCAGCTTTGACGAAGGGGCGATGCGCGGCTACCTGCAGCGCCAGATCGACGCGCGGCTCGGCGTTTATCTCGGCAGCGGCGGCAATGGCGAAACCCATGCGATGTCACCCGCGGAGCTGTCGCGGCTCTACGCGGTCGGCGTAACGGCATGCCAGGGCAAGGTGCCGGTCCACGCCAATCTCCCCGAGGAGCACACCGCCGAACAGACGATCGCACAGGCGCGGATCGCGATCGCCGCTGGGGTCGAGGCGTTGCATCTCTATACGGTCGAGGGACGGCACGGCTATGTCCCGACCGAGGCGGAGCTGATCGGCTATTTCGACGACGTGCTGGCGGTCGTCCAGCATCCGGTGGTTGTCGCGGTCAACCCGACGATGGGCTACATCCCGCGACCGCAGGTCATCGCCGAGATCTGCCGACGCCATGAGCAGGTCATCGCGGTGCGGCTCAGCGCGCAGCGCGACATCTACCTGCTCAACGTCCAGGACGCGCTGGGACGCGCCATTCACTGCCACTGGCAGCTCGGCTCCGGGGCGCTCGACCCGCTGGCGCTCGGCACCAGCCTGTTCGCCGCCGAGGCGAACATCATCCCGCAAACCTTTCGCCGGTTTATCGATCTCGCCCAAGCCGGAGAACTCGCCGCGGCCGGGGAGGTTCTCAGCCAGATCCGCCGCTTCAATCAGCTGGTCATGGAATGGGGACCGTGCGCGCGCTGGATCAAGATGGCGATGAAATTCCTCAAATTGCCCGGCTGTGAGGGCGGGCTGCGCCGGCCCTACCTGATGCCCGCGGACGATGTCGTGATCGATTTCGGCGAGCGGCTGTTGCGGCTCGGCATTCCGGAGATCGACGCGATGGCCGGCGCCACCGGCGTCTCGCTGCGCTGACGGCTACCGAGGGCCTCGCGTCATTTGTCGAGCCAGATTGTCGCCAGATCCTGGTTGATGAAATGGCTGGGGCTGATTTTCCAGCCCTTCACGTACGAGCGGTAGGGGACGATGCGGTACCACCACGCCACCCAGATCTCGTGCGCTTGGGTGTCGAGGACGAGTTTCTCGAACTCCCGCATCAGGGTACGCTGCTTTGCCGGATCGGTCTCGCGCAGCATCCGGTCGTAGAGCGCCACTTCCTCGGGGTCTTCGTAGCCGCCGTAATTGGCGGCGTAAACCGAGGCCGGAAGATAAGCCTGGACGTCGAGGATCGGGTTCGGCACGCCATGGCAATTCGCCTGCGACACCACATCGAAATTGCCGCCGCGCATGGCCTCGAGCCAGGGGCCGGTCGGCATCATCCGCTGCGTAACGTGCAGGCCGATCTTGCTCCACTCGTCGATCACCCAGGTCCCCACATACTTGTAGGGCTGGTCGACATTGCGATTGAGCAGCTCGAAGCTGAGGCCCTCGGCGCCAGCTTCCTTCAGCAGGCGTTTGGCCTCGGTGCGGGACTTCTCGATATCAGGCCCGTAGCCCGGCAGCGGCTCCAACTCCTCTTTTGTTGCAGCGAGCGGCGAGCCGGGAAAGACGATCCCGCCGACCGAGCGGACGTTGGCGATTTTCGCCAGCGCCGGGACGCCATGCCAGCGGTCGAGCGCCAGCGTCAACGCGCGACGCACCCGGACATCGTCAAACGGCTTTTTCTTGTGGTTCGGCGTGACGAGGCTGCCGCAGTTCCAGTCGTTGTCCTGGACTTCGACTTTGTCTCCGAGCTCACGGACCAACTCGTCGCGAACCGATGGCGGGAGACCGCGGAATTCCATCGCGGCGCGGTCCGCGCGAATGGCATCGACGCGCACCGCCTGCTTGTCGGCAAAGATGCCGACAAAGCCGTCGAGATAGGGCAGCCCCTCACGGTAGTAATCGGGGTTTCGTACTCCGGTAATGGACTGCCCGGCCTCGTAGCGGACGAATTTGAACGGGCCGGACCCCATGATGTTTTTCTCGAACCAATGCGGGTCCTTGTCGAGGATCGCCTTTGGATAGATCAGCGTAAATGGGTCGGCCAGGGCCGGCAGGAAGGCGTTCGTCGCAAATTTCAGGTGAAAGACCACCGTTTCGGCGTTAGGCGCTTCGACGCGCTCGACCATTCGGTAAAAGCTGGCCCGAGGACTGAGCATCCCCTCCGATGGGAAGATGATCTCGTTCCAACTCGCGGCGACATCCGCCGCGGTCAGCGGCGACCCGTCGTGGAATTTGACGCCCTTGCGGATGGTGAAGGTATAGGTCCTGCCATCACCCGTCGGCGCCGGCATCGCCGTGCACAAATCACAGACAAAGTCGGTGGTCGAGGTCGGGTTCTCGGGATTGACCCGGATCAGCACGCTGTAGAATGGGGCGACCGCGTGCAGGGTCGCGAACGTGCCTTCGCGGTGAGCGTCGAGGCTCGGCGGCGAGTTCGGCCGGGATCATGTACGCGAGTTGGCCGCCCGCTCGAGGCTGCGGTTCGGCGTGCGCCGCTGTCGCAAAAATGGCGGCCAGTGCTGCGAGGGCCAGACGATAATGCATCTGCATCATGGCGCCGCTCCCTATCCAAGCGCCGCGATTCGAGCGTGGCTTGTTCGGGTAGCTTAGCGCCTAGAGTTGCATCTCACCAGATCACCGGTTTCGCCGCCCGAAGATATTTTGCACTCTATGCCGTCGAGGAAAGGACGCCGGAGAAGGAGTGCTGCGATGATCGTGGGAAGCGGCGACTATCGATACCGGGTCAACGCCAATTGGGCAAAACTTCCAGAGGGCTGGTCGTTCAAGGAAGTTGGCGGGGTCGGTGTCGACAGCCAGGACAACGTCTATATCTTTAATCGCGGCGAGCATCCGATGATGATCTTCGACCGCGAGGGCAATTTCCTGCGCTCCTGGGGCGAGGGCCAATACCCGCGGGCGCACGGCATCCATATGGCGCCCGACGACACGATGTTTCTGACCGATGACGGCGGCCATTTCGTCCGCAAGGTCACGCTCGACGGCAAGGTGCTGCTGGAGCTCGGCGTGCCGGGCAAGCCGGCGCCCTATATGTCGGGCGAGCCGTTTCACCGCTGCACCCATACGGCGCTATCGCCTCAAGGCGACATCTATGTCTCGGACGGCTACGGCAATTCGCGCGTCCACAAATATTCGACGGACGGCAAGCTGCTGATGTCGTGGGGCGCGCCCGGCACCAGCGAGGGCGAGTTCAACATCGTCCACAACATCTGCTGCGACGCCGATGGCTGGGTCTATGTCGCCGACCGCGAGAACCATCGCGTCCAGGTGTTCGACGGCAACGGCAAGTTCGAGGCGCAGTGGCAGAATTTGCACCGGCCCTGCGGGTTGTGCATGCCCCACGGGCACAAGCCGATCTTTTATGTCGGCGAGGTCGGGCCCGCCGCATCGGTCAGCCGCGATATCCCCAATCTCGGGCCGCGGGTGAGCATCGTCGACCATCAGGGCAAGCTGATCGGCCGTTTTGGCGAGACGCCGGCCGGCACCGAGCTCGGCAAGTTCCTGGCGCCGCATGGGCTCGCCGTCGACTTGCATGGGGACGTCTATGTCGGCGAAGTGTCATGGACCGGCTGGCCGCAGATCTTCCCCGACACCCCTCGTCCGGCGCAGATCCGTTGTTTGCAGAAGTTCGAAAAGGTCGCGTAGAGGCTAGGCAAGTTTCGGGGAGGCGATCATGCGCGCGGTTTGGTACGACCGGCAGGGAGCGGCGGACGAGGTTCTGGTGTGCGGCGAACTGCCGACGCCGGAGGCGGGGCACTGCGAAGTTCGCGTAAAGCTGGAGGCGTCCGGCGTCAACCCGTCGGACACCTATCGGCGCCGCGGCCCGCCGGCGATGGAGTACCCGCGCGTCATCACCAACAGCGACGGCGCCGGCGTCGTCGACCAGGTCGGGCCCGGCGTGGACAAAAAATGGCTCGGCAAGCGCGTGTGGCTCTACAACGGCCAGCGCAACGGCCGCTGGATGGGCACCGCGGCCGAATACATCGCGCTTTCGGCCGATCTGGTGACCGAGCTTCCCGATCATGTGTCGTTCGCCGAGGGCGGAACCCTGGGCGTGCCGGCGATGACCGCGCACCGCGCGGTGTTTGTCGCCGGTCCGGTACAGGGCAAGACGCTGCTGGTCACCGGCGGCGCCGGTGCGGTCGGCCATTACGCGGTGCAGCTCGCGAGTTGGGCCGGCGCGACGGTGATCGCCACGGTCAGCTCCGACGAAAAGGCGGAGCGCGCGAGGGCCGGTGGCGCGACGCATGTCATCGACTACCGCAGCGAGGATGTCGCCACCCGCGTGCTCGACATCACCCAAGGAGTCGGCGTCGACCATATCGCCGAGGTCGATTTTGGCGGCAACCTCGCCGTGACGATGCGCTGCCTGCGGGTCAACGGCAGCATCATGATCTACGCCACCAATGGCGACCGCGAGCCGAAGCTGCCGGTGCGCGACCTGATGCAGAAAAACCTCGCCGTCCATGCGATGTCGCTCGCCGGTGTGCCGCACCCCGACCGCAAGCGGGCGCAGACCGACATCGCCGCGTGGACCGCGACGCGGGGGCGCGTCCTGTCGGTGGCGGCGCGCTTCCCGCTCTACGAGACCGCGGCGGCGCACAAGACCGTCGAGGCCGGTGGCAAGATCGGCACCGTCGTCGTCGAGCCGCAGAGATAAGGAGCCCGGGATGTTGACCATCGAACCGACCGGTGCCGTGCTCGGCGCGACGGTGCACGGCATCGATCTGGCGCAGCCTCTGCGCGAGCGGGCTATGGGCGCGATCCTGCTGGCGCTCGGCCGGCACGGCGTGCTGCGCTTTCCCGACCAGCATCTCGGTCTTGGCGATCTGAAGCGCTTCTCGGAGCAGTTCGGCGAGATCCAGGGTCCGGCGAACCGCGGCCGCGACGAAGCCCAGGAATATCCGGAGATCGATATCCTCTCGAACCTCAAGGAGAACGGCCGATACATCGGCAGCCCGGATGCCGGCCAGGACTGGCACACCGACATGACCTATCGCGAGGTGCCGGGCTTTGTGAACGTGCTCTACGGTATCCGCATCCCGCACCGTGACGGCAAGCCGCTCGGCGGCACCGAATTCGCCAATATGCGCGCCGCCTATGCCGCGCTGCCCGACGAGATCAAGACGCGGCTCGACGGCATGACCGCGACCCACAATATCGAGAAATTCTGGGAGCACATGCGGCGCGTCCACAACAGCCCGCGACCGCCGATGACCGACGAGCAGCGCCGCCGGCGTCCGCCGGTCACCCATCCGCTGTTCCTCACCCACCCGATCAGCGGGGAGAAGGTGCTGTATTGCAATCCGGGTTTTGTCGTCCGCATCAACGAGCTGCCGGAGCGCGAGAGCGACGCGATGCTCGACTACCTCTTTGCCCACCAGCTGCAGCCGCAATTCCGCTGCATCAATGCATGGGCCGAGAACGACCTGTTGATCTGGGACCACCTCGGCACGCTGCACCGGGCGGTCGCCGATTACAACCCGGACGAGATCCGGCTGATCCGCCGCTGCCAGGTCATGGCGACCAAGGTGTTCGACCCCGAATTCCTGCGCCCCGCCCGCGAGCTGGCGGCCGCCGAAGCAGTCTAGGACAATCGCTTGATTCGATAGCCGCCGCGCGCGAACTGTCGATCCAAGGTCCCGTTGCAGCGGTTTTCCCGACAAATTGCTTTATAGTGGCTGCTGTCGATACGGATGGGTGGCCGAGCGGTTTAAGGCACCGGTCTTGAAAACCGGCGGGGGTGCAAGCTCCCCGTGGGTTCGAATCCCACCCCATCCGCCACCTTCTCAATACAATCAACATCTTATAGAAAGATGCCCGCAGCGACACATACCTTAACTCATATTTCAAAGCCCGAACGGCTGCGAACGATGGTGAGCACTAGCGGACGCAAAGCCCCGCCGCTGGGTCAAAGCGACGGGGCCACCTTGGGGTCGACGCGGGCATAGGGGAACTGTACCCGCGACATCGCCACCGTATCACGTTCGTTAGCGGCGACAAGGAAGGAAGCCCCGCTACCCGCCTTGAATGCTTTCCTCAATGTCTCGCCTGCACGGCACGCGCTGACCCTAAACAGGCACTCGGGCGGCGTGTCGGTCGCCGAGCTTGCCCTTGCTCACCAGGTCGGCACTAAGGTCGAGCTGGCCTACATGTGCAGCGACTTGTTCGAGAAGCGGCGCCAGCGGATCGCGTGGTGCCGATCAGGGGGGCGGTTGGCCCAATAGCTGTTCTGCTGACCGTCGCCAAGAGCCCGCGCGCTTCGTGGACAGCACTTTCCCTGAAGTCGGACCCTCTTCGAGTCTCTCTCGCGCAACCGCATAGACGTCTGCAGTTCGAACTTCCCTCATATGGTGCGTGCCTGTCGAGAACGGTCGATGCGGAATGGTTGCGCACGGTAGCGGGTTCTGATATCTCCGATCTCGGAATTTCACGACTCCGCCAAAATAGCGCTTCGCGCTACGAACCGGTAGGAGCCGCCGCCACCGGATCACTCCGGGCCGGGTTTACCGGCTACATGGTGCGCTCAGTATTCGTCGCCGAAATCCGCGTCTGAAACCTCAGGTCGAGGGCAGCCGTGGCTGGTGACGATTTGGTGCCAGTGCTGCTCGAGGAGTGCAGCATGGCAGCCGCCCATTCCCCCGAACCCAGGCCGCTGGCAGTCACTATCACCACTGCCCGGAAGATCACCGGACTCGGTAATACCACGGTTTGGAAACTGATTAGCGAGGGCCGGCTCGACACGGTGAGCGTCGGGCGCCGCCGCCTGATTCTGTACGCTTCGCTTGAAAAACTCCTGTCGCCGAAGGCAGATGGAGCGGTCCGGTGAGCGCCGCCGAGATGGCTGTCGGGCTCCACAGCATATGCGGCGCGCGAATAACCATTTCCATGTTGGAACGAACGCCCGACGCGGTATTTGCGATCGCACCGCCGGCTACAGGTGCCACGGAAATGCTCGCCAACACTAATCGGCGAAGGCGCCGAAGACGCATTGTCGGCCGGGCTGCCACACCCGGCCGATATTCTACGTTCGGTGTTGAGCTTCACCTGGGAGCGTCACTCAACTGCTCATATACGATTGGCTGTAATGGTCTGCAAGTCGGTATGGGCCGTGAGTGACTCCCGCTATGCCCGGGAGGTCACGGCCTCAAATGACATTGAACTCATAGGCGCGGTCTGCGTCGGCCCCGAGGTCCTAAAGCTTCGACTGCACCGACCCTCACCGCCACCAATTTCGAGCTGGCAAAAACTTGGCTGCCGGCGATCGCCGAGGCGTGCCTGACTGATCCCGAATGGCACCAGGAAGGTGACGAACGCAAATACCGTCATACCGGCGGGCTCAGCATCAATATGAAGGGCCGCGGCTGGTACGACCACAGCGCTAAGTGCGGCGGCAGCAGCCCCATCAAGCTGATCCGCCACTTAAAGGGCTACAGCTATAAGGACGCCGTGCAATGGCTCACAACGTTCCTGGCAGCCTCCCCCGGCACCGGACCGTGCGGTGTCGGCGACGGTGGTGGTGCCGTTGATGACGATGATAGTGCTCCAGCCTCCGCCGCCGAGTGCCGGGAGGTCCTCGCGAACTGCACGGATTTGGCCGGCACAGCCAGCGAAGTCTACCTGAAGCGCCGCGGGCTCCTCGGACCCTACCCGGCCGATCTACTCGGTCACCTCGACGACCCGCGCGTCGGCGAGAGTGCCTTTATTGGCAAACTGACCGAACACGGCCGCATAACCGGGGTGCTGCTCACCTACCTGACGCCTGATGGCGAGAAATCGCTAGTCGAGCCGGTGCGCCGACGCCTCAACCTCGAAAAATCGCCTGGGGGTGTCTTCCGCATCCCGGAGCCAGATCCGGCGGCGGCACTCGACCCGGGTGCCGATTACCTGGTTGGCGAAGGCGTCGAGGACGCGCTCTCTCTGGCCCAGCTCGGGCGCAACCTGACGATCTTCGGCGTGCCGGGGGTCGGCACCATTCAGCATCTCGACCTCCCTAAGGGCGCCCGCGTCACCTTTGTTAAAGACGGTGACGAGGCGGATACCCCGGCCGCCAAATCGCTGATCAACGGTGTCGATGCCCAGTTACTTAAGGGCGTGTATGCCCGGGTAACCGAGACCCCGCTCGGCGACGACGCCAACAAGATTTTGCAGGAGCGTGGCCTCGAAGCCTTGCGCGAACTAGCCGCCCGGCCGCCCGAGGCGGCGCTGTCGTTCCATGGCCGCATCATCAGGCTCAGCAAGATCGACGATCCGGTTGCCTTCGCCGAGGAAAGAATGCTGATCAACAAGATCTTCGGCGTCTCCGTCAAGATCATCGACGAGGGGGTCAAGAAACTGCGGCCGCCGCGCGAGTACACCGGCGGACACGACCGCAGCCGACGCGCCAAGCAGCTATGAGGGAGCTGCCGACCCGGCCTGGGAGGAGGATGTCGACCTAGCCGCAGCGCTCAACAGCGCAGTTACGATCATGCAGCGCTTTCTTAAGGCACCAGCATATGTCTACGACACCATCACCCTATGGGCGGTGATGACCTACCTGGTGCAGAGCGAGGAGATCGATCTGCCGATTGCACCGCAATTGGGATTTCAATCCCTTACTGAGAATAGCGGCAAGAGCGTCGCGCTGAGCTTGTCGCAGCCCTTTCTTATCGGGGTTATTTGCGCGCCAGCTACACCGCATCCACATTGTCCGCCGGATCAGCCAAGAACTCGTACGCCGTCTTGTCCGAGTTCCACAATATTCTGGGTGAAAAGGACAAAGGCCTGTTGGCGATCATCCACGCCTGTCACCGTCGTTCCGAAGCGTGGGTCGACCGCACTGAGACCGATCCCCAGACCGGCGAGCGCTATGTGGTGAGCTACAATGCTGGACTGCGTTGTCTTGGGGCGCGATCGGGGCGGTGCCCCGCGAGGCGCAGAGCCGGTCGATCGTCTTGCCGCTGCAGGCCGCTTTGCCGGATGAGAGCCACGCACTCTCACCATTCCTGGCCGCTCCAGGCCAAAGATCTGATCCATGTTCGCCGGCAGCTTGCCAAATGGGCCACCGGTATAAAGGCGCTGCCGGCGCCGAAGCATGCCGCCGACCCTGTTCAACCGCGCGGCTGACAATTTCAGGCCATTGTTCGCGATCGCCGAGCTGGCCGGAGGCGATCGGCCAAAGCGCATCAAGGATGCCGCCAGGCGATCGGTAAGATCGAACGCAAGCCGTCGCTGCAAGTCCGGTTGCTGACCGACATTCGTGCCATTTTCGAAGCCGCAGCAAATCAGCAGCTGGCCACTGTCGAGCTGATCGAGAAATTGTGCGAAGACGGGGAGCTGGGCTGGCAGCAGGCCAACTACGGCAAGCGGATCGACGAGTACTGGCTGCGTGAGAACCTCCGCGGCCTGATTGCTCCCGCAGGCAGCCAGCGTTGGCATGAAGGCAAAGGTTCCGCCCGTGCGGACGTGCGTGGCTATCAGCTGCACCAGTTCAAAGATGCCTTCCTTCGTTATCTCTCTTGTCTTGGGCGAGGGAGCCGCATCCGCCCCATCCGACCCATCCGACACAGCGCCTGCATCGGAACCCGTAAGTCATTCAAAAACTGTAGAAAGTTACGGGTCGGATGTCGGGGCGGATGATTTTGGCGGATACGCCCCAGCATCCGCCCCGGG
>CAVZUA010000037.1:0-82341 GCA_963778385.1 uncultured Alphaproteobacteria bacterium | reverse complement strand
GACGCATTGAACGAATGCCTCGACGAAATCCTCTCGCTCGAAGGCCTTTTTCGCCTTGGATTGCCACCGCGCGCCTCGTGAGCGGTCGAACCACCAAAGTCGCCACTGTCGCTGAAACAGGCGGCAAGACCCGTTTTTCAACCCGAGATGCCCTCGATCGCGGCGGACGGGATCGGGCGAACTGATCTTTCGTCCCTGCCGTTGTCGCGAGGTCAAGTATCGGTCCTCGCTACGTCTTGGACGACGATCGACGCTGTACGCATCCGCCCCCCGGCGAACAAACGAAGCGTTTGACGAAACCGAGACAGTAAAAGCGTCCCACTTCCCCGCATTAAGCGTACCTCCGCCAAGCTGCGTTCCCGATCGTCAGCGGCGACCGCCGCGCCGCACACTTGGACAGGTTCCAGCGCGGTAACTCGTTTGCCTATGCGGATAGTATGCGATGTGGCGAGAATGCATCCTACAAGAGCGGTTCAAATTACCGTGGTCAGTATAATGGGCCGATATCCGGATCGTGCCCCATGGGTGGTGTAGGAGCGTGGTGGTCGCTGCAGGTCTCCGGCAGGGTTGGCCGGTTTTGTCAGGCGGCCACGGCGGGCAGCTTGACGATGGGATCGTCGCTCAAAGGAGCGATGGTTTCCAGCGTCATGTAGCGGGCGCGCTGAACCGCCCACTCATCGTTCTGCTCGAGCAGGATTGCGCCGACGAGGCGGATGATGGCCTCGTCGTTGGGGAAGATGCCGACGACCTCGGTGCGGCGCTTGATCTCGCCGTTGAGCGCGCTCGATCGGGTTGGTGGAATGCAGCTTGGTCCGGTGCGCCGGCGGGGAAGTCCATGTAGGCGAGCACGTCGGCTCTCGGCCTCGATCCATCAAGGCGGCGAGCTTCGGCACCTTGGGGCGCAGCTGGTCGGCGACCTGGCGCCATTGGGTCCTGGCCGCCTCGGCGTCGTCCTGGGCGAAGGCGGTGGCGATGAAGGCCGAGACGACGCGGCGGCCCTGCTTGCCGGCATGGGCCAGCACGTTGCGCATGAAGTGCACGCGGCAGCGCTGCCAGGAGGCGTTCAGTACCTTGGCGATGGCGGCCTTCAGCCCTTCATGGGCATCGGAGATCACGAGCTTGACGCCGCGCAGCCCGCGGCGCGCGAGCTTGCGCAGGAAGTCGGTCCAGAAGGTCTCGGCCTCCGACGCACCGATCGTCCATGCCCAGCACCTCGCGCCGGCCGTCGCTGTTGACGCCGACCGCGATGATCACCGCGACCGAGACGATGCGCCCGTCCTGCCGCGACCTTCACATAGGTCGCGTCGAGCCAGAGATAGGGCCAGTCGCCCTCGAGCGGCCGGTCGAGGAAGGCCTGCACCTTGCCGTCGATCTCGCCGCACAGCCGGCTACCTGGCTCTTGGAGATGCCGGTCATCCCCATGGCCTTGACCAGATCGTCGACCGAGCGGGTCGAGACGCCTTGGATGTAGGCTTCCTGGATCACCGCGGTGAGCGCCTTCTCGGCCATTCGGCGCGGCTCCAGAAAGCCGGGGAAGTAGCTGCCCTTGCGCAGCTTCGGGATGCGCAGCTCGACCGTCCCGGCGCGGGTCTCCCAGTCGCGATCGCGGTAGCCGTTGCGCTGGGTGAGCCGGTCGGGGCTGCGTTCGCCGTGGGCGGCGCCGGTCAGGCCCTCGACCTCCAGCTCCATCAGGCGCTGGGCGGTGAAGCCGATCATCTCGCGCAGCAGATCGGTGTCGGCGCTCTTCTCCAGCAGCGCCCGAAGGTTCATCATCTCGTCGGTCATCGTCGGGTCCTCGGTTCGGTGGAAGGTGCCAACCAAACCCTACCGAAGTCCGCGATGACCACCGCCGTGGATAAGTAGCCCGCCGCCGCCAGACTCATGGCGGTCGCTACGGCGGGCTACTTACCCACAGCTCCTACACCACTCCATGGGACACGACCGATATCCGCTTTCGGCGGCTTGTGTCGTGCGTTGCGCGGCGAAAGCAAAGCATCAGACAGCCCACAGCCTTTGCCGGCCGCCATGGCTCCGCGTGCTGACAATTTGCTGATACGCAAAATAACTCCGCTCATAAAGATTTGTAAAAGATGAGTTATTTCCAAGTGAACAGCCAGGGCGACAATCTGGTTACGCCGCGGAAATGCCGGTTTACCGCAAGCCGGTACGTCGCGGAACCACAACCGACGGGGGCATATCGTCGACGACGGTTGCAGGCGGGAGCTCTGTTGCTCGCCGCGGATCTGGTTGCGAGCCAGGCGTGCGAGGGAATTTGTTTGCGGTCAGGGCTGTCTCTTGACTGCGCTAAGGTGGGGCATCTGAAAAACAACTGGTGTATTCTTATGCCCCATGGCGAGGAAGCCGACAGGCGTAGGAAAAGGCGGCGCGCGGCGCGGCGCCGGCAGGCCAAAGGGCAGCAGAAACCGGCGCGACGTGCTCGCCGAAGTGTTGCCGCGGCTCGCCGAGAAGGACGAGCAGCTGCCGTTATATCGGCTGCTCGACAGGATCGCCGACGAAACCCTAGACGCCAAATATCGCGACATGTTGTGCATCTCGGTTCTGCCTATCTGCACCCGCGGCCGAGATCAGATCTTACCGCGAAGGCGCCGTTCCGATGACCGATGCGGAGTTGGTCGCGGTGCGCGAGGCGCAGCTCGGGCACGAGCGCCAGCTGGCCGGTGGCAAGCCTGCGCTGCAACTGATCAAGCGATGAGCGGGCGCGCTGCCGAGTTTCTCGCGCTGCTCGACGACGAGCTTGAGCGCCGCCGCCAAGCCGCGCTGACAGCGGCGGGTGGCGATGCGCGGAATGGGTGATGAAAACCCTCGACGAGATGGCGGCCGGATGCGCGCCGCGCCGGAATGGCGAGAGCCGACCCCGGCCGAGCAGCGCAGCAATGCGCGCTGGGTTGAGTCGTGGCTGCGGCGGCACGGCTACCTCTAGCCATCGAGCGGTCGGCGCCGGCCGATCCGCGGCGCCTGGGGTATCTCGACGAGGCGCAGGTGCCGCTCGATCTCGACCAGCCGGCGCAACACTCGAGGCCGGTATCTCGGCGTGTCGCGGCGCTGCTGACGCAGGACGCGCAGATCGTCCAGAGCGCCTTATGCTGGGCCTCGACGACGACCGCAATTCCTGCACCTGGCGCGCGATCGCTGATTTCGGCGGTGCCGACCCCGCGCGGCCGCGACGACCAGCTGCACGATTGCCGATCGGCCGAACGCAATTGTCACCGGCCGGTCGATGTGACCCCAAGTCGACGCAGGGGAACAGCTCTAGGGTCGCCGTCGGCGCCAATCGATGGCGGCGCGCAAGGCCAGTCTGGGTCAACAGTTCTCCTCCCCCCGATCGACGCCGAGGTCTCGATAGCCGATCAGCTTCTCGGTCGCGGCGCGCCAGTCGTCGCGGCTCGAATAGAGCAGCTCGGGTGCGGACGTGGTGATGGGTTGCGGCGTTTCGTAGGGTTCGGGGACCGCCATATCCTTTAGCTTCTCGTGGGCGTTGCACTGCGCCTGATAATCAGAGCCCAACATCCCGAGCAGGCACGCGAGGCACTCGCGGTCGAGCGGCTTGGCGACGGCGCTGGTCATTGGTCCGCTATATGTTGGCGACTGCCGCATCCCAGGGCAGCTCGGGATTATCTTCGAGCAGCTCTTCGACGCGGGCGCGCAGGTCTTCCGGCAGCTTGGTTTCGGCTACCCGCTTGCGGATCTCGGGGAGAAGCTTGTCGAGTTCCCGGAGTACCGCGTGACGCTCCAGCATGCGCCGAGCGTGCTGTTCCAGGACGTCATCGGTGGGGATGATCTTGCTGACCCCGTGTTCCTCGAACTTGCGCTCGATGAAGTCGACGAGCTCGTCGGAGGTCATCGCGTTCAATTCGACCCGTTCGCCCTCAAACCCGCGGAAGCCACTGGTTCGCTGGATCAGGAGATCGATTTCGTCCTGGGTGGCGCCGTGGCGCCTTAAAGTTTCGGCGACCGAGCGGGGGTTTTTCTTGGCGGTGAACGGCTCGTGAAGCAGGCCCAGCTCATCGATGTCGCTGAGCCGCAGGCCGATATCGATGATCGGCACCTCGTTCTTGAAAGTGTAGCGGCGGGAGTTGGTGCCAAGCGTTCCGAAGATGCTGAAGCCGCTGACGTCGAAATCGTGCAACACCAGTATCTTCTCGACGCCGCGGTCCACCAGCCGATCAAGCAAGAGCCTCGCGGACGTCGTGCTCATGCCCTTGGTGCTCATGATCGCGACGTCGAACCGGTCGGATATGTGAGCAGCCTCGAAAATCGGATCGAAGCCCTCTTTCTCGACGAAGAGGACAGTGTTGTACCGGTGCTCGGGTCCCTTCGTCGGATAGAGCTGATTGGGGTCTATCTCGACCGGATCCCCTAGCCGTGGGCGATCGCCCACATACTGGCGCACCTGAAGCGTGCCGATTGGCACGACCAGCCCGGTGTGGGGCTCAGTAAAATGCCCCCGGGAATCCCAGATCAGATCCCAGTGATCGCAGTCGTACTCGTTCCTGGTATTCGGGGAGCAGCGTCTGCAGGAAATATCCGCTCTCCAGTGTGTCCGCACCTGTCGCTAATAGGATGGCGCGCCGCGCGGCGTAATAGATTTGGCGGGGGTTGACCGGCAGTGTGCCGCCTGCGCTCGCCTTGTCATAGGCATCATCCATGACCTGGAAGGCGGCCTCCCGGATAGTCATGCGCCGCGACCTGATCAGCCGAGTTGTGCGCCAGGCAGCGGCGTTGGCGTTGCGCTCTTCAGCCTTTCGCTGCTTTGTCCAATCTTGGGCGACCGATTTGGTCAACCCGAGGATCGCGTCAGCCGGTGAGGTGAATTTCGCCATCGCGATCACTCCGGGATGACGAGCGCGGTCTTGCCGCGATCGGTGAATTCGACCCGAGGGCAGGTGTAGTGCAGGACGACGACGATCGGTTCGCTACTTCCGACCCGCAGCTCCCGGAGATGTGCTTCCAGTCCCTCGCCGCCATAGCCGCGGAAGGACCGGAAGGGATTGCCGACGGCGACCGAGAAATTGACCCCGGTGATGATCCGCCGGCCGTCACCTTCCCGGGGCAGTAGCCGAATGCGGTTTCGACGACCCAGGGCAAGCCATGGATTTCGCCGACCGCCTTCTTGTACTTGAAGGTTTCCTTGTGCACGCCGGCGGCCTCGAACCGGGCCAGCAAATGATCCTTGCCGATCAGTCCCAGCAGATGCGGCTTAACCGGGCGGCTGTGCTTTTTGCAGGCGTGCAGAAGCTCGGCGATCCGGTCGCGGTGCGGCTCGCCCGCCGGACCGAATAGGCTCGACAGCGCCAAGCGGTGCATCGAGGTCTCGTCGAGTACGCGCTTCTGGCTGGCGCTGCGCCGGAAGCCGTCAAGTTCGCCGATGAACTCTCGAACCGTGCGCTCTGGGTGGCGGTCGGTATCCCGATCGTGCGCGACGTGCGCGGCGATGTACCGCTCGAACCGGGTCAGATCGTACCAGTGGGCGCTTGTGGGCAGCGACGGGATCCACCTTTTCCAGGTGGGGTCGGAGGGCTCCGCCTGGACCTTGATCTCGCCGTCCCAAATCAGGGTGATCCTGGCGTGGGGGTTCAGCCAGGCGAAGTCCGAGGCAATTTGTACAAATCGCGATTTCGCTTCGGCTAGGATTGAGCAAGCTGAATCCGGCCAGAAGACGGTAACGGTCGTGCCCGCGGGCGTGGGCATTCTGGCGACCTCGTGCGCGATTACCGGTTCCTGCCGCAGTTGGTCGACCGAGAAGCCGATCCGGTGCGACAAGCCATCCGCATCGATGCGGACGCGCCCGACATTGCCGTCGAGGCAGAACGGCATGGCGCAGATCGTTTTCAGCGCATTGCCCTGTGCGCCTCTGGTCGGGCTGCAGTACGCCTCGCGAGACGATGCCCGAACCGTGTAATCGAGAACGGCGCTGATGGTCTCCGCCGGCAGCCCGGGGCCGTTGTCGCTTATCGAAATCTCGCCGGGCGCAGTCGATACCTTGATCACGATTTCCGGCGCGATGCCGGCCTCCTCGCAGGCGTCGATCGCGTTGTCGGCCAGCTCCTTCAGGATGACGAGCGGCCAGTCTACGGGCTCGTGGCCGGTCTGCGCGGTCAGCTCCTTTTCGGAGCAGAATTCGAGCAACCGGGATGTGCGGAACGTCTCACGATGCAGGCGCGCCGCCGGCGCTCGCGCGTAACGCCGATTTTTCTCGGCATTGGTCAATGGATGCTCGCCGAGGCGTCGAGCCATAGCCTTTTCCCCTCGTTTTCTGGTGTCGAGGCACTCTGTCGGCTTGCCATCCCTGAGCGGGGTGGCCGGCATCGGCGATCCTTCGTGCCGCAGGGGTCGGGGGATGGCCGAAGCGGATTTTGGCCGGAAAAACCAGCATTTCTGCGGTTGATAGATCCGGCGGAGCGATCGTCGCCGAGCAGTGGAAGCAGTGAAGGCAGTGAAATTTTCACTGCTACACGGGCGGGTGTCGCGCGTGCCTGCGCGGAGGACTGTTCGAGCCGTGGACAGGCACCTCCCAAGGCCGACCGAGCAGCCGCCCGCGGCCGCTCGTGAACACGTGTGAAAATCACTGCCTTCACTGCTTTCATTGCCGGGGTTCCTTCATCACCGCAGCTTCGCCGCGGCACTTGTCTGATCGCCGAGAGAGAGCGCGTCCTTGGCGTAGACCACCTGGCGACGGCCATCGATCACCCAAAGCCCCGTGTCACGGTCTGGGTTGCGTACTGGCACATACCCGCAGGCTTCGAAGCGGTGCGGGATGACCCGGCGGTTCCTGCGATCCCGGAGCCAGTACGCGAAATCGTTGTTAAGTATGCTGTCTGCGGCGTTGGCCACCGATATCAGGGTGACCGCGGGAGGGTTTTTGAGATGTTCGAGGACCTCGGCTAGCTCGGCGTCCTCGGGCGCGCGGCTGGCGTCGACGATGTCCCAGAAGGCCGTGGTCTTCGGCGGCGGCGCCTTTGGGTTAAAGCCGCTCAGGTCGAGCTGGGCGAGATAGGCCGCGACATGCCGGTCGCCGCCGCTGTCGTACCAGCGCCACAGGTCGCCCCAGTAATCCTGCGTGAAGTTTTCCTTGGTCAGGTTCGACCACGCCACGTAGTGGCGGCGATCGTCGGCCGGCAGGTAGATGCCGTCGGTTTTGTGGTTGGTGGTGATGATCGACGCCGCAGACAGTTGAGGATGTTGTATTCGCGCAGGTTCTTCTCGTCGACACGCAGCACGTCGGGCGGGGCCGCGCAGTAGACCTTCAAGTGCTCGTAAAATTGATAGCGGTCGATGTCGCCGAGATCGCGTGCTTCGCTGATCCGCAGGATCACCGATTTCACGAAGCCGTTGAAACGTCCGAGCGAGTTGCGTCGGTGATGGCTCGGCAACATTCCACGGGCCGACCGCGCGCTTGACCGGCTCGAGCAGGCTGTCCTTGCCGATGCCCTGCAAGCCGCCAAGCACCAGCGCGTGATTGATCTTGTCCTGCGGGCTCTGCACTCGGTGCGCCAGCCAGCAGCGAATGTGTTCGGCATCCTCGCTGGTACACCTTGTCGACGTGATCGATCCAGCGGCCAGCCTTATCCGGGTCGCCGTGCGGCAGCAGCGGGGGCCGGTACAGATTGAACACGCTGACGCTTGCGACGCTCGATCCAGCCGCCCTCGGAGATCAACCGGTCGCGGATGATCATCGGCCGCCCGGCGCCCAGGTTATCTGCTCGACGGGTCGGTGCTTGTCGAGCCAACTCGACGGGAGGATCTCGACCTGGTTGCCCTTCTCGTCGAGCACGGGCGTCCCGTCCGGGTTGAAGAGCGGAACCGGCGGGAGACGGGCGTTGACGCTACCGCGCGGCCACGGCGCGCGGGTCGGCGCATAGATGTAATTGTGCTGTTCCATGTAAGCGTAGAAGTCTTCGAGCTGGACACCCTCGGCGATCTCCTGCGGTGTCGGCTCGATCGGCTCGGCGGCGAGTACCGCAGCGCGTACATCGGCAATACCGTGGGCCAGCAGCAGGTCGAGAAAGTCCGTGTTGTTGCCGGGTTGGCCGGGCAGGGCCAGCTGTGAGATGTGCTGTTGCCGGTCCATCCGGGCCGCAAACCGACGCGCCGCCTTCTCGCCGCGCTTGAAGCCGGCGCCCTGCTTGGCCTCGTCGCGGTCGGCGGCGATCGTCACCGTCCTGGCCGCGGGCCAGGCTGTGAGCGCCTCGATGCCGCCAGCGGTTATCGCCGACAGCACAGCGATTTCGCCCGTAGCGATCTCGTCGGCGAAAGCATAGGCGATCGTGGCGGCGTTCTCGATGCCCTCGGCGACGATCTCGTGCGGCGCGGTCTCGACCTTTCCCCACACGACGCAACACCCGGCGGTCGAGGGCTGATCTTCGCCCCGCCGCGCCGATTTCTTCGGATCACGGGCTTTGCCGTTGGGCAGGGGTCCCAGCTCGGCCTTGCCGGTGCCCTCGGCGTTGAGGTAGATGCGATGTGCGTGCCGGCGGCCGTCCACTGCGACGGTCTCGAAGACAGCGCAGGGTGGTGAGGCGACGAGCTTGGGTCGGCCGCCTGTCTTGTCGGGGGGGTCGTAGTAGCCGAGCAAGCGCCAGCCGACCGCCTTGGTGGTCGGTAGCGGCACCGCCCCCAGATCGTCGAGGCCGAGCCGGGTCGCGAGATACAGGCTTACCAAACTGTCGTCGCGGCCCTCGGCGGGTGGGCTCAGCAGGCTGGCGGCGTCGGTCTTCTGCCCCGCACCGTCGCCCTTGACCTTGATCAGGTCGCTGCGGCCGAGCAGCTCGGCGGCGCGGAGCTTGGCGGCGGCGAAGTCGAGCTTCGCCACCTTGGCGATGACGTCAAAAATCCCGTCCGACCCGCGCTCCGTGATGCAGGTGCAGTAGGCGCGGTTACGCTTCTCGTCCCAGCGCCAGCTTGGATTGTGGTCGTCGTGGTCAGGATAGGGGCAGGAAATGTGCTGGCGGCCATTGCGCCAGGCGATGCCCAGCCGGTCGAGGATATCGCCCTCGCGGCCGTTGACGGCGGCCTTGATCGCCGGCGTCGTGACATACCGGACCGCATCCGGGGGGGCCACGGGTCAGCCCGCCGCGGCGCTGAGGGTTGTGCTGGCTGCGAATACTAAGTTCTGCATCGGTTCGTCCCACGTCGGCAACAAGAAGCCGCGCCCGTCGCAAGGCGGCCGCCCCGCCAGGTCGCACCGCATTGGGTTTTTTGGGGTATTTGCGCCTCGTTCTTCCGCGGTCGGGAGACCCCGAGCCGCCCTCGGTGAGGCTCCGCCGGCCTACCGGGCGGTCCTATTTTCACGGCGGGTCACCCGATGATCGCCCGCGGCCGTCCGCGGCGGCGCCGTGGCTGATTTTGCTGCTCGGCGAGCCGGGCAAGCCAGTTATTCGCGCGGGACGGAAAGAGCACTTCCGTATGGCCAAATCTAAATGTCGGAGGCTTTACCGCCTTAAGAAACAGCTGCACCTGGCGGTCGCTGGGCTCGCCGCCCCTGCGGCCTCGGACGATGCCGCGCGCCCAATCCTTGGCGGGCTGCGGCTGTTCGCCGAACAGCGGTTCGCCGTCGCCGGGGTCGGTGTTGATCTTATCTTTCATTGGTTGACGCATCCCCGCGTAAAATTCGCGAAGACGGCGCACAAATTCGGAATGCTTTCCAATTCCGCCGTAGCTTAGGTTAATTCCGCCGACGCATTCCGCCGGCGGAATTCAGTGGCCGAGGCCCGGAGCGTTGCTTACCGAAGAGCGTCTCGTGGATATCGCGGAACGTTTCACGCTGAGGCACCGCTCGGTCGGCAAATAGCTCCTGCCGCTGGTCCCAAACCGCGTCCTGGGCGGGGACCTTTTGCTCGACCTTCTTTATCTTGCGAAAGGCTTTTTTTATCTCGGCTTCGCTGACAGGCTCGCTGTCACGAGCAGGCGATGGGGGCGTGATAACCTCTATCGCTGCCTCGTGCGCGGTCGCCCGCATTGTTTTCCTTACGGCGGTGATCTTCCACTGCGCGTCCCCAACCTGCACCCACCCACCCAGCACGTCGGGATCGTCAATCGCCGCGTGATCGACAATCTTGCGGCGAAAACCGTCAGTGACCTCGATGATGACCTCAGGAGGATCGAGCCGCGCTTGCTCCCACACCGAACGCAGGAACGGGGCAATGAAGTGAGCCATTAGGTCGACTTTTAGGCGCACCTCCATCAGGACCGAAATCGGTCGGCCGGTCGGCCCGGTCTTCCGCGGACCCGGCGCATGTAGCAGGCAAGGTTCCCGCCAAAAGCCATTTTCGGGGTTCAGCACCGGGTCGCGGCAGTTACACGGATGGTCCTGGCCCGGATGATCCAGCAACCAGCGCAGCAGCCGCTCGGCTCGAGCGCGCAGCGCGGGCGTCTCGTCGATTATCGGTTCTGGATTTGTGAAGCCGCGCCACAGCCCCAGGATGTCGTTGGTAAGGCTCACACCGCGCCCCCGCAGGCGCCCGCACGGTAAAGAGCGGCGAGGACGCATGGTGCGGGCCATGCGCATCGGCCGTCGCCTACCTCGCCGACACTGATTATGATCCGGTCGCAACGACATCGCCAGGACCGCCGGGCCGCCCTGTAGACACGAAAAAGCCGCCGAGCGGCACAATCCTGACCTCCCAGCGGCTTTCGCTCGTGTGCAGCCGTTCTTTAGAGACGCAGGCCGTGCGTTAGGTGTTCCGGCTGCCGCCGACGATCTTGCCGACGATTTCAGCAGCCCGGCGCTGCACATCGTCGGATAAATGCGCGTATCGCGCGGTCATCGATGGCGAG
The DNA here is from genome assembly GCA_963778385.1 of uncultured Alphaproteobacteria bacterium. GTDB lineage: Bacteria > Pseudomonadota > Alphaproteobacteria > ATCC43930 > CGMCC-115725 > DATARH01. The sequence goes on along the minus strand of CAVZUA010000037.1, from coordinate 71,547 downwards.
CTGTGTCCGAGCATGCTGCCGACGATCGGCAGGCTCAGGCCTTCGGCGATCAGCATTGACGCGTAGGAATGCCTTAGATCGTGAATTCGCATGTCTTCAAGCCCGGCCGAGGCCCGGATTTCCTGCCAATTGCGTTCGAGCCGGCCGATATGGGCTTGATTGCCGCCGCCTTTGAATACGTACTCGTCGCGGCGCAATGCTATGATCCGGCCAGGAGCATCGCGCTCTTCCAGCCGCCGCCGCAGCACCACGACCGTTTCGGGCGACAATGGTACCCGGTGTAGCTTGCGCTGCTTTGTCAATGCGGCCGGCTTGACCCAGACGCCCGAATTGAGATCGACGTCGCTCCAACGCATCGAAAGCACTTCGCCTCGCCGGCTTCCGGTCATCAACAAAATGTTGAGCGCATCGACGGTGTCGAGCCGCCGTGTCACGCCAGCGCTCCAGGGTCGCAACCAGCCGGACAAGCTCCTCGCGATTGAGGAACCGCTCCCGGCCGGGCGGCGAGTTGCGCCTGACCGCACCCTTGCAGGGATTATCGGTGCGGTATTTCCAGGTAACGGCCTGTCCAAACACGATCGACGCGACCGTCACAACGGCGTCGGCGCGCCGCTTCTTGCCCTCGGCCGAAATCCGGCGGTGCAGCTTCGCAATATCATCGGGCTCGACGGCGCTGACTTTAAGCCGCCCGATGGCGGGCAGCACGTGTTTATCCAGCATCGCCTTGTACTCTGCTGCCGTACGCGCCGCCCGGCTGGAGAGAGCCTCCTCCTCGAAGCGCTTCACAAGCTCGGCGACGGTGGGCTCGGCGCGTTTGTCCTGCAGATCACCGAGCGGATCGCAGCCGGCATCGATCATGCGTCGCAATTCGGCGGCGCGCTCTAGGGCCATGGCGATCGGCCACGTCGCGGTGTCGCCGATGGTCAACCTGCGCTCCCGGCCGCTGTCCTTTACGCGGTAGTTCAGGCACCACGCCCTCGCCCCGGCCTGGGTCACCCTAAGCAGGAAGCCTTTCGGCGCACGACGGTCCGCATTGCCCCAATGGAGGCCGGGCGGGGCCGAGGCGGCGAAGCGGTCGGTGAGCTTATCGCGCATATCTGGTGTCTCCGCAGTCAAGCGATCTCGCTGCTGACACGCGGAGTCGGCGAGGGTGCTGACTCAGCGCCGTGTCAGCACAAATATAGCAAAATCGTGCGGGATTACGACATTTGCGTGCGCAAATTTTCGCGGACCGTCTTCGCGATTTCCTTCTGTCGATCGAACTCCGCACGCCTCCGATCGATCTCTTCCGGCGACAGCCGGGCGATATTGGAGAAGTCCAATTTCCAGCCTGGATCGTCGCTCCAGCGCAGCGGAGACTGCACCGTAGTTCGCGATTGTTGGCTTGATTCCAATACCTTAAGGGCGAGATCGAGGGTAAAGCTCTGTGAGGCCTGGTCGTGCGGTCGACCGGCCGGATTGCCCAACGGGAAGTCGCTAAACAGGAAGCGCGGGACGCCGACATACTCGACGATATCCTTGGCGCAACCCATGATTACCGTCGGGATGCCGTGCTCTTCGAGGTACCGTGCGGCCAGACTCACGGTCTGGTGACACACGGGTCAAACCGCGACGAGGACGGCGGCGTCGACCTTGTCCTGGGCGAGACGGGCGTAGAGCTCGGGGCAATCCTGCTCCAAGGTCACACGCTGGCTGCGGTTGGTCGGTGCACCGTGAAAGCGCGGCGCCAGTTCGCCGATCCGCCCCGATTTTGCCACCTCGCGCAGCAGCGGCAGCGGAAACCAGGTGTTGCTGTCGGTCGCGGTGGTGTGCGTGCGGTCGTAGCCGATATGCGAGATGCGCAGATCGTGGTCGGTCGCGGTGTCGCCCGAATAGACCGTGTAGAACTTGGCAGTGCCGTTATAGGTCGCGCCGGGACCCTGGCCGCCCTTGTCGGGCTGGTAGGGCGCCGCCGTGGTCACCAAGCCGATGCGGCTTTCCGCCAGCGGCTTTTTCAGCGGCGTGAAGGGCACCTCGGCATAATGCGCCCAGCGATACGGCGCACCGTAGCCGAGCGTCTGGTAGTAGGTGCTGATCCGTTCCCGGTAGGGGATCGGCACGTCATGGTCGGACGCCTGGTCCGACCCGTCGGGGCGATCGGTCATCGGTTATCTCACACCAATAAGTTGGTCATTTCGTGTTCGCGCGGCGACGGCATCTTCGATTGCCGAAAGCCAGTCGGTCCACGCGGCCGGATCAAGCGGCAAACTGTCCCGCTCGTTGAGCTGAAGATCACCCAAAAGCGCCGCCAAGTCATCGCTGCCGCCATTGCGCGCATAGTATCTCTGTAAGAAGAGAGCCATTGCCGCAAAGGCCTGTTCCGGTGATAGCCGTTGCTTCTTCATCGTGTCCTACTCACTCGCGGCGTGTCGTCAGGTCGGCGCGGTCAGAATATCGCGGGGTTCGGTTAGCCCCGCCATTCGTTATCTTGCCGGCACGCACGCGTGTCCAGAGCTCTGTTCCGTCGTCGCGAAGCTCGGCGAACCAATCATTGCCGAAACGATCCGTTCCGACGAAGTTGCGGTCCCGGCTCGCTACCTCGATCAACGCTTGCTGATTGGCCGATGTATCTTCGCGAAAAAGGCCATCGGCGTCGCGGAAGATGTGAGCGATCCGCCGCTCGTCGAGCGTGACATCGGCCATGATCGGCGAGGATTACCCCTGTGAAAAATACTCGATGTCCTGCTGCCGAGGCTTCCATTCCGGGTTGCTCGGCCATTCCTTGGTGCGGCCGGAGAATTCCTCACCGTAGCGCACGCGGAACAGCAGGGTCCGCTGCGGCCCGGTGATCCATTCATGCAACTCGCCGCGCGGATGGACCACAAAGCAGCCCGGTTTGACCTCGATGCTCTCGGTCGGGGTGCGCATCGTGCCGCCGCCCTCGAAGCAGAAATAGAGTTCGACCGCATTCGGGTGGCAGTGATACGGGCTCGTCTGACTGGGCTCCCAGCACGCCACGGTGACGTCGCCCTCGGCGGCGGTGCCGAGGATCTTCTCGACGTGGTGCTTGGGGTCGAATTTTTCCTCCGCCTTGAGATCGAACGCGAGCATCCTGGCTCCCCTCCGGACATGTTGGCCGCCAGTTTAGCCGAAGTTCGGGCGTTCGCCCGGTTTTAAAATCGCCGCGTGCCCCGGCGCCGGCGCCTTACACGTCGGGGCGGGGTCGACACCGAAACGGGTTCAGCCGTCGTAGCTGATCATCGAGGTAAACGGCGCCGCGACGCGCTGGCGACCGTTAAGGAAGGTCAGCTCGATAATGCTCGCCGCGGCGACGACATCGCCGCCGCGTTCGCGCACCAGGTTGATCGCGGCCTGCATCGTCCCGCCGGTGGCCAGCAGGTCGTCGACGACGATCACCTTCTGCCCCGGCGCGACGGCGTCTTCCTGGATTTCGATCGTATCCGTGCCGTATTCGAGGTCGTAGGAATAGCGCACCGTCTTGCCCGGCAGCTTGCCCTTCTTGCGGATCATCGCGAAGCCGCTGCCGAGCGCCAGCGCCAACGGCGCCGCCACCAGGAAGCCGCGCGACTCGATGCCCATCAGCAGATCCGGCTTTTGCGGGCGCACCGCCTCCGCGAGGCGCTCGATGGTCGTGCGCCAAGCCTCCGGATGCGCCAGCAGCGTCGAGATGTCGTAGAACAGAATCCCCGGCTTCGGAAAATCCGGGATCGAGCGGATATGCGCCTTCAAATCCATGATCTGCTGCTTCCCCCCAAGCCGGGCTCGAAATTCCTAGCGCTGGTGCTTGAGCGTCTCGAACAGGTCGAGCGCGTCCTTGGGCTTCATGGTCTTGTGGACGACGGCGTGGACCGCCTGGATCATCGCGCTGGGCGCATCGCTCTGGAAGATATTGCGGCCCATATCGACGCCGGACGCGCCTTGCTGCACGGCGTTGTAGGCCATGGTAAGGGCGTCGAGCTCGGGCAGCTTTTTGCCGCCGGCCATGACGATCGGCACGGGGCAGGACGACGTTACAGTCTCGAACCCATCATCGACAAAATAGGTCTTCACGTATTGCGCGCCGAGCTCGGCGATGATGCGGCAAGCGAGCCTGAAGTACCGGGCGTCGCGCACCATGTTGGTGCCGACCGCCGTCACCCCCATGACCGGCATGCCGACCCGCAACCCGGCATCGATCAGCCTGGTCATGTTGTGGATCGACCGCGTCTCGAATTCGCCGCCGATGAAGACCTGGATGCCGACGCCCGCGGCGTTCAGACGCACCGCGTCTTCCATGTCCATCGCGATCTGCTCGTCCGACAACTCCTTGAGGATGCTGGGCCCGCCGCTGGCGCGCAGCACCATCGGCCTTTGCGAGTCGGCGGGGATCACGCTGCGCAGGATGCCGCGCGTGCAGAACAGCGCGTCGCAATAAGGGATCAGCGGCACAATCGCCAGATCGATGCGTTCGAGCCCCGTCGTCGGTCCCTGGAAATAGCCGTGATCCACCGCCAGCATCACCGTGCGCCCGCTCTGCGGGTTGAAGGTGCGGGCCAGCCGGTTCTTCATGCCCCAATCGAGCTGATGCGAGCCTTTGAGGAAGAACCCCGGCGCGGCCTGCGGTGTGTCGGCCTGATAGCGAGCGCCTTCGATGTCAGCTTCCGGCATGATGGCCTGCCCCGTCACGGGTGGATGGCGAGGCTGAAAGATGCCCGTTTCTGTCCCCCGCAACAACCCGTCCGCGGAGGGTGCGGTTCTTCCGAAAGCCGCGGTCCGAGGTTGACCGGAACCCGTCGGAATGGTCGGATGCCGCGCGCGTCGCTGCCCGACCGAGCGAAGATCCGTCCTTATGCCTAAGCACCTGTCGCACGATCCGATCGTCGATTGCCTCACTCAATCGCGCGACGCGCTGCAGGTGGTCCGGCGGCGCCGCCGTCCTGCAGCCTTTCTCGACCGTGACGGCGTGCTCAACCACGATGACGGGTTCATCGGATCGATCGAGCGGTTTCGCTGGGTCGCCGGCGCTCGGGAAGCCGTTAGAATGCTGAACGATGCCGGTTTTTTTGTCTTTGTCGTGACCAACCAGTCCGGCGTGGCACGTGGTCACTTTACCGAGAAAGACGTTTGCACGGTGCATGCGCACCTCGCCTCGGGGCTGTCCGCCGTCGGCGCGCACATCGACGACATCCGGTACTGCCCCTATCACCCCGAAGGTGCGGTCGAGGCCTACCGCCTGAGCCATCCTTGGCGAAAGCCGGCGCCGGGAATGATCCTCGACCTGCTGGAATGCTGGCCGGTTGACCGTGACGCGAGCTGGCTAATCGGCGATCAAGAGACGGATCTTGCCGCCGCCGCCGCGGCCGGTATCGCCGGCCATCGCTTTACCGGCGGCGATCTGAGCGAGTTTGTTGCCCGGTTGCTCGCGACGGCGGACTCGGCTACGGATCAGCAAAAGCAAGCGCGAGGAACATGACGACACCCGTTATCGGCATTATCGGCGGCAGCGGACTCTACGAGATCGCCGGCTTGACGCATGTCGAATGGCGGCGGGTCGCCAGTCCTTTCGGCGACACCTCCGACCAATTCTGTTTCGGCCGGCTGGAGGGGCAGCCGGTGGTGTTTTTGCCGCGCCATGGTCGCGGCCACCCCCTGCCGCCGTCGGCGATCAATTTCCGCGCCAATATCGATGCGCTGAAGCGCTGCGGCGTCACCGACATCCTCTCGCTGTCGGCGGTCGGCAGTTTGCGCGAGGAGCTGTCGCCGGGCGATTTTGTGCTCGTCGACCAGTTCATCGACCGCACTTTTGCCCGCGAGAAGAGCTTCTTCGGCGCGGGTTGCGTGGCGCATGTGTCGATGGCGCACCCGGTCTGCGGCCGGGTCGGCGATGCGGTCGCCGCGGCCGGCGCCGGCGCGGGCATCGCCACAACGCGAGGCGGCACCTACATCGTCATGGAAGGCCCGCAATTCTCGACGCTGGCCGAGAGCAATCTCTATCGCGGCTGGGGTTGCGACGTGATCGGCATGACCAACATGCCCGAGGCGAAGCTCGCCCGCGAGGCGGAGATCTGCTACGCGACGGTGGCGATGGTCACCGACTACGATTGCTGGCACCCCGGCCATGACGCGGTGACGGTCGAAATGATCCTGCAGGTGCTGCTTGCCAATGCCGAGAAGGCCAGGGCGCTGGTCAAGGCCGTGGTGCCGTTGCTTGCCGGCCATGAGGGCCCATGCCGTCAGGGCTGCCAGCGCGCGCTCGACCATGCGCTGATCACCGCGCCGGCGGCGCGCGACCCGGTGCTCGTCGCCCGGCTCGACGCGGTCGCCGGCCGGGTGCTCGGGAGCTAGGGCCGTGAACGTCAACGGCCGCCCGATGCGGACGATCTGGCTCGCCGAGGACCGGCGCACGGTCGAGATCATCGACCAGCGGTTGCTGCCGCATGAGTTGGTCATCGGCCGGCTTGCGACGCTCGACGATGCGGCGCGGGCGATCAAGGACATGGCGGTGCGCGGCGCACCGCTGATCGGTGCGGCCGCCGCCTACGGGGTCGCGCTGGCGCTGGTCGACGATCCGTCCGACGCCGCGCTTGCCCGCGCCGTCGAGGTGCTCGGGGCGACGCGTCCTACCGCGGTGAACCTGCGCTGGGCGCTCGACGATATGCGCCGCGCGTTGCTGCCGCTGTCACTGGCGCGCCGCCGCGACGCGGCGTTTGCGCGCGCTGGCGATATCGCCGACGAGGATGTCGCGATCAACCGGGCGATGGGCGAGCACGGCCTCGCGCTGATCGCCGCGGCGGCGCGGCGGAAAGGCGTCCGGGGAGCTCGACCCGTCGAAATCCTGACGCATTGCAATGCCGGCTGGCTGGCGACCGTGGATTGGGGCACCGCGCTGGCACCGGTCTACCGGGCGCATGAGGAAGGCATCCCGCTGCACGTCTGGGTCGACGAGACTCGGCCGCGCAACCAGGGCGCCAGCCTCACCGCCTGGGAACTGCTACAGCACGGCGTGCCGCACACGGTGATCGCCGACAACGCCGGCGGCCACTTGATGCGTCACGGCAAAGTCGATCTGTGCATCACCGGCACCGACCGCACCACCGCGACGGGGGACGTCGCCAACAAGATCGGCACCTATCTGAAGGCGCTCGCGGCACACGACAACAACGTGCCGTTTTATGTCGCGCTGCCGTCGCCGACGATCGACTGGTCGCTCGACAGCGGCGACGCGATCCCGATCGAGGAGCGCAGCGAGCGCGAAGTCACGCATATCGCCGGTTGGACCGCTGCCGGTGAGCGGGTCGAGGTGAGGCTGACCCCGGAGGGCAGCCCGGCCGCCAACTACGCGTTCGACGTGACCCCGGCACGGCTGGTCACCAGCCTCATCACCGAGCGCGGCGTGTGTCCCGCCTCGCGCGAGGGACTGCTCGGGCTGTTTCCGGAACGCGAGCGGACGGCGGCATAATCCACATCTTCGACCTTAAGGAGCGTTTGTCGCGTGACAGGCCGGGCCGCAGCGCACAAGCGCATCGTTTATGACGGACTCAACCTCGCGCTCACCCAGGGAACCGGGATCGCGACTTATGCGCGGGTGCTGGCGCACGTGGCGCATGACATCGGCTACGATGTCGGCATCGTCTACAGCTCCCCGCAGACCCCGCCAAAGGCGCCACTCGCGCGGGAAATCGCCTTTTTCGACGCGCCCAAAGCGATCAAGATTTCACCGGCAAAGTCGGCGCTCGCGAGCGTGGTGGATCGCGTTCGCTATTGGGGACCGATCGCCCCAAGGCCGCTCGAACTGACGGGCGCCGTCATCGCCCGCGAATTCGCGACGACGCTCCCGGCGCAAGACCAGGTTTATATGGCGCGCAATCTATTCTGGAATGCCGGACGTCATTTTGGCAAAACCAGTAATTTCGTCAATCTTCGCTTTGATTCGCAACCTGATATGTTTCACTGTACGTATCAATTGCCACTAAGGGTAAAGTCAGCATGTAATATTTATACGATTCATGATTTGATTCCATTGCGTTTGCCATTCACGACCCTAGACAACAAACGGTACATGCTCCGCCTGTTGAGAAAAGTCGCGGCGCAAGCTGATCATATTGTGACGGTATCAGAACATTCAAAGAAAGATATTGTAGAAATGCTAAATGTTGACGAAAGACGTGTAACGAATACTTACCAATCGGTTGTGCTTCCCGAGCAATATGTGCAACTTACGGAAGTGGAGATGGCAGACCGATTGACGAGTTCGTTCGGGGTTGAGATCTATGGGTATTTGCTGTTCTTTGGTGCGCTTGAGCCGAAGAAGAATATTTCGCGACTGATGGACGCGTATTTGAGTTCCAACGTGTCGCTGCCACTGCTGATCGTCGGTGGCGAAGGGTGGCAAACCGATGCTGAGCAAAAGCTCCTGCTGCAACTTCAGGAGGCGCAGCGGTCGCCGACATACCGCGGACGCCGAATCCAGCGCATCAACTACGTGACGCAAGCGACGTTGATCACGCTGATACGCGGTGCTTGCGCGGTCGTCTTTCCCTCGCTTTATGAGGGGTTCGGGCTTCCCGTCCTCGAGGCCATGTCTCTCGGGACACCGGTGATTACCTCCACCGAGTTCTTCCGTCCCGGAGGTCGCCGGTGATGCGGCGATCCTCGTCGATCCCTACGACACCGCGGCGATCCTCGTCGATCCCTACGACACCGCGGCGATCACGCGGGCCATCAACACGGTGGTTTCGGACGACGGGATGCGGGCCGAACTGTCCCGACGCGGAAAACTCCAGGCGGCAAAATTTTCGCTCGATCGCTACCGGGAGCGCATGGCGGCATTTTACGAGTCGGTTGCCTGATCGCGCCGTCGCCGCACGCCTGCGGCCAGATCCAGCCTCAACAAAATTGGGTTAGCCGCAATTCAACGAAGAACTTCGCGTACCGGCTCAATGCCGAGGCTTCGACACGCTCAGCGGGGGACAGAATTGTTCACGGCGGCGCCGGTGATCACCGGCGTCGTAATTGTACCAAATAAGCCGAAGAACTTCTGGATCATGTTGGCTCTGGCTGGTGCGACATACACTATATCATTGTTATGGATTTGGAAGTGTTGCGCGATGAAATACGTTTTCGCCTCTTGCAGATTGAAATGGTAGACCACTGGGACCTGCGCCGTCGGCCAATCGAATGTGCCACCATGAAACTTCTTGACCAGCGGCAACGGCTCCTCGCGCAGCAGGAACACGCCAACGGGGTCGGCCTTATCGTCGTTGAGGCCATTACTCTTTGCGATCGCCTGGGCGAGGTCGAGCTTTGGCTGGTCGAAGGTGATTTGAGCGTTCCGCCCGCTCTCGCCAAAGGCCGCGAAACTATGCGGGACGCGGATGAGAGTCAGCACATCGCCCGGCCAAACGTAGACATTTTCCGCCGGGTTATCGACCAGGGTCTGGAATGGAATGGTCGTCGTCACGCCGTTGCGCGACAGCCTGACGTAGACGTCAAATAGCGGTCCCTGCGGACCGCCTGCCGAGGCGATGACGTCGAGCAGGCGATCGCCGCTGGGCGTTAGCGGGACGCGCGCGCCCCTGATGACTTCGCCGGCGACGGTGACCGTGTGTTGCGCGCTGCTGGGGACGTTGACGATGACCTGTGGCGACGCCGTCTTCCCGGTGAGCAGCGTCTGGATCAGCATCTGCGCCTGTGCCGCCGTCCGCCCCTTGACCAAGACGCGACCCACAAACGGAACGGTGATCATCCCGTCCGGTGGTACGATTTGCGTCGGCAAGGTGATGCCGCGGGAGCCGGTTGCCGCACCCATTCCTTCAACAATCACGCCGCTGCCGAAAAGAGTCTCGTCTCCCCCTTCCCAGATCGAGACGACCACCGTGTCGCCGACGGAGATTGTCGGCACCGCAGGCTTGCCGAAGCGGCCGAACAGCGTCTGAAAACTAGGCTCCGGCTGGCTCAGAAGGGTGTGAACGATCCGGTCGTCCACTTCGATGATATCGAAACGGGGTTCCCCATCGACCGTGGCCTGCTCGCTGATGGCGACGGCGGTCGGACCGACCGTGGGGAGCCAGGAGCACCCAGCCGGGAGCAATGCGAGCAGAAGATAGGCAACGATTCTCATGCGTTAGGTTCGGCATAACGCGGGAGGCAGGACCATGCCGGCGCTGAGATGGTCGCGACAAACCGTACACTGCGGGGTTTCCGATAACGGCCGAGGCATCTGACTTGCGTTCGCTCTTACCACTCTCGACGGTGCCTGAATCGTGGGCTGCTATCGCATAAGTCGTTCAAGTTGCTGTGCCGGGGGTAACGAGACGAGCCGTCATCCGAGACCGGAATGCCTTGCGGCAGCAACCTATCATCCTGAAGTAGGGTGGCAAGGAATTTCTCCGCGTTTTGCGCGGCGTTGAAACGCCTGCCGCCGGGAATAGGAGCCGGCGGCCGGACGAGTTGATCGCCCCGTGCGTAGAGCGGCACCACCGCAACATGGACGGGCACGGCAAGTTCTTCGGCGGAGAACTTGCCGCATCTCGGTTCTCTCCGACAAGATGAACGCTGCGACTTCGAGACCGCGATGGCGCGGCAAAGAAGTCGACGTGCTCCACGCGCGGGGTCGGAAATGGCAAGGTGACTTCGCCGATCGGTGAGAGACGCGACGTGCGCCCGCGGAGGTCGGGTTCTTCGAGCAATTCTCTGTGCAGGGCTTGTTCCGACGTCTCACCTCGTTCGAGGCCGTCGCCTAAGAACGACCACTGATTGGGGAAAATCAAACAGGGAAGATCGTCCCGTCGCTTCATCAAATACTGGTTTGTCTCGGTGACGAGAATGGCGTCCGCCCACTCGCCGGACATATCGCGGGGCAAAGCGGAACTTCTCCACGTTAAATCCCGTACCGTGTTTTGGCCTGTGTTTTGCGTCGACCGAACGGTTGATAACGAAGGGTTGTCCGCCTACGGCGTTGCTCCAATTGCCGCAGGCTGTTAGCTTTGCCGTGCCTGTGGTCGCGCGACCCTCCGGGGAGACTACCTACGCGCTACGGGGACAATTCGGGGGGCCAGTGGCAGAAATTCATCATCTTCGCGAGCGCGACAATATTGCCATTGTCGGGTGGTCGTGCCGTCTGCCCGGCGCGGACTCGATCGAAAGTCTGTGGCGTCTACTGATCGATGGCAGATGCGCCGTGACGCAGGTGCCGCCGGACCGTTTCTCATTGCAGCGTTTTGGCCATCCGCGACGACAGGAACGCGGCAAGACCTATACCTGGGCGGCGGGCGTGCTAGACGATGTTTGGGGATTTGATCCCAGCGTCTTCGGCATCTCGCCGCGCGAGGCCGAACAGATGGATCCGCAACAGCGGATCCTGCTGCAACTGACCTGGGAAGCGCTTGAAGACGCGGGCATACCGCCGTCGTCGCTCGCCGGCAGCGACACCGGGGTTTTTGTCGGCGGGTCGCAGACCGACTACGCGCACTCGATGTTCGCCGATTATGCCATCGCCGACCCGCATTTCGCCACCGGCAACGCGCTCGCCATCCTTGCCAACCGGGTCTCCTACATTTTCGACTTGCACGGCCCGAGCGTCACGATCGACACGGCCTGCTCGTCATCGCTGGTCGCCTTGCATCAGGCTTGCGAGGCGCTGCGCAGCGGCCGCGTCGACACCGCGATCGTCGGCGGCATCAACGTCATCGCCAGCGCCGCGGAATTCGTCTCGTTCTCGCAAGCCTCGATGCTGTCGCCGACCGGCCTCTGTCACGCATTCTCGGCCGATGCCGACGGTTATGTCCGCGCCGAGGGCGGCGCTGTCCTGGTGCTACGGAAAGCGGCGCAGGCGGCTGCGGGCCCTACGCCCGTCCATGGCTTGATCCTCGCGTCGGACGTCAATTCCGACGGGCGCACGAACGGTATCTCGCTGCCCTCCGCGGCGATGCAGGCTGCGCTGCTGGAGCGCGTCTATTCGCGGGCGGGCATCGACCCCAACCGTCTTGCCTTTGTCGAGGCGCACGGCACCGGAACCCCGGTCGGTGATCCAATCGAAGCCGAGGCGCTCGGCTCGACGCTCGGTCGCGCCCGAACCGCACCGTTGCCGATCGGCTCGGTCAAGACAAATATCGGCCATACCGAGGCGGCCTCCGGACTTGCGGGTCTGCTGAAGGGGATGTTGTCGCTGAAGTCCGGGCTGTTTCCGCGCTCGCTGCACGCCGCCACGCTCAATCCGGCCATACCGTTTGACGAACTGAACCTGCGCGTTTGCACGGATACGCTGCCGCTCGGCGATATCGATCGCAGTTGCGCGGGGATCAATTCGTTTGGTTTTGGCGGCACGAATGCGCATGTCGTGATCGCCCCGCCGGAGGCGTCGCCGAAGCCGTCCGCCCATTGGCGCCCGGCTGCGAATAGCGGATTTTTTGCATTGACGGCGGCTTCCAAGGGGGCGCTGACCGAACTCGCGCGGGGATATGCCGAGCGGCTGGTGGGGCTCTCGGATGGCGACGCGGCAATACTCGCCAGCGCCATCGCCTACCACCGTGATGGGCTGACGAGCCGCGCGATTGTCTCAACGACACGCGCCCCACAGGTGAGAGAAGCCCTCAACGCCCTCGTCGCCGGCTCCGACGATCCACGCCTGACTACGGGCACCGCCATCGGCGACGCATTGCCGGTCGGCTTTGTCTATTCGGGCAATGGCAGCCAGTGGGTGGGCATGGGCATCGTCGCCTATCGCCACAATGCCGCGTTTCGTGCCCAGTTCGATCTGGTCGACGAATACTTTCGCGAAATGTCGGGCTGGTCGCTGAAAGAGGCGCTTTTTGACGAGGCGCTAGGCCAGCGGCTCGATTTGACAGCCGTCGCGCAACCGCTGATTTTCGCGATCCAATCAGCGGGTACTGCAGCGCTGCAGGCGCGCGGCCTGCGGCCGGTCGCGACGATCGGGCATAGCGTTGGCGAGGTCGCGGCGGCCGAGGCGACCGGCGCCCTCGATACCCGCGCCGCCGCCGAGGTGATCTACTACCGCAGCAAGCACCAGGAGCTGGTCCGCGGCGCCGGCCGTATGGCTGCAGTTCTCTCCTCGCTCGATGAGCTGGAATATACGCTCGCCAATGTCGACGGGGTCGAAATCGCCGCGGTGAACAGTTCACGCGCGATTACTGTCGCCGGCTCCGCCGAGGGCATCGCCACGCTGAAAAAGATGGCGTCGGGACGCGAAATCGCGCTGCTCGATCTCGGTCTCGACTATCCGTTCCACACCGCGATGATGGAACCGGTCCACGCACCGCTGCTTGCGGATTTGCGTGGGCTGACGCCGCGCGATACCGATGTCGCCTTCATTTCCACCGTCACCGGCTCGGCCATGCCCGGCCGGCAGTTGGACGCGGGGTATTGGTGGCGCAATGTCCGCGAGCCGGTGCAGTTTCTCGCCGGCGTTCGCGAGATGGCTAAGTGCGGTGTGCGTTTCTTTGTCGAAATCGGGCCGCGCAGTACCTTGCTGCGGCATATCTCGGACAATTCCGAGGTGGAGGGCGAGCGCACAGCCCTGCTCGCCCTGCTCGATCGCAACGACCAGGAAAGAGACCCTGTTGACCGGGTTGTATCGCGCGCCTTCATCAGTGGTGTCCGGCTCGACACCGACAAAATTTTCGGCTCCGATCCAGGTGCCGCCGTCGCCCTGCCGATCTATCCCTGGCAGCAGCGGAGCTTTCGCTATGCGCCCACGCAGGAGGCGACCGGGATGGTCGACACCGAGCGTCATCCGTTCAGTGGCGTCCGCGGCAATGGCGACGAACTCGTCTGGCGCGCCCATATCGATACGTCGCTGTTCCCGGCGCTCGGCGATCATTGCGTCGGCGAGCAGACGATCTTCCCGGGGACCGGCTTTCTGGAAATCGCCTTCGCGGTGGCGAACGAGTGGCTCGGCAGCAAGCAGGTTCTGCTCAGCAGCTTCGAAATTCTCAACCCGCTCGATCTGACCAACGGCGAGACCCGCGAGGTCATGACGCGGGTGTCGCCGAATTCAAACACGATCGAGATTTTCAGCCGCCCCCGCTTGTCGCAAGCAAGTTGGACGCAGCATTGCCGCGCGAAGATGTTTCATGCCGACGCGCGGGCCGCTTTGGCGCTGCCGCCGGAACGGGGACACGCGCAGGTGATCCCGGCCCAGGCCGTCTACCGCGTTGCGAGCGCCTGCGGTCTCGAATACGGCCCCGCCTTTCGCCTGCTCACCAGCGCCAAGGCCTTTGACGGTGGTTTGATCAAGGTCGATCTCGCTCCCGCGAAAGCCGGTGTGCCGTTTGCCTTGGACCCGGTTCGGCTCGATGCCTGCTGTCATGGGCTGATTACCGTGTTCCCCGAACTCCACGCCGAAGAGCGCGGCGTCAGCTATCTTCCAGTGAGGCTGGACGAAGCGGCGCTGTTCCTTCCCGGCGTAGCGCCGCAACAAGCCCTGATCGAGGTGTTGAGCAAGAACGAGCGGGCGATCGTCGCCAACTACACGTTTCTTGGGGCGGACGGTTCGCTGATCGCAATCTTGCGGGGTGTGTATTGTCAGGCCGCGCAGATCAGGCGCCCTGCCAATCTGGAGACTGCTTCGTTTGTCGAATTGCCGCAGCTTATCGACGGCGGCATCCTTGGCAATACCGGCCTTGCGGTCGGCGTCGACGCGATTCTCGGCCGGGGTCGCGCCAGAGCCTTGATCGGCAATCCTGCGACGTCGCCGAGCGAGGCCGGCCTGCTTGTCGAGGGCTGTGCGATGGCAGCGGCCTATGAAATCGCCGTAGCCTTGGCCGACGATTCGATTGTCGACATCGATCTGCTGGTCGGCGCCGGTCGCGTGCCGGGAGAGTTGCGGGCCTGGCTGAGCGTGGTGCTTGGAAGTCTCGAGGCCGCTGGGCTGGCTGAAAGTGCCGGCGGCCGATGGCTGATGGTGGGGGATCCGCTGTTTCCGAGCACGACATCGGTTGTCCGGGAACTGGCGAACGAGCACCCCGATTGCGCAGCGGAACTGATGATCGCCGGCGTGCTCGCGGGCCTCGCGGCACATACGGCGCGGCACAGCGCGATCCTGATGCCGGCCAACTCGATCCTCACGCCGACCGTCCTCGATTTTTACGACCTCGCGACGAAATCGCTGGTCGAAGCCAGCGACACCGTTGCCCGGCTGGTCGATGATGACATCGTCCTGCCGCGAAACCGAGCAGTCCGGGTGCTGCAACTGGGCTACGGGCCGCTGACGCAGTCGCTGCTCGCGCTGCAGCAGCGTCGGGACATCACGCTGACGCTGTTGGAGCCGGACCGCCGCCGCTGCGACGCGGCGCGGCGTGCGCTTCCGCTCAACGGCAGCATCGTGCTGGCGGAACAAGACACTGCCGAGGGACTCGGAGAGTTCGATCTCGTCGTCGGAGTTGACAGCCTGTATCGGCTGCCGGCTACATTTGATTTCACCGATCTGCGCAAGGTCCTGGCGCCACGCGGGGTGCTGCTGGCCGCCGAGGCCCATCCCTCGGTCTTCCGCGACATGGGCATCGGTCTGGACCCCGGTTCTTTCCTCGACGAGGGAGCGGACCATTCGGCCCGCCGGTCGCGTCGGCCCGAGGAATGGGTAGCCGCTGCGGAGCGCGCGGGGTTCGTCAACACCCACACGCATGTTCTCCGCACCGGCTGCGGGTTGACATCGCTGCTCTTTGCCGAGGCGGCAGCCGCCGCGGCTCGCGGCGACGATGCTGAGTCGCCGTCATCGCGCCGATTTGCGATCGTCCTCGCCGAGCCGACCGGCACAGACGCGCGGATCGGCGCCGAACTGGTCGAACAGCTGCGCCGACAGGGCATCGACGCCGCGGTGTCGCACTCGGTCAGGTTCTCCGACCCGGCTCCAGATACGATCATCCACTTCGTCGGTACCGGGGCCACGCAGCCCGACACGATGGAGCTGCTCACCGCCCGCTGCTTGGAAATCAAGACCTGTGTCGAGCGATTCGGCTCGACACCGGCGACGATCTGGCACTTGTATCACGGCGCGCTGCCGTGCGGCGGCGCCAAGGTGGACCCGCTGGCAACCGGTCTCTGGGCCTTTTCCCGAACCGTCGCGAACGAGTTTCCCGCGTTGGATGTGCGCCGCATCGACATCGCGCCGCAATTGGCGTCCGGCGTCGTCGCGGCTCGGCTGCGCGAAATCATCCTGTCGGGAACGGCCGAAACCGAGCTCCAGATCGACGAGACTTCGATCCGTGCGATGCGGGTCGACCGGATCAAGCGTGTTCTCGACCGCACGTCCTTGCCGCACATACCCGCGATCCGGTTGCAGCGGCGGCTTTCCTCCGGTCAGCGCCTCCAATGGGAGGTCAGCGAGCGAGTGCGTCCGGGCCCGCATGAGGTCGAGATCGCGGTCGAGGCGACCGGTCTTAATTTCCGCGACCTGATGTGGTCATTGTCGCTGCTGTCCGACGACATCATCGAGGACGGAGTCACCGGCGCGACACTAGGCTGCGAATGCGCCGGTCGGATTGTTCAGGTCGGATCGGGAGTGACGAACCTGCGGCGCGGCGATCGGGTCGTCGCGTTCGCCGCTTCGGCGTTTTCGACGCATGTGACGGTCGCCGCCGGCTGCGTCGCGAAACTGCCGGATGCGATCAGCACCGAGGCGGGAGCGACCGTTCCAGTCGCCTTCCTGACGGCATATTATTCGCTCGTCACCCTGGCTCGGCTGAAGCGCGGTGAGTGGGTGCTGATCCATGGCGGCGCCGGCGGCGTCGGCATGGCGGCGGCTCAGATTGCTCGCGGCCGCGGCGCAAAGGTCATCGCTACGGCGGGCTCGACCGCCAAGCGCGATCTGCTGACCGCGCTGGGCGTCGACCATGTGCTCGATTCGCGATCGAATACTTTTGTCGAGGATGTTCGCTCGATCACCAAGATCGGCGTCGATGTCGTGCTCAACAGCCTTGCCGGCGAGGCGATGGAACGGGGCGTCAGCTGTCTGCGGCCGTTCGGGCGCTTTGTCGAGATCGGCAAGCGTGATTACATCGCGAACACCCATATCGGGCTGCGGCCATTCCGCAAGAACCTCACCTATTTCGGCGTCGATATCGACCAGTTGATGGTCGGGCAGAGCAATATCGGCCAGAAGGCATTTTCTCGCCTGATGAAGCAGCTGGAGCAAGGCGAGTTGACGCCGTTGCCGTATACCGTCTTCAAGGCCGATGCGATCCACGAAGCCTTTCACCTGATGCAACATTCGGGTCACATCGGGAAGATCGTCGTCACCTCGCCCGCGCCGGAGTTGGTGACGCGGCCGACCCGCCCGTTTGCCGTCAATCCCGGTGGCACGCATGTCATCACCGGCGGATTTGGCGGGTTCGGCTGGGAAGCCGCAAAGTGGCTCGTCGATCACGGCGCCCGTCATCTGGTGCTGCTCGGCCGTCGCGGCGCCGCCACCGAGGAAGCGAAAGCGGAGTTGGCGCAGCTGGCGGGGCGCGGCGTACAGATTTACGCTGAGCCGTGCGACATCGCCGATCGGCGTGCGGTCGAGCGTGTCTTCCAGCACATCCACCAGACGATGCCACCGGTTGTCGGCGTCCTGCACGCCGCGATGGTGCTCGAGGATGGGCTGCTGGCGAACCTCGACGAGGAGCGCTTCCACCGGGTGCTGGCGCCAAAGGTGCTCGGCGCCGACAATCTCGATCGCCTCACGCGCGGCATGCCGCTCGAATATTTCGTTCTGTTTTCGTCGGCGACGACCCTCGTCGGCAATCCGGGTCAGGGCAATTACGTTGCCGCCAATGCCTATATGGAGGGCATCGCTCGGCGTCGCCGCCAGGACGGGCTGAGGGCATTGGCGATCGGCTGGGGGCCGATCACCGATGTCGGCGTGCTGGCACGGTCCGAGCGCCTACGCGCCCGCTTCCAAAAACTAATCGGCGTCCGCGGCATGCGGGCGCGCGACGCGCTCGATCTGATGGCGCGGGCTCTCGAGCAGCCACAGACCGCCAATCTTGCGGTGATGACCATCTCGCCGACCGAGGGTATCTTCACCGCCGACCGGCTGCCGGTTCTCACCTCGCCGACCTATGCGAGCATGGTGCGGGGCGATCAGGCGGAACCGGGACGCTTGGCGCACCACGTCGATCTCTACGAGCTGGCGCGCACCGAAGGCATCGAGAGCGTGCAGCGCACGCTCACCGACATCATCGTCGTGCAGCTTGCCCATATCCTGCACGCGCGCGAGGAGGATATTCCGCGCATCCGGCCGCTATCGGAGATCGGCGTCGATTCGCTGATGGCAATCGAGGTGGCGATGAACCTCGAAGAGACGATCGGCATCCACATGTCGCTGACCAGCACGATCGGCAATCTAACGGTCGGTGGGTTGGCGAACGAGCTGATCGCCCAGCTCGATCTCGACCGTGGTGACGCCGTGGTCAAAACACTGGCCGAGCAGCATCTGCAGAGCGCCCGTCCTGAGCAGATCGCGATCCTCGAAGAAATCGTCAGCGAGAGCGAGGATTCGCGGCGAAGGGTACTTCATTGATGCGCAAAGCGACGCACCTTGCCGACGGCGCCCGCGAGCGCCTGTTGAGCCGCGTCGGCTCGATCCAGCAGGCGCCGCGGCCGCCATCGATCGAGTTCCCGCAGTCCTCTGTCCAGCCGCGCCAATCGCGCACCGACTTCGCCAGCCTGCCCGGTTATGAGGAACTCCGTGTGATGCGGGCGGTGGGCGGCAAATTCGGCGTCAGCAGCCCCTATTTCCGCGTTCACGAAGGGCGCGCGGCGGCACATACCGAGATCGCCGGCAAGCGGCTCATCAACTTTTCGTCCTATGACTATCTGGGCTTGAACGGTCATCCAGAGGTCGTCGAGGCGGCGAAAGCGGCGATCGAGCGCTATGGCGTCTCGGCCTCGGCGAGCCGGCACGTCGCCGGCGAGCGGCCGACGCATCTCAGTCTGGAGCGCGCCCTCGCCGAGCATTACGGCGTCGACGATTGCGTCGTGATGGTCAGCGGCTATGCGACCAATCTTGGCGTCATTGGCGCCCTGGTTGGCGCCAAGGATCTGCTGATTTTGGATTCTCTCGTCCACAACAGCGCGGTAATGGGCGGCGTACTGTCGCACGCGGCGCGCCGGAATTTCCCGCACAACGACCTCGACCAGCTCGATGAGCTGTTGACCTCGATCCGCGATCGGTTCGAGCGCGTGCTGATCGTCGTCGAAGGCCTCTACAGCATGGACGGCGACTATCCTGACCTGCCGCGGCTGATCGACATCAAGCGGCGGCACGACGCCTGGCTGATGATCGACGAGGCGCATGCGCTTGGCGTGCTTGGGCCACGCGGATACGGCGTCGCCGAGCATTTCGGGGTCGATGGCCGCCATGTCGACATTTGGATGGGCACGCTGTCGAAAACGCTCGCCGGATGCGGTGGGTTTATCGCCGGCAGCACCGACCTCGTCGATTATGTGAAGCACCTCGTCGGCGCGTTCGTCTACAGCGTCGGCATGCCGCCGGTCATCGCCGCGAGCGCCGAAAAGGCGCTGGAAATCATGCATCGCGAGCCGGAACGCGTGGCGCGGCTCCGGCGCAACGGCGAATATTTCCGCCGGCTAGCATCGGAACGCGGGCTCGATACCGGCAATGGCGCCGGGACCGCGGTTTGCCCGGTCGTGGTCGGCGACTCACTGGTGGCGATGATGCTGTCGCAGCGCCTCTTGGAGCGCGGCATCAATGTGCAGCCGGTGACTCACCCGGCGGTGCCGGCGAAGACCTCTCGCCTGCGGTT
Organism: uncultured Alphaproteobacteria bacterium; assembly: GCA_963778385.1. Lineage (GTDB taxonomy): Bacteria > Pseudomonadota > Alphaproteobacteria > ATCC43930 > CGMCC-115725 > DATARH01. The sequence continues at coordinate 51,805 of CAVZUA010000037.1, read as the reverse complement.
TTTCCTCAGCGCGATGCATGAGGCGCGCGACATCGAAACGGCGGTCGATCTGACCTTCGAGGAGCTCCAGCGCGTACGCGACGAATTGCGCGCGGTCAAAGCGTTGAGCTAGTTTCCGAGCCGAACCACTTCCGACGACATGCATGGCCATTGATTGGCGACATTGGCGGCGGGTACTGCGCGCCGCCCGGAAATTGGCGCGGACACTCGGCAACCCGGGGTATTCGGAATTTTCCGGCGTTTTCCCGCTCCATTACCCGCCGCCTGACATCGAACTTGACGCCACGCCCGATCAATTGGAGCGCATGCTGCGCAACATTGAACGGCGTTGGACGAAGATGGGCGAAGAGTCGCCGCATTTCTCGGTGTTGTCGCAGGAGCAGTACCTGCCTCGAAATCTCAGCGGTTCGATCGACGATTTCTGGGCGGCCGGCCAGGGCGAGGCGGGCGTGGTCCTGGCCGTGCTCGACCAACTCGGCTTTGGCGACCGGGGCGGGAAGATTTGCGTCGAATATGGCTGCGGCGTTGGGCGACTGACGATGCCACTCGCCGTACAATTCGCCGAGGTGAATGCCTACGACATCTCGCCTAGCCATCTGGCGCTGGCACGCCAGCGCGCCGACGCGGCCGGCTCCGATAATATTCGCTTTCATCACCGCGGCAACGCGATGCTGGAGCCGCTGGTGCCGTGCGATTTTTTTTACTCGCGCCTGGTCTTTCAGCACAACCCGCCGCCGGTCATGCGCGAGTTGGTGCGGCTTGCGCTGGCGTCGCTGCGTCCTCGCGGCATCGCGATTTTCGCGATTCCGGTCTACCTGGCCGGATACAGCTTTCACATCGACGATTATCTCGGCAATCCACCCAAGGACATCATGGAGATGCACTGCCTGCCGCAGCGAGAGGTATTCTCTCTGGTCGCCGCGGCGGACTGTCTGCTCATCGAAGTCCGCGAGGACCGAACCATCGAGACGCATCGCGAATGCTTGGGAAATTTTTTTGTGATCGAGCGCCCCGCGTCCTGAGGCTCGGCCTCGGCATTTTGGCGCTTGGCGTTGCCGCTCTTGTCATCGTGGGCCAGACGGTGGCCGAACAGCCGTCGCCGGCGACGATGACCGAAGCCGAGATGCTCGACTATCTGGTGGAGTCGGCCTGTGTTGACAGCGATGGCAAGCTGACGGAGCGGCTGCCGATCGATCCGGACTGCAAGAACCCTCGCCATTTGCGGGAGGACGATGCGCTGCCGTGGCGCAAGCACGATTGGGGCGGCGTCGGCGGCCCGGTGACCGGGTGGCAGGCGAGCGACGCCGTGCTTGCCGAACGAAGCGGGGTACCTTTCGTCGACCAGACCTTCGATTTCGGCGCCCCGGCGGCCGACAATGCCGGCCGGCCGACGGCGTTCCACCGGTTCGACACGAATGACGGCGGCGATGCGATCATGATCGTCGGCGATACCGCGAGCGCCTTTCTGACGCAGGACGGCGGCACGCCGGGGTTGCAGTGGTTCGTCGGACCGCGCTGCAGCGAGCCGGGCCGCGGTCGATATGTGTCCTGGTTCCTGTTCAAAGCGGATGTCGGCCCGGAGTGGCGATCGGTCGTCGCCGAACTGAACGATCTTCCCAAGGACGTTTGTCCCGAGCGTTTCAACCGCGCCTTCACCCGCTACCGGCGCGTGGTAGAGGATTTTCCATTCCAACGCATCATCGGCGGCGCGCCGACGCGCCAGATCGCCTCGTTGCCGACGATCATCGTCGAGCACTTCGACGCCCGCAGCATCGCCAACGCGCATGCGCTGGAGCGGTTCTATTATGTGCGCGGCTTCGGCAAGCTGCGTTGGGAGGCGTGGGTCACCGATGCGGCGAAATCATCGCAGGCCGAGGCGCTCGCGCGCAGTGGCCGCTGCGCGGACCTCGCCGACAGCGGGCCGCCGGCCGCCGGCTGGCTCATGGTCGATTGCCGGATGTGGACAAACATCGTCGTCGACCCGACACATGCCGGTTGGCGTGTCCGCGATTTCAACTGGCCGCCCGCCGAACTGACGTTGCAATAGCGCGCATTCGCCGCTACTCGACGCCGGCGCAGACCACCAGGCCGATTTGATGCCCAAGACCATCGTCATCACCGGCGCGTCGAGCGGAATCGGCGAGTTGCTGGCGCTGCGCTATGCGCGCGACGGGGGGCGTCTCGGCCTGCTCGGCCGCAGCGAGGCTAGGCTCGGACGGGTGGCAGCGGAGTGCCGACGTCTCGGCGCCGACGTTGAATCGGGATCGGTCGATGTTCGGGCGCGCGCCGAGATGTTTACGTGGCTGGAGCGGTTCGACGCCGCCCATCCGGTTGATCTGCTGTTCGCCAACGCCGGGGTGATGGCCGGCCGGCCCGCCGACGGCATAATGGAAACGCCAAACGCCAGTCACGCGCTGGTCGAGACCAATGTGCTCGGCACGCTGAACACAATCCAGCCGCTGCTGCCGCGGATGATGGCGCGCCGGTCCGGGCAGATCGCGATCGTCAGCTCGATTGCCGGCTTCATCCCGCTGCCCGATGCGCCGAGCTATGGCGCCAGCAAGGCCGCGACGCTGAGTTACGGCCTGGCGCTGCGAGCACTGCTCGACGAGCACGGGATAAAGGTCAGCGTCATCTGTCCGGGCTATGTCCACACCCCGATGATGGATCAGGAATCGGGGCCGAAGCCGTCTGCCATGGAGCCGGCGGCGGCGGTCGACCTTATCGTGCGTGGGCTGGCGCGCAACAAGCCGGTCATCACCTTCCCGTTCCTGTTTTCGCTGATGACGCGGATCGGCGGGATGCTGCCCGACCGTCTCCGTCGCCGAACGCAGCAGCCGTATCGGTTCACGGTGGCGGAGCGGCGAACTGGCGAATGAGACTCACACCGCGGTGAGGGGCTATGTCGCGGTCGCCTCGAACTCGAAATCGAGGACGAAGTACCACTGGTCGAGATGCTGGCGGACGATCGGCTCGATGACCGCGTTGATCGCACCGATATTGCGCATCAAATCGGCCTCACCGCGGCCGCGAACCAAATCGACCGGCGGCAGAAAGGTGACCTTGAAGCGCGCGGCATCGTCCAGCCTGACGCAATAGGCTGGGATGATGTCGGCCCCGGTCATCACCGCCAAGCGCGCGACGTAGGCGATGTTGCCCTCCGCCTTGAGCGCCCGGCCAAAGGCCGGAGCGTAAACATGGTCGTCGATGCATTCGTCGATAAAGACGACGAATGGGCCTGTCCTCGCCCGCAATTCGGCGATGGCCGCGCGCATCGCGCCAGGACCGTCGCCGGGAAACAGGATCGCGCCGTAGCGCTCTCGTGCCTTGACCGCGATGCGCGTGTCGAAGCGATTTTCCAGCGGCCAGTAAATTCCCGAGCCGGCATGACCCACGCGAATGCCGACCACCGGGATGGCCTCCCAGTTGCCGAGATGAACACAGGCGACGAGGATCGGCCTGCCGGCGGCGCGGGTCGCGTCCATGTGCTCGACGCCTTCGGCCTCGATACGACCCGCATCCCACAACCGGTCGAGCACCGAAAACTCGCACATCGTCCGGCTGACGGAGCGCCACAACCGCCGCATCGCCGCGTCGGTCGAGGCCGGATCGGCTGCCTCCGGGCGCAATCGCCGCCAATTGCGCCGCGCCCGCGCGTCGCTGACCGCGTAGCGCTTTGCCGAAAACGGGCTGAGGAAGGCGCCAAACGCCGAGCACGCGTCGATCGGCAGCAGCTTCAGGCCTTCGTGGATCGTGGTGTTGAGCAGCCCCATCGCCGGGTCGAGCACCCAATACTGCACGAACTGACGCAGGCGATTTTGGCGATCGGCAACCATCGTCTTCCGTAGCGGCTCGGCACCGTCATACCCTAGATTGCCGTTCCGAATGAAGCGAGTGCGCGTCGCGACAGCGCAAGATGGTCGAGGAACACGGTTTGGATACGGCGGAACGCGGCGCACCGGTGAATGGCCGCCTGCGGCGGCACAACGAAGGCATCCTGCAGATCCTCGAACGTCCGGCGCTGCGCTGGCTTTCGGCCATGATGCCCGGCTGGGTCACGCCGGACATGCTGACCGCGCTTGGCTTTCTGGGCAGCCTCGTCGCCGCGGGCGGCTATGCGCTTGCGGCTGACGAACCGTGGATGCTGTGGGTCGCATCCGCGGGGATCGCCATCAATTGGTACGGCGATTCGCTGGACGGCAATGTCGCGCGGGCGCGCGGCATCGAACGGCCGCGTTATGGCTTCTTTCTTGACAACGCCATCGATGTCATCGAGTACGCGATCTTCGCGGTGGGCATGGGGTTGTCGGGGTATGTCCGCTGGGAACTGGTCCTGGCGACGCTCGCGGCTTTCTACATGATGATGTTGCTGGGGCTCCTCAAATCCCGGGTGATGGACGTTTTTCAGATATCGTTCGGCGGCATGGGACTCACCGAAGTCAGGATCGCTTTTATCCTGGTGAATGCGCTGATGTATTTCGTGCCGCCGACGCCGTTTGCGATCGGCAACATCGTGACGACCTACCCCAACGTCGTATCGGCCCTGTGGATCGCTGTGCAGGTCATCACCTTCGTGATCATCACGATCAACACCCTGCGCGTGCTGCGCGTGCAAGATCCGCCGCACCCGCGGCGGTGATTATTGCCGGAAGGCGTGGAATACCCTGCGCGAACGCCCAAAGCCGCGCGTTACCACGACACGCGCGAAGCCGGCCTGGCGCAGCAATTCGAGCATGCAGGCCGTGTTCGGACCCCACCAGTTCGTCGGGTCGCCGTTGCGCTCGGCGCCGGGGTAAAAGGTCATCGCCGGCCGCGGGTTGAGCCCTCTTTCGACCAATGTCTCGACCACGAGTACCTCGCGCGCCAGCGCCGCCGCCTCGCGCAGTCCCGCGATTGGATCGCGCAGATGGTAGAAAACGCCGAGAAACAGCACGACATCGAACGGGCCAAGATGGCTCAGCGACAGTTGCGGCGTGTCGAGATCGATATCCACCGCCTCGATGCCGAGACCGGTGATCTCGTTGGCGAGATCGAACGCCTCCCGTCCACGGAATTGCGGCGCGCTCCACGAATAATGATCGAGCGCGACCACACGCGCCGCGCCGCGCCGCGCCGCTTCCACGGAAAATCCGCCGGTCCAGGCGCCGATATCGAGCACCGAGCGGCCGGACAGGTCGAGCTTGCGAAAGGTGTTGGCGAATTTGATCGCCATGCGTCGCGGGTCTTTGTGGCCGGGCGTCACCATGCCGTTGCCGAGGTCGATCGAATGCCACCAGAATTGCGCCGCGACCCGCTCCCCCAGCGGGAGCGGCGCGAGGACGGCATCAAGACCCGACTCCCCACCGATCGCGCGCAAAGCTTGCTCAGCGCTGCTCAAGGATTTGTCGCGCCGCAATGCTTCGACGAAGTGCCGGCGAGCAGCATCGGTATCACCTTGCGTGCGTTTCAGATGGCCGAGCTGAAAATGGGCATCGGCATTATGTGGTGCGGCATCGAGGGCACGCCGATATGCCTGCTCGGCGGCGGCCAGTTGCCGGTCTTCCTTGAGGACGTGGCCGTACTGGATCCAGATGCCGTCGAGGCCCGGGCGGCAACTCAGCGCCCGCCGATAGCAGCGCTGCGCGTCGCGCCAGGCGCGCCGGTCGCGCGCCGCGTCGCCACGCGCCACCCAATAGGCGGCCCGGCGCCAAAAATAGCGGTGGACGCCGGTGGTCCATTCCCGCAAACGCGCGTAGAGCCGGTAGGAGAGCGTCATCCGTGTCGAATTCTGCCAAGTGGCCGAAATATATAGCGCGTTCGCGCGGTGGCGATGATGATCTCTCGCGATGAAGCGCCGTCTGACCTTCCACATCGGCCTGGAAAAAACCGGTACCGATTCATTCCAGCGCTTTTGCACCGAGCAGCACGAGGTTCTCAGGCGCGGCGGTACGCTCTACCCGACCCGCAGCCTCGCCTTCGCCGCGTATAATCACGAACCCCTCGTCGCGTGCTATCTCGACTACCCTGATTTCAGCATTCGCTCTTCGGGACACGCGCGAGCCGAGGTGCTGTGCGCGCTGATGGCGGAAATCGAGACGGCGGATGTCCCAGCCATCCTGATCAGCGGCGAGCATTTCTCGTCGCGCTTCCGTCAGCCGGAGATACGCCAACTCGCGGTCGATTTCTCCGGTTTCGACTGCCGTATCGCCGTTGTCGTCAGGGAGCACCGCGCGCGGCTTTATTCAGCCTACAGCCAGGCTGTGCTCAGCGGCCGCGATATGACGCTCGAAGCTTATTGCGACGAGGTGTTCGATCCCGGCAATCCCTACATGCGCTATGCCGAGACCATCGGCGCCTGGGAGGCAATGTTCGGCCGCGACAACGTCGCCGTATTCCGCCATTCGCGCGGGCAGGACATCGTCCCGGTGCTGTGCGCGGCGCTGATCGCGGCGGATATGCCGCTGACCCCGGCGCGTCGATATTGGGACAATCTGTCGATCGGGTCGCGCGCGACCGAATGGTTGCGGCGGGCCAATCGCGCGGTCAATCGACTGCCCGGCACGTCGCATCCGACGATACGCGCTGCGATGCGCGGCCCTCGGCGCGGCCTTGCCAGGCTCCTGGCAAAGCTCGCGGTGCGCGACGACAAGAGCGGCTGGCGGCTCGGTGAATGCAACGAGCGGCGATTGACGGAGATTGCCGCCGCCGACGATGCCTGGCTGCAGCGTCATTACGGCATCGCTCTGGGCGGCGACGCCGCAGCCGGTCACAGCGAGCGAATGAAGTCCTCGACGGCGGAAAAATAGTCGGTCGAAGTCTCGGTTGATACGCTGCACGGAGGTTGCGTAATTCCTTCAGTGTGCGCCTTGATCGCCGCGAGCCAGCCGACCCCATCGAGCGGACGGCGGAACGTGGCGTTCGGTGCGATCTCGCGAGACGGCAGGAGATCGGCGGCGATTATCGGTGTCCCGGTGGCCTGTGCCTCGACGATCGGCAGGCCGTAACCCTCGGCGAAGGACGGCATCAGCAGGGCGCGGGCGCCGGCAAAAAGGCGCGCCATATCAGCGCTCGGCAGACCATCGATCTCGATGACGTGCTCGTGGATTTCATGTGAGCGGTCAAGCAGATCGACGACATTTTCGTTCTCCCAGCCGCGGCGGCCGATCACCAGAAGCTTCGGGGTGCGCTCTCGCCATTGACGCGACAGTTCGCGCCAGACCTGCAGCAGCATGAGATGGTTCTTGCGCGGCTCGATCGTGCCGCACACGACAAAATACGGCGTATCCCTCAACTCGGGGTCGGCGCCGGGCGCCGCCGCGAAGACCGGGTCGGGTGGGATCGGCCGCACCAGCACCGGAACCTCCCGCCGCCCGTGGCTGCTCAACAAATCGCGCACTTGCTGTGCCACGACGCCCGTATTGACGATCGCGGCGCGGCCGTGTCGGCCGAAAATGTCCATCGCGCGGCGATGCTCTGCGATATGCGCCGGCGCGAAATACTCGGGGAATTGCAGCGGCAGCAGGTCGTGGATGAAAAACACCGGCGTCACGTCACGCCGTTTGGCCAGCCAGTGGAAGAGGTGCGGCTTCGGCAGATGCGTGCCGTGCAGGAACACGGCGCCTTCCGGAACCGGTGCGAAGATGAAGTGCCGGAGCGCACGCGGTCGAAGCAGCAATCGGGATGTCGTGCGAAGCCTGGCGGCCTGCGAATCCTCGCTTGCAGTCCGTGTGGGAGGCGGGGAGCGGCCTTTACGCGGACGGTCTTCAAGCAGCCGGGCTTTTACCCTCTCGTAGGTCCAGCCTCCTTCGATGCGGCCCTTGTTCCAGCTTTGCTCCATCTCGCCGAGCAGGTGGGCCAATTCGGGCGTTTCGAACAGAGAGGGGCGCAAATGCGCGAGCAGGTAGACTTCGAGATTTGCCGCCTCTGCGCTCGGCAGGAAATGACGCGCGAAGGCGAGGTCGATGCGATCGATCCCGTTGGGGCTTGGCGCTCCGTATCGCCGCACCAACCGGGTGACATCGTAGGCGATAGTCATCTCGCGCTAGGCGCTTGTCATGGCAGCGAAGTCAAGAACTCATCGAGCCGCCGGAAATAGCCGTCCCAGTTCGGCGGCCGAAACGGCTCGGCCTTGGCTTTGGCGAGCCGCCATGCGGGGGCAGCCCGTCTCGCGTAAGCCATGATCGCCTCGCGCCAGGCAACGCCGTCGATCGCCGGAAGCAATAGCGCACAACCGCGCGCGACCTCACGGAACGTCGCTGTATCCGAAGCGATGACCGGCGTGCCGAGGGTCAAGGCCTCGACCAGCGGCAGACCGTAGCCCTCATCGAAAGACGGCATCAGCAGGGCCTGCGCATGGCGTATCAGCCAAGTAAGCCCGTGCCGTGAAATCCGCGATGTCCGCAGCACATGATCCGCGATACCCGTGCAGCGGTCGAGCATGTCGATCACCTGCTCGTTTTCCCAGCCGCGGCTGCCGACCAGCACAAGGCGCGGCGTCGCGTCCCCGAGCAGCGCGGCGAGTTCCCGCCAGACATTGAGAACGAGTAGGTGGTTCTTGCGCGGTTCGATGGTGCTGACCAGCACGAAATAGGGTTGCGCCGGGGTGTCCGACCCCGCCTCCGCGACATCGGCGAGGGCGAGCGGGGAGGGGAGGGGCGCGACATGGATCGGCGCGTCCGACTTGTCGTGAGACGCCAGCGCCTCGCGCAGCCGGTCGCGCACCACATTGGTCGACACGATAAAGGCCGTGCCCCGTTTGGCGATCGTCTCGAACCGTCGGCGAAAGACGGCCTCGTATCCCGGGCGAAAGTATTCGGGGTAATCGAAGGGGAGCAGATCATGGACGAAAAACACCGCATGAACATCGGGGCGGCGGCCCAGCCAGTCGAAGTAATGGTGATATTCCAGCCAGTGTTCGGCGATGTTGAGGTAGATCCCGCCGGCGGGAACGGCGCGGTTCCCTCGCGTGGCGCGGCAACGTCCCCACCAGAAACGTGCGGCCAACTGGTTGGCTAGGCCAACGCGCGGCGATATCAGCTTGCGGGCAATTTCCGGCCGCGGCGTTTTGCCGTCGAGCCAATCCCTGACGCGGAGGAAGTTCTTGTCGGTTTCGAGCGGCTCGTGCTCCCACGAGCCGCGCTGCGCCTGACGGACGATTTTGCGCAGCGTTGTGGCGCTCATGATGTGCGGCCCGGCCGTGCCGCAAAATGCACCGGTGGCGGCTCCGTCGGCCACGGCGAAATGCCGGCCGTAGGCGAGGTCGATCCGATCGATCCCGGTCATCGCGCGCGCCGCCATGCGGAAAACGAGATGGGTCACGTCATAGACAATCGGCGCGGTCATTCGCGTTCGCTCAGCCGATCACCGAGCGGTACAGCGCGGCGATGCGCTGCTGGTAGGCTTCCGGAGAGAACAATGCCGCGCGCTGCAAGCCCCGTCGCCTGAGCTCGGCGCGCAGATCACTGTCGCCGTCGAGGACGCGAATACCGTGCGCGATTTCGTCGATGTCGAGCGGATCGACCAGCAGCGCCGCGTCGCCGGCGATTTCCGGAAGTGAGGCGACATTCGAGGTCATCACCGGCGTACCCACCGACATCGCCTCGAGCACCGGCAGCCCAAACCCTTCGTACAGCGAGGGGAACAGCAGCGCCCGCGCGCCGCGCATCAGCGCCACCAGATGCTCGCGCGGCAGATAGGATAGCCGCCGTACTCTGCGCCGCGGCGTTGCCGTGTTGTCGTGTAGCTCATAGGTGAGAAAGCGCTCGTCGCCGATCTTGTTGAGCTCGTCCTCATATTGCCACGCCAATCCCCCGGCGATGAGCAGCGGGAACTTGCTGCCGGAGGCGGCGTAGGCGTCGATCAGTCTGGACAGGTTCTTTTTCGGTTCGATCGCGCCGACAAAGAGGAAATATTCCTGGGCGCTGACGCCGGCGATGTTCTCGACGAGCCGCGCCATCTCGTCGTCGGTCCAGGCCAGCGCCTTCGCCGGCAGTGCGACCGCTTGGTAGGTATTGGTGATCCGTGCTTCATCAATTCGAAAAAACTCGATGATTTGGCGGCGCGAGAATTCCGAGACGGTGACGATGTGGTCGGCAGCGTGGGCTAAGTGGCGCAGCATCTTTGCCACGTATGGCTTGTTGTCGCGGGTCGAGGACGGCAGTTTCAACGGCACCAGGTCGTGGATCGTGTAGACGTTGGGACAGCCGGCGACCGCCAGTGGAATCGGTTGCGTGGTGTGAAATAGCGTCGGTGCCTCCGGCAGCTTGATGCGCGCCGGCTTTCCATGGCGAGCGAAATGGAGACGCGAGAGCGCATCGAGATCGGTCGCCGCCAGGACACGGTCAAAACCGTCGAAGCGCGCGGCCATCGGGTCGCTGACGGCGCCGAGCGCCGCCTCATGCGCCGGGATGCCGGCCGGTGCGCCGAATTGGCGCCGCAGCCTCGTCCGCAACGGCCTCCAGGGGATGGGTCGCACCGCGTCGAATAGGCTGATCGCGTTCGCTGCGGGGTCGTGCGCGTCGAGCTTCTTGTCGGTGCCGACGAGGACATCGGCGGCATAGCCGTTCGTGGAGACCGCCGCCGCGAGGTTCCGGGCGTAGGTTACGATTCCCGTGCCCTCGGACAGCATTAATTGGCAGCCCTCCAGCAGCACCCGAGGCGGCATGATTATCGGTCGATGACGGGCATGGCCGGGACAAGCCCGGCCATGACGATGAGAATGCTGATCGGACCCGCTCGAACCCGTACTAGCCGCGGACCAGCGAGTAGATCTGCGTGCCGCCGGGCGGGGGCGGTTGCGGGATCCAGCTCTCGCCGGCGTCGCGGCTGGTCCATACCTCGCCGCCATTGGTGGCGCATGACATCAGGCTCGGCTGGCGCTCGTCGAAGGCAACCTTGAACATCGTATGCGGCACTGGCCCGCCGACATCGACTTGCGTCCAGCTCTCGCCGCCATCGCGGCTGCGCAGCAGGATGCCGAGATCGCTGATAAAGCCGGAGCCGGCGGCGCACCACAGATGCCGCGGGTTGCCAGGCACCTCGCGGATGTCGCGGCAGTAGATCTGGCCCTTGGTGTTGAGCGGCTCCAGCGGTATGTGGGTCCAGTGGTCGCCGCCGTCGGTGCTGCGCCACATGCCGGCGCGGGCGATGCCGAAAACGGTGCCCGGCCGCCAGCGGCTCGCCAGCACGCCGTGCATGTCGACCATGTCGTCGTTGATGTACTGGCCGTGGCTGAGGTTCTCCCAATGCTCGCCGCCATCGGTCGAGCGGATCGTGCCGCCGACCTCGACCGCACCGTAAAGATGGTCGGGCTCGCTGGTGCTGGCGTCGAGCATCAGCACGCGCTTTGCCGGGTTGGCGCCGGGCGCGGTGGTGATGTCCGGAAAGCGCACGCTGACCGGCAGCCGGCTCCAGTGCTCGCCGGCATCGTCGCTGCGATAAATCTCGCAATTATCGCAGCCGACCAGGATCACGTCCGGGTTGTGCGGGTGGAACAGGATCGACCACACCGGCAGGCCGTGATCGGGCAGCGCCACCTTCTCCCAGTGCTCGCCGCGGTCGGCGCTGCGATAGGGGCCGTCCTGCGTGCCGGCGTAGATGATCTCGGGCTTTTGCGGGTGCACCGCGAGCGCGCGCACCGCCGGCTTGTCGGGCAGGCCGCGCTCAAGCCGCTGCCACTCCTGGCTGCCGTCGGCCAGCCGCATCAGGCCGGAATCGACCGGCCGGCCCGGGCCGGTTTCGCCGGCGAGGCCGGCGTAAAGATAGGAGACATGCCCATTGCTCGACATCGAAGCCCCCTTTTCACCGTGTTGGGCGCCAAGCTTCGCGCTTCCGCGCGCGTGAGGCAAGGCGGCGATGGCTGAGAATCTGTGAGAGCCCGATTCGAAATTACCTCGTCATTCCGGGGCGGCCCGTAGGGCCGGACCCGGAACCCATGAACACGGTCTTATCCAAGGGTACTCCGACGTCGGAACGCGCCTTTCGACGTCTGTGTTCATGGGTTCCGGGTTCATCGCTGCGCGATGCCCCGGAATGACATCAGAGGACAGTATCCAGGTAACGAGCTACCGCCTACATCGGCGGGCGACGGTCACGGAACGGCGTCGCCTTCTCGAACGCGTGGGCGATGTGCAGCACGGTGGTTTCCTGGAACGGCTTGCCGACCAACTGCATCGCGACCGGCAATCCGCCGGCGCCGAAACCCGAGCACACCGACATCGCCGGATAGCCGGCGACGTTGAACGGCATCATAAAGCTCGGCTGCTGGAATACGTCCCATTTCGGCAGCGCGTCGATCTTCGGTGCCTCGTTCGGGAACACCGCGGTCAGCACGACATCGAGATCGGCCATCGCCGTCTTCAGCTCGGCGCGCAGCTCGCGCCGACGGCGCACCGCCTGCAGATAATCGACGCCCGAGACAAAGGCGCCGAGCATCAGCCGGGTGCGCATCCGCTCGCCGAAATCCTGCAGCCGGGTGCGCGACCATTCTTCATAGGCGGTGGCCCGCTCAACGATCGAGATCAGCGAGCCGCAGGCGTGCCAATCCGGCAGTGGCGACAGCTGCACCTCGCGGATTTCGGCGCCGAGCTCGCGGAATTTGGCGATGGCCGCGGTGATGCCGTGCTGTGTTGCCGCGCCGACTTTGTGGTCGACCTCGTGGAAGTGATGGATCACCCCGATCTTCATCCCCTTGATACCGCTGCCGAGCGCGGCGCGGTACTCGGGGATCGGGCGGTTGGCGCTGGCCGGATCGCGCGGGTCATGGCCCACGATCGCCTGCAGCATGATCGCGCAATCCTCGGCGGTCCACGCCATCGGCCCGATATGGTCGAGGCTGAAGGCGGCCGGCGCGACTCCCGCGCGGCTGACCAGACCATAGGTCGGCTTGAGCCCGGCAATGCCGCACAACGCCGCCGGCCCCCGGATCGAGCCGCCGGTGTCGGTGCCGATGCCGCACAGGATCATGCCCGAGGCGACTGCCGCGCCGGTGCCGCTGCTACTGCCGGCGGTGAAGTGGTCGGTGTTCCACGGGTTGCGCGCCGGCGGCGCGGGCAGGTCGAAGCTCGGCCCGCCATCGGCAAACTCGTGCGTCGTCAGCTTGCCGAGCAGCACCGTGCCGGCGGCGGCGAGCTTCTCGGCACAGGTGGCGTCGCTGTCGGGAACGTTGTCCTGCAGGAGCTTCGACTGGCAGGTCGTCGGGATGCCCTTGGTATCGACGATGTCCTTGAGGCCTATTGGAATGCCGTGCAGCGGCCCTTTCGGGCCGCCCGCCATGATCGCCGCCTCGGCGGCGCGCGCCTCGGCGAGGGCGCGTTCCTCGGTCAGATGGATGAACGCATGCAACCTGTTGTCTAGCGCGTGCACCCGGTCGAGGCAGGCGCGTGTCAGCTCCACCGGCGACAGCTCCTTGGCCGCGATCTGCCGCGCGGCTTCGGCGATGGTGGGGATGGCGGCGCTCATCACAAATCCTCCTCGGCAAAGCCGTAGGTGAGGGCAGGCTCGGCCATGCGGCCGCGCGGCTTGCGGACGCGCTCGGCCATTGCCGCGATGCCGTCGCAGACCGACTTCAACTCGGCCTTCTCGGCGGCGGTCAGGGTGAGCCCGGCGCGGGCGATCAGATACTCGAATGCGTCGTCGGTGATCGGGATCGGCATGAGCTCGCCCTTTCGCTGGGGTGGGGTCCCCGGATCAATTTGCCGCAGATCGGACGGATATCGAATAGGGTAACGGCTTTGTGCGTGCAAATACGGAACCAATCATGGCTTGGCGGATTGGCGTTGATTCGGGCGGCACCTTCACCGATGTGTGCCTCGTCGATGAGGCGAGTGGGCGGATCGCCGTCTGGAAGGTGCCGTCGACGCCGGCCGACCCGTCACAGGCGGTCGCCGATGGTGTGCGCGAGGGCCTCGCCGAAATCGGCCGTCCGGCCAGCGACGTTGCCTATTTCGGGCACGGCACGACCGTCGCTACCAACGCGCTCATTCAGCATCGCGGCGCGCTGACCGGGCTGATCACCAGCGCCGGCTTCCGCGACTTGCTCGAGATCGGCCGTCAGAAACGCCCGGATCTCTATGACCTGCAAGCCGACAAGCCGCCAACCCTCGTCGACCGTCCGCTGCGGCACGAGGTGCCCGAGCGGCTGCGCCATGACGGCACCGTCGAGACGCCGCTCGATGAAGACGCCGCGCGCAAGGCGGTGCGCGCGCTGCGCGCCGCTGGTGTCAAAGGCGTCGCGATCTGCTTTCTCTACAGCTTTCTCGATGCCGCGCACGAAGCGGCGACGCGCCGCATCGTCGCCGAGGAATTCCCCGAAGCCTTTGTCTGTGCCTCGCACGAAGTCGCGCCGGAGTTTCGCGAGTACGAGCGGCTGTCGACCACCGTGGTCAACGCCTATCTCGGCCCGGTCATGGCGTTCTACATCCGCGGCGTCGTCGATCGGCTGGCATCGCTCGGGGTGACCGCGACGCCGCACCTGACGCAGTCGAACGGCGGGGTGATCGGCTTCGACACGGCGGCGCGGCTGCCGGTGCGCACCGTGCTGTCGGGACCGAGCACCGGCGTGGTCGGCGCGCAGGTGACCGCGCGGCTCGCCGGGATCGACGACATCATCACCTTCGACATGGGCGGCACCTCGACCGATGTCGCGCTGATGCAAGCCGGCGAGGCGCGGCTGGCGCGCGAGGCGGTGGTGCACGGCTACCCGATCAAGGCGCCGATGCTCGATATCCATACGGTTGGGGCCGGTGGCGGCTCGATCGCCTATGTCGACAGCGGCGGCTTGCTGAAGGTCGGGCCGCGTAGCGCGGGCGCCGATCCGGGCCCGGCCTGCTACGGCCGCGGCAATGACGAGTCGACCGTCACCGACGCCAATGTCGTGCTGCAGACGCTGAACCCGCGCGAACTCCTCGGCGGCCGCATGAAAATCCGCCAGGAATTGGCGAGGGCTGCGATCGACCGGCTTGCTGGTCGGCTCGGCATGGAACCGATGGCGACCGCGCAAGGCATCATTTCGGTCGTCACCGCCAATATGGCGCGCGCGATCCGCGTCATCAGCGTCCAGCGCGGCCACGATCCGCGCGACTATACGCTGGTCGCGTTCGGTGGCGCCGGGCCGCTGCATGCGGCGCGGCTCGCCGCCGAACTCGACATCAAGCGTGTTCTGGTGCCGCGCAACCCCGGTATTCTTTGCGCGATGGGGCTGCTGCTGGCGGATCTGCGGGCGGACTTTGCGACGACCCGCCTGTTGCCGCTATCTGCTGCGGCGAGCGGAGAGATCGAGACGATCGTCGCCGGCTTGCGCGGGCGCTGCGCCGAGTGGTTCGAAGAGGAGGGCATTGCGGCGCAAGACCGTCGGATCGCACTCACCATCGACATGCGCTACGTCGGCCAGAATTATGAGCTGTCCGTACCGTTGCCCGACGGGCCAATCGCGCCGCCGATACTCGACCGCCTCGCGGCAGGTTTTGCCGCGAGGCATCAGCGGCTCTACGGCTTTATCGCCGAGGGCGAGCCGATGCAGCTCGTCACCTTTCGTGCGGAGGCGACCGGCATCGTCCGCAAAGCGGAGTTCCGCCCTAACCCGGATGCCGGCCCCGACCCGCGCGCAGCGGAATTGGGCCGGCGCGAGGTGTGGCTCAAGGAAGCCGGTGGTTTTGTCTCCTGCCCGCTTTACGATCGCGATCGGCTCGGTGCCGGCAATCGCATCGAGGGGCCGGCGATCGTCGAACAGATGGATGCGACGACCTTTCTGCCGCCGGGCGCTGCTGCGACGGTTGATCCATACCTGAACCTGATCGTCGAACTTGGATGATGCTCTCCATATCCTTCAATTCGTCATGGCCGGGCTTGACCCGGCCATCCAACGAACCCCAGCAACCATCCGGACTGCTGAAATGTCGGTTGGATGCCCGGAACAAGTCCGGGCATGACGATTTGATGAGGATGTGCGGATCTTTGGTCACGCTTTTAGTCCAAATCTGCAGGATGACCCCATGACCACTAACCGCATCGATCCGATCACCGTCGAGGTCATTGGCAGCGCGCTATCCTCGATCGTCGAGGAGATGGGTGAGGCGCTGGTGCGCGCCAGCTACTCGACGAACATCAAGGAGCGCCGCGACTGCTCCACCGCGCTGTTCGACACGCGCGGCACGACGCTGTGCCAGGCCGAGCACATCCCGATGCATCTCGGCAGCTTTCTCGGGGTCATCCCGGAAATCCTGAAGCGCCACCCGGTCGAAAAGATGCAGCCGGGCGACGTTTTCATCGGCAACGACGCCTATGCCGGCGGCGGCACGCATCTGCCTGACATCGTGCTCGGCGAGCCGATTTTCGTCGAGGACCGCATTGTCGCCTGGGCGGTCAACACCGCGCACCACGCCGACTTCGCCGATCGCGGCCACGCGCATATCTTCCAGGAGGGGCTTCGCATCCCGCCGATCCGGCTCTACCGCGCCGGCGAATTGCAGGAGGATGTGCGGGAACTGATCCTGTTGAACTGCCAGGTGCCGCGTGAGCGCCTCTCGGACTTGCGCGCGCAGATGGCGGCGAACCGGCTCGGCGTGCAGCGCATGCAGGCGCTGTGCGGGAAATACGGCACCGATACGGTGCTCGCGGTCGGCGACGCGTTGCAGGATTACGCCGAGCGCAAGATGCGCGCCGGCATCGCCGCGCTGCCCGACGGCGTCTACCGTTTCGAGGACACCTACGACAATCCCGAGCTCGGCCGCGCCCTGCCGGTCTCGGTCGAAGTGACGATCGCCGGCGACGAGATGCGGCTGCATTTCGAGAGCCCGCCGCAGGTGCGCGCCGGGATCAACATGATCTACACCGCGCTCTTGTCGAGCGTGTACTACGCGGTCAAGGCGGTGGTCGACCCGACCATCCTGCCGAATTCGGGGCTGGCACGGCCGATCACCGTGACCGCCCCGCTCGGCACGATCCTCAACGCCACGCACCCGGCGGCGGTTAATGGTCGCACCAGCACCAGCCAGCGCGCCGCCGATCTGGTGATCGGCGCGCTGGCGCAGGCCGCGCCCGACAAGGCGATCGCCGCCGGCAACGGCTCCTGCGCGACGGCCAGCTTTGCCGGCGCCGATCCCAAGGACGGGCATCTCTGGGTCTATCTCGAAACGATCGGCGGCGGCTCTGGTGCGCGCGCCACCAAGGACGGGCTCGACGGCGTGCATGTTCACATGACCAACACCTCGAACCTGCCCGTCGAGGCGCTGGAGGTCGAATACCCGCTGACCCTGCTGCGCTACGAATTGGTCGACGGCTCAGGCGGCGCCGGCAGGCATCGCGGCGGGATGGGGCTGCGTCGGGTGTATCGCGCCGAAGCCGACTGCCACCTGCGGCTCGACGGCTCGCGGCTTTATACGCCGCCCTGGGGATTGGCCGGCGGCGCCCCCGGCGGCCACGGCGAATTCCGCTTCGGCCCCGGCGTCGACCCGTTCGTCCAGGGCAATGGCGTGCTGCGCGCCGGCCAGATCGTCGAGATCATCACCCCCGGCGCCGGCGGCTACGGCCCGCCCGCCGTGCATGAGTTCGACGACGGATAGAGCGACGCCCGGTTAAGATCGTCATGCCCGGACTTGTTCCGGGCATCCAACTGACATTTCAGCAGTCTGGATGGTTGCGGCGGTTCGCTGGATGGCCGGGTCAAGCCCGGCCATGACGATTGAAATGGTTGCTCGGACTCGGCCGAACTTCGCTACACCGACGGCCAGAACGGCTTCGCCAGCGCGAGGTCAGTCGGGAAGACCGTGACCGGCACGCCCTTCTGCCATTGCGCGAAGATCATCGGCACGTCCACCCGGCGGCCCTTTTCGTCGAACTTGATCGGACCGGGGAAGCACTGCGCGGCCGGGCCGGTGGTCAGGTTCATCGCGCGGATCGCGTCGGCGACCTTGAGCTTGTCGGCCGTGCCCGCGGTCTCGATCGCCTGCACCAGGATCGCCGGCTCGCCGTAACCGCACAGCGCGTCCTGCGTGAGGAACGGCTCTCCGGTCTTTTGCTTGAAGCGTTCGATGAACGCTTCCTGGCCCTTCGTCGGCCAGTTGGCGACGCTGAACAGCAGGCCTTCGAGCAGCTCGGGACCGATCGTCTTCAGCAGCTCCGGCGAGCCGAACGGCGCGCCGTTGCCGACCAGCGGGATCTTGCCGTGCGACAGCTTGAATTCATCGAGCTTTTCGAGCACCAGCTTGCAATCCGGCATCGCCGAGGTCAGCAGCAGCAGGAAATCGGGCTTGGCCGAGCGCACCTTCTCGATCAGCGGCGTCGCGTCGGATAGCGGTGGGGTGAAAATCTGGTCAACGACCAGCTTCAGCCCCAATTTTTCGAGCCCGCCCTCGCGCAGCGGCTTGGCGAAGCTGACCGGCGAGGCGGTGTTGTCCTGGATGATGCCGATCGTCTTCGGCGCCTTGCCAGTCGTGCCCTCCGCCAGTTTGAGCGCGGTCGGCAGCGTCTCGGCGGCCTGGTGCTCGGCGGTGGGCGAGGTTTGGAAGATGAATTTAAAGCCGCGATTGGTGATCGCGTCCGAGTAGGACAGCGTGATCCACGGCAGCGAGGCGCGCTCGGTGACCTCGGTCACCGCCAGCGTGAACGAGCTCAGCCAGCAGCCCGTGCCGCCGGCCAATTCCGGCTCTTCCGACAACAGGCGTTGTGCTGCGTTTTTGGCCTTTTCCGTACTGTCGCCGGCATCGGCGTAGATGATTTGGAGCTTGGCCCCGCCGAGCGCCTTGATGCCGCCGTTCGTATTGACGTCCTCGACGAGCAGGTCGCCGCCCATCTTCAGAAGCTGCCCTTGCCGTGCCCACGGGCCGGACAGCGGGACGATCATCGCGATCTTGACCGATTTTGCCTGGGCGCGGCCGATCGCCGGCACCGCCAGCGCGCCGGCGGTGAGCGCCAGGCCGCGGGTCACGCTGCGTCGGGTCAATCTGTGGGTCATGTCCTCTCCTCCTGCATTCGTATTGGCTTATTTTCTGGCTTATTTCGCTGCTTCGGTCACCTGCTGGGCCCATTTCTTGCCGAGATAGGCCTCGATCACCTCGGGGTTGCGCACGACGATCTCCGGCGCGCCGCTGGCGATCAGCCGACCATGGTCGAGCACGTCGAAATGGTCCACCAACTGCACCATCGCATGCATCGTGTGCTCGATGATCAGCACCGTGACGCCATCCTCGCGCACCCGCCGGATCGCGCCGAGAATGCCGTCGAGATCGTCATGGCCGAGCCCGGCGAGCGTTTCGTCGAGCAGCATCAGCCGCGGCTGCGGCGCGAGCGCGCGCGCCAGTTCCATCAGCCGCAGCTCACGGTTGGTCAGCCTGCCGGCTAACGCGCCGGCGCGGGCGCTGAGCCCGACGCGGTCGAGCGCGGTCAGCGCCATGCGGCGCGCTGCCGCGTCGTCGGGCGCGCCGACAAAGGCGCCCACCGTGACGTTTTCCAACACCGTCATGCGCGGGAAGGCACGCACCACCTGGAAGGTGCGGCCGATGCCGCGGCGACAGACCTGGTTTGGCCGCAAGCCGGTCAGCGGCTCCCCGGCGAAGCTGATCGTGCCTTGCAGCGGCGCGAGAAAGCCGTTGATGACGTTGAACAGTGTCGTCTTGCCGGCGCCGTTCGGGCCGATAATGCCGTAGAGCCCGCCCTCGGGGACGGTGAGGTTCACTCCGTCGAGCGCGCGCAACCCGCCAAACGCGATGCCGACATCGCGCAGCACCAGCAGGTCTTTGCCCGGTGCGCGCGCGGCCTCGCGCGCTTTCGGTACCACCGCGACCGGCAGCGGAGCTAGCGCAGCAGCAGCGGCTTCCGGCTTTCGCCTCGTGATTCGGTCGCGCACACGCCAATAGACCCCCTCAGGGGCCCACAGAATGATGGCGATGATCGCGACGCCGTAGACCACCCCCTGGATACCGGGCAGCACGCTGCCGAGCTTCGCGTTGAGGCCCTCGGCGAGCGGCACCAGCACCACGGCGCCGATTACCGGTCCCCACAGGCTGCCGACGCCGCCGAACAGCGCCAGGATCAGCGCCTGCGCCGAGACCAGCATGCCGAATACCGCTTCGGGCGTCACCACCAGCAGCACGATCGCATAGAGCCCGCCCGCCACCGCCGCCAGCGCGCCGCTCAGCATCAGCGCCAGCATCTTCCAGCGCCAGGTGTTGATGCCCGCCGCCTCGGCCGCCGGCTCGTTCTGCTTGATCGCGAACAGCGACATCCCGAAACGCGAATTCTCGACCCGGAGCGAGATCAGCAGCGACATCACCAGCAGAGCCAGCGCCAGCACCACATAGACGCGCGGGTTGTCGAACTGCATGTAAAGCGCCGGCGCGTCCCGCTTCATCGGCAGCGCGACTTCCTGATAGCCGAGCCACTGGAACACGTAGAGCGTCGCCAGCGGGTAGGCGAGCATCGCCAGCGCGAAGTAATGGCCGCGCAGCCGGAAGGTCGGGAAGCCGATCAGCGCCCCGGCCAGCCCGCCGACAATCCCGCCCAGCGGGATGGTCAGCCACGGCGACAGGTCGAGGTAAATCATCCCCAATGCCACCGTATAGGCGCCCAGCCCCCAGAACCCGGCATGACCGAACGAGAAATAGCCGCTATAGCCGCACAGGATGTTCCAGGCGAGCGACAGCATCGCCCACAGCAGCACCTGGCACAGCACCAGCTCGAAATAGTCGCTGCGCAGCGCCGCCGATATGGCGAGCACGACCACCGCGAAACCGAGGATCGCCCAAAGCTGGCGTTTGACTGGCGCGGTGAGGGTCACGTGCGCTCGCTGAGGCGGCCGAACATGCCCTGCGGCCGCAGAAAGATGATCAGCAGAAAGACCACGAAAATCGCGGTGTTTTGCAGCTGGTAGGGCAGCACCAGCGTCGACATCTGTTGCACGACGCCGATCACCAGCCCGCCCCAGAACGCGCCCATGATGCTGCCGAGCCCGCCGAGCACGACGCCGGAATACATGACGATGACAAAATCGAACCCGGTATAGGGCTGAAACGATTGCGACCCCGCAAGGAGGCCGCCCGCGACCGCGGTGATGCCGACGCCGAGGCTCCAGGCGATGCGGTGCGCCTTGTCGACATCGATGCCCATATAGAGCGCCGCCTGGCTGTTGTCGGCGGCGGCGCGCAGCCCCTTGCCGTGCCGCGTATGGCCGAGAAACAGATACACCGCGATCGCCAGTCCCACCGAGACCAGAAAGCTCACGCAGCGCCCCTTGTTGAGCAGGATGTCGCCGATCTCCCAGGATTGCCGCGCCAGCGGCGTGCGGATGCCGGTCGGTGCCGAGCCGAACACGATCAGCCCGCCATTCTGCAGGATCAGCGAGATGCCGAGCGTGGTAAGGATCTGGCCGTAGGCGCCGGCCCCCTCCGTTTGCGCCGCGCCGGCGCCGGTGACGCGCGCGACGACGAACTGGTGCAGCACCCAGCCGAGCGCGAAGACGATCGGCCCCGCGAGAAATGCCGCGACGATCGGCCCGGCGCTCGGGCCGAAGAATGCCGACAGCCCAGCCCCGGTCGCCAGATAGAACGCGGCATACATGCCGATCATCAGGAAGTCGCCCTGGGCGAAATTGATGACCCGCATCGCGCCGAAAATGATGCCGAGGCCGATGCACATCAACGCATAGGCGCTGCCGACCAGAATGCCGGCAGCCAGCGCTTGGAGGAAATCGACGAGCGAGAACGACATGATGCGGGCTTATCGCTCGCAGCCATATCCAGCAGGTTCGCCGCTCAAGGTGCTATCGCTCCGCATCATTTCCTCCCGACCGCGACGATAATGGCGCAAATCCGGCGCATGTCATCGATTTTCCATGCCGATTGGCGATGGGCGCACGCGCCCGCCGCGGCTATGCTCGCGCCGGTTTCAACCAAGTGGCGGAATGAATTCGGGCAATGATGCTGGCAATCGAGGGGCTTTCGGTCAGCTACGGCGGGCTGGCCGCGCTGCGCGGCGTGTCGGTCTCGGTCGAGGAGGGACAATTCGTCGCGATCGTCGGCCCCAACGGCGCCGGCAAGACAACGCTGTTCAAGGCAATATCGGGTGTCGTGCCGGCGCAGTCGGGGCGTGTCACCTATGATGGCCGCGACCTGCTGGCGATCGCACCGCACGAGCGGGTGCATCTCGGGATCGCCCATGTGCCGGAGGGCCGCCAGGTCTTCGCGGCGATGACGGTGCTGGAAAACCTCGAGATGGGGGCCTATTCGCCGCGCGGGCAGCGCACGTGGCGGCAGAACATCGACCGCATCTTCGCGCTGTTCCCAGTGCTGGCGCAGCGCCGGTCGCAGCTCGCCGGCACGCTGTCGGGCGGCGAGCAGCAGATGCTGGCGATCGGCCGCGGCATCGCCTCGTCGCCGCGCCTCTTGCTGCTCGACGAGCCGTCGATGGGGCTCGCGCCGGCGATCGCCGACCAGATTTTCGACCGCATCGCCGCGCTGCATCAGGAAGACGGGGTGACGCTGATCCTCGTCGAGCAGCGCGTCGCCGAGGCGCTCGAAAGCTGCGATTACGGTTATGTGCTCGAAACCGGCCAAGTCGTGCTCGAAGGCACGCATCGCACACTGACCGCCGACGACCGCGTCCGCCGCGCCTATCTGGGGATGTAGACGGTCCGAGCGGCGAAAGCACTAGCGGCAGTCAGACGCCGATATCCGTGATGTTCGGCAGGCGCTTTGGGGCATCCGTCGAGGGTTTGGGAGGGTCGTGGTTCATCTCGTCGAAAGGTGGCTCGACCACGACCAAGCCGCGCCACCGCTGGTACTCGACATACGCCACCGCGGGTAGCGCCACCACGGCGACGAGGATGAGCAGCAGAAGCAGCATGTCGTATTAAATACGGTAACGGCGTCGATCTGGATCGCGAACGTCGCCAAGTCCGCTCAGTCCGAAATTACCTTCGTCATTCCGGGGCGGCCCGCAAGGCCGAACCCGGAACCCATGAACACGACCTCATCCAATGTGGTTGCGGTGTCGGAACGCACTTTTCTAGGGTCCGTGTTCATGGGTTCCGGGTTCATCGCCGCGCGATGCCCCGGAATGACGGGGAAAACTGCACTCTGGGGCGGTTCACTCTTGTTTGACCGCAGTAGCCCTTGGCAAACCGGGCGCCGGTGACGATGTAGGGCTATGTTGCGCTGCAACAGAGGGCATCGACGAATTTTGGCCCGCCTCCAACGGGGTGTTCGTCACATGGACTACGATCCGGACGACCATATCTTGACCGGGCGCCGCGTGATCGGCGCCTGGGTCGCCTGCTTCACGATCCTCGCCTCGATGTTTGTCGCGCCGCCCGCGCTGCATCGCGCGCACACCGTCGTTGCCCATGTCGTTGCCCATGCGCGGGCGGCGGCGACCGGGCCGGCGCTGTGCCAGCGCCATGCGCCAGCGGCCTCTGATCCAAGCCGAACGGTGCGGCCCGAAATGCCTGGCTGAGCGGTAGGATGGGTTGAGCGTAGCGAAACCCATCGCCCGGCGAGGATTGGCGCATGATGGGTTTCTACCGGTCCTTGACCGACAGCACTGATTTATTGGCCTCGGAGACGCGGACGATTTTGTAGTTGCGGGCTTCTTGCTCAGGGAGCGCGTAGCCAATCGTCAGCGACCAGACGGCGAGATGGTCATCGTAAAGGAATTCCTCCAGCCGAACATTCCGTGGGATGTCGGGCGCGATCAGATCGCTGACGTGCTGCTTGGCGACGGCGACGGCTTCCTTCAAGTTCATCGGCGGTCCTTTATTCGGCCGCGCGCGGCCGGGCCGAATGCCAATCGGCGGCCCGCGGGATCGCCAGTCCGAGATTGTCGCGCAGCGTCGGGCCCTCGTAGTCCTTGTGGAAGAGGCCGCGGCGCTGCAACTCGGGCACCAGCAACCGCACCACGTCGTCATAGGCGCCCGGCATGCTGGTCGCGGCCAGCACAAACCCGTCGCAGGCCGGCGCGGTGAACCATTCCTCCATCTGGTCGGCAACCTGCCTGGGGTTGCCGACAAACATCGGGTGCTCCGCGACCGTGCCGCGGCCGGAGATGGTGATGAAATCGCGCACCGTCGGGTTCCTCTTCCCCGAGACCCGGATCACCCGGTCGCGAAAACCCTGGAACGAGAGTTCGGCGAGCTCCTCGTCGGCGAAAGGCTCGTCCATCGGCTTCTTGGCGAAATCGTAATTCAGCACTTCGGATAGCAGCACCAGCCGGTCGATATCGCGGGCCGTGGCCTCGATGATCGCGCGTTTTTCCTGCGCCGCGGCCTCGCTCTCACCGACGCAGACATAGCAGGCGGGGGCGATGCGCACGCTCGCCGGGTCGCGCCCCTGCGCCGCCACCGCCGCCTTGAAGGCCGCGTATTCGCGCATGCCGTCGGCCAGGCTGTGAAAGATCACGAACACCAGATCGGCCCATTTCGCCGCAAAGGCCTGGCCGCGGCCGGATTGCCCGGCCTGGATCAGCACCGGCTGGCCCTGCGGCGAGCGCGGCACGCTGAACGGTCCGCGCGAGCGGAAATAGCGGCCGTCATGGTCGAGCCGGTGCACTTTGGTGGGATCGGCGAAGCGGCTGTCGGTCTTGTCGAGGATCAGCGCGTCGTCTTCCCAGGTGTTCCAGTGGCCGAGCACCACCTCCATGAACTCGTCGGCGCGGTCGTAGCGCTCGTCATGCGCCATGTGCTGGGCGCTGCCGAAATTCTTCGCCTCGCCGCTGTTGAGCGAGGTCACGATGTTCCAGGCGGCGCGGCCTTTCAGCATCAGGTCCATCGTCGCGAAGACGCGGGCGATGTGATACGGCTCGTAATAGGTCGTCGAATAGGTCGCGCCGAGCCCCAGCCGCTGCGTCACCGCGCCCATCATCATCAGGATGGTGCAAGGGTCCATCTTCACAGCGCGCACCCCGGCGGCGACCGCTTGCGCGTGCTCGCCGGTATAGATGTCGGGCAGCGCCAGGCGGTCGTCGAAAAACGCCATCTGGATCTTGCCGTCCTCCAGCGTGCGGGCGATGCGCTGGTAGTATTCCGGCGTCAGGAAATCGAGCACCGTCGCTGGATGGCGCCATGATCCCGGCAGGTTCGAACAGTTCTGCGCTTGCAGAAACGCCACCAGCGTCATCATGCGGTTCTGCACGGCCATGGCGGCACCCTCCGTTACGGCGACCGTCGCCGTGGCGCTTTCTTATCAGCCGGGCGTATCCCGGGCACCTGGATCATGTGGCGCCGCGCGATACCAGCTCTAGGTTGCCGCGCGTCTCGTAGGCCAGGACCAGCGTCAGCCCGCTCGCCAGCGCCATCGCGCCGGCGATGACGCACCACACCAGCGTCAGATTGCCGGCGCCGATCAGCACGCCGGCGATCAGCGGCGAGGTCATGCCGCCGAACCGGCCCCAACCCATCGCCAGCGCCGCGCCCTTGCCGCGGATGCGCACCGGGTAGACCTCCGGCGTATAGACCGTCATCGCCAGCGACCCCGTATCCTGAAAGAACGCATAGGTCATCGCGGTGAGAAGCAGGCTCGTCTCAGTCGTCGCCTGGGTGAACGCAAGTGCGGCGCAGGCGGCGATGCCGAAGCCCAACACGATCATCGTCTTGCGGCCGAGCACGTCGATGAGGCTGACGGCGCAGAGCCGCGCCACGACCTGCGTTCCGGCGACGATGAAGGTGTAGAACAGGGTCCGCGTCAGCTCGATGTGATAATAGGTCGAGTAGATTGTCGGCAGCCAGACCGAGAATCCGGTCGCCGCGAAATTCGAGCAGAACCACAGCAGCCAGGTATGCGTCACCCGGCGCGCGTAGCCGGCGGTGAACAGGTCGCGAAACGTCGCCTCGGGCACCTTCGGCTGCACCGGCATGGCCTCGACCTCGCGGCGGGCTTGTTCGAGGTTCGCGTCGGTGACGCCGACATAGCCGAGCGAGGCGCGCGCCTCCTCGTGGCGGCCCTGCGCCGCCAGCCAGCGCGGCGACTCCGGCACCTTGCGGCGGATGATGAAGGCGAGGAGCGCCGGCAACACGCCGATCGCGAACAGCCAGCGCCAGCCGACATTCGGCACCAGCAGCAGGGCGCAGCCGGCAGCGGTGAAATACCCCATCGGCCAGCTCATCGGCAGCATCGCCGCGACGCGGCCGCGGATGCGCGCCGGCGCGTACTCGGTCACCAGCGCTTGGTCGATCGGCACCATGCCGCCGAGCCCAAGCCCAGTCAGAAAGCGCGCCCCGACCAGCACCCCCAGCGATCCCGCAAGCCCGGCGATGCCGGTAAATGCCGAGAAGGTCAGCACCGTCGCCGCGAAGACGACGCGGCGTCCCCATTTGTCGGCGACCCAGCCCCAGCACCACGAGCCGATCCCCATACCGGCCAGCGCTGCCGAGCCGGTAAGTCCGACCTGTTGCGGCGAGAGGTTGAATTCCTGCCGGATCTTGGGCAGCGCGTAGGCGACGATGGTGATGTCGAACGAATTGAAGAGAAACCCGGCCGCCGCGACGGCGATGATAAATTTCAGCGCGCCGGTCAGCGGCATATTGTCGATCGCGCGCCCAATGATTTCCGGCGACAGCGGCTTCGTCTCGGCCATGGTGCTGCGGTTCCTCTCGTCCTTGCGGCAAGAGGACCTTAATGCCCGGCCGCGGCCGCCGATGCATGCCCATCGCGAAGCACAGACCCGACAGCCGCACAAGGCAAGCACCTGGATCGGGCGCCACTTCTCACCCCGCAGAAGGCGCAAAGCTGCGTTCTCCCGGCCCAAGGTCACAAAAGCGTCGATCGGTTCTACGATGCGCGTGTCGAG
The DNA here is from genome assembly GCA_963778385.1 of uncultured Alphaproteobacteria bacterium. GTDB lineage: Bacteria > Pseudomonadota > Alphaproteobacteria > ATCC43930 > CGMCC-115725 > DATARH01. Next base: position 25,057 of record CAVZUA010000037.1, on the reverse strand, counting down.
TTGTGACGGGGCGGAAGGAGAACATCATGCCGGACACATTGATGGCGGTGGAGCGGCCGGTTCGTCAGCAGGGCGCGGAATACGACGCGATCATCATCGGCGCCGGGATTTCGGGCATGTACCTGCTGCACCGGCTGCGCCAGCTCGGCATGGCGACCCGGGTGTTCGAGGCCGGCAGCGATGTCGGCGGCACCTGGTATTGGAACCGCTATCCCGGCGCCCGCTTCGACTCCGAAAGCTGGACCTACGGCTATTCCTTCTCGAAGGAACTGCTGCAGGAATGGGACTGGAAAGAGCATTTCTCGCCGCAGCCTGACACGCTCGAATACCTCAACCTCGTCGCCAACAAGTTCGATCTGCGCCGCGACATCGAATTCTCCAGCACGGTCGCCGCGGCGCATTGGGACGACGCGACGAATGAGTGGACCGTGACGCTCGACGGCGGCAAGCAGGCGCGGGCGCAGTTCCTCTTCACCGCGGTCGGCATCCTGTCGGCGCATACGTTGCCGAACATCCCGGGCCGCGACAGCTTCCGCGGCCCGGCGTATCATCCGGCGCGCTGGCCGAAGACGCCGGTCGACTTCACCGGCAGGCGCGTCGGCGTCATCGGCACCGGCGCCACCGCGATCCAGGCCATCCCGGAGATCGCCAAGCAGGCCGCGCAACTCACGGTGTTTCAGCGCCGGCCGAACTGGGCGGCGCCGCTGCACAATGCCAAGATCGGCAAGGAGGAAATGGCGGCGATCAAGACCCGCTACGACGAAATCTACGCCCGCTGTCGCGAGACCCCGAGCTGGTTCATCCACAGCGCCGACCCGCGCAAAACGCTCGACGTGCCGCTCGAGGAACGCGAGGCGTTCTGGGAGAAGCTCTACGGCGAGCCAGGTTTCGGCATCTGGATGGGCAATTTCCGCGACATCCTGCTCGACGAGAAGGCCAATGCCGCGGTCACCGAATTCATCGCCAAGAAAATCCGCCAACGGGTCAAGGACCCCAAGGTCGCTGACAAGCTGATCCCCAGGGATCATGGTTTCGGCACCCGACGCGTGCCGCTGGAGAGCGGCTATTTCGAGGCCTACAACCGCGACAACGTGCGGCTGGTCGACCTCAACGAGACGCCGATCGAGCGCATCACCGAGAACGGGGTGAAGACCAGCGACCGGGAGTACGATTTCGACATCCTGGTCTACGCCACCGGCTTCGACGGCGTGACCGGCGCATTCGACCGCGTCGACATTCGCGGCCCCGGCGGGGTGAAGTTGCGCGACGTGTGGGACAATGGCCAGCCCCGCACCTATCTCGGCTGGATGCCCGAGAGCTTCCCGAACCTGCTGATGGTGCTGGGTCCGCATACCGCCCGCGGCAACATCCCGCGCGCGGTCGAGCATGGCGTTGAGTGTCTCGCCGGGCTCTTGGAGTTCATGCGCGCCAACGGCCATGCGCGGGTGGAGACCCGACCCGAGCAGGTCGCGGAGTGGACCCGCACAGTCATCAAGGCGTCCGAGCCGTTGCTCTCCAGCAAGATCGACTCCTGGCAGACCGGGGTGAACCGCAACGTCGAGGGCCGCACTGTCCGCCGCGTGCTCGGCTATAACGGTAACGGTGTGCACTACCGGCGCAAATGCGACGAGGTCGCCGCCGGCGGCTACCAGGAATTCGCGTTCCGCTGAGGAAGGTGCGTCCTTCGAGACACCCGCTGCGCGGGTTCCTCAGGATGACGGAAGGATGTGCGACAAAAGGAAAACCGTCATCCTGAGGAGCGCCGCCAGGCGCGTCTCGAAGGACGCACCCAACCCGCCATTACTTCCCACAAGGAGGCCGCGATGCCTGAACCCGAACGCCTCGACCCCAGCCGCACGGCGCTGATCGCTTATGACGTGTGCCGGCGGGCGCTGACACCCTCCGACCCGGCGCGCCGCGTGGCGATGCGCCCGGTGCTCGAGGCCTGGGTGACGATGATTGCGGCGGCACGGGAGGCGGGGCTGCCGGTGATCTACACCACGCCGGTCAGCCGCGCCGACGGCGCCGATGTCGTGATGCTGCCGACCGACCTCTCGGCGGAGACCGGCGTGCCGCCGCTCACCAACGGCGTCGAGGGTACGCCGGAGGCTGGCTTTCCCGACGAGATCGCCCCGCGGCCGGAGGACTATGTTTTCCTCAAACGCCGGCCGAGCGCTTTCTGGGGCACCGGCGTCGCCGAATTGCTGCACATGCTGCGGCGCGACACGATCATCATTGGCGGCGGCGCGACCAACCGCGGCGTCGAAACCAGCGTGCGAGAGGCTTTCAACCGCGATATCGCCTCGGTCGTGGTGCGCGAATGCTGCTGGGGCAGCGACCAGGCGGCCCACCTCTACAGTCTCGACAAGGCGATGAAGATGTACGCCCGCATCCGCACCCTCGACCAGATCGCCGCGATGCTGCGCGGGTAGCCCATCTTCCTTTACCTCGTCATGCCCGGACTTGATCCGGGCATCCAATCGACCGCTCGACCATCCATACGATTGTCATTGTCCGCTGGATGGCCGGGTCAAGCCCGGCCATGACGATGGGAAGTGATTGATTTTTTTGTGCTGAAGTCTCCGCGTCGGGTGGTATCGCGCCGGCAGTTAGCGCTAGGCCCGGCGCCAGAAGGGCGGGCGGGCGCGGACCGGATCGAGCAGCGACCAGTCGCCCTGCTCCAACTCATGGCCGCGCGGGTAGGGCGGGCGCGGCTCCAGGCCGAGCGAACGGACGACGCGATCGTCGCGGTAGTAGCACTGCAGCACGACACGGGTCAGCGTCGCCACCGCCTCGCCACCCGTCGCGCGCAGGTCCTGCGCCACCGCTTCGCGTCGCGCCGAGTCGAGGCTGTCGAGTGGCATGCCGGCCAGGCCGGCCAGCAGGTCGAGCGCCGCGCGCATCGGCGCCTCGTCACGGCCGAGCGTCGCGAGGATATCGGCCTGGATTGTCGGGTCGTCGGCGCCTGGCACGTCGAATTCCTCGTTCGCCGGGATGATCATGCCGGCGATCGCGCGCAGATCGTCGATCTGGCTGGGGGTGAGGGAGCTGTCTGCGGTCATGGCATGCCTCAATCGAACAGGTTGGCGAGGCGCTGTTTCATCTGATCGGCGACGTAGAGCGCCAGCGCCTGGATCGTCGAGGTCGGGTTCACCCCGCCGGAGGTGACGAACAGGCTGCCGTCGACGATGAACAGGTTCTTCACGTCGTGCGCCCGGCCCCACTCGCTGACCACCGAGCGCTCGGGGTCGGTCCCCATGCGCGCCGTCCCCAAGAGATGCCAGCCGCCGTAGAGGATCGGGCTGTTGACGCAGATATCGGTCGCCTCCATCGCGCCCAGGATGTCTTTCGCGCGGGCGATGCCGTGCGCCATCATCTGCGCCGTGTTCTCGCCGATCGTGTAGTCGATCCGCGGCGCCGGGATGCCGTGAGCATCCTTCAGCTCAGGGTCGAGCGTTACGCGGTTGTGCTCCTCCGGCAGATCCTCACAGATCGCCGACATATTGAGCCGGTGGCCGTTGAGCCGGCGGAACACCGCATGATGTTGCGCGCCCCACGGCAGGATGCCCTTGGCCTCGCTGGTCACGGCCTCCATGACCGGCCCGGCGCCGCGGCCGAATTGGATCGTGTAGCCGCGCGTAAAGCCGCGCGATGCGTCGGTCTCGTAAAATTCCTTGCTCCACAGACACGTCGGCGGCGCGCGGTTGCTGTCGGTCGGCTCGGCGACATAGCCGTAGACCTGCGCATAGGGGTGCAGCATCAGGTTCTTGCCGACGAGCCCGCTCGAATTGGCGAGCCCGTTCGGGAAGCGGCCGGAGGCCGAGTTGAGCAAGAGGCGCGGCGTGCCGATGCCGTTGCAGGCCAGCACGACGACATGCGCGGCCTGGAACTGCTCGTTGCCGTCCGCATCGTAATAGACGACACCCGCAGCCATGCCGTGCTCGTTGGTGGTGATCTCGCGCACCCGGCAATGGGTGCGCAGCTCGATGCCGGCGCGTTGCGCGAGCGGCCAATAGGTGATGTCGGTGCTGGCCTTGGCGCCTTGCGCGCAGGCTGGGGTGCAATGGCCGAGATTGATGCACCGCGCGCGGCCTTCGTAATCGACCGTCGCAACCGTCGTGTCGGACGGCCACCAGTGCCAGCCGAGCCGGTTCATCGCCTTGCCGAGCAGCGCACCGGAGCGGCCGAGCGCCAGCGGCGGCATCGGCGGGGTACGTTCCGGCACGCCGGGATCGCCCGCGAGACCTGAGACGCCCATGATCCGGTCGTTCTCGGCAAAAAACGGCGCCAGCGTATCGTAATCGACCGGCCAGTCATCGGCGATGCCGTCGAGGCTCCTGACCCGGAAGTCGGACGGGTGCAGGCGCGGGAAATGCGCCGTATAGAAGATCGTGCTGCCGCCGACGCCGTTGAAATTGACGATCTTGATCGGCGAGTTGGCGTCGTTGATCGGGTAGTCCTCGGGCCGGCCGCGGATGTTGGGGCTCGGCGAATAATCGCCCCAGAAGCGTGCTTCCCAGTCGCGCCCGGCGCTCGGATAGGTCGCCGGGTTCATCCAGCCACCCTGCTCCAGGCAGAGGATGTGCATCTTGGTCTCCGCGAGGCTCCACGCCACCGCCGCTCCCGAGGCGCCGGCGCCGATGATCAACACGTCCACAGGGTCGTTCATGCCGGCCTCCGGTCGCTCGGCGACAGCATGCCTCGACCCGCTTTCAGGATGCAATGCGCCGCGGTCGGCGCCGGCTGTATCCTGCGCTATTGTGAGTTAATCATATTGCGGCCCGGAACGCCGACCAGAAGCGATAAACAGCGATGAACAGGTCCGCGCGTCTCATCCGCGACAATTTCACGCTCGCCATCATCGCGGTGGTGATCCTCGCGCTGTTGCTTCCGTGCAGCGGTGTCGGCGCGCGTTGGGTCGCGAGCGGCAGCGAGCTTGCCATCGCCGTGCTGTTCTTTCTCCAGGGCGCGCGCCTCTCCCGCGCGGCAGTGCTCGCCGGCGTTCTTCACTGGCGACTCCACCTGATCATCTTCTCGGCGACGTTTATCGTGTTTCCGCTTCTCGGGCTCGCGCTGCGGCCGCTGTCCGGCGTTCTTCTGGCCCCGTCGCTTTATGTCGGGCTGATCTTTCTTTGCACCTTGCCATCCGCCGTGCAGGCGTCGGTGGTGTTTACGTCGATCGCCGGCGGCAATGTGCCGGCCGCGCTGTGCAGCGCGTCCCTCTCCAGCATTATCGGTGTCGTGCTGACGCCGCTTCTGACCGGACTGCTGCTCCAGGCCCATGGCGAGGCCGTGGTGAACGGCGTGAGTTCGATCGCCACCCACTTGCTGCTGCCCTTCCTCGCCGGGCAGTTGGTGCAGAGCCGGATCGCCGATTGGATGCAGCGCCACCAGCGTGCCGTGAGCCTGGTGGATCGCGGGTCGGTGCTGCTGATGGTCTACGGCGTTTTCAGCGCGGGCACCCTTTCGGGGATGTGGTCGCGTCTGCCGGCATCGAACCTCGCCGCCTTGGCCGTGATCGATGCCGGATTGCTGGCTTCGATGCTGGCCATCACCAGTTTCGCAGCGCGCCGCCTCGGGCTCTCGCGGCCGGACGAGATCGCCATCGTGTTCTGCGGCTCGAAAAAGAGTCTCGTCACCGGTATCCCCATGGCGAATGCGCTGTTCGCGGACGCTTCGGTCGGTCTGGTGGTCCTGCCGCTGATGATCTTCCATCAGCTGCAGCTGATGGCTTGTGCGACGCTTGCGCGGCGCTACGCCGCCAACCAGCCTGTAGCCGCGATCAGCCCGGCGGCAAGCTCGGCCTGAGCAATAGCGTGCCAGGCCGGCGCCGGGCTTTTCGCTGGAGACGTCGCCGACCGATGGCGCCGCGTATCCTGTTTTTGCGGTGGGCTACGCAGCGATTGTCGGGTCAACCTCGACATGTTCAACATACTGACCGGCGGCTTCAAGCTCGCCCGAACCCCAGACACCCGCATGCACGCTGCCCCCAAAGGTAAAGCTTAGCGCGCCGAGGATGTAGTCGACGTCGGCCCCATGCTTGCTGAGCGGCATGTAGATGCGGTTCGCGAAGAGATCGGTGCGGCGGATGGTGTGGTAGCAATTATGCGAAAAGACCGGCGCCTGGATGGTGCAGACCGCTTGATAGACCGAGTGAATGAAGCCTAGCCGCCCGCCGGACACCAGTTCGTCGGCATACGTGCCGGTGTAGTCCTTACCGTAGGTCTCCACGAGGGACGTGCCGATCAGCCGGTAGCGGAAACGTCTGCCACCATCGACGACATCGATGATCTGCAGGTGCGGCAGCAATTTCGGCGGAATGTCGAGGGGATCGAGGCCCCGCTTCAGCGGCACGGTCCGCCCATCGCGGATGCGCTGCCAATAGGCAAGCGCAGGGCCGAGGATCGGATCGTCGCGGTAGCTATAGGGCATTTCTTGCGATGCCAAAGGGATACTTCCAGTAACTTATTTGTCTGAACAAGCCGTAAACCGAAAACGTTCCCTATCGGCTTTCACTGCTACTTTTGAACGAACCGGCGTAGCGGAAAAACGCTGTTGGATGTCTTGTTGGATGGTGGCGCTGTAGAGGTACGCTCTGGCGGCAGCTCCGCCGGAGGACCGTAATTCGATTCAATGCATCACCGGCACCTGGCATGCCTTGCGCCAGGTTCCCGCAAAAAGAACAATGCGTAGTCGAGCAACAAAATCGCGCTCGCGCCGACAAGGGAGAAAATGCCATGGACCTCGGATTGCACGACAAGCACGCGATCGTGACCGGCGGCAGTCGAGGCATCGGCAAAGCCATCGCGCGGGAATTGGCGCGCGAGGGCGTCGATGTGGCGATCGTGGCCCGGAACAGGACGGATCTGGAGGCGACGGCGCGCGAGTTGGCGGCCGAGACGAACCGGCGCATTGTTCCCCTCGCAGCCGATGTCACCAGTAAGGAGCAGGTGGACCGCATGGTCGCCGAGGCGGCTCAACAGCTGGGCGGCGTGCACATCCTGGTCAATAGCGGGTCCGCACCAGGCGGCTCGGCCAGCGCGACCGGCCCGATCGAAACCGTCATTGACGAGGATTTGATCGAGGATTTCAACGTGAAGTATGTGGGAGCGCTACGCTGTTCCCGCGCGGCCATCCCCTTCATGAAGACGGCGGGTTGGGGCCGCATCATCAACATCAGCGGCGGCAACGCCCGCAATGCCGGCAATCTCAGCGGCGGCGCCCGCAATGCCGGGCTGGTGCACATGACGAAAACGCTGGCCGTACAGCTCGGTCGTCATGGGATCACGGTCAATTGCATCCATCCCGGTACGACTCGCACCGAGCGCACGCCGAGCCTGCTTGCCGCCCGTGCCGCCCAGTTGGGCGTATCTCCGGAAGAGGCGGAACGGCAGGACTTCGCTCCGGACTCGCCACGCGGCAATGCCATTTGCCGTATGGTGGACGCTTTCGAGGTCGCGTTCGTCGCGGTCTTTCTTGCCTCGGAAAAGGCATGGGCGGTCTCCGGCGAGCTGGTCGCGGCGGGCGGCGGGGCTGGGCGGTCGGTATATTACTGAGTAGAGAAAGCAGCCGAGGGCAGATTAGCGCAGAACCCTTGGCGTAAAGGCGCACCGGGGCGCGATTGATCGCCTCCCGGCCGGTCATACGGCTGTCGGCCCGAAGGAGAGACGATGAAGGTGCGATTTGGTGTGTCGGTATTGAGCGGAACCGCGTTTCCGCACCGGCGGGACCTGGACAAATTCGCCGAGCTGATCCGGATCATCGACGGATCAGGCGTCGAATTGATCGGCACCAACGACACCAGCTTCATCGGTGGTGACGCCTACGTTCGCGCGACGCTTATTGCGCAGACCGCGACAAACGCTCGTGTCGGTATTCACCCGACCAATCCGCTGACTCGCGAGCCGCAGATCATGGCGGCGTTCATGGCCTCGATCGACGCGATGACCGAGGGCCGCGCCTTCCTCGATATCGGCAGCGGCGACAGCGCTGTCTACAATATTGGCCTGGCGCCGGCGAGCCGCGCCAGAATGGCGGCTTACATCACCTGCCTGCGGGATCTGATCGCAACCGGCGAAGGCACGTACGACGGTCGGCCACAGCGTGTCCGCTGGCATGGCGAAGCAGTGCGCAAGCGCATCCCGATCACTCTCTGTGCCGAAGGGCCCAAAACCTTGCATCTCGGTGGTCGGCTCTGTGACGGCGTGATCGCCGGCACCGGCCTGCTGCCCGAGGTGATCTCCGACACTATCGAGCGGGTTGCGGCGGGTGCCGCGGAGGCGGGTCGCAATCCGGCTGAGGTGGAGCTCTGGTTCACCACCCGCTCCTCGCTCGACGCCGACCGGGACAAGGCGATCGAACGCATCCACGCGTCCGTGTCCTCGATCCTCAACCATTCGATGCGGTTCGGTCTTGAAGGCAAGAATGTGCCTGGCCAGCTCAGAGGAAAGATCGCCGAGTACGTCGAGGGCTACGAGCTGTACGACCATGTGCTCCAGGCTGGGCGCAACCCGAAGCGGATGGCCGAGCTTGGGCTGACAGGATACGGACTGGAACGGTTCGCTCTCGCCGGGGACGTCAACAGCTGGATCGAGCGCATTGGCGAACTCGCAGAATTGGGAGCCTCGCGGCTCTGGCTGAGCACGGAAAGCGGCGACCTCGACCGCCAGATCCACTACATGAAAGTCTTCACCGAACAGATCATGCCGCATTTCCGATAGCGCGCTACTTCAAGCGCGGCCAGCTAAGCCGCCTCTTGCTCGATTGGATACGCCAGCACGGCAGCGAACCTTTCACAGTCAACGACGTTTTGCCCGTCGCCATCGGTGAGCGCGACCTGACGCACCACGACAAGGAAATCCTGCGCACATCCATCCATACCGTGCTGAACAAGCTCGCCAAACGCGAGACCATTGAACGGCTCACCGGGCCGGGGCGCATCGTGCGCTGGCAAGCAAGCGCAGGTTGAGACTCCGCGCTTGCCGCCGCGCTATCCTAGACGTTGCCACACGATCTAGGAGATATCATGGACGAGTCTGACCTTGAGGTATTTCGGACCCGTACCCGCCTCCGTCTGCTAGAGCATTTGACGATAAAGACTGCTTTTGCGTTTTACATAAAGGTAGGCGGTCTATCAGTTGAGCAAACTCAGCGGACGTTAAAGGAGTACCTTGACGCAGCCAGCACTGAAACTGATCGCGTTTACGGTGAAGTGCTTCGCGATCCTGGTCCGACGGCAATTTTTGCCGATGAGGCAAAGGATGTAGCCGAAAAAATGAAAGTCACGATAGACCAAGTCGCAAACGACGCGGTGCAAATACTTCGACCATGGCAAATACCTTTCGCTCGGCTAGGATCAACTCTGCCGAGTGCATAATGCTTGTCAATGAGCAGACGGGCGAGCCGCCAAGCAACGCGCCCGTCGCCTCGCGCATTATCCCTGATCTTGAATCGAGAAGCTAGCCCAGGATGAGCCGCGAACCATACCTCCCGCGCTCTGTCGAGTTGCTATTCCTCGCTGTGCTGATCGTCGGCGCGGTTGTGCTTGTGCTCCGCGATGCCAACGAGTTCTGGCAGGAGGCGGCGCTGCCGGTCGCGTTTATCGTGGCGCTCGCCGGCTGGCGATGGTGGACGCGGCGCTAGTGAAGGCCGGTCAGATCATAGCCCTGATCGTCGCCATTTTGCTGCTGCTCCCCGGCGGGTGCTTTGTGCTGGTCGGGATCGCCTTAACCAGAGAGGGTTACACCCGGCAGCACCTCTCCGCCTTCGAGGCCATCGCGGCTACAGCTCCGCTGTGGGTGCTGGTGGCCGCTATCTTGGCGCTGGCCCGGCTGCTGTTCTGGGTCGCTTTCCGCCGCCGCTAGCGTTTTGAATCTTTAGGGATTTGCGCCATAATACCGGAGATATTCGGTCAGCCTGCAGGTTAATGAAGGCTGTCGGCGCACGGTAGGCAACCGGCGAGCGTTACCATGCCGCTGCAAAACCGGGTAACGCCGTATGGCGATATCGTCGCGATACCGCAGCGCGGCACATTTATCGGCAACCGTGGAATTATCCACGACCCGGCGACGAGGACGCTGCTCGGGCGACGCTGGGCGACCAAGGCGTGGCTCGTTTGCCTTCTCCACTACCGGGAGCGCCGGCGCGAGGTGATGAGCCGCCGTAGCTGGACGGAACTCTTCTTCCTCGACGAAGCGACCGCGCTCGCCGCCGGTCATCGCCCTTGTTTCTACTGCCGCCGCCAGGATGCGGAGGCGTTCCGTTCCGCCTGGGCCCGCGCAATGGGAGGGGAGACCCCTCTGGCGCCGGAAATGGATGCGGTGCTGCACGCGGAGCGGCTAGACGGTGGCCGTAAACGGATCCATCCGATACCGGGTCCCGTCGACGAGCTGCCGGACGGCGCCGCGATTACCGCCGCCGGCGAGGCCTACATCCTCGCACACGGCCGCGCGTTCCGCTGGACCGAGCAAGGATACGCGGCCGCGCGGCAAATCCCCCGCCCCGACGGCCTGCTGACCCCACCTTCTATCGTGCTCACCTTACGCGCCGGCTACCGGCTGGCATTGCGTCCCGATCTCGACGTGAATCATGCCTGATCTTTTCAGCGCCGCCGGACGCTTCGCCACCCTCCAGGATACCGCAGACGGCTCTGCGAATTGCCGTGCTCTCCAGCCCGCACGCCGCATCGCTAATTGGCGGAGGGCCGCCAAACACGGACTTCGGATCGAGATTTTCCTCTGGCTGGTCGATAATTGGCGGGCAATCAGGCATGGTTCCGGTCAGGTGATCTCCGTTGAGGAGATCGTATAGGCGAAGTGAGCCGGATCGAGTGGGTCACTTGTGCCTTCGACGGTCTCGGCATAGGGATACATCAAGAACCCGACCGGCGCTCCCTCTTGCCCCTGCAATCTGAAGTCGCGGGCGTAGTTGAAGCCGACCCAGTTCATCTCCCAATTGCCAAACAACCGCTCGCGCAGCGCCTTCACCTTGTCGCTGTCAACGGGCGCCTGTTCTTCCAGCACTACCTTGCGAACATCGGCCGGGTCGACCGGGAACCAGCCTTTTCCGGCGATGAACACCTCGGCCCGGCAATGCTGCGCCTTGGTGATGTCACCCGATTTTCCGAGCGACTTCGTCACCTTCGAATCCGCGACGCGCACCCCAAAAAAATCGCGCGCCGGCAGCCCGACGGCCCGCGCCAAGCCGACAAAAAGTGAATTGATGTCGGCGCATTTGCCGCCCATGTCGCCGGTTTCCAGCATGAAGGCGATATTGCCCAGACCGCATCCGCGGGTCTCTGCGCGGCGAAATGTGTTGTCGACGATCCAGTCGTAAATCGCCCGCGCCTTATCGAGCGGCTCGGTGCGTGCACCAACGATCTCTGTCGCCTTTTTCAGGACGACGCCATCGGTCGGCGAGCTGGCGGTCGGGAGCAGATACTCGGTGAGCTCATCATGCGAGGCGTCGGGATAGAAGCCGCTGCGGTCGCGTGTTTGAACGCGGGCAGTGACCTCGATCTCGCACGCGATGCCCGGGTCGGCCCAACTAGCGGCGACGATCGGTGCGCGCGAGGCGCCTTCCCACTGCAAGGACGCGGCGGTGGGCGAGCGCCACGACAAATCGGCGACCCGCTGATAATCGAGCGCATCCTGTGGTACGGGCAGCCACAGCCGTGCCGGCGCGCGTTGGGTATCAAGTTTGACCCGGTAAATGATCTCGAACTCGCGCCAGCTGGGCGGTACGGCATAAGCCGGCCGATGGAGGGCTGCCAGGGCGCCGCCCACGCCGACCGCCTTCAATAAATCGCGCCGATGCATGATGCGAGTTCCTCCCATAGCCGAGGGCGCGCGCTGCTCGTCAGGCGGGCTGTCGGGTAGCGGCCGGCGCCGGAGGATTCGCGAGCGAAGAGCGCGCACGGCGCTCTTCAATCAGGGTTGCGTCGACGACGATAATTGCTGCGATGAGGATTGTCACGCGCACCTCCGGTCGTGAGGCAAAGCCAACCGGGATTTAGCGATCTATGATGCCTTTGGTCACTGCTGGAGTACTGGAGCTTTCGATGAAAATACCCGCTTCATTCCCACGCCGGACGGCGGGTCGCAGTTCGTCGACGTGGAGATCGCGATCGACAACGCCTCGACCGACGCCTTCGGACACCTTATTCACCGCTCAGGGACTTTCCCCGCGCAGAGCACGATGCTCACCGAAATGCCCGAGGCGATGAACCAGGATTGGCACCCCGCCTCGCGGCGCCAATTCGTCATCGTGCTTTCCGGGACCGTCGAGGTCGAAACCAGCGACGGGCAGAAGCGGCGATGGAGCGGCGGCGAATTCTTTCTTGCAGACGATGCCGGCAGCCGCGGCCACCGCACCCGGACGATCGGCGGTCCGGCGCGCGTGCTGTTTGTCCACCTGCCGGTGGACGCGAAGATCGGCGGCTGATCAATTCGCCGCGGCTAGGCCGACAACAGGCGGCTCAGAAGAGCCTCGATGTCGTGCGCTCAGCATGCCGCGCGCCTCGTCCGTACGGCCGGCAGCGAGATAGGCCTTCAACAGCGTGAACTCGACGAGGTCGAGTTGGGCGCGGCTGCCGCCAATCCGCTCGAGTTCGCCGACGACGGGGGCAAGCGCGTCGATCGCAGCGGCGAAATCCTGCCGTTCGAACGCCGCGAAACCGCGCGAGACCGCCGGAACGAGGGGACCTGAAGGATACCGGCCGCCGCGCGCCAACTCGTCGATCTGCTGCACGCTTGCCGCCAACGTGGCCTCATCGCCGGCGACCGCTCGCGCCAGCGCGACATGCATGTCCGAAAAGGCCAAACCGACGCGCGGAAAGGCGGCGGTTGCGAATTCATGCATCACGCGCCAGGCCGCCGCGTCGCGCGGTTGCCCGGCAAGTTCCCAGCGCCACAGGAACGCCACGCCGTCATTCAGCTTCCCGCGCGGCGGGCCGCTATGCACATCGGGCGCGAAGGCGCTTTGGAACAATTGCAGGGCGGCCGCAAAATCGCCGGCCTCGAAATGGCCGAGCGCCAGATGCCAGCTCAGGTGGCTGTAGAGCGCGCCGTCGCGCGGATAGGTGGGGAGCCAGGACGCCAGAAAACCGCAGGCCGTGTCCGGGTCGCCTTCCTCGTAGCAAAAATGCGCGCGGGCATGCGCCGCCCACGGGTTCTTCGGGTTTTGCGCGAGCGACCGGTCGATCTTTGGGCGGGCGGCGGCACGCTGTCCGTTTTCGGAGAGCGCCATGCCGTGATGCGCGGTGAACCACCAATCGTCGCCATAGCTCGCGGCGAGTTGCTCGAGGAGCTCCAGCAGCTGGCGCTTTTGCCCGGCACGGCCGGAATTGCCGATCAGCCCGTTGGTGAACGCGGTTGTGGCGAGGACCAGGACATCGCGGGGCCAGGCGTCCAGATGCTTCAACAGCGCCGTGAGCGCGGCTTCGGCCGCTCCTGTGAGAAGCAGGCCGAAGAACGCAATGTGGCTGGCCTCGCGTGCCGATAAGTCAGCGGCCAGAGCGTTCGCGGCAGCCATCGCCTCGCGGGCCGCTGGCGCATTGCCGCGCTCCAGCAGCGCGTGCGCCTTAGCGGCATGGGCGAGCGCAAAACCCGGATCGGTAGCGATGGCGCGGTCGAACGCCTCGATCGCGCCGGGATACATGGTCAGCTTCGCCGCGCAGCCTTTCGTGTAGGCGTCACGTGCGACGGACGAAGCGGTCGACAAGGGAAGGTCGTATGCGTCCGTCAGCATGGTCGAGCCCCATCGCGGCATTCGCGCGAGAGACGATACGATCCCAGCCGGCGAGTGCGGAAGGGGCATTGTCGCCGGCGGAAGCCAGTCCCTCCGATGCCCCGAGCGCGCAGATCGGGCCGCCAACGCCGCACGCCGCCGCGGGGCGTTCCCCTAGTATTTCTCCGGCACGTAGAGTTCGTGCGGCAGAACCTTACGCTCGTATTCGGGGTTGAAGACGCGCTCCGGAAGGGTGACTTCCTCGTGCGGCACGATTTCGTAGGGTATCTGCGATAGCAGATGGTCGATGCAATTGAGGCGCGCGCGTTTCTTGTCGTTTCCTTCGACAATGAACCAGGGCGACTCGGGAATATTCGTGCGCAGAAACATCTCCTCCTTGGCCTTGGTGTAGTTCTCCCAACGCACCCGTGACTGCAGGTCCATCGGCGATAGTTTCCACTGCTTCATCGGGTCGTGGATGCGCATGAGGAACCGCATCTGCTGCTCCTGGTCGGTAATCGAAAACCAGTATTTGAGGAGGCGTACGCCGGAGCGCACCAGCATGCGCTCGAATTCCGGGACGTCGTGGAAGAACTCCACGACTTGCTGTTCGGTCGCGAAACCCATGACCCGCTCGACACCCGCCCGGTTGTACCAGGAGCGGTCGAACAGGACGATCTCACCGCCGGCCGGAAGATGCGGCACATAGCGCTGAAAATACCATTGCGTCTTCTCACGGTCGGACGGCGCGGGCAGCGCGACGACGCGCGCCACGCGCGGATTGAGACGCTGCGTGATCCGCTTGATCACGCCGCCTTTGCCGGCCGAATCTCGCCCCTCGAAAATGATAACGATCTTCTCTTTTTTGTGTAAAACCCAGTGCTGCAGCTTGATCAACTCGGACTGCAACGACAGCAGCGCCCGCAAATACTCGACCCGCGGAATGGAAGGCGGGTGCTCCCGCTTGTAAATCTCGCGGATTTCCAGCGAGAGCGCGGGTTCCGAGATCTCGAGTTCGTAATCCTCGTCCAGCGTGTCCGCCAGTTCGGCCTCTAGCCAGTCAACATGGGCGGCGTTCTCAGCCGGCTCACTCATCTTCTCCCCCTTTTGGCGGATTACCGGGCGCGTCCCGCTCCCTGACTTTACCAGCACGAAATGACAATCTCTCGATGTTAATCTGCTGATCGAATGCGGCGGCATTTGTGGACAGGGCGAGCCGCGACGCCCATGTTTCGCGGATGACCGACAATGTCGAGCTGTTGATCGCGGGTGGCGGGCTCAACGGCATGCTGCTCGCCGTCGCCTGTGCCGGAGTTGGGCTGCGGGTCGCTGTCGTCGACCGTCAGGACCCGGCGGCGATGCTCGACGAAACATTCGACGGGCGCACCTCGGCGATCGCCTATGGGTCAAAGCTGGTGTTCGACGGCGTCGGCTTGTGGCCCCGCATCGCCGACGACGCCGAGCCGATCCGCGAAATCCGCGTCGCCGACGACAATTCGCCCCTCTTTCTGCATTACGACCACCGCGAGCTCGGCGCGGAGGAAACAGATCGCGCCCCGCTCGGCTACATCGTCGAGAACCGGGTGCTGCGGCGGGCGCTGTTCGAGCTGGCGAAGAGCCTGTCCAGCCTCGACATTGTCGCGCCGCGCACGCTCGGCGCGATGACCGCGGACGATAGCGGCGCGGTCGCGACGCTCGCCGACAGCACACGCATCCACGCGCGGCTGGTTGCCGCCGCCGACGGTAAGGATTTGCCGCTGCGCCAGGCCGCCGGCATCCGCGCGGTCGAATGGCGCTACAAGCAGACCGGCATCGTCACCACCGTCGCGCATGAGCGCCCGCATGCCGGGATCGCGATCGAGCATTTTCTGCCGGCGGGGCCGTTCGCGATCCTGCCGATGACGGGGGACAGATCGTCGATCGTGTGGACGGAGCATGCCGCCTTGGCGCCGCATCTGATGCAACTGCCCGAGGCGGAATTCACCGCCGAACTGCGCGCCCGCTTCGGCGATTTCCTCGGGACGATCGAGCCGGTGGGGCCGCGCTGGGCGTATCCGCTGTCGCTGATGCAGGCCGAGCGATACGTCGACCGGCGGCTGGCGCTGGTCGGCGAGGCGGCGCATGTCATCCATCCGATCGCCGGCCAGGGGCTCAACATCGGCATCCGCGATGTCGCAGCGCTGGCCGAGGCGATCGTCGATGCCCGCCGTCTGGGACTCGATATCGGCGACGACAGCGTGCTCGAACGCTACCAGCGCTGGCGGCGGCTTGACGCCGTCATGCTCGCCGGTGTCACCGACGGGCTGAACCGGCTATTTTCGAACACCATCGCGCCGGTGAAGCTGGCCCGCGATATCGGGCTTGCCGCGGTCAACCATCTGCCGCCGCTGAAGCGGCTGCTGATGCGGCACGCCATGGGCACCCTCGGCGACCGGCCGCGCCTCGCGCGCGCCGAACCGCTCTGATGTCGACCGAAGGAGTGCTCGTCTGGACGGCTATCCTGTTGGGCGAGCTCGCGTCGGCGGGCTGGGTCGTGGTCCGGCGGCGCGGCATGTGGCCGGTTCTGCTGGTCAATCTGCTCTGCGCCGTCGGGGTATTGTGGCTTGTCGTGCCGTATCTGCCGGGAGAGATCGCCTTCATTCGCGAAGGCGAAGCGAGCGAGCTGTTCGATTACAAAAGCACGATCCTGACGGCGTTCGAGACTGTGACGTTGCTTGCCTCGGGTTTCGCCTGGCGCGGGATGTTGCTGGGCAACGTCCTTGCCTGGATCGGCTTTGCTGGTAATTTTGCGCTGAGCCTTGCCGCAGCGCTGTTCTTCATGACCTTCAAGTTCAAATGCTGCGGCTATCTGTAGGACGGAAGTAGGTGCGCCGCGCCTCGCGCGCGGCGAACTATTACAGGTTGCAGCGGCTCGCTCTCCGCGCCGTGCTATGATGTGTGCACGGCTCCGCCGGCTCGGCCGGGAGGATTTGGTGGACATTTGCCCGAGCAGCGTTTTCGCGCAGTTTCGCCGCCTGGGATTTGCGTTAGTGCTGGTCGTGCTTTCGCTCGCAGGTTCTTCCGCGGCAAGTGTCGCCGACGATACCTCGTTGCGGCCGCTCGACACATCGAGCCCGCGAGCGCTATTGCGGGACTTCTCCGCCTCGGTCGACGCGATCTACAGCAGTATGACCGCGACGATTTAGCGGTATGTTTCCTCGGACCATCTTTATTTCGACGCCGAGGAACGCGCCGCGCTGGCCGAGGTCGACATAGACATCGACAGGGTGATGCGCGGGCTGGACCTCTCGCAAATTCCGTCGGTGCTGCGTCAGACCGTCGGGGCGGAGCGATCGATCCAGCTTAAGGAGGTTCTCGACCGCCTCGATCTTCCCGCCGACGCCGACATTCCCGATCGCGCCGCGATGGAACGCACGGGCGAAAAGAAATGGCGCCTGCCAAACACCGAGATCGACATTGTCCTCGTGCCGAACGGGCCGCGCGCCGGCGAGTTCGTCGTCTCGGCTGAGACCGTCGCGCGGCTTCCCCAGTTTTACGAGCGGGTCAAAAACATCCCCTACCGGCCAGGGCCGGCGAAGGAACTCAACGACGCCTACCGGGCGTCGGGCGGCAGCAAGACGCACACTGTCTACGAAGCAGCGTCGAGCTCGGCGGCGATGCTGGGACTGGTCGTGCCGACGCGCTGGCTGCTCAAGCTGCCGGCCTGGACCAAGTTGCGCGTCTTCGGTGCGACGCTATGGCAGTGGGTCGGCCTGGCCTTCACGGCGCTGTTCGCGGGCGCATCGATTCTCCTCGCCTACCGCCTGCGGCGACGGCTCCGCGCTCGCCGCGCGGAGGATGCGGGACCGGATTGGGACGCGCTCCTGGTACCGTTTACGGTGCTCCTCATGTTTGGCGGCCTGTTGCCGACGGTGAGGCTGCTGTTCGGCCTGGCGGGCGATCCGGGCATGGCCGCCGCCTCTCTCGAAACCGTCGTCCGATTTATGACGATTGCTTGGATAGCGGTCACGGCGGTGAGCGTTGTCGCCGAGAAAATCGTCGCGTCGGAGCATTTGCGGCGGCGCAGCCTCGATAGCCAACTGATCCGGCTTGGCATGCGCCTGTGCGGGATCGCCGTCGCGATCGGCGTGCTGATCGAAGGCGCAGACGAGCTGGGCTTCCCGGCCTATTCGGTGCTGGCCGGGCTCGGCGTCGGCGGCTTGGCCGTGGCGCTGGCGGCGCGCGATAGCCTGGCAAACCTGCTCGGCTCGATGCTGATCATGTTCGAAAAGCCGTTTCGCGTCGGTCACTCGATCAGGGTTGGCAGCACCGAGGGGACCGTCGAGGATGTCGGCTTCCGCAGCACCCGCATCCGCACCGGCGACAACTCGCTGGTCTCGATCCCGAACAACTCAGTCGTCAATACCACGGTGGAGAATCTGAGCGTACGGCCGACCCGGCGTCAGCGCTTGTTCCTGCAACTTTCGTACGTGACGCCGCGCGAGAAGATCGAAGCGCTGGTGACTGCACTCGAACAGATGGTCGCCGGCGACCGGCGGATCGCCCAGGACAAGCACGAGGTGCGGTTCAACAGTTTTTCGGAAAAGAGCCTCGACATCCTCGTGATGTTTAATCTCGACGTGCCGGATTCCTCTACGGAGTTGCTCGCCCGCCAGGAGCTTCTCTACAAAATGATGGATTTGATTGCTGCACTTGGCATCGGATTTGCGGCGATGCCTCCGCCCGTTGTCATCGAGCCGGCACCGACTATCGCGCCGCGCCCCGCCGCTGCGGCCGACTAGCGATGGCCGGCATGGATCGAGAAGGGTACGACTTGGCCTATCTGGTGTTGAGCGGCACCACGACCGCCGCACGTACGCCTGAGGTTCTTCGGGGACTGGTCGAACTCGGATTCAAGACGGTGATCGCCATCCCGACGCCGAATGCATCACGCACGATCTCGGGGCGCGAACTGGCCGACGTACCGGGGGCGCAGGTCGTCGAATCCTATTTTGATTTGGCGATCCGTCCGCGTCCGCCTTACGGCGTGGTGCTGTTCGCGCCATGCAGCTTCAATTCGCTCAACAAGCTGGCGCACGGCATCGCCGACAATCTCGCGCTCAGCGTGGTTGCCGAGGCGATCGGGCGCGGCACGCCGGTGATCGTGGCACCCTCGCTCAATGCGCCACTCCTGGCGCATCCGCAGGCCCAGGCCTCGCTGAAGACATTGCCCCAATGGGGCGTGACGATCGTGCCGCCGGTCGATGACGGCAACGGTCCGCGGCTCGCGCCGACGGATCGGTTGCTCGACGCCGTACGGCCGTTTGTTCGCCGCGGCTGACGCCAAGCGGCGTCGGTCACTCGGCTGCCGCGGCCGGGCTTGACGGCCACGCATCGGCTTCGGCCAGTTCCTCGCCGCGCGCCTCTTCGATGTCGTAATAGAGGTTACATAAGGCGGCGAGCGCGCCTTCCTTGGTCAGCGCGAGCGGCCGGTTGAAGCTGCGGCAGGATTCGACGACCTGCTGGCAGATGAATTTCGGCTGGTAGTACGCCAGCCCGAACGGCTTCTCCAGCTTCTCAATCACGAGATCGAAGACCGGCTCGGTCAAGGCGAGGCCATAGGCGCGGGCAACCGCTTCGAAGATCTGCCAATACTCGCTGCGGGTCGGGGAGAACAACTTGATCTTGTAGGGAATGCGTCGCAGGAACGCGGGGTCCATCAGATCCGACGGATCGAGATTGGTCGAAAAGATCACCAGCTCGTCGAACGGCAGCGAGAAACTGTTGCCGCTGTTCAGCCGAAGAAAATCGATCTGATTTTCCATCGGCACGATCCAGCGGTTCAGCAATTCGCTCGGGTGAAATTTCTGCCGCCCGAAATCGTCGATCAGCAGCATGCCGTTGAGCGCCTTGATATGCAGCGGCGCGTCGTAAAATTTGGTCTCGGGATTGTGCTTCAGGTCGAGCATCTCGAGCGTGAGCTCGCCGCCGGCCATCGCCACCGGCCGCTTGCACGGAACCCAGCGCTCATCGAACGGATCACGCTCGACAAAGGCGCGGGGCGCGGCAACAGCGGCCGTCTCAGCCTCCACAACCGCCAACTTGTGCAGCTGCTCGTCGTAAACCCTCATGATCTGACCGCCGCCGACATCGACGGCGTAGGGGATGTAGACCACATCGCGAAACAGATCGGCGATGCGGCTCGACAGCGTCGTCTTGCCGTTACCCGGCGGGCCGAACAGCAGGATCGTGCGTCCGGCATTGATCGCCGGCAGCAGTTTTTCGAAATAGTGGTCAGGCACGACCAACCCGTTGAAGCCTTGCCGCAGAGCCGCCTCGTCGAGCATTTCATTGCTGACGCGCTGGCGCTGAATCTGGTCCTGGTACGCCGACAGCGATACCGGCGCAGGGCCGAGGTAAAGGTTCTGCTCGAGCGCGTCCCTGGCGGCGGTTCTGCCTTGCTCGCCCAGTGCATAGCGGATCGAGGAGAGCGCGCCGTCACCTGGCGTGGCGCCCATCGCCTGGACGAAACGCAGCTGCGTCGCATCGGCGAGCAGCGCCTCGATGAGGCGGCGAGGCAGCTTCATCCGCTGGGACAGTTCAATGACCGTCCCGAGCGACTCGATGAACATCAGCTTCAGCATCAAATTGAGCAGATTGCGTGGCAGAATCCCGGTATCCGCCACCGATGTCGGGGCAGCCGGCGTGCTGTTGATCACCGACGCCAGCTGTTCGGCGGTCAGGACGCCGAGCGCGATCAGATTTTCCCCGAGCCGGCCGCCGGCCGTGTTCTGACGCTCCAGGGCTTCGTCGATTTGCGCCGGGGTCACGAGGCCCCAGCCCACCAGGAGTTCGCCTAATCGCATATCGCCTCCTGCTCCCAATCGATGCGACATCCGCCGCCGGACGCGACCGCTGCCCGTCGGCTCTTTGCAGGCTAACGGCGAAAGACCAAAAACTTCGCTAACGCGGGGTTAAGAGCCGCTCCTGTGCGGCGGTGCTAGCGTTTGCCGGACAATAGTTGTTGCGCTCGGATAACGAGCGTGGCGAGCGCGATCGCGTCGCCGCCAATGCCCATATGGTCGATGCCGGCCAATATCTCGACGCGGGCGTCGCCGGCGGCGGCGAGAGCCTGCGGATAACGGTCGGGATAGAAGACCTGATCGCTATCCCCGACCAAAACGATAAGCGGAATGCGCGCGGCAGCGATATCGGTGTGCCAATCGCGGTCCGGGCCGAAATTCGCCGCCAGCCGGAACGAATAGACCGGCGTCACATAAGGCGCGTCGCGGGCCGCGACCGCGAACGCCACCGCCGGCAGCCCGTCGAAGATGTGGATGCCGAGACCGTCGAGCAGGCTCAGCGCGGCGATACGCGGCCTGCCGACGCCGAC
Source organism: uncultured Alphaproteobacteria bacterium (assembly GCA_963778385.1). Classification (GTDB taxonomy): domain Bacteria; phylum Pseudomonadota; class Alphaproteobacteria; order ATCC43930; family CGMCC-115725; genus DATARH01. Next base: position 3,960 of record CAVZUA010000037.1, on the reverse strand, counting down.
CCAACCGCCGATCCCGGGGCGGTTGGTCGGCGCGCCCTCGCCAAGAAACGGCGCCAGCAGGATCACGCCGGCGAAACGCTGGCCGAGCGGCCGGGCGGCGAGCCGCAACGCGAACCCGCCCCCTGCCGAATGTCCGATCAGCACGATGTTCCGGGGCGCGCCCTGTCGACCAAGCTCGGCAAGTAAATCCGCAAAATCGTCTTCGAGCTGCCCGATATAGGCGGTATCGCCGCGCGGTCCCGACGCGCCATGGCCGCGAATGTCGGGCGCGTAAGCGGAAATACCAGCATCGCGCAGGGCCTTGGCGATCTCGTGCACATCGGCGCTGCTGCCGACCGAGCCGTGGATGAGCACCGCCGCACCGACCGGGTTCGCCGCCGGATAGACGCGATACGCAAGTTGGGCGCCATCGCGCGCGCCATAATGGCGGAGCGGCGGCAGGTCGCTGCGGTCGCGCTCCACCGTCGCCTCGCGGACGAACTCGAGGGGCGGCGGCGCGCTCGGCCCGCCAAAGGCGATGGCCGCAGCCGCCGCCGCTACGAGCGAGGCCGCGGCGGTCAGGACATATCGGGCGATGACAAGCGCGGCGGGGATCACCGGCCCGGTTCGCGGCTCAGCCCTTTTTCCTTCAGCGCGGCCAGATAGGTGCGCCAGCGCTGCGGCTGTTCGACGCCGAGCTGGTAGAGGTAATCCCAGGAATAGATGCCGGTATCGTGCAGATCGTCGAACTTGATGCGCACCGCGTAATTGCCGACCGGTTCCAATTCCATGATGCCGACATGGAAGCGGCCGGGGACGATGGTCTTCTGCCCCGGCGCATGCCCCTGGACCTCGGCCGACGGACTCTCGACACGGAGATATTCGGCCGGCAGGCTGAATTTCTTGCCGTCGTCGAACTCGATCGCCAGCCGCTTTTCCACCCGGATCAGGCGGAGCTGCACCGGCCAGGGGGCGGTATTTGGCATTACTGACGGCCGCCTACTAAAACGCGCCTCCCCCCGGGCTTGGAGCCGGGGGCCACGTCTTCCGGTGTCGTCGCCGGAGCCCAAGACGCGGATGGCCGGATTAAGCCCGGCCAAGGGGTTTGCTGGGAGATGATGGTGGCGCTCACGGCTTTGCCTTCTCCTCGTCGGCGAGGCGGCGGGCTTCGTCGACCAGCATGATCGGGATGCCGTCGCGGATCGGGTAGGCGAGCCCGGCCTCGTCGCTGATCAGCTCCTGCGCCGCCGGATCATAGCGAAGCGGCGCCTTGGTCAGCGGACAGACGAGGATTTCGAGAAGCTTGGGGTCGATCGCGAAATGGCCTTCCACTGTGCCCTCCAGGCTACCCTCTTCCGTCTCCGGTTTTGCCCGGAACCGCCCTCTCCCGAATGCGGGGGGAGGGATAATCAATGCCGCGTCACGCCGGCTCCGGGGTCGGGTGGCGGCGCGGTCATTGTCATCTCGATCAGTGCGGTCAGCAGGTGGGCGCGCTCGCCGAGCGTCTTCGCCTCGAGCAGCGCCTGTTTCTCGTTCGGCGCGAAGGGACACATCATCGCGATCGAGGTCACGAGATGCTCGCCGGGCGCCTGGTCGATGGCACTCCAATCGGCTTGCAGCTGGCGCTGCTCGAAGAATCGCCGCAGACCCGCTGTCAAGCGCGCGCGGTCGAAGCCGGTTTCGTCTGGATTCCGGTCATCGACGAAATCGTCCCATATCGCGAGCACCCGGCGATAGCCGGACAGCGGCGGCAGTTCCTCGATGAAACGAAAGCGCGATACCCCGGTCAGCGCGACCAGGAAGCGGCCGTCCTCGGTCTCGGAAAAGCTGGTGATACGGCCGGCGCAGCCCAGCGGATAGACTACCGGGTTCATCTCGCGGATCGGCGGGTCCGACGGCTGGACCATGCCGATCAGCCGCTCACCGTCCATCGCGTCGCGGAACATCGCCAGATAGCGCGGCTCGAAGATGTTGAGCGGCAGCCGGCCGCGCGGCAGCAGCAGCACGCCGGTCAGCGGAAAGATCGGCAGGATGTCGGGCAGGGCGTCACCAGGTTCGGCCATGGCCGCTTCACGAGAACATCAGCGACGACAGCTTACGCCGCGAGCTGAGGGTCAGCGGATCGGTCGGCCCCATGACCTCGAAGAACTTGACCAATTGCTTGCGCGCCGCCTCCTCGTTCCAGTTACGGTCCTTGCGGTAGAGGGTCAGCAGTTCGTCGATGCCGGTCTCGCGCTCGCCGGCGCCGAACAGCGCGGTCCCCAGCTCGAAGCGGGCCTCGTGGTCGTTGGCGTCCTTTTCGAGGCGGGCGCGGAACTCGTCAGCCTCGCCGATCGCCTTGCTGGCCTGTTCAGCAAGCTCCAGCGCCGAATGCGCGGCCGCGATCTCAGCGTGGTTGAGTTGCTCCTTCGGCACGCCGCTCAGCAGCTCGCGGGCATGCGCGTATTCCTGTTTGGCAATCAACACCCGCGCGAGGCCGGCCAGCGCATCGATATTATCAGGCTCGCGCTGCAGCACCTGACTGAAGACGCCGCCGGCGCTGTCGTAGTCGCCGGTCTGCAGCGCCTCCTTGGCCATCGCCATCGCCTCTTCAACGGGCGACGGGCCGGATGGGCCGCCGAGGCGCTGGATGAACTGCTTGATTTGCGATTCCGGCACCGCGCCGACAAACGCATCGACCGGGCGACCGTCCTTGAAGGCGTAGACCGCCGGGATCGACTGGATGCGCATCTGCTGCGCGACCTCGGGGTTGTCATCGATGTTGAGCTTGACCATGCGCACCGCGCCGTTGGCCGCCTTCACCGCCTTTTCGAGAATCGGCCCCAATTGCTTGCACGGCCCGCACCACGGCGCCCAGAAATCGACGATGACCGGCTGGTCGAACGAGGCGTCGACGACCTCGGTCATAAACGTCGCGGTGGTCACGTCCTTGACGACGGCAGCGGCGGTTGCTCCGCCGCCAATCAATGCTTCATCCGGCATGTTCGTCTCACATTTCGGCTTATCCCGACAACATGGCCACACCGGCACGCGATGACAAGCGCCGGCTGCGGCCTACTCAGCCTTGCCGCTCCGGGATGTCGACGAGGCGCGGCGAATGGCCGGTCGCTTCGAGAAAGCGGACGCGATCGCCGGGCGCGATCGCCGTGGTGCGGGTGTTTTCAAGCGGGTGGTAGTTGAGCGGGTCATGCTCCAGCATCGCGCGCTGCAGCACTACGGCTACCTGGCGGGCGGTATCGTTGATCACGGCATAGGGCGTGACGCTGCCCGGCCGCACGCCGAGCGCCTCATACAGCAACTCGGGCGAGCCGAAAGAAAACCGCGGCGCGCCGAGGCCATCGGCCAAGGCCTTCAGATCGACGCGCATTCCTCCAGCGCCACGACAAGCCACAACCCGCCCTTCTTGTCCTTCAGGAACAGGCTCTTGCAATGACCGCCCGGCAACGCGCCGCGCAGCGCCTTGGCCTCGTCCACCGTAAAGACCGGCGGGTGGGTATAAGTGCGGTGCACGATGCCAAGCGCATCAAAACGGGCGAGCAGCGCATCGGGCGTAAGCGGCAAAGTCATTAGGGTGACGATGAAACGCCGGACGCTCGCCGCGCAAGCCTGCTCGCCACCATGCCTCACCCCTTGCGCGCCCCTCCCCCCGGTATGATATGCATCGCTCCCCGATCGACGGGAGCGCGGGCGTAGCTCAGGGGTAGAGCACAACCTTGCCAAGGTTGGGGTCGAGGGTTCGAATCCCTTCGCCCGCTCCAATTAAATCAATTGGTTACGGTATAACTTGCGAGCAAACCTTCGGGATCTAGCAACCATATAGCAACCAACGGTCGAGCGATCCGCATTCCTGAACGAGTGTCAGCGCTGTTCCCAAACGGCGCGGCCGGATCGGTCCACCGGGCCGCAGGCTGAATTTGCCAGGCCAATCTATTCTAGATGGCGCCCTTTCACGGCGGTAACAGGGGTTCGAATCCCCTTGGG
>CAVZUA010000036.1:0-11986 GCA_963778385.1 uncultured Alphaproteobacteria bacterium | reverse complement strand
GGTAAGTCGGGTAGGGTATATTTCGGACATGAGCAGCAAGATTCTCGTTGTTGGCCGGGTCGGCCAAGTCGCCCATGAATTGCGCCGCGGCGCGTGGCCGGCGGGTTTGGCCGTCGATTTTGTCGAGCGGCCGCAAGTCGATTTGAGCCGGCCAGACGAAACGCGCGACGTCGTCGTCGCGGCTCACCCGGGCATCGTCGTCAACGCCGCCGCCTACACCGCGGTCGACGCGGCTGAAGGCGACCGCGAGACGGCGTTCGCGGTCAATCGCGACGGCCCTGCAGCGCTCGCCGATGCCTGCCGGCAGATCGGCGCCGCGCTCGTCCATTACTCGACCGATTATGTCTACGACGGCCGCAAGATCGGCGCCTATGTCGAGGACGATCCGATCAACCCGCTTTCCTGCTACGGCGCGAGCAAGGCGGAGGGCGACGCGGCCATCCGCGCGCGCCTCGATCGCCACGTGATCCTGCGCACATCCTGGGTCTACAGCGCGACCGGGCATAATTTCGTCAAGACGATGCTGCGGCTTGGCGCCGAGCGCGACCGGCTCGGCATTGTCGACGATCAGCACGGCTCGCCGACTGCCGCCGCTGATATCGCCGCCACCACCATCGCGATCTGCGCCGCGCTCGCCGAAGGCCGCGAGGACGGCTTCGGTACATTCCACTTTTGCGGCGGCGGCACGACGAGTTGGTACGGCTTCGCGCGCGAAATCTTTGCCGGCGCCGCATTGCGCGGCCGCAAGACGCCGCGGACCGTCGAGCCGATCGCCACCGAGGCCTACCCGACCCCGGCGCCGAGGCCGCGCAATTCGGTGCTCGACTGCGGCAAGATCGCCCGAACCTACGGCATCGCCGCCCCGCCTTGGCAGGCGGCCTTGTCGGCCTGCCTTGACGAGTTGATCGCGCCGGCGGCCGTTGAGGCCGCGCGATGAAAGGCATCGTCCTCGCCGGCGGCATGGGCACGCGGCTTTATCCGATCACGCTGGCGATCAGCAAGCAGCTGCTGCCGGTCTACGACAAGCCGCTCATTTACTATCCGCTGTCGATCCTGATGCTGGCCGGCATCCGCGATATCCTCGTCATCACCACGCCGCACGACCAGGCGCATTTCCGCACCGTTCTGGGTGACGGCGCCGCCTGGGGCGTTTCGATCAGCTATGCGGTGCAGACCGAGCCGCGCGGTCTCGCCGACGCGTTCATCGTCGGTCGGGAGTTTGTCGGGAGCGACCGTGTCGCGCTGGTTCTTGGCGACAACATGCTTTACGGCGCGGGGCTCAGCGAAGTGCTGGAAGCTGCGGCGGGGCGCGAAACCGGCGCCACGGTGTTCGCCTATCAGGTCACCGACCCTGAGCGTTACGGCATCGTCGCGTTCGACCCTTCCGGGCGGGCGACAAGCATCGAGGAGAAGCCCCAGCAACCGCGCTCCAACTGGGCGGTCACCGGGCTTTACTTTTATGACAACAAGGTCGTCGACATCGCCGCCGCGGTGCGGCCGTCGGCGCGCGGCGAGATCGAGATCACCGACGTCAACCGCGCCTATCTCGAGGCCAACGAACTGGCGGTGCAAAGGCTCGGCCGCGGCTATGCCTGGTTCGACACCGGAACGCACGATTCGCTGCTCGAAGCGGCCGAGTTCGTCCGTACGATCGAGCACCGCCAGGGCTGGAAGATCGCCTGTCTCGAGGAGATCGCCTGGCGCATGGGCTACATCGCCACCGAAGATTTGCTGCGCCTCGCCGCGCGCCTCGACAAGAGCGGCTACGGCGCCTATCTGCGCAACGTCGCCGCGGAAGGGAGATAGCCTACCTGTGCGCTCGTCGCGGTTACTACCGGGGCCGGTGGTACCTTACGGCGAAGTACACGGCCCTTTCTTGAGGATCGCCAGTCTTATTTTGATCGAGGTCCGGAAAGCGGCGAGCTGCACGAGCAGCACATTGACTGCTCGGCCGTGCGGGCGACTGGCGCTAATCGAGGCGGATTTTCAGCCCGCTTTCGCCGAGTTCCCGGGTGATCTCGGCCTTGAGGCGGGTCAGCCCACCCGGCGTTCCGGCTTCGGCGCGGGCGACGATGACCGCCTGGGTGTTCGAGGCGCGCACCAGCCACCAGCCGTCCGGGCTTTTGACCCGCACGCCGTCGATGTCGATGACCTCGGCGCCGCGCCGGCGCAGCCGCTCGGCGATTTCGGCGACGATCGCGAATTTGCGGGACTCGTCGCAGTCGAGCCGCAGCTCCGGCGTGTTGAAGGTCGCCGGCAGCCGGTCGGCGATCTCGGTCAGCGTCTCGCCGCTCCGGCCGATGATGCCGAGCAGCCGCACCGCGACATAGATCGCGTCGTCGAACCCATACCAGCGGTCGCCAAAAAAGATGTGGCCGCTCATCTCGCCGGCGAGCGGCGCGTTGAGCTCGGCGAGCTTCGCCTTGATGCCCGAATGCCCGGTCGGCAGCATCACCGGCTTGCCGCCGGCGCGGGCGATCTCGGCGAACAGCACGTCGCTCGCCTTGACGTCGGCGAGGATTGGCGCGCCCGGATGGCGCTTCAGCACATCGCGCGCCAGGACGATCATCAACTGGTCGCCCCACAGGATGCGGCCCTTGGCGTCGACAACGCCGATCCGGTCGCCATCGCCGTCAAAGGCGATGCCGAGATCACAGCCGCGCCGCGCCACCTCGTCCTGCAGCTGGACGAGGTTCTCAGGCACGGTCGGGTCGGGGTGATGCGCCGGGAAATTTCCGTCGATCGCGGCGTTGATCAGATGATGCGTGCCGGGCAGACGCGCGGTGAGCCGGGTGACGATCTCGCCGGTGGCGCCGTTGCCGGGGTCCCAGGCGACGGTCAGCGGTGTTCCCGCGTCGAAATCGCGGGCGAGGCGGGCGATGTAATCGTCGGCGATCACGTGTTCCTCGACCCGTCCGCGCGGACCGGCCGGAGCGCCGAGCGCCAGCGCGGTCCGTCCCAGCGCCTGGATCGCCTCGGCGTAAAACGGCTTGCCGCCGAGCACCATCTTGAAGCCGTTATGGCTCGGCGGGTTGTGCGAGCCGGTCACCATCACGCCGGCATCGACACCAAGCGTCGCGGCGGCATAGTAGAGCATCGGCGTCGGCCCACGGCCGATGCGCACGACATCGGCACCCTCCGTGCTGAGACCGTCGACCAGCGCGGCTTCGAGCTCGGGCGAGGTCAGCCGCCCGTCATAGCCGACCGCCACACGATAAGCTCCCTTGGGTCCCCCGGACGTGGCGAGCGTTGCGGCGAAGGCGCGTCCGAGAGCGCACGCGTCGGCGGTGAACAAATTCGTGCCGACAATGCCGCGAATGTCGTACTCGCGCAGAATTGCGGGGTCGAAGCGATGCGAGACTATCGCCACGCCCCTACTCCCGACCGTAATGGTCCTCGAAGCGGACGATGTCGTCCTCCCCGAGGTAGGCGCCAGATTGCACTTCGATCAGGTGCAGCGGGATTTTGCCAGGGTTTTCGAGCCGGTGCGCGGTGCCTAGCGGAATATAGGTCGACTGGTCCTCGGTGAGCATCACCTCTTCGTCGCCGCGGCGGATCCTTGCGGTGCCTTGCACCACGACCCAATGCTCGGCGCGGTGGTGATGCATCTGCAATGACAGCTTACCGCCGGGCTTCACGACGATGTGCTTAACCTGAACCCGGTGGCCGTGGTGCAGGGTCTCATATGAGCCCCACGGGCGATGCACACGCGGCAAGGTCTCCGCCTCGGCGCGCTTCTCGGCCGTGAGACGCGCGACAAGCCGGCGCACGTCCTGGGCGCGATCACGCGGCGCCAGCATCACTGCGTCGTCGGTAGCCACGACAACCAAATTCTCGACGCCGAGGGCCGCGACGAGGCCAGCCTCGGAACGCAGATAGCAATTTGTCGAGTCCTCAGCGATGACATTGCCACTGAGCGCATTGCCAGCGATGTCCTTGTTCGCTAGCTCCCACAGTGCGTCCCACGAGCCAAGATCGCTCCATCCCATTGAGACGGGTACGACGGCAGCTCGTTCGGTGTGTTCCATCACTGCATAATCGATCGAATCCGACGGGCAGCCGGCAAAGGCGACCTTGTCAAGTCGGACAAAATCATCGTCGCGCCGCGCCGCTGCCAGTGCTTCCCGGCACGCCGTTAGCATTTCGGGGCGCAACCGCTCGAGTTCGCTCAGATAGAGCGCAGCCGGGAAGAGAAAGATGCCGCTGTTCCAGAAGAAATTGCCCGAAGCGACATAACGTTCGGCCGTGGGGGCGTCGGGTTTCTCCACAAAGCGCGCGACCGTAAAGGCGCCCTCTGCACCCGAAAGCGCGGCTCCTCGCTCTATGTAGCCAAAGCCGGTCTCCGGCTTCTCCGGATGAATGCCAAAGGTGACGAGACGCCCGGAGCGGGCGGCCTCCGCAGCATGTGCGACCGCAGTGAGAAAAGCGCCGCGATCCTCGATGACATGATCGGAAGGCATTACCAGCATTAACGCCTCAGGCTCTTCCTCGATCAACGACAACGCGCTGACGCACGCGGCTGGCGCGGTATTGCGGCCCATCGGCTCAAGCAGCAACTTCTGCGGCGCGAGCCCGATTTCGCGCAGCTGCTCGGCGATGATGAAACGGTGCTCCTCATTGGCGACGATCAGCGGCGCGGCAAAGTCGGGAATGCCGTCGATGCGCAATACCGCTTGCTGCAACAGACTGTGATCGCCGACCAGTGACAGTATCTGCTTTGGATACAGCGTCCGGGACATCGGCCATAGCCGCGTCCCAGACCCGCCCGATAGGATCACCGGATGGATCATTACCGCCGATCGGAAAACATACTCCATGTCCCGGTTCCATTAGAATTAGTCTGACACTCACCCGAGTAGTATACCCCGGGTATCGCCGCGAGAGTTCGATGCAGCGAACGCTTTGCGTTTTCTAATGTCAACGCCCCACATGACAAGCGGTGATCAGCAATTATCGGCGATTGCGACAGCCGGCTTAATCGCTTCACCCATCTTGCCGATAGTGCGCGTGGTCGAATGTCCCTCGACAAGGTCGATTAGCGCGACGCGCCCGCCGCTTCCCTGGACTTCCTCCGCGCCGACCACGGTCTCGATCGTATAATCGCCGCCCTTGATCAACACGTCGGGTTTGAGACGTGTGATCAAACCAAGTGGCGTATCATCATCAAAACTGATCACCGCATCGACCGAGGCGAGCGCGGCGATCACCGCGGCCCGGTCGGCCAAATTATTGATCGGCCGCTGCGGTCCCTTGAGCCGGCTGACGCTGGCATCGCTGTTGAGCGCGACGATGAGCCGATCGCATTCGGCGCGGGCCTTAGCCAACAGTGTCACGTGGCCGGGATGGACAATGTCGAAAACTCCGTTGGTAAAGCCGACGGCGAGACCACGGGATTTCCATTGCCGGGCCAAGGTCTCCGCTTCGGCGGCGCTGTAGAGCTTGTCTTGCCCGATATCGTGCTCGCGTGCCTCGCGCGATAATTCGAGCATCAACTCATCGAGCTCAACAGCCGCAGTGCCCAGCTTTCCGACCACGATTCCCGCCGCGGTATTGGCGAGCCGCATCGCTTGAGGAAGCGAATGACCACTGGCGTGGGCCAGCGCCAGGACGGCAATGACCGTGTCGCCGGCGCCAGTGACGTCAAAGACTTCGCGGGCGCGTGCTGGTTCGACATGAACCTCCCCCGAGGCCTCTACCAGCATCATGCCTTTTTCCGACCGGGTTGCGAGGATTGCCTCGGCTTGGGCATCGCGCAGGGCTCGGGTCGCGGCGGTGATAACTTCCGCGTCGGTTACGACCGGCAGTTTCGCAGCGCGAGCGAGCTCGGCGAGGTTCGGCGTGACGCACGTGGCGCCACGGTAATGGCGGAAATCGTCGCTCTTGGGATCGACGAACACCGGGATGCGTTGCGCCTTTGCTCGCTTCATCGTCGCCGACAGCGTTTTGCGACTGAGGACGCCTTTGCCGTAATCCGAGATGACGACGGCATCGACCGAGCCGATGACCTTGTCGATCGCCGCAATCAGCGCGGCTTGCTCACCGTCATCGAGAGCGTGAGCGCTTTCCTCATCGACCCGCAGGATTTGCTGGTGTCCTGCCAGATAGCGGGTTTTGCAAATCGTCGGCCGACCGCTGCTTTCGATATGGGCGTCAACGAGGCGCGGCATCTCGCTGATCAAGCGACCGTATCTCGTCGCCGGCGGCATCGCGCCCGAGCAATCCCATCAGCACCGCTTCGCCGCCCAATGTCGCGATATTGCGCGCGACATTGCCCGCCCCGCCGAGCGAACTGCGCCAACGCTGAACCAGCAGCACCGGGACAGGGGCCTCTGGCGAGATACGCTCGATCGCGCAGTGAGCGAAACGATCGAGAATCACATCGCCAAGACAAAGAATGCGTGCGTGCGAGAAGTCCATGTCCACGAAATTCCAATCCCTCACCGGGATTTATATCATGGGTGGTGTATCTGTGCTCAGTAGGCACATAAATTTTCGTAAGCGCATGGGCTCTCCACAGCCATCTCGTTAGGCTCCCGTTGACACTGTGGACACATCGGACTGGAGGCGTGACGTCGTCGAGCCGTTCCACTCGGCGCCGCGCGGGCCGGGGATCTAGTCGCGGGATAGGATCGCCGGCTTGTTCAGTAGTAGCTCGGTGTCGCTCTCGACGCGGCTGGCGAGGGGATCCGCCAGCATGCGGAGCAAGAACGGCAAGTGAATTGAGATCCGGATAAACTCGTCTTCGACGTCAGTATGACCATCGAGGCGCTGGCGCATCGCCGTCACGCTGAAATTGAGCCGATATTCTTCCCAGCCGTATTCCAATGAGGCATGCGCCGAGGCGATCTGCTCGCTTACATGCTGTAGTCCGTCGACCAGCCGTTGCTTAGCTTCGTCTCGGCCCAGCCGATGAGGCACGGTTACCACAATCGGTTTCCGCATAAGGCGCCTAGAAAAAACCGGCAAAACGCCTCGCTGTTCCCTGATCGGCGGAAGCGTCTTGTTGGCGACCATTTCAACGTCGCCCGGTCTGGCGCCCCGGACTGGAATAGCATCCGCCTTGGCAATCGTCCAGCCAGCGTCCTCGATGTCATCGACGATTGCGTGCGCTAGCTCCGCGACGTCGCCGAGGGGTCTTGATCTGATCGTCTTCTGCACGATGGACGCCAGTTCGCTCCGCTGGGCGTGTGTCGTCATGGTGGACTCCTATGCTGACCTACAGGGGTGCGGCGCTGCGGCTCCGCGTCGCGCAGACGACGGGAGCCCTAGTCTCCGAAGCCGGCGCATCATCGAGCGGCATTTTTTCCCTGGCTGGGTCACGTGCCCGCCAGCCGCGCGGCCGCGCTCGATAACCGCGGTGGAACCTGAATTCTGTACGCGCGCAACTGTTTACCTGCCGTTTATCGCAGCTGCTCGCAGGTCTCCGATCTCCTTGGAGAGGAAGAGTTAACATCGTCAAATTGCCAGAGCCGAGGATTAACGGGGTAGGCCAGGCACGTCCGAGGCCCAAAATGGTTGTTCGGCGTCAGCGGGTAAAGCCAGTTGAGCGCGACAAGACGTTCTGCCGCGCTGTGGATTTCGGGAGCTGTCCGCAAGCCTGGCAACCGCACCTTCCGCTGCAGATGGCGGACATGTACTTTCGTGGGGCGCGCCTTGAGCATCCAGCGCGCCAGTGTAGCGGCGTCCTCATCAACGAACGACCCGCCGGTGCCGCTATAGATGCGTTCTGCCATTGCCATGAAATACTCCCCGACGAAACGCTCCGCAGCCTCGAACGCGCGTGTGCTGATGCACGTTGGCGGCGGTGACGCTCCTTCCTCCCCGCACCACCACAACATCTCTAAAACGAGAGCCAAGCGTAGGGCTTGACCGCGAGCTTTTCCGTAGGCCGAGCGCATGAGTCCCTTTGAGCGGGATTGCTGTTCCTGCATTCGCCGGCCAAATGCTTCGATCTTCGGACGAGCATCTGGGTGGAGCGGCACTACTACCGGAAGAGGTGGGTTGGGTTGCAGATCGAGCTCGCGAAGCCGGTCGAGTGCACCGATGGCCCACCCGGTGCCAGGGGCACAGTGCCCAAGGCGGAACGGCCGTGCCTTCGGCCATGCCCAGAGAAACCGCCCCATGAGCCCGTCATCCAAACCCCGAGATAGGGATACGAGTTTGTCCGGCTGGACGCCGCCATAAACACCGACCGCCAGCCGCGGCACGATGATTGGGTCGGGATCGCTCTTGCGCTCGACCCGATAGGGGCGGCCTCCATAGGCTTCGAGCCAGAATTGGCGGCCGCCGCCGATGATAGTTGTTCATGCCGGTGATCCAGCCGGCGAGTTCGTCGCGCACGATTAGCAGCCCCTTGGGGGCTGCCGTGGCGAGGAGGTCGGCGACCTTCTCGATCGTGACGTCGTTCTGGCGCAGGCGCGGTGACTGAGGTTGCGGCACCTCGCTGATGGGCGGAGGCGCTGGTGCCACCAGATCCTGCCGTTCGGCTGCGCGCAAATCGTGCCGCCAGCGCACCAATGCCGCCTTCCCGAGTTCGACGCCGGTGAACCACGCGCGCAGTTGATCGGGATAATCGGCGAGCATTCGCCGTTCGATCTCAGGCAACACCTCGCCTAAGATGCAATCCGCTCCTGGGCTCTTACCGGCGCCGCTATCGCCGACGACCCCGAGCCAGAGATGCGGCGGTTCGGCCCATCCTGGTGTGGCTGCTGCCCAACGAGCATGACCGATCAGCACCGACGCTGTAGCGATGAGTGGTGCGGCGACATAATCAACGGGACACGCGGCGGCCTCGGCCGCGTCCGCAATCCATCGAGCCCAGGCGGGACCAAAGAGATGCAGGGGCAGTCGTGGCGCGGGAGACGACGGCTGCAGCACCGCCATGTCGGGTTCGGGATGATTAAATTGGTAAGTGTTGCGCATGCTGTGGTGGGGCATTGCCCTCGATGTCCGCTGCCTTGTTGACTGCGATGAGCTTCAGCGAGGCGCGCATTGCTTGATCGGGGCTTAGCCGCGCGAATTCCGCTGCCAGCGCCCAAAGGTCGATCTGATATTTCCGGCCAAAGGTGGCGGCGCCGAGCCGATGCTGTTCGTCATGATGGGTATGGCAAAGGCTGATCCCGAACGCATCGTGCGGTTTCCGTCCCGTGCCGGCGTTGGCCGCGGAGCGCAGATGGGCAAACTCGACGCGGACGGCTGGGCAATCGGGGACGCAGCAGCCATGAGCTCTGACCCAACGTCGGTGACGCGGCCAGATCGTCTGCAGCGGGACCCGCAGCCCCATTTTTGCGGGCTTTAGTTTGCGGGGGAGGTTCATCGATCGGTCTCTGGACGAACAGGGTCAACGCGCATGGGTCGCTGCCCACGCGAAGATCGCGTCGATATCCGTCATGAGATGCGGCAGCCTTTCACGCAGCCGCTCTTCAATCTCGTGATTGGCGCGGCGGAAATCGACAAAAGTCGCGGCCATCGCGCGGCGGCGCTTCAACGCAATGAGATGCGCGCGGTAATGGCGCAGCGCCGTTTCATCAGACCGAGCGGGATCGATCATTAGAGGCTGTATGGCTTCGATGTCCGAGCCGCGGTCCACGGTCTTGGCGCGTTTTGACCGGGAGTGACCGGCCCTGGGGGCTGCTTTCGGTCGATCGCTCGCTTGCGACGCGCCATGCCTCTCCGCCGCCGCTCTGCGACTATCCGCCTCGGATAGAGCGGCGGCGCCAAAAACCTGTTCCAGTTTATCGCGCGCGGTCTCGTTCGATTCCCAAAGACCGAGCACCTGATCGGCCGAAAGATACGGATCAGCAAAGAGGCGCGCAAAAGCATCGCGCAGCGCCACGATGTCAGTGACCTCGATGAAAGCGCCTTCGGCGTCGATCAGCGCAAACGATGTTTCGTCGGCTGCGGTGACCGGCGTGGTGCTTTCAACGCGGGACGATGTGGCAGCGGTGTCGATGCTGTCCGCCGCACCCTCATTGACGGCAGCAAGTCCCGCGTCAGCTGCGATCCCGTCTTCGGCCTCGTCGATTTTCGGTCCCTGCGCCGGTGACGAAACTGACGCGCTCGGGGCACGCTCGGTGGCTGGTCCGCATCGGACGTGGTCGGCAAAGCGCGGCCGGGGAGCAACGCGACCAGCAGTGATGGGCGGCCGAAGTGGGGAGACAGCGAGAACGGGCTCTGGCAGGGAGATCGCCGCACTCGCGAAGTCTTCGACCTCTTCCCGAATTGACAAGCCGCGCAGCACATCGGCAAAGCCGTCGCGCAGAGCCCAGGAGCGTGCGCGCATCATCAGCATCCGCCGTGGATAGGATTGCCACGGTCCTTCCTTCTGGGTGAGCCGCGCCTGATCGGCCATCGCGGTCGAGAAGCGGCCGGTGATCGGCGTTGGCCGTTGTCGCCGGCAGATCGTGCAGACCGCGGTCAGTCCTTCCTCATCGTCGATGACATAGTTCTCCCGCCGGTCCTCGATGAGGCCCGAGTGTTCGACCAGCGCCATCGCGCCATCGCCCCAGATCGTCGGCAGACCGTCGATCACCGCGATCGACTGCACGGCGGCAAAGGGGCCGAGCCCGACAGCGGCGCCGTGCATGATCGCCAGCGCGATCCTGTCGACGACGTACCTACCCTCAAGGTCGCGATAAGGGGAGGGCGCCCACTCCGCAGCCGCGATCAGACTTGCCACTTCGCGCACGGCAGCGATTGACTTTGGCGCCAGGTATTCCGGGATAGCGGACATGGTCGGAAGAGGGCTGGAGCAATGCCATCGCTTTGGTCGAGAGAGACGGTGCGTCCCGTCCGGCATCAGGCTGCTCCCCGTACCCGCAGGCTCTCACTCTGAAAGATCTTGAGGCCCGGGATGTCTCTCACCCCTTTCTTGGTGATCGCCGTCCGCACCGCTTCCGTGTCGAGGCTCAGATAGAGGCGCGGAACCTGGTCGAGATCGACCACCTCGAAGGTCCAGCTCCGTGTGATATAGGCGGTGGCGCCGTAATCGCCCTGGATGCGCACCGGCTCCAAGACTGAAGCGGCTTCACGGGCCCACACCTCGGCACGCTCGGCGGCGGCTTCGGCAAGCGCCAGCTCTTGTGCCGCGCGCTGGCGATCCTCTGAACTGTTAGCGGTGCGCGCCAGCCGCTCGGCTTCGGCCCGATGCGCCGCGGCGTCAGCGCCGGCCCGGCGCGCCTCTTCCTCGGCGGCTTGGCGAGCCGCCTGATGCTGTGCACATGCGGCAGTCGTTACTCGGTCTCGGTAGGCCTTGAGCCGAGCAATCACCGGGGTGAGGGCGTCGCTCAGTGTTTCGCAGCGGCGCTTGAAGAAACTGTCGACCGCTCGACCCGCCTGCAGAAAGAAGGCCTTTTCTTGCTTGTGCGCGCCATCGGCCCGACGCAGCTGCGCCTGGCATTGGGCGATGAAATCGGTGACAAGCCCTGCTTCTTCTTCGCTGTCGATCGGATCGGGAACTCGGGCACAACCGAGTTCGAGATCGATAAACCGGGCGACCAGGTCGCGGTGGGCGATGCCGAGACGGTTCTTCACCGCGGCGATCGGGTCGAGCACCTCGGGCGAACCGTTATGGCCAATCCCGGGTACGGGTTCGACCAAAGAAGCGGGGGATCGGTACACGGACGTCTCCTCAAAAGAGTGGGGGAAGAGCAGCAAGATCGACGGGACGGCGTGGTTGGGCTTCGGGCATTTGAGGGTGCGTGTGCGCCCATCGGCGCAATGGCCCGATACGGAACTGGTATTCCGCGAAACTGATCGATCGCAGCGAACGCGCCGTCCACACTCGATCGATCGCGACGGCTCTGCCATCGATCTGGGCCCGATACTGCGGCGATCGATCGAGCGGGCGGCACCAATCATCGGGATGGGGACCGCCGAGCGCGGTCGGCTGCGGCACGACCATCGGGCAAAGCTGGTAAATCAGTGCCGGTATCATGGGAGCGCCGCGCGCCGCGCGCATCGCGTAGAAACCCGGCTTCGGCCGAAT